>NZ_JBFTHV010000014.1:0-377 GCF_056394405.1 Leifsonia sp. 10N434 | reverse complement strand
GATCGAGTTCGATCGCGCGATTGAGATCCGCATAGGCGTCGTCCGCCGCTTCTGCAACGCCGTTGGCAAGGCCGCGGCCCGCATATGCGGCACTCGATTTGCCGTCGAGTTCGATGGCGCGGGAGAAATCCTTGATCGCGGATGCAGTGTTGCCGTCGAGCAGATACGCATAGCCGCGCACGACATAGAGTTCACTGTTGCCAACGTCGAACGCGACGGCGCGCGAAAGATCTTCGATCGCCTCTTCGCGTTGGCCCACCGCCATCCGCGCTTCGGCGCGATTGCGATAAGCAGAGGCGAAACGCGCATCTGCATTCACAGCGCGCGAAAAATCGCGGATCGCCGCATGCGGCTTGCCGACGGTGAGGTAGGCGAGT
>NZ_JBFTHV010000013.1:0-598 GCF_056394405.1 Leifsonia sp. 10N434 | reverse complement strand
GGGGACGTGGTCGCGGATGTCGATGTCCCAGCCGTCGTCGTGGACGCGGTGGTGGTGGCTGGTGCAGAGCAGGATGCCGTTGTCGAGGTCGGTGGTGCCGTGGTGGGCGTTCCACCAGCGGATGTGGTGGGCTTCGGTGTAGGAGGGTGGGTGGGGGCAGCCGGTGAAGGCGCAGCCGCCGTCGCGTTCGGCGAGGGCGAGTTTCTGCGCCCGGGTGAAGAGGCGGCGGGAGCGGCCGAGGTCGAGGACTTCGGAGGGTCCGCCGAGGACGATGGGGATGAGGTTCGCGTCGGCAGCCATCCGGCGTGCGGTGCCGGCGCTGATCGGGGTGGGGATCCCGTCGAGCTGTCCGGTGCCGTGCCCGTTTCGGAGTTGTTCCAGGCCGATCCGGACGACGACGGTGACCGGCGCGGTGCCGGTGACGGCGTCGGAGTTCGTGCGCGGGCAGCTGATGCGGTGCCGGAAGATGTCGGTGGCTGCATCCGACCGCAGTTGCGCCATGCTCCGAGACTCCACCGGCTCACTCGGTGCACTTGAAGCGTGCGAACCATCCGGGTGTGCGGCACCGTTGGCGACGTTGGTGGCGGCGTCGGGGTCG
>NZ_JBFTHV010000012.1:0-758 GCF_056394405.1 Leifsonia sp. 10N434 | reverse complement strand
TCGACGAGTGTGGTGGTTCCGGTGGTGGATGAGCCTCTGGAGTTGTTCCGTGATGTGTTGGGGCGGATGGTGGAGCAGCGTCCGGGGGAGATCATCGTGGTGATCAATGGGGCGCCGAACCCGGGTCTGGTGGGGGTGTGTGAGGAGTTCGCCCCGTTGGTGCGGTGGACGCATACGCCGATTCCGGGGAAGCGGAACGCGGTGATGATCGGGACGAAGATGTCGACGGGGGATGTGACCGTGTTGGTGGATTCGGACACGGTGTGGACGGCGGACACGTTGAGCGAGTTGGTGAAGCCGTTCGCGGATGAGCGGGTYGGTGGGGTGACGACGAAGCAGCGGATCCTGGAGCCGGAACGGTCGTGGATCACYCGGTGGGCGGATTGGTTGGAGAATTCGCGGGCGTTGTATTCGATGCCGGCGCAGTCGGTGGTGGGCCAGATCGGGTGTTTGCCGGGTCGGACGATCGCGTTCCGCCGGTCGATTCTGATGCGGGTGATGGACAAGTTCATGACGGAGAAGTTYTTGGGCGTGTTCCTGGAGGTGTCCGATGATCGGACGTTGACGAACCTGACGTTGAARGAGGGCTACCGCACCGTCTACCAGCACACGTCGTTGGTGTTCACGGATGCGCCGTTGAAGGTGAAGAAGCTGTTCAAGCAGCAGTTGCGGTGGGCGCGCGGGTCGCAGTACAACACGTTGCGGATGCTGCCCTGGATGTTGGGCCATGCGCCCCTGTTGGCGTTCTTCTTTGTGAC
>NZ_JBFTHV010000011.1:0-4218 GCF_056394405.1 Leifsonia sp. 10N434 | reverse complement strand
TCGGTGCCGGCGCCGAGCCGCTCGGCGATGCGGCGGATCTCATCGCGCTCGTCGCGCTGCCACGTCCCGTCTTCGAGGATGACGCTCAGTCCGCGCTCGACAAGCTGTGCCCAGAGACGGTCCAGGCGGTCCTGAACGTTGTCGCGCAGCGCGTCGAAGTAGTCGAGACCCAGGTCGGCCATCCACTCGTCGGTGCTGAAGCGGATCGCGCCCGTCTCTCGCTCGCGTCGGCGAGCGAAGGTCGTCTTGCCGGAACCAGGCAGCCCGCATAAGAGGATGACGACGGGCCGCTCAGTTGCGACCCCTCCCGGATCTGCGCGCGTCCCATTCAAATGCTGCTGCTCCCGTCGTCAGCACCGGACAATCACGCTACCGCGTCGTCGGTTCGGCACCACGGTTTCAGGGTCATGCTGAGGGAGGTCCTTTTCGACGAAGGAGCCGGTGATCGGCCGCGTTTTGCGGGTTGGTCTGTGTCAGCTGTGCTGCGGTGTGCGGATGCGCAGGCTGATGCGAGCCGCGATCAGGAGTGCGGCTGCGGCGATGGTGAAGCTGAGTTGCATCCCTTGGGGTACGGGCTGCGCCACGTCGACCGGGGAGGGATGATTGAGGTCAGGGAGACTTGCTCAGACTTCAGCGGTCTTGGTGTTCGCCCGGCCGCTACCGCGTTTCCGAACCTCGCGCATCACGATCTGTTCCGGACACACAGTCGAAAGGAAGTCGCCGACGGACAAGGCGAGTCGGTCGCTGACGAGCGAGTACAGAATCCGGTTTGCGTCACGTCTTTCTGTGACGAGGCCAGCCTGACGCAACACACTCAAGTGTCGGGAGATCGTGGGTCCGGTCGCGTTGAACCGCGCAGCGATCTCACCAGCGGGGAGCTCACCGTCTTTGAGGTCCTGCAGAATCTGTCGCCGCGTGGGATGGGCGAGAGCTGCGAAGATGTCGCTCGCGGTGTCTGTCATGTTTGCAATATAGCACCATTGCTAGATACAGTTTAGCTTCATTGCTAATAAGCGAAGGAGCAACGTCATGCGTGTAGCCATCACCGGCGGTACCGGGTTCGTCGGTCGCCACCTCGCCGAGCGGTTGGACCCGGCGGAAACCGTGATCATCTCGCGCCGCACAGGCGTCGCGATCGACGACGTCGACGCGCTGACCAGGGCCTTCACCGGATGCGATGTAATCGCGCACTGTGCGGGGATCAACCGCGAGATCGGAGACCAGACCTTCGATCGCGTTCACGTGAAGGGCACACACGCCGTCATCGAGGCCGCGCGTCGAGCGGGTGTGAAGCGGATCGTCATGGTTAGCTTTCTGCGCGCGAGACCGGACTGCGGGTCGGGCTATCACGAATCCAAGTGGGCCGCCGAAGAACTCGTGCGTCATTCCGGGATCGACCACACGATCCTCAAGTCCGGGATGATCTACGGTGCCGGCGACCACATGATCAACCACGTGACCCGTGCAGTGCGCACACTGCCCCTGTTCGCGACCGTCGGGTTTCGGGAGCGAACCGTCCGGCCGATTCCAGTTGAGGACGCAATCGATGTCATGGTCGCAGCCATTGAAGGTCGCATCCCCGACTCGACTGTCGCGGTCATGGGAGCCGAGGAAATCACGCTGGGCGAAGCAGTGCGTCGAATCGCCCGGGTCGCCGGGCGCAGGCCAATCTTCTTGCCCGCTCCGGTCTGGACCATCCGAGCGCTCGCCCAACTCACCGAATGGACGATGGTCGTCCCGCTCGTCGCCAAAGCTCAAGCGCAGATGCTCGCAGAAGGCGTCAGCGAACCGGCACCATTCGCTCCCGAACCGCCCAAAGACATCCGGCCCTCCCGATTGTTCGACGATGAGCGGATCCGGGCCGCACTCCCTGCCGGCCGATTTGGCCGCGACGACCTCCGGGTTATGCAGTGGTGGTTGAACCGGCGTCAGGCCGCCAGCGTGTAACGGCTCGTCGCGCAAACGCGCCGTTTGGCACGTCGCGGCAGAGCGTCAGTCCTTCGCCCGTCGGCGGGCCCCAACCGCAGCAGCGTTCAGTGGTCGAACTGTTCCCAGTGTCCTTCGCTGATCACCTCGACGCGGTCACCGACGACGGAGATCGCAGTCTGGTCGTCGATCGCGTACGACCGCCCCGGGATGCGCTCAGACCAGCGCCGTGCGGCATCGAGCGTGTTGCTCGGCCATCCGGGGTAGTCCAGGTGCGGGAAGATCGAGAAATCGGTGACGCCGAGCACCTCGTCGGGGCCATCCGGTTGCCAGTCCAGGAACTCTTCGCCGACACGCGGAGTCATCGCCATGCTGCCTGCACTCACGCCCACCCAGACGGTGTCCGGGAGCTCGGGCAGCAGCGCGGCCAGGCCCGACTGCTGCATCCAGGTGTAGAGGTATCTCGCCTCGCCGCCATCGACCAGCAGCACGTCGGCCCCGCGCACCCACGGCATCCAGCGCTCCTCGGCGAGGCTCGGCAGCGCCGTCAGCTCGAGCACCCCGACCGACTTCCAACCTAGACCGACCAGGCCCGGATCGTCACCCCAGCGGTCTGCGGTCGACCTCCAGACGCTCTGCGGGTCGCACGCGGGCTGCCCCCATTGCGCGGTGGGGATGAAGAGGGCGTTGCTGTCGGCGATCGGCTTGCCGAGCATCCCGATCAGCGCGTCGCGAATACCGGCGTTCGTGACACCACCCGACGTGAGCAGCAGCTTCATCCTCGTCCTCCCGACCGATGTGCGGAACCGCCGCCCACGATAGACCGCACCGAGGCGGCGACAAAACGTTCATACGGTCTTGATCGCGCCTCCGTCGATGATGTATTCCTGACCGGTCATACTGGGCGCTGCTGCGGAGACGAGGAATGCGGTCAGCGCCCCCACTTCCTCGGGTTCGACGAACCGTCCTGTGCTGCTGCCGGCGTTCCCGGGAAGCGCGTCGAGGAGCTCGGGGAGTGTGATCCCCTGGGCGGCGGCGAGCTGGGCGCCCATCCCGTCGGCTGAGGTCCACATGGGGGTACGGGTCAGGCCCGGGGTGATGGTGACCACGCGCACCCCGTCGCGCGCCACCTCCTCGGCCAGGGCCTTGCTGTACGCGGTGAGCGCGGCCTTGGCTGCGCCGTACGGCGCCGGGCCTGTCTGGGGCAGATGCGCGCCGACGGACGAGATGTTCACGATCACGCCCCCGCGGCGGATCAGACTGGGGATCGCTGCCCGACAGGTGCGGACCGCTGCGTACAGGTTCAGCGCGAAGGTCTTGCGCCAGATCTCGTCGTCGTAGCCGAAGAAGTCGCGGAGGTCGTCGGGGCTCCCTCCGCCCGCGCAATTGACCAGGATGTCGATGTCTCCCACACGTTCCAGCGCCGTCTGCACGAGTTCCGCCGGGCCATCGGGGGTGGTGAGATCGGCGGTGACGACGACCGAGGCACGATCGGCGAGTTCCCGGGTCGCCGTTCGGGCGGAGCCGACCACTCGCGCGCCCGCGTCCGCCAGTGCGCGTACGATCGCCAAGCCGATCCCTCGGCTCGCGCCCGTCACGATTGCTGTCTTGCCCGCCAGTTGGTCCGTGCCCGTCATGTCTCTCTCCCGTTCGGATTAGTGCAACCTGCATCACCTGGGACGGATCCGGAGAGCCGGGTGTGACATCACGCAGCGCTCGACCGTCCCGTGTAACACGAGCCTGCTGTCCGGATCGGAGCGGCTAGGGTGCGGGGGTGGTCGAAAAGAAGCTGAACAGCCGCTTGAGGTTCGAGCAGGTTCCGGATCTTGTTCCGCCCACATGGGACCAGGTGGAGCGGGTCAGAGGTGGATGATCGCCTGGTGGTGGACAGCACGCGCCCACGTGATCAAACGCTCCGCCTCGCTCTCGACTACATCGGTTTCGCCGCGAAGTCGTGAGGGATCTCGGCGGCCGCCGAGCGCCCTCAATGATGCACGACGAACCGGTCGAAGAGCGAGAACTCAGCCTGATCGGGCCGTTGGAGCCGCAGCCGGGAATCCTCGAGTAGTTCCCGCGTGATCGGAACAGTGCCGGAGGGCGGATTGGCGTTGCGGGTTTCGAGGCGGCGCCAGAGCTCGTCGAACGGGACATCGAAGTAGTGCAGCTCGGTGCCGGCGCCGAGCCGCTCGGCGATGCGGCGGATCTCATCGCGCTCGTCGCGCTGCCACGTCCCGTCTTCGAGGATGACGCTCAGTCCGCGCTCGACAAGCTGTGCCCAGAGACGGTCCAGGC
>NZ_JBFTHV010000010.1:0-117320 GCF_056394405.1 Leifsonia sp. 10N434 | reverse complement strand
CGGCTCTGAAGCAGACCAGCGCGAAGGTGCTGACCGGCGACCAGGTGTCCTACGACCACCTCGACCTGAACTTCGGTTCGAAGGTGTTCGCCGACGCGAAGGTCCGTGAGGCGTTCCTGAAGACGATCCCGCGTCAGCAGATCCTCGACGCGATCGTCACCCCGGTGAACCCGAAGGCGGAGATCCTGAACTCGCAGATCTGGCTGCCCAGCCAGTCGGACTACAAGGCCTCGGTCGAGCAGAACGGTTCGGACAAGTACTCCAAGGTCGACATCGCGGGAGCCAAGGCGCTGCTCGCCGGCGCGACCCCGACGATCCGCATCCTGTACAACACGAACAACCCGAACCGTGTCGACGAATTCCAGGCCATCCAGTCCTCGGCATCGAAGGCCGGCTTCAAGATCGTGGACGCCGGATCGCCCGACTGGAGCACCCTGCTCCCCGGCGGCAACTACGACGCATCGCTCTTCGGCTGGATCAGCCCCGGCGCCGGGAACACGATGATCCCGCAGCTGTTCACGACCGGTGGTGGCGGCAACAACAACCGTTACAACGCCATGAACGACGTCGCTGTCCAGACGCAGACCACGGTCGACAAGAGCGAGCTGGTCAAGCTCGAGCAGCAGATCGACAAGGCCACGTTCTCCGACGGCTACGGCCTGCCGCTGTTCCAGCTCCCCGGCATCTTCGGCGTCAGCGCTCGCGTCGACGGCGCGAAGTACATGGGCAACCAGACCGGACCCTTCTGGAACTTCTGGGAGTGGTCGGTCAGCTCCAAGAAGTAGCACCACTGTGATGGGTGCCCGTGGTTCGCCCGGGCACCCATCACCTCGTCAGGGCTGTCGGCGAGAGGTGCCGAATGTCGTTCATTTCGACTGAATGAGCGACATTCGGCACCTTTCGTGCTGACGCACGGGATGCGAGGGTGCCGAGAACGTCTGAACCGGAGTCGACTGGTCTACGCCGTGTCGCCGCTGGGGTCGGGCCGCGGGGACATCACTGTGTGCATCCCGACTGCGCACGCGAGATCCTTGTAGGCGACGTCGAGCTTGCGTCGCATCGCGATGTGGAGCTGCCCGGATTGCCAGAGGACGAGAGCGACGTCATCGAGGGCTTCGATCCCTCGTTCGTCCACGGCGAGTCCATCGTCCACGGTCATCCGCAGCCTGCTCATGCAGTGCGTCAGGTGTGTCACGTTGGACGGTCCGCCGACGTGTCGAAGGATCGATTCTGCTGTCGTCGTCGGATTCGGTTCGATTCTGGGTGGCTCGTCGTCGTCGCGGTGTCGGAGGGTCGCACTGAGCCGGCCGATGTGGAGCGTCAGGTAGAGGGTCTCCTCGGAGGTCACCGGTGTGCCCCAGCGGTCGGCGAGGAGTTGCGAGACCGCGCGGGCGCACTCGTATTCGCGGGGGAGGGCGCCCCTGATCTCGGCATCGAGTGCGACCTGCCCGCTTCGCGACATCGTGCCTCGCTGTTGCCGGAGGAAGAGATACCGGAGGTGGGTGACCAGGCGCGAAACCGCGAGGGAATCCTCGTCGATGTCCATGTCGAGATGCCGACGAACCGTGTCCAGGGCTTCGCTGAGGACAGTCGTCATCCGCATCGTGGTCGTGACGTCCGTTGCTCCGACATGAGCATTGACGAAATGCAACGCGATCGGCACAGCCTCGACGCTCGGCAGGAAGACCCCCGTGCGCGAGGCGATGATCGCGATAGCCGTGCGAGCGACCGCGAGTTCGTCGGGATAGAGCTGCTGCACCTCCCATCGCAGGGGGTAGTCGATCTCTCCGACCCCCGTGCGGGCCCTGCTGAGCGCGAACGTGATGTGGTCCGCGAGAGGCAGGAGGAGCTGGTCCGGCGTCCGGATATGAAGCGCTCGGCTTGCTTCGAGGAGGATCTCCTCGGTCAGCTCGATGTCGCTGAGTGGAATCTCTTGCGCGTATTGAACGAGTCGCTCGATCGAGGCCGCGTTCTCGGGGAGGAAGGTTCGCTCGATCCGTGCTGGGTCGATGTTCATTCCGACCTTGAGCGCGAAGCCCAGGCCGGCACCGAGCAGCACCGCCTCCTGGCCGTTCCCGTCGGCCCCCAGCACGACGGAGTTGTTGAAGATCTTGACGACTTTCACCTGGTCTCCCGGGAAATCAGGTGAGATCGGATCCGTTGGACGCGATGACTTTCTTGTACCAGGCGAAAGAATCCTTCGGCCGGCGTTCCAGGGTCCCGTTTCCATGGTCGTCCTGGTCGACGTAGATGAACCCATAACGCTTGGACATCTGGGACGTCGACAGGCTCACGATGTCGATCGGCGCCCAGCTCGTGTATCCCATGAGGTCGACGCCGGCGTCGATGGCTTTACTCATCTCCTCGAACTGCGCGCGGAAGTAGTCGATGCGGTAGTCGTCGTGGACGATGCCGTCGTCACCGACCACGTCGATCGAACCGATGCCGTTCTCGACGCAGAACAGCGGCTTGCGGTACCGGTCGTACAGGTCGATCAAGGAGATGCGCAGCCCGACGGGATCGACCTGCCACCCCCACTCGCTCGACGGCAGGTATGGGTTCTTGACGCCCACGATCGTGTTGCCGGGCGCGCGCTCGGCGTCCGGATCGACCGACTCGGTCGTGGTCATGTAGTAGCTGAACGAAACGAAGTCGACCGTGTGCTCCTTCAGGATCGCCTCATCTCCCGGTTCGAACGGCACCGTGATGTCGTCCTGCTCGAGTCTGCGCAGAATCAGCGGCGGGTACTCACCGAAGACCTGCACGTCGGCCGGGAACAGGTTCAGCAGAGTCTTCTGCTGTGTTGCTGCGACATCTTCGGGCCGGCAGGTGAGGGGGTAGGTCGTGAGCTTCGTGAGCATGCAGCCCATTCGTCCCTCTTCCACGAGCTCGTGACAGAGTCGGGTCGCGATGGCGGACGCGACGAACTGGTGATGCAACGCGCTGTAGCTGTTCTGAACCACATCGCCCCGATCCGGAATCACTCCTCCGGAGGAGAACGGGTGCCGGATGATGCCATCGATCTCGTTGAAGGTCAGCCACAGCTTCACCAGATGCCCGAACCGTTCGAAGCAGACCCGCGCGCACCGGACGAAGTGATCGACCACCCGCCGATCAGCCCAGCCGTTGTACTTCAGAGAGAGCGCGACCGGCATTTCGTAGTGATGAAGTGTGACGATCGGCTCGATATGGTGTCGCCGCATCTCGGTGAACAGCGACTCATAGAACGCGATGCCGGCCTCGAGTGGAACGTCCTCTTCGCCGGTCGGGAACAGGCGCGTCCACGAGATGGAAACACGGAGCGTCGTGAAGCCGAGCTCGGCGAAAAGTGCCAGATCGTCCTTGTACCGATGGTAGAAATCGATCCCACGCCGCTTGGGGAATGTGTCCACACCCGGGTCCGACAGCGCCGCCTCGATATCAGCTGTTGTGATCTGGTGCAGCGCCTCGTAGTCCGTGACATCGACCTTCGGCTTGTATGCCGTCACGTCGGCGACGGATGGACCGCGCCCGTCGACGTTCCAAGCGCCTTCGGTCTGGTTTGCGGCCAGCGCGCCGCCCCAGAGAAATCCTTCGGGGAACATTGAACTATCTCCTTGTCGTCGTGGCTGGGGTGTGGGCCGGGCGGCGGCCATCAGCCTGCGGCATTCTCGTTTACGGTGTGGATGGCCAGAACGGTCGTTCCGGACGCCGTAGGGCCGGCGGGTGCGATCAGTGATGCGTCGTACTCGTGATCGTTGGTGACGACGATGATCGTCGTCGTGTCATACCCCTCGGCAGTGATCGCGCCGAGGTCGGCATCCAACAGGAGATCTCCTCGATCGATACGGTCGCCCTCCGCGATGTGAGGCGTGAACGTCTTTCCCTTCAGCGCGACGGTGTCGATCCCGACATGGATCAGGAAATCGACACCGTCGTCGGAGTGGATACCGACGGCGTGCGGCATCGTCGCGACGACGACGCCGGTCACGGGCGCGTGCACGCGGCCATCGGTCGGTCGAACAGCGAACCCCGGACCCATCACGCCAGAGGAGAAGACCTCGTCGTCCACCTCGCTGAGAGGAATGAGGATGCCGGTCATCGGCGTCGCGGCGACGATCGCGTGCGATTCGGTCGTGGACGTGCCGTCGTTCGCCTCGGTCGACCCGGCGAGTTCTGCGGTGGCAGCATCCCGGTCGTGGGCGATGTCCTTCTTGCTGACGCCGAAGAAGAAGGTGAGCACCGCGGCGAGGACGAACGACACAGCCGTGCCGAGGAGCAGCCACAGGAATGTGTCGCCCAAGCCGAGGGGGTCGCCGTAGCCCAGCGGAAGGGTGAGGATGCCCGAGAGTCCGTAGCCGTAGACTCGCGCCCCGGCGGCGCCGACGATCGCACCACCGATACCGGCGGACACGATCGCGATGCCGAACGCCCGTTTGCGCGGCAGATTCACACCGTAGATCGCGGGCTCCGTGACGCCGAACATCGCAGCGACCACCGCTGAGCCGGCGATGCCGCGCGTGCGGGGTTCCCGCAAGCGCAGGAAGATGCCGAGGGCAGCGCCGGCCTGGCCGAAGACCGCGGGCCACACCAGCGGTTTGAACGTGTCGTATCCGATGGTGGCGATGTTGTTGATGAAGATCGGCACCAGAGCCCAATGAAGGCCGAACACGACGAGGATCTGCCAGAGCGCCGCGAAGAGGAAGCCGGTGAGGATCGGCGAGAAGCCTTGGATGGCGAGGAAGATGTCTGCAATCCCCTGACCGAGCCAATTGCCGACGGGGCCGAGCGCCAAGAGAGCCACGGGGAACGTGACGACAAGCGCGACCAGAGGCACGATGAAGTTGCGCATGGAGTCGTGGATGCGGGGTGCGATCAGCTTCTCGATGACCGACTGCAGGTACACCGCGAGGATGATCGGCACGACCGTGGCGGAATACCCCTGAAGGACCACCGGGATGCCGAAGAAGTCGACCGGGCCGCCGGCATCCTGGAACGCTCGCAGTGGCTGCGAAACGGCTTCCCCATCCAGGAGCAAGCTGACACTCGCGACCTGGGTATAGAGGAGCGCGCCGGCGAGTGCCATCGACGTGTAGATGTTGGCGCCGAACTTCCGCGCCGCAGGCACCGCCAGGATCATCGGAAGGAAGAAGAAGAACGCATCCGCGGCGGTCCACAGGATGACGTAGGTCGTCGACGTCGTCGGCAACCAGCCGACCGTCGAGACGATCATCAGAAGCCCCTTGAGTATCCCCGCCGCGCACAGAGTGCCGATGATCGGCGCGAAGATGGCCGAGACGACAGCGATGGCGCCGTTCAACCCACGCACGATGATGTTGCTCCTCTTCGCCGGCTGTCCCGAGGGGCCGTTGCTCGAGGCCGGACGGCTCTCACTCAGAATCGAGCTCTGCTTCTCGAGCGCAGCGAAGGCGACCGGAACGTTGTTGCCGATGATGACCTGAAACTGGCCGCCACTCTCCACCGCGCTGATCACGCCTGGGATCGTGGAGACCCGGGCCTTGTCGGCCCGTGCCGGGTCCTTCAGCACGAAGCGCAGACGCGTCGCACAATGCGAGACGGTCTTCACGTTCTCTTCTCCGCCGACGCCCGACAGAACGTCTCGTGCCAAGTCGGCGTAGTCGATGCCGGCCATGTCTTCTCTCCTCACTCGCCCATCACGGAACCAAAGAAACACCAACAAAAAAGACCTAGACCTCGCGGAGCTGCCATCGCCTGATGCGAAGGAAACCGTGTGGTCTAGGTCTTGCCTGATCGAGTCAGTAACAACCCTGGGTGCGCACTCTCGGGTGCTTTCGCCGCCAACGGTAGCCGGTGACATCCCAGCGAGTAGGCGGCAGAGCTCTCGCGCTTAGGCCGGGTGGACGGAACGAAGCGTGGGGTGGCCGAGTCCAAGGGTCTCCGGCCACCGGCGTCAGGGTGAGGAGTGCGCTCCATAGGGCTCAGACGCCACAGCATCGTCATCCTTGCGCGTGACGCCCCAGCCGGTACCAGCCGCCTACCGTGGGCAACATGAACGCTGCGACGAGCGAGGCGACCATCGTGCCCCCGATGCCCGGACGCGCGATCGCCTGGTGGGTGGCAGCCCTGGGTCTGGTGGCGACACTGCTCGTCGTTGCGGTGACCGTGTGGCTCGACATCATCGATGCCATCAATGTCGATCGGGCCGACCCCGTCGGCATGCCGGAAACACTTCTTCTACCGCACGAGCTGATCATGGTGCCCATCGCCAATGTCGCGTCGGTCACAGTCGTCGCGCTTCTTGTTTTCGCGATCATCAACGTGAAAAAACTCGAGCGCGGGATACGGAAGGCCAGCGTCGCTCGGGGCGACACCTAACCCGGCCGTCTCGGCGGGCCGATCACGTCGGTGGGTGCTTAGTGCGTGGTGATCGTGTGTGCGGCTGGAACGTTCGCGGTGGGCTGTCGGCGAGAGGTGCCGAATGTCGTTCATTTCGACTGAATGAGCGACATTCGGCACCTTTCGTGCTGACGCACCCAGCGTCAGGGAGCGCGCGGTAGAGGTTGGCCTCGAACCGGTACGCGTCACCGAGGTGACACCTCACCCGTCCCTCGTCGACGACGGGGAACTCGCGGTGGAGGTCACCCGCCGCATCCCGCTCGCCGAGCTGCCCGCCCTCCACGCCGAGGCCAGCGCGGGGCGCATCGCCGGAAAGGTCGTCGTCCTCCCTGCCTGAAGACGATGGGGTTCCGGCGCACTACCCTTCCGAATCGCTCACCAGGACGAGCCAAGCGCTGCTCACTCCGCCGACGAACCCGACGAGCGCGGCCAGGGCGACGAGGTACAGCCCGGCGTCGAACCCGATCGCGACGACGATGCCGGCCAGGGCGAGCAGAACCGAGGTCGAAATGTTCGGGTTGACCCGATCCAGGATGCGCGCCAGCGTCCCTCCTTCGCGGGAGGCCTTCGCCCGGTGGTCGAGGATCAGCAAGGCGACCCCGAGAAGCACGGCGACCACGAGCAGTTCGACGCCGAGTGTCCAGGGCGCCGGCTGGGGAAGGGCGATCGCGATGCTGGCGATCAACAGGGCAAGGAAGACCCCGAGTACCTGCGAGATACGCGATCGCAGCACGTGCGATCTGCCGATCACGTCGGCCCGGATGGACGCGGCGACGAACAGCAGTCCGAGCAGCGCCGCGGCGGCACCTCCCGTGATGACGGCGAAATCGCCCCATCCCTCCATGCGTCAACAATAGGACTGGGGCGCAAGGGGCATCCCGCCGTCAGCCGGCCTCCCGCGCCAGCGCCTTCGCGAGTCCGTCGAGGATGAGGTCGATCCCGAAGCCGAACTCGTTGCCGAAATCGTAGTCGGGCTGCGCCACCACGTGGAGGGCGAGCTCGACGAGGTGCGGATACTCGCCCGGTGCGAACGGCTCCATGATGGCGTCCGCGACTTCCGACGCATTCTCCGCGTCGAACGGCAGAGCCGCCTCCTGCAGCGCGAAGCCGTACACGTAGCTGTCGAGCAGGGCGTAAGCGTGGGCGGTCAGCTCGACCGAGAAGCCGGCGCCCCGCAAGACGGCGATGATCCGGTCGTGGTGTCGCAGAGTCGCGGGGCCTGGCGTGGCGCGCGACTCCAGCAGGGTGATGGCCCACGAGTTGCGTGCCAGAACGCGGCGCGCGTTGTCCGCCCAGGTGCGCAACTCCTCCCGCCAGTCCCCCTCGAGCGATGGCAGCTCGATCTCGGCGAACACGAGATCGACGATGCCGTCGAGGATCTCGCTCTTGTTGGCGACGTGATGGTAGACGGACATCGGCTTCGTGCCGAGGTGCTCGGCCAGCGACCGGATGGTCAGCGATCCGATGCCCGATTCGCCCGCGACGGCGATGGCGCCCCGAAGCACGCGCTCGCGACTCAGGCGTGGGCGCGGGCGGGGGGTGTGCTGTCCATCGAGGATGGCCGGATGTTCGCCTGCTGGTTCCGAGCTCATGGGACCAACCTATCGCATTCTCGTACTAAGTACGCTAACGTTCGTACTTAGTACGAGTCGACTCCCCGTCGGCGCGGAAGGGAACACGATGACTCCACTCGACAAGGCGACCGACGCGACCGAGGTGTCGCCATCGGTCGCGGCGGCGCCCACGATGCGAGCGATCGTCCAAGACCGGTACGGAAGTGCCGACGCCCTGGAGCTCCGCTCCGTGCCACGGCCGGCGATCGCCGCCGATGAGGTGCTCGTGCAGGTGCGCGCCGCCGGACTCAGCCGAGCCACCTGGCACCTGATGACCGGCACGCCGTATGCCATGCGCGCGGCTTTCGGGCTCCGCGGGCCGAAGCAGTCGGTGATCGGTCAGGATGTGGCGGGCACGGTCGTCGGGATCGGCGCCGACGTCGAGCGGTTCGCGATCGGCGACGAGGTCTTCGGTGTCGGGCACGGCACGTTCGCCGAGTATGCCGTGGCGTCGCCGTCCAAACTCACGCGCAAGCCGGCGAACGTCAGCTTCGTCGACGCCGCTGCGGCGCCCGTCCCGGCGATCACGGCCATGCAGGCCGTGCGCGCGGCCGGCATCGAGGCTGGCCAGCGGGTGCTCGTCTCCGGGGCCGCGGGCGGGGTCGGCAGCTACATCGTCCAACTGGCGAAGGCGGCCGGCGCCGAGGTCACGGGTGTGTGCAGCACGTCGAAGATCCCGTTCGTGCGGCAACTCGGGGCCGACCACGTCAGCGATTACACCAACGGCGGCTTCCCGAGTGAAGGCGGACCCTACGACGTGATCCTGGATGTCGCGGGGAACCCGTCGCTCGCCCAGCTCCGCGGTGCTCTCACTCCGAACGGCGCGGCGATCATCGTCGGCGGGGAGGGCGCGGGCGAGTGGCTCGGGATGGGCCGCCAACTGCGCGCGCTGGTGGTCTCCCCGTTCATCCGGCAGCGGCTGGTGATACTGATGGGCTCGCAACCCACGGCCGATCTCGACGACCTCGCATCCCTGCTCGCAGACGGGACCCTCTTGTCGCGCGTCGACAAGACCTTCCCGCTCGAGCACGCCGCCGACGCGATGCGCTACTTCGAGTCGGGCAGGGTGCAGGGAAAGGTCGTCATCACGGTCTGACGTGCGACACCGAGAAGTCGAAGATGCCCGGCGGCGGATGGGACCAGTCGTGCTCTGCTTGGCGCTGCCTCGGCGGAGGCCGCCTGAAACCCCGTGCTTCCGCTCTTACCTCACGGCTCGGCCGGACATCCCGGTCTCACCATGATCCACCCCCGCAGGCGTTCTGTGCAGCCCCTCACCACAGGTGAGCGGGGATGACGAACCCGGCCCGTCAACGACGGTGGACGGGGCGCACGCTGAGCGACTCGATAGTGCCCGTCGGCGGCAGATCAACGGCCGTGCGTACGGTCGCCGCCACCATCTCCGGCGAGATCGTGTAGGTCGTGTCGTAGTCGTCGCCTTCGCGGGCGACCAGTGCCCGCTGCATCTCGGTGTCGACGCGTCCGGGGTGGATGCTGCTGACCCTCACTCCGTTCCCGCGCTCCTCCTCGCGCAGGGCGTCAGTCAGCGCCCGGAGCGCGAACTTGGAGCCGGCGTAGACGCCGCTCCCCGCCCCGCTCGTCAGGCCGGACCCGCTGTTGATCACGACGACGAGCCCGCCCGCCGCGCGCAACGAGGGAAGCGCCAGGCGCGTGAGCTCGCCGACGGCGTAGACGTTCACCTCGAAGACGCGGCGCCACAGGTCGAGTGACGTGTCCTCGATGCGCCCGCCGTCCTCGACGCCGGCCGAGTGGACCAGGACGTCGAGCCGGGCGGGCAGCGGCGGGATGCTCCCGTGCGTGAGATCTCCGACGAACGGCTCTGCCGACGGGAGCTCCGAGACGACAGCGTCGACGGCGGCCTCGTCCCGCCCGCCGACGAGCACATGGTGGGTGCTGCCCAAGTCGAGGGCGATCGCCCTGCCGATGCCGCGCGACGCTCCGGTGACGAGCGCGATCGGGCGGCCGCTGTCATCCGGAGTCTGATCCTGGTCGGTTGAAGCCATGATCCGACCCTACGGGACCGCGCGATGCCGCTGTCTCAGCGGTCCCCGCCCTCGAGCGCATCCAGTGCGGCCACGTCCTCCGGCGCCAGTTCGAAGTCGACGTCCGCGTTCTCGACGATGCGCGACGGCGTCGTGGATTTCGGCAACGGCAGCACGTTCTTCTGCAGCAGGTACCGGATGCTCACCTGAGCCACCGACTTGCCGTACTTCTCTGCGATGGCCGCGATGTCCTGGTTGCCGAGCAGGCGCCCGGTCGCGAGCGGTGAGTACCCCTCGACGAGGATGTCGCGTTCGTGGCAGTAGGCGGTCGTCTCCGGCTGGGTGTTGCCGACGAACCAGCGGATCTGGTTGGCGTGTGGGAGCACGGTCGTCGCCGCGGTCAGCGACTCCAGGTCATCGACCTCGAAGTTGCTCACGCCGATGGAGCGGGTGCTCCCGGCCTCGTAGAGCTCCTCGAACACCTTCCACACCTCGATGTTGCCGGCGCGGTGATCGCTTCCGATCGCGTTCCAGGGCCACGGCGCGTGGATCAGGTAGAGGTCGACCGGGCCGAGGTCGAGGGCCGCGGTCGACCGCTCGAACGCATTACGCGCGCCCGCGGCGTCCTTGACCTCGGCGGGGCATTTCGTCGTGATGAAGATCTCGTCGCGCGGAATGCCGCTGTCGCGCACGGCACGCCCGACGCTCGCCTCGTTGCCGTACGCGCGCGCCGTGTCGATGTGGCGGTAGCCGGCATCCAGTGCGGTTCGCACCGAGTCGTAGGTCTCCGGTCCGTCGGGGATCTGCCAGGTGCCGAACCCGATCTTCGGAATGGTGACGCCGTTCGAGAGCGTGAAGGTGTCGGTCAATGAGGGCATGGGGGTTCCTTCCGTGGGGTGCGGTGGGTGCCGTGAGGTGCGATGCCCGCCATGGTAGACCCACGCCTGCGCAGGCTCTCCGCGCCCTCGGCGGCTTCACCGGCCGGCGCGCAGAGGCGGGGCCGACCGTGAGGCCGGCCCCGCGTCGCGGTCAGTGCTCGTGGAGGCCGAGCTCCGCGACTTCGCGAACCGCCGCCGCGACCGCTGCGTGGTCCTTCTTGAGGATCGCACCGTGGTTGCTCGGCACCTTCGCGCTGATCGCGATGTTCGGGTTGCGGGCGACGACCTCGGCGAGGCCGGCGCGGATGACCTCCTGCTCGTCGCCGCGGCTTCCGAGCGAGGTGCCCGACGCGACCACGTGGCGGGTCGGAACGACGATGCTGTCGAGCACAGGACCGAGCTCGCTGGTGCTGCCGAGCTTGCCGAGCTCGATGTTGCTCTCGGCCTGCTGCGCGGCGGACATCCGCGGGGTTAGGCCGGTCGGGCGCAGCAGCGGCGTGAACCAGCCCATGCGTCGGAACAGCGTGCGGATGCGCTCCTCCATCGCGTCATCCAGCCAGTCGTACGGCTGGGCGCCGTCGACCAGCACGGCGCCGATCGTGCGTGCCGGGTTGCGGCTCGCCCAGTGGGCCGCGACATACGCGCCGTACGACCAGCCGACGAGGAGCGCACGCTCGACGCCGCGGGCGGCGAGCACGGCGTCGACGTCGCGCACAGCGGCCTCGAACGAGTAGTCCGCCGAGGTCAGGGACTTGCGTCCGCGGGCGCGCTCGTCGTAGGTGATGTGCCGCCACGACGGCCCCAGGTCTGCGATCACCCGCCGCCAGTACCCCTGGGTCGCGAACTGACCGTTGAGGTAGAGGACGGGGGTGCCGGTGCCGCCGGTGTCGGTGACGGCGAGGGCGGTGTCGTCGACGGGGACCATGCCGGTCCACGGTGACAGGGCTGCGGATGTGCTGTTGCTGGTCATGATCTCCTCCTGGACGGTTTGTCGAAGCGGGATGGTTCGTGTCGAAACGGGATGCGCTCAGACGGTGTGAGCGTCGATGTCGCCGGATGCGGTGGTGGCGTGGATCTCGACAACGGGAGCGCCGCCCGTGTTGGCGAGTGCGTTGCTGATGCGGCCGTAGGGGGTCCCGGCGTTCAGGCTGGCCGTGACGCCGGCGGGGACGCCGACGCTCACGTTGCCGAGCTGGGTGCTGAGCGCGAGCGTGCCCTGCAGCGCCTCGCCGACGCGGACGTCGCCGCGTGCGGTGGAGACTTCGGCAGGGCCGGTCAGACGACCGATGGTGATGTCGCCGTCGAGTGCCCCGAGCTGCGCGGTCGTCGCTTCGTCGAGCTTGATCGGGCCGTAGGCGTTCTGGACGCTCACCTCGCCGAGGCGCCCGGCGCCCCGCAGCTCCGCGCTGCCCGTCGCCTGGATGCGTGATCCGGCGGGCAGCTGCACGGTCACCTCGACGGTGCCGGTGGGGCCGAAGGCTGCGTTCTTCTCGGGAGTCTCGACGCGAAGGACGCCGTCGGCGAACTCGATGGTCGTGCGCTCCGCCGCCTTGACGTCGCGCGCCTTCGACGCATCGACGGGCCGGACCTCGACGAGCGTGTCGGTGCGCTCGGCCGCGATGAAGCGGAGGTGGCCGGCCGGAACGTCCAGTACGGCGGTGATGGCGGTCGGGGTGTTGTAGGTCTGCATTGTTCTCAACTCCAGTGATCGGTGGTGCTGGTTTATGTTTCCGATATGAGAAACGCTACGTTGCGTTCAGCAAGTGCGCAAGACAAATATTGCGTTAGAAATGTGAATTAGCAGATCAGACCCGCTATATCGTTGCACTCGACCAGAAGAGAACGCAATTAATGAAACTCAGCTCGTTGCACTAGAGCAAAGGTGAACGCTACGATCGACTCATTCGACGATGCGGAAGGGATCCCGGATGCCGGCAGGCAGACTCACCAGGCAGGAACGTCAGCAGATCGCCCTCGGGCTGGCCGACGACCTCGCGTACGCCGAGATCGCGCGGCGCCTCGAACGACCGACGTCGACCATCACGCGCGAAGTGCTGCGCAACGGCGGCCCCGCCGCATACCGCGCCGACGTGGCTCAGCGTGCCACTGAGCACCGCGCGCACACGCGTCGCGGCGCCGTACCTCGCCCGTCGGGCGCACCCGACGGGGATGGGCGGGACTCCCAGGCCGTGCGGGACTACGAGGAGACCTTCACCACGCTCTTCATGCAGTCGGGCCTGCCGCGCGTCGCCGCCGGTATCCTCACCAGCCTCTACACCACCGACGCGGGCAGCCTCACGGCGGCCGAGCTCGTTCGGAGGCTCGAGGTGAGCCCGGCGTCCGTCTCCAAGGCGATCGCGCTCCTCGAGAGTCAGGGCCTGGTCATCCGGGACCGCAGCGAGGGCCGCCGGGAACGGTACATCGCCGACGGCGACGTCTGGTACCAGTCGATGATCGCCGCGGCGCGGTCCAACGCCCAGATCGCCGAGACGGCTCGCGAAGGCGTCCGCCTCCTCGGCAGCGACACCCCGGCGGGTAGCCGTCTCGAGAACATGGCGCGCTTCATGGACTTCGTCGGAGAGAGCATCGCCCGGGCCGCCGAGCAGGCACGCGGGCTGCTCGCCCCGGGCACGCCCGATCAGGCGGAGTGATCCACGGCGATGATGGTCTTGCCCGGCACGCGCGTCGCCGGGGAGAAGGCGGCGGGCGCCTCCTCGAGTGAGCGCACGGCGCCGACGATCGGTGTCAGTCGCCCGGTGGTGACGCGCAGAGCCAGCTCGGCCAGGGTGGCGCGGTCCGGCTCGACCACGAAGAATAGGGCCTGGCCGTCGTCGGGCTGCGCGGGCGGCGGCGCCGCGATCGTGACGATGCGGCCGCCCGGGCGGACGAGCGGGAGCGAGCGATCGTAGACGTCTCCACCGATCACGTCGAAGACGAGATCGACCTGGCCGGCATCCTCCAGCCGATCGCTCTGGAGGTCGATGAACCGGTCGGCGCCCAAGCCGCGCGCCGTCTCGCGATCCGCGGCGCGTCCGGTGGCGATGATCCGGGCGCCGGCGTCGCGGGCGAGCTGGGCGGCGATGGAACCGACGCCGCCGGCCACCCCATGGATGAGCACCGTCTGGCCCACCTGGAGGCGCCCGTGCTCGAAGAGCCCCTGCCACGCGGTGAGGCCGGAGATCGGCAGAGCGGCCGCGGTGGTGACGTCGATGCTCGCGGGGAGCGGCGCGAGGTTGCGTGCTTCTACCGAGACGTACTCGGCCAGTGATCCGTTCCGCGTCCAATCGGTGAGCCCGAACACGTGCTGGCCCACGGTGAGCCCCGTGGTGCCGTAGCCGAGCTCGGCGACGATGCCGGCCACCTCGTGGCCCGGAACGCTCGATGTACGATCGCGTCCCGCACGGTCCGTCCAGGTTGCCGGCCAGCCGAGTTCACCCGGGGTGAAGCCGGCCGCGTGGACTTCCACGATCACGTCGTTCTCCGCAGCGTGCGGGTACTCGAGTTCGCTCAGGCTGAGCCCGTCGATTCCTGCCGCCTGATCCGACACAGTGATGGCTCGCATGGTTCTCCCCGGTCTCGTCCGTGGACGGATCCTCTCCCGCCGCGCAACCATCATCCAGCGTCCGAACGCCGTGCGCGAGGGTCCAGTGCGCGCAGCATCCGGGAAGATGGGTCCATGAGACTGAGTGAGATCACCGCCCCCGACACGTCGGCTGCGCGCGCCGCCCTCGAGATCGCCACCGCCTACCACTCGCCCTCGCTCCTGAACCACGTGCAGCGGTCCTGGCTCTGGGCGCTCGGCTTCGCTGAAGCGCGGGGGCTCGAGCCCGACCACGAACTGCTCTATGTCTCCGCGCTTCTGCACGACCTCGGGATCGTGCCCGCGTTCGACAATCACACTCTCGCCTACGAAGACGCCGCCGGGCACGTCGCGATCGCCCTCACCGCGGGCAGCGGCTGGCCGGATGCGCGGCGCGTGCGCGCTCACGAGGTGATCGTGCGGCACAACTGGCCGGAGGTCGATCCGGGGTTCGACGTCGAGGGGCATCTGCTCTCGACCTCGACCGCCCTCGACATCTCGGGCGCGAACGCCGACGAGCTCTCGCTCGACTTCCGTCGCGAGGTGCTTGAACGCTACCCGCGCGGCGAACTGGCTGCGGAATTCACGGCGTGCGTCAAAGACCAGGCCATCCGCAAGCCGGAGACCGCCGCGCGACGCCTGGTCGACGGCGGGGTGGAGCGCAAGCTCCGCGAGAACCCGCTGGAGCGCCTGCTCGAAGGGTGACCGGGCGCGTCAGCGCTGCGCGTGCGCGCGATCACCGCGCACGATGAGACTCATGAGGTCGCGGGCGCCGTCGGGGTCGCGCTGATCGATCGCGTCCGCCAGGGCGACGTGGAGGTCGACGTCGGCCGGGGCGTCGTCCCAGGTGAACGGCTCGCGCGGCGTCCGCTCGCGGAGGGCCTCTCTCAGCACGGATTGCAGTCGGGCGAACATCCGGTTCTCGCTCGCGGTCGTGACCAGGCCGTGGAACCGGGCGTCGGCGTCGAAGAAGGCCGCGCCATCACGCAGGCTCGCGGCGGCTCGGAGCTGCTCTCCAGCGGCGATCAGCTCGGCGGCCTGGTCGTCGGTGCGTCGCCGGGCAGCGCTCTGAGCGGCGGCGGGCTCGATCGCCAGGCGCAAGTCGAGCAGCTCCGCGATCTGCTCCGAGCGCTGGGGCGAATCGAGGCGCCAGCGCACGATGTCGCTGTCGAGGGCATCCCAGTCGCGTCGATCGGCGATCCGGAGCCCGACCTTCGGGCGCGCGGTGAGCAGCCCGACGGATGCGAGCACGCGCGTCGCCTCGCGGACGATGCTGCGGGATGCTCCGGTCAGGTCGACCAGGGCGTCCACGCTGATGACGCTGCCTGCCTCGAGCTCGCCGGAGACGATCGCAGCGCCCACCCGGTCGAGCACCCGCTGGTAGGCGCTCCTGCGCACCCCGCCCGAGCTCATCGCTGCGAGGTCGGCGAGATCACGAGCTCGTCGTAGCGCACGTGGCCCGGCGCATCGAGCACGAACTGGATGGCCCGCGCGACCTCATCGGGCTGGAGCATCGCGGCGCGTGCGGCGTCGTCGGGGACCTGGGGTCGGAGTTCGAGGAAGTCGGTGTTCACGTCACCCGGGCAGAGATGGCATGCGCACACGCCCGACTCCGCCTCCTGGGCGTTCAGGGTGCGGCTGAGCGCGGAGAGACCGGATTTGCTCGCGCTGTATGCGACGCCGGCGATCGGGTTGAACGCCCAGGCGGCGTACGAGGACACGAACACGACGACGCCGTGGGCCCCGCGCAGCGCGGGCAGCGCCGCGGCCACGACGTGCGCGGGTGCGACCAGGTTCACGCTCACGATGTCGTCGAAGGCGGGCAGGTCCTGGTCGCTCCAGCGACGGCGCGGCGAGTTGAGCCCGGCGGCCAGCACCAGGCCGTCGATCCGCCCCCACCGGTCCAGGATGCGGTCGCGCGCGCTCTCGATGTCGGAATCGTCCGTCACGTCGGCGGTGACGACGATCGCCTCCGGATGCCCGGGCAGGTCGCGCACCGCGGCCGCCGTCTCCTCCAAGGCGGCGGACCGGCGGCCGGTCAGGGCCACCCGCCATCCGGCTTTCGCCGCCTCGATCGCAGCCGCGCGTCCCATCCCGGAACCCGCGCCGGTGATCCAGACGACCTTGCGGGTCTCGGTCGCTTCCGACCCGACCGTTTCCGGATTGCTCATCGCTGTTCTCCTCGATCGTCACTACGATGAGTCCCAATAGTATGACTATTGGAGGAAGAATGCTGATCGACTTCGCCGGGCAGGTCGTCATCGTGAGCGGGGGCGGCCGTGGCATCGGGCGGGGGCTCGTCGAACGGTTCCACGCAGAGAACGCGACCGTGGTGGCCCTCGATCTCGACTTCGCCGAGCCGATCGACGGCGTGCGCACGATTCGCTGCGATGTCACCGACACCGGCTCCGTGGACGACGCGATCGCGGCCGTCGAGCAGGAGTTCGGCCGCATCGACGTGCTCGTGAACAACGCGGGCATCAACGTCGAGGGGGCGGTCGAGTCGCTCGACCCGGAACGCTGGCGCGCCTGCTTCGACGTGAACGTGTTCGGCGTCTTCGCCCTCTCGCAGGCCGTCATCCCCGCGATGAAACGAGCGGGACGCGGGCGCATCATCAACGCCGCCTCGTTCGCGGCGATCATCCCGAGCGTCGGCGCCGCGGCATACGGCGCCTCCAAGGCGGCCGTCGTGCAGTTCACGCGCGTACTGGCGTCCGAACTCGGCCCGTGGAACATCACGGTGAACGCGTACGCTCCCGGAATGATCCCGACCGCGATGAACGGCTTCGCCGACATGGCCGTCGACCGCCAGGAGCGCCTGCTCGACACGCTCTCGCTGCGGCGCTGGGAACGGCCCGAGGACGTCGCCGACCTGGTCTGCTTTCTCGCCAGCGACTATGCGGGCTACATCACGGGCGCGCTTGTCGACGTCAGCGGAGGAAAGTTCGCGACGCAGATGCCGAGCCTCGGCTACGACCGGGCGGCGCTGTGACGGACGGCGACGCTGTGACGGACGGCGACGTCGTCGAGCGGGTCGCGGAGATCGTCATCGACGACGCGGTGGAGCATGCGGAGGGCCCGATCTGGGACGGCCGTGACGACACGCTGCTGTGGGTCGACCAGTACCGGGGAGGCATCCGCCGAGCGCGGCGTGCGGCATCCGGGGCTCTCGTCGAGTTCGAACGCTTCGACCTCGGGATGACCGTCGGCGCGGTCGTTCCCGCGGCCGACGGTTGGCTCGTCGCGGCCGGTGACGGCTTCCATCGCCTGGCGCGGGACGGGCGCCTGACACCGATCGCCGACGTGTTGCCCGGCGACGGGGTGCGGCGCCGGATGAACGACGGCAAATGCGACCCGCAGGGACGGTTCTGGGCGGGGTCGATGGCGTACACGAAGCAGCGCGGTGCAGGCGCCCTGTATCGGCTGGAGGCCGACATCCCGCAGCTCGTGCTCGACGGCGTGACGATCTCGAACGGTCTCGCCTGGACGCCGGATGGCGGCACCATGTTCTACATCGACACACCGACCCGGACCGTCCGGCGTTTCCGGGTCTCGCCCGCCGGGCTGTCGGACGGCGAGGTCGTGGTGAGCATCCCGCCGGAACAGGGAGCTCCCGACGGCATGTGCATCGACGCCGACGGCTGCCTCTGGGTCGCGCTGTGGGGCGGCGGTGCCGTGCAGCGGTACAGCACCGACGGCCGCCTTCTCGAGCGCGTGCACGTCGGCGCCGCCCAGGTCTCGAGCTGCTGCTTCGGCGACTCCGACGGGTCGACACTTTTCATCACGACGTCGCAAGAGGGCTACGACGAGCGGGCTCTGGCCGCCGATCCGGATGCGGGCAAGATCTTCGCCGTGCGCACCGGCACCTCGGCCGGCCCCGCCGCGGAGTATCGGGCGGGCCATAGCGGACTGAAATCGACCGGGCACGCGTAACGCGTCGGGTTGTAGCGTCGTCGCATGAGCGCTCCCTCTGACAGCGAGATCGTCCTCAGCGACGGGCCGACGACGCGCGACGCGCGGATCTACCACTGGTTCCTCGACCATTTGGCGAAGTTCCCCGGCCGGGTCACGGCGGTGACCTTTGCGGCCGGCGTGGTCGTGACGCTCGTCGTCGTGCTCGTGGGCGGTGACACGAGCCCCACCGGGGTCATCGGCCTCGTCGCGACGCTCTGGGCGCTCTTCTTCGCGGTCATGATCTACCTGCTCACGGCCCGCGACACCGACAAGGTGCTCGATCAGATCGCGGACCTGCACGAGCAGCTCGCGACCGCGCTCGCGTCGCCGGATGACGGGGACGCCGAGGCGGCCGAGGCGTCCGGACGCATCGAGGCGGAAGAGGCCGACGAGTCCGCGCAGGAACCGGCCGGGGCCGAACGACCGACCGCCCCGACACGCGACACCGCGCCGGACACGACGCAGGCCGACGGACGCAGGCGCCCTGCCCGGGGCGAGCGGGCAAGGCCGGGGACCGGCGCGCATCCCGAGCCGCGCATCCTCGTCGGTCAGCCCGCGATCGCGAGCGGTGTGCCCGCCCAACTGCTGGACGCCTGGACGTCGACGACGGGCGAGAAGCGGGATGCGCTCACCCGCGCCTGGACCAGGGACCCGCGGTCGGACAAGCAGTGGGTGCTCGAGACCTCCGACGGCGAACGGTGGGTCGTCTTCTCCCGCGGCGCACGCGGAGCCGGCGTGATCTCGCTCTCTGCGCCCGATTGGGGCCGGGGCGGGTTCAGGCGATCGGCTCGAACTCGTTGAGCCGCCAGGTCTGGTCGAACCACGGTTGTAGGGGGCCGTATAGGCGGAACAGCTGGAACCAAGATTTGCCGGGGATCGTCTCGACCCAGTTCGACTCCTTGCCCTCGGGTGCGCGCGGCCCGAAGTAGAGGTCGTACGAGCCGTCGTCATTCGCCTGCACCGCCCCGTCGTTGCTCGCGACGGCGGGGTAGGGCGTGGACGGGACGACGATCAGCGAACGGGTCTGCGTGTCGTAGACGTCGACGGCCCAGAAGTTCTTCGCGGGCGGATCGGGCTCGACGTGCAGCCGGTAGGTGCGCGCACCGTCGAGGATGTCTCCGTTCGAATCGTGCACCGTGTACGCGTACGCGGATCCCGCGCCCACCTGGGCGTGAGCCATCGCGGGCGTGATGACCGTCGCGATGTAGTGGAACTGCGTGCGGGCATCCAGCAGCCGCGCACCGTTGCGGAGGAACTCATAGCTGCCACCCACGAAAGCGTTCTTCCACGACCCGTACAACTCGGCCTGCGGGTCGCGCGGCGCATACGCGAGCACACGCGCGATGCCTGCGCCGACCGGCGCAGCTTCCGTGAGGATGCGGCGCAGCCGGTCATCCGGTTCGAAGGCCTTGCCGTTCTCGATGCCGATCGCCGCGAGCTGGCCGGCGCGCTCCGCATCGAGGGCGTCAGCCGGCTCCTCGTCGACGAGCGTCGCGACCTCCTCGAAGAACGAGAAGTCGTTCGCGTGCACGGTGTTGAACGGCGTGTCGGCCAGGTTGATGAACTCATTCGGCTTCGGGTCGGCCGCTTCGGAGAGGGGGTAGATGCGTGTTTGCTTCATGGCGGGGACGCCACCGAGCGCACGCAGCACCACGAAGTTCGTGTAGGTGGGCGTGCGGAACGTGAAGTAGCCGTCCGGTACCTCGCCGTCGTAGCCGGGCGGTAGGAACAGGTACTTTCCGCCTTCACCGCGGTCGGGGCCGGCGATCCCCATGTCGGCCACGTAGCGGAACCAGAAGTCGTCGACGACGCAGAGCGACTGCGGCGGCGCCTCGATGACGGTCGGACCCCACGCCTTCAGGTCGAGCATCGTCGTTCCGTAGGTCGTCTCGGTGTTCGGGGTCAGGAGAAGGGCCTTGGACGTCGCTCGCGGCTCGGTGATGCCGATCTGGCGGGGCGACGTGAGGCCGGCTTGGCGGAGGCCGGCGCGAAAAGCAACCAGGGACGCCCCGGGGACGGCGTTGAGGAAGACTTCGATTCCGCGCATCAGATCGAGAGCGTCGTACGCCGATTCGACGGTTGCCGGAGTCGGGACCCCGTCGAAGAAGGCCCACTCGCCGAACGGTGTGGTCACCGTGTCGGGGGAGCTCAGCGAGGCGACCGCCGCCGCCAGTTCACTCTCGGAAAGCCCTGTCGGTCGGTCAGTCATCGCATACCCCCATCGTGTCGGTGCTGTCGGGGACAGGCTCTCATTCGACGCAGCCACGGCGCAATGCATTTCGGCGAACGCGGCGCGACGCCTCGCGAACGGGCGAAGCAACGCGAACGGCGGCGCAACCGTGGTGGTCGCGCCGCCGTCGGCGGTCATCCGGGTCGGTCTAGTCGACGGGGAGAAGGTCCTCCGAATCCGCGGTCTGGCCGTCCGTGACGACCAGTGCGGTGCCGACAGCAGGGTCGACGGTATTCGCGACGGCTGCTGCCGCCGCAGCCAGGTCAGCGGTCGCAGTGGACGAACCGCCACTCGACGCGACGGCCCTGCCGGCGGCCAAGCCGCCGGCCACGTTGCCGAGCAGGCCCCTGATGCTGACGCCGAGAGACGACTGGAGCATTGCATCCAGCTGCGTGACACCGCCGACGACGTTCTTCGACAACTCGGATGCGCCGTCGGTCGACACCACGGTGAGGGTGTCGATGTTACCCATCGGTGCGGCGATCTCCTTCGCAAGCGCCGGCAGAAGCTCGATCAGACGCAGCGCGAGGAGCTGCTCCGAGTTCTCGGCCGTCGCCTGCGCGGAGAGCTTGGTGGACTCGGCCTCGGCCTTACCCCGTGCAAGGATCGCGTCGGCTTGAGCGACACCCTCGGCAGTGACCGCCTCCGCAGAAGCCTTGCGGGCGTCGCGGTCGGCTTCGGCGGCGGTACGGGCGGCGATCGCCTGAGCTTCGGCATTCACCCGGATCGCGTAGGCGTCGGCATCGGCTTTCGCGTTGACCTCGGACTCGAGCTCGGCCTTGCGGAGTTCGGCGCGGCGTTTCGCGGCCTGCTCCTGTTCGCTGATGATCGACTGCTGCGCCTTCGCCTCCGCGATCGGTTTCGCGGCCGCAGCTTCCGCCGCGGCACGGTCTGTATCCAACTGCAGAGCGGCCTTCTTCAGAGCAAGGGCGTTCTCCGCCTCCGCGATCGCCTGCTCGGCCGTGACGGCCGCCTCGCGGGACTCGCGGTTCGCGACGTGCTCGGCGATCTCCGCCTGCTTGCGCACCTTGGCCTGCTCAGCGCGCCCGATGTCGTTGATGTAGTCGTTCTCATCCGTGATGCCCTTGATCTCGAACGAGTCCACGTCAAGCCCCTGGCTGGCGAGCGACTCGCGGGCCGTGTTCAGCACGGTGGTTCCGAGTTCGTCGCGCTTCTGGATGATCGTCATCACGTTCGTCGAACCGATGGATGCGCGCAGCGAACCGGAGAGGACCTCCTGCGCGAAGCTGTCGATGTTCTTGTCCTGGCCGAGGAACCGCTGGGCGGCCGCCCGGATCGAGCTCTCCGCGTCGCCGACCTTCACGATGGCGACCGCGTCGACGGTGAGGGTGATGCCGTTCTGGTCCTGCGCAGCGGCGCTGATGTCGATGGCGCGGGAACGGAGGCTGATCTTGTGCGCCTTCTGAAAGAACGGCGTGATGAACACGCCCTGCGCGTGGACGATCCGGGTCCCGGAGCGTTCCGTGGTGGTTCCGTCCGCACCGCGCTCCTTCTTCGGGCGCTTGCCGGTGATGATGAGCGCCTCGTCGGGGCCGGCGTTCCTGTACACCGTGCGTGCGTAGATCAGTGCGATGACGCCGACCACGATGACGAGCAGGATGATCCCTGCAACTGGACCGGTCAGGAAGTCGAACATGGGTTCCTTCCGCCGCGGCGCCGCCGCGGTCTTGTGACGGATGGACCGGCCCGAGGTCGGGTTCGGCCGTGCACGAGCCCCTCTGCACGACGGGTCGAGTGCTTGTACCCTATGGGCGGCCTGACCGTTCACTGCATAGACGCGCTCTAGCCGGTCGGTGATATCCCGCTACGGAGTGCTGCGGCCGCTCTGCTCGATATCGGCCGTCTCCGCGGCCGTCGCCTCGGCGGTCTCCCGCTCCTGCGTCGCGGCCCAGCTGGCAAGGACCTTGAGCGCATCCTCGGAGGGGGTGCCGGGGTCGGCCGTGTAGACGTTCATCCGCAGTCCGGGATCGGCGGGCAGCTCGAACGCCTCGAAGGCGAGGTCGAGGTCGCCGACGATCGGGTGATGGATGCGCTTGCGCCCGGTGCGGTGATGGCGCACGTCGTGTCGCGCCCACCGGATCCGGAACTCTTCGCTCCGCGTGCTGAGCTCGCCGATGAGGTCGGTGAGGTCTTTGTCGTACGGGTTGCGACCGGCGGCGGAGCGCAGGATGGCGACGATGTCGTCGGCGGCCTGCTCCCAGTTCCAGTAGAACTCGCGCGCTCGCGGGTTGAGGAACGTGAACCGCGAGTTGTTGGGCGGCTGCACGGTCTCGGCCATCAGGTCGAGGTAGAGGGCACGGCCGAGCTGATTGGCGGCGAGCACGTCGCCGCGATCGTTCCGGATCCAGGCGGGCGCGCCCACGATGGCGTCGATGATCCGCTGCACGCTGGGACGCACCGTCGTCGGGCTGCGCTTGCGCCGCACACGCGGCGCGAGGCCGGCCGCGCGCGCCAGGTCGTAGAGGTGCGCGGTCTCGGCGTCGTCCAGTTGCAGGGCACGCGAGAGGGCTTCGAGCACGCTGTCGGATGCGCCCGAGAGGTTTCCGCGTTCGAGACGCGTGTAATAGTCGACGCTCATCCCGGCGAGCATCGCGACCTCTTCGCGGCGGAGTCCCTTCACCCGGCGGTTGCCGCCGTACGCGGGCAGGCCGGCCTGCTCGGGGGTGATCTTCGCGCGGCGGGAGGTGAGGAACTCCCGCACGTCATCGGTCTGCGCCATAGCCCGACCCTACGCCGGGGCCCGCGACCGAGGGAGGCACTGACGTGCCCTCCCTGTCGCCGCGAACCGCTCCTATCGTGAATGGCATGGTCACAGAACTCACCCTCAACAACGGCGTCCGGATGCCCGCGCTCGGGCTCGGCGTCTTCCAGTCATCACCCGAAGAGACGACCGGCGCCGTGCAGGCCGCTCTCGACACCGGCTACCGGCACATCGACACGGCAGCCGCCTACGGCAACGAGCGGGAGGTCGGCAAAGGCATCCGTCGCTCCGGCCTCGACCGTTCCGACGTGTTCATCGAGACCAAGGTGTGGGTGTCCGACTACGGCTACGACGAAACCCTGCACGCCTGGGAGAAGGCGACCGGCAAGCTCGGCGTCGATCAGCTCGATCTGCTCATCCTGCACCAGCCGGCACCCGACCGCTTCGAGAAGACCATCGCCGCCTACCGGGCGCTGGAGGCCCTCGCGGCCGACGGCCGGGTGCGCGCGATCGGTGTCAGCAACTTCATGCCGCACCACCTCGAGCGTCTTCTCGCCGAAACAGACGTGGTGCCCGCGGTGAACCAGATCGAGCTGCACCCGTACTTCACGCAGCCGGCTGTTCAAGGCGCCGACGCCGCGAACGGCATCATCACGCAGGCGTGGTCCCCGATCGGCGGCATCACCTTCTACCCGGGGTGGGGCGAGCAGCGGAAGAGCGTGATGGACGACGCCACGATCGCTTCGATCGCCGCCGCCCACGGCAAGACCCCGGCCCAGGTGATGCTGCGTTGGCACCTTCAGCAGGGGCGCTCCGCCATCCCGAAGTCGGTCAACCCCACGCGCATCGCCGAGAACTTCGCCGTCTTCGACTTCGAGCTGACGCCGGACGAGCTCGACCGCATCGACGCTCTCGACACCGGCGTGCGCAGCGGTCCCGACCCCGACGAGCCCCGCGTCGAGCGGTTCGCGATGGTCATCCCCGAAGTCTGAACGGTCAGAGTAAGTAGGAGAATCATGGACTACCGTCCTCTCGGCCGAACCGGTGTGCAGGTGAGCCCGCTCTGTCTCGGCGCGATGATGTTCGGCCCCTGGGGCAACGACGATCGCGCCGACAGCATCCGGATCATCCACCGCGCTCTCGACGCGGGCATCAACTTCGTCGACACCGCCGACGTCTACTCGAACGGCGTCTCGGAAGAGATCGTCGGAGAGGCCCTGCGGGGTCGACGCGACGACGTCGTGCTCGCCACCAAGTTCTTCATGCCGATGAGCGACGACGCGAACCAGCGCGGCGGTTCGCGTCGGTGGATCATCCGCGAGGTCGAGAACTCGTTGCGCCGCCTCGACACCGATTACATCGATCTGTACCAGGTGCACCGCCCGAGCCCGGACACCGACGTCGAGGAGACCCTCGGCGCACTCACGGATCTGGTGCGGCAGGGCAAGATCCGGTACATCGGCTCCTCGTCGTACTCGGCATCCCAGATCGTCGAGGCGCAGTGGGCGTCACGGGAGCGCAACCTGGAGCGCTTCGTCACCGAGCAGCCGCCGTACTCGATCCTCGTGCGCGGTATCGAGGAGGACGTGCTGCCGACGATCCAGCGGCACGGGATGGGCTCCCTCACCTACAGCCCGCTCGGCGGCGGCTGGCTCTCCGGCCGGTGGAGGAAGGACGCGGCATCCACGCCGACGTCGTCCGCGCGCCCGAGCGCCCGCTTCGACATGAGCAATCCGGCCAACCAGCGCAAGCTCGACATCGTCGAGGAGCTCGCGCTGCTCGCCGAACAGGCAGGGCTCGCCCTCATCGAGCTCGCGATCGCTTTCGTCATCACGCATCCGGCCGTGACGGCCGCGATCGTCGGCCCGCGCACGATGGAGCAGCTCGAGTCGTACCTGCCGGCGACCGAGGTGGTCCTCACCGCGGACGTGCTGGACCGGATCGACCAGCTCGTCGCGCCGGGCGTCACCGTCAACCCCGACGACAACAGCTACGGCGCCGCAGAGCTGACCCCCGCTGCACGTCGCCGGCCGTGAGCGGCTGGGCGAGCATCCGGACCGATCGAGAAAGAGAGCATCGAGCATGAACATCGAACCCACTCCGCCGACCACCAAGAATCCGCCGGAGCAGTTCATCGGCGACGTCTGGGTCGACCCGGTCGCTGTGCCTCACGACGCCGATCAGCGGATTACCGTCGCGCTGGTGCGCTTCGCACCCGGGGCGCGCACCGCCTGGCATTCGCATGCACGCGGCCAGTACCTGCGCATTACCCAGGGTCTCGCCTGGTTCGGCGACCGCGAGGGAAACGTCATCGAGGTGCGCCCCGGCCAGACCGTCTACACGCCTCCCGGCCAGGATCATTGGCACGCTGCGGCGCCCGGCTGTTTCATGGAGCACATCGCGATGCTCGAAGGCGCCGACGACCCCGCCGCGACCACGAACTGGAAGGAGCACGTCAGCGACGAGGAGTTCGATCGGTCTTCACCGCAGTCCGGGGCGTGAGCCTGCCGCGCCCGCCGCCGTCAGCGCTTGTCGAGCGTGCCGATCTTGTCGCCGCCGTTCTTGTAGACGACGAGGGTGTCGCCGTCGACCTTGGCCGTGCTCGCAATGTTGAGCCAGGGGTGAACGCCCTCGCACGCCTTTTGAGTGGTGGCGAACGGCCCGAAGGTGAACGTGTCGCCGGAGATGGTGCCCTTGCCGCTCATGTCGTTGCAGCCGTCGTTGCCCGAGAAGCTGCCGTCCTCCTTGATCGTGAGGGTTGGCTGGCCAGGGGAGTCCTGACCCCAGGTCCCGGTGAAGGAGGAGCCCGAAGACGAGCATCCGGTGAGAGCGGCGAGCACGACGGCGGCGGCGATGGCGAGAGTAGGGCGAACGACCCTGGCAGTCCTCATGGGCAAAACCTACTGGTACGCGGCCGCCGAACGGAATACCGGCTGCTCGCCGATGGGATACCGGGTCGCGCACCCCGGGAATTGATCGACGGATCGTGTTCGCGGCCGATACGATCCCTCTCGTGAGATCGAGCTTCGTGCGGGGGACGGCACTGGCGTTCGCCTTGGCGGGGGCGATAACCCTCTCGGGGTGCTCGACCCCGGTCATCCCCTCGCCCGCGACACCGTCGGCGGGCAGCGGCTCGCCCTCGTCCTCGTCCTCGTCTGATTTCGACATGCCGCAGGGCAGCGTCCCCGGCCAAGTCGCGTTCGCGCAGGTCGACAGCGTGTCGTCGATGCCGACGAACGGAAGCACTGTCGGTCCCGGGCTCCTCGTTCGTGGCCGAGCGTTCGTCATCGAGGGTGGCTGTGTCGGCCCGAGTGGTGGTCGATTCCGGCTGACGACAGCCGAGGTCAGCAGTGCGCCACGCACCCTTACGGAGGGCGAACTCGCATGCGGTCAGGCCGTGCGCGATCAGACCAGCGGTGTGTCGGGCTACAGCGGACCGGTGCAGCTGGCGTTCATCTCGACCGACGGCATCGAGCTCGGGTGGCTGCGCGTCATACAGGAGCCGGCCGGTTAGGAGGGCTCAAGCGATGGGGAGACCAACCTAGACGCCGCCACCACCGCCTCCTCCGCCTCCGCCGCCGGAGAACCCGCCGCCTCCGGTGCCCCCAGATGACGAGCTGCTCGCGATGGTCGTGCTGGAGGAGATCCCGCTGACCATCTGGGAGAGCACAGCGGCGTTGAAGGCGGTCTGGCCGGAGTACCAGGTCGGCGTCTGTCCGGTCTGTTCGTAGAATCTCCCGAGCTCCGCCAGCCACTTCTTCTCGTCGCCGAACAGCACGGCCCAGGGCAGGAGACGCTCGGTGAGCTTCAGCATCTCGCGCGGGTCGTCCACGGCGACGGGCACGCGCTCCGCTCCCTGCGGCGATTGCAGGTACCGGATGCGGTCGGCCTCGGCGAGGTCGACGTACATCCGCAGGCCGTCCACATACTCGCGGAGAGTCGTGCCTGTGCTGGTCAGAGGCGAGCGCGACAGGAGCACGGCGACGGCCACGAAGAGCAGGACCGAGCCGATGAGGGTCGCGATCGGCACCGCTCCTCCGTAGACGCCGACGATGCACAGCACCGAAGCGACGACGGCGAGAACAGTCGCGCCCAACGCGGTGAAGAACACCGCGCGGACCGGCCCGCGCGGTCCGGTGGTGCGGTAGCCGAAGCCGGTGGCGTCTTTGTGCACGCGCTTCAGCAGCGCGGAGATGGCGCGGGCGACACGAGAGTTGGTGGAGCCGAGCTCGAGCGTTCTGCCCGGGACGACCGCGTCCCCGAAGAGGGCTTGCAAAAACTGCAGCTCGTCGGCGGTCGGGTGCGGGTCGCGCAGCGCTTGGAGACCGGTCGCCTCCGTCGAGACGAGCTCCAGCGTGTAGGAAGGGCGGCCCAAGAATCCCGTGGTCTGCAGCACGCGCACCCGGCCCGATACCGCGAGGTCGAGCGTCTGCGCGGCGACCGCCTTCTTGCTGCGTCCGGTCACGTCAGCAGCGAGGAGAAGCCCCTCCTTCGGTGGAACGTACTCGGGAATGATCGTGCCGCGCCCGGGAGCGTCGCGCAGCAGGCGCACACGCACGACGATCGCGCCGACCAGCGTCAGGATGCAGAGCAGCAGGCCGGCGACAGCCGCATAGCCCCAGCCGGTGTCGAACAGTCCGTCGGCGCGTGCGGTGAACGTGCCCGGGGCGAAGCCGATGGCGAACGTGAGGTTCTCACGCGGACCGAGCTGGTCCGCACTGAAGCGGAACCCGTCGTCGGTGTGCTCGACGCCCGCAGCCTGGGCGGAGCCTTGGGCGCCGCGATAGGCGGATGCGGTGCCCTCCAGGACATCGGTCAGGCCGGAACCGAGGTGCACAGTCGCCGTCACGCGATCGAAGGGCTGCGCCCACTCCGTGCCGTTGGCGTCCCAGTAGAACTCGTCATTGTCGGTATCGGAGAAGTAGCGCGTGACATTCGTCTGCGTGTAGGTGATGACGTAGGTCTGGTCGCCGTGGACGTAGCCTTTCGCCGCGATCGTCAGCGAGAGGATCCCGTCGTCGGATTCGCTGCTGTACGGGCGCGGCTTGCCGTTCTGGTCGGCCACCGAAACGACTTTCAGTTCGGTCGGGTGACCGTCGTAGTCCTCGACCAGCTCGCGCCGGATGCCGTGGTTCTGGTCGGTTTCGGGGAATCGCGCCACCAGCGTTTCGACGGTGGTGAGCGTCGAGTGCCCCTCGGCATCGCGGCCGAGCCGGTAGTCGCCGTCGAAGCTCGCGAACGTGAAGTCGTCGACCCCGGTGGGGGCCAGGGCGGCGGCCGGCGCGCCGCCGGCGGGGTGGGCCTGCGCAGGCGCGGCTGTTGCGGTTGCGGTCAGGAGGGTCCCCGTTACGACGAGCGAACACAACGCTACGGCGACCGCATGCGCGGCCAGCATCCTGCCCCAACGGCGCGAGCGCCGGTCTCGAGCGCGGACTCCCACGTGTCCCGCCGTCCTCCGTCCCACCGGACGGTTAACCATGGCTGCCGGCCCTCCCGGCAGCACGCGTCCCATCCTGACATGGCGGATGTCACCGAGAGTGCGCGGTTCGTCGAATCGAGGGGTCGAGTTTCAGGGGTCGCCCTTCTGATCCACCTGCGAGCGCAGAGAGCGCCTCACATCGCGCCCTAGATCAGGCCGTAGCAATGAGTGGTCCGCTGGGCGTACTCTCTGTCTCGAAACACTCGTGACACGCAAACAGGGGGAGACGGCCACGTCGACTTCCCGGGAAAGGGTTGTCCGATGGGGGTCGCGAAGAGGGTCGGCGTCGCTGCGCTTGTGATGGCTGTGGTCGCCCTGGGAGTGAGTGTGCCGTTGTCGGCACAGGCAGCTCAGGCGCCTGCCGGCGCTGCGGGCGCACAGTGGACGAATGGAGTCGCCACGTTTCCGGGCGGCGTCACCGTGACCCTGAGCGCGCTCGGCAGCATGGGGCCGTTCGCCGGTGGAGGAAGCCTGGCTCCGCGAGGCGGTACCTACGCGCCCACCGGAATCCTGAACGCGGACCAGACGCGAACCGCGTTCGTTCCCTCCGGTGCCACGGATGACGTGTACCGCCCGGTCGGAATTGTCACCTACACGTTCAGCCGCCCGGTCACCAACCCGTCGATCCACTTCACAAATCTGAATGGGAGCCCGGCTGCCGGTTCGACTCCGACGATGTTCGCCTCCAGCACGCTGCGCCTGGATCTGCAGGGCGGCCTGACGATGACTCCGACAGCCGGCTGGACGGGCTGGACGGTTGGTGCGACGTCGATCGTCGCCGACCGGCCGGCCGCGACAGCCGGCGGTGGGGCTCCGGCCTGCACATCTCCACTGGGCCCGAATACGTCCCCGCAGGGCTGCGGCTCGGTGCAGGTCAGCGGGACGGTGACGCAGGTGACGTTCGGGGTATCGCTCGCACGGCACGCTGAAGGCGGAGCTACGCCGAGCACGGCGTCAGCGTTCTACTACACGACCGTCTCCGCCGATGAGGACGGCTCGAACCTCGGCGGCACCTACGGTGCAGCCTCCGCGCTCCGCTCCGACGTGGCGATCGGACCGTCGACATCCAACGACAACGCCGAAATCCTGAACACGACTGCTGTCGCAGCACCGTCGAGCTCGAACGACGGAACCCCCGCATGGCCGGCGCTCTCCACAGCGCTGGCCGGGCAGGCCTACACGGCGACCGTTCCGGTGTCGAACGCAGCAGGCGGCCCGACCAAGACGGCGTCGACCCTCGCCGGCTGGATCGACTTCAACGGGGACGGCGTGTTCGGCGCAGACGAGCAGGCGACAGCAGTGGTTCCCGCAGGTGCGGCAACCGCAGACCTGACGTGGACGGTGCCGGCGGGAGTGGTGTCCGAGGTCGCCAACGCACGACTCCGGATCGGTTACGACAGTGCGCAGTCGACGGTGCCGGCCGGCATGTCGGATTCGGGAGAGATAGAGCATTCCACGCTGCGGATCACTCTCACCCCGGTCACGATCAGCAGCCCGACGAACGGGAGCACGGTCACGACAGCGACCCCCGTCATCACGGGAACGGGTGAACCCGGTCAGATCGTCACCGTGACCGACGAGACCGGCGCAACCCTCGGCACGCCCACCGTCGGGGTGGACGGTTCATGGACGCTGACCCCGGCCACCGGCCTCTCGAACGGGCCGCACACGATCACGGCCACCCAGGGGACCGGGACGACTGCGACATCTGCGTCCACCGCAATCACCGTCGCCATCCCCGCACCGATACAGATCACCTCACCCGCAGACGGTTCGACCATCGCCACCGACACCCCGACCATCACCGGAACGGCGACGCCCAGTTCGACCGTAACGGTGACCGACGAAACCGGCGCCGTCCTCGGGACGACGACGGTCCTCGCGGACGGCACCTGGTCCCTCATCTCAAGCGCACTTTCGAGCGGCTCGCACACCATAACCGCAACAGATTCGGACGGCAGCACTGCCGTCGTCGCCATCACGGTCAACGGTCCTTTGGGAATCGCCCCTGTCACCATCACCGCTCCGGCCGATGGGTCGTCGATCACAGACCGCACACCCACCTTCGCCGGAACTGGCGAGCCGGGCGCGACGATCACCATCACCGACGAGGCCGGTGCGGTCATCGGCAGCGCCACTGTCGCACCCGACGGCACCTGGACGGTCGTCCCGGTCGTCGCCCTCACGGCCGGGCCACACGAATTCACCGTCACCCAGACGGTCGGCACAGACACGACTGTGGCCGTGGTCGCTCTCACCATCACCACCCCCGCCGGCCCGACACCACCGATCAGCCCTGCGCCACCCACTACCTCGGGAGGTGCGAGCGGTGACGGTGGCCTCGCCGCCACCGGCAGTGACATCGCTCTGCCCGCCGGCCTCGCCATCCTGACCATCTTCTGCGGCGTCGGGGCGCTGCTGAACCGTCGTCGCAGCGCGAGCCGCAGCGCGTAGGGGTTGGCTATTCGGCAGTGGGCGCCAAGCTCGAACCCTTATGCCGGTCGAGGTTATCGACGTCCTTACGACGAGAGCGACTGTTTGCAGTCGCAGTACGCACACACCAGATGCCCGTTCGTGTACTCCCACCGGTGCGGGTGAGGTGAGGCGAAGAAGTCGCAGAGGTCTAGGGCGACCATGCTGTCGGGGCGGGCGGTGATGGTGTCTGTGGTCGGCATTTCGGTTCGGCTTTCGGCGGCTCGGGTGCGGCGCGATTGGCGTCATCTCATGTGACTGCGTTGGGTCACATCAGTATCCAGCGTCGGATGAAACCACAAAATACCTAGAACTGGTGCCGCCCTATGTGGGGTCACCGCGCTGGAGTTCGTGGCCCGAGCGCGTTCTGGGTCCTTACGAGGCACGAGGTCGGCGGCTTCGGCTCGCCGGAGGCTAGTTGGCGTTAACGCGAAAGTTGAGAATTCGACATGGTCTTGCGCCGTTCCAATGTGGCTACGCAACAGATGCAGTCCTGACCGGTATCTTCAACTCGTGAAAGAGACTCGCCTCCGACGGCACGCGCCCATGATCGCCCGAATGTGGCAGCTCGCGTCAGTCACTGTGCGTGAAGGGCAGGGTGAGTGACAGGCGTCGATTGGGGAGATTACGAGTCCTATGTCCCACCGGTGCTGGGCCTGCCTGGTGAGATGAGCAGATCGGATGCACGGATCGCATACCAACACGCGATGGAGCACAAGGGCGAGCGGATCGAGATCCTTCGAACGTTGGCCCGACGCAACAGCGTGCCCATCCGCGCGGACCGCGCATCGATCGATGCTTTCGGTCGGTGGCTCGTCTCGAGTGTTCGGAGAGATCCAGCTGAGCCGGGTCGTCTCGCGGACCCGTGGTACGGGGTTGTCTTTGACACGGGGTTGCTCGTTGGCGACCTGATTATCAATGAGAACCCAGTGTTGGGGTGGAAGTTGCAAGGAGGCGGGCGGAGTCACATTTGGTTTCAGAAGCCCGTCATCTCCGGCTATCCGAGCGATGCCCGATACAGCGTTGACCCCGATTGGTACGTCGCGGGCCTCGCGCACCGAGCTTCTGTGAATGAGGACAGCCAGCAAGCGTCGCTGTGGGAGTATGTGCGGATTTCCGCACAGGACTAAGCGTCCCTAGTGAGACCGCAATGATGGACGTCGAGTGCCGGCTCTGGCAGCGTGACGCTTGACGCCGAGGGAGAATCGATTGAACCGTAGAGATCCTGGGCCCGATGCGCTGATACGGGTTCGCTTCCGTACCGAGGAGGAAGGCGGCAAACACATCGACCTCACGGCCGGAGGTGAGATGCCCTTCTATTCGTGTCCACTCGCGGTCGGCGGAGAGAATTTTGATTGTCGGCTCTACTATCCCGATCGAGTGCTACGCGGCGAGACGTACGACCTGCCCGTTAGATTCCTTAGCCCGGAAATGGCGCTCGAAAAGATGAGACCCGGTTCGGCTATCCAGTTGCTGGAAGGAAGAGTCGTCGCAGACGGCGTGGTCGTTGACACGTATCCGACTAAGAGGGGCTGACAAAGAGTGTGAAGAATCTATCGGAGCTCTTTCAGGAATCGCGTGGTGCGCGGATCGCGTTCGGAGATCGCACCATATGGTCGCTGTTCGAAATCGACCTGCCTGGGGGTGAATCGCGGGTAGAGGTGACGTTTCGGACCCGGCCTGTCGGTCACGGAATCCGTCTTAGGGTCACTCGCGGCTCACTGGTCGCGGGCGGACTGACTACTTCGGTTGTCGACCTATGGCCAGAGACGGCGCCGTCTACAGACTCGGTCGCGGTCAGCGGGGTGACTCAGCCCGCGGCGCTGAAGGTTTGGAACGTCTGGCGAACGGAAGGGGACGTAACGCAGGCGTGGATCGGTAACGCTGGAATGCTCGTTGAGCCAACCCATCCGGGAGGGTGGGAGTTCTCGGCGAGTAGCGGGAGCGGCTCGATCGACTTTCTAGAGCTTCTGTTCGCCGTGCGGCTCATCTCGTAGCTACGGTGGAAGCGAATGAGTTTCACGGAGGCGGAATCCGTCGCCGACCGAGAAACTCTATTTGTTGGGCAGCCCAATCCAGGAAACCGCCAACAAGAGCGTCTCAAGTTGGCAAGGGTAATCAGCGGAACAAGTGATGGACGTCTTCAAGTCGCATCCGACGGAAATCTTCCCGTTTCCTGTGCGAGGTTGCTCGGCCTTTATCAACGAGTGGAGTTGTACTCTGCTTGCGACCCCGCTCGCGAATGGGACCGGTGAGGTGAAGGTGCGAACTTCGACGAACGTGACGTTCACCGTCACTTCCGAGATTTATTTCGACGAACCTGGTTCGACCATCGAGTTCCAGACTATAACGGGGGACGGTGAAATAATTTCGCTTCAGCAGATTGCACACGGTCGGACAACGGACGTGAGCGTGCTAATTGGGGTGGAAGTACTCGGCATCTCTACGATTCAGTGGCGAGCGCAGGCTGCCAACCTCAGAGCAGCAATGCAAAAGTACGGACCTGGGACACTTGTCTACTGAAAAGCGCCGGCCAATGGTTCAATTCCCGGTTCGATCTCTGCTGCTCATCATGGTCGGCGCATTCGCCGTCATTTCGGTTGCCGTGTATTGCGTCCGCGCGGCGCAGATCGGGTACTTCGGAGCTTGGGTGGCCTACCTGGTGTTCGTTCCGCTGTTGATCGGGCTGATTTCTGGACTGATTGTCGGCGCAGCAGCGGTCCTCGGCCGACGGATCGTCGAGCGCGGCCCGATACTTGTGCAAGCACTAGTGGCCGGTCTGGCTTCCGGCGTCGTCGGGTATGGATTGTTTCTGCTCATGTGGTCGCAATTTCTGAGGCTAGAACTGCGGCCGGACGCGCCGTTGTGGGCAGCGGCCGCTATTGCGGCGGTCGGGGGCATCTCGGTTTCGTTTCTTGCCTCGCGCCCATCGCGGCGCAGGGTTTGAGACCGAATCATGCCAAAGACGAGCTGCGGCGCTCTCTGCTCGTTGCTCGGTGCGTCCCAAGAGGGGATACAGCAACGGAGCCGGACCATTCGAAATCGGGAAACCCGCGTCGCGACCCAGGGCGCGTGGCGAAGCTCGCTTCGATTGCACGATACATCCCTCGCCGTCGGGCTGCACGAAGGGCTAGCGAATTGATCAAACTGAGTTTGCCCGACTGATCTGACCGCGCCACAGTCAACGAACTCCCCGCACGCCCTCGCAGCGTTAGGCGACGTGGATGGCTTGTTGAATGGCGACGAGTGGTGGACAGACGGCCGATCAGTTCGTGTCTATCGAACGGCCGCGAGACGTGACTGGTCCAAAGTGGCCTGAGACAAGTCGCGGGATGCGTGAGAATTCACACAAGCTCGCGAAGTGACAAAGAGAGCGAGTGACGGGAATCGAACCCGCGCTATCAGCTTGGGAAGCTGAAGTTCTACCATTGAACTACACTCGCGCGGCCCGGAATCCCAGTAAAACACTGGGAAGTGAGGCTGCCGCCCAGACTACCCGCTCAATGGTTTTTGGCCAAACTCACCGTTTACTCAACGCTTTGAGATCTGTTCCTTCGCTTGGGTCCCTTGATTCGAACGACGGATGCCGCTCCCTGCCGTCCGGCTTGGTTGATTTTCAGTCAGCACTTGCGATTTTGATGACGTCGATCGAAATGTGCGCGATGCGACTCCGCGACTTGTAGGGTGCATCCATGGCTGAGGACTCGAGTGAGCATCTTCGGGCTTCGGCCGAACGCAACTCGGCATACCGAGCGCGCTGCGCGAATGTGGCAACGCTGTGTGGGGCCGCCGCGGGCGTCCTCGCAGCTGCGCTGTTCGTGCAACAGGGACGCGTTCCCGCTGGCGGATACCTATACATCGGGGTGGCCGGCTTTTCGTTACTGGTGTTAGCCACGGTGGCGTTCGCGGCTGGCTCGATCTATTTTGCGGAAAGCGCTGAGGAACTCGACGAGGCTCCGGAGCAGCGCGAAAAGCGGCTCCGGAGTCACGCCGACAGCGTGCTCAGTCGGATCAAGACGTATCTCAGGGTCGGCAAGTGGTGCGCCGGCGCAGCCGCGATTGCCGTTTGCGTGTCTCTTGCTCTGGCGTTTTCGGGAATTGCCGATACTCAGAGTGTTCGCATTGTGGGGACCGGAGTCGAGGCCGCGCGAGCGGCATGTCCATTGTTTGACGGGTCGACGGCGCTACGCGCCGAGTCAGCAGACCTGGATAGCGGCGCAGAACTGGTCGCAGTCGAACTCGCGTCTAAGGATTGTCGGCCGGCCGCCGAATCATCAACGACAACACTCTTTGTGAGTCGAAGCGATTTGGTGATCGACCGCTGATGCCCGGGGTTACCGTCGCCTGGGCAGAGGCCGAACGCCTTGGCGATATTTCGTGGCAAGCGAGCCTGGTGGGCTTGATCGGCGAACTTAGCACTGACTATGAGGTGCGCTTCGCTGCGCCAGGTGAGCCGGTGAACGTACTGATAGTGGTTTACCGCGCATCAGAGCACGCTCACGTAGACGGTGGACAGCGCGTGACCAACCAAGTTTTCAGATGTCGATTGGACGCTTTGGAGGCTGTGGCACTGGTGGCCTGCGACAGGTGCGAGCCAACCCTGTCAGTAGAGCCAGTACGGCGACTGCTAAAGGAACAAGTCCCGGAGCAGGTGTTGTTTGTCGACGGCTATCGGGCTGATTCAGCCTACGAACTTGGCCTCTATTTGAGGCAATTCTTGATGACCTACATAAGCCACAAGAATCTAACGGGGCTTGGCCTGGCAAGGCGCGAGCAGCCGATTTTGAGAGGAGATGACTTTTGACAAACACCGGAATTGAGTGGGTTGCAGCAGTCGTCGCGCCCTGGACGGTGTCAATTCATCCGAACTTCTCGGGGCCAATCGTGAACGAGGCCACGCGCCTCGCGCTGCTCGTGGAGCGTCGACAATTCGAGAGGGAGCAGGACTCGGATACGTCGTCGGAGCCGTCGCTCGAAAGCGCAAACATCGTCGATCTGATTGAGATGTCGCTTTCGTCCGAAACGCAGGTAGATGCGACACTTCGACTTTGGAGTCTGGCAGCGGACGCGACCCTGTCGTACGGCGAACGAGTTGCTTCGGCTGCGTTCGCAGCACTTGGGTCGCTCGAACTGGATGAGCCTGAGCTCGCTGCAGACAACCTGAGCGCGCTCGCCGAGAGCGGAAAAGAAGCGTTGCGCGCGACTTCGCCGTATACCGGAAGTGTCGATCTTCTCCTGGCATACCTATTGTTGCTCGTGTGCGCTCGACGCCAGGACGCCCAGCAGTTCGAACTGGCTCGGGCGGCCTGCGCTGAATGCCTCGAGATCCTCCGGGGCCATGATCTTGGATTGCTCGAGACGTTTTCTGTCAGCGAAGGGATCAGCTGGGACTCCGCCGTCGTACAGGCGGACATGCGTGAGACTCTTTTCCGACGCGCCTTGGGTGAATGGGCGCATCTCCAATTTATGCGCGACAACAGCTGGACCGACGCCGTTCGGAGCCGGGCAACTTGGATCGACTATCGCGTGGAGAACGTCTTCGAGGAGCGCGATGCGCGAGTTCTGCTCGAGCAATGGGAGGAGCGGTTCGAGTCCAACTCCGGGAAAGTTGTAATGGGCCGAACCCCTCTCTCAGAGTTCGCGTACAGCGGGTACCTGATCGCTGAGCTCTCTGGATCAACCTCGTTGATGAGTCGTGCAAGGGAAGCGCTAGGCAAGCTTCGATTGCTTTCGAGTGAAAAGGGCATTTTCGAAGCTCGTGAAGCGATTCGCCTACTTCGGCAGGCAGGCAGAACAGGACCGCTGCAGACGGCTCTTCGATTCATTCAAAGTGAGGGACCCAGCGACGCGCTGTATCGAGAGGCGAAGACCGTTGTTGACCGCTCGCCGGCCATCTCGCGAGTTACAGAAGCGGACCTTCTTGTACTCGATTTCGCCGCCGATCTGCTTGGGCAAGATGAATTGCTGCAAGCAATTCCAATTGCAGAACGCTCCATAGACAGTGAGCGTCTCAATGGTCCAGCGGGGTGGTCGGCTCTTGACCGGATGTGGAGGACGCTGCGACGCCTGGTCCCAGGAAGCGGAGCCGACGACTACGTGGCGAAGAAGGCGCTCGGTTCTCTGACAGAGGGTGTGGACGAGCCCGTCGCATCTGCAATTGCGTTGACATTAGAGAGCCTGGAGTGGAGCGCCGTCGACGAAGAAGTCAGAGCAGCATGGTCCGATTGGTATGACGCTCACCCAGATGGTCCGTCCGCATTGAGGGAGGTCCTGGCTGAGTGTTTAGGCCTTCAGAACGCTCGAGGTCTGTCTAACGTGGTAGATGTCGCGCGAATGGTTGATGATCGCAGAAACGAGCCAACTGCAGACGACTTGTGGCAAGCGCAGAACATTATTGTGGGCGCGCTACAGACGGAAACTAACGCGGCTGTTGCGGGCCAATACTCCTTCGGCGGGGTCGACACTGGCGATGTGGCTGTTGCATTCGCTATGCGTTTTGAATCAGCGGACGTCTGGCAGGAGGTCACGGCCATGCTGCTTGCAAACGTAGATGCCGTTCTCAAGGCAAAAGCTCTCGAAAGAATCGCGAATTTTGCGGCGCAGGTTCCGGAACCGGTTCGTGAAGAGTTCGCGGCCGGCTGGAGTGCTATTTCCGGAAGTCCCTACAGAGTCTCGATGGCTCGCTCTCGTGTGAGGGAGGGATTCCCTGCGGCGCTCCGAGCGGGTGCGTCTCTTGGAATCGACGGAGGCAGTTCGGTTATCGACCAGCTCTTGCGTTGGTCGTCTGGTGACGAAGGCTCTCGGATCGAAACAGCAAAGTCAGTGCCGTACGCAATCTCGGGTGCCGCCGATTCGACCTGGGGGCACTACCTGCTGCTGCAGCTCTCATACGATCGGAGCCCTGATGTCCGAGCAGAGGCAGGGCAGGCGATGGTTCGGGTCTCGGCGATGAGTCCCGACGCCCCGCAAGAACTTACAAGGAGGCTCGAGGAGTTGCTGACTTCCGATGGCGTACGAGTCCCTTTGCGAATCATCCACGCGATACAGAGAGTCGGGCTGAAAGGCGGCATCGTGTCGCTGAACGAATCGCTGCACGCAATCGCAGATGGAGAGACGCCACGAGTTCTTTGTCGCGCGGCTCGGTACGCATTTGAATTGGAAGCCGAGCGAGCGGGCGAGGATTAATCTCATATTTGCGGCGTATTTCCGGCCGGACAGCTCCTCTCATTACAGCGGTGGCTTACGGCAAACTGGGACTATGCCCTACGAACCGCCGAGCCCGAGATTGTCTGGGGTTTCTGACAAGGATGCGGTTGAGTTGTGCAGAGAGTGGATGATCTACCTCGGCGCAACCGACACTGTCCTCTCGGAAGGGATCGCTCGGGATTCCTGTGATCTTTACAGCTCTCGCTATCTCGGCTGGGTCTATAACGGGCGCGGAAACCTGGATGTCGACGCTGTGGAGTCTGCTGCGGCACTGTCTGGAAAAGACGGACGTCAACCGCTCATCTTCCTGCGAGGCGGTGTGCGCCCTGTTTCGCAACAACGCGCCGACGTTCTTGGGGTGGCACTCCTCAACTATCGTGAACGGGACCGTGCACTCGACGGTAGAAGCCGCCTTGGGCGGGAGATCATCGCGCTGGGACTGGCTGGGCGATAGACCGGCGCTTGCCGGCTCACCTCGACAATGTGGGCGACGATGGGTCGACGGTCGCAACCGGCAGTGGAGCGTCGCTTCTCGCCGCACGGGCGAGCTCTTGCCGAGCAGCGACACGAGACTTCTCGATCGTTTCTTCCCCAAGCTGCCGCTGCATCGTGGCCGCAAGTTCCATTTTCGCGGCCTCGAGCGTCGACGCGATGACAACAACGTCATTTCGCGCGCGCCCTCGAGTAAGCCCCACGTAGAGGCCAGCAGCGTCGACGCCGGGTCCCACGATCGAGCGTTCGGTGGTTTCGCCTTGAACGCCGTAGACAGTGCTGGCGTACCCGAGGTGGAGGTGGGAGCTCGCGTATTCGCGTGTGATCTGTCGTAGGGCGGTCGAATCGGAAAGGGATGCCAAGGTAATGTGCTCGTCCGTGATGTTTCTGACAATCCAGTTCTGCCGATTCTCGACGGCGGATGCGTTGTCATTCCTTCGGGTCTGAACCACGTCCCCAACGAACACGGGCTGGTCGGACTGCGCCATCGCCGAGCGACCTGTGTTGAGCGCGCCGGACTCGATGCGTCGGGCCTGAATCGCTTCGTTGACCTGTTGGGCCTCGGAGTGCGTCGCGGTGACAAGTGCGATTGTCTCCGCCCTCCGGGACGACTCCAGCCACGCGGTGACCATCGCCTGATGAGCCTCCGCCTCGCTGGTGACGCGCACAAGATGCCCCGTGCGTTCTATCTCCTCAGCGATCGCCAGAGTCTCAGTCGAACCACGTGAGTCGCGCAGACGCGCGGACAGGTCGGCCCATTCCGGCTCGTGGAATCGGTGGATCTCGGTGAGCTCGATCTTCTCGAATGCGGACCGGCGGAAGAGGGCCATGGCGCCGGAGTGCCCGACGGGAACTGCTTGGTAGTCGTCGCCGACGACCGCGACCGTGGCGTCGGTGCGGTGGAGGATGTCGATGAGGCCATTGGTGGCTTCGAGGTCGAGCATGCCGGCCTCGTCGACGACGATCCGGTCGCCGGGCCGAATCCGGATCCGCGGACCCTGATATTGCTGTCCAGTCGTGGGGTCGATCTCGCCGATTTGAAGCCGTGCCCATTCGGTGTTCCCGGCGACTCCAGTGCTCCATCGCCAGCCGTAGTCGTGTAGGAGCTGGTGGAGGCTCGAGGCAGCGCTGTCGGTTTCTCGTCCGGCGACGGTGGAGGCCTTCTTGGTCGGGGCGACGACGATCATGTTCCGCCCGTGACGGCGCAGGGTGGCGCCGGCGACCTTGAGCATGGTCGTCTTTCCGGTGCCAGCCGCTCCGGTGATTGCGACGACGGACGCAGTCCCAGCGATAGCGGATGCGCCGTCGGTTTGATCATTGTCCAGGACCCGCTCGGGGTCGAGCGCGTGAGCGATCGCGGTGATCTCCTCCAAGTGGGCCGCGGCGCCGGGAGCCGACAGCGCTTCGACTCGGTTGGCAATCGTAGCCTTCAGCGCTGCCGTAGAGGCGGCCATTCTGCACTTGATGTGCGCAGGGACGTCAGGCTCGTCGAGCAGTGTGACGGTGTGTGCTCGTGTGGCGGCAATGACCTGCTCGGCTATGGTCGCGAGTTCCGTGCGCTCAGCGATGACACCGGTCGCCGCCAGGGCGCGTAACGCGCCAGCGCGGACGTCGACCATGCTGAACCGGCCACCGGTGCCAGTTGATCGAGCGTCAGCATCGACGATGGCTCTTGAGGCGAGAAGTTCGATGTCGAGATCTTCGATCGATGCCGAAGGCGGCTCGATACGGGAACGCGCCAAGAGGAGCGCGGGGTCGGCGGCAGCGAGTTCTTCGCGGACAAGCGCGGCCCAGTCGTATTCATCCAGATCGCCGGGTTTGCTGGGTCGGCCGGCGGCCCAGGCCCATCGGTCGATCTGATTGAGCACATCGTGGGACGGCTCCTGCCCGGGGTGCTGTTGCTTCCACCACCCGATCCGCGCGATCTTGTTGCCTTCAATCTGCGCGGACCGCTTCGACAACGGACGCACCAGGTGCTGCAGCTGGGTGATCTCCCCGTCCTCATTCAGAGTGAACCCTCTCGCCGTGAGGGCGGTGATCCATGCGGGGTCGGTGCGGGCGGCAAGGTCGCCTTCGGCATTGATCACGTTCTGGAACCGCAACGCAACCCGGGTGTCCACGTTCGACCATTTCCCGTCGATACCTTGGACTTTCACGTTCAACCACAGATGCCGGTGCTTGTGCGGATCCAGCGAGCGGGAGCGTTCATGCTTGAGCTCGACCACCTCGACTCTAGCGAGGTCCTCCCTGATGCAGCCGCCCTTCCCACGTCGCGCGTTGAGTTCCTCCTGCCAGAGGTGGATGATCCGGTCTCTCAGCCGGTCCTGCAGGTCCTCGTACGCGGCCGCTAACTCCGGGTCCAATATCGCCGCGATCGAGAACGACTTCGGGGCGTTGATCGTCGCGTCCAGAATCAGGTCCGCGACCGGCGACTCCAGATCCCGCCCTCGGCGTTCACCGGTGAGCGGGTCGACGCCGTCGACCCAATCCTTCAGCTGGGAGCGGGTGAGGAGGTCATCCCGGATGGCCCCGCTCTCCACGATGTAGCGGGTCATCACGGCGTCCGCGTAGCCGGCCGCGGCTAGGGCGCCGTCGGTGGTCTTGGCTGTCAGGGTGGCGTCGCAGACACCGCCGAAGGCGTAGTGCACGGCCTGCTTGACTCCTTGGGCCGCGTGCCCGCGCTTCCAGCGCGCTACTCCACCTCTCACACTTAGAACTTCCGGTTGCGCGCGCTTTTTGGCGCGCATGGAGCGCGCACACTCGAAGAGTGCCTGCGTGCATTGCCATTTCCCGCTTGCTCTTCCCTCCCGTCCCTTCTCTGTCTCTTTCTCGTTGTCGGTTTCTTCTCTTTCGTCCCTCTTCGCCTCATCTGTCTCTTCCACTTCGTCTTCTCAGCTCGTGTTCGCAACCCGCCTCGGTCGCCGGCCATCTCGTCACTCATTGATCCGTTGTGCGGACAGGAAAAAGACCCGCCCTAGATGGACAGGTCTTCTTGGTCTCGCGCTGGTGGCTAGTCGCGGCTGCCGATGATTGCTGCGACCGTGTGGCAGTCTTCAGGACTCGCTCTACCGTGTCCCAGATGGCTGTTGCGTCTTCGTCCGCCCATCCCGTGATGTAGCCGATGCTGTAGGTGTCGAACGCGCGGCGGCCAGCGACGATGAGCAAGGCATCGACTGCCGAGCTCACTCCTACCGGTGAGGGCATGCCCCGCTACAAAGCCGCTGACCGTCAGGGTTTTGGGCAGTTCGGACAACCGGCCGGACGTCCTCGTCGAACAGCATGGGTGCTCCAGCGTGCGTTTCGTAGTTGTCGACGAGTGGGGCACCTCAACTAGGTGCTCCCGCAAACGGCTGACCGCATCTACTCGTTGCCCCGTCTGTGCCTTGGCCTTCAGCCACGCCATCGCTTCTTCGCTGTGGCACGCGACGCTTCTCGCTGATGAGAATGCTGATTGCGGCTCGACGGTTGTGATGGTCACATCATGAGTCGCCGGCCGGCGGGTCGGCGGTTTCGGTCGCCGCTTCGCCGTGTTCGGCTTTGGGGTAGTTGCCCATGCGCTGGTGTGTGCTTCGCACCAACGGCTCCTTGCCCTCGCGTTCGGCACCTACGTAGGTCCCGACAGCGTCCGGCTCGGGTCCAGCCCCCGCTTCTTCTGTGTACTGTCCGTGGACCTTGCGGATTTCCGCCGTCTCCGGTTCTGCTTGCGTGTATCGCCCTTCCAGGTTGTCGCGCTCGTTCATTGCCACCATCTCCTTGATTGCGCTACCGCAATTGTCCCACCTCCTGCCGCGAATCGACCCCGCCAAGACGGTATGGTTCGCCCTGGATTATCGGCGGCGGTGCGACCGGAGGATGGGTGACGATGATCTGGGAGATGAGGCGCTCCCGACGGCGGATCTCTTGATGCGCGTCGGAGCGCGCCGCACCCCGGGCCGGGGGCGGCGTCGTAGGAGGCAAACGCGGTGTGCCCTGCGACGTGTGCGCGGAACCGACCGCCGGGAATCGCCGCGCGCGAGGATGCGGTGGGGATCGGGAGCGAATGCAACCATCATGGAGTGGTGGCGGCACCCTGTCGCCTTGAGGAATACCGCAAGCGGAGCGACGGTACGCCGGAAAGCCTGGCACGGAATGGTTGGGCATGCGCAATGCTGCAACGTCCATTCTGATTGCGCTTTCGCAAGTATTGCATCATGATGACTTTGTTGGCGCAGTGAGCGAACTGGCTCGGTAGGAGGTGTGGGATGACTGACGACACGATTCCGGCCTTGGGGACGGCTTGCGGCCGCCAACGTCGGCGTGCGATCTGGGCGAGATTTGGCTGAGTTCAAGGGCACCTTCGTGCGATCGCAATTGGCAACGGCTTTGTCGCCATCCCGGTTGCAAATCCGCCCCGTTCCGGCGAGGTCGAGGGTCCGATCACCACGAAACGCGTGCGGTCTACCGCGTACTCGACCGCGGGCTGGCGTGTCGGGCGCCAGCGGTTGCCGGTGGCGTAGCTGGCAAGAGGGCATCCCTGTCCGCACAAGCGTTCCGATCGTGGAGATGGCAGTTGTCGGGTTGCTCGATCGAACGGTCCTTCTTGGAAATGAATCTCCTGCCGTCGGCCGCTGAGGCCAAACACTGAGGAGAAGATCGACATGGTCATCATTGGAGACCGCCCCGACACAGGCGTCGTCCCGAACGGTGTGCAGCGCAAGGGCAACATCCTCGTGAACTACATCACGTCGACGGATCACAAGACGATCGGGTACATGTACCTGATCTCGTCCTTCGTCTACTTCCTGGTCGGCGGTGTGATGGCGCTGATCATTCGCGCTCAGCTGTTCGAGCCGGGTCTGAACGTGGTGCAGACGAAAGAGCAGTACAACCAGCTGTTCACGATGCATGGCACGATCATGCTGCTGATGTTCGCGACGCCGCTCTTCGCCGGTTTCACGAATGTGCTCTTGCCGTTGCAGATCGGCGCGCCGGATGTCGCGTTCCCGCGATTGAATGCGCTGGCGTATTGGTTCTACTCGTTCGGGTCGCTGATCGCGGTGGCTGGCTTCCTGACCCCGCAGGGTGCGGCTTCCTTCGGCTGGTTCGCCTACGCCCCACTTTCGAGTACGACGTTTTCGCCCGGTATCGGCGGCAATCTCTGGGTATTGGGCCTGGCGCTCTCCGGCTTCGGCACCATCCTGGGTGCTGTGAATTTCATTACGACAACCATCACCATGCGTGCCCCGGGCATGACGATGTTCCGGATGCCGATTTTCACCTGGAACACCCTGGTGACCTCGATCCTCGTGCTGATGGCCTTCCCGGTGCTGGCCGCCGCGCTGTTCGCCCTTGCTGCGGACCGCGTCTTCGACGCTCATATCTATGACGCCGCGAACGGCGGAGCTCTGCTGTGGCAGCACTTGTTCTGGTTCTTCGGTCATCCGGAGGTCTACATCATCGCGCTGCCGTTCTTCGGCATCGTGACGGAGATCTTCCCGGTGTTCAGCCGGAAGCCGGTCTTCGGGTACAAGACGCTGATTTACGCGACGATCGCGATCGCCGCCCTGTCGGTCACCGTGTGGGCGCACCACATGTACGTCACCGGTTCTGTGCTGCTGCCGTGGTTCTCGTTGATGACGATGCTGATCGCGGTCCCGACCGGCGTGAAGATCTTCAACTGGATCGGGACGATGTGGCGCGGGTCGCTCACATTCGAGTCGCCGATGCTGTGGTCCATCGGCTTCCTGATCACGTTCACCTTCGGTGGCCTGACCGGCGTGATCCTGGCATCTCCGCCGCTCGACTTCCACGTGTCCGACACGTACTTCGTGGTCGCGCACTTCCACTACGTGGTGTTCGGCACCGTCGTCTTCGCGATGTTCGCCGGGTTCTACTTCTGGTGGCCGAAGTGGACCGGCAAGATGCTCAACGACCGGCTGGGAAAGTGGCACTTCTGGCTGCTGTTCATCGGTTTCCACACGACGTTCCTCATCCAGCACTGGCTCGGTGTCGTGGGAATGCCGCGTCGGTACGCGACCTACCTGCCGTCCGACGGTTTCACCTGGATGAACCAGGTCTCGTCGATCGGCGCCGGTATCCTCGCGATCTCGATGATCCCGTTCTTCGTGAACGTGTACCTGACCGCGCGGAACGCGCCAAAAGTCACCGTGAACGACCCGTGGGGTTACGGCCGTTCGCTGGAATGGGCGACCAGCTGCCCGCCGCCGCGGCACAACTTCACGTCGATCCCGCGCATCCGTTCTGAGTCGCCGGCGTTCGACCTGAACCACCCCGAGGCGGGCATCCCGGTCGGTGTCGGTCCGGCGAAGGACGCCCCCGATGCGGCGACAGCCGATCCCGCCGAGGGGAGAATCAAGTGATTCGCTAGACCTCCCACCGGGCGCGAAAACTTCATCCGCGCATGTCTGGCTACTGCTGCAGCGGTGTGCCCGGGCCGATCGCGTCGGTGGCGACGGACGGCGCAGCGCCGCGTGTTTCGGGGGCGAGCGACGGCATCCGAGTGACGCCGAACTCGTGCCGTAGAACACTGCGTGCGGCGTAGTATCCACGGAGGCCGTGCACGCCGGGGCCGGGCGCGGCGGCCGAGGAGGCGAGGTAGAGGCCGCGGCCGGGCATCCGCCATGGCTCGGTCGAAGTCACCGGCCGGGCGATCATCAGACGAAGTGTTGGCGCCCCCCGACGCGGTGTCGCCGCCGATGTAGTTCGGGTCGTAGCGTTCCATGTCTGAGGCGGAGCGTGAGGAAGTCGCCAGGATCAGGTCCCGGAGCCCCGGAGCGAAGCGCTCAATCTGACGGATGATCGCCTCCGATCGATCGATCGTTGAGCCGCACGGCACGTGCGTGTACGCCCACAGCACGTGCTTCCCCGCCGGCGTACGACTGGAATCGAACACCGAGGGTTGGGCGACCAGCACATACGGGTCGTCACTGTACCGCCCCGCTGCAACCAGGCGTTCGGAGCGGGCGACCGCCGTCCGCGTACCGCCGAGATGGACGGTAGCGGTGCCGGTTAGCTCCGAGTTGATACAGGGCACCGGGCCGGCGAGTGCAAGGTCGACCTTCGCGACGCCGTTGCCTGCGCGGAACCGGCTGATACGGCGAAGGTAGCGGGGCGGCAGTCGGTCTGCTCCAAGGCGTGCGGCGGCGTCCGCGCTTGTGTCGACAACGATGGCGCGTGCAGCGGGCAGTTCTCCAAGGCTCGTGATGTCTGCGCCTGTGACGACCTCGCCGCCGTGATCGACTAAGTCGGCGATCAGCTCATTCGTAATGGACTGGTTCCCCCCGACCGGCACCGGCCAGCCACCGGCGTGCGCGTAGGTGGCCAGTGCCAGGCCGGCCGCGGCGGCCGCGAGGCTTGGCAGGGGGAGGTTGGAGTGCGCGCAAACACCGGTGAGCAGAGCTGGCGCCCGCTCCTCGCGGAAGAGTCCATTCCACCACGGGCCGCCCTGGGTAAGCGTGGTTGCCCCGAAACGTGCAGCGATGAGGGGATGCTGTGGAAACTGGAGGATCTCGGAACCGGTGAATTGAGCAACCGCGTCGACGTGGTCGACCAAGGGCTGAAGCAGGCGACGCCACGCTGGTCCGTCCGCGCCGAGCGATTCCACCGTTCGGTCGAGGTCCGGTAGGCGATCGCCGCGCGGCCTCCGTCGAGCGGCTGAGCATACGAGATGGGCGGGACCACGAACCGGATCAGATCGGCCAGCGTGAATTTCCGGAAGAACGGGGAGGCGAAAGCAAGCGGATGTATGGCCGAGCAAATGTCGTGGACAAAGCCCTCCAGTGTGATCGGCTCGGTACGCGCCCCGCCGCCGGGGTCGCATTGCGTTCGTACACGGTTACCGAAAGACCGGCGCGTGCCAGGGTGACGGCCGCGGCCAGGCCGTTCGGTCCAGAGCCGGTGACAATCGCGTCGGGGTTCGAGCTCATTCGACGTTTGTACCCTTCGGATCGGAGCGAACCACTTCGAGCCGGGACCAGCATCGGTCTCAGAAAATCTCATTGCGCTTTCGCAAGTATTGCATCATGATGAGTCATATCGGTGCAGTGTGGCACTGGCTCCGTTGGAGGTATGCGATGACTGACGACACGATTCCGGTCCTGATGAAGGGTTGGGGGCTGAAGCGTCGGAGTGGGCTCTGGGGTGAGTGTCTGGCTGAGCTGCTGGGCACGTTCGTGCTGATCTCGTTCGGCGACGGTGTTGTCGCTATGGCGGTTGCAGCGCTGCCGGGTTCCGGGCGAACCGAAGGTCCGACCACGTTCTTCCTGGGTGCAGGGGACTGGCTCCTGATCACCTGGGGGTGGGCGATGGCGGTTGTGTTCGGCGTGTACGTCGCCGGCGGAGTGAGTGGCGCTCACCTGAATCCGGCGGTGACGTTGGCCTTCGCAATTCGTCGTGGGTTCGCCTGGGTGAAGGTGCTGCCGTACATGCTGTCCCAGCTGATTGGGGCATTCCTGGGCGCCGCTTTGGTGCTCGGGGTGTACGCCGCGGCGATCGGTGCCTTTGATGCGGCGAGCAAGGGACCGAAGGTCAACGGGCATACCCTCGCCTCGTTCTCGATCTTCGCCACGTTCCCTGCCCCGTATTACGACGGGAACATGTGGGGACCGTTGTTCGATCAGATCGTCGGGACGATGTTCCTGCTGATGCTGATCGCCGCGGTCATCGATTTGCGCAATACGGCCGTGCAGGCCAACCTCGGTCCGCTCATCATCGGCTTCGCTGTCGCGGCGATCGGCATGTCCTTCGGGGCGAATGCTGGTTACGCGATCAACCCGGCTCGTGATCTCGGTCCACGGCTTCTGGCGTGGGTAGCTGGATGGGGTGATCTCGCCGTTCCGGGCGACGGGCCGTGGTTCAGCGGCTACATGTGGGTGCCGATCCTCGGGCCGCTGATCGGCGGCATGATCGGCGTCATCCTCTATGACTTGTTCATCGGGGACATCCTGCACGCTCGTCTTCTGCGTGGCGGGCCCGCGATGCATGCGCAGGCCGAGACTCCGGCACGTCCACCTGGGCCGGACACCACGGAGCCGCGTTCCCGCCGATAGCCGATCGGCGGCGGCTTCGTCACAGGTGCGGGGAGGGGTCGTCCACGTCCCCTCCCCGCGCCCTGTTTTGCCGGCCCACTGGGATCGGCGCAAGATTTGCGTAGCCGCAACGAAGAGGGAATACTGAGCGGATGACCAGCCCTCACGCCACGGACGACCGTGCGTCAGCCGACCGCGCTGTCGATGCAGCTCTTTCGGCGGCGAACGTAATGATGCGCGTCGCGGCCAGGTCGGTGCTCGAGGTCGAGGATCGGGTCACCACGCCGCAGTTGCGGGTGCTGATGATGATCGCCGCCGCGGGGCCGCAGAATCTCGGTGCGGTCGCCGAGGAGCTGAACGTTCACCCGTCGAACGCGACCCGGGCCTGTGAAAAACTGGTCCAAGCTGGCTACATAGTGCGCTCGGACGACCCCATGGACCGTCGCTACATCCGACTGCAGCTGACGCAGGCAGGGGTCGAGCTGGTGAACCACGTGCTGGACCAGCGCCGGCGTCAAATGGCCGAGGTGCTTGCCAGCCTCTCAGCGGAGGAGCAGAGTACGGTCGCCACCGCGCTGGAACTGTTCGCCGGTGCAGCAGGTGGGGAACCCATCCATGACGGCCGCTTCACGTTCTCGCTGCAGCCCGGGCACGACAGCTATTTCGCCGAGGACCATTCCTCGACGAGGTAGCGTTCCGCGTCCGCGTGTTTAAAGGCCAGACCGTGGCCGGCCGAAGCGCGAAAAACTTGAAGGTCTCCTCCCGACAGTGTGGGTCCACCGTCGAAGAACGCTGCCTCGATCTGCGCGTGGTCGTGGAAGTACTCCACATGCACGACGTTGGCCAGCGCAGCCCCCAGCGTCGCATGGATGGCCGGGGCGGTGTGCGCACTCAACGGTATGCCGGCGGCGTGGGCCAGGGTGGATGCGCGGAGGAAGCCGGTCACACCGCCGCAGCGGGTCGCGTCGGCTTGCAGGGTGTCGACCGCGCCGGCCGCCAACATGGTTGCGAAGTACTGGGTCGTATAGCCGTATTCGCCAGCGGCGACCTGCATGCCGGCGGGCCCGTGATTGCGGATCAGACGTAGCCCCGCGAGGTCGTCGCTGGAGACGGGCTCCTCGAACCAGGTGACGTCCTCGTCTTCGAAGTGCGCGGCGAAACCGAGGGCCTGTTTGACGTTGTATGCGCCGTTTGCGTCGACGAACAGCTGCACTTTTGGACCGATCGCGTCCCGGGCCGCCCGTACGCGTTCCAGGTCGTCCGCGGGCGCGGATCCGATCTTCATCTTCACCGCGCGCAGCCCGTCGTCGGCCCAGCCTCCGAGCTGATTCTGGAGTTCCGGGATCGAGTAGCTGGTGAACCCGCCGCTCCCGTAGGCCATCACGTTGGTCGCTGAGCCGCCTAGTAGTTGGAGGAGGGAGACCTCCAGCTTCCGGGCGCGTAGGTCGTGGAGTGCGATGTCCACGGCCGAGATTGCACTCGCGCATACTCCGGCCCAGCCGAGGTTGCGGACTGCGCCCGCCATCGTCCAGAAGGTTGACTCGGCGGCGAGCGGATCCGTGCCGATGATGTGGGGTGCCAGGACCCCTCTGATGATGGCGAGGGCGGCCGGAGAGGTGTAGGAGTAGCCGAGCCCGGTGCGGCCGTCCGCCTCGACTTCGACGATGAGCATGCCGGTGCTGTCCCACTGGGCGGTTCCGTCCGACTCGGGCTGCGCTTCACCTGCGGTGGTTGTCGGCACCGAGTACGCGGACACTCTCACTCGGTTGACCTGGCCGTGCTCCGTCATCTATTCCCTCTGGGAACTCGTGTCGCGCTGTCGTCCGAGTTGTCTCCGAGGTGCAGTTTGCCCTTGACGCGCTCCACGCCTTCGGTGATCAGGGCGGTCGCAGAGTCGCGGATTACACCGAGCTCGCTGGGGTCGCCCTTCAGCAGCGCCTTGGCCGTGTTCTTCGCGTATTCGAGGGTGATGTGCGGCGGGAGCGGGGGGACGTTCTTGCTGGTGTGTGCATCGAGGAGGGTGACGCCTTGGTGCGCGAAAGCTGCATCCCAGGCGTCGGCGATCTGATCGTCATCGGTGACCGTGATGCCTTGGAAGCCGAGGAGTTTCGCCCACCCTGCGTAGTCGACCGATTCCACCTCCTGTGCGGTGTTCCATACCGGGTTGCCGTCTTCGGTCCGCATTTCCCACGACACCTGAGTGAGGTCGTTGTTGTGCAGGACCAGGATGATCAGCTGCGGACTTTGCCACCGGTCGAGGTACTTCTTGATGGTGATGAGCTCGTTCATGCCCAGCATCTGGAATGCGCCGTCGCCGATGGTGCAGATCACCGCCCGATCCGAGTAGGCGAATTTGGCCGCGACCGCGTATGGCATCGCGGCGAGCATGGTTGCCAGGCGGCCCGAGAGGTCGCCCATCATCCCTCGTCGCAGGCGGATGTGGTGACCGTACCAGTCGGCGGTCGTTCCGGCGTCGGCCGTGACGATCGCCCGCTCCGGCAGGCGCTTGTTGAGCTCGTAGTACACGCGCCGAGGGTTGACGCCGTCGTCATAGTGCGCCATGGCCTGCGCGTCCATCTCGCCCTCCCACTGAACCATCTCGTCCGCGATGCTCTGCTGCCAGTCGAGGTCCGTCGTTTCGTGCAGCAGCGGGATCAGCGCGGTTAGGGTGCTCTTGACGTCGCCCCAGAGGTTCAGCTCGGTTGGGTAGCGGAGTCCCATCTGCTCGGGCTTGAGGTCGACCTGGATGGCGCGGGCCTGCCCGGTGGCCGGCAGGAATTGGCCGTACGGATAGTTCGTGCCGAGCAGGAGGAGCGTGTCGCATCCCTTCATTTGGTGCAGGCTCGGCACCGATCCGAGCAACCCGACTTGTTGTGAGTGGTATGGCACGTCGGAGGGCACGACCTGCTTGCCCCGCAGAGCGGTGACGATGCCGGCGCCCGCCAGCCTCGCCGCCTCCAGCACCTCGTCGGTCGCCCCGTTGGCGCCGTGTCCGACGAGGAAGGTGACCTTCTGGCCGGCGTTGATGATCTCCGCCGCTTTCAGCAGCTCGCTGTGCGGAGGAACGATCGCCGTCGATGGTGCGACCGCGCTCGACCGGGACACCCACATCTCAGGTTCCGGTTCGACCATCTTCATGCCCTGGATGTCGTGAGGAAGGATGACGACGGCGGGCTGCAGTCGCACGCGTGCTGTCCGGAAGGCGGTGTCGACGACGGCCTGCGCTTGCTCGGGGGAGACGATGGTCTGCACGTAGCAGGCCACGTCCGAGAAGACGCGTTCCAGGTTGCTCTCCTGCTGGTTGAAGGTGCCCAACGCGTTCACGCCCTGTTGGCCGACGATGGCGACCACCGGCTGGTTGTCCATCATCGCGTCGTAGAGCCCGTTGAGCAGATGAAAGGCGCCGGGGCTCGAGGTTGCGGTGCACACCCCGATCTCGCCGGTGAATTTCGCGTGCGCTGTCGCCATCAGGGCGCAGATCTCCTCGTGGGTCGGCCGGATGTACTCCAGGCCCGTTCCCGCGCGCTCGGCTCTGCCGAGCGCGCCATCGAAATCGCCGATGCCGTCGCCGGGAAACCCGAACACGCGGCTGACCCCCCAGTCGCGGATGCGCCGGATGACGAAGTCGCTCACGCTGGTCATTGTGACTCTCTTTCGGTTTTGTCCGGGTGCCGGATGAGACGGTCGGCCGCTCGCGCGGCGATCGCCATGATGGTCAGTGCCGGGTTGGCGCTTCCCTGGGTCGGCAGTACGCTGCCGTCGGTGATTAGTAGGTTGGGGACGGCGAAGCTGCGGCAGTCCGCATCCACCACACCGTCCTCCTGGTTGGGGGCCATGCGGGCGCCGCCGACCAGGTGGGCGTAGCGCTGGATTGTGATGGTTTCGCTGGCGCCGGCTGCGGTGAGGATCCGCTCCATGACGGCTTGCGCGGCCCGTGCGAGGGCCCGGTCGTTGTCGCACTGGCTGTACGAGAAGTGCGCAACGGGCAGGCCGTAGCGGTCCTTTTCGTCGCTCAAGGTGACGCGGTTGTTCGGCTGTGGAAGGAATTCGCAGAGGGCGCCCAGGCATGCCCAGTGCACGTAGTCGGACATGTAGTTGCGGAGCTCCGCACCCCAGCGTCCCTCGGCCATGACGTGCTCCGCCCAGGTGATCGGCAACGGCGATACGGTCTGGATCGAGAACCCTCGTTTGTATGGCTTGCTCGGGTCGGTCTCGTAGAAGTCCTCGGTGCTGACCTCGGGCGGTGGACCTTTCCACATCCGGATCTCGGAGTCGAACCGGCCGGCGGTTTGCGGGGCCCCCTGAACCATCAGGTAGCGGCCGACCTGGTCGAAGTCGTTGCAGAGCCCGTCGGGGAAGCGTTCTGACGTGGAGTTGAGCAGCAGTCGCGGCGTCTCGATGGAGTAGCCGGCGACAGCGACCATCCGCGCCCGCTGGAACCGCTGCCTGCCGTTCTTGACGTAGTGGACGCCGGTTGCGCGTCCGGTCCGCTGGTCGATCTCGATCGAGGTGACCATGCTGTCGGCGCGTACTTCGGCCCCGTGGTGGAGGGCGTCCGGGATGTGGGTGATGAGCGGAGACGCTTTGGCATTGACCTTGCACCCTTGGAGGCAGAAGCCGCGGTAGATGCAGTGCGGCCGGTTCCCGAAACGGCCGTTCGCGATGGCGACCGGGCCGACCTTGGCGGTGATCCCGGAGGCCAGGGCCCCGCGCTGGAACACTTCGCCGTTCCCTGAGACGGGATGCGGCCGGTGCGGGTAGGAGTGGGGGTCGCCCCAGGGCCAATGCTCCCCGGCGACCGGCAGCTCGCCCTCGATGGCGGAGTAATACGGCCGGAGGTCGTCGTACTCGATGGGCCAGTCGGCTCCCACGCCGTCTTGGCTGCGGGTGCGGAAGTCGCTGGGATGGAAGCGGGGGACGTAGCCGGCGTAGTGAACCATTGACCCGCCGACGCCTCGGCCCGAGTTGTTCGAGCCGAGGGGGACCGGGTCTGCGCCACCGATCTGCCGGGGTTCCGTCCAGTACAGTTCGTGCGATCCGGCCTCGTCGCTCACCCAGTCGGTCTCCGGATTCCAGAACGGTCCGGCGTCCAGGGCCACGACCGTCCAGCCCGCGCGCGCCACGCGTTGCAGCAAGGTCGACCCGCCTGCGCCGCACCCGACGATGACCAGGTCAACGATGTCCGCGTCGCCGAAGCGGCGCATGTCGTCGCGGAGCCGGTGCTCGGGGGCTGCGCCGTTCGGGGTCAGCAGCCAGGCCGAGTCGTTGCGTTCGCGGACGTCAGTGCTCATGGGATGTTCCAGCCTCGGAGGAGGTGCCGTGATCGTGCGCGGTCTTCGTCGGATCGTCGGCGGGGTTCGCGTCGGCGACCTCGAACGGTTCGAGCCGGTCGATACCGAGGTTTTTGTAGCCGCGTGGGTAGGCCGGGCCGGCGAACCCGATCTCGTTCCAGGCCCACGGGTGGGAGTAAAACGCGGTGCAGGCGTACCGGGTCCACAGACCCCACACCTGGGAGGCCGTAAGGTCGTGCCAGGGTTGTTCCCCGATGTGCTGGATGCGCGCGAGCATGCTCTCCTGGTCGGTCCAGGAGCAGTCGACGAAGCACGTGCCGTACGCGGCCGAGGCGTCCTCATCCAGGGCGGCCAGCGACTGCCGCCACGCGACGGCGTCCTCCGGCATTGAGTCAAAGTGCCAGCCGTCGGTCTGCTTCTCCGCCAGGCGGGCGTCCACCATAGCGGTCACTGGAACCCGCGGCTCTTTGCGCTGGTCGAGGAGCTGGTCGAACAAAGCGGTGGCGCAGGCTTCTTCGGTGACGTCGAAGAACCGCATCTGAGGAAGCAGGCTCAGCCGCGACAGCACGAGCGACCGGGTGACCTCGTCCCAGTGGTCGCGCTGCGCGAGCGCATCGAAACCAGGGAAACGGTTGCCTCCGCGCGAGGACGGCAGGGGAAGCCCCGTCATTTTTCGCGCCTCAGGACTGCCGCGAGCAGCCCCATCCCGCCGACCAGGGTCACGAGAAGCGGGGCGAGCAATGGCGGGCCCATCTCGAGGTTGTAGCGCAGGTTGTGCCATCCTCCCGGCTTCTGAGCGACCCCGCGTGCGTGCAAGTAGGTACCTTGTAGTCCATTGGCGACGATCGTCGCTGCCGCGACGGGCAGCACCGTCTTCGCCAGGCGGCGGCTGGTCACACCGGCAATGCCGGCCGCGGCACCGATTGGGCCGAGGATCACCGGCACCCACATCCACTTGTTGCCGAAGCTCGCCTTGTCATGCTCGAAGTAGATTTCTGCCGCGGTAACCAGAGCGCCCGCAGCCGTTAGTGCCGATAGTGAGCGTTCGAAGCGTCCAGTCTCGACGTTCTTGACCAGTCGGTCGATACCGTGCAGGGCTCCGGCGGGCGCGGTCCTTCTGCTGCGTGCCGTCATCGATCTCCGTCCTGGGGCCCTAGCTGCCCGTGTTCGGGGGCGACGTGCTCGAGGATGCTTTCCCATGTGCTTGCAATCAGGTCCCGGCCCCCGTGTTCCGCTACGACGATCCGGGAGTTGGGGATTTCATCGGCGAACCAGCGTGCGTCGCGCGGAGTGGCATAGGTGTCCTGCCGCCCGACCAGTACGAGCGTCTCCGCGGCCGTAGTGGACAGGCTCGGCGGCTCGGCGCGGAAACACTGCAGGTCGGCGTCGACGCCGGCGGTTCCCTGCAGTTGAGCGTCAGCCATCATCCGGTCGACACGGCGTTCGTAGGAGGTGGCGTCCCATCGCGGGCCCGCCGATGTCACGCGCTGGGGGTCGAACCAGGCGGCGTCGGCCTTGCGGGTTCGGGCCCGGGCCCCCGTTTCGGCCAATGCGGGCAGGGCCGGGCAGCCGATCAGCGCGAGGCGGTCGACGAACTCGGGGTGCCGCGCCGCGAGGGCCGCGGCGAACAGGCCGCCCTCCCGCCAGCCGACGACGCCGATGGAGCCGAAGTCGGTGCTGGCGGTCGAGCTCGCGGAACTTTCCGCCTGGTCGAGGTAGGCGGCGACTGCGTCAGCCCACCGGTTCGCCGATGGCTCGCTCTCTGTCGGGTAGGGGTCGGATGCTCCATAGCCGGGACGGTCGAACGAGACCAGGTGAAGCCCCCAGGTGGATGTGAGGACGGGGTCTGGGTCGAACCCGGAAGATCCTGCCGTCGGGTGGCAGAGCACCACGAGGCGTTTCGCGGCCGGATCGCCGATGGCCGTCAACCCGACGATCCGTCCGTCTGGGAAGCGTACGTGCAGTCCCGCCACGTCAGTGCTCGGCCTTGGGGTAGTTCCCGTGCCGCTCATGCGTGCTCGCGACCTCTGGCGGCTCGCCGTGGTGCGATGCGCCCGTGTACTCGCCTTCGGCGAGTGGATCGGGTGCGTCGGTGCTCGTCTCGGTGTATTGGCCGTGGACCGTTCGGGGGCCTGTCTCGCCTCGCTGGGTGTACTGGCCTTCCAGTGCGTCCCGGTCGGCGCTGGAACCGCTTCGGTCCGTGTCGTCGTGTTTGCCCATCGTGCCACCTCCTTTAGTTGCCTTTACGCAATCATTGCACTAACGCGACTGCTAGTGAAGGGGGGTGAACCCGAGACCCAGCCGATTGCTAGGAGGTCGCTCAGTCGTGGTTCTGTTGAGCGGCCGCACGAACGAACCGCGCGCGGGGGTCCTGCACTGCACTCGTGGATGCGGTGTCGCGAGGCGCCAGTGCGTTCGCGATCCACCCGAGGACGAGACGCAGCCGCCGTCCGGCGCTGGGTAGTGCCACCGCGTGGTACACCTTGTCGACCGCCCACGCGGCCGCGCCATGCAAGGGCAGTGTCCGCACGACCGCAGCGCCCTGGTGGCCGCTGTAGCTGGCAAGCGTGCCGAGACTGCGGTGCCGGTACTCGATCGCTTCCGCGCCGTGGATCGCCGCGCGGATGTTCGATGCCAGGACTTTGGCCTGGCGGATCGCGTTCTGCGCGTTGGGCGGGCAGAACGCTGGTTGCTTGTCGGCGGTCAGGTCCGGGATTTGCGCGTTGTCACCGAGGGCCCACACTCCCTCGATGGGGGAGCCGTCGTTGCGTACCGCCTGTAGCCGCGCGTTGCACTGCACGTGGCCCTTCGCGCCGCGTGGAACGTCGGCCCGGTCGAGTACTGGATTCGGGGTGACGCCGGCGGCCCAGACGAGGGTGTCGCAGGGGTGCGCGTCGCCGTTGTCGAGGTGCGCGATTCCGTCTTCGCACGAGATGAGCTTCGTGTGCAGGAGCACCGTGATGCCCCGGCGTCGAAGCAGCTGGAGAGTCCACTGCGACAGTTTCGGCGGCAATTCGGCCGCGATACGGCCAGCCTCCTCGACCAGGAGCCACGACATCCGCTCGCGCTCGAGCGCCGGGTAGCGGCCGAGCTCCATCCTCGCCAGTCGATGCAGCTCGGCGATCGCCTCAACCCCCGTGTAGCCGCCACCTACGAAGACGAAGGTAAGTGCTCGCTGCCGCTCGGCCGGATCCTGCGTCGCCGACGCGAAACGCACCCTGTCCACGACATGGTCGCGCAGGTACACCGCTTCTTCCACGCTCGAGAACCCGATCGCGTGCTCGGAAAGTCCGGGGATGGGCATTGTCTTGCTGACTGCTCCAAGGGCGAACACGACATGGTCGAAAGCGACAGTGCGTACCGTGCCATCGAGCAAGCGGATCACCGCTACCTTGGCCGATGTATCCACCGCCTCCACTGCTCCTGCCATGAGCTGCGCGTGAGGGAAACGGCCTGCGAGCGGCACCAGCGTGTCGCGAGGCGCCGTCTCCCCGCCTGCCACCTCGGGCAGCAGCGGTTTGTAGGTCAGGTACTGTTCCGGCTCGACCACGGTGACCCGGAGGCGTTGGGCTGTCGTATCGCTTCGCAGCTGACGGGCAAGAGTGAACCCGGCGAATCCGCCACCGAGGATGAGGATGTGTGGTTCAGGCATGGCTGGATTCCTTGGTACTTTCGATGTGGATGCGGTCCTCTGTGGTGCCGGCGTCCCCGGCCAGGAGATGGAAGGCGCTGCGGACGAGCGCGAAGTGGCTGTACGCCTGCGGCGTGTTGCCCAGCTGGCGGTGCTCGCGCGGGTCCCACTCCTCGCTCAGGAGCCCGACGTCGTTGCGGAGGTTCAGCAGCCGCGCGAAGAGGTTCTCGGCCTCCGCGGTTCGCCCCGCACCGATCAGCGCGTCGACCAGCCAGAAGGAGCAGGCGATGAACACGCCTTCTGTGCCGGGCAGGCCATCGTCGCTGAGTTCGGGACGGTAGCGGAGCACGAGTCCGTCCTCGGTCAGGTGCTGCTGGATGGCGTCGATCGTGCCGACGACCCGGGGGTCGTTCCCGGGCAGGAACCCGACGCGGGGGATGAGCAGCAGCGCCGCGTCCAGCTCCTGGGACCCGTAGGCCTGTACGAAGGTGTTGCGGGAGGCGTCATAGCCGTTCTCGAGGATGTCGCGCCGGATCGCCGCCCGCAGACGCTCCCAGCGTCGGACGGGCCCGGGCAGGTCAAAGCGACGCGCGCCCTGAACCATGCGGTCCGCCGCAACCCAGGCCATGAGTTTCGAGTGGGTAAAATGTTGCTTGGGTCCGCGGATCTCCCAGAGCCCGTTGTCAGGCTCCCGCCACACGGTCTCCAGGTGCTCGATCAGGGCGATCTGCAGGTCCCACGCGTCCTCCTCGCCGGACCCGATGGTCGAGCGGGTAAGCGCCAACCCGTCCAGCACTTCACCCCAGACATCCAGCTGCAGTTGGCCCGCAGCGGCGTTGCCTACGCGCACCGGCGACGAGCCGGCGTAGCCGTCCAGCCAGTCCAGCTGCTCCTCAGGCAGGCGGCGTCGCCCGTCGATGCCGTACATGATCCGCAGGTCGGCGGGGTCGCCGGCGACGGCGCGGAGCAGCCAGTCGCGCCAGGACCGGGCCTCGTCGGTGTAGCCGGCGGTGAGGAGTGATTGAAGCGCCAGCGTGGCGTCGCGCAGCCAGCAGTACCGGTAGTCCCAGTTCCTTGGCCCCCCCATCTGCTCGGGGAGAGATGTCGTGGGTGCCGCCACGATGCCTCCGGTCGGTTGATAGGTGAGTGCTTTCAGGGTGATCAAGGACCGCTGGATGGCGTCCATGTTCGGGCCGTACGCGGTGCTCCGGCTGCTCCACTCGGTCCAGAACTGCTCGGTAACGACCAGCGCTGTGTCCGGGTCGGCTGGTGTCGGCTGCGGCTCATGGCTCGGGGACCAGGTGAGCACGAACCGCACCCGGTCACCGACCTCGACCGTGAACTCCGCCACCGTGCTCAAGTCACGACCGTTCAGCGGCACGTCGGCGGTCACCTGCACTGCCTCGGGCCCAGCGACCGCCAGAATCCCTCGCTCGGTCCGGGTCACCCACGGGACGACGTGGCCGTAGTCGAAGCGGAGGAGGAGATGGGTCACCATCTCCACCGACCCCTCCAACCCCTCGACGATTCGCACCAGATCGGCCGCGTGCTCGCGCACGGGCATGAAGTCCGTCACTCGGACGTGCCCGGTACTCGTCTCCCACTCTGTCTCGAGGATCAGCGTGCCGTCGCGGTAGCCGCGGCGGGTGCATCGTCCCGCGCCGACCGGAGCGAGGAGCCACCGGCCGGCGGAATCCTCGTCCAGCATTGCGGCGAAGCAAGCCGGCGAGTCGAACCGTGGCAGGCACAGCCAGTCGACGGACCCGTCGGCGGAGACCATCGCCGCAGTGTGGAGGTCTCCAATCAGCGCGTACTCCTCGATGCGGGAGGCGCTCACAGCCCCGGGCCGCCCTGCATAATCCCGCCGTCGACGAAGACCGTCGTGGCCGTCATATAGTCGCCGCCGGCGGAGGCCACGAACGCCACCACCCGTGAGATCTCGGCCGGGTCGGCCACCTTCCGGAGCGGGATGGAATCCTCCAGCTTCTCGCGGAGCGAGTCGTCCTGCATCGTCTGCGCGTTGATTGGGGTGGCAACGGCTCCCGGAGCGACGTTGACGACGCGGACGCCATGCGGGCCGAGTTCGACGCCGGCGGTCCGTGTCAGCATGCGCATCCCGCCCTTGGAGACGCAGTAGGCAAGGTTGCCGGGCATCGGCCAGTCCTCGTGTACGGACGAGACGTTGATAACGACGCCACCCGACCCCTGGTCGATGAAGGTTTGGGCCGCACGCTGGGTACCGAAGACGGCGCTCTTCAGGTTCACGGAGATCACCTTGTCGAAGCTGTCCTCGTCGAGGTCAAGCAGCCCTTGACGCGTTTCGATCCCGGCGTTGTTGACGAAGATGTCGAGCTGACCGAACTCATTCTTAGCTGTGCTGATCAGCTTGTCGATACCCGCGGTTGTGCTGACATCCGCGTCGGCGCCGAGAGCTTTGCCTCCTGCCGCGCTGATCTCCTTCACGAGGTCTGCGGTGTCCTCCGGCCGCGCCACGTAGTCGATCACCACGGAAGCCCCCGCCGCAGCGAGCCCCCGGACGATCGCCGCACCGATCCCGCTGTTGCCGCCGGTCACAACCGCGACCTTGCCTGCCAAATCCATGCGCACCACCTTCTGTGAGAGTCGCCGCCCATTGAAACCCGTTACTTGCGCAAATGCAACTGTTTCGCGGTCCGCCGCGGATCGGTCGGTGCATGCTCGATCGCAACGGTTGCACTATCGCAATGGTGACTGTTAGGATCTCAATGGTTCAGTGGTCAGGAGGCCGCCGACCAACCATTTCGACGATCCCTGCCCGCGAATTTGCCTCGCTGCCCCGGGCATCACGGAAAGCAGATTCTTCGTGCTCCTCGCTGACTCAGGGTTCTCCGGCCCGTCCATCAACGACTTCTTCCCGCCGCCGATCCTGTTTTCGGGCACCCCGTTCGAGATCAATCGGGTCACTGTCATCCGGTTCATCGCGACGCTTGCGATCCTGCTGATCTTCGGCCTCGGTACCCGGCGTATGCGGGTGGTGCCGGGACGCTTCCAGAGCATCGTCGAGATGGGACTCGACTTCGTTCGCGTCAACATCGCGGAAGACCTGCTGGGGAAGAAGGACGGCACACGCTTCCTGCCTCTGCTCACAACCATTTTCTTTATGGTGTTGTTCTTCAACCTCACCAGCATCGTCCCCGGCTTGAACATGGCGGGTTCTGCAGTGATCGGGGTCCCGCTGGTGTTGGCGATCGTGGCGTACGGGGCCTTTATCTACGCAGGAGTGCGGCGCAGTCCGAGCGGGTTCTTCCGCGGTTCGCTGTTCCCGCCCGGCGTGCCGTGGCCGCTCTACATCATCGTGACCCCCATCGAACTGGTCTCTACCTTCATCGTGCGCCCAGTGACCCTCGTACTTCGGCTGATGATGAACATGGTGGTCGGGCACCTGCTACTCGTGCTTTTCTTCTCTGGGACTGCCTGGTTCCTCCTCCAAGCGCCGGCCGCCTTCAAGCTGCTGGGCCTGGGGACGATGGTCTTCGGCTTCGCGTTCACTCTCATGGAGATCCTCGTCGGGGTGCTTCAGGCCTACATCTTCGCTTTGCTCACGGGTGTCTACATCCAGTTGGCCGTCGCCGACGAGCATTGACCCTCCCTTTTGGATCACGGGCACAAGTGAAATGAATCGGCGTGTTGTGATTGCTGAATCGCAATAGTTGTAGAAACGCACGTGCCGGGGTTTCATGGGGCCCATGGACTCTTTGCCGATGTGGCTGCTGGTGCTCATCTTCGTGGCAGCTGCGGCGGTCATCTGGTTCTCCGGTATTCAGCTGTCGAAGACGACTGATGTTCTGGACAGCCGGTTGCATCTCGGGAGCGCGCTCGGTGGCCTGATCGTGCTCGCCGTGGCCACGAATCTGCCGGAGATCGCGATCACCGTCAGTGCCGCGGTTTCCGGTTCAATCGGCGTCGCCGTTGGAAACATCCTGGGTGGTATCGCTCTTCAGACGGTCGTCATCGCCGTTCTGGACGCGTTCGGCAAGCGTGGCAAGGGCGTGAAGCCCATCACCTACCGGGCGGCGTCCCTCGGTCTCGTCCTGGAAGCAGTGGTGGTGGTCGCCGTCCTCTCGGTGGTCATCGCTGGCAGCCAGCTCCCTGCCGGCCTGCTGTTCGCCCGCCTCACGCCTGACGTTGTCCTGATCGCGGCGATCTGGCTGGTTGGCCTCTTCTTAGTGCGACGTGCAGGCAAAGGCCTCCCCTGGCAAGAGGACGGCACGGCCCCGGACACGACGACGCCCCACCCCAGCGCGCACCGCACTCGGAAGCCGGCGAGTCCTGAGCAGATGAGCACCGCGAAGGCGGCAATCATCTTCAGCGTGGCGGCGCTGCTTACCCTGGCGTCCGGAGTCGCTTTGGAGCTCGCTGGAGACGCGGCCGCCAAGCAGGTCGGGGTTTCCGGAGTGCTTTTCGGTGCAACGGTGCTGGCGCTGGCCACCAGCCTCCCGGAGATCTCTACCGGCCTGCAGGCGGTGAAGCAAGGCGATGACAACTTGGCCGTCAGCGACATTTTCGGCGGTAACGCATTCCTGCCGGTTCTGTTCCTCGTCGCCACGCTGATCAGCGGCAAAGCCGTTCTCCCGCAGGCGAACGCAAGTGACATCTACCTGACGGCGCTGGCGGGCCTGCTGACCGTCGTGTACGCCATCGGCCTCATATTCCGGCCACGCAGGCACGTCGCCGGCGTGGGCCCGGACTCGCTTGCTGTGGTGGTTCTCTACCTGATCGGGGTCGGGGGACTTGTGGCAATCGCCATCAGCTGAGACGAGCGGTTGCCGCTGGTCTGCGTGGTCGCCGATATTCAACTAGGCGCCGCCGCAATGATGCCGAGCGTGTTTGTGCAGTTCGCCTCCCTTTGCTGGCGCAGGGCTGATTGTGGTGAGACCGCTGCACTCTTACCGAATTCCTTGGACTCTTAGCGATCGAACTAGAGATCACGTCCCACCGTCGCTAGCGCCAGCCAAACACTTGTAAACGCTTCAGTCTGAGCTGTTTGGAGCGTTCCGCTCCTCCATCATTTGGGAGAGCGTTTGTGCGCAGCGCAGGACGCGTGCTGCAATTTCGCGAATGAGGTCGAGGTCTTCGTCGGCCCATCCGTCGATGTAGCCAATGCTGTACGCGCTGGTGTCGAACCCGTTGAGGCCGCCCACGATGTAGGCGACCGACTCGGCTTCCACTTCCATGCGGCCACGGTGCTGGCGGTATTCGTTGACATCGTCGATGTGTTGCAGTTTGATGTGGGCGGCTTCGTGGATGAGTGTCTTCGCGGCGTGCTCGGGTGCCAGATCGCGGCCGATGACGACGACATGGCGGTTCGTGTCGGTGTACCCGTTCGCGTGGGTCAGCGGTTCGCGGAGGACGGCCCATCCGTCGCTGTGAAGGTATGCGGTGAGTGGCTGGAGGACTCCGTGGTCGTCGTCGCCGGTGAGGTGCTGGGCCGGATTCTCCGGTACCGGGGTCGCGCCGGGGATCGGGTCGGTTTGCGAGATGTCGAATACGGATAGCACCGGGAAGTAGTGAATGGTTCGTTGCTGTTCGCGCTCCGTTGATTCATTTTCGTCGTCGTTGCCGATCTTCTTGGTGCTGTGGCCGAAGATCTTGATCGCGGTTTCGTTCTTGCGGACCTGGCGCCCCTTGGCCTGCCATTGCCGGTATCCGGCGACCATGGTCGCGTCCGGTTTTTGGGCGAGGATCAGGAGCAGGTTGTTCAGGCTGTACTGGTGGAAGGACCTAGCGAAGTCGAGGAATCGCCGCCACTGTCCACTCTGGGAAAGCCGCTCGACCTGTTCGAGGATTGAGGCGTGGAGTGCTTCGGCCTGCGCCTTGCGTTCTTCCGCACTGTGCCTGGTCGATGTCCTGTTCATGGTGTGCTCCCTCGTGTGATCAACCGTGGTTTGGTGCTGTCCGGCAGAGGGAATCAATCGGGAGCGTGAGCGCCGGGAGTGCCCGCCGATCTGCCGCGAGATAAGCCCGGAGGGCGCGTGGCAGATCGGCGGGAACGGCAAGGTGCGTCAGCGAGCTACGATGACGGATCCGGACAGGTCACCAACAGCCAGAGGGGCGTGCTGCGGTAGCAGCTCCACCGGCTTCACCAGCCACTTCGACCGCGGGTCTTGTTGTGCCATGCGGTCCGCACTGTCGGGTGCTGTTGTGGGTGGAGCCGCCTGAGGGCGGCGCTCCGCCTGCTGTTTTGTTTGTCTTTCCGGCGGCCGATCGTAGCTCGTTCCCGGGTTGTCCGTGCCGGGCTTTCGCGGCATATCCTCACTCGCTTCGCTCCCTCCGGTATTCCACGGTCCCGGCACTCCCGCCCCTCCCACTCGCCATCGATCTCTCCGCCGGAAGGCAAACAAAAACGATCGACAGGGGAGTGATTGTGATGCGGGTATTCGTCATTGATGCGAGCAACATGGGCCCGGAACTGCGCGGCGGACTTATCGGCGTAGTCGGCTCCAACAGCCCGAGCTCGGAAGAGACGCACGAATGCATCGAGACCGTCAGCCGATACGTGCTGGACGGTTGGGCGGTGGCGGCGGATCCTGCCACACCGATCGGACGGCTAGCAGCGCTCACCGCAGAAGCGGCATGCGTGCCGTTCGTGCGTCTCGGCGGAGCTCGCCTGCCGCACTGGCCCGCGCGTACGATTGGGCTAACGCGTAGTCCCGAGCGGGATTCCGCTGACCTCGACGGCTCGTCCCCTCCCGCCCGCCTGCCGGACACTCGCATTGACCGAGTCGGGCACGGTGGCTCGCGCATCGAGAACGGGGGTCGGTGATCATGTCCCGTCCGCCGCTTGTCTCCGAGACCTGGGGCACCGTCTCGACCCGGATGCTCACGCGAGGCCGCTGGGCCGCCCGCGCGCGTTACCGCGACGTCGACGGTCGCACGCGTCAGATCGAACGCATCGGCACGACGAAGCAGAAGGCTGAGGCGCTGCTTCGCGTCGCGATGCGCGATCGCATCAAACCGCTGAGCGAGGGTGAACTCGGCCCAGAAACTCGGCTGGCCGACCTGGCGCTCCTGTGGTGGGACGAGTTCAGCCAGTCGTCCCGCTCGAACGGCACGCTTCGGCGCTATGAGACGGTGCTCGACAAGTACGTCATCCCGAATCTCGGTGGCTGGATGATCCGTGAGGCGACCGTGTCCAAGCTCGACCGGTTCATCAAGCAGACGACCCGACTCAACGGATACTCAAACGCAAGTATCGCCACCGTTCTACTCACGGGAATGTTCGGCATGGCCGCGCGGCACGACGCCATCGACGCCAACCCGATGAAATCCGTCGCTCCCGTAGAAGAACCCAACCACCAGGTCGTGACCTTTTCTCTCGAGGATGTCGCGGAGCTTCGCGAGATCCTCGCCCGGTGGGATGCGGGGTTGGATGCGTCAGGGCGACGGAGAGGAAGTGACCTGGCTGACCCCGTCGACTTCTTCCTCGGCACCGGCTGCCGGCCCGGCGAGGTGTTCGCCCTGATGTGGGAGGACGTCGACTTCACCGTCCAGCCGTTCACAGTCGACATCCACCGCACGATGGCGAAAAACCGGGAAGGCCGCTGGACCGTTCAGAACAAGACGAAGACCGGCGGCGGACGACGACTGTTCCTGCCCACATTCGTTGGGAAGATGCTCCTCCGACGGCGCGTGGAATCATATTCGGAGCTCGTCTTCCCGTCCTCGACGCTCACACCACGGATCCCGGACAACTTCCGGCTCCAGTGGCACATTGCGCTCAAGGGAACGCGGTTCGAAGGTCGGGTGCCCAAAGAGTTCCGCTCGACCGTCGCGACCGCGATCCGCGACGCCGTCGGACTTGAGCGCGCGCAGCATCAGCTTGGCCATTCGACTTATGCGACGACCGAGCAGTCGTACCTCCCGCGGGTGGTGCAGGTTGCCGACTCGACAGCTATTCTCGAGCGTTTCAACGTGCGGGGCGACCCCGGCGCTGAGCTTTCGTAGCTCACCGTTTACTCACCGCTTTGGGCGTGTTCGACGGCGTGTCGTAGAGATCAGGCGGGTACGCCAATGGTGGGAAAAGTCCCGATCAACGGAGCTAACGAGGCCGAATAGGATTCTCTGATATCCAGAGTGGTAGAAGCTGAAGTTCTGCCATTGAACTACACTCGCGTCCTCCGAGAATAGCAGTTCAGTCGTTGCGGTCGAGTCCGGTGGAAATCAGGTTCAGGGGCGCGTGAGGCGCGAATACTCCCGGACTCGCTGAGGAGGCGGCGGCGCGGCGCAGCGCTCAGGGGTCGTGCCGCGGCTCGTGCGAGACAAGGCCGACCGTGTTGCCCTCGCTGTCCTCGATGAACGCCACCCACTCGTCGGTCCCGGCCGGCCCGAGGGTGTCGTCGGTGTGGCTGAAGATCACGTGGGGCTCTCCGACGATCCGGATGCCCGCGGCGCGAAGCTCCGTAACGCGCGTGGCGACGCTTTCGACCTGGAAGTAGACCAGCGCGGAGGGTGCGGCCTGCTCGAGCAGCAGGCGCGCGATCCCGACGTTGAAGAACACCAGGCCCGGCGGGTCGTACCGGGCGGCAGGCGGGCTGCCGAGCAGCAACTCGTAGAAGGCCGCGGCGCGGTCGAGGTCGCCGGCGTGCTGCGCAACCTGAAGGATCTCCATCGGGCGCCCTCCTCGATGTCTGCGCCCCAGTATTCGCCCCTCGAAGGCGGTGCGCTATACCCTCACGCCGCATCCGGAATCGATGGATCGGGCCGCGGCGCGAGGGGAGCCGGCGTCGGAGCCGGCGCGATACTCGCCGCGGAGGCGGCAACCATGCCCGGAACCCCGGAGAGGCCGGGGGCGGCGACGCCGTTGGCGCCACCCCCGTGCTCGGCGCTCGCGGCGGTCTCGTGCGCGAGGAAGGTTCCGAGCTCGCCGATCGTGCTCATCAGCGGGGCCGGGAAGACGACGATCGTGTTCTTGTCGACGCCGATGTCGACAAGCGTCTGCAGGTTGCGCAACTGCAGTGCGAGCGGGTGCGCCATCATCGTGTCCGATGCCTCGCCGAGCGCCGCCGCCGCCAGGGACTCGCCCTCGGCCGCGATGATCTTCGCCCGCTTCTCGCGCTCGGCCTCCGCCTGCTTCGCCATCGCGCGCTTCATCTCGTCGGGCAGCAGGATGTCCTTCAGCTCGACGAGCGTGACCTCGACGCCCCAGTCGAGCGTGAGCAGGTCCAGGATCTGCCGGATGCTCCCGTTGAGCGTGTCCGTCTCGGCGAGCGTCTCGTCGAGGGAGTGCTGGCCGACGACCTTGCGCAGGGTGGTCTGGGCGATCTGATCGATGGCCTCGTTCACATCCTGGATCGCGATCACCGACTTCACCGGATCGATCACCCGGTAGTAGGCGACAGCCGAGACACCGACGCTCACATTGTCACGCGTGATGATGCCCTGCGACTGGATGGGCAGCGTCACGATTCGCAGTGAGACGCGGTGCATGACGTCGACGATCGGGATGATGAAGCGCAGCCCAGGATCGCGCACGCCGATCAGCTTGCCCCAGCGGAGCACCACGCCGCGCTCGTACTGCTTGACCACGCGCACCGACATGAAGAACAGGATGACCGCGACGATGATCACGATCGTGAGGACGATATAGAAGGCAACCATGAGTCTCAACTCCATGGCGTCGGGAGGATCTCGACGTCGCTCCCTTTTATTGTGCGTCCGTTCGCCCGCTACGCACGGTTTCGTGGGCATCCTCACAGCGACCCGGCCCCAGTAGGCTACGAACGTGCTTCTCTCTGACCGCGACATCAAGTCCGAACTGGACGCCGGCCGCATCGCTCTCGAGCCGTACGAGCCGGCGATGATCCAGCCGTCGAGCATCGACGTGCGCCTCGACCGGTACTTCCGCCTGTTCGACAACCACAAGTACCCGTTCATCGATCCGGCCGAGGACCAGCCCGAGCTGACGCACCTCGTCGAGGTCGACCCCGACCAGCCGTTCATCCTGCACCCGGGTGAGTTCGTGCTCGGCTCCACGTTCGAGCTCGTCTCGCTTCCGGATGACGTCGCTGCGCGCCTCGAGGGCAAGAGCTCGCTCGGCCGCCTCGGACTTCTCACGCACTCCACTGCCGGATTCATCGACCCCGGATTCTCGGGGCACGTCACGCTCGAACTCAGCAACGTGGCGACCCTGCCGATCAAGCTCTGGCCGGGCATGAAGATCGGGCAGATGTGCTTCTTCCGCCTGTCGTCGGCCGCCGAGAAGCCGTACGGCTCGTCCGAGTACAGCTCGCGCTACCAGGGCCAGCGCGGCCCGACCGCCTCGCGTTCGTACCTCAACTTCCACCGCACCGACGTGACGACCACCGAGGCGGGCCGCCCCACCACCTGACGCGCGCCGTCCGGATGCGACCCTGCGACTGCGCGCATCCACCGACCACCGCACCCGACCACCGCATCCGACCACCGCATCTGTCGACCGCACCCGGAGGCCAGCGCAATGAGCGAGAACAGCAACGAGACCTTCGCCAGGGCGCTGGTCGCCTCGGGCCCCACGCCGGTGCGCCCGCAGCGGATGCACCTCTTCGGGCAACTCGTCGGCAGCTGGAAAGCCGAGTGCCGGTTCCTCGATGAGGAGTCCGGCGCCTGGTCCGAGTTCACCTACGACTGGACGTTCGCGTACACGATCGGCGGCCGCGCCGTTCAGGATGTGCTGGTCGCCCCGAGCGCATCCGATCCGGCGGTCCTCGAGACCAAGGGCACGACGGTGCGCGTCTACGATCCGGTGCTCGGAGCCTGGCGCGTGAACTGGTTCGGCGCCGTCGGCAACGACTTCTGCACGCTGGTCGCGACGGGGCACCGCGACGGCATCCGGCAGGATGGCACGCAGACCGACGGCCGCCCGATCCGCTGGAACTTCAGCGAGATCACGGCGGATTCGTTCCAGTGGGACGGCTGGGTCTCCGACGACGAGGGCCGCACCTGGTGGCTGGAGCAGCACATGGACGCGACCCGGGTGAGCAGCTAGCGCGGTCGCGACGACCCGTTTGTCTACTGCCGCGCCCGCCGTTCGACGGGCCCGCCCTCAGCGGCGAACTGGTCGCCATCCGGCGACGCGTGCCGAGGTGTCCCGCGTTCGGGTGACACGGTCATACGTGTCGGGGCATGCCGGATAGGTAGTTATCCACAATCAATTCCACAGGTGGAAATCATGAGTTCCGCTCACAGCTGATCCGAAGCTTCGAGGGAGCGATCGGCGTAGAGCGCGGGCAGCTGCAGGGTCAACCACGGACTGAACGCCCAGGGTGTCGCCTCGACCGCGGCGAGCAGGGTGCGCACGTCGACCCACTCCCACTCGACGACCTCGGACGGCGCCGGCGCGAGCTCGCCGGCAACGGTCGCCGTGTACACGGGGCAGATCTCGTTCTCCACGACCCCGGATGCGTCGATCGCCCGGTAGCGGAAATCGGGGAGCGCGATCGTGAGGTTGTCGATCGCGGCACCCAGTTCGTCCTGAGCACGGCGCTCCACCGCGTCTTCCATGGCCTCGCCTGGCGCGGGATGCCCGCAGAACGAGTTCGTCCACACGCCGGGCCAGGTCAGTTTGCCGAGCGCGCGACGGGTGACGAGGATGCGCCCCTCGCCGTCGAACAGGTGGCAGGAGAAGGCCAGGTGGAGCGGAGTGTCCTCGGTGTGGACGGTTGCCTTGTCGGCCACGCCGACGGGGGTGCCGTCGTCGGACAGGAGCACGACCTGTTCGCGGGGTGCGGTCATGGCTCCATTCTCGCCGATGGGATGCTCGGGTCGGTTCGCCGGCCGGGTCCGCCCCTGGGAACTCTGCGAGCCCTCACAGAAAGCGACACGCCCGGGTGGCGAGCGTCGCGCGAAAAGAGGGGTCCCGCCACGCCGTCGCACAGGGGCTGTGGACGGCGCGGCGGGACCCCTCGATGGAGCCGGCCGGGTCAGGACTCGGGGGTGGAGGCCCCCGTCGTGGGCTCGTCGGGCGACTCGCTACGGGCGCCATCCCAGCCGAGGTTGCGGGCCATCGCTTCGAGGGTCGCCATGGTGGTGGCGTAGTCCTCGTCGGTGATGCCCTCGGCGACGGATGTGCGGAGTGCCCGGATGCGCTCGAAGGCGGCATCGTGGGCGGCGCGTCCATCGGGGGCGAGCTCGGCGACGCCGTCGGTGACGGTCACCCAGCCCTTCTCGACGAAGGCGTCGAGGGTGGAGGCCACGCGGCCGGCGCGGTCCCGACCGCGGCCGCCGTAGCGGCGGCGGTGGTCGTGGTCGTGGCCGTGGCCGCGGCCATGGTCGGCCTCGGGGTCGTGGTGGTGGTGCACCTCATGACCGTCGTGACCCTTGTGGTCGTGGTGGTCCTCGGCGCCGTGGTGGTGGTGCTCGTGGTGACCGTCGTGGCCCTCGTGGTCGTGGTGGTCCTCGGCGCCGTGGTGGTGGTGCTCGTGGTGACCGTCGTGGCCGTGGTGGTCGGGATGTGCGTCGCCGCCGTGCCCGCGGAAGCCGTCGGCTCCGGGGTGACGGCGCCAGGAGCGGCCGCCGCGAGCGAAGCCCGCTGCGCGCATTCCGGCGAAGAACGCCTCGCGCTCCTCGTCCGTCGAGAACGGCGGATGTCCGAACTGTTCGCGCTTCCTCTCGAAGAACGCCTGGCGCTCTTCGTCGGAGGCGAAGCCGAAGCGTCCGCGTCCACCGCGGCCGACGGGTCCGCCAGCGGCGTCGGTGCCTGGGCCGAAGCCGGGCTCGCCGCCAAAGCCACGCTCGCCGCCGAAACCGCGCTCGCCGCCGTAGCCGGGCTCGCCGCCGAAGCCGCGCTCGCTGCCGAAACCGCGCTCGCCGCCGAAGCCGGCCCAGCGGCCGTATCCGTGGCCGCGACGTCCGCCGCGCGAGCGGCCGTGTCCCTGGTGGCGGCGGGGAGGCAGGGACGCCTCGATGTCCTCGACGGAGGCCGGGCCGTCCGCGAGGGTGTGCAGGATGCGCCAGCTTCCGCGGCGCAGGCCGAGCTCGGCGAGCTCGTCGCGCATCGAAGCGCGCAGGTTGTGTTCGATCACGCCGAACCAGTAGCCGGGCGGCGTGCCAGGTGTGTCTGTGGTGGTGTTCATCAGAGAACCCCTTTCTTGTTGTATGTACTATTACAACCAAATGTATGATTGCATACATGGAAATGGACGGTCAAGCTCGTGAAGAGAACTCCCAGCCTGCGGACGTCGTTGCACTGATCGAGCAGGCGCTGGTCGCCGTCCGTCACGATCAGTCGCGGTGGCGGATGCAGCACCGCGGAGGTTTCGGCGGCCCGGGCGGCCCCGGCGCGGGCGGTTTCGCTGGTCCGTTCGGGTCGGCCCCGTTCCCCGGCGGACCCTGGGGCGGCCGCCAGTTCGGCCCCGGCGGCGGTCACTACGGCCACGGTCTCGGCGCCGACGCCCATGGTCACGGCCACGACGACCACGACCACGACCATGGCGGCCACGATCACGGCGACGGCTCCGACGGCAGCGGCGCTCCCGGCGGCGGCCCCGGCCCTCGCGGACGCGGTGGACGACGCGGGCGCCCCGACGGCTCCCTCGGCCGAGCGGCACGCTTCCGGATGCTCGACGCGCTCGAGTCCGCAGAGAAGGCCGGCTCCGAGCTGTCGATCAGTGCGCTCGCCGACGCGGTCGGTGTGGATCAGCCGCGCGCCAGCCGCCTCGTGCAGGAGGGCGTCGAGCGCGGTCTGGTGCGCCGGGTCACCGATCCGTCGGACGCCCGCCGCACGCTCATCCAGCTCACGACTGCCGGCCGTTCGCTGATCTCCGAGGTCAGATCGCACCGCCGCTCATCCGTGGAGGAGGCGCTCGCCGGCTTCACCGAAGAAGAAGCCCGCACCTTCGCGCAGCTCTTCGACCGCTTCGTGCGCGCCTGGCCCCGCGACTGACTCTCGCCCGGCCCGACCCCGACCCCGACGCCCGCTCACAACTCCGGAACCTCGAGCCCGAAGCGCCGCATCTTCCGGAGTTATGCCCGCCCCGGCGGCGTGTCGAACGCAACTTCCGGAGTTGCGCAGCGCGCAGCCGCCGCACCGACCTCAGCGTGACGCCGACCCGGCCCCCGGTCCCGCCCCGGCCCCCGCCGGCCCGGCCCCCGGCGCCCCCAGCTGCGACTGAGCCCGCACCGGGATCAGCAGCGCCAGCCCGATCGCCAGCACGATCACGATGCCCAGGATGCCCCAGTACTGCGCGCCGCCGACCGCCACGAACGTCGCGAACAGCAGCGGCGCGAGGAACGACACCGCGCGTCCGGTCGTCGCATAGAGCCCGAACACCTCGCCCTCGCGCCCCGTCGGGGTGATCCGTGCCAGGAACGTGCGACTCGCCGACTGCGCCGGCCCGACGAACAGGCAGAGCACGAGCCCGCCGATCCAGAATGCCGTCGCACCCAGGTCGTGCGCGAGGAACACCGCCAGCCCGGCCACGATGAGGCCGACGAGCGACGTCACGATCACGGGTTTCGGTCCGAACCGGTCGTCGAACCGTCCCGACACGAGGGTGCTCACGCCGGCCACCACGTTCGCCGCGATCGCGAAGATGATCACCTGCCCGCTCGAGAACCCGAAGGTCCCCTGCGCCAGGATGCCGCCGAAGGTGAACACGCCGACCAGCCCGTCGCGGAACAGCGCCGAAGCGATCAGGAACAGCACCGTGTTGCGGCTCTCCTTCCACAGGCGGCCCACATCGCGTACGAGTACCGCGTAGGAGCGGAAGAAACCGACGCGAACCGACCGGGCGTGCTTCGGCATCTCCGGAACCGCGATCAGCACCGGCAGCGAGAACACGAGAGTCCAGGCGGCCGCGATCAGCGCGATGATCCGGATGTTCAGCCCGCCGTCCTGCGTGGCGTGCAGGAAGCCCGCGGTGCCGTCCGGGTTCTCGACCACCAGGCCGAAGTACACGATGAGCAGCAGGATGATCCCACCGAGGTAGCCGGCGCCCCAGCCGAAGCCGCTGACGCGCCCCACCGTCTTCGGCGTCGACACCTGCACCAGCATGGCGTTGTAGTTGACCGTCGCGATCTCGTAGAACACGGTTCCGATCGCCACCAGCGCGACCCCGAGGAGGAAGTACGACGGCTCGCCGACGACGAAGAACATCAGAGCCGTCACCAGCACGACGACGCCCGTGTTGATCCCGAGCCAGAGCTTGCGGCGCCCGGATCCGTCGGTGCGCTGGCCGAGCACGGGAGCGAGCAGTGCCACGATGATCCCGGCGATCGCCAGGCCCCAGCCCAGCCCGCTCGACAGTGGCGCCTCGGCCGCTGTCACGGCCGCGTGGGCCGGTCCGTGCACGTCCGTCTCCGCGTCCCGCGCCGACACCAGGGCCGGATCGACGAACAGGCTGCCGGTGAGGTACACGGTGAAGACGAAGGTCGTGATCACCGCATTGAACGCGGCACCGCCCCAGTCCCAGAGAGCCCATGCCACGACGCGCCCCGTCGGGATGTCCCGCTTGGTGCTGCTGTCGATGAAGAGGGGACTCGCGGCGGTGAGGAGCGCATCCGTGCTCGCTGCTCCACGGCCCGCGTCGTCGCCGGGCCCGGTCGGGTCGTTGGTCATGAGCACACAGTAGCGAGCACCGGTGAACGGTGGGGGATGCGCGCCTACGCCGTACGCGTGCGGCGCGAGCGCAGCTGCGCGCTACCCGAACGCCTCCGCCACCAGCTCGCCGAACAGCTCGTCCGCGTCGCACTCGAAACCTCGGCGAGTGAACCAGTCGCAGATGTTCACGCAGTCCCGTTGCAAGAAGTCCATGCCGCTCGGGTTGCTCACCACCTCGACGACCTGCGGCAGATCGATCACGACCACCCGGCCGTGGTGCACGAGCAGGTTGTAGGCGGACAGGTCGCCGTGGGCGAGCCCGGCAGCAGCGAGCGCCCGCATGATGGCGACGACCTGGTCGAAGCATCCGGCGAGTTCGGCGCCGTCGAGGCGCTGCTGCGCCAGACGGGGCGCCGCCGTCATCCCGTCGCCGATGAACTCCATGAGCAGTTCGGTGCCGTGCACCTGCACCGGGTACGGCACGGGGAGTCCGAGCGTCTGCAGCCGGCAGAGCGTCTCGAACTCCGCGTACGCCCAGCGCCCGGCGGCGACCTGGCGTCCGTACGCGGAGCCGCGCGCGACCGCCCGGCTGTCGCGGGTGTTGCGCATCCGGCGGCCCTCTTGGTAGCGGGCGGAGCGGTGGAAGTCGCTGGTCGCGGCGTCGCGGTAGCGTTTGGCGGCGAGCAGCACGGTTCGGGACGGGTCATCCGGCACGGCGCGCTCGATCAGGTGCACGTCGGCCTCTTTGCCGGTCTTCACGATGCCGAGTTCGGTATCGAAGGCGCCGGCCGAGGTGACGAGCCAGGCGGGCCACGGCTGGGGGCCGCGCTCGCTCGGCATCGTGGCGGGCCAGGTGGACCAGCGCTGCCCGTCGATGGGTTCGTGGGTGGCGAAAGTGGGTACGGAGAAAGCGGGTACAGCGAACGACGGTTCGTCGAATGTCACGGTGGTGAGCTCCAGAGAACGGAGGCCACCGAACGTCAGATGTTCGCGGTGGCCTCGAAGAAGAGGGGGCCGGATGCGGGCACGGCAATCGCAGTCATGGTGTCACGCATCCTCTCCGCTCCTGGCTCAGGAGACGACCTCCCGGCAGAACCTGATCAGGCTAGCGTCTGCCGCCGCCCGTTATCAAGACCCTGGATCAAGACCCTGGATCAAGACCTCAGATCGCGATCGCCCGTGACTGGACCGCGCCGCCGCGCACCTGACGGTGCAACTTCTCCATCGTCACGTCGAGCTCGTTGGCCGTCGCCGCCGCATCCGTGAGGTCGCTCAGCAGCCCAGCGGGCACATCCCCGTCGTACTTGTAGTAGATCTTGTGCTCGAGGCTCGCCCAGAAGTCCATGGCGACGGTGCGCAGCTGAACCTCGACGGGCACCAGCACGCTGCCCTCGCTGAGGAACACCGGGATCTCGAGGATCACGTGCAGGCTCTTGTAGCCGTTCGGCTTGGGGTCGGCGATGTAGTCCTTCACCTTGACGATGTGCACGTCTTCTTGCGCCGCGAGCAGCTCGTACACCCGGTAGACGTCGGAGACGAAGCTGCAGACGATGCGCACGCCGGCGATGTCGGTGATCGACTTGCGGATCTCGTCGAACGACGGTTCGCACTGCTTGCGGACGATCTTCGCCTCGATGCTCTCCGCCGACTTGAGGCGGCTCGAGATGTGCTCGATCGGGTTGTAGTCGTGCAGCTGGGCGAACTCCTCGCGCAGGATGCTCACCTTGGTCGAGATCTCGTCGATGCCGAACTTGTACGGCATGATGAAGCGGGCGAAGCTCTCCCGGAATGCGCGCATCTCGAACAGCGTCATCGGGTCGATCTGCTGGAGCGCCAGGATCGCGCGCTCCGACAGGAGGGGTTCGCCGGGTTCAGCTGGGAGAGGTTCCGAAGTCACGCATTCGACGCTAGCGAAGCCGCTTGTGGGCCCGGTGTGAAAGCCTCGGTGTGAAAGTAAAGCGACCACCGGTCGGCCTCTTTGCCCGGGGGTGGACCGCTTGTACTGTTGGCGGAGTTGTCACCGACGAACGGGAAGCCGAATGAGCAGAGTCAACGCCGCGAGCGAGCTACCACCGCATGACCCGGGCACTGCGTTGAGCATCCGGAACCTGCACAAGAGCTTCGGCTCCAAGGCGGCCGTCGACGGCATCGACCTGGATGTGCCGAGCGGGAGCTTCTACGGGCTGGTCGGCCCGAACGGCGCGGGCAAGACCACGACGCTCAGCATGGCGACGGGGCTGCTGCGCCCGGATGGCGGGCAGGTGTCCATCCACGGCGTCGACGTGTGGCGCGACCCGATCGCGGCCAAGTCGATGGTCGGGGTGCTCTCCGACGGCGTGCGGCTGTTCGACCGCCTCACCGGAACGCAGCTCGTGGAGTACGCCGGGCTGCTCAGCGGCATGGATCGCGCGACGGCCACGCAGCGGACGGCCGACCTGTTGAAGCTCCTCGATCTCGAGAAGGACGGCGGCACGCTCGTCGTGGACTACTCCGCCGGCATGACGAAGAAGATCGCGCTCGCCTGCGCCATGGTGCACGCACCTCGGCTGCTCGTGCTCGATGAGCCGTTCGAGTCGGTCGATCCGGTGTCCGCGGCGAACATCCGCGACATCCTGGCCGGTTTCGTCCGCGGCGGCGGCACGGTGATCGTGTCGTCTCACGTGATGGATCTCGTGCAGCGGATGTGCGACCACGTCGCCGTGATCACCGCAGGCCGCGTCGTCGCATCCGGAACCGTTGACGACGTGCGCGGCGCGTCCACGCTGGAAGACCGGTTCGTCGAGCTGGTCGGCGGCCGTCGCGTCGGGGAGGGGCCGGAGTGGTTGCAACACTCGTAAGGCTGCGGCTCCTCGTCCTCCGCAACTCGTTCCGGCGCAGCACGAGCCAGCTCGTCGCCGTGATCATCGGCGCGGTCTACGGCCTCGGGATGCTCTTCGCGGTGATCGTCGGCCTGTTCTTCCTCAATCTCGCGCCGGTCGACGTCGTGCGCACGGTCGTCGTGCTCGCCGGCTCGGCCGCTGTGCTCGGCTGGGTGATCTTCCCGCTGTTCCTGGGCGGGGAGCAGACGCTCGATCCGTCGCATCTGGCGGTGTACCCGATCCCGCTGAATCAGCTGCTGACCGGGATGCTGCTGAGCGGCATCGTCGGGGTGCCCGGCGCGGTGACCACCATCGCCGCGCTCGCGACGTTCGGCTCGTGGCTCCGGATGCCGGGGGTCGCGCTGATCGCGCTCGTCACCGGTGCGCTGGGGGCGGTCACCTGCGTCGTCGCCGCGCGGGCGGTCACCTCGGTCTCGAGCGGGCTCTCGTCCGGGCGACGATTCCGGGAGGCCAGCGGCCTGCTCATCATGATCCCGCTCATCCTGGCCGGTCCGATCATCATCGGCATCACACAGGGCCTGCGCAGCACGGCGGACGGCCTGCCCGGCGTCGCCGACGCTCTGTCGTGGACGCCGCTCGGCGCGGTCTGGGCCGTCCCCTCGTCGGTCGCGCTCGGCGATCCGGTCGGCGCGCTGCTGCGGCTGCTCATCGCGCTCGCGACGCTCGGGGTGCTGCTCGCGCTCTGGCGCTGGGGGCTGGCGCGCTCGCTCGTCACCCCGGCGCATTCGGCGTCGCGCACCCGGGCGAGCAGCAGCCTCGGCCTGTTCGGGCTGTTCCCGGGCACGCAGACGGGCGCCATCGCGGCTCAATCCCTGACCTACTGGTTCCGTGACCCGCGGTATCTGCGGCAGCTGATCGTCATCCCGCTGCTGCCGCTGCTGCTCTGGTTCTACGCCAGCCTCAACAACAGTTCCGGCTTCCTCATCGCGTCGGGCCCGATCGTGGCCTTCCTGCTCGGGATCTCGCTGCTCGCGGACGTCTCGCTCGACTCGACGGCGTTCGCGCTCCACATGTCCAAGGCGGTTCCGGGCAGCGCAGACCGTCTCGGCCGCGCGTCGGCCGTGCTGGTGTTCGCGATCCCGATCGTGCTGCTGCTGACCATCCTCCCCGCCGCCCTTCAAGACGGCTGGCTGGCGCTCCCCGGCCTCCTCGGGCTGGCCCTCGGGCTGCTGCTGAGCGGCTTGGCGGTGTCGTCGGTCACCTCGGCGCTCTTCGTCTTCCCGGTGCCGGCGCCCGGTGACAATCCGTTCCGTTCGCGTCCCGGCTCGAATGTCGCCAATGTCGGGGCCACGTTCGTGTCGTGGGCGGTTCTGGCGGTGCTCTGCCTGCCGGAGGCGGTGCTGCTGATCGTCTCGCTGGTCACTCAGGAGGCGATGTGGGGGTGGGTCGGACTCGTGGTGGGCGCCGTGCTCGGCGCCGTGCTGCTCGCCGTCGGCGTGCGCGTCGGCGGCCGCCTGCTCGAGGCCCGCGCGCCCGAGCTGCTGATCCAACTCGCCAAAGAGGCGTAGCGGCGGGCGCACGCGGCGCAGGCACAGGATGCGCCGGTGGCCATCCTGTGCCTGCGCATTCGTCGGGCGTGGAGGCCACGCGTCGTTTGCCAGTAACGGTGGCTAGGACGACGGCTCAGCCACAACTACTGGCAAACGACGCGTGGCGGCCATGGCCGCCGAAACGGTGCAGAAACCGCCCGGCCGGGGCGAGAGAAAAGCGCGCGCCCGAGGAATGAAAAGACGGTGCACAAAGTTGAGTTAAGTACGCTCAAGTTTCCGTCGGTCGTCTTGACAACCCGGATGCCCGATGAAACACTTGAGTCATCAAGACTCAAGTCTTGACCCTGACTTTCAGAGCAACACCCGCAACAACAAGGAGAGAAGCACATATGTCACGTGCAGTAGGAATCGACCTCGGAACCACGAACTCCGTCGTCTCGGTCCTCGAGGGTGGCGAGCCCACCGTCATCGCCAACGCCGAAGGCTTCCGTACGACCCCGTCGGTCGTCGCCTTCACCAAGGACGGCGAGGTGCTGGTCGGCGAGACCGCCAAGCGCCAGGCCGTCACCAACGTCGACCGCACGATCGCCTCCGTCAAGCGCCACATGGGCACCGACTGGACGGTCGAGATCGACGGCAAGAAGTACACGCCGCAGGAGATCTCCGCGCGCATCCTGGCCAAGCTGAAGCGCGACGCCGAGCAGTACCTGGGTGACACCGTGACGGATGCCGTCATCACCGTTCCCGCGTACTTCAACGACGCCGAGCGCCAGGCCACCAAGGAGGCCGGCGAGATCGCGGGCCTCAACGTTCTCCGCATCATCAACGAGCCGACCGCCGCTGCGCTCGCCTACGGCCTCGACAAGGGCAAGGAAGACGAGCTCATCCTGGTCTTCGACCTCGGTGGTGGAACGTTCGACGTCTCCCTCCTCGAGGTGGGCAAGGACGACGACTTCTCGACCATCCAGGTGCGCGCCACCGCCGGTGACAACCGCCTCGGTGGTGACGACTGGGACCAGCGCGTCGTCGAGTGGCTCATCAAGCGCTTCAAGGACAGCACCGGCGTCGACGTCTCGAAGGACAAGATCGCCCTCCAGCGTCTGAAGGAGGCCGCGGAGCAGGCCAAGAAGGAGCTGTCGTCGAGCATGTCGACCAGCATCCAGCTGCCGTACCTGTCGCTCACCGAGAACGGTCCGGCCAACCTCGACGAGACGCTCACCCGCGCCCAGTTCGAGCAGATGACCAGCGACCTCCTCGACCGCACCAAGAAGCCGTTCCAGGACGTCATCCGTGAGGCCGGCATCAAGGTGTCCGACATCGCGCACGTCGTGCTCGTCGGTGGCTCCACGCGTATGCCCGCCGTGAGCGAGCTCGTGAAGCAGGAGACCGGTGGCAAGGACCCCAACAAGGGCGTGAACCCGGATGAGGTCGTCGCCGTCGGCGCAGCCCTGCAGGCCGGTGTCCTCAAGGGCGAGCGCAAGGATGTGCTGCTCATCGACGTCACCCCCCTGAGCCTCGGTATCGAGACCAAGGGCGGCATCATGACCAAGCTCATCGACCGCAACACGGCCATCCCGACCAAGCGCAGCGAGACCTTCACCACGGCAGACGACAACCAGCCGTCCGTCGCGATCCAGGTCTTCCAGGGCGAGCGCGAGTTCACTCGCGACAACAAGCCGCTCGGCACCTTCGAGCTGACCGGTATCGCCCCGGCTCCCCGCGGCATCCCGCAGGTCGAGGTCACGTTCGACATCGACGCCAACGGAATCGTGCACGTGTCCGCCAAGGACAAGGGCACCGGCAAGGAGCAGTCGATGACGATCACCGGTGGCTCGTCGCTGCCGAAGGACGACATCGAGCGCATGGTGCGCGAGGCCGAGGAGCACGCAGCCGAGGACAAGAAGCGCCGTGAGACCGCCGAGACCCGCAACACGGCCGAGCAGCTCGCCTACTCGATCGAGAAGCTGATCAAGGACAACGAGGACAAGCTCCCCGAGGACGTCAAGAACGAGGTCCAGGGCGACGTCGACGCGCTGAAGAGCGCACTCGCCGGCGACGACGAGGACGCGGTGAAGACCGCGTACGACAAGCTCAACGCGAGCCAGCAGAAGCTGGGCGAGGCGATCTACTCGTCGAGCCAGGCCGACGCTGCCGCCGGTGAGCAGGCTCCGGCCGCCGACCAGGCCGAGGGCGAGTCCTCGTCCGACGACGAGGACGTCATCGACGCCGAGGTCGTCGAGGACGAGGAGAAGAAGTAAGCATGTCCGACCAGAACCCCAACGGACAGGACTCGAACGAGCCTGAGCACGAGGAGCCGATCATCCGCGACAAGCGGCGCATCGACCCCGAGACCGGAAAGGTTCGGCAGCCGGCTGACGGGGCGGAGGACGCGTCTTCGGACGCGGCCTCCGACCCCGACCTCGCCCACGAGGAGCTCGTGGACGTCGGGCCGACCGAGGGCGGCGACGGCTTCGCGTCGCTCCTGAGCGACGACGACCTCGACCTGCTCAGCGGTCAGGCGACCGCCGACCAGCTGGCCGCCGAGCGGCTCGCGGATCTGCAGCGGGTCACCGCCGAGTACGCGAACTACCGCAAGCGCACCGAGGCGAACCGCGAGGTCGAGCGCGAGCGCGCGATCGGCGACACCGTGAAGGGTCTCCTTCCGGTGCTCGACGATCTGGACCGGGCTGAGAAGCACGGCGACCTCGAGGAGGGCAGCGCGTTCGCGACCATCGCGGCCAAGCTGCGCACCACGGTCGAGCGTCTCGGGCTCACCTCGTACGGCGCCGCAGGCGACCCGTTCGATCCGCAGATCCACGAGGCGATCTTCCAGCAGCCGAGTGCCGATGTGACGGCCGACACCGTCGCCGATGTGGTCGAGACGGGCTATCAGCTCGGGTCGACGATCGTGCGCGTGGCCAAGGTCGTCGTGGCGGTCCCCGCTTAGACGGAACATGCGGCCGGGGAGCGAAGGGATGAACATCCCACCGCTCCCCGGCTTCACAATGCACACTTCATTCAGGCAACATCAGACACAGCAGCAGCAGACGTAGAGAGGAGGCGCCGTGGCAAGCCAGGATTGGTTCGACAAGGACTTCTACAAGGTCCTTGGTGTCTCCAAAGACGTCACCCCGGCGGAACTCAAGAAGGTCTACCGCAAGCTCGCACGCAAGTACCACCCCGACTCGAATCCGGGTGACGCGGCGGCGGAGGCCAAGTTCAAGGAGATCAGCGAGGCCCACTCGGTGCTCGGTGACCCGGAGCAGCGCAAGGAGTACGACCAGATCCGCGCGATGGGCTCCGGCGCCCGCTTCACCGCCCCCGGTTCGGCCGGTCAGGGCGGCTTCGACGACGTGTTCGGCGGGATGTTCGGTCAGGGTGGCGGCGCTCGCGGTTACACGACCCAGCAGGGCGGCAACTTCGACGACGTCTTCAGCGGCCTGTTCGGCAACGGCGGCTTCGGCTCGTCGAGCGGCGGCTACCGCGGTTACGGCGGACCGACCCGCGGACGCGACGTGACCGCGCACACCACCATCGATTTCCTCACCGCGACCAGGGGCGAGACGATCACGCTGCAGGCGTCGGACGGCAAGCCGATCAAGGTGAAGATCCCCGCCGGTGTCGCCGACGGTCAGAAGATCAAGCTGCGCGGCAAGGGCCAGCCGAGCCCGGATGGCGGCGAGGCCGGCGACATCGTGCTGACGGTCAGCGTCCGCAAGCATCCGGTGTTCGAGCGCGACGGCCTGAACCTGCGGGTGAACGTGCCGGTCACCTTCACCGAGGCCGCTCTCGGAGCGACCATCGAGGTTCCGACGCTGGGCGGGGATCCGGTCAAGCTGCGCGTCGCGCCCGGCACGCCGAGCGGCCGCGTGCTGCGTGTCAAGGGTCGCGGAGTGCAGACGGCCAAGGGCACGGGCGACCTGCTCGCCGTCGTGCAGGTGGCCGTGCCGTCGCACCTCTCCGCCGAGGCGGAGGAGGCGCTCAAGTCGTTCGCCGAGAAGCTCCCCGACGAGAACCCGCGCGACGACATCCTGGCGAGAGCACGCGGATGATGATGGACGAGAACAGCCAGGTCTTCGTGATCTCGATCGCGGCCGAGCTCGCGGGGATGCACCCGCAGACGCTCCGGCAGTACGACCGGCTCGGACTCGTCAGCCCCACCCGCACGTCGGGGAAGTCGCGACGGTACTCGATGCGCGATGTGGCCAAGCTGCAGGAGATCGCCCGGCTCGGGGGAGAAGGTGTGAGCCTCGAGGGCATCCGCCGCATCCTCGAGTTGGAAGACCAGGTGGGCGCACTGACCTCGCGCGTCCACGAGCTGGAGAGCGCGCTCGCCGACGAGCTGCTCAACCGCCCGGGCCGCCGCGTCTTCGCGGCGGGCTCGGAGGGCGAGGTCATCTCGATGCGCGCGGGCACCCGCGTGCGCCGCAGCAACCAGATCGTCGTCTGGCGCCCGCTCGAGCGCTGAATTCATCGTCGCTCTTCAATGCAATCGAACCGCGCACCTGCGGTGATCGTTGCTTGACGCATCCGGTGGCCGTTGCTTAGAGTCGCCGTTAATCGATTAACACGTTAATCGATTAACGACCTTGCACCGCCCCACATCAAAGGAGATCGAGATGCGACGCACCACCCACAGATTCCGGATTGCGGCCGCCGTTGCCGCGACTGCGCTGGCCGCCGTCGGCCTGAGCGCCTGCGCGAGCGGCTCGGGCGGAGATGGCGGCAACGTCACGCTGCAGTACGGAATCTGGGACCCGGTGCAGCAGCCGGCGATGGAGAAGATCATCGCCGCGTTCGAGAAGAAGAACCCGGACATCGACGTCAAGATCCAGCTCACCCCGTTCGCCCAGTACTGGACGAAGCTGCAGACCGCAGCGACCGGTGGCAGCGCGCCCGACGTCTTCTGGATGAACGGCCCGAACATCAAGCTCTACGCCTCCAACGGGATGCTCGCCCCGCTCGATGACGTCGATGCCGCGAACTACTCCAAGGGGCTCGTCGACATCTACACCTACGACGGCAAGCTCTACGGCGCCCCCAAAGACTTCGACACCATCGGTGTCTGGTACAACAAGAAGCTTTTCGACGCCGCCGGCGTCGCGTACCCCAAAGCCGGCTGGACGTGGGACGACTACCTCGCCGACGCCAAGGCCCTGACGAACAAGAGCGCCGGCGTCTGGGGCAGTGCCGCCGCCCTCAACGACCAGCAGAACTACTACAACACCATCCCGCAGGCCGGTGGCTACGTCATCAGCAAAGACGGCAAGACCTCCGGCTACGACGACCCGGCCTCGCTCAAGGGCATCGAGTTCTGGACGAACCAGATCAAAGACGGCGTCTCGCCGACCCAGCAGCAGATGACCGACACGTCGCCGGAGGACGCGTTCGTCTCCGGCAAGATCGCGATGTACTGGAGCGGGTCCTGGAGCGCCAACAAGTTCGGTCAGGATGCTGCGACCAAAGACCTCGTGAACGTCGCGGCCCTGCCCGCCGGGCCCGAAGGAAACCAGTCGGTCGTGCACGGACTCGCGAATGTCGCCAACGCCAAGTCGCCCCACCTCGACGCCGCGAAGAAGTTCGCCGAGTTCGCCAGCGGCAAAGAAGCCGCTGACATCCAGGCAGAGGCCGGCGCGGTGATCCCCGCCTACAACGGCACCCAGCAGACCTGGGTGGACTCGATGCCGAAGTTCGATCTGAAGATCTTCACCGACGGGCTGAAGACGGCCGTGCCGTATCCCGCCTCGAAGAACACGGCCGCCTGGACGACCATCCAAGACCAGACCCTGTCGCAGGTGTGGGCGCTGAGCGTCTCGCCGGAGGACGGGCTGAAGACGCTGGCCACGAAGATGCAGGCCGCGCTGGACAAAGAGAACAAGTAGCCCATGTCCGTCGCAACCGAATCGCGAGGGCGCACCGTCTCGGCGCCGGGGATGTCCCCGGCGCCGGGCGGGGCGGCCCCGGCCGCGGGTGGATCCGCGACCCGGCGGCGCAAGAGCCCCTCGGCCTCGCCGTGGTGGGCGCTGCTCTTCATCGGGCCCACCGCCCTCGGCCTGGTCGTCTTCTACCTCTGGCCGACGATCCGCACGTTCATCCTGTCGTTCACCCAGTCGGGCGCGTTCGGCGGTTCGACGTTCGTGGGGCTCGACAACTACTCCCGACTGGTGAGCGATCCGGACCTGCTCGGTGCCCTCGCGAACACGGCGATCTACACGGTCATCGCACTGGTGGGCATCCCGATCGCCGTGGTGATCGCGAGTCTGCTGAACACCAAGGGGCTGGCCGGCCGCGGCCTGTACCGCGTGCTGTACTTCCTGCCGGTCGTGACCATGCCGGCGGCGATCGCGCTGGTGTGGCGGATGCTCTACAACGGTGACTACGGCATCCTGAACGAGGCGCTGCGGGTCGTCGGCATCCAGGGGACGAGCTGGCTGACGAACCCGGCGACCGCGCTGTACGCCGTGGCGCTGGTGGGCATCTGGGCGGGGCTCGGCACGAACATCGTGATCTTCCTGGCCGGCCTGCAGTCCATCCCCGACACCGTGATGGAGGCGGCGGATCTCGACGGCGCCGGTCCCGTGCGCAAGTTCTTCTCGATCACGGTGCCGCTGCTCAGCCCGAGCATCTTCTTCGTGAGCGTGATCAGCGTGATCGGCTCGCTGCAGGTGTTCGACCTGGTCTACCTGATGATCGGGCGCACCAACCCCGCCATGCCGGACACGCGCACGATCGTCTACCTCTTCTATCAGGCGGGCTTCCTCGACAACGACCGGGGGTATGCGGCGGCCATCGCGTTCCTCCTGCTGATCATCATCCTGGGGCTCACCGTCGTGCAGTTCCGGCTGCAGAAGAAGTGGGTGCACTATGAGTAGCGTTTCGAGCCTCTCGACCAGGGGTTCCGAGCCGCGCCGGCGTCAGCCCTGGCTGGTGCACGGGCTGCTTATCCTCGGGGCGATCGTGATGGTCTTCCCGTTCGTCTGGCAGGTGCTCACCGCGTTCAAGACGTTCAACGGCTCCGTTCAGGTGCCCCCGCAGCTCATCCCGAGCCCGTGGGAGTTCGGCAACTTCGCCAAAGTGTTCGACTCCATGCCGTTCGCGATGATGTTCGTCAACTCCGTGGTGCTGACGATCGGGCGCACCGTCGGACAGGTCGTGCTCTGCACCATGGCGGGCTACGCGTTCGCGCGCATCCCGTTCCGTGGTCGCAACGCGCTGTTCGTCGTGTTCCTCTCGGTGCTGATGGTGCCGTCGCAGCTCTACCTGCTGCCGCAGTACGAGATCGTGCAGTCGCTCGGCTGGCTCAACTCGCTGCAGGGTCTGATCATCCCGGGCATCTTCAGCGCGTTCGGCACCTTCCTGATGCGTCAGTTCTTCATGTCGATGCCTGCCGAGCTCGAAGAGGCGGCGCGCATCGACGGAGCGAGCGTGTGGCAGACGTTCTGGCGGATCATGCTGCCGCTGGCCAAGCCGGGCATCGTGGCCCTGACCGTTTTCACGGTGCTCTGGTCGTGGAACGACCTGCTCTGGCCGCTCGTCATCACGACGGATCCATCGAAGATGCCGCTGTCCGTCGGGCTCTCGCAGCTGGTCGGTCTGCATGGAACCGACTATCCGGTTCTGATGGCTGGCGCGTTGCTCGCGTCCCTTCCTATGCTGATCACGTTCGTCATACTCCAGAAGCAGTTCATCCAGGGCATAGCCTTCTCGGGATCGAAGGGATGAGCCGGTGACGGAAGCAGCGCAGCGCGAGTCGACCCGCCCCACCCTGAAGACAGTGGCGTCGGAGGCCGGGGTCTCGACCGCGACGGTGTCGTACGTGCTCTCGGGCCGTTCCAAGGGCGGCCCAGGCGTGAGCGAGGACACGGCCCGCCGGGTGCACGAGGTGGCTCGACGGCTCAACTATCACCCCAACCGTTCGGCTCAGGCCGTGCGCACCGGGCGCACCGGCGTGGTGCAGTTGTCGCTCCACATGCTCAGCGACCCCTGGTCTCTCGCGGTGGCGGCGGCCGTCAACGCCGCGGCCAACGAGCACGACCTGACGACGATGATCCTCGCCGACGGCGACTGGTTCGGCGCGCTGGAACGTCAGCACGCGGATGTCGCCTACGTCGACGGCATCGGCGCCGACCGGGTCGAGGGCGAACGCAAGCTGGCGGCCCTGGTCGAGCGGGGCCAGAAGCTGGTCGTGTTCGACGAGACCCTGGAGCCCAACGGCTTCGACGTCATCCGGTCGGATGCGCTTCCCGGAGCGAGGCTCGCGGTCGAGCACCTGCTCGAGAGGCACACCGAGGTGGCCTGTCTCACGACGCGCAGCTCGTTCGAGTCGCGGGGCGAGACCCGCTACTCGGCGTATCGGGATGCGCTGGCCGAGCGCGGCATCGCGGTGCGACCCGAGTGGGTCGGCTTCTTCGAAGACACCCAGGCGAGCGCGTTCACGGCGGCGCTCGAGGTGCTCTCGCGCGACGACCGGCCGACGGCGCTGTACGCGACGACGGACTTCGCGGCGATCGCGGCCATCAACGCCGCCCACCGGCTCGGGATGCGCGTGCCGGACGACGTCGCGGTCATCGGCGTCGGCAACACACCGGATGGCAGCCTGATCCAGCCCGCGCTCTCGACCGTCGGCCCCACCGACTTCTATCGGCGGCAGGCGGAGATCATCGTCGACCGAGCCCTGGAGGGCCGCGGCGAACCGGAGCCCGGCGAGCTGCACGTCTTCGAGTGGTCGCTCATCGTGCGCGAGTCGACCGGGGCGTAGGCAGGTCGTCCGGGCCGTCGGCGGCGCTCCGGCGCTCCGGCGGCATCGTGGGTGCCGCCTCCCGTGCGAATCGGCGCACCGAGCGCTCGACTACACCATCGCACCATCGCACCATCGCACCATCCATCACCACCGCACCACCCATCACCACCGCACCACCCATCACCACCGCACCACCCATCACCATCAGCACCACAATCGAAGGAGTTTTTCGTGGACGTCAAAATCGGGGTCGTCGGATTCGGGCTGCGAGGGCACCTGGCCCTCGAGGCGCATCGGCCGGGGGCCGGGTCCGCCGTCGTCGCCGTGTGCGACCTGAGCGAACGATCGCGCGAAGAGGCGCTGGCGGCGTTCCCGGATGCCGCCGTCACCGCGAGCCTCGAGGAGTTCCTCGCGCTCGATCTCGACGCGGTCATGGTACTCACGCCGGACGACCAGCACGCGGCGGTCGCCATCCCGGCCCTGGAGGCGGGGTTCGCCGTGTTCTGCGAGAAGCCGCTGGCGATCTCGATCGAGGACTGCGACCGCATCCTCGATGCGGCTCACCGCACGGGGTCGCGCCTCTATGTCGGGCACAACATGCGTCACATGCCGGTGATCGCGCTGATGCGCAGCCTCATCCAGGAGGGCCGCATCGGCGAGGTCAAGGCCATCTGGTGCCGGCACTTCGTCGGCAACGGCGGCGACTTCTACTTCAAGGACTGGCACGCCGACCGCTCCAAGTCGGTCGGGCTGCTGCTGCAGAAGGGCGCTCACGACATCGACGTGATCCACTGGCTGGCCGGCGGCTACTCGAGCCGGGTGCAGGCGATCGGGTCGCTGAGCGTCTACGGCGACATCGACGACCGCCGCGACCGATCGGGTGAGCGGATGCGCGACTGGTTCAGCCTCGACAACTGGCCGCCCACGGCCGCCGAGGGCCTCAATCCGGTGATCGACGTCGAGGACATCTCGCAGGTGAACATGGTGCTCGACAACGGAGCCCTGGCCTCGTACCAGCAGTGCCACTTCACACCGGACTACTGGCGCAACTACACGGTGATCGGTACGGAGGGGCGCATCGAGAACTTCGGCGACGAGTCCGGGGCCGAGGTCAAGCTGTGGAACCGGCGGCACCAGGGCGCGGCGCCGGCGGACGAGACGTTCGTGGTGCCGGAGGCGGTGGGCGGCCACGGTGGCGCCGACGGCCTGCTCATCACCGAGTTCGTGCGCTTCGTGCGCGACGGCGGCGCGACGGAGACGTCGCCGGTCGCGGCACGCAACGCGGTGGCGGCCGGCGTCGTCGCCACGGAATCGCTGCGCGGCGACGGCCGCACGCTCCCCGTCCCGACCCTCGCCCCCGAGCTGATCGACTACTTCGACCAGGGCCAGCCCGCGCGGAGCGCCGCCTCCCGCTGAGCGCGCGGCCAGAACCTTTCGTCGAGGGGCGGCTAACGCATCCAAAACCGCCGTTTTGGCTGCGTTAGCCGCCCTTCAACGGGAAGAGACGACTCGGCGCGCGCCGCGTAGGCTTACTGCGGTGAATCCGCAGCCTCACGAGGGCCGCGCGCACCATGAACACAGAATTCCTACAAGGAAGGTGGCGATGAAGGCGCTGTTCAAGAGCGAGGCCGCACCAGGCCTCGAACTGGTCGACGTACCAGAACCCGAGATCGGTCCGGAGGACGTCAAGATCCGCGTGCTCCGCACCGGCATCTGCGGAACCGATCTGCACATCCAGCGCTGGGACGACTGGGCGGCCTCCGCTGTGAAGGCCCCGCTCATCCCCGGCCACGAATTCTTCGGCGAGGTCGTCGAGGTCGGCCCCCTCGTGCACGACGTCGCCCTCGGCGACCTGGTCTCCGGCGAGGGGCACATCGTCTGCGGCACCTGCCGCAACTGCCGCGCCGGACGCCGCCAGATGTGCATCCGGACTCAGGGGCTGGGCGTTCAGCGCAACGGGGCGTTCGCCGAGTTCCTCACGCTACCGGCCACGAACGTCTGGGTGCATCACAGCGCGATCGAGCCCGAGGTGGGCGCGCTGTTCGACCCCCTCGGCAACGCTGTCCACACCGCACTCGCGTTCCCGGTCGTCGGCGAAGACGTGCTGGTGACCGGATGCGGCCCGATCGGTCTCATGGCGATCGCGGTCGCGCGGCACGTGGGCGCTCGGTTCATCGTCGGAACGGACATCAGCGCATCCCGTCTCGCGCTCGCGATGGGGATGGGAGCGGACTTCACGGTCGACGTCTCGAAGGCCCCCATCCGGTCGGCGCAGGAGGCGCTCGGGATGCGCGAGGGCTTCGATGTCGGCTTCGAGATGAGCGGCGCACCGACGGCCCTCCCGCAGATGATCGAGAACTTGAACCACGGCGGTCGCGTCGCGATGCTCGGCCTGCCGTCGTCGCAGATCGCGGTCGACTGGGGCATCGTCGTCACCCACATGCTCACGCTCAAGGGGATCTATGGGCGCGAGATGTTCGAGACCTGGAACGCGATGGGTGCCATGCTGCAGACCAGCGAGGTGCTGCGCACGGCGATCGCGTCGATCGTCTCCGACCGGTTCGCGGCGCGCGACTGGCAGGACGGATTCGCCGCGGCGGCTGCCGGCGGCGGCGGCAAGGTCATCCTCGACTGGACGGAGCTCTGATGTACGGAACGTTTCGCGAACACGTCGCGGCCCAGCTGGCGGAGATCGAGGAGGCCGGGCTCACCAAGCACGAGCGCAGCATCCTGGGTCCGCAGGCGGCGCTGATCACGGCCGATGGCGCCGAGGTGCTCAACTTCTGCGCCAACAACTATCTGGGGCTCGCCGACCACCCGGCGCTCGTCGCCGCGGCGAAACGCGCGCTCGACGAGTGGGGCTACGGGCTGGCGAGCGTGCGTTTCATCTGCGGAACCCAGGAGCAGCACCTCGAGCTGGAGCGCCGGGTCTCGCAGTTCCTCGGAACCGAGGCGACCATCCTGTTCTCGTCGTGCTTCGATGCGAACGGCGGTGTCTTCGAGACGCTGTTCTCCGCCGAGGACGCGATCATCTCCGACGAGCTCAACCACGCGTCGATCATCGACGGCATCCGGCTGTCCAAGGCCAAGCGCTACCGCTACAAGAACCGCGACATGACCGACCTGCGCGCGCAGCTCGTCGCGGCTCAGGCGGCGGATGCCCGGCACATGGTCATCGTGACCGACGGGGTCTTCTCGATGGACGGCTACATCGCACCCCTGAGCGAGATCTGCGACCTCGCCGACGAGTTCGGTGCGCTGGTCTTCGTCGATGACTCGCACGCCGTCGGTTTCGTGGGCGAGCACGGGCGGGGCACACCCGAGTTCTGCGGTGTGGCCGACCGGGTCGACATCTACACCGGAACCTTCGGCAAGGCGCTGGGTGGAGCATCCGGCGGCTATGTGTCGTCGCGCCAGGAGATCGTGGATCTGCTGCGCCAGCGCGCGCGTCCGTACCTCTTCTCGAACACGCTCGCGCCGTCGATCGTCGCCGGTACGCTGGCCGCGCTCGACCTGCTCGAGCAGTCGGACGGCCTGCGGTCGCAGCTCATCGCGAACGCCTACCTGTTCCGGTCGCTGATGACGGATGCCGGCTTCGAGCTGCTCGAGGGTGAGCATCCGATCGTTCCCGTGATGTTCGGGGATGCGGCGCTCACCGCGCGCATGGCCGACGAGATGCAGAAGCGCGGCGTCTACGTGACGGCGTTCTCGTTCCCGGTGGTCCCGCGCGGCAAGGCGCGGATCCGGGTGCAGCTCTCCGCAGCGCACACCGACGACGAGATCCGTCGCTGCGTCGACGCCTTCGTCGCCGCCCGCGACGCCGTCGCCGCCGCCGCCTGAGCGATTCGCCTCATCCCTGCAATCGAGTCCGAACTTGTTGCCCCGACACGCAGAGCGGAGGGAGCAACAAGTTCGGACTCGATTATGGGCGGGCCGGCGCTGCGGTCGACTCGCGCGCGACGAGGGTGATCGCGGGGGCGTCGACGCGCTCGACGCGGGTGCCGGCGCGCATCTGCGTGTAGGCGTCGAGCAGGTGGTCCGCGAGCAGGTCCGCCGCGAAGGTCACCGTGGTCAGGCGCGGGATGAAGTCGGCACCGGCCGGATGATCGTCGGCTCCGATGACGGAGACATCGCGCGGCACCCGGATGCCCGCATCGGCCAGTGCCCGCACCGCCGCCATCGCGATCCGGTCGTCGTACGCCACCACAGCCGTCGGGGCGTGCGGGTCGTACCGCCAGGCGTGGGCCCAATCGCGCAGTGACGCACTGGATGCGGCGGCAGGCGAGACGGTGAGGATGATGCCGGCGGCGTCCGCCGCGGCGCGCGCGCCGGCGAGCCGCTCGCGCGCGGTTTCCGCGGAGGCAGGGTCGGTCGGCGTGAGGAACGCGACGCGCGTGTGCCCGAGTGCAGCCAGGTGCTCGACCGCGACCCGCCCGAACGGCTGCTGCGGCACGACCAGAGAGGGCGCGTAGTCGACGGGGACCGAACCGTGCACGATCAGCGCGCGCACGCCCGCGAGGCGCAGGAGTTCCGTCGCCTCCGCGTCGCAGCGGGACGACTCGGCGAGCACCGCCTCCGGTCGCAGTTTCGCCCAGAGCTGGGCCGCCTCGGCGCCCGCCTGCTCCGTGTCGGTGTGGCGGAGTGCATCCGTGCCGTCGTCGGTTGTGCGGGCGAGCAGGCCGTCGAAGGTGCGGGCGAGGGTCGCCCCGTAGTCCTGGCGCGACGCGGAGAGGAGGAACCCGGCGACGGCCTCGCCGCTGGCGAGCGATCGTGCTGCGTTGTTCGGTGTGTAGCCGAGCAGCCGGGCGGCCTCGAGCACGCGATGACGCGTGTCTTCGGAGACGCGCGAGTTCGGCTTGTCGTTGAGCACGAACGACACGGTGGCGCGCGACACTCCGGCCGCGAGCGCAACGTCGGTGCTGGTCGGTGCTTTGACGACCTGAGGTGTGAACATGCTGGCTTCAGTCTAGGCGTCGGGTGACAATCTGCTTACGCGGGTAACCGAAAACCGAGCAACGGCTTGTATTCGGTGGTGGTCGTCGGTTATGGTTACGCGTGTTAGCACGCAAAGTCGCCTGCTGTGAAAGGACACCCCTCGTGACATCGCCGTCAGATCCGAACCAGCCCCGCCCCGTTCAGCCGACCATTCCGCCGAATCTCACCGGCACGGTCGAGAGCTCGTCACTCGCTTCGACCCTCACCACCTCCGGCTCCGCGTTCAGTGCGGCACCCACCTCCGCCACCGCGGCCGTCGTGCCGAAGGTCAAGGTGCGCGGCAAGCTGCTGAAGCTCATGATCTCGATGCTGTTCGCCAATATCGGCATCTTCATGATCTGGGGAGCGGTTCCCGGCATCCTGCTTCCCCTGCAGATCCAGGGCATCGTCGGTGACAGCGCCAAGGCGGGAACGCTGGCCGTGGTCGCCACGATCGGCGCCTTCGCCGCGATGCTCGCTCAGCCGATCGCCGGCATGGTGTCCGACCGTACGCGCAGCCGCTTCGGCCGTCGCGCGCCGTGGATGGTCGCCGGCGCTCTCGTCGGCGGACTCGCCCTGGTCGGGATGGCTGCAGCCAACGGCCTCGTCCAGGTCGCCATCGCGTGGATCATCGTGCAGATCGCCTACAACTTCGCGCAGGGCCCGCTGAGCGCCATCCTCCCGGATCGGGTCCCCAGCGCCGTCCGCGGCACCTTCTCCGCTCTCGCAGGCATCGGACTCATGTTCGGAGCCCTCGGCGGCCAGGTCGTCGGCGCCTCGTTCGCCACGGCGATCCCGGCCGGCTACCTCACGTTCGCCGGTCTCGCGCTGATCATCGTCGTGCTGTTCGTCGTGTTCAACCCCGACAGCTCGAACAAGGGCGAACCGAAGCCGCCGTTCAACTGGGTCGTCTTCCTCAAGACGTTCTGGGTGAGCCCGCGCAAGCACCCCGACTTCTTCTGGGGCTTCACCGGTCGTCTGCTGCTCTACGCCGGCTACTTCATGGTCACGGGCTTCCAGCTGTTCATCCTGCAGGACTACATCGGCCTCAAGGACAAGGCCGTCGGAGTGATCCCGCTGCTCGGCGTCGTCAGCCTCGTCGGCATCATCATCGCTACGCTCATCGGCGGCCCCCTCAGCGACAAGCTCGGCCGACGCAAGATCGTCGTGATCATCGCGGGAGTCATCCTCGCGATCTCGCTGATCTTCCCGCTGGTCATGCCGACCGTCACGGGCATGCTCCTCTTCTCGTTCGTGAGCGGCCTCGGCTTCGGCGCGTACCAGTCGGTCGATACGGCCCTGATGAGCGAGGTGCTGCCGTCGAAGGACGACTTCGCCAAAGACCTCGGCGTGCTGAACATCGCCGCGACCCTGCCGCAGACCCTCGCCCCGGGCCTCGCAGGCCTCATCGTCATCGCGTTCAGCGGTTACGCGGCGCTGTTCCCGATCGGCATCGTCATCGCCCTCGTCGGCGCCTTCGCGGTGCTGCCGATCAAGTCCGTCCGCTGACAGACGGCGCGCGGCTGAGTACGCTCGGGCGCGTCGCACCAGACCCGGTGGGTCGCCGACAGGCGGCCCACCGAACCACCCGCACCACCTGCACGACCAGAACGAAAGCGATCCTCCGTCATGACCGACACCACCGCCGCCTCCGACAACTCCACGGCCGAGGACACCGACGAGTTCATCGCCGGGCTCGTCTCCGACCTCAGCCTCGAGCAGAAGGTGCGCCTGCTCACCGGCGCCTCCTTCTGGACCCTCCACGACGAACCGCAGATCGGCCTCGAGACGATCGTCGTCTCCGACGGTCCTGCCGGCGTGCGCGGGCAGCTCTGGGATGAGCGCGACAGCTCGGCGAACCTGCCGTCGCCGACCGCGCTCGCCGCATCGTGGGATGCCGAGCGCGTGTTCGAGCTCGGACAGCTGATCGCCGCCGAGGCGCGGCGCAAGGGCGTCGGCGTCGCGCTCGGCCCGACCGTGAACATCCAGCGCTCGCCCCGTGGCGGCCGCCACTTCGAGGCGTACAGCGAGGACCCGTGGCTGTCGGGTGTCGTCGGCACGGCTTTCGTCAAGGGCGTGCAGTCGCGCGGCGTCGGAGCCACGCCCAAGCACTACGTGGCGAACGACAGCGAGACCGACCGGATGACCGTCGACGTGGTGGTTGACGAGCGCACCCTGCGCGAGGTGTACCTCGCCCCGTTCGAGCGGATGGTCACCGAAGGAGGCGCGTGGCTGGTGATGTCGTCGTACAACTCGGTCGACGGCACCACGATGACCGAGAACGAGCTGCTGCGCTCGCCGCTCAAAGACGAGTGGGGCTTCGACGGCGTCGTGGTCTCCGACTGGATGGGCGTGCGCGACACGGTCGCCGCCGGTGCGGCCGCGCAGGACCTCGCGATGCCCGGTCCCGACGGCGTCTGGGGGGATGCGCTGGTCGAGGCCGTGCGCGCCGGCCAGGTCTCCGAGACCGACATCGACGAGAAGGTGCTCCGCATTCTGCGGCTCGCCGGGCGCATCGGTGCCCTCGCCGGCGTCGAGGCGGCTGCGCCGCTCGCCGAGCCCTGGCCGCAGGAGCGCATCGACGCCCTGCTGCGCGAGGCGGCCGCCGATGGCATCGTGCTCGTGAAGAACGACGGCGTGCTGCCGCTCGACGCCGCCTCCGGTCAGTCGATCGCCGTCATCGGCCAGCACGCCCGCATCGCGCGCAGCCAGGGCGGCGGATCGGCGACGGTGTTTCCCGACCACGTCGTCACCCCGCTCGCCGGTCTGACCGAGGCATTCGGCGACGCCGTCCGGTTCGCCCCGGGCGTGCGGTCGTCCGAGTCGTTGCTGCCCGTCGACGCGTCGGTGGCGTCCGATCCGGTCACGGGCGAGTCCGGCGTGCACGTGCGATTCCTCTCCGACGACGGCCGGGTCGTGCTCGACGAGCACCGCGGCAGCGGCCGGCTGATGTGGCTGGGCGACCCGATCCTCGGCGACACGGCCGTCGTCGAGGCGAAGACGACGTTCACCGCGCCCGCCGACGGCGAGTACGCGGTCGGCTTCGCCGGGCTGGGCCTCTTCCGCTTCGAGGTGGACGGCGAGCTGAAGAGCGACGGCCTGTTCTTCCCCGAGGGGACCGACCCGTTCATGGCGTTCCTGAACCCGCCGAAGCAGTCGTTCCCGATCCGCCTCGCGGCCGGTCAGACCGTCGAGCTTCGGCTCGAGCACCGCCCGCAGCAGCAGGCGGGCCTCTCGGCCGTGATGTTCACCCTCGGCTACGAGGAGCCGTTCTCCGACGCCCACGCCGAACTCGAACGAGCCGTGGCGCTCGCCGCCGCGTCGGATGTCGCTGTGGTCGTCGTCGGCACCACCGACCAGCTCGAGTCCGAGGGCTTCGATCGCGCGAACCTGAGACTTCCCGAAGGTCAGGACGAGCTCGTGCGCCGTGTCATCGCGGCCAACCCGCGCACTGTCGTGGTGGTCAACTCGGGTGGTCCGGTCATCATGCCGTGGCTCGACGACGCCCCGGCCGCTCTTCTCACCTGGTTCCCCGGGCAGGAGATGGGCGCGGCGATCGCGGACGTGCTCAGCGGCGCCCGTGAGCCGGGCGGGCGCATCCCGACCACCTGGGCGGCGGCCGAGGACGACGTTCCTGTGTGGCAGGTCGAGCCGGTGGACGGCAAGCTCTTCTACAGCGAGGGCCTCAACGTCGGCTACCGCGAGTGGGCGCGTCGTGCGGCCGTCGGCGGGCCTGCTCCGGCCATCCCGTTCGGTCACGGTCTGGGCTACACCGAGTGGGAGCTCGGCGAGCCGACGCTCGGTGGCGGCGCGGCAGCGGGTGCTCACGAGGGGGACGTCGCGACGCACGGCCTCACGGTGAGCGTGCCGGTGACCAACGTCGGCGACCGCGCCGGCAAGCAGGTCGTGCAGGTGTACCTGCAGCGGGTGTCCGACTCCGCGATCGAGCGTCCGGTGCTCTGGCTGGCGGGGTACGCCGTTGTGCGCTCGGAGCCGGGGGCGGCGACGGTGGCCACTGTGGAGGTCGAGCCGCGCTCGCTGCAGTACTGGTCGGTCGACGATCACGCGTGGCGCACTGAAGAGGGGACCTACGCCGTGCGCGTCGGAACCTCGGTCGCGACACTGTCGGCACCCGTCGAGTTCACAGTCTGAACGGGATAGCGTGGCGGCAGCCGAGAGAAGGGGCCGCCGCCATGCTGGTCGACAACGCCGTCTATGTGGAAGGACGACGCACCGCCGATCCCACCTCGCTCGAGGAGACGTTCGAAACGGTGCGCGACCGCCACGGCTTCGCCTGGATCGGCCTCTACCGGCCGTCGGAGTCGGAGCTCGGCGCCGTCGCGACCGAGTTCGACCTGCCGCACCTGGCCGTCGAAGACGCCCTGACCGGTCACCAGCGCGCCAAGATCGAGAAGTACTCGGGCACGACCTTCGTGGTGCTGCGCCCCGCGCGCTACATCGACGAGACCGAGAAGGTCGAGTTCGGCGAGGTGCACGTCTTCCTCGGGGAGCAGTTCGTGATAACCGTCCGTCACGCCGAGAAGCCCGACCTCGCCGCCGTGCGGCAGCGGATGGAGGCGGACCCGGTGATGCTGGAGCACGGCCCGATCGGTGCGCTCTACGGCATCATCGACGAGGTCGTCGACGAGTACGCGCCCGTCATCGCCGGCCTCGAGAACGACATCGACGAGATCGAAGACCAGCTCTTCAACGGCGACCAGGCGGTTTCGCGGCGCATCTACGAGCTCTCCAACGAGGTGATGCTGTTCCAGCGCGCCGTCGCGCCGCTCGGTGCCGTGCTGCAGACGCTGCGTGACCACCTCGAGGCGGTGCACGCCGACGCGGCACTGCGCGAGGGGTTCCGCGACGTGCACGACCACGTCATCCGGATCACCGAGCGCGCCGACGGGTTCCGGCAGGTTCTGCAGAACGCGCTCACCGTGCACACGACCCTGGTGGGTCAGCGCCAGAACGACGAGGTGAAGAAGATCTCGTCGTGGGCGGCCATCCTGTTCACGCCGACCCTGGTGGGAACGATCTACGGCATGAACTTCACCCATATGCCCGAGCTGCACTGGGCGTTCGGGTATCCGTTCGCGGTCGCGTTGATGGTGGCGATGGGGTTCGGCCTATATTTCGCGTTCAAGCGCAAGGGCTGGCTGTAAGCCGCTACCCCTGTTCGTCGTCGATCGGAGAAGCCTCGCCCGCGGCGGCGGGGTCGTCCTCCCGCCAGGCGGCACGGCGGGCGGCGCGCGCGGTACGAGCGGTGTGCTCGCGCTTGAGTTCGTTCCATCGTGCGGCCGTGACGATTTTGCGCGTCGATTCGCCGGAGGGTGGAGCGGTCATGGTGGAGCCTTTCGCGTCGACGCGAGGTTCCACGCCGGTCGTCGATGCCGGCCATCGTCGCCCGAGCCGTATTCACAATTCTACGCTCTGTAGAAAATGCAAGTGAACACGGCCCGGTCGTCGATGCTCACGCGACCGGATGCACCAGCTGCCGCACCTCGACGGGGGAGTAGCGCGCCTCGACGAAGCGCCCGGCGATCTCGACCGCCCGCTCGACGCTCTCGCAGTCGACCGTATAGAAGCCCCCGACCCACTCCTTGGACTCGCTGAACGGCCCGTCGGTCGAGCGCACCCGATGCGGGGCGTCCCGGTCCTGGCGTACGACGACCGCGGTCTGCTGGCTGTATTCGTTGGAGTCCAGCAGCTCGTCGGATGCCCGGAGCTCGGTCTGCAACTGCTCGTGGACCTCCTTCCACTCAGCCGTGACCGCCGGGTCGGCATCCGGCCCCTCGATGGCGGCGTCGAACTCGGCGTTGTTGTAGATCAGAATCTCGAATCGCATCGTGCTCTCCTGTCGGTGGTGGTGACACCTGAACGTCGAACGGCTCACGCCCCGTTCGACATTCTCTGCCCGATGCTTTTCCCATGACGCGAGAGGTGCCGGATGTCGCTCATTTCGCCCGAATGCCCGACATTCGGCACCGCTCGTGTCGAATCTCGGGTAGGAAAGAGGGCGTGCCTGGATTCGCCTTCGAGAGACTGCGTCGCTGGCCGGACGTCGAAGCGCCCAACCTCTTCGCCGCCGACGCCGCCGACCGGCTCATCCTTGACACCGCGGCCGAAGCCGGCGCGTTCGATGCGCTCGGCGACGGCGAGCTCGTCGTCATCGGCGACGCCTACGGCGCCCTCACCCTGGCCGCTGCCGACCTCGGCGCACGTGACATCCGCGTGCATCAGGATGCGCTGACCGGCACCCGCGCGCTCGCCGCCAACGCCACGACCCTCGGCCTCGAGACCGCTTATGCCGACCACGACCTCGACGCCGCGCTGGTCGCCGGCGCCCGCGTCGTGCTGCTGCGACTACCGCGCAGTCTCGACGCCCTCGCCGAGATCGCCGCGCTCGTCGCCCGGCACGCGCATCCGGATGTCGTGGTCTTCGCGGGCGGGATGGTGAAGCACCTGACGACGGCTATGAACGGGGTGCTCGCCGAGTCGTTCGGCAGTGTCGCCGCCTCGCTCGCGCGGCAGAAGGCGCGTGTCCTCACAGTGACGGGCGCCCGCCCGGATGCGGCGGAGTCGCTCGAGCCGTGGCCGCGCCGCGCGTTCGACGACGAACTCGGTGTCTGGGTCTGCGCGCATGGCGCTGCCTTCGCGGGGACCTCCGTCGACATCGGCACCCGGTTCCTCCTCTCGGTGATCGACGACGCCCTCCCGGACGCGCAGACCGCCATCGACCTCGGCTGCGGCACCGGGGTGATCGCGACCACGCTGGCGAGGCGGCGGCCGGGCATCCGGGTGCTGGCGACCGATCAGTCCGCGGCGGCGGTCGCGTCGGCGCGGGCGACGGCGGAGGCGAACGGGGTGGGCGATCGGGTGGAGGTGGTGCGCGACGACGCGCTCGGTTCACGGCCGGACGCGAGCGCCGACCTCATCGTGCTGAACCCGCCGTTCCACATCGGCAGCGCTGTGCACACCGGCATCGCGCTCCGGATGTTCGCCGACGCCGCCCGTGTGCTGCGGCCGGGCGGCGAGCTCTGGACGGTGTGGAACTCGCACCTCGGGTACCGCTCGGCGCTCGAGCGCACGGTCGGTCCCACCCGGCAGATCGACCGCAACGCGAAGTTCACCGTCACGGCGTCGCGCCGCCCACCGGCCTAAGTCGATGCGACTCAGCGCGCGACGGCCCGGGGGTGGCGGCCGCGGTGCCGTCGACGAGCTGCGCGCCCTCAGGGAGGGTGTCGCCGATCCGCACGGCCATCAGTACCGTTCGCGGAAGCCGCCGATGAGCGTGACGACATTGCCGTCCGGGTCATAGAGCGAGCAGAGCCGCACGCCCTTGTTCGCCTCGATGACGTCGCCCACGATGATCCCGCGCGCCTCGATCTCGCGCAGCTTCTCGTCGAGGTCGTCGACGGCCAGGTTCAGCTGCGACGATCCGAAGCGCTCCCGGTCCTCCGTGACCTGCACCCAGCCGTTGCCGGTGACCCGCCACTCCACCAGGATGCCGGGCATCGGGATGTTCGTCGGTTCGACGCCGAACAGCCGTTCGTACCACGCGGCGCTGGTCTCGACTTCGGACACAGCGACGACGGCGAGCACATGATCGACGGTGAGAGCCATGCCGCCACACTGGGCCGGCTCCGACGCGAAGTCAAGATCTCGCGTTCGCCGACGCCGCAGCCATCCCGCAGGCCAGGGCTTCGGTTTCGGTGGTGATCTCGGCGAAAGCCAGGCCGTTTGCGATGCCGATGTGCGATTCGACAACGAAATCCGCGTAACGCGACTTGTCTCCGTCGCAGACCGCTGCTAGGTTCTGCCTGGACATCCAACGTAGGACCTCCATGACGGACCCCCAGGGAGAGCAATGACGCGCACCGATCCTGCCGGCGACCAGGCGACAGCACCAACGACGGGACCGGCCGACCGTTCCGGCCACCCGCACAAGCTTCAGTCCGACGGTGTGAGCGCCGCCGGCTCGATCGTGATGGCCGTCGCCGGAAGCGCACCCGCCTACTCGATCGCCGCCACTACGGCGACGCTCGTAAGCACCGCCGTGCTCGGTGCTCCGGGGGCGCTGCTCTGGTCGGCCATCCCGATGATGGGGATCGCGTGGGCCTTCCTCTATCTCGGTCGGGCCGACGTGAACGCGGGAGCCTCCTACTCGTGGGTCGCGCGGGCGCTGCATCCGGTGCTGGGCTTCCTCTCCGGTTGGGCGCTGGTGATCTCGGCGACGATCTTCATGGTCGCCGGAGCGCTGCCGGCCGGTGCGATGACGGTCACCCTGTTCAGCCCGAAGGACGCCGGCAACGTGGCGCTCATCACGGCCGTCGGCGCCCTCTGGTTCCTGGTGATGGCCGCCTGCGTGCTGTTCGGCGTGCACGTCACCGCGAGGGCCCAATGGATCATGTCGGTCATCGAGGTCGGCATCCTCGTGCTCTTCGCCGTGCTCATGATCGTGCGGGCTGCGACCACGAGTCACGCAGGGCCGTCCTTCTCGTGGGACTGGCTGGGCTTCTCGCATCTGTCGGGCGCGGGCGTCTTCGTCTCGGCCGCGCTCATCGCCGCGTTCTACTACTGGGGCTGGGACGTCAGCGCCAACCTCAACGAGGAGACCAAGGACGGCCACAAGAGTGCAGGCGCCGCCGGGATCATCGGCGTCGTCATCGTCTTCCTGCTCTTCGAGATCTTCACCATCGGCACATTGATCATGCTGCCCGCGAAGACGATCGAGGAGAACAGCGGCAACATCCTGTCGGTCCTCGGCGACGTGGTGTGGCCGGGCATCGGCGGCAAGATCCTCGTCGTGGCGGTCGCGCTGTCGACCATCGCCACGCTCGAGACCACGCTGATCCAGGTCACTCGCACCCTGTTCTCGATGGGCCGTGATCACACGATCCCGGCAGCCTTCGGGCGCATCCACCCGAAGTGGCGCACGCCGGCCTTCGCCACCCTGATCGTGGTCGGCGTCTCGATGGTGCTGTTCATCGGCTCGAACTTCCTCGGAAGCGTCGGCGACATCATGAACAACGCGATCCTGTCGATCGGTCTGCAGATCGCGTTCTACTACACGCTCGCCGGTGTCGCGGTGGTCGTGGCCTATCGGCGGGTGCTCTTCCGCTCGGTGAAGAACTTCCTGCTCATCGGGCTCTGGCCGGCGGTCGGCGCCGTCTTCATGGCGTGGATCTTCATCGCGTCCATCCCGAGCAATGACGCGATCGTCAACATCCTCGGAATCGGGCTCATCGTGCTCGGGATCATCCCGATGCTGATCTTCTTCCGCAAGGCGCGCGGCTACTACACGCGGCGGCCGCTCGAACTGCCGGAGGAGCTCGACGCCACGGCGCCCGCCCACGTGGACGACGGCCCGATCGGCTGAGGATGCCCGGCGCGGCGCCAGCCGATTCACGGGCGCTGGTCAGGGTAGCGCGGTAGCTTTGCGACATCTGAGGGTGAATACCCGACCCAGCGGCTGGGAAGTCGAAATCGACAGAACGGCGCGCAATGTCCGCACCCGCTCCTACCCTCGCACCCATTCTCGGTCCGATCCGTAGAACCGGCCCGCGTATCACTACGCAGCCGACCGGCACGGCCAGCTACTCGCGGCTCCTCAACACGGTGCGCGACGCGGGCCTCCTGCGCCGCTCGCCCGTGTTCTACGCGCTGCTGTTCGCCGGCCTCGTGATCGCATTGGGCGCCGGCATCGCCGGTATGGTCCTCCTCGGCGACAGCTGGTTCCAGCTGCTCGTCGCCGCCGCACTCGGCATCATCTTCACCCAGTTCGCGTTCCTCGGGCACGAGGCGTCGCACCGTCAGATCGCGTCATCCGGCCCCGTGAACGATCGGATCGGCCGGCTGCTCTCCACACTCGTCGTCGGCATCAGCTACTCGTGGTGGATGACGAAGCACACCCGTCACCACGCGAACCCGAACACCATCGGCAAAGACCCCGACATCGAGGTCGACACGATCTCGTTCCTCGAGGAGGACGCCGCCAAGCGCACCGGCATCATGGCGAAGATCACCGAGCGCCAGGGCTATCTCTTCTTCCCGCTGCTGATGTTCGAAGGCATCAACCTGCATGGCCGTTCGATCGCCACGCTGTTCGGCAAGGGGAAGATCGACGGCCGCGGCAAGGAGCTCACGTTCCTCGCCGTCCGCTTCACGGTCTACCTCGGCCTCGTCTTCTGGCTGCTGCCGTTCGGCATGGCCGTCGCGTTCCTCGGCGTCCAGCTCGCCGTGTTCGGCGTGTACATGGGAGCGAGCTTCGCGCCCAACCACAAGGGCATGCCCATCATCGAGCCCGGCGTCAAGGTCGACTTCCTCAGCCGCCAGGTGCTCACCTCGCGCAACGTCGAGGGCGCGGGAACGACCGCGTTCATGGGTGGCCTCAACTACCAGGTCGAGCACCACCTGTTCCCGTCGATGGCGCGGCCGCACCTGCGCAAGGCCGCGGCGATCGTGCGCGAGCACTGCGAGGCCGAGAACATCCCCTACACGCAGACCACCTTGATGCGGTCGTACGCCATCGTCATCGCGTACCTGAACCGCGTCGGCCTCTCGGCCCGCGACCCGTTCGACTGCCCTGCGGCGGCCGTCCTACGCTGATCCGGCTCCGGCGGGCCATGGCCCTCCGGCATCACCTGGTCACGGTGGCCGCGTTTCTCGTCTACCCGAAGCGGGAGGGCGGAGACGTGCTGGCCACGTTGACCGCGGACCCCGACGAACTGCCGAGCAGAATCGCTCTCGAGTCGGAGAGCGACGCCTCCGTCGACCTGTTCGCGCTCTACGACGTCTCGGACGCGCCGCGATTCGTCACCTACGTTTTCCAGCGCACCGTGGCCGCGCCCCGTTCCGCTCGACATCGCGGAGTCGCCGCCTGATCGCATCTTGACTCAGCGCCCGCGCCAGGCGAAGGTACTCCCAGAGACCTGAGAGGAGATCGCGGTGGGGAGCCTGATCTATGACGGCAGCGCCGAGTTCACATTCGACGACCGGGTGCTCGCGCACCTGCAGATCGTCGTCAGCAGCAAGTTGCGGAGACGCGAGGGTTTCCTGCTGATCTGGACCGATCGCACCGCGTCTCCCGAGGGACACCTGCGCTCGATCTGGCTCGATCCGTCCATCAGCGTGCAGTTCGCCTTCGCCGGCACCACGCTTCCGGAGATCCAGCGCGAATGGCTCGAGATCCTCACGGAGAAGGCGAATTCCAATCCCGGTCTCCGGCTCGACGACGACCTGCGCGCGGAGATCAGGGAAGAGCTTCCTCAGGGCACAGCGAAGGCGCAGCGCTCGCGACGCAGCCAGCGCGTCCCCGTGAACGAGAGCTGAGTCCGCCCGCCCCGCTTACATTGCAGCAGGATGCGTGTTCTATGGCCAGCGGGACGGAGGTGCCCGATGAGCCCTCGCCGAGACGCGGAGCGCCGGCTGCGCGTGCACGTCACCGGCGGCGAGGTACTGGGTGTGCGCGAGGGGGCGATCTGCGCCTGGCGCGGCATCCCCTACGCAGCGCCGCCGACGGGTGAACGGCGCTTCCGCGCCCCGGCACCGGTCATCCCGTGGACCGGCACCCGAGACGCCTCCGCGTTCGGCGCCATCGCTCCGCAGACGCTGCGGCGTCGGCTGCGCGGAGCGCCGGCGCTCGTCGCGACGGACGAGGACTGCCTGACCGTCAACGTGCAGGCTCCAGACGACGACGACGGCGGCGAACCGCTGCCGGTGATGGTCTTCATCCACGGTGGAGGCTACAGCTCCGGATCGTCTCGTGAATTCTCGGGCCGCGGGGAGAGTTTCGTCGCGTCCGGCCGGGCCGTCTACGTCAGCTTCAACTACCGGCTCGGACCGTTCGGCTACCTCGACTTCTCCCGCTACTCGACGCCGGCGCACCCGTTCGACAACAACCTCGGGCTCCGCGATCAGCTCGCTCTGCTGCGATGGGTTCGGGACAACATCCGGGAGTTCGGCGGGGACCCAGGCAATGTGACGGTGTTCGGGGAGTCCGCCGGCGGCAACGCGGTGATCGCGCTGCTGGCGACGCCGACGGCCGAGGGCCTCTTCACCCGCGCGATCGCCCAGAGCGCGCCGCCGTCCGCGATGTACGGGCCGGAACTGACGTCGGCGTGGGCGGCGGACTTCGTCGACATCCTGGCCGCCTCGACCGGGGCCTCGCCAGGGGACGAGCAGGAGGCGGGCGACCTGATCGCCGGCGCCGAGGTGGCCGACCTGCTCGCCGCTTCGCTGGTGCTGCAGACCCGGACCCCCGAGGTGTACCCCGGCCGGTTCTGCCTCGCGCCCGTGATCGACGGCGACCTGCTGCCCGAGCATCCGATGACCGCGATCCGGATGGGCCGGGCGCATCGGGTGCCGCTCATCATCGGCACCAACGATCGCGAGGGCACGGTGTTCCGCGGTCGTGTCGACATCCTGCCGCGCTCGCCCCGCCGGATCGCCGCCGTGTTCGGTCGCGCGCCCGTGTGGTCCCGCGACCGGATGAGGTCGGCGTATCCGGGGCTCCCCGACGCGCGCGGGGCCGCCGCCGACTTCAGCGGCGACTACGGGTTCTGGTACCCGAGTGTGCTGACGGCCGACTTCCACTCGGCGTACGCGCCCGTGCACTCGTACCGGTTCGACCTCGCACCCCGCCTGCTCAAAGTGCTCGGGCTCGACGCGACGCACGGGGTCGAGATGTTCGCGCTCTTCGACAGTCTCGATCTGCCGCTCGCCCGGGCGATGACCTCGCTGGGCGGCCGCGAACCCTATGCGTCGGCGGGCGAGCGGATGCGTGCGTACTGGCTCGACTTCGCCGAGGAGGGCCGCGTGGCCGACACCTGGCCGCCGTACGACGTCGAGCGCCGCGCCACGCTGATCATCGACCAGAACGACCGGATCGAGAACGATCCGCATCGAGCGCGGCGGCGGGCGTGGGGGCTGTTCCTGCCCGAGCTGTCGGGAGGTCTGCGGTTGTGGGCGGCCCGGTCGTCAGCCCAGGCCGAGCGCGCGGAACAGAGCGGACCAGCGTGACGGACGCGCGCTGGTCACCGTCACCGGCGACGCGGGCGGCGACGTGCGGTGCGCCGCTGAACGCAGGGAGCGACGCCCGGCCGCCGCGAGATCGTGCAGCTGGTTGCGCCGCGAGCCGTCCCAGTTCGCGTAGAGATAGGTGCCGCCCGCGTCCGAGAACGCTCTGACGGGCGCGCGCACGTAGGCGTCGGGTCCGGCGAAGTAGCGGGCGCGCCCAGTGGCGATCTCCGCGGATGCCGTGCAGACGTCCACGACGCCGTCGGTCGTGATCAGGGCGACGATCGACCCGATGTCGTCTCGGGCTACGATCTCGATCTTCAGGTCGCGAATCTCGGGCACCTCGTGTCTCGGGGCCCGCACGCGCGGGCCGGTGATCTCTCCGAGGACGAAGGAGTGTCGTCGTGCCGGCAGCCGCCGCTCACGGCGACGGCGCCAACTTCCCCACGCTCGATGCTAATCCCACCCCATTGATCGATTCCAACAGGAGTTTGCGATGCCATTCAGCAGACGACCGGATGAATCGCGGCCCGGAGTACGGTGTGGCCAGGAGGCGCGATGAAAGTCAGTGACACGAGTGACCTGTGGTGGAAGAGCGCGGTGATCTACTGCCTCGACGTCGAGAGCTTCATGGACGGCGACGGCAACGGGATCGGGGATCTCGGGGGTCTGGCGACCCGCATCGATTACCTCGCTGAGCTCGGGGTCACCTGCCTGTGGCTGATGCCCTTCTACCCGTCGCCCGACCGGGACGACGGCTACGACATCACCGACTTCTACGGCGTCGATCACCGGCTGGGGCACCTCGGCGACGTCGTCGAGGTGATCCGGATCGCGCGCGACCGCGGCATCCGGGTGATCGTCGACCTCGTCGTGAACCACACCTCCGACAAGCATCCGTGGTTCAAGGCGGCGCGATCGAGCCGCGACTCCCCCTACCGCGACTTCTACGTCTGGCGCGACGAGCCGCCCGCCCACCAGCCGGCCCCGGTGTTCCCTGATCAGGAGACGAGCGACTGGCAGTGGGACGAGAAGGCCGGCCAGTACTACCAGCACGTCTTCTATCGCCAGCAGCCCGATCTCAACATCACCGACGAGCGCGTGCGCGACGAGATCGTGAAGGTCATCGGCTTCTGGCTGGAGCTCGGCGTCTCCGGGTTCCGGATCGACGCGGTGCCGTTCCTGCTGCAGACCGACGGGGTCATCGACGGCGCCCGCAAGCTGCCCGACCCGCACGCCTACCTGCGGTCGCTACGGGCGTTCCTCGGGCGGCGCACGGGCGACGGCATCTTCCTCGGCGAGGTGAACCTGTCGCGCGAGGGGCAGAACGAGTTCTTCGACGGCGCGGAGGGCGACGAGCTGACGATGCAGTTCGACTTCATCGCGATGCAGAATCTGTACCTGTCCCTCGCCCGCGGCGACGCGCGGCCGCTCGCCGAGGCGTTGCTCTCGCGGCCGGAGGGCTCTCCCGACATCCAGTGGGCGAACTTCGTGCGCAACCACGATGAGCTCACCCTCGACAAGCTGACGGACGACGAGCGCCAGGAGGTGTTCGCCGCGTTCGGACCTGAGGAGCGGATGCAGGTGTACGGCCGCGGTCTCATCCGGAGGCTGCCGCCCATGCTCGACGGCGACCCGCGCCGCATCCGGATGGTCTACAGCCTGCTCTTCTCACTGCCGGGCACCCCCGTGCTGTTCTACGGGGAGGAGATCGGGATGGGCGAGAACCTCGATGCCGGCGGCCGGATGTCGGTGCGGACGCCGATGCAGTGGACCGCCGGACGCAACGGCGGATTCTCCACCGCCCGGCCGTCACGGCTCCGCACGCCGATGACCGAGGGTGCGTTCGGCCCCGAGCATGTCAACGTCGCGGACCAGCGGCCCGACCCGGACTCGCTGCTGCAGTTCATGACCGGCCTGATCCGGCACTACCGCAACGCCCGCGAGCTCGGCTGGGGAGCGTTCGAGGTGATCGAGCAGCCCGACTCCGCGGTGTTCGCGCACACGCTGACCGCCGGGCGTCACCGCACCGTCGCCGTCCACAACTTCTCGCCGGATGCCCGCACGGTGCGCCTTCCGGTGGGCCTGCCCGACGCGGCACTCGCTGCGGAGGCTGGCGGCGAGCACGGCATCCGGCTCGTCGACCACTTCACCGGCGTGACGGTGCCGGTCGAGCGCGGTGCCGCGGAGGTGCCGCTCGACGGGTACGGGTACCGCTGGTTCCGCGTCGAGGGCTAGAGGATGGAGGGCTAGAAGATCGGGGGCGCGCTCGTGAGCGGCCGGTGGCAGACTTTCGGGCATGGACATCGAACAGTGGTGGCCGCGGCTCGCGCAATCCGCTCGAGAGTGGCTCGTTGCGAACAACGGCGATGAGGTTCCGTCGGAGATCGTCGAAGAGATCGAGGCCGCCGGCGGCCCCGGCCTGCACGACTCGTGGTGGGGCGATGAGGTGCCGAAGCACCACGCCATGCCCGACACGGCCGTCGACTGGATCGAGGCCTCCGCGAACGACGAGCCGACCGACGTGCCCTAGCCGGCCGGCGGCCTGCCCGGTTGGCCGGCGTGGCCGGCCACCTGCCGCCGACGCATTTCCGGAACCTCGAGCGGACACGCCGCGTCGACCGGCGCAACTCCGGAGAACGCGCGCCGACGGCCCCGATCATCCGGATTCACGCGGGGCGGCCCGCATCCGCTCATGGCCGGAATACGGGGATGCGGATGAAAGTTGAGCTTAGTAGACTCAACTTTGTCCGACCCGTCTGAAAGGAGACCCATGGCCAACATGCAGGGTGCACCCTCCACGCAGGAGGAGCAGAAGAGCGCGCTCGAACAGTACGGTGTGAACCTCACGGAGATCGCCAAGAGCGGCAAGCTCGACCCGGTCATCGGGCGGGACGCCGAGATCCGCCGGGTGAGCCAGGTGCTGACCCGTCGCACCAAGAACAACCCCGTGCTCATCGGCGAGCCCGGTGTCGGAAAGACCGCCGTGGTGGAGGGCCTCGCCCAGCGCATCGTCGCGGGCGACGTGGCCGACTCCCTCAAGGGCAAGCAGCTCGTGATGCTCGACCTCTCCGCGCTGGTCGCCGGCGCGATGTACCGCGGCCAGTTCGAGGAACGCCTCAAGGCCGTGCTCAAGGAGATCAACGATGCCGAAGGCGGCATCATCACGTTCGTCGACGAGCTGCACATCCTGATGGGCGCCGGCGGTGGCGAAGGATCCGTCGCGGCCTCGAACATGCTCAAGCCGATGCTCGCGCGCGGTGAGCTGCGGCTCATCGGCGCCACCACGCTCAACGAGTACCGCGAGTTCATCGAGAAGGACGCCGCCCTCGAGCGCCGCTTCCAGCAGGTGTACGTGGGCGAGCCGAGCGTGGAAGACACGGTCGCCATCCTGCGCGGGCTCAAGGGTCGCTACGAGGCGCACCACGGTGTCACCATCGAAGACTCCGCTCTCGTGGCCGCGGCGTCGCTCTCGAACCGCTACATCACCGCCCGGCAGCTCCCCGATAAGGCGATCGACCTCATCGACGAGGCGGCCAGCCGGCTCAAGATGGAGATCGACTCGGCGCCGGTCGAGATCGACACGCTGCAGCGCGTCGTCGAGCGCATGAAGCTCGAGGAGTTCGCGCTCAAGAAGGAGAAGGACGACGCCAGCAAGGACCGCCTCGCCCAGCTGCAGGAGCGGCTGCGTGAGAGCGAGAGCGAGCTCGAAGAGCTGCAGGAGCGCTGGCGGCTCGAGAAGGCGTCGCTCAACCGCGTGGGCGCGCTGCGCTCGCAGCTCGAGGAGGCCAAGACCAAGCGCGACCTCGCCCTGCGCGACGGCCGCTACCAGGAGGCGTCCAAGATCGAGTACGAGACCATCCCGTCGATCGAGCGGGAGCTCGCGGAGGCCGAGCAGGCCGAGCAGCACCCGGATCGCCCGCGGATGGTGAACGAGCAGGTGACCAGCGAGGACATCGCGGCGGTCGTGGCGGCGTGGACCGGCATCCCGGTCGATCGCCTGACCCAGGGCGAGACGGAGAAGCTGCTCCACCTCGAGGCGGAGCTCGGCCGCCGGCTGATCGGGCAGAAGCGTGCGGTGACGGCCGTGGCGGATGCGGTGCGCCGCACCCGCGCGGGGATCTCCGACCCCGACCGGCCGACCGGGTCGTTCCTGTTCCTGGGTCCGACCGGTGTCGGAAAGACCGAGCTGGCCAAGGCGCTCGCCGCGTTCCTGTTCGACGACGAGAAGGCGATGGTGCGCATCGACATGAGCGAGTACGGGGAGAAGTTCTCCGTATCGCGGCTCGTCGGCGCCCCTCCCGGCTATGTCGGTTACGAGCAGGGCGGCCAGCTGACCGAGGCGGTGCGGCGTCGTCCGTACTCCGTCATCCTGCTCGACGAGGTCGAGAAGGCGCACCCCGAGGTCTTCGACGTGCTGCTGCAGGTGCTCGACGACGGCCGGCTGACCGACGGTCAGGGCCGTACGGTCGACTTCCGCAACGCCATCCTGATTCTCACCTCCAACCTGGGCAGCCAGTATCTGGTGGACCCGACGTTGAACGAGGTCGAGAAGGAGGAGGCCGTGCTGCAGATGGTGCGCCAGGCGTTCAAGCCCGAGTTCGTGAACCGCCTCGACGACATCGTGGTGTTCTCGACGCTCGACAAGGAGGAACTCGGCGAGATCGTCGAGCTGAACATCGACCGCCTGATGCGGCGCCTGCAGGACCGCCGGCTCGAGCTGGCCGTCACGCCGGATGCGCGTGCCTGGCTCTCCGAGCGCGGCTATGACCCGATCTACGGTGCGCGTCCGCTGCGCCGGCTGATCCAGCACGAGATCGAGGACCGGCTCGCGACGGCGCTGCTCAGCGGGGTCGTGCGCGACGGGGACCTCGTGCGGGTCGACATCGCACCCGGCGGCGGCGCTCTCACCGTCGTCCCCGTGCGCGACGAGGAGTAACCCCTCCGCCTGCAGCGCACCCGGCGCCCCGGCACACACGATCGAGTCCGAACTTGTTGCGCCGAAATGCGGCGTGTTGCAGCAACAAGTTCGGACTCGATTTCGGTGGAGCCGCTACGGCTGGGCGAGCCAGCCGTGGCGCGGCGGAGTCGGCCAATGCGGCTTCGTGGAGACGATCGACGACACGGCGCCGGTCGAGGGCGACAGCAGCACCTCGCGCTGCTGCGGGTGGAACCAGTCGAACAGTCCACCGAGCGATCCGGCGCGGCTGTCGAACGACGAGTCGCCGATGCGTCCGGTCAGCCAGTTGTTCTCGATGAACCGCAGCACCGACGTCTGCTCGATCGCCGTGTGGTCGACCTTGTTCTTGGCCGCGTACGGCGAGATCACGAGCAGCGGCATGCGCTGGCTCGGTCCGCAGCGGTCGGCGTAGCCGCCGGCCACGTGCTTCACGCTCGTGCAGACGGCCGAGTCCGCGGCCGGGTCGTTCGACCCGTTCGCGACCTTCGGCGCCACGTGGTCGTACCAGCCGTCGGAGTCGTCGTAGGTGACGACGACGGCAGTGCTCGACCACGAGCTCGACTTCTGGATGGCGTTGATCTCGTTGACGAGGAACTTCTGCTCATCCAGCGGGTCGGAGTAGGCGGCGTGCCCGTCCTGAGCCTCCGGAGCCTTGAGGAACGACACCGACGGGAGGTTGTTGTTCTTCAGGGCGGCGTCGAACGAGGTCGTGTCGTACTGGTGGTTGGCCTGGTCGGTGTGACCGATCGCCTTCTCCGACGACGGCGCGAGGTGGTGCGGATTCGACGTCGACTTGTAGTACTGGAACGGCGAGTGGTGCGGCGAGTAGTCCTTCACGGCCGCGCCGGTGATGTTCGCCGTGGTCGCGTCGCACTTCGCGTAGCTTCCGGCGGCGCCGCTCCACGGCGTGGTCGGCGTGAACCCGCCCTGGAACCAGCCCCAGGTCACGTTGCGCTTGTTGAGCAGGTCGCCGATGTTCTTGCCCGACATCCCGACGACCGCGCTGGTCGACGTGTGGTCGTTGTCGGAGCAGTCGTCGTACGCGGGGTCGGGGTCGCCGATCACGCTTCCGACACCGGCAGCATTCGGCGACGAAACCGCCGTCGAGGCGGGCAGCACCGCGCCGGACTTCGGGTCGTACGCCGTGCCGCCGTGCGTCTGGCCCGAGATCAGGTTGAGCGCGCCGGGCGTCGACGGTCCGAACAGGGTGTCCCAGTTGTTGTCGCTCATGGAGTAGTTCTGGGCGTAGTTCCAGAGACCCGTGACGGTGTTGCCGTCGTAGTAGTCCATGGCGAGCCCGGGTGCCCCGAAGAGTCCGGTGCAGGTGTCGGTGGACGTCTTCTGCACGAAGAGGTCCATCTTGCCGTTGTCGACCGCCTGCTGCTCAGCGCTGTAGCCGTGGTTCTGGTCGCAGGTCGCTGCCTGCGACGGCGCCAGGCGCTTGGGCGGGTAGAGGTTGGGGTTCTTCGTGAGGGCGCCCGAGGTGACGAGGGTGTTCGCCTTCGGGGTGCCCTTCGCTGCGGTGAAGGTCGTGCCGTCGGTGTTGGCGGCGGTGGGATAGGTGCCGAAATAGTGGTCGAACGAGACGTTCTCGTCGAAGATCACGACGAGGTGTTTGATCGGCGTCATTGTGAACGACGACGACGAGCGTGAAGGCGAATGGTCGGTGCCGGCGACCGCCGGTGATCCCGCGAGTATCCCTGCGCCGACCAGGGCTGTCGCGCCGACGAGCGCGAGAGCCGCATGACGCAGACGGAACGTGCTGAACACTGGTTCCTCTTTCTCTTCTCTGGTGTCGGCGCGGGCGCGCCGAGTCTGTACGGCCGGTCAGGCGAGCATGCTGCGCCCGAGCCAGTCGGAGCTGTCGCGCGCACCGGGCAGCGCGAAGTAGTAGCCGCCCCCGAACGGCGAGATGTAGTCGACGAGCGGCTCGTCGGCGAGCCGCTTCTGCACGGTGACGAACTGGCGCTCGAGGTCTTGATTGAACGCCGTGAAGATGAGGCCCATGTCGAGGTTGCCGTTGCTGTCGAGACCCGCGTCGTAGTTGTATGCCCGGCGGAGCATGCGCTGATCGGCCGTCACCGCCGTTCGCGGATTCGCGAGTCGCATGTGCGCGTCGAGCTGGATGACGTCGCCCGTTGCGTCGTTCTCGTAGTGCGGGTCGTCGAACTCGTGGGAGGCCGTGAGGGGTGCGCCGCTGTCACGCCGACGGCCGATCATGTTCTCCTGCTCGTGCAGATTCACCCGATCCCAGAACTCGACGAGCATCCGGATGAGGCGCACCACGTGATAGCTGCCGCCGGAGACCCAGGCCGGTTCCGCTCCGCCGGCCTTCGCCCAGACGAGGGATGCCATCAGCGCGGCATCCGTCACCGCGGGGTTGCCGGTGCCGTCTTTGAACCCCATCAGGTTGCGCGGCGTTCCCGACGGCCGCGGAGGCGACACGAACCCGTCCTGCCGCCAGCGCACCTGCATCGCGCCACGCGTCGCGCGGGCGATCTCGCGCACGGCGTAGGTCACGGCGTCCTGGTCGTTCGCGCAGACCTGCAGCAGTAGGTCGCCGTCGCAGACCTCGCGGCGCAGGGCGTCGTTCGGGAAGTCCTCCATGGTGCGCAGCCGGGCAGGCTTGGCCGCCGCGAGCCCGAACCGGTGGTCGAACAGCGACGCCCCGACCGAGAGCGTCACAGTGAGGCCATCCGGTCGCACCGTGCCGCCGAGGATGCCCGAGTCGCGTGGCGGCGAGGTGAGTCCGGGGTCGGGCGGGGTACCGCCGGTCGTGGCGAATCGCGCGCGAGCGGTGATGGTGCGGAACAGGTCGGCGAGTTCGGCGCGATTGTCCGCGGTGACGTCGAGGGCCACGAACGCGGAGGCGCGCTGGGCCGGGGTCAGGATGCCCTGCTGGTGCACGCCGTGGAACGGGAACGCGCCGGATCGCTCCACGGTGCTCGCCGCGGTTCCGCCCGGCGACGACGCTGCGGCAGCGGGCGACCCGGCCGTCAGCGTTGCGCCGGCGGCCGCCGCGAGTGGCGCCGCCACCCCGGCCCCGAGCGCCGCGCCCAGAAACCCCCGTCGATCGATCCCCGTCATGATTCCCTCCGCATGTCGCAGATGGCCGCCACCGGGGCCAGCAGTTCGGCCGCCTCGTCGAGTGCTGCGTCGAGGCGCTGGCGGTCGGCCCGCGGCAGCGAGGCGAGCGGTGTCCAGGTGCCGTCGGCGTGGCGGTAGGTCTCGACCAGGCGGTGCGACGAGACGAGCGAGGCCGTCGTTGCCGCGAGCGCCTCGTAACGCGAGCTCAGGATGTCGTGCAGCGGGGCCAGGGCCTGCTCCGCCCCCGTGAGTTCGGCGTCGATGCTGGCGAGGGCGGACCCGGAGCCCGCGTCCGTCGCATCCGTGAGGTCGAACTGGATCGCGTTCTCGACGATCTCGTGCGCGCGGAGTCCGATGTCGTTCGGATCGATCTCCGCGTCGGCGAAGTCCGTGGCGAGCTGTGCGGTGTCGGAGGCGAGCCGCGCGATCGCCGCTGGGATCGCGCCGGACGTCGGGTCGGGCACGGCTCCCGTGCCCGACCAGAGGAGTGCCTCGATCTTGTGGAAGCCGGTGAGGCCGGGGTCGTCGGCGACCGTGCGGCCCGGCGCGGGCATCCCGTCGATCGCATCGCCGAGGTCGCCGAAGGCATCGTATGCGGCGCCGAGCGTCTGGTAGGTCTGGTGAGCGGTCAGCCAATCAAGGCGTGAGGCCGCTAAGTGGCCCTCCGATGCGTCGTCGCCGAGGAGCGCGACCTGCTGGCGGAGCACGGGGATGCGCGAGGCGACCCAGCGTCCGTAGGTCTGGGCGACGGGTATGAGGTCGTTGCGCGTCACCGGCACTATGCCCGGCGTCAGCTGAGCTCCCGGTGGTGCGGCGCCGACCATCACGGTGGGGCCGCGGACCGGATCGGCGTCGGCGGGCAGGCAGACGAAGCGGTAGCGTCCGGAGCCGAGCGTCACCCGGGCGGTCGCCCGCGCCGCGGCGCCGATGCTCTCGAGGTCGAGGTACACCTTCTTGCTGTCGGCGGCCTGCAGGTAGACCTCGATGCCCGCGACCGTGCGGTTGGTCACGGTGAAGGTCTGGTCGCCGCCGTTCACGTGGACCTTCGCGCCGGAACCCCAGCCGGCGCCGCACGTGTCGAGATCCGCCGACACCGAATAGGTGGTCGACGACGCGGCACTGCCCGGATGCGCGGCGGCCGACACCACGCCCGGTCTGGCCGCGATCGTCAGCACCACCGCGACCGCCACCAGCACTCCGAGTGCCGCGAAGAACGCGGCGATCCGGGAGCGCTTGGACATCGCGCGATGCCTCCTCGAGGTGATGGGTGGGGGTCGTCCGCGGGGCGAGCAGAGAGGTGCGACGCCAGCGGACAGTGCGATGCTAGGGCGGCGCCGAGCGACCGGAGCCCGGCTTCACGTTCTGTTCACCCGACCGCCACGCGCCGTACCTCGAACGGGGGACTCCGGCCCCGGCGCCCAGCCGTGGCGGCGTAGGCTTTCAGCCATGCTTGCTACCGTCATCCACGGCGAACGGGACATCCGCGTCGAAGAGGTCCCCGATCCCGTTCTTTCCACCGGAGGCGACGCCATCGTGCGCGTCGTCGCCGCCTGCGTCTGCGGTTCCGACCTGTGGCCCTATCGGGGTGTCACCCCCACCCATCACGCGCACCGCATCGGACACGAGTTCGTCGGCGTGGTCGAGGAGGTCGGGCCGGAGGTCACGACCATCGCCCCCGGCGACTTCGTGATCGCGCCGTTCTACGACTGCGACATGACCTGCGTCAACTGCAAGAACGGCGTCAGCACGTCGTGCCTGAACGGCGGCTGGTGGGGCTCGGACGACAAGCTGGGCGGGTTCGCCGACGGCGGCCAGGGCCAGAAGGTGCGCGTTCCGCACGCCGACGGCGCCCTCGTGGCGACGCCCGAGTACCCGAGCGAGGAGCTCATCCCGAGCCTGCTGACGCTCTCCGACGTGATGGGCACCGGGCACCACGCCGCGGTCTCGGCCGGTGTCACCGAGGGAAGCACGGTCGTGGTGGTGGGCGATGGAGCCGTCGGCCTCTGCGCGGTGCTCGCGGCCTCGCGTCTCGGTGCTTCGCGGATCATCGCGATGTCGCGGCACGAGCCGCGCCAGGAGCTGGCCCGCGCCTTCGGAGCGACGGACATCGTCGCGACGCGCGGCGACGAGGGCGTCGCGGCCGTGAAGGAACTGCTCGACGGGATCGGCGCCGACTGCGTGCTCGAAGCGGTCGGCACCAAGGAGTCGATGGACCAGGCGATCCGCTCGGCCCGCCCGGGTGGGATGGTCGGCTACGTCGGTGTCCCCAACGGCGGCCCCGAGCTTCCGGTTCGCCCGCTCTTCAACGACAACATCGGCGTCAACGGCGGTGTCGCCCCGGTGCGCAACTACGTCGAGGAGCTGCTGCAGGACGTGTGGTCGGGCGCGATCGACCCCGGCCGCGTGTTCGACCTCGAGCTGCCGCTCGAAGAGGCCGCCGAGGCGTACGCGGCGATGGACGAGCGCCGCGCGATCAAGGTGCTGCTACGCCCGTAGAGCGTGACCGCGGGCTGCCGGGCTGCCGCGCGACCGCCCGGCGTGAGTGGTCGCTAACTGTCGCGCGCAAGGGCCCTCAGGCGCCGGCAGCGACAGTTCGTGACCGTTCACGCCCCGGCGCCCGCCCAGGCTGTGGAAAAACACGAGTGGCGCCGATCGACCTTCCGGAGTCGGGTGAAGGTCGAGTCGGCGCCACTCAGTGCCGTGCCGCGTGCGGGCGCGGCACGGCGCGTTGCGCGCTGCTAGGCGTTGACGACGAGGATGTCGTCGAGCGCGACGCGCGTGCGGGGGGCGAGCTCGCGCTCGCGCAGGCGGTCGGGAAGGGCATCCGGGTCGCCGACGGTGCCGAGGGTCGTCACCGAGACAGGAACGAAGCGCTCGTCGATGTCGAACGCCTCGCGCAGGCCCTGTGCGTCGAAGCCGCCCATCTGGTGGGCGTGCAGTCCGTCGTGGTGGGCCTGGATGGTCAGGTGGGCGACGGCCTGTCCGAGGTCGTAGTTCGCCCAGCGGCGCTCGTTGCCCTCGGGGTCGATGACCTCGGCGAGGGCGACGATCAGGGCACCGGCCGAACCGGCCCAGGTGGCGTTGAAGCCGAGGAGGTTCGCGACGATCGCGTCGAAGGCGGGCGTGCCGCGACGGGCGACGATGAAGCGCCACGGCTGCGTGTTGGCGGCGGAAGGCGACCAGCGCGCCGCTTCGAGGGCGGCGTTCAGCTTCTCTTCGTCGATAACGGCTGCGGCGTCGTACGACCGCGGGCTCCAGCGCTCGGCGAGGGCCGGAAGCAGCTGTGCGGTGGTGTCGGCGGTGCGGGTCGACAGGTCGGCGAGTGACATGGAACTCCTGGAGTCGAGGGTGGGTGAAGACGCGGCTCCATTGCCTGCCTATCTATTTCTGTTCATCCATGTAAACGCATCAATCTGTGAGGTATTCCCAGAGTCCGGCGCTCCGCATGACGTTCCTCGTCAGCGGCGGCGCCGCCGTAGCGCGGATGCCGATCACGCGGCGATCGGCGCCTCGCCGTCCTGGTACTCCTTCGAGAGCATCCGGTACGACTTCGTGAGGAACGCGCCGAGCGCGAGCAGCACCAGCACGATGCCGGCGAAGAAGAACACGAGCGCGATGCCGCGGGCCTCGCCGTCGCCGACCAGCCATCCCCAGTTCGCCTGGCCCGCCTCCGTCTCGAGGAACGGGATGATGATGAACTCCGCGATCGGCGCGATCAGGAAGGCCGTGATCGGAGCGGCGGCCGACTCGAAGGCCTGGGCGAAGCCGAACACCCTGCCCTGCCGGCGGAAGGTCACGACCTTCTGGATGACCGTCTGCTCCGAGGCCTCGACGGCCGGGATCAGCGTCATGTAGAGCCAGATGCCCGCCGCGTACAGCCACCACCAGTCCCGGATGGTGAACAGTGAGCCGAGCACGCCCATCACGACGACGAGCACGAGCATCGTGCGGATCGGGTTCGCGCCGAGGCCGAACTTCGCGACGACCAGGCCGCCGACGATGAAGCCCGTCGACGCGACGCCGAACACCACGCCCCACAGGGCGACGGGGAACAACTCGAGACCGTACGGGTCCATCAGGGCCAGGTAGACGCCGCCGATGAAGTTGTTGAACGTCGAGAAGATGATCAGCGCGAACAGCCCGGGAGCGCTCCGGATGGCCGCGATGCTGCCGCGCAGATCGACGGCGGGCCGCTTGCCGCCTTCGACGTGCGGCGCCTCCTCCGGGATCCGCAGGAACAGCAGGTGCAGTAGCGCGATCGCCGTGAGCAGGATGGCGATCACGAGCGTCCAGCCCATGCCGAGCAGGCCGATCGCCAGGCCGCTGAAGACGCTCGTCACGATGAACGCGAGGCCCTGCACCGTGCCGACCATGCCGTTCGCGTTCGCGTGCCGCTCCACCGGCACGAGGAGGGTGACCGTGGTCGACAGCGCGATGTTCCGCATGTTCTCGATCACCGAGCCGAACAGTATGACGCCGGCGAAGATCCAGAAGATCGGGCCGCCGAGATCGATGATCGCCGACTCCGGGTACAGCAGGTAGAAGACGCCGGCGATGCTGAAGGAGACGAGCGTTATCACGCTCGCGAACAGCATCACGTGATACTTGCGATGACGGTCGACGACGGTGCCGAACACGATCGAGAACACGGCGACCAGCAGCATGTAGGTGCCGCCGACGATGCCCGTGGCGAGCACGGATCGCGTCTCCAGGTACACCCAGAACGTCAGCGCGAACCAGAGGAAACTCGTCGTGATGTTCGCGATCATCGTGTTGATGAGCACCTGAGCGAACGTGCGCATGCCGCCCGCAGGCGGGGTGGATCTCTCTGACGCGACTGCCGACGGCTCCGTCATGCGTCGAGGCTACGGGATGCCGCCGACGCTGTCACGGGTGCGCGCTGATCGTGGAACGCGTTCTCGCCTCGCTGTCGAGTCCGCATTGCGGAGGACGTGGGAGTGCTCAGTGCTGTGAACGGCTTGTGTCCGCTGTGTAAATTTTCACGAGTTCTGGAAGCGCTTTCAGGCCCTCTTTCGGGGGTCACAAACCGGGGTACAAGCCGGGGTACACGGGCGCTGCCGGAGATTGATGCGGGTTCAATGCACGACGAAAACGGAATGCCGCGTGACCGGCCATTCTGCGACCCCCACTCGGGGGTGTGTCCGTCATTTCGCCGACGCGTTTCCGATGTCCGCGTGTCGGCGGACCCGGGTGCCGTCGACGCCCTCGAAACCGCGCGGTGGGTGGGTCTCCGAACGCGGGCGGAGGACCCGATTTTCGACTTGCGCCGGGTCTGAGAAGGCGGCTAGAAACAGGACATCCCGAATCCGACCAGGTCCCCGACGTTGTGGATTTCACGCCCTCGACCACGAAAGGTCTCATTCGTGTTTATTTTCATTCTTCAGATCAGGCACATGATCGAAGGTCATCCGGAGTTTTATCTGTTTGCGGTGTATTCGGCGTTGATCTGGGTGATTTGGATCATCAAGGTGGTGGTGTCGAAGCGGTATCGGCCGTATGTGGAGCCGCATGTGGTCTCGACGAGTGTGGTGGTTCCGGTGGTGGATGAGCCTCTGGAGTTGTTCCGTGATGTGTTGGGGCGGATGGTGGAGCAGCGTCCGGGGGAGATCATCGTGGTGATCAATGGGGCGCCGAACCCGGGTCTGGTGGGGGTGTGTGAGGAGTT
>NZ_JBFTHV010000009.1:0-142178 GCF_056394405.1 Leifsonia sp. 10N434 | reverse complement strand
TCGGTGCCGGCGCCGAGCCGCTCGGCGATGCGGCGGATCTCATCGCGCTCGTCGCGCTGCCACGTCCCGTCTTCGAGGATGACGCTCAGTCCGCGCTCGACAAGCTGTGCCCAGAGACGGTCCAGGCGGTCCTGAACGTTGTCGCGCAGTGCGTCGAAGTAGTCGAGACCCAGGTCGGCCATCCACTCGTCGGTGCTGAAGCGGATCGCGCCCGTCTCTCGCTCGCGTCGGCGAGCGAAGGTCGTCTTGCCGGAACCAGGCAACCCGCATAAGAGGATGACGACGGGTCGGGAGAGGGGCCACGCCAGCGACACGCCGGTGGGCCCAAGATTCGAGTACTTCATCGCCGAACGTCCTTCCACGGGCTGGTCCTGGGGCCGCCGGGTGCTCGCGAGGCCGAGCGGCATTTGCGCGAACAGTAGCCCATCGGTTCCTGCACCCTGAGCATTCTCCTGAGCTCCCTAGATGCGCGTACTCGGATGATGCTGGAATGGCCACGAAGCTTTCGGCGATGAAGTGGTGATGAGGGGGAGTAGCGCATGGGCATCTCGGATGAGACGGCGCGGGAGGCGTACCTGTACGGGTACTCGATGGACAAGGCCTACGGGTTCCTCTACGAGACGACGATCGAACCGGGGGTTCGGTTGAACGAGTTCCAGAAGCTCCGGGATCTCGCCGACGACACCTACACCGCTCATCCCACGATCAACAACGACACCCTGCACCTGCAAGGCTGGTTCGACGTCGCCGCGAAGCCGGTGGTGGTGACGGTGCCCGACGTCGACAGCGATCGGTACTGGATCCTGCACACGATGGACATGGGGCACTACACGACGGCGATGATCGGCTCGCGCACCCGAGGCCGAAGGGTGGGCGGTTCCTGTTCGCCGCCCGCGACTGGGCGGGCGAGGTGCCGGAGGGGATCGACGACGTCGTCCGGTCGGACTCGAACCTCATCAAGGTGATGGGGCGGATCATGACGACCGGTGGGGACGACCTCGATGTCGCGCGCGACTTGCAGGACCGATGGGTGCTCCAGACCCTGTCCGAGTACCTCGGCGAGCCGGAGCCGGCGCCGGCCGTCCGGGACTTCCCGGATCCCGCCGCGACGACGTGGCTGGAGCGGGTGAACTTCCTCCTTGCCGACGGCTCCATGGCCCAAGTGGACGCCGAGTGGCTGGAACCGATCGCCGCCGTCGGCGTCGAGCCCGGCCGGACCGACTTCACCGATGAGCAGCTCGAAGCTGCTGCCCGCGGTGAGGAGCTGGGGATGCGGCAGCTGACGACGTTGGCGCCGACGGTGACGAGCTCGAAGGGCGCCCTCGGCACCCGTGAGGAGCTGCAGCACGCACCCCGCGACGTCTTCGACATCGGGACGCTGCTCGGCCAGTGGGGGCTCCCGCCGGTCGAGTCGGTGTACGTCAAGATCGAGACGGACGCGGACGGGCAGCCGATCAACGGCGCGGGTGGACGCGAGTACCGGACAAGGTTCGCGGCACCGGATGTGTCGGAGTTCTGGTCGTTCACGGCCTACGGCGACGACAACCGGCTGATGGCGCACAACAGCATCAACCGGCACAGCCGCGGCGACCGCACGCTCACCCCCGACGACGACGGAACGTACTCGATCCTCCTCAGCGCGGACGTCGACGCCCACGTCGACGACCCGCACTTCCTCCCGATCCCCGAGAAGGACTCCTACCTCATCCTGCGTCTCTACGGGCCGAGCGAAGCCATCCAGAACGGCGACTACACCGCACCCGTGTTCTCGGTCGTCGAACGGTGACCGGACGAACATCCCGCGGTGCCAGGTAGCAGACAGGCCGTTCGAACCCAGGTCGGCCCAGAACGGGACGCGTCATTCGACGTCGACGAAGATGACCTCGACCGAGTTGTTCCCGTAGCCGAGCCGGTTCCACGGCGGGACCTCGGGTTGCACGTTTCCGGCGGCATCGGTCGCACGCGCGCGCAGCGCGTGTCTGCCGTCGTTCGGCGGCACCCATTCGAATGTCCAGTCCTGCCACTGGTACGGGCCCTTCGGGGGTTCGACTGTCGCCGGCAACCAGTCGCCCTCACCGGTGAGGCTCACCTCGACGTTGGTGATCGGGCCGCTGCCTGACCAGGCCTTGCCGCGCACAGTGTGCGGTCCGGCGGGCAACACGGATCCGGATTCCGGGTCGGTGATGCGCGCACGCACGCGCATGACAGTCACCGGCTCGTGGGGCCGGTCGGGCCACTCGTAGATGTAGTGGCCGGTCTGGAACTCGCCGGCGTACGGCTCGGTGAGCACGTCGATGCGGTGCAGCCATTTGACCGAGGCCACGGCGAACCAGTGGGGCACGATCACTCGGAACGGGGCGCCGTGATCGGGGCGGAGTGGTTCGCCGTTCATCTCGTACGCGATCAGGATCTCTGTGGCCGGGTCGGCAGCGAGTGCGAGCGGGAGGCTTCTGACGAAGGTCAGGTCTCCACCGTCGACGTTGGGAAGGACGGGATGGAGGTGGTACGGGCCGTGGTCTGCGCCTTCGAAGCGCACTTCGACGCCGTCGTCGTTCGGTCGGGCCATGGCGAGCACGTCGGAGAGGCGGGCGCCGGTCCATCGTGCGGTGGACACGGCGTAATCGCCCCACGGCTCTCCGGTCGGGAGCGGTCGCATCGCGAGGCGGCCGTTGCCCGCGCATTCGAGCGTGACGGAGCGCTCGATGGCGGGCATGGATCGAAGGTCGTCGAGGGTGAGCGAGATCGGGTTCTCGACCGCGCCCCCGATCGTGAAGGTGCCGTCGTGGGTGGGCACGGCGAAGTTGCTCCGCACGTAGTGGAAGTCGGTGGGCGTGATGTCACCGACCAGCGCCTCCGGGGGCGCTTCGGCGTTGTATGGTGCCGGGTTGATCATCTGGAGTGCGGCACGGGATTGTTCGAGTTCGTCTGTTTCGGCCACGGTGGGTCTCCTCGTCGGTGTCAGTAGATCGGCGTCAGTAGGTCGGTGTCAGTAGTCGGCGTCTCGGAAGGACGGATCGCGGCCGTCGTTGAAGGCACCGATGCCCTCGCTGCGATCGGGGTGCACGGCGGAGCGCCAATGGGCCTCCATCATGACGGCGATCGCCTGTTCGATCGGCTCGCCGTCGCCGAGACGCACTGCCCGCTTGACGGCTTGCACGGCGGTGGGGGAGTTGCTGGCGATCTTCGTCGCTATCCGCACCGCGGCGTCGAGCACCTCGCCCGGCGCGTGGAGCTCGTTGACCATCCCGAGCCGGTAGGCCTCTTGCGCAGTGATCGGGTCACCGGTCATCAGCATCTGAAGCGCCCGGCCGGGGGAGAGCAGCCGGGGGAGGAACACCGGTGAGCCCCCGCCGGCAGAGAGGCCGATCATCGCCTCCGGCTGGCCGAAGGTGGCGTTGTCCGACGCGATGATGAAGTCCGTGCTCTGCGCGATCTCCGACCCGCCGCCGTACGCGATGCCGTTGACGGCGGCGATGATCGGCTTGCGCAGCTGACGGAGCGTGTACAGGGTGCGATCGAAGTCCTGGCGCTGCCGCAGCCATTGTTCCTTGGTCATGGCATTGCGCTGGCGGAGGTCGCTGCCGACCGAGAACGCCCGGTCGCCCGCGCCGGTCAGCACGGCGACCCGGATCGACGGCGTGACCGCGATGTCCTCCAGGATCTCGGTCAGGCGCGCGCCCATCTCGGTCGTGATGGCGTTGTCGGCGTGGGGCCGGTTCAGGGTGATCACGGCCACGCGGCCGTCGGCCACGTGATCGACGACGACCGACTCGCTGGGCTCGACGCCGTCGGCGGCAGGCGGGCCGAAGTCCAGTGCGTCCCATCGGTCGGTTTCCGGTGAATCGGTCATCTCTGCCCCCTGGGAGCGCTATCGGTGGTCTGAGCTGTCGTCAAGTGTCGAGGTCCGCGAGCCAGCGAAGCGCGCGCAGACCGGGTGCGAAGCAGTACTCGCCGCCCCTGGTCACCACGAACGGCGGCAATGCGGTCAGGCGTCGCCGGATGGGTCGTTCGGGGATGGTGAGAACTCCGGTGCCGTCGGAAGACCCGACGATGGGGTCCTTCTCGGCCGGGGCGCCGATGAAGATGCCGTCGTTGAGCCACTGCGTCTTGACGAACTCGAACTGTCGCTTCAGGTGCGCGCCGGCGAACACGAACATGATGCCGCGATCGACCCCGTCGTCGTCCAGCACGCCTTCGGGCAGCATCGGGCCGTAGCTGGTGCCCCGGCGGATCATGCGGTGAAGCCGCACATCCACGCTTCCCTCGCCGTCGAGTGCGTCGCGTGGATTCGCTCGTCGCGCGTGGGCGCCGACAGGGCACTTGAAACCGCGTGGATCGTCGCCGTACGAGAAGTCGTTGTTGTGATGCCGGTCGGCGCCCAAGGCGGCGTCGTCGTGGTCGGGTGAGACCGCAAGGGGTGCTCCGCTCTGCCAGCGTCCGACCATCTTGGCGCCGAGGAGCGCCTCGTCTTCGCGGTTCTTGGCCTTTTCTCGCAGGTAGGTGCGGTAGGCCGCCACCCGGGTGTGGAGCTTACGGAAGACCACGTACGTTCCGTTGCGCCCCAGGATGTCCGGAGTCGGCATCGGCGGGAGGTCCCCGGTCTCGTCGGGATAGCCGAGAACGATCTCACCCGCCTTCAGCGGTCGCTCGTGGTGGTTGGTCAGGGCGACGCCCGTTCCTTCGATCGGCGGCTGGCCGATTCCGTCCTTGAAGCCGAACGAGGTCCTCCCGGTCGGCAGCTGATAGCAGTCCTGCTGCCAGATGAGGTCGACGCCGGGCGACTCGTCGAAGACCTTGTGGGCCCGTTCCAGCACCACCGCGAGTCGTTCGGCATCCGGTGACAGGGCGGCGATCGCAATGTGCACGTCATCGGTGCCGAGGGGCCACTCCCAGTTGGCGGGGCCGCTTTCGCCGACGTCGCCGAGCTGCTCTGCGCGGGCGGCCATCCCCTCGCGGAACTCCGGTGCGAAACTGTCGAGGGAGTCCTGTGGAACGCCGAGTGCTTCGAGGCCGTTGTAGGTGAACGCCACCGTGATCCAGGCGCCCTGCGCCGGAACCAGATCGGGCCGTCCGGAGTCGACCAGCGGGAGGAGCCGCCGCACGAAGGCGCGCCCCTCCTCGCGATCGTCGATGCGCAGCAAGAGGTGACTGCCGACGTAGGGCGACGGACGCTCGTGCAGCGCGCCGCTCTGAATATCGTCGAGCTCGAGTCGGACCTCGGCCTCGCCGGTGTTACCGCCCGTCTGCGGTTCCATGATCAGTGGTGGTGCGCGGGAGCCGACGGCGGATTGGGATCGGGTTCCGCCAGGTAGGGGAACGTACGGGTCGCCGGCCTGGTCGGTGCATCGACGCCGTCACGGATGACCGGCCCGTTGCCGGCGTTGACGAGCTGGGTGAAGATCGTATCCATCACATCGTCGTTGAGCGCGCGCCCACCGCAGGTCTCGTGCGCTTCACCGCGCATCGCCGCCAGTTCGATCTCCAGGAACGATCCCGTCTCGGCGTACGGCTTCGTCAGGTCGAGCACGAGGTAGTCGGCGAGCACGAGATCGGTGAGCGGATGGTCGCCGTTGGCGTTCGTCTCCCAATCGACCGTGCCGTCGATGCCGTCCCAGTACGCCAGGTTCGCGTTCAAGCGTGCCCGATACGCCCCGGGATACGACTCACCGAGGTGGAAGGCGTCCTCCATGTTGTAGAGGTCTCGGATCTCCAGATCGCGATTCACCGGATCGTGCTCTTTCGGTGCGAGCATCATGTTCTTGACCTCGGGGCGCCCGACGCGTTCGATGCGTACGTTGAAGGTTCCGCGGGTCAGCGTCTCGGCTACGACGCCGATCAGCTGCGCGCCCTCCAGGAGGGCTATGTCGACTTCGAGCACCAGGCTCAGCACGCTCTTGCCGTCGAGGAAGATCGTGCCGGGGTCGGTGAACGCGAGTTCTCCCGTTGCGATGGTCTTCAACGCGGCCGGAGCGTCCATGAAGAACGGATCCCAGCGGTGACCGGCGAAGACCCGGACCCCGTGGGCCGACTCGGCGTGATCGTCGTTCACCCGGAACTCGACGGTTTCGCCGCTCGGTGTCGTGCAGAACCCCTGCTGCCCCGCGTCGTCACCCGAGCCGTGGTGCCCGGGCGCTGAGAATACGCAGTCGAACACGAACTCGCGCCCGCCGGGTGCGAACGGGGCGGCGCTGCTCGTGCGGTCCTCCGTGAGTGGACGTACCCGGAACCGGTAGATGAGGCCGTCGGACAGCGTGTTGGACGGCTGCGCGAACGGAAGGGTGTTCATGACGAGCACGAGGTGACCCGGCCGTTCCGGACTCGGGAAGGCGAAGAAGTCTGTGATGTCCGCGATGGGCTCGGACAACGCACGCGGGCCTGAGATGTGATCCGACATCGGTGTCCTCCGGAGATTCGATCAGCCGGCGGCTTCGTCGAGCAGCGGCTGCAGGGCGGGGTGCCGTAGCGCCTCCGCCGCATCCGGATGATCGAGCACCTTCTCGAACGCTGCGTTGACGCGCTGCGCCTTCCGGATCTCCTTCACCGTTCCGGGGTAGTTCCTGGCGTACGCCGCCGCGCTCTGCTGCGCGCCGAGAATGAACGACTTCACCGACGCGAGGTCGGGGAGACCCTCGTACCCTTCGGCGTGCTGGAAGATCAGGTCGAAGAGAGCGAGGGTCGGTCCGGAGGTGAAGAAGTCCTCCATGTAGGCGTCCCACGGTCCATCGAAACTGGTGATGAACGCCAGCTGCCTGTCATCGTCGAACAGCACGAAGCGGGCCTCATGAATGGTGGATATGGCCATTCCGTAGTCGCCGGGGCGATACCCGGGTGTGTTCTGGAGGTCGCGCAACGCCGCGCGCAACGCTTCGCCATCACCCGGTTTCACACGGAAGAACAAGCTGAACTCGCTCGTCGGCCCGACCATCACACCTGGTCGATTACTCTCTGTCTCCGATGCAGCCATGGGCCCTCCCCGGGGGTGGAATCACGAGTTTGTCGTCGATCCGCGGTCAGTCTTACAGCCGGGTGGAGAACTTGCAATGGAATCGAGGATGATCTTTTCCTCGAGCGGGGTGATCCCATCGGGCCTCGACGCCGAGTGACGAGACTGAGACGATACCTACACGACGACGTGCGCAACGGAGAGTGATTCGGGCACAACGCGACACCGGATCCGGCTCGTTTCCGAGCGATCGCCGCCATGACGAATGGACAGCGACCTATGCAGAACGGGCACGACCGGGTCTCCGGCAAGTGGACGTCTCTGATCGCGATGGGCACGTTCATCGTGGCTCTTCACATCATCGGCTGGGGGACTCTGCTCGGGATCGTCGCGCCGGCCGGCTACCACGTCGGCGGCCCGACCCAGGTCTTCGGCGTCGGACTCGGCATCACTGCGTACACGCTCGGCTTGCGCCACGCCTTCGACGCCGACCACATAGCCGCCATCGATAACACGACCCGCAAACTCATCGCCGACGGCCAGCGCCCTGTCTCCGTGGGCTTCTGGTTCTCGCTCGGCCACTCCAGCGTCGTCTTCGGCCTGTGCGCACTGCTCGCCTTCGGAGTGCGCACCCTGGCGCCACAAGTCATCAGCGACAAATCGGCCCTCCAGCAGACGACCGGGCTCATCGGAGCATCCGTCTCCGGCGTGTTCCTGCTCCTGCTCGGCGTCGTCAATCTGCTCGTACTCGAGCAGGTCGTGGGCGTGTTCCGCCGGATGAGGACGGGGAACTACGACGAGACGGAACTCCAACGTCAGCTCGACCGTCGCGGCATCATCAGCCGGATGCTCGGGCCGCTGACCCGATCGGTCAAACGGCCATGGCAGCTGTACCCGATCGGCCTGCTCTTCGGGCTCGGCTTCGACACAGCGACCGAGGTCTCCCTGCTCGTCCTCGCCGGCGGCGCCGCCGCGTTCGCGCTGCCCTGGTACGCGATCCTCACGTTGCCCGTCCTGTTCACCGCCGGCATGTGCCTGCTCGACACCGTCGACGGCTACCTCATGAATTTCGCCTACGGCTGGGCGTTCTCCACCCCGGTCCGCAAGGTCTACTACAACATCACCATCACCGCGTTATCCGTCGCGGTCGCGCTCCTCATCGGCGGCCAAGAGATCATCTCGGTCGTGGCCGACAAGCTCGACATCACCACGGGGCCGATCGGCTGGGTCAGCCGTCTCGACCTCAACTATGTCGGCTTCATCATCGTCGCCGTCTTCATCACCACGTGGACGCTCGCACTCACCATCTGGCACGTCGGCAGGATCGACGACCGGTGGACGAAACGGCTCCCCGCGCCCCGTGTGCTCGACGAGGGACCCGCAGAGTGAGCAGCGGGTACGCGAACGGTCAGCTCGAGACCGAGCTCTAGGACGCGAGAGGCTGCGTCGTGGCGAGCCGTGAGGAGGCGGCTTCGGCGAGGACGGCTGCGAGGTTCTGGATTCCCGGGTCGGCGAAGTCGGGTTGGCGGGCGGCCAGGTGGATGCTCCGCTTCACCGGCGACGTCAGCTCGCGCAGGTCGACGCCGGCCGGAAGCTGCGCGATGGCCAGTGAAGGAACCAACGCGACCCCGGTTCCGGCCGCGACGAGCTCGAGTTGCACGGCGAAGTCCATCGATTCCGCGACGATGCGGGGGCGGAAGCCGGCCAGCCCGCACGCCCGCTCCATCATGGTGTAGCAGGTCACGTCGTCGGTCGGCGCGATCCACCGGCTGTCCGCGAAGTCTGCGAGGTCGACCGTCCCGCTCGCCGTTTCGCCGGGGCGCGACGCCGGGACGGCCAGCCAGACGGGTTCCGTTCCGAGAGGGCGGGACGACAGCCCGTTCGGGATGTCGCGCGGAACGTTCGAGTAGGAGTGGATGACCGCGAGATCGGCCGCGCCCGAGGCAAGCGCACCGAGCGCGTCGTCGGGTTCGGACGTGGTGATGCGCAGGTCGATGGCGGGGTCCACATCGGGCAGGATCCGGCGGCACGCGTCGGCCACGATGGTTCGCGCGGCCGACGGGAAGGCGGTCAGCGTGTACTGGCCGATGCTTCCGCTTCGAAGGGATTCGAGTTCGAGTTCGGCGAGGGAGAGCCGGTCGAGGATGTCGTGGCCGTGCGCCGCCAGCGATCTGCCTGCGGCGGTGAGCGCCACTCCGCGTCCCTGGCGCCGCGTGAGACGGAGGCCGAGTTCCTTCTCCAGCGCCGTGAGCTGCATCGAGACGCCGGGCGCGCTCAGGTGAAGCTCTTCGGCGACGGAGGCAATCGTGCCGAGCCGCTCCAGAGCGGCGAGGAGCCTGAGCTTGCGCACATCGATCATCGATCAGCTCCAATAAGCGTTGATTAGGTATAGCGAAACAACTCGTCAATTGTGCTTATTCAACCAGCTTGTCACGATCGAGTCATGAGAGTCAACAAGGCCCTGATTTCCGGACTTGCCGTCGTCGTGCTCTGGGCATCGGCGTTTCCGGCGATCCGCGTCGCGGCTCCCGCACTGGGGGTGATCGGGCTCTCGTTCGTTCGTCTCGCGGTCGCGACGGTCGCGCTGATCCTCGTGGCCCTGGTCGTCGGAGCGCGTCTGCCGAAGCTCCGCGATCTCGGCTGGATCGCGGCGTGCGGATTCTTCGGCATGGCCGCCTACCAGCTGCTCCTCAATTGGGGCGAGCTGTACGTTCCCGCCGGAACAGCGAGCATCATCGTCGCCGCCGCGCCTCTCGTCTCGGTCGCCGTCGCGCGCATCCTCTTCGCCGAGCGCGTCTCCTGGCTGACGGTCGTCGGCAGCATCGTCGCACTCGGCGGAGTCGCGTTCGTCTGTCTGGCCGGGTCCGGGGTCTCCCTGTCCAGCGCGGTGTGGATCGTGGTGGCAGCGATGGTGGCGCAGGGTATCTACCACCCGCTGCAGCGTCCGCTGTTGAAGCGCTACTCCAGCATCGAGGTCGCCTGCTACGCGATGACGGCCGGCACCATCATGACGCTGCCGCTCGTGCCCTTCGACGGTGACAGCCTGCTCGGCGCGGGTGCCGGGCCGTGGTTGGCAGCGCTCTATCTCGGATTGCTGCCCTCGGCGGCGGGGTTCGTGCTGTGGGCGTATGCGGTCGCCCGGATGCCCGTGGCGGCGTCGACGTCACTCCTCTACCTCGTGTCGCCGGTTGCGGTGCTGATCGCCTGGGTCTGGCTCGGAGAGCTGCCCGCCCTCAGCCAACTGCTCGGCGGCGTGGTTGTGATCATCGGCGTCGTCATCGTCTCGCAGGCGCCGCGCCTGCTCTCAGCGCTCGCAGCGCGCCGCCTCCGTGGCCGAACCGACGCGAATATCGTCTGAGCCGGCTCCCGGGCTGGCCCGGCAACACCGTCAGGAGTGTCGGCGACGTCGCAGGCGTTCCACCGCCGCAGCTCCTACGCCGAGGAAGAGGAGCGCTGCCGCGACGGTCAGGCCGGGCGTCAGATCGGAGCCGGTGCCCGGCAGATCAGTGCCCGGCAGATCAGTGCCCGGCAGCCCGCCGCCACCACCACCGGGAGGCTCGGGGAGCGGAGGCGATCCTCCGACGGTCGTCCAGACGCCCTGCGCGTCGTTGTCCGTCGGCGACGCGTCCGTGTCGGTGGCGAGGGTCGGGACGACCAGCGGACTGACCGGTTCAGAGATGGCGTCGACGAAGCCGTCGCCGTCGAGGTCCGTGTTCGCGGCCGGGGCCACGTAGGCGACGTCGTGCATCGTCGACTCACCGGACGGCGCGGACACGACGCGGACCGTCACGGTCAACGCAGGACCGTCGGACTCAGCCCCCAGCGCGGTGTCGGACGTGGCCGTCGTGCCGTCGACGGTGTAGCCGTCGCCCGTCATCGAGACGAGTTCGACGCCGCTCGGCAGTAGTTGGGTGATCGTCCATCCGGCGGGTGCGGAGCGGGGGCCGTCGTTGTGCGGCGTCAGCGTCCAGGTGACGAGGTCGCCGTCGTGGCGCACTGCGTCCGGCGCGTCGAGGACTTCGGTGAGCGACAACTCGATGCAGTTCATCGGGTAGAGAACGGGTGCGGTGGTGAGTTCACGGACTTCGGCGCCACCACCGTCGTAGTACAGGGCGTCGTCGAGGTAGCCGGTCGCCTTGCACGGCGCGCCCCAGTCGTTCGGAGTGGCGTAGTCGCGGGCGTCGACCGCGACCGGTCCATCGGCGGCCGCGACGAGGGGCACGACGTCCGCCGCCACCCTGGCCACGGGGGCGCTGTCGTCGCCGACGACCGCATTCGGATACGTGCGGATGGCCGTCGACGCTGCCGGGAACGTGTTCCCTGTGACGAGTGCCGGGTCGCGCAGTGTGCGCCTCGTCGCCTCGTCGGAGGTGTCGTCGATCGTTCCCACGCGGATCCACGTCCCGCCGCCGGTGAAGGTGTTCCCGCTCACGCGGATCCCCGACGACGAGTAGGAGCCGGCGAGCGCTCCGTCCTCCCAGAGGGGCGCGACCGTGATCGCCGCGAGTCCGTCGCCGCCGACCTGGTCGATCGTGTTGTCCGTTACGACCAGGTCGTGAGCCGGACCGGCGGTGACGGCGTTCGGCTGGCCGCTGATGGTGTTGTCGGCAATGGTCACCGCCGTCGTGCCCTGCAGCACCAGGATGCCGTCGTCGTTGCCCGTCATGGTGGTGCCGTGCACGTCGATGTCGTGACTGATGCCGTTGGCGGGCGTCGTCACGACGAAGAGACCCACGGCCGAGTTGTCGGTGAACGTCGTCGCGCTGACGTCGATGTTCGCGGCGCTTCGACCGTAGATCCCGTACTCGACCAGGTTCGCCACGCTGGCGTTCGTCACGGTGGACCCGTCCGTGGCCGAGTAGAAGAAGCCGTACGACCCGGCGTCGATCGAGGCGCGATCGACGTCGACGTTCTGCGACGCGTAGGCGCGCAGGATGGCGGCGCCGGTCGTCGGGGTGATCCCCTCGTGGCCGTGAACGGTGATATCGGTCGCCTTCACGCCGACGGACTGGTGGATGACGAGGGCCGAGCCGGTGATGTCGGCGGTGACGTCGGTGATGGTCGCGTTCTCTGCGCCGAGCAGGTAGACGCCGTGCGAGGCATCCGGCGGCCCTGTCACCGTGATGTCGGAGATGGCGATGTCCACGCGCTCCGAGGTCGGGTCGACGGTGGACTGGGAGGCGATCGCGTAGAGGAAACCCGTGGCGGTCTCGGTGGTGATGGTGACGTGACCGGAGTTGACGACGTTGATGCCGGTCCCACCCGTCGCGGTACCGCTGTCGAGAACGGCGCCCGTGACGGTCGCGCCTTGCGTGGAGCCGAGGGTGATACCCGAGAACGCCGTGATCGTCGGTGCGGTGATGGTGGGTCCTGCGCCGGTGTTCGCCGCACTGACGGTGATCCCATACGTAACCTGGGCGATGATCGGATGGTCGATCGTCACTCCCGTCGACAGCAGGGTGACGATGCCGGTCGACTGGTTGGCGCCTGTTCCCGTGATGCGCGTACCCGTCACTCGGGGGCCGGTCGTCACGCCCAGCGCGATCCCTTCCCGGCTGGTGCCGTCGATGACCGCGTCGCTGATCACCGGCCCGGCGCCGGAGTTCGTTGTGGCGGTGGCGATGCCCCGGGAGAAGCCGTGCACGGTCGCTCCGGTGACGATGGCGCCGCTCGACTGTGCGAGGTCGATGCCGGTTCCCGTGCCGCCCGTCACCTCGAGCCCGGTGATCGTCGGCGCACCGGCGCTTCCGAGTGAGACGCCGGAGGTGGCCGCGGTGATGGCTCCGCCGCTGATCGCGATGCCGCTCGCGGTGGAGGCAGCGGTCGCGATGATGCCGGTGGCGACGCCCACGATGCTGGCATCGGTGATGGTCGCCGACCCGGTGGTCAGGTTCACGCCGTAGGAGGACGCCTCGCCGGCGCCGTTCATGTCGAGGCCGTTGATCTTCACGCCGGTGACGGCCGCACCGAGCTGGACGCCCGTCGGGCGGAGCACCGGGGTGGGATTGCGGATGGTGATGTTCGTGAGCACCGCGCCGGATACGCAGACGGTGATGATCGCTCCCGTGTTGGCGGCGCCGATCGTCACGTCGTCGGCCAGCGACAGGCCGCCGCCATTGATGGTGAACCGGGCATAGAGCATCGACTGCGCGCTGGAGTCGATGGTCACCGAGTTCGGGACCAGGAGTGCGCCGGTGAAGGCATAATCACCCGGATCGAACGAGACGGTTCCGCCGACGGGTGCAGCGTTGAGTGCGGCCTGCAGTGTGAGCGTGGGGGTGGCTGGACGTTGAGCAGGGGTGCCGACCCAGGCGATCGCGAGGGTGTTCGCATTCGGCACGGCGGCGGGCGGCATCTCCACGATGGATTCGTCGGGCGTCTGCGCCGGTGCGTCGAGGCCACTGGGAAGGGTGGGATCGGCGGGTGGGGGCGGGTCGCCCGTGTCGACGGTGTCGGGCGGCGAGGCGGCGAGCGCCGGCGTCGCGGCCGGAAGCAGAACGGCAGCGGCGAGCACTGCCGCCGTCCCGAGCGTCGCGGCGATGACGCGCATGCCCGTCGCGACCCTGCGACCACTCCGTCTCATTCGCATTCCGGCCCCCCGCCGTATCGGTGCGCCATCGAAGACCAATGCGACCAGTTTGGGGGTCCGCGGCCGATTGTTCAAGGAAAACGCTGGATGCGCCGATCGGCAGACACCCCGGGACAGGGCGCGCCGACGACCGTCGCGAGTAAGCTCCCGCCTGTGGGGATGACCTTCGACACCATTGCGGGTGAGCTTCCGCTGGTGCAGCGTGTGTGGTCCGCCACCTGCGACGCCCCGACCCCTTTCACGTCGGTGGCCAAAGGGTCTTCGATGATCGCGTTCGCGCGGCATCGTCACAGCGTCACCGTTCACGTGCGCGGGCCGGAGACGAAGGCCACGCAGCTGACGTGCCCGGAGGACTGGGAGTTCTTCGGAGTGGAGCTGCAGCTCGGCGCCTACCTGCCGCTGTTCGCGCCAGCGGCTCTGGCCGACCTCAACGACGCCCTGCTGCCCACGCGTTCCGGCGGCCGGGTCGTGCTGGATGACCGTGACTGGGAGATGCCGACACCGCAGAATGTCGACGTGTTCGTCGGCAGGCTCGTGCGAGCCGGGCTTCTGACCGTCGATCCCGCCGTCGAGGACATCCGTCACGGCGAGCGACCCCGCGGGATGTCGGAGCGGACCGCGCAGCTCCGGTTCCGTCGGGCCGTCGGAGTATCCCACCGCAGGCTTCTGGGCATCGAACGAGGACAGCTGGCCGCGAAGCTCCTCGCCGCCGGTTCGTCGATCGCCGACGCGGTCGCCGCCGGTGGCTACTACGATCAACCGGACCTCACCCGCGCGATGAGGGCGGCCACCGGTCACACGCCGGGCGAGTTGAGGACCGACATCCCGTTCCTGGCGTTCTGACCCGGATTCGGTTCGGTACAAGACGCCGCGACCGTCGCGTTGGTTAGCTGAGGGCATGCGAAAACTCATCGAATTCGACCATCTCTCGATCGACGGCCGGTATGCCGGGGACAGCTGGTGGGCCGCGCAACTGCAGGTCGCCCCGAACGCGAACCATTTCGACTACCAGCTCCGGCTGCTGGAGCAGGCGACAGGTCTCGTGCTCGGCCGAGTGACCTACGACACCTTCGCCGGGTCGTGGCCCGCGATTTCCGGCGACCTCGCCGACACGCTCAACGCCCTGCCGAAGTACGTCGCCTCCACCACTCTGACCGAGACCAGCTGGAATGCCGAGGTGCTCGAGGGCGACGCCGTCGAGGCCGTCGCCCGGCTCAAGGAGTCCGGCGACGGAACACTGGTCAAGTACGGAAACGGCTCGTTCAGCAGGGCCCTCATGGAGGCCGGCCTGCTGGACGAATTGCATCTGAGCATCTCGCCGTTCGTCGCGGGATCCGGTGACTCGCTCCTGGCCGGGATCACCGCGAGCCCCATGACCCTGACCGGCGTGACCGAGATCGGCAACGGCGCAGTGGTGCTCGCGTACTCACTGCATCCCTGACGCTCGACCGTCGTCGGCGCTGGTCGTCATTGCGCCGGTGGGGAGCTGCTCGTCGGCAGCCCGGTCACGTCGGAGAGTTGCGCGTATCCCGAGCCGGAATCGCTTTTCGCCGCGTCGTCGATGGCTCGGCTGAGGCTGTTCACGCTGTAACTGGACAGAGCCCAGCCGAGCGGGGCGGCGATGGTCGGCCGGGTGAAGGGGGAGACGACGATCGCGTTTGAGCCGTACTTGTCGGCGAACCCCTCCGTCTGCGTCGCGCACGCCTCCGAGTGTGCCGGACACGCGCGCTGGAAGTTGGCGATGATCCGCTGGATGAGCGCTCGGTGATCGGACTGCGCGCTCGCCGCATCCCTACCTTCGAGCGGCACGAGAGGTTCGGCGACGACACCCGCTTCTTTCGCTTGCAGGTCGAACCCGCTGGAGTTCCGCAGGAAGAGGAGGAGCGGCAACGCGAACGGTTCCACGCCGTGCCGCGACAGATTGTATTCGCGGACCGCCGTCGTGATCGTCGGTGCGAGATCGGCGACGGTGCCGAGTGCCGATCCTTCTGCGTAGCCCCCGTCGATGAGCTCGACGGTCTTCCCCTCCGAGCACGCGCTTCCGCTCGGCAGTCGGCCGGCCGGGGTGATGATGGGGAATCGAGCGGACAGCATCGCTGCGCCCGCCCAATCCAGCGAGGCCGGACACTGTTGGCCGCTGATCGTCGCAAGGTCCGCGGTCTCGGCCGGCTGCACGCCCGGTCGGGAGCACGTGACCGGTGACGAGTCGCTCCCCGACAGTTGTGCGGCGCCGGTTGCCAGCTGCCCGATGATCACCCGGCATTTCGAGCGTGCGTCGGTCGAATTGAACAGGGTGTATCCGGTCGTATCGGTCGGTGCGACGTCGAACTGTCGCCCCAATCCCGGTGCTGCGTCGATCCAGCCCTGCTCGATGAGGGAGGCGCGATCCCGCCAGCCGATGCGGCCGTCCATGACGGAGGGGACGTGCATCCCGAGGTTGCCGGCGACGAGGTCACCGGCGAGGAGACCCGTCACTCCGCTGGCGACGACGCTCTGCGCCGACACGGCGCGGACCTTCGCGAGTGCGTCTCCGCCCGACGTCTTCGTCAATGCCAGACCGAGAGAGCCTCCGGAGACGCCGCTGGAGAGCGCGACGGACTGGGCAAGGCAGCCCGCGCTCCCCAGCTTCTGCAGCGCCTTCACGGTGAAGTACGCAGCACGGATGCCCCCGCCCTCGGCAGCCACGATGATCACGGGTTTCACGACCGTGCCATCCGGCAGCGTCAGGTAGCACTGCGCCGCGTCGATTCGACCGCGCAGTGCGTCGACCATGTCTCGGGATGCGGGCGGCATCGAGGACTGACCGGTCGAGTCGTGCCCGATCCGGATCGCGTGCGCGGTCGCGTCGCCGCCCCAGACCGATGCTCCGGTAATGGTGAAAACGAGTGGGAGTGCGATCGCGAGGGTCAGGATGGGCGCGGCTTTCAGGCGGAGGCCCCGGAAGACCGCCAGCACCTGGTAGTCCTGCAATGCCACGGTGAAGGCTCCGAGGATCACACCCCAGGCGGTGATCAGGGCGACCGTGACACCGACTCCTCCGAGCGCAGCGGCGAAGTCGGCCGGGAACACGAGCGCCAGCGCGATCACCGCGACGCCGGCACAGATCAGCGCGAAGAGACCTCGACGGTTCCGGGCCGATCGCGCCGGTGTCGGCGTGGCGGTCGGATCGGCCCATCGGTTGATCCAACCGAGAGCGCGCGCAGGAGCGGACGTGATCCACAGCCATCCGGCGTCGGGTGCGGGACGAGGGTAGCCCGTGAGCCCGACGACGACGAGCGGCCACAGTACGGCGCTGACGAACCCGAGCACGAAGATGCCGATCGCCCATCCGGACGGGCTCAGGAACGTCGGCCCGGCAAACGATCGCACGAGGCCGAGCCCGCCGACGCAGAGCACGAGCACAGCCAGGACGTCGCCGAAAAGCCACGCGTAGACAGCCCGGTCGGGATCCGGTTCGACGTCGATCATCACCGGGGGACGTCGCCGCTCGAGCAGCGCGGAGACCACGATCACCGCGATCGGGATCCCGAGGAACAGCGCGGCTGCGGAGTCGAACTGCGTCATGATCGCGGGCCACGTGGCCCCCGCGATAAGCGACGCGAGCAGCGTCCACACAGCCAGGACGAGCCACGCGACAACGGGGATCGACCACCAGATCCACTGGCGCTCAGCCGGCAGCTTCGCCGATTCCGGGTACTGGCGGACGCGGAAATCGTAGCTGCAGCGCGAACGCTGGCGTCCGAGGAGGAAGAGCCCGACCGCGGCGAGTCCCAACGTCGCCGCGGCGATCCCTGCGTAGTGCACAGCGCCCCAGGGGAGGTCGTCGAGCCACTGGCGTTGCACGTCAGGCAGTTGATCGAGCACGCCGTCCGACGGGATGCACGCCAGCACGACCAGCGCGAGTACCAGCACAGCCGACAGCCGATGCACCCAGACCGCTTGGGACATGTTCCGAGTCACCCGCCAGAGCACACCGCGCGTTCCGGGGTTCCTCAGCACCGCGATCACGAGCAGACCGAAGGCGATCCATTTGCCGGTTGCCACAGCAGCCTCGATCGTCCCGATGAGCGCCAAAGAGGGTGGCTGGGTGGCCGAGCCGGCGCTGGGGAGAAGCGTCATCGCCCCCACGATCAGAACGACGGCCTCGATCGCCTCCAAGAGGATCAGCAGTTGGAGGAAGAGTCTGCTGACGTTCGTCCAGGAGTGTCCCTCGACCATGTCGGAGGGCGCCGGCGGGGTGGCTCGAGCGACCAACCGCAGCAGGATCACCGCGTAGGCGACCACGAACAGGGCATCCGCGGCGACCGAGAACAAAATCCACCAGCCGACGGCGTCGGCCCGGCCGCTGGTGTACCACTGAGCCCACGACGAGACGTTCGTCGCCGCGCCGGGACCGATGACGCCGGAGAGCGGGTGACTCTGCCGATCCTTGCCGATCGCCTGCCCGATCAGCTGGTCGAGACCGGCGATCGTCAGCAGGCTGGCGGCCGCAAGCATCGCGAAGCACAGCAGCGTCGCGATGCGCCTGCCGCGGTCCCGAACAGTGGCTCGGACGGATTCGGCGCGAACAGCAGGCCAGACATAACCAGGTAACGACATCGCCACCCCCGGACACGGGTTCGCTCAAGTGAGAGTGCCTCACTATAGCGGAGAAAGCGTGCGGCTACGCGGCCGAACGCTGCGTCTCCGGCCGCCGGCGCGCGCTCGGGTCGCCGACCTCGGGGCCGCGGTAGACCATGTCCATCGCGCCGACGCTCTCTCCGGGCGGCACGATCGCGTCGATGCGGTCGAGCACCTCGTCCGAGAGTGCGACGTCGACTCCGGCGAGGGTGTCCTCCAGCTGCTCCATCGTGCGCGGGCCGGCGATCGCGGAGGTGACGCCCGGGTGAGCGATGACGAACGCCATGGCGAGGTGCGTCAGCTTCACGCCGACCTCGTCGGAGAGCGCGATGAGTTCCTCGACGACCGCCAGTCGGCGCTCATCCCGGAAGTGGCGCATCCCGGTTCTCGCGGAGCGGAAGTTGTCGTTGTCCGCGCCCGCCCGGTATCGCCCGGTCAGCGTGCCGCCCGCGAGCGGACTGTAGACGAGCGTGCCCATGCCGTAGCGTTCGGCCACGGGGAGGATCTCGCGCTCGATCTCGCGGTCGAGGATCGAGTAGTTCGGCTGCTCGGTGCGGAACCGCTCGAACCCTCGGCGCTCGGACATCCACTGCGCCTCGACGATCTCCGACCCCCGCATCGACGACGAGCCGATCGCGCGGACTTTGCCCTGGCGAACGAGATCGGTGAGCGCGGAGAGGGTCTCGTCGATGTCGGTCTCCGGGTCGGGCCGGTGCAGTTGATAGAGGTCGATGTGGTCCGTCTGCAGGCGGCGGAGCGAACGCTCGACCGCCTCCATGATCCAGCGACGGGATGCGCCGCGATGGTTGATGTCGTCGTCGACGGGTCCCCAGAACTTCGTGGCCAGAACGACCTCGTCGCGACGACCCTTGAGTGCTTCGCCGACGACCTCCTCGGAGTCCCCGTACCGGTCGGCGGTGTCGACGAAGTTGATGCCCGCGTCGAGGGCCCGATGGATGATGGCGATTCCCTGCTGCCGGTCGGGGTTTCCCAGCGATCCGAGCATCATCGCGCCGAGAGCGTACGGGGTCACCTGGATGCCGGTGCGGCCGAGTGTGCGGTATTGCATGGTGTCTGCTCCTTGTGATTGTCACCGTGACACGGTCACGGGAGTGACCTAGGATCGAGCGAAGTGGAACATCACTCCGGATGAGTTGGGGTGCACCGGCGAGTTACCGGAGCGGCGTTCCGCTTAGTTCCCGACTCTATACGGAACAGCGTTCCGGATGCAAGGAGATGGTGCGTGCCAACCGCAGCGAGTACCGCCGGAATCGTGGCGGATCACCGACAGCGCCCGATGCGTGCGGACGCGCGACACAACGCCGACGCCCTGCTGGAGGCCGCGAAGGCGGTGTTCGCCGAGGCCGGCGTGGACGCCCCCGTTCGATCGATCGCTGAGCGTGCCGGCGTCGGGGTCGGCACGCTCTACCGGCACTACCCGCTCCGGTCCGATCTCATCTCGGCGGTGTTCCGACGCGAGATCGACGCCTGCGTCGACGCTGCGACCGAGATCGAGGCCACGTATCCTCCCGGCGAGGCGCTCGACCACTGGATCATGCGCTACATGCAGTTCGTCGCGACGAAGCGCGGTCTCGCCGCTGCGCTGCACTCGGGTGACGCGGCGTACGAGCCGCTCGCCGAGTACTTCGCGACGCGTCTCGCGCCCACGCTCCAGCGCCTGCTCGCTGCGGCGACCGAATCCGGGGACATCGTTCAGGATGTCGAGGCGACCGAGTTCCTCGGCGCGGTCGCCAACCTCTGCCACGGTGGCGGACCATCCGGTGAGAATCCGGGCCAGGCTGAGCGGATGGTGCGATTGCTGCTCGCCGGATTGCGGGCCACGGACGTCGACTGACGACGCTCGGGCTCTAGTCCGGTTCTTCCTCGGACTCGAGGGACTCGTCTGCGTCGATGGACGTGTCGTCCGTCTCGGTCGCTGCCGTCGCCGCTTCGGCCTGCGCGTGCGCCTCCGCTGTGGCTTCCTGCTCGCGTCGCTCTCTTCTGTTCACGGAGCGTTCCTCTCCCGAAAGTGGGTTTGCTTCTTCCCGTGCACGACCAACTCTAGGCGCGCACCGACCGCCATCGAAAGGCCTCGTCAGGCGGGCGATCGGGAGTCATCCGGCTCTGCGTCGATCACGGCCTCGACGAGGCGGTGCGGACATCGATGAGGGTCTGGATCCCGTCGAGGATGCGGTCGGTTCCGAACGCCAGTGCATTGTCGCGGTCGCCTGCGGAGGACGCGCTGTCGAATGCCTTCGCCACGTGCGGGAAGCGCGCGGCATGCTCATCGATGATCGAGGACATTAGGAGCGCGGTCGCTCGTTCCGTCTCGCCGTTCGCGGTCTGCTGCTGGACGATGCTGCGCACGTGCCCGCTGAGCAAGGCGAGCACATCCAGCTGCTCGGCGCCGTTCAGTGGCGTGCCGGAAAGGGCGGTGAGGCCGAGCTCCATCCACGACAGCTCGTTCGGCCCGATCACGCGGGCGCCGACGGACAGTTCCAGTGCCCATGGTGCGTCTGCGAGCCGACGGTGCAGCTCCACCGTCCAGGCGGCGAGGCCTTCGCGCCACTCCGTGTTCGCAGGCGCTGTCGCACGCGCAGGCGGCACGGGGGCGGGGCCCATCTTCGTGTCCAGCATCAAGGCGGTCAGGTCGGATTTTCCCGGCACGTAGCGGTACAGCGACATCTTGGTCGCGCCCAGCTCGTCCGCGACCCGTTGCATGGAGACGGCGGCAAGGCCGTCGCTGTCGGCGACACCGATCGCGGCGTCGACGATGCGCTCCAGGGTCATCTTCGGTTTCGGTCCGCGCTTCGTGCTGCGCTCGGTGGGCCAGAGAAGTGTCCGGTTGGCAGCCACCGAAGGCTCCTTTCGACGCAGGGACTTGAAACTGTGTCTACCATACGCTAATTTGTGTCCATCGGACGCAATTACGAAGGAAGGGGCGTCTCATGACGTCGAAGAAGGTACTCATCTCCGGTGCGAGCATCGCCGGACCGGCCGCGGCACTCTGGCTGAGCAGGCTCGGATACGACGTGACCGTCGTCGAGCAGGCGCCCTCGCTGAGGCCAGGCGGCCAGGCCGTCGACTTCAAGGGGCGCACTCACCGCTTGGTCTTGGAGCGCATGGGGATCTGGGACGACATCGTCGCCGCGCAGACACCCAAGACCGATCTGCGCATCGTCGACGACGAAGACAGGGTCAGAGCCGTGATGCCCGGCGAGTTCATCGGCGGCGACATCGAGATCCTGCGAGGCGATCTGGCCGGCATCCTGCACAAGCACAGCGCTGCGGCGTGCGACTACGTCTTCGGCGACCGCATCACGGAGTTGACCGATACCGGTCGCGGAGTCGAGGCGTCGTTCGTGGATCGCGCGTCGGAGACCTTCGATCTCGTGCTCGGGGCGGACGGCGTGCACTCGGGCGTGCGCCGCCTGGCGTTCGGGCCGGAGGTGGAGTTCGTGAAGCCGCTCGGCCACTACTACGCGGTGGCGGGCGCCACCGTGCCGAGCGACCTCGAGATGGTGCTGCCGAGCGGACGGCAGGTCGGGTACGCCTACAACGAGCCGGGCCGGCTGGCGATTCTCGGAGGCTCGAAGGCACCGCAGTTGTTCGTGTTCGCAGCGAAGAACGGCGATTACGACCGCCACGACGTCGACTCCCAGAAGCGTTTTCTCGCCCGCGGGTTCGAGCATGCCGGCTGGCGGGTGCCCGAGCTTCTCACCGCCGCGCTCGCCAGCGACGAGTTCTACCTCGACGCGCTGGCGAGGACCACGATGACCGCGTTCACCTCCGGACGCGTCGCCCTCGTGGGCGACGCCGGGTACGCCAACACCCTGGGCGGGTTCGGCACCGGGCTCGCCCTGGTCGGCGCGTACATCCTCGCCGGAGAGCTCGCGGCCGCAGGCGGCGACCATCGGGCCGCCTTCGCCGGTTACAACCGGCGCATGCTGAAGCCGACGAAGATCGCGCGGTCCGGCAACGCGGGACCGTTCCTCGCTCCGCCGTCGCGGGCGCGCATCCGGATGCGGGACTTCACGTTCTCGAATCGGCTCGCCTTCGCCGCGATGATGAAGATGACCGACATGTTCGCCACCGATGACAGCGTTCCCGACTACGCGCTGCCGACCGGGCTCCGGTCGCCGCGCTGAATCGGCGTCCGCCCCGGGCTGAGCGGACGTTCGCAGCGCACGGTCGTGAGAACATGGCGCATGGCCAGCCTGCTCATCCGGTTCCGCGATGCAGTGACGGATGCGGCATCCCTGCGTTCGTGGACCGTGGACGCCAACGACGGCATCATCGCGACGGCCGGTGTGCTCGAGGGTTTCGCGGGGGCCGGGGCGAACGACGCGACACTCCTGACAGCCGCGATCGTGGCGACCGTGGCCGGCGGACTCAGCCTGGGCGGCGCGAAGTGGTCGGAGGAGGCCGCCGAGCGTGAGGCCCAGCTCAGGGTCGCGCGGGAGGAGGCCGCGCAGCTCGCGCTCAGTCCGGAGGATGAGGTCGTCGAACTGGCCGGGTACTACGAGCGAAAAGGGCTGACAGCCGAGCTCGCACGTCAGGTGGCCGAACAGCTGACGGCGGCGGATGCGCTGGGCGCGCAGCTCGAGACCGAGCACGGCATCCGCGAGGTGATGTCGAGGGCGGCGCCGATCTGGTCGGGGGTCACCGCGGGTGTCGCTTTCGTGCTGGGCGCGCTGGTCCCGCTGCTGATCACGATCCTGGTGCCGGGACGGCTCGAGGCGTGGGCGGTGCTGCTCGCCGTGATCGTCTCGCTGATCCTGACCTCGATCGTGAGCGCGCGCAGCGGGCGCACGACGGTTCTCCGCACGATCGGGCGGTCGCTCACGGTCGGCGTCGGGACGCTCGGGGTCAGCTATCTCGCGGGCGTGCTGATCTTCTAGGCGAAGCGCTGCGTGAGCACCGCGAGGGCTGCCTCCCGGTCGGCGGCGCCGCCGGCCTCGTGGCCGGCATCCGGCCATTCGCGGAAAACGAGCGGTGCCGCGTACGCCGCGGCCGCCGCGCGGGTGGTCTGCGGAGGGCAGATGTCGTCGTCGAGGCCCGCCGACATCCAGCCCGGCGCCGTCGCGTGGCGGGCGGAGGTGACCCCGTCGACGTAGGAGAGCGTGCGCGCGACGGCGGTGGCGCGGTCGGGATGCTCGCGGAGGTAGCCGCGCAGCTCGGTCCAGGGCCCCTGCGCCGCGCGCCGAACGGCCTCGGGTGCGTCCGTCAGGAAGGGGGCCTGGGCGAGGACGGCGACGAGGTCCGGCACGAGGGCTCCGACGCCCAGGGCGATGCCTCCGCCCTGGCTGTTGCCGATCATCGCCACGCGCGATGGGTCGACCTCGGCCAGGCCGCGGACGGCGTCGACGGCCCGTGCGACATCCACGAAGACCCCTCGGTAGTAGGAGTTCTCAGCGTCGTCGATGCTCTCGAGCAGGTGCCCGGCGCTGCCGCCGCCCTGACCGTGGGTGTTCACCACGAGGTGAGCGAAGCCGGCCGCCGACCAGGTGAGGTCGTCGATCGGCGCCAGCCTGCCGGCACCGTAGCCGTTCGCGTGAACGACGGCAGGGAGGGGGCCGGGGCGGTGGCGCGGTAGCCTCAGCCAACCGCTCACCGACCGGCCGTTCGAGCCCCGGAAGGTGACGTCGAACACGTCGATCATCGTCAGCCTCGTGTCGATCGGTTCGATGCCGGTCGCGAGCGGGAACCGGCGTGCATCCTCCATCGCGGCCGCCCAGAAGTCCCGATAGTCGTCCGGTGTCGGCAGGGGTTCGTGACCCACCGGGGCCTCGGGGTGCAGCGGGTTCATCGGTCAGGACGCCCGCGCATCCGGATCGGTCGCTCCGAACGCCTCCAGCCACGCTTCGGCGATCAGGGCGTGGCCGGCGGGGCTCGGGTGCACGCCGTCCGGGGCGATGGCGGCGATGCCGCTCTCGGCCGCAGCGGCGGTCAGGCGGTCGTGCAGCGGAACGAACGTCGCCCCGCACTGGTCGGCAACTCGGCGGAGCACCGCGCGCTTGCCGTCGAGGTCGTCGATCCACTCGCGGTGTGCGGGCGTGGACGGCAGGAAGAAGGGCTCGATGATCAGGAGGCGGGGCAGGGGAGCGGGCAGGGTGTCGAGGAGTCGGAGCAGGGTCGCCTGGAAGGCCTCGGGCGACGTGGGGTCGTCGCTGTCGAAGCGGCGCCACATGTCGTTGACTCCGACGTAGACGGTGAGCACGTCCGGGTGGGCGGCCACGACGTCGGTCGCCCAGCGGGCCTCCAGGTCGATCGCTCGATCGCCGGAGACGCCGACGTTGCGCACGTCCGCCCCTCCAGCGCGCTCGGCGATGGCGTCCGCGAGGATGCGGACGTAGCCATCGCCGAGCGACGCGGAGTCGCCCCGATCGCGGCCGCAGTCGGTGATCGAGTCGCCGACGAAGACGAATCGGGTGCGATGGGACATGGAACTCCTCGGCTACTTCTTCACGGTGTACTGGAACAGGTCGTGCCGGAGAACGTCTCCCGACGCCTTCGTGACAGCGATGCGGTGCTCTCCGTCGCGCAGCCCGTCCACGCTGAACAGGGTCTGGCCCGTGCGGCGCGCATCCGAGTGCACGTTCACGGACTTCACCAGCTTGCCATCCAGCGAGACGCCGGCCGTGCCCTGATCGGGCGCGGTCGGGCCGATCCAGGAGATGCCGGTGCCGCGGAAGGTGAGGCTGACCGAGTCGCCGTTCTTCGTCGTCGCGTGGACGTCGTCATGCGCGTCGCCACCGAAAGCGAAGCTGAGCGACGCGGTTCCCGCAGCCAGCCCGGCGAGATACCCCGCGCGGATCGTCACGGTGGAGCCGGACACGACGTAGTCGGTGCCCCGCTTCAGCGCCGTGCCGTCGCGGGTGATGCCGGCGAGCTCGCCGCCGTCGCGCAGGAGGCCGACCGACACATCGGCGGGCTTCGCCTTGTCGAACACGGCGGTGTCCGGCTTCAGCAGGCTCGCCAGCGTCACATCGAGCTTGTCCAGCAACATGTAACCACCCGACTTCTTCACGACGCGCAGCGTGTGCGAGCCGTTCGACAGTCCGCTGACACTCCACACCGCCTGCTGCACGAGACGTGGCTGACCCGCGTCGCGACCCGTGCTCACCGTCTTCTGCAACTGGCCGTCGAGATACACGTCCACATCGCCCTGCGACTCGTCCAGCTCGGTCACGTAGTCGATGCCCGTCCCCGAGAAGGTGTACTGGAACGACGAGCCATCGGTCTCGGCGTAATGCACGTCGTCTTTGTAGTCGCCGAAACCGCGGCCGCCGCTCTGACCCCACCCGCCGCTGTAGGAGATGCCGGCATCGCCGTCGTTCACAGCGACGACACGGCCAGAGGCGGGCGGCGTCGGAACCGGGCCGGTCGACGAATCGCCCACCGCCACCTGCAGCGGCTGAGCCGTCGCCGGATCCTCGAGACCACCGTTGCGCTTCCACGTTCCGGAGTACGTCACGCGTTGCGCGTCATCGTTGAGCGCGACCGTCGAGTTCTTCTGCGGGGTCACCCTGAGCAGGCGGACGCCATGGATCGGGATCGAACGGCCCGTGAACTGCGCGTCGAAGCGTCCGAGGTCCTTGCCCGCCCACAGGTCGCGGACGGTCGCCGCGCCATTCAGTCCGAGATCGGACCAGTTCGCCGTGATGTCCGCGTCGGTGCGGCCGAGGTTGAACAGCGCGACCGTGTAGCTGCCGTCGGCGTTCGGTGCGTACCAGACCTGCTTGTCGGTCGATGTGGAGACCGGCTGTGCCGGCGTCCCCGCCTGGTTGACCGCGACGACCTCGCGGTTGGTGAGCAGGTCGACGCCGAACTGATCCAGCTTGGTCAGATCGTTGCCGACGTACATCGGAGCCGCCGAGATCGCCCACAGCGTGGTCGCGGTGCGTCGCTCGTCGCGGGTGAGTCCGTCCATGCTGCCGTTGCCGACGTCGAGCGAATCGAAATCGTTCCAGCCGCCGGGGCCGGCATAGCGCCACCAGTCCGCCGCCCGTGGGAAGAGTCGCGCGATGTTGTCCCACTGGGTCAGCGCCACACCGGCGCAGTAGCACTCGACGTCCCATTCGACGCGCCAGCCGTTCGCGTACTGCTTCCACGTGTCGGCGTAGTTGATGTCGAGCGCCCACGACAGCTCGAACCAAATTCCGTGCTTCTTGAGGGCCTTCGACCAGGCGGCGACGTCGTCGCGCGCGTCGAGAGAGAGGTCGCTGACACCCGAGCCCGGGGTCACGCTGTCGAACTTGAGGAAGTTCACGCCCCACGCGGCGAGCTGGTCGACGACCGAGTCGACGTACTTCTGCGCGCACGGGTTGCCGAAGTCGATGCGGTAGCCGATCTTCCAGTAATCGGCTTGCTGCAACGGCTGCTTCACGATGCTCTTCGTGGTGCAGCCGGGCGCACCCTCGATCGGGTAGGCCTTGTTGTAGACATCCGGTGAGATGCCCGGGATGAGGTAGAGCCCGAACTTCTGCCCGTTCGCGTGGACGTGATCGATGACCGCCTTCAGGCCCTGCGGGTAGAGCGCGTCGCTCGGAGCCGGCCGCCCGTTGGCGTCGACGTGGTCGGTCCAGCCGGAGTCAACGTTGATGTAGTCGTAGCCGGCCTTCTGCAGCTTGGCGTGCATCGCGTCGGACTGAGCGACGATCTGGTCGGCGGTGATCCACTTCGGATTCCCGCTGTAGACCTGCATGCTGTAACTGCTCCAACCCATATAGGGCGTCATCGCCCAGGAATCGGGAGCAGGAGCAACGGCCGGCGGTGGGGTCACCGTGCTGGTCGGGGACGGCGTGGCGCGATCCATCGGCGTCGCGCCCGCCGGGGCGGCTGCGGCGACAGCGAGCCCCAGTGCCGCGATCGCCGCGACCATGGCTGTGAGACCACCTCGCGTGCGTGTATGGCGTGTCATGCGATCTTCCTCTCTGAAGAGCCCCTGGCGCGTCGGTGCGCCGGAGCGGTTAGTGCGGTGGGCCGTCTGAGGAGCGGGACGGTCCGGCGGCGTGCGAGCGCATCAGGGCACCCGCACGAGGTCGAACAGCATCGCCTGCTGTGGGTTGAGGGTGGGCATCGGGACGCCGGCCATGGCGAGCACCGCTCCGGGAAGAATGACGCCGTCGGCCCGAGTAGCCGCGACGATCCACGCGGGATCGGCGCTCTGGTGGCGGCTGGCGGGCCCGAAGTCGTCACGGATCCGCACGGCGTACTGCGCCGCTGCGTCGAGACCGGGGAAGCGCACCCGCCCGGACTGTCCGGGGGCCGAGGTGGCGAGCCGTGCCCACGTGAAGATCGACCTGCTCCCATCGGCGCCGACGATGCCGGTGAGAACCGTCGCCTCGTCGGCGAGATCGGCGTTCACGACGCGACCGGTGTGCATCAGCCCGCGCAGCTCGCGATAGGCGGCCCCCCAGCGCGCGATCTGCGCGAGCTGGCCGTCGTCGGCCTCCTGCAGGTCCCACTCGATGCCCGCATGGGCCGTGAGCGCGACGATCAGCCGGAACGCAAGGTCGGTGTGACGGGAGGTCGTGTGCGAGCGCTCCGCCCCGAGGTGTGAGCCGATGAGTTCCGGAGGCACGAGCATCCTGGTCCAGCGCTCGATCTGCAGACGTTCCACCGGGTCGTTGCAGTCCGACGCCCAGACGCGGTCGGTGCGGTCGAGGATCCCCAGATCGACGCGCCCTCCGCCCCCGGAGCATGTCTCGATCTCGAGGCCCGGATGCCGCGCGCGCAGGGTGTCCAGCATTCGGTACAGCGCGAGCGTCTGCTCGTGGACGACCGGGCGGTCGATTCCCGCGCGCCCGCTCACCGGCTCGGAGAGGTCGCGGTTGTGGTCCCACTTGATGTAGTCGACGTCGTACTCCCCGACTATCGCGCTGATCTGCTCGAGCACGTGGGCGTACGCGTCGGGGCGGGTCAGGTCGAGAACGTACTGATCCCGTGCGGTCGCGCCGAGCGCGTGCTGAGGCCCGAGCACCCACTCCGGGTGGGCCCTGGCGAGGTCCGAGTCGAGGCTGATCATCTCCGGCTCGAACCAGATGCCGAACTCCATGTCGTGGGAGCGGACGACCTCGACCAGCGGCGAGAGGCCGTCGGGCCAGATGGACCGGTCGACGAACCAGTCGCCGAGCCCGGCATTCGCGTCGCGGCGGCCGTGGAACCACCCGTCGTCGAGCACGATGCGCTCCACACCCACGCGGGAGGCCCGCTCGACGAGCGAGGTCAGCCGCTCCAGGTCGTGGTCGAAGTAGACGGCCTCCCACGAGTTCAGCGTCAGGGGGCGGGGAGAGGACGGGTGTGTCGGACGCGCACGCAAGCGTTGGTGCAGCCGCGCCGCGATCCCGTCGAGGCCGTCGCCCGACCAGACGAACAGGGCCGTCGGCGCGGCGTAGCGGTCGCCGTCCTCGAGCGCCATCTCCCCGGGCCGAAGGCCCTCGCCGACTCCGAGGACGGAGGAGAACGTACCGGCGCCCTCGGTCAGCTTCTCGACGACGTACTCGGCGTCGCCGCTCCATGCGAGGTGCGTCGCCCAGGCCTCGCCCCGGCCGAAGCCGAGGTCCTCCGTGCCGGCCACGACGAGGAACGGAGCGTCGTGGCCCGGCTTCCCGCGCCGGGCCCGGCGCACGTGGCTTCCGAAGAACACCGGCCCACGCTGAGGGGCGCGCTCGCGGCACCACTTGCCGGTGAAGTCGAGGATGTCGACGGCCCGTTCGGGGAGCGGGAGGAGCACGCGGAGCGCGTCGAGGGTGTACGCGATGGCGGTCGCGTGCGGGGAGAGGGACGTGTCCCGCACCAGGGACACGTCGACGGCGAGCACGCCGAACCGGTCGAGTGCGAGCGACATGGTCGAACGCAGCGCCGTGATGTCGTCGACCAGGTCGATCTCGATCACACCGCCGTCCTCGCCGGCCCGGCCGTCCTGGCGATGGCGTACGGCCACCGTGCGCGGCCGCGGTGTCGTCGCCGAACCGGCGGCGTGGCCCTCCTGGGCCGGGGTGCCCGCCCACCCTTCGAACTCGGTGGGCCACAGGCTGAACGCCCGGGGGATGTCGGGCGAATTGTTCAGCACGGCGGGGCCCGCTGTATCCCGTAGAGCGGCCGCGGCGACCTCGTCGAGGGGGCCGATGTCCGCCCCCCAGTGCAGCACCCGCGGCACGCGTCCCGCCGTGTCGATGACGAAGGACGTGCCTGCTGCGCGCAGTGAGAGAACGGCGCCGTAGCCGTCGACCATGGAGGTGCTCCTAGCGGATGGAGTTACTTGACAGTGTCAATTAACCATGCCTACTGTGTGTCTTGCAACCCCTGAGAAGGAAGACCAATGACGATCTCCAACGTCCCAACCGCAATCGAGACGACGACGACAGGCGCGTCACGGCGACGCCCGCGTCGTTCGGTGAACGCGTCAGCGCCCTCTCACCGCGGAGACGCCCGACTGGCCTGGATCCTGATCGCTCCGGCGATGATCGGCTTCCTCGTCTTCGCGCTCTACCCCACGCTCCGCGGCATCTACCTGAGCTTCACGGACTACCGGCTGCTGAGCGCTCCGACGTGGATCGGCGTGCAGAACTTCATCGATCTGTTCCACGACGACACGTTCTGGCAATCGCTCGGGATCACGATCTACTTCGTGCTCATCGCCGTGGCGCTCACCCTCGTCGTGTCGATCCTCACGGCCGCCGTGCTGCACCGGGTGACCAACTCCACCGTCCTGCGAGGTCTGATCATCCTCCCGTTCCTCATCTCCGGTGTCGTCGCCGCGACGGTGTGGTCATGGATGCTCGACGCCCAGCTCGGCATCGTCAACCAGCTCGTGCAGGCCATCGGCGGTGACGGTATCCGCTTCCTCACCTCCCGCGAGTGGGCGATCCCGTCACTGGCGCTGATCCATGTGTGGAAGAACATGGGCTACACCTCGATCATCATCTTCGCCGGGATGCAGACCATCCCGCCGTCGATCTACGAGGCGGGCAGGATCGACGGGGCCAGCGAGCCGAAGATGTTCTTCCGTCTCACGCTGCCGCTCCTCCGGCCGATCCTGGCCCTCGTGGTGGTGCTCAATGTGATCGGTGCGTTCCAGGTCTTCGACATCGTCTCGGTCGCGACCAAGGGCGGACCCGCTCACGCCTCCAACGTGCTGCAGATGTACATCTACCAGAAGGCCTTCGGCCAGTTCGACTTCGGATACGCGTCCGCGATGTCACTGGCCCTCTTCGCCATCCTCATCGTGATCACCTTCGTGCAGATGCGACTGCTGCGCGCGAGCGAATCGGACAACGCCTGATGACCGCAACAACCACCGCCCCTGCCGCCCCTGCCCCCACCGTCGCGGCCCGCGCGCCGCGTCGCCGGCACCGCACGATCACCGCCGGCCGCTCCGTCGCGTGGATCTACCTGATCGTGATCGTGCTCATCACGATCTTCCCGTTCTACTGGATGCTCCGTTCGGCCCTGTCGAACAATTACGCGATGATCGCCAACCCGTCGTCACCCCTGCCCGTCGGTTTCACCTTCGGACCGTTCCTGCGCGTTCTCGGTCTCGAGGACTCGCAGGAGTCGATCGCGCAAGGCGGTTCCGGTGCGACAGTGCAGATCCTCCACTATCTGGTGAACTCGATCATCTACGCGACGATCTCGACCGCGCTGATCGTGTTCTTCTCCCTGATCGCCGCGTATGCGTTCTCCCGCCTCGAATGGCGGGGCCGCGAGGTCGTGTTCTCGGTGTTCCTCGCTGCCCTCATGGTCCCCGGCATCCTGACCCTGCTCCCGAACTTCGTGCTCATCAAGGAGCTCGGGCTGCTCAACACCTTCGCCGGGATGATCCTGCCCGGTGCTCTCTTCTCCGCTTTCAACATCTTCTTCCTGCGTCAGTTCATGCTCGGACTCTCGACGGAGATCGAGGAGGCCGCGCTGATCGACGGTGCCGGCAAGCTCCGCGTGCTGTTCCGGCTGACGCTGCCGATGACCAGCGGACCGATCATCACCCTCTCGATCCTGGGATTCATCGGGATCTGGAACGACTACTTCTGGCCGCTGCTGGTCACCACCGATTCCACGGTGCAGCCGCTGACCCTCGGCCTTGCCGTGTTCAAGCAGTCGTCGCCGCAGACACAGCCCGACTGGGCAGGTCTGATGGCCGCCACCCTTGTTGCGGCGCTGCCGATGCTCATCCTCTTCATGGTGTTCGGCAAGCGCATCGTGAACTCGATCGGATTCTCGGGGCTGAAATGACTATCGACACCCTTCAGCTCGCGTGGCGCGACCCGGCGGAGCACTGGGAGGAAGCCGTCCCCATCGGCGACGGACTGCTCGGCGCCATGGTGTTCGGCGGCGCAGGCGGCCGTTACCAGGTGAACGACGCCACGGTGTGGTCGGGAGCACCGGACACCCCCGCCGACGAGCTGCGGCGCGTGTTGGCTGAAGGAGCCGGGCCAGAGCGTCTGCAGGCGGTGCGCGATGCACTCGCGACAGGAGACCTCGACCGTGCCGAGGCGCTGCTGATGGCGTTCGAAGGGCGCTACTCGCAGGAGTTCCTGCCGTTCGTCGATCTCTTCGTCGGAATCGATGGCGCCGTGCCGGCCGCCGGGGAGCCGGCGCGGGTACTGGATATCGACCGCGCGGTGGTGGAGGAGCAGCTCAGCGTCGGCGGAGCGCGTGTCACGCGGGTATCCAGGATCGTCGACCGCACGCTGATCATCGCCATCGACAGCGACGTTCCGATCGCTGAGGTGCAGGTGCGCCTGTCGACACCTCTGCGGGAGCTCGGGCGGCAGGTCGCGGACGCGACTTTGGCACTCGACATCGCCGTCCCCATCGACGGGGCGCCGCTTCACGAACCGTCCGTCGTCCCGGCGCTGCGCTACGCGGATCCGGGGGACGGGACCTACGACGGCTTCGCATCCGCCGCTCTGGCGGTGCGGAGCGATGGCACGACGGTGGCGGACGACTCCGGTCTGACGATCCGGAATGCCAGCAAGCTGCTGATCGCCCTCTCGTCGTCGACCCGCGCTGAGTCGTGGTGGGCCGGCGCGGACGACGAGTGGCGGAGCGTCTCCCACGAGACGATCCGGAACCGCGCACGGGGTCGGGCGCTCGGCGCGCTCGATGCGCTCGCCGAGAGTGCGTCCCCGGTCGTCGACGACGCCTCGCTGCGTCGTCCTGCGGCGGCGCGGTTCGCGATCGGTGGCCGGCGAGAGGGCCGCTGGGATGTGGACGCCGACATCCTGCGCGGTGCCGACGACGCATTGCGGGCCACGATCGCCGCCGAGTACGGCCGCTACCTGCTGACGTCCTCGTCGCACGCAGGGGGCCCGGCCGCGAACCTCCAGGGCATCTGGAACGGCGAGCTGCGACCGGCGTGGTCGTCGAACTACACGATCAACATCAACGCTCAGATGAACTACTGGGCGACGGGCCCGCTCGGCCTCTCGTCCCAGGCGGAGCCGCTCCTCGCTCTCGTCGAGCGCATCGCGTGCACTGGCCGCGACGTCGCACGCGAGCTTTACGGTTCGCGCGGCTGGGTCGCGCACCACAACAGCGATCTGTGGGGATGGAGCCTGCCGGTCGGCATGGGCCACGGAGCGCCGAGCTGGGCGATCTGGATGATGGGAGGCGTCTGGCTCTCCCACTCCCTGTGGGACCAGTACGAGTTCACCAGTGACACCGCTCTCCTGCGCGACCGGATCTGGCCGTTGCTGCGCGGGGCGACCGAGTTCTGCCTCGACTGGCTCCAGGTCGGGCCGGACGGCACCGCCTACGTGGCGCCGTCCACCTCGCCGGAGAACATGTATCGCGATGAGGACGGCCGCGCCCGGGCTCTCGGACTCACCGCCACGATGGACCTCGAACTGATCGGCGCGCTCCTCCAGCGTGCACTGAAGGCGATCGACACCGTCGACGCCGGCGACCCGCTCCGCGGAGAGATCATCTCGGCCCTCGCGACCATCCCCGCACCCGGCGTCGGCAGCGACGGCCGGCTTCGCGAATGGTCGGCCGACGTCGACGACTACGAGCCGGGTCACCGGCACCTCTCGCCGCTGATCGGCCTGCACCCGCTCGACCTCATCACCCCCGACGCCACCCCGGAGCTCGCAGAGGCCGCCCGTCGCTTCCTCGACGCCCGTGGGCCGGGGGCGATGGGATGGTCGTGGGCGTGGAAGATCGCGCTGCGCGCCCGACTCGGTGACGGCGACATCGCCGCGGATCTGCTGCAGCAGGCGCTCACGCCGTACGACGGCGATGCCCGCCGTCACGGACCCGTCGACGGCTCCGAATGGGGCGGGCTGCTCCCCAATCTGTTCAGCACCCACCCTCCGTTCCAGATCGACGGCAACCTCGGTTTCCCCGCCGCCATCGCCGAGCTTCTGCTGCAGAGCCACGAGGGGCGCATCCACCTCCTCCCCGCCCTCCCGACGGCCTGGCCGGGCGGCCATGTCACGGGCCTCCGCGCCCGGGGCGCCATCGCTGTCGACATCACCTGGTCCGACGGCCGCCTCGGCGAGGCCGTGCTGCACAACCCGCACACGACACCGCGTGAGGTGCGCGTGCGATACGGCGGCGCAGACTTCGACGTCCGGATCCCCGCAGGGGGACAGGCCGTCGTCACGAACCCACCACAACAATCCACCCCGGCACCGACGAAGGCGCCCGGGCAATCACAGTGAGGAACTCATGAAAAAGCTCCGCATCATCGCAGGCCTGGCAGCGGCCGGACTCGCGGCCGTCGGCCTCGCGGCGTGCTCGTCCGACAACGCCTCGAGCGAGAAGGTCACCGTCAACTGGTGGACCTGGGACGATCACCAGGCGGCCAACTACAAGCTCTGCATCCCCGGGTTCGAGAAGGAGAACCCGAACATCAACGTCAAGATCTCGCAGTACAACGTCAACGACTACTTCACCAAGCTCACCGCCGGGTTCGTCTCGGGCACCGCGCCGGACGCGTTTCAGAACAGCGTCCCCCTGCTCGGCCAGTACGCGGGTCAGAAGCAGATCATGCCGCTCGACGATCTGATCAAGAAGACGGACTTCGACCTGAGCACGTTCAACATCGGCGTGGACTCCTGGAAGTACACCGACGGCAAGCAGTACGGCATCCCGCTCGACTGGGCGGGCGCGGCGATCTACTTCAACGAGGACATGGTCAAGGCCGCCGGCTACACCGACGATGACATCAAGAACATGACCTGGAATCCCGACGACGGCGGCACGTTCGACAAGATCGTCGCCCACCTGACCGTCGACAAGAACGGCAAGCGCGGCGACGAGGCCGGATTCGATAAGACCAAGGTCAAGACCTACGGCATCGGAACGCTCGCCGCCGGGGACTTCAACGGCCAGACCTCCTGGAACCCGTTCGTCACGACCCTGGGCTGGAAGCTCGGTGGCGACGTCAAGGCGTGGCCGAAGGAGCTGCCCTTCGACGACCCTCGCCTCGCGAAGACCCTCGACTACGTGCGCACCCTCGGCGACCGCGGCCTGATGCCGAAGTTCGGCCAGTTCACCGTCTCCTCCTCGGAGCAGATGGGCGCCGGACAGGTCGCGATGGCGCAGGACGGGACGTGGAACGCCACGACCCTCACGAAGGTGCCCGGCCTGAAGGTCGGGATCGCGCCGACGGTGAAGGGCCCGGATGGTCGCGGGATGATCAGCAACTCCAACGCCAACAACATCTTCGTGGGAACCAAGCACGTCGACCAGACCTGGAAGTGGGTCTCGTACATGGGCACCGTCGGATGCCAGACTGTCGCGGGCAAGACCGCGACCTTCCTGCCGTCGATCGCGGCAGCCCTCCAGTCGACCGTCGACGCCCAGAAGGCCGATGGGGTGGACATCTCCAGTTTCGTCGACGCGCTGAAGAACGACGAGCTGTACCCGGCGCCCCCGACCGCGAACGGACAGGAGCTGGTTGACACGCTGCAGCCGATGTTTGAGGCATTCTTCAGTGGGGAGGGCGATTCGTCCTTCCTGAAGGCGGCGCAGGAGAAGTCGAAAGAGATCCTCGCCAAGAAGTAGCAGATCGAGACCGGCGGGCGAGGGTGCGCCCTCGCCCGCCGACCTCATTCCGATCAGAGAGAGCGCACCATGAACGATGAGACGCGGACGCGGACGGCGCTGCTCGGATCGTCGTCGGACGCGGCCACGCGCGTGTTCACTACGATCCTCACCCGCAGCCCCATCAGCAGGATCGACGTCGCCCGACTGACGGGGCTCTCGCAGGCCGCCGTGACGAAGGCGGTGACGCCGCTCGTCGCCGCCGGTCTCCTCAACGACTCTCTCGACCCGACGCTCACCGGGCTCCCGGGGAGACCCGTCAGTCCGGTCGCCGTCGTCCCCGACGCCGTGGTGGCGCTGGGGGTCAAGGTGAACGCCGACGAGATCATCGGCGTCGCCACCGACCTCACCACCCGCATCATCACCTCCGACCGTCTGCGGCTGACCTCGCACGACCCGGCGGCCGTCATCGATGCCATCGTGGAGATCTGCGGGCGTCTTCGAAGCGGCCTCGGAGGACTCAGGTCGCGTCTGGCGTGCATCGGCGTCGCTGTGTCCGGCGACGTGGACATGGAATCGGGAGTCGTTCGCGACTCCGCGCTGATGGACTGGCGCGGCGTCGAGCTCGGCGATGCGCTGGCCGAACGGCTCGGGCAGCGCATCGTGGTCGAGAACGACGTTCGGGCGCTCACGATCGGCGAGCACTGGTTCGGTGTCGGTCTGGGGACGAGCTCCTTCGCGATCGTCACGATCGGGCGCGGGATCGGAAGCGGCCTGCATCTGAATGGTGAGGTCGTCGAGGGTGCGTACGGGGTCGCGGGAGAGATCGGCCACCTGCCCCTGACCTCGCCCGACCGCATCTGCGCCTGCGGACGCCGAGGCTGCGTGGAGGCCGTCGCTGCAACGGCCGCGATCGTGGCCACCGTATCGGCCGGCCTCGGGCGTGAGGTCTCCATCGAAGAGGCGGTCGAGCTCGCCAGGGACGGCGACCCGGTCGCCGCTCAGGCATTCGCCGAGGCGGGCACCGTGATCGGTGCGGCCATCGCCAGCCTTGTCAACATGGTCGGTCCGGAACTCGTCATCATCGGCGGTGAGGGCGTGGTGAACTTCGATCTGATCGAGGAACCGCTGCGCCGGTCGTATGCCGAGCACGTGTTCGCGTCGGCCGACCGGTGCCGTATCGTCGTGCGCCCCCACACCTTCGAGGACTGGGCACGCGGCGCCGCCGCCACGGCGATCCGGTCGCTGGTGGTCTAGCCCCGGATCGCGGGCCCCCGACCCTCGTGCCCGCGGCTACCGGTGCGCCGCGACCGGCGCGAGCAGCCCGGCCGCCGGTGGCGGGGTCTCCCCGTCGATGACGGCCGCGAGCCGGTCTCCGACCAAGGGGCCCATGGTCAGGCCCGCGGCGCCGAAGCCCGCGTTGACATAGAGCCCGTCGAAACCCTCGAGGGCACCCACGATGGGCAGCTCGCCCTCGGGGAGCGGTCGCAGTCCGACCCTGGTCTCGATGAGCGTCGCGTCCGCGAGGCCCGGCGCCACCGAGAGGGCGTTCTCGAGGATCTGCCGCTGGCCGTCCGCCGTCACGCGCGGGTCGAATCCGGAGCCGGTCTCGCGCGTGGCGCCGACGACGACGCGCGAGTCGTCGAACGCCACCAGGTAGTGGCTGGCGACCGGATGGACGGAGGGCCAGGACCGGGTGTCCGCCGTCCCGACACGCAGGTGCGTGATCTGCCCGCGCTGCGGCTCCACCGCGATGCGCAGCCCGAGCGGCTCGATGACGCGGTTGGTCCACGCCCCGGCCGCGACCACGATCGAGTCGGCTTCGAGGACGCGATCTCCGACCGCGACGGCCCAGCCGCCCCGTGGCGCCGAGACGAGGGATGCGGTGCCCGGCACCACGACGGCGCCCAGCGATTGCGACGCGGCGAGCAGTCCTGCGCGGAGCGCGCGGCCGTCGACGCGTGCACCGCCGGCGATATGGAGTGCCTCGAAATCGGGGCCGAGCGGCGGGAAGAGCTCACGTGCGCGCTCGCCGGAGATGCGCGAGACGGTGCCCATCGCCGGTGCATCGGCCGCGCGCGCGGCGACGCGGGCTTCGACGTCGTCCAGCACCCCGCTGTCCCGGTTGACCACCAGTGCGCCCGCGCGTCGGTAGCCGATGTCGTGAACACCGGTCTCCGCCAGCCGCCGGATGAGCTCGTCGTAGTAGTCGGCGCCCGCCGCGTAGAGCCGGTAGAACTCGCCGTCGACGGTCGAGCTCCACGGCTGGATGATGCCGGCGCCGGCCGCCGTCGCGCGGCCGTCGAACTCGGCCTCGACCATGGTGACGGTCACGCCGCGCCGCGCCAGCCCGAAGGCGGTGGCGGCACCGGCGACGCCGGTGCCGATGACGATCGACGTTCTGGCGGACATGGCTCTCCCTCGCTGTGGAATCCGGGCTGCCGTCCCAGCTTCACACAGACACGGCCGCCGCGGCGGCTCACCAGGTCAGTGTGCCGTCGTATCAGGTCGTCGAGCGCTCCCAGGCGCGCAGGGTGTGCTCGTAGCCGACGAGCTCGTGCCCGACGACTTCGACCACGGCGCCCAGCGCCGCCAGACCGATCACGGTGCTCAACGCCGTGAGGGCGCCCGGTTGCGAGAGGTCCAGCGGCTCGCCGGGATTCACGAGCAGTCCGACGACGACCGCGGCGCAGAGCGGCGCGAGTGTCGCCAGCAGCAGGGGCAGGTGCGTCGTCAGGTCGAACGAGCGCATCAGCACCGACCAGATCAGGAAGATGAGCACGACTGTGATCGCCAGAGGAACGGTCAGTGACAGGGCGATCCCGAACAGCGAGACGCCGCCGTGCTGAACTGCGATCGTCGTCAGGTGCAGACCGGCGCCGATGGCAGCGATGGAGCCGAACAGCGGAAAATGCGCGTTGCGCCACGCGAACAGCCTCTCCGGACGCTCCTCGAGCACCGTGCGCGAGGGCACGAGGAAGTACGTCCACCAGACCGCGGCGGCGATCACGAGCCCGGAGGCCGCGATCATCACCGCCTCGGGCGACCAGTCCTTCGCTTGGATGAGCGCGCCGACCGCCGCCGTGGTGCCCGCGATGACCTCGCCGATCGTGATCAGGGTCAGCAGCCCGAACCGCTCGGCGATGTGACCGGCGTTCCAGGGGGCGTGGCCGAACCGTCGCGCCGCCGCGATCGGTGCGGTCATCTCGGCCAGCGCGAGCACGACCAGCGCGATCACCGTCGGCACGGTTGGCAGCGGCAGGATCGCGGTGAGGAGCCAGCCCACCTGCGCGATCGAGATGATCCAGACGTAGGCCAGAGAGCTCTTGCGATGACGTGGATCCTGCACGGCGGCCGACGCCCAGAGCGCGATGAGCGGGATCCGCATGATGATGTAGCCGATCACCAGCAGCAGGTTGTTCGGGCTCCCGCCATGGGCGGCCGACTCGAAGCTCACCGGAAGTCCGTACGTGAGCACGATGACGCCGATCATCTGCACGATCGTCGCGAGCCGGAACACGACGTCGTCCGTTCCGTACGCCGAGGTGAACCAGGTGAAATTGAACCAGGCCCAGCTCACGGCCCACACCGCGAACACGAACGCGCCGATCGCCCGCCACACGTCGCCGCGTGCGAGCTGCTCCGCGAGCTGATCGGATGCGGCGGCGAACGCGACCACGTAGGTGAGGTCGTAGAGCAGCTCCAGCGGCGTGACCGATCTGCCGCGCTCCGTCGGATCGCGGCCGGACATCCGCCGGATCCGGTGATGGAGCTCGGACCTGAGCCGGGCTGAGAAGTCGGTCGTCGCGCTCATCGTGTCCTCCTGCGGTGCGAGTCTGCCGCAACGGCGGCCTCGGAGGTAGCCCTCGCCGCCTCGTCTTCTGCGCGGGACGGGTGCCGGCACCACTCCACCGTTCGGTGACGGAGTCCGGCCGAACGGTCGATCCGGCGCCGGGTCCCATTCGAGACGCTGGAGGCATGACAGAGACATCCGCTCCCGCACACGCCCGTTCCGTCGCCGCCGATGCCGCGCGCCGTGCCGCCTTCCGGCCGATCCTGGTGCTGCTGACCGCCTTCCTGCTGGTCAGTCTCGCCATGGAGGCCGTGCTCATCGTGCAGAACGCGACCGGCGCATCCGTCGCCATCGCGATCTGGATCCGGTGCTCGCTCGTGCTCGCCAGCTCGGTCGTCCTGGTGCTGATCGCGGTGAGCGCCGCGCGAGGGTCGCGCGCCTCCCTGACCCGCCTCCGGATCATCAGCCCCGTGGTCGTGATCGCGGTCGTCGTCATCGTGTCGATTCCCGGTTTCCTGCCCGATTGGGTGCGCATCGAGCAGGCCGTCTGCGGCGCGCTCGTGCTGCCGGTGGCGATCCTGGCCAACCTGCCCCGCATCCGCGCCCACTTCCCGAAGGACGCGTAGGGTCGGCATATGGTCGATCCGCGCTGGCGGGCCGTGCTCACGGTCGTGCCCTACCTGATGGCGGGGATGCTGGCCGCCTTCGCGCTCGGGGTGGGCTGGGGGGACTGGGCACGACTCGTTCCCGAGCTGACGCTCTGTGCCGCATACGCCCTGTGGGTCCTCGTCTTCCGTGACCTGCGGATGCCCTGGAACGGCCGGCCCGTTACGGTCGCCGTGCTGATGGCCGGCGTCATCGTGATCAACCTCGTGCTCGTGCAGCTCGACAGCTGGTTCGCCTTCCTCACGATCGGGACCTTCTCGATGGCCTACTCGCTCGTCCGCTGGCCGGGGGAGCTCGTCGCGGTCGCCGCTACGGCCGTCGTCGCTGGTCTCGCGCAGGCGTCCAGCCTCGGCGTGGACCCGGCCGGCATCGCCGGGAGGACGATCGTGGTGCTGATCAACGTCATCATCATGTGCGGCCTCTCCTGGGGCCTCCGGGTGGCGCGACAGCAGCAGGAACGCGCGTCGACGGAGGCGGAACGTGCGCGGCTCGCGCGCGAGATCCACGACACGCTCGCGCAGGGCTTCGCGGGCATCGTGACGCAGCTCCAGGCCGCCGAGCACGCACCGGATGACGCCGCGCGCGCTCGTCACACCGACTCTGCGCTCGCGCTGGCCCGGGACGGACTCAGGGAGGCGCGGCGCTCCGTGCGGGCGTTGCGCCCCGCCGTGCTCGACACGGCCGGGCTCGCGGAGGCGATCGCGACGACCGCCCATCGCTGGTCGGAGCGCACGGGCATCCCGGTCGACGTGCACGCCGCCGACGCGGCCGGAACCCTCCCGACGGAGGCCGAGGTGACCCTGCTGCGAACGGCGCAAGAGGCTCTCGCCAACGTCGAGCGCCATGCCGGCGCTCATCGCGTCACTCTGAGCCTCTGGCACGACGCTCGCGGCGCGCGGCTCGAGGTGCGCGACGACGGCCGCGGGTTCGATCCCGCTGCAGAGCGCACTGACGGGCCCGAGGGCGGCTACGGACTGATCGCCATGCGAGAGCGAATCACGGCCGTCGCCGGTGAGCTCGTCATCGAGTCCAGCCCGGGCCGGGGGACGGCCGTCCGGGTCGAGGTGCCCGGATGACCGCCGTGCGTCTGCTGGTCGCCGACGATCATCCGGTGGTCCGTGACGGCATCGTCGGCATGGTGTCGTCCGACCCCGGCATCGAGGTCGTCGGCGAGGCGTCCGACGGTGCGGAGGCGGTCGGCCTCGCGCGTGCGCTGCAGCCGGATGTCGTGCTCATGGATCTCCGGATGCCGGGAACCGACGGCGTCACGGCGATCCGGGAGCTCGTACGGCTCGGGGTCCCGAGCCGCGTGGTCGTCCTGACCACCTACGACGCGGATGCCGACGTGCTGCCCGCCATCGAGGCCGGTGCGACCGGCTATCTGCTCAAGGACGCGTCGCGCGACGAGCTGGTGCGGGCGGTGCACGCGGCCGCGGCGGGCCACGCGTCTCTCTCGCCGTCCGTCGCGTCGCGCCTGGTCGACCGGGTGCGCACGCCGGAGGCGAGCCTGCTCAGCCCGCGTGAGCTGCAGGTGCTCGGCCTGGTGGCGGACGGCGCGACGAACCGCGAGGCGGGCGCGCGGCTGCACCTGAGCGAGGCGACGGTGAAGACGCATCTCCTCAGTGTCTACGGCAAGCTCGGCGTCGGGGACAGGGCCGCTGCGGTCGCCGAGGGCTTCCGCCGCGGTCTGCTGGGCGCGTCCTCGTCCCCGGTCCGCAGGCCGCGCTAGTCGGGCAGGGTGCCCGCGCTGATGTTGATCGTAGCTGCGATCTCATCCATGGCACCCGCCAGTTCGGGCAGCTCCTCCAGTGAGATCGACTCGGCGACGCCGGCCCTGCGTCCGTCCCCTCACCCTCGCAGGTGGCGGTGCAGCTCGCGCGCAGCGGCGCCGAGCGCGGCTTCCGCGGCGGGCTGCGCCGTCGCCGCGACCGACGATGCGCTGAGAGCGACCACGGCGAACCGCGACCCGTCGGCGTGCTCGACGACGCCGGCCTCGTGACGGAGATTGAGCAGGGTGCCTGTCTTCGAGGCCCAGCGCGCATCATCCGTCGCGAAGTCGGGGGCGAGCCGGTGGCGGATGACGTTGGCGTGCAGGAGCCCGCGCAGCCGTTCCGCGACCACGGGCCGGACGCCGCGCTCGCGCCACACCGCCTCCAGTAGGTCAGCGAACCCGGTGGCGGTCGTCGTGTTCGTGCGTGCCACATCGAGCTGGCGCACGGGATGGCCGTGCGCCGGTGTGCTCCCGCGGATGGCGAGGGTGTGGGCGAGGTGCGCTTCGTCGGGCGCGAATCGTTCGAGGGGCGTGTCGCTGAGGTCCGCGAACGGATGCCGCACCACCATCCCGCGGATGCCGAGCCTGTCGAGGTCGGCCATGACCTCCGCGGCGGGCACGAGCTGAAGGAGCGCATCGGCGGCGCCGTTGTCACTGATCGTCAGGGCGAGGGACACCAGGTCGTCGACCGCGATCGTCGACGGATGCCGGAAGCGGCCGGTGCCGGGAGTGATCTCGGCGGGATCCCCCGAAGGCAGCGTCACGGGCATCGCGCCGTCGAGCCGTCCGTCGGCGATGCGGTCGAGCACCGCCAGCGCCAACGGGACCTTTGCCAGGGACGCGGCCGGTGTCGGGATGTCGCCGTCGAGCGAGACCTCCCTGCCGTCGTCGAGGTCCCTGACGACGAGCGAGGCGCGCAGTCCGGCGCGCGCTAGGTCGGCGCGCACGTCGCCGAGCAGCCGTTCGTCACGCATCCGGGGCCTCCTCCTGGTCAGTCGGCTCCGTCGGCTCCGTCGGCTGCGCCGGCTCGAGCGCCGGACCCGGGACCGCGCCGAGCGCGGCGGCGAGCTCGTCCGCGACGGCATCCTGAACGGTGCGCACGTCGTGCTCGCTGTCGCCGGTGAGCGCGAACCCGCGGGCGAGGGCGAGGCCGGTGAACGGCCGCCAGTGCAGCCCGAGATCCTCCGCCTCCGCCTGCGTGCAGAGCAGCAGATCGCCGTCGGCGAGCACGCCGGCGAGGGCGGCCGTCAGCGAGGTGTCGACGGGGAGCTGCCCGGGCACGAGGCCGGCGGCGAACCCTGCGCGCGTCAGGATGTCACGCACGTGCGGCAGGTCGTCCTCCGGGCAGATCCGCAGGCGCGATCCCGCGTCCTCGTCGCGGCGCGTGCTCCCTGACCGCACGGCGCGGAGTCCTTCGAGCCGGAGTGCCCGGTGGAGGGGGCGCCGCGAGGCCGCGCCGAGCTCGACGACCCAGAGCGCTTCGGCCGGAGGAACGTCGGCGATGGCGACGCGCACGCCGAGCGTCTCGGCGAGTTCAGTGCGGCGCAGCGGAGGCAGTCGTCGGAATTCCAGGCGGAGACCGGCGGCGCGGCCGGCGGCGTCGGCGACGGCGAGGTCGCGGGTGGAACAGGTCTCCGGCACGGCGATCGTCACCGGCCGCAGCCGCGCACGTGCGGCGTCGAGGTCGAGTTCATCGGCGAGTCGCACCAGGCGGCGCGCGGAGGGCACGAGGTCGCGCCCGAACGGCGTGAGCACCGCGCGGCGTCCGGTCCGCTCCAGCAGGGGACCGCCGAAGTGCTGTTCGAGGGCGAGGATGCGCCGGCTCGCGACGGACTGTGCGACATCCAGAGCCGCGGCTGCGCGGGTGACGGTTCCCCGTTCCTCGATCGCCACGAGCACGCGGCAGGCTGCGATCATGTCCACCCGAGCAGCCTAGTCCGATGCTGAACGGGCATCGATTGGCGCGTTCCGGTCTTCGACGGGATGGATGGTCGCGGGTGAGGGTGGAGGTCATGCAGATTCAGACACGATTCCTCGCCAGTGCGGTCGCGGTCACCCTCGGTGCCGCCGCCGTGTTCTCCAGTGCTCCGTTGGTCGCGGCGCCGGGCGTCTCGCCATCCGGGTCGGCGGCGAGCTCCGCGCCGGCGGCTTCGGCCACGTCGACAGCGGCCGGCCTGACGCGTGCCTTCGCCTCGCTCGAACACGCCCACGACGCACGCCTCGGCATCCTCGCGATCGACACCGGCTCGGGCCGCACCGTCGGTTACCGCTCGGGGGAGCGGTTCCCGTTCGCCTCCTCGAACAAGACGTTCATCGCCGCCGCCACCCTGCAGCGCTCATCCGCCACCGATCTCGACACCGTCGTGCACTACACACGTGCCGATCTGCTCGACTACGCCCCGATCACCAGCCGCTTCGTCGACACCGGGATGACGGTGCGGGAGCTGCTCGACGCGATGCTCCGCTTCAGCGACAACACGGCGGCGAACCTGCTCGTCGCGCGACTCGGGGGACCGCAGGCGGTGGAGAATTGGTTGCGCGGCATCGGCGATCGCGTGACCGACGTCCATCGCATCGAGCCCGACCTCAACGAGGCGCTGCCGGGAGACCGGCGCGACACGACCACCCCTGCGCAGTTCGCGGCCGATCTCCGCTCGGTGCTGCTGGGCGGCGTGCTCGAGACGAGCGACCGGATGCTCCTGCGCAACACCATGCTCGACAACACGACGGGCGACGACACGATCCGAGCGGGCGTGGATCCCGCGTGGCCGGTCGCCGACAAGACAGGAACGGGCGAGTACGGCGTGCGCGACGACATCGCGGTGGTCTATCCGGCGCATCGCGCTCCGATCGTCGTCGCGGTGCTGACCAGAAAGGACACTCCCGACGCGACACCGGACAACGCGCTGCTCGCCGCGGCCACGAAGCTCGCGGTCGCCTCGCTCACCCGCTGACGCGGGTCACGCCGCTCCCGCTGAGGTGCCCGTCAAGCCCGGGACGGCCGTTGCGGAGGCACCCTCCGCCGGGTCTAGACTGACGGACGGCATCGAGTAGACGCACAGGAGCAGCGACGAACGAATCGGGATCCGGCCCAGACCAGGCGACCACGCAATCGGCCGCGCGTCGGCGACGTGCGCTGGTGACCGGCGGGTCGCGCGGCATCGGCCGCCGCATCGTCGAGGTGCTCGCCGCGGATGGTGTCGATGTCGTCTTCACCTACCGGCGGGAGGCGGACGCGGCCCAGGCCGTGGTCGACGCCGTCGCCGCATCCGGTGGATCGGCGCGCGCCCACCGGCTCGAGCTCGAGAGCGACGACGACATCGACCGGATGTTCGACGACGAGTTCCCGGCGGGCGAGCGCTTCGACATCCTGGTGGCGAGTGCGGCGGCATCCGTCTTCCGGCCGCTCGCAGACCTCAGCGCGCGCAACCTGGAGCGCTCGTGGTCGACCAACGTGCGCTCGTTCGTGCTGCTCGCCCAGCGCGCCGCGCAGCGGATGCGCGCCGTCGACAGCGCTCGCCCCGCCTCAGGAGGCCGCATCATCGCGGTCACCAGCTACGGCAGCCATCGCGCCTTCCCGCTGTACGGAGCGATCGGCTCCGACAAGGCCGCCGTCGAGTCGTGGGTGCGCCACCTCGCCGCCGAGCTCGGTCCTTCCGGCGTCACGGTCAACGCGGTCAACGGCGGCCTCATCGACACGGACTCGCTGCACTACTTCTACGGTCACGACGACGTGCCCGACCTCGACGTGATGACGTCGCGCATCCCGCTCGGCCGGCTCGGCACGGTCGACGACGTCGCCGAAGCCGTGCGGTTCCTCGCGTCCGCGAACGCCGGCTACATCACCGGCCACACCCTCGTCGTCGACGGCGGTCTCACCGTCGTCGCGCCCCCGTTCTGGTCCGAGTTCCGCCAGAGCGACCCCACCGATCCGAAAGCGAGTCGACGCCCACTGGACGCCTGAACCCTGCCCGACCCTCCAGGAAAGACATGACCATCACCGACCCGAACACCCGCACCGCTCCTGACGACGGCACCCCCCACCCGAACACTGAGTACGACCCGAGCACCCTGCGTTCCGTGTTCGAGCAGCATTTCACCTATGCGTCGGCGGTCGAGCGCAACACCCACCGCTACGCAGCGCGGACCGCGATCACCGACCCGCCGACCGGCCGCAGCTGGACCTACGCCGAACTCGGGCGGGTGACGGGCGGGCTGGTGGCCGGTCTCGCCGCTCGCGGGGTCGGCGTCGGCGATATCGTGGCCTACCAGCTGATGAACACTCCCGAGTTCGCGTTCCTCTACGTGGCGGCGCAGGGGCTGCGGGCCGTGAGTTCACCGATGAACTTCCGCCTGGCGCCGGGCGAGACCGCCCACATCCTCGACGACTCGCGGCCGGCCGTCTTCGTGTACGACGCGGCAGCGAGCGACGATGTCGCCACCGCGCTCGAGCTCGCCGATCACCGCCCCGCCGTGCTCGCCGCCGTCGGCGACGGCCCGCTCCTCGAGGGTGCCGTGCGGTTCGACGACCTGCTGGTGCCGGATGCCCCGTCGTTCCGCGCGCCCGAGGGAGCGTCGGTCTGGGACGAGACGTCCCGGCTCTACACGAGCGGCACCACCGGGATGCCCAAGGCCGTGCCGCTGACGAGCCTCAACGAGGTGCTCACCGCGCACGACGTGATCATGCACTTCCCCCTCGCGCCCACCGACAAGACGATGAACATGTCGCCGTGGTTCCACCGCGGCGGCAACTACTGCGCCGGACCGAACACCGCCTTCTACGTCGGGGCCGAGGTCGTCGCACTGCCACGGTTCGACGCCGCCATCGTGCTCGACAGTGTGCAGGACTACGGCCTCACCTACGTGATCGGCGCCCCGACGAACCTCGAGCGCCTCGCGGATGCGCAGGAGGCGGAGCCCCGCGACCTCAGCAGCCTGCACGGCATCGTCACGATGGGCGCACCGCTCGACCGCTCCGCCGCCCTGCGCTACCAGCGCGTGCTCACGCCGCGCATCGCCAACGGCTACGGCACCACCGAGGCGTTCTGGAACACCTACCTGCGTCCGGAGGATCTGCCGGATGCGGCGGGCGCCGCGGGCCGTGCCTGCCTCGACGACGACGTTGCAGTCGTCACGGTCTACGGCGACGACCGGATCGCGGAGCCGGGCGACCTGGCCAAGAAAGACGGCCACGAGATCGGCGAGGTCATCATGCGCACCGTCAAGAGCGGCTACGCCTACATGCACAACCCTGAGGAACAGGCCCGCAAGTTCCGGGGCGCGTGGATGTACCCGGGCGACCTCGCGAGCTGGGATGCGAACGAGGTCGTGACGATCATCGGCCGCAAAGACGACATGATCATCTCAGGCGGGGAGAACGTGCATCCGGTGCAGGTGGAGGAGGTGCTTGCCGGGCATCCCGATGTCGCCGACAGCATCGTGGTCGGCCTGCCCGACGACGAGTGGGGCGAGGTCGTGGTCGCGTATGTGCAGCCGCGGGAGGGCCGGCTCGCGGATGCCGCCGCTGCGGCCGCGGCACTCGACGCGCACTGCCGGGCGAGCGTCTCGCTCGCCGATTACAAGCGTCCCCGCCGGTACGCCTTCGTCGGCGAGCTGCCGTACACGGCGACCGGGAAGAAGCAGCACTTCATCCTCAAGAAGCAAACCACCCGGGATGCCGAGGCGGGCCTGTTCGTCACGCCCTGACCCTCACCTGACTCCGCTCGCCGGCTACGGGGTGAGCACGACGCGCTGCGCGGCGCGCGCGTCGTCGGCCCACGCCTCAGCGACGTGCTCGAGGGGGACGGCGACGGCATCGATCGTGAAGGCGCCGTCGGTGATGGCGTCGGCCAGGGCGGGCAGCTCCGCGAGGATCTCGCGTGTGCTGACCGACCCCTGGCCGCTGCCGACGATCTGCAGGCGTGCCGCGCGCAGTGCGGCCGACGGGATCGACGCCGTCGCGCCGGCCACCGAACCGATCTCGATCCAGCTGAGCGGTCGGCCGCGGTCCGTGCGATCCGAGACGACCGCGACCATCGCGGCCGCCGTCGGCTCGCCCCAGAGATAGTCGAGCACGACATCCACGTCGGCGGCGGTCTCGCCGAGCCGGCGCGCCACCTCGTCGGCGCGCCCGTCGAGACCGACGGTGGCCGTCGCTCCCAGCGCGGGCAGCATCGCCAGGCGGTCGGCGTCACGCCCGGCGGCGATGATCTCGCCCGCTCCCAGGTGCGCGGCGACCTGCACGGCGAGCCGGCCGGCGTTGCCGGTGGCGCCGAGGATGAGCACGCTTTGCCCGGGCTCGAACCGGATGCGCTGCCGCAGCGCGAGCCACGACGACATCGCCGGGTTCATGGCGGCCGCCACCGCGATCGGGTCGCTGTTCGGCGGGAGCACGATGCTGCGCCGCACATCGATGACCGTCTTCTGCGCCATGGAACCCAGCGTCGTGTCCGGGAGGATGAAGTAGCGGAGGGCGCCGTGCCGGTCGCGCCCGACGCCGTCGATGCCGGGCACCAGGGGGAGGGCGCCCGTGCTCGTGTAATGCGATCCGTCCGCCTGGGACCGCACGCGAGGGTGGAGGCCGGCGGCGATGACGTCGACCACCACTTCGTCGTCGCCGTCGGCGGACGGATCGGGGAACTCCTCGGCGGCCGGGGCCGTGCCGAAGTGTGAGACGACCGCTGCGCGCATCGTTCTCCTCCTGACTATTTTTAGTTCGTGATACGAACTAAAAATAGTTTGCGATGCGTACCATGTCAAGTAGGATCGAGGCGTGACGAACACACAGCCGATCGACGATCTCCGCACCGAGGAACGCAACGGCCTCGTCGACGCCCTCGCGAGGTCGGCCTTCGAGACGGTCGCCGTGCTGAGCCGGATCAGCGCCGAGTACGACCTCTCGCTCACCCAGCTGCGCGTGCTCGCGATCCTCCGCGATCGACGGCTCAGGATGGCCGGGCTCGCCGATTATCTCGGGCTCGAGAAGTCGACCATGACCGGTCTCGTCGACCGCGCGGAGAAGCGCGGGCTGGTCGAGCGCGCGCCCAGCGAGACCGATCGCCGGGCCATCGAGGTGTACCTCAGTGCCGCCGGCCTCGCGCTCGCCGACGAGGTCGAGGTACGGGTCGCCGCGGCACTGTCGCCCGTGACCGACGCGCTCACCCCCACCGAGCGGCGCCGACTCCGCGCGCTCCTCGAGAAGACCCTCACCACGCCGCCCCACTGAGTCGCCTCAGTGCAGAGTCGATGCGACGCACAGCACTGGCAGGGTGGGAGGCGTTGTGCGAGCAGGCTCGCGGGAGCAGACTCGGTCACGACGAAGGAGGAGTGATGGACGATCTCACGGGAACCTCTGGCGAGCGGATGCGCAGGCTCGCCGCTCTCGAGGCCGAGGCGCTCGAGGCGGAGTGGCTGCTGCGACAGCTGCAGCTGGTGCTCGAAGCGTGGGCGGCCGACCAGAAGGCGCTCGACATCGACGCCGAGGGGCGCGAAGACTTCTAACCCGGGAGCCACGAACAGCCCCCGGGCCGACGGCTCAGGCGCGAGCCGACGTCGACACCGGCTCCCAGGCGAAGCCATCGGGGTCGGTGAACGGCGCCGCGGTGCTGTTGATCGCGATCCGGTGCGATCCCGATCCCTCCGGCGGCACGCCGGCATCCTTCGCGAGCGCCTTGCGGGAGTAGAGGCCGAGTCGCACGGGGCTGGTGGGCATGTCGAACTCGACGTACGTGCCGAAGCTCTTGCCGACGGCGAGGCCGTGGCCGACGTAGAACTGCTTGGTCGCCGAGACGTCGCCGGCTGCGAGGAGCAGCACGACCTGGTCGATCTGGCGCGTCGCGGGGCCGGTGTCCTTCTTGGCCGAGGTCGCCACCTTCCAGATCGAGCCGTCCGGCGCTTGGACGACGCCGCCGTGGCCCCACATCGATTTCGAGACGGGCTTCACCACCGTGGCGCCCGCCGCGACGGCGGAGTCGAAGAGCGCGTTCACGGTCGACGGCTGCGACACGATGAGCGAGATGGAGTAGCCCCGGAATCCCGAGGTGGGGGCCTCCAAGGCGCGCACCTGCACCCGGGAGTCGAGCCCGAAGGCGGCGGTGTAGAAGCGCTCAGCGGCGCTGGTGTCTGCGACGTCGAGAGTGACGGATTCGATTGATGTCATGACTTCACGGTAGGTCTGCGCCCGGGCCTCCTGCTTCTCGATTCCTGCTCGATGCGCGACTCCATCGTAGTTGCAAAGTTAGGTAAGGCTTCCCTAAGGTACTGACTTGTGACCCTTCACGAAACCACCCCCCTGGCTGACGCAGACCTCGGGCTGCACGCTCGCGGGATGACCGTCGCGTACGACGGGACCGACGTGGTCCACGACGCCGAGCTCGGGCTGCCGCGTGGCCGGGTCACGGCCCTGATCGGCCCGAACGGCAGCGGCAAATCGACGCTCCTCCGGGCGATCGCACGGTTGCACCGGGCCCGCTCGGGAAGCGTGCACGTCTCGTCCGAGCCCGGCGAACAGGCCGACGCGCTCGCCCTGTCGCGCAGTGATTTCGCGCGCAGGATCACCCTCCTCGCGCAGAGCCGTCCGACACCGTCCGGGCTGAGCGTGCGCGACGTGGTCGGGTTCGGCCGGCATCCGTACCGTCGGCGGTTCCGGGGCACCGACCCCGAGGGCGCGCGGGTGATCGCCCACGCGCTCGCCGTGACCGGGGTGGAGGAGTTCGCCGATCGCGGCGTCGAGAGTCTCTCCGGCGGGCAGCTGCAGCGGGTCTGGCTGGCGTGCTGCCTGGCCCAGGACACCGACGTGCTGCTGCTCGACGAGCCGACCACCTACCTCGACCTGCGGTACCAGGTGGAGATCCTCGACCTCATCCGCGACCTCGCGGATACGCACGGCGTCACCGTCGGCGTCGTGCTGCACGACCTGGATCAGGCGGCCGCCGTCGCCGACCGTGTCGTGCTCCTCTCCGAGGGGCGGGTCATCGCGGCGGGCACGCCCTCCGACGTCTACGACGCCGAGCGGCTCAGCTCGACCTACGGCATCCGCATCGACGTCGATGTGAACCCAAAGACCGGCATCCCGCGCACCCGCGCGGTCGGAACGCACCACCTCAGAACCGAAAGGACCCCCGCACACTCATGACGACCAGAGCCGAGACGACCAGAGCCGAGACGACCCGCCCCCAGGCGACCCACCCCCGCACCCTGAGGAACACCATCACCGTCGCGCTCGCCGCAACGGCCGTGTTCGCCCTCGCCGGTTGCGGAACCACCGAGACGCCCGCCGCGGACGCCGCCACCCGCGGTTCGCTCACCGTCACGGATTCCCGCGGCGAGAAGGTCGAGCTCGACGGCCCGGCGAAACGTGTCGTCGGAACGGAGTGGAACGTCGTGGAGACGCTGGTCACGCTCGGTGTTCAGCCGGTCGGTGTCGCCGACGTCAAGGGCTACACCGCCTGGGACACCGCGGCCCCGCTGAAGGGCGAGGTCAAAGACATCGGCACGCGCGGCGAGCCGAGCGTCGACACCGTCGCGGCACTGGACCCGGATCTGATCGTCGGCACCACGGACCTGTCGGATTCCGCGATCGACCAGCTGTCGAAGATCGCGCCGGTGATCGTCGTGCGCTCGGCGGATGCGAGCCGGCAGATCGACCAGATGATCGACAACGTGAACCTCATCGCCGAGGCGACGGGAACGCAGAGCGCGGCCAAGACCGAGATCGCCGGCTTCCGTTCGGCGATCGCCGACGGCAAGAAGAAGCTCGCCGCCGCCGGTCTCGCCGGCACCGAGCTCGCCTTCGCCGACGGCTGGGTCACCGACAACCAGGTCTCCGTGCGCCCGTACGTGACCGGCTCCCTGCTCGCCGACATCAACGCCGAGCTCGGTCTCACCGACCCCTGGTCGCTCACCGGCGACAAGGCCTACGGCCTGGCATCGACCGACGTGGAGGGACTCACCAAGCTGGGCGACGCCCGCTTCGCCTACATCGCGAACTCGACCGACGGCGACGACCCGTTCGCGGGCGCGCTGAAGGACAACGCCGTCTGGAAGTCGCTGCCCTTCGTGAAGGCCGGGCACACCTACCGGCTGCCCGACGGCATCTGGATGTTCGGCAGCACGGCGGCGATGGAGCAGTACATCGACGCAGTCGTCGGCGCCCTGACCGACTGATCGTGAGCACCCCCACCCTGCAGCGCGCTCCCGAGCCGTCCTCGGCGCCGTCCGGCCGGGCGGCCGAGTCCCGCGCGTCCCGTCCGTCTGATGTCGGTCGCGGCGGCGGTCGTCGGGGAGTCGCCGGCGGGCGGATGCTCGTGCTCGCCATGCTCGCGCTGCTGGGTGTGGCCGTTCTCGCCCTCGTGCACGTCAGCCAGGGCACCGCCTCCGTCGACCTCGGCGCGGTCTGGCGGGCGATCACCGGCTCCGGCACGAGCCAGGCGGATGCGGTGCTCATCGACTCGCGCCTGCCCCGGCTGGTCGCGGGGCTGGTGGTCGGGTGCGCCCTGGGGGCATCCGGCGCGGCGTTGCAGTCGGTCTCGCGCAACGTCCTGGCGTCGCCGGACACGCTCGCGGTGAACGCGGGAGCCTATCTCGCGGTGGTCGCCGTGGCCGCCTTCGGCATCAGCCTGCCCGCGCTTCCGGCGGGAGCGACGGCGTTCATCGGCGGGCTGATCGCGGCCGGGATCGTGCTCGGGTTGTCCCGCGCAGGGTCGGGTCCGATCCGGCTGGTGCTGGCCGGGTCGGCTCTGACCCTCGCGTTCAGCGGGCTCAGCGGGATGCTCATCCTGTTGCGAGCCCAGGAGACGACCGGGCTCTTCGCGTGGGGCAACGGCTCGCTGGCGCAGATCGGGATGCAGGCGGTCAGCCAGCTCGCGCCCGTCGCCCTGCTCGCGCTGATCGGGCTGCTGGTGCTCGGTCGACGGCTCGACATCCTCGCGCTCGGCGATGACGGTGCGGCGGTCGTTGGAGTGAGCCCGCGGGGCACGCGCAGCATCGCCGTCGTCCTCGCTGTGCTCCTCGCGGCGGTGGCGGTCACCATCGCCGGTCCGATCGGGTTCGTGGGTCTCTGCGCGCCGGCGATCGTCCGGCTCCTCGGTGCGAGGGTGCCCGGCCTGCTGCGGCATCGGGCGTTCATCCCCGCGTCCGCTGTCGCCGGCGTGCTCGTCGTGCTCGGCGCCGACGTGCTCCTGCGCGCGGTGTTCGGTGCTCAGGCCGGCGTGGCCGTGCCGACCGGGATCGTGACGACCGTCGTCGGCGCCGTCGTGCTGGTGGTGCTCGCCTATCGTTCGCGCGACTCCGGGTCGACGAGCTCGTCGACCGCGTTCGCCCGGGTGCGCAGCCGGCGGGCCTTCGTGATCACCCTGATCGTCGCCGTCGTGGGAGTGATCGTCGCGACGATCGCGGCCGTGCTGCTCGGGGATGCCCGGCTGCTGCTGGGCGACGTGGCGAACTGGGTGACCGGCAACGCCGGGCGCATCGTCACGTTCGTGCTCGACTCCCGGATGCCGCGGGTCGTGGCGGCGCTGCTGGCCGGCGCCGCGCTCGCCGTCGCGGGAACCGTCGTGCAGGCGGTCTCGCGCAACCCGCTCGCCGAGCCGGGCATCCTCGGCGTCGTCGGCGGTGCCGGCGTCGGGGCGGTCGGAATCCTGACGGCCGTTCCCCTGGCGAGCTTCTGGCTGGTGGGCGGCGCTTCGCTGGCCGGGGCCGCGCTCGCGGCGGCGCTCGTCTTCGGGCTGGCCGCGCGCCGCGGACTCGAGCAGAACCGGCTGGTGCTGATCGGCGTCGGCGTCTCGGCGGGCGCATCCGCGCTGGTGAGCCTGCTGATCGTGCTCACCGATCCGTACAACGGGGCGAAGGCGCTGGTGTGGCTGTCGGGTTCGACCTACGGGCGCACGTTCCCGCAGGTGCTCCCGGTGCTGGTCGCGCTCGCGGTGACGCTGCCGATCCTCGTGACGATGCGACGACGGCTCGACGTGATCGGTCTGGATGCCGACACACCCCGGCTGCTCGGCATCCGCCTGGGGTCGACCCGCCTCGGGCTCCTGAGCATCGCCGTCGTGCTCACCGCGGCGGCCGTCGCGGCCGTCGGGGTGATCGGCTTCGTGGGTCTCGTCGCGCCGCATGCCGCGCGCGCCCTCGTCGGGCAGCGCCATGTGCGCGTGCTGCCGGTGGCCGCGCTGCTCGGTGCGTTCCTGGTCTGCGTCGCCGACACCATCGGTCGCACGGTCATCGCTCCCGCGCAGATCCCGGTCGGCCTCGTCACGGCGGTGATCGGGGCTCCGTACTTCATCTGGCTCCTGTGGAGGTCGCGCCGCGAAGGCTGAGGCCCTCGTCGACGAGCCATCCGGTCAGGACGGCAGGCGCAGCACGATCCCGGTCAGGTCGTGCAGCACGCTCGCGACCCCCGCGGTGATCGCGTCACGGGCGCGAGCCGGAGTGACGGCATCCGGATCCAGTTCGTCAGCGGTGCTCAGTCCGGTGCCGCGGAAGCTCGCGCCCTTCCAGACGACCGCGGTCGTGTTCCCGGTCGGTTCCGGGAGCTCGGCTCCGATGATCAGGAACTGCTGCTGAAGGTGCTGCCCGGTGAGCAGCGTGAAGACGTCGACGATGCGGGAGCCGGCTCCGACGACCAGGTCGGGCGCCATCCCCACGGCCTCGTCGATGCGCTGCTCCACCTCGTCATCCGTCGAGGCCGTCAGCACGGTCAGCGCGACGCCCTCGCGCTCGGCCCAGGTCGTGACCGCGGTCGCCAGCGTCCTCGTGGCCGCGTCCGCACCGGCCGTGATGAGTGCGACGCGGTAGCCGGCGGGCGGCACGACCCCCGCCCACGAACCGGGTTCCGGATTCACCGTGGCCTCGGGCGTCGGTGTCGTGACGCTGCCGAGGAATCCGTCGCCGAGCGGTCGGATGCCGCCCTGCGCCGTCGAGGACGAAGCAGGTTCCGGAGCCGTGGCGACGCATCCGGCCATCGCGGCGACGAGCGCTCCCGCGGCGGCGACGGTGAGCGCGGACGAGAGGAAGGACGAGGCGGGCGTGCGGGTCACGGGATGGATCTCTCGGTGGCCGGGGATGGATGTGGTTCTCCGACCGTGCCGCAGCGTCGCGGCACGGCGATGTCGCCGGGCTTCCGTGCAGGTGAACGACAGGCGAACACTCCGGCTCGGCGAGCATCCGCGGGACTACTGCGTTTCTGTACGTTTCCTCACGTTCGCGCGCGCGCCGCATCGCGTTAACCCGGCTCGGACACCGTGTGCGGGTGAGTCATACGAACCAGCGGCCGCGCCGCGCCCTGCAGCGGCCGCGCCGCCCCTTCGTGCGGGAGCCGCGCACCACCGTCGCCCTGATCATCGCCGCCGTCGCCAGCACCATCGGGATCCTGCTGCCGGCCGCTGCGGCGCAGGCGCACGGTTTCAGCTCGACGGTCTACGCCGACATCACCGCTCCCGCCGACGGCACCGTGCGTACGCACCTCGAGCTCGAATACGACCTGCTCGTCGTCTCGGCGGCCGAGAAGCAGCACGACCAGGCGCTGTTCGACGACGGCACCAGGCTCTTCGAGACGGGCGAGGAGGCGACGGCGATGAACGCCCACGCCGCCACGGTGACGGCGTACGTCACCGAGCGTTTCACTGTTGCAGCCGGGGGGTCCGCCTGCCGTCCCCGGCAGGTCGGAGACATCCCCGTGCACCAGCGCGACGGCGTGCCCTACGCGCAGCTGACCCTCGAGTTCACCTGCGCTGCGGCATCCGGTGGTCACGGAGCCCACGAGATCGCGAGCGCGCTGTTCCCCGATGCGGAGGACTACGTCAAAGACACCAAGACGATCGTGACGTACGACCTCGACGGCCGGTCGGGCAGTGCGGCGCTGGATGCCCAGCATCCGTCGTTCTCCACCGGGCAGAGCGCCGGCGAGCGCTTCGGCGAGTTCTTCCTGCTCGGCGCCGAGCACCTGCTGAGCGGCATCGACCACATCCTGTTCCTGCTCGCCCTGATCATCGGATCGCGGCGGCTCCGCGACGTCGTACTCGCCGCGACGACCTTCACCGTGGCGCACTCGGTGACGTTCCTGCTCGCCGCGCTCGGCGTCGTCACGGTGCCGGCAGCGATCGTGGAGCCGATCATCGCGCTCTCCATCGCCGTGGTCGCGGCCTGGTACCTGTGGGGCGTCTGGAAGCGGCGGTCGTCCGGCATCCCGACCGTCGCCGACCTCGCGCCGTCGCGGGGGATGGACAAGGCCGACTGGCTCCGCCTCGCTGTCGTCTTCCTGTTCGGCCTCGTGCACGGGCTGGGCTTCGCGAGCGCCCTCGGCATCGACGAGGCGTGGTCGTGGACGCTGCTCTGGTCACTGCTCGTGTTCAACGTGGGGATCGAGGCTGTGCAGCTCGGGATCATCGCGGTCGTCTTCCCGCTGCTCATCGTGCTGCGCCGCCGCGCACCGCGCACCGGGCTGTGGGTCGGGATCGCCGTCGCGGCCGCCGTCACCGTGATCGCCCTGGTGTGGTTCGTGCAGCGCGTGCTCGGGATCGAGTAGCCGCCAGGCGGAGGGGCGGACCCCCCGTTCGAGTGGTTCTCTCGACGGCCACCCTCTGAACTCTGTGAATTCATACAGGATTCACCGACTCCCGCCACCGTGAGGCGTGCACCCCGCGAACCCGCGGATCCCTCCACTATGAAAGGCACTGGATCACCCATGTCGCTTCACGACGCACCGCAGGCCGCAACGCCTGCGCATCGCCGGAAAACACCCCGGCTCGCCGCGGCTGCCGTCTGCTTGACGGTCGCTCTCGGCGCAAGCCTGCTCTCCGCACCGGCCGCCTTCGCCGCGTCCACCAACCAGACCGACATCGTGCTCGGCGTCGGTGCGACCGAGTCGCAGCGCAACTTCTCCTGGTACTCGGCGACCGACACGGCTCAGGTCGTGCAGGTCGCTCTGGCCTCCGATGTGGTCGACGGGGCCTTCCCCGAGCAGGCCAAGACCATCTCGGCGACCGGCGGCCTCACCACCAGCAACGAGTACAACCGCTTCGCCACCGTCACGGGGCTGAAGGAGGCCACCGCCTACGTCTACCGCGTCGGCAGCGTCGGCGACTGGTCGGCGACCTACTCGTTCCGCACGCAGAAGTTCACCGGCGACTTCAACTTCCTGTTCTTCGGCGACCCGCAGATCGGTTCGTCGGGCAACGTGGCGAACGACTCGGCCGGATGGGTGGACACGCTGAACGTCGCGACCTCGGCCTACCCGAACGCCGAGCTGCTGTTCTCGGCCGGTGACCAGGTGGAGACGGCGACCAGCGAGCCGCAGTACGAGGCCTTCCTGGCGTCGGATGCCCTGCGCCAGATCCCGTTCGTCGCGACCAACGGAAACCACGACGTGGGCTCCAAGGCGTACGAGCAGCACTTCAACACCCCGAACGTCGACCGCACCGCGGGCGCGGGCACGGGAACCGGCTCCGGCGGTGACTACTGGTTCATCTACAAGGATGTGCTGTTCCTCGACATCAACTCGAACAGCCGCGACGCGTCGCACATCGCCTGGATGAACCAGGTCGTCGCCGAGCACGGCGACGAGGCCAAGTGGAAGGTCCTCGCCTTCCACCACTCGATCTACTCGCCCGGTCCGCACGCCACGGACGCGGACGTGCTCGATCGCCGCAGCACCCTGCCGACCGCGATCTCGAACCTCGGGATCGACCTCGTGCTGCAGGGTCACGACCACAGCTACGCGCGCAGCTACCTCATCCACAACGGTGAGAAGGCGAATCCGGATGAGGCCGCCGGTGCGGACTCGGTCGTCGCCGGTCCGGGCGGAGTGCTGTACGTGACCGCGAACTCGTCGTCGGGCTCCAAGTACTACGACCTGCAGAACAAGGGCTTCTGGTGGCTCTCGGTGCAGAACCAGGAGAAGGTGCGCAACTACAGCGCGGTCGACATCACCGGCAACGCGATCACGATCAAGACGCTGCGCAGCCAGGCGAACGGCACCGATAAGCCCGTGAACAGCATCGTCGACCAGGTCACCCTGACCCGCGAGGCGAAGCCGGACACGAACTCGCAGGCGCTGCAGGTCACGGTTCCCGAGGCTGCTCCGGGCGAGTTCGTCTGGAACATCGACGGCACCAACGGTCTCGTCGACCTCGGCAAGGCCGTCGAAGCCGGCGACCACTACGCCGCGGTCGGCTCGATCAACCCGATCCGCGTCACCGACACCCGCGCGTCGGGCCCGCAGTGGTCCGTCTCTGCGCAGGTCGGCGACTTCACCTCGGGTGCGAAGTCGTTCTCGGGCAAGTACCTCGGCTGGACGCCCGCGGTGACCGAGGCCGGCGGCGACGCCGTCGCCGGTGACCGTGTGCAGTCCGGGTTCTCGGGTGGCGAGGGTCTGTCCGTCTCGTCGACGCTCGGCGACGCGGCCAACGGTCACGCCCGCGGCTCGGCCAAGCTCGGCGCCGCGCTCGACCTGAACCTCCCGGTCGACGTCACCGACGGCACGTACCAGGCGACGCTCACGCTCACCGCACTGAGCTAGTCATCCGCTCCACCGGTCGGAGTGGGCGCGATCCTGCGCCCACTCCGATCACCAACCCTCTTCAGCTGATCTTCCGCCCCTCTTCCTTCGAGGACTCATGAACGCTCGTACCTCCCGCTTCGTATCGGCGGCCACCCGGCTCCTCCCCGCTGCACTCGCCGCACTCCTCCTCTCCGCTGGTCTCATCACTGCCGGCCCGGCGGGCACGGCCTCGGCCGCCGACGATGTCACCTGGGGAGTCAGAACGGCGTCGAACGCCAACGGCACCGACCGTCAGAACTTCGCGTACACGATCAAGCCCGGCGCGACAGTGAGCGATGCCCTGGTCATCAGCAACCATGACGCGGCGCCGCTGAAGCTCGAGGTCTACGCGGCCGATGGCTTCACCACCTCCAGCGGACAGCTGGACCTGCTCACGCCCGACAAGAAGTCGGTGGCCGTCGGCGCTTGGACGGCGCTTCGCGGCGGGACGCTCACCGTCGCCGCCGGAAAGACCGTCCAGGTGCCGTTCACCGTGACGGTCCCCAGCACCGCGACACCCGGCGACTACGCCGGAGGCATCCTCACCTCGCTGCCCCACACGTCGCAGGAGAACGGCATCAGCGTCGATCGTCGCCTCGGCATCCGGATGCACGTGCGGGTCGGCGGTGCGCTGGCCCCGAGCGTGGCCGTCGAGAAGCTGCACGTCGACTACACGGGGACGTTCAACCCCTTCGGCACCGGAGCGGCGACCATCGCGTACACGGTGCACAACACGGGGAACGTGCGGCTGGCCGCCGGTCAGACCGTCGCGCTGACCGGGCCGTTCGGCTGGTTCCCGGTGGAGGTGGAGGGGGTGGCCCCCGTGCCCGAGTTGCTGCCGGGCGAATCGTGGACGGTGTCGGTGCCGGTCTCCGGCGTCGTCCCGGCGTTCTGGCTGTCCGCGACGACGACGCTGAACCCGCAGCTGCCCGCCGTGTCGGGGGTGACTCCCGGGCTGGACGGTGTGCGGTCGAGCGGCGGAACGGTCGCCATCCCGTGGGCGTTGCTGGTGCTCGTGCTGCTCGTCGCCGCGGCTGTGGTCGGCACCGTGTTCCTGCTTCGCGCGCGTCGTCGGCGCAGTGCGGCGCGCGAGGACGAGCGCGTCAAGAAGGCGGTGGAGGCCGCCCTGCGCGAGAGCGAAAGCGCGAGCGCCAGTGAGCCCTCGGCCGGCGTGACCGCGTGACGCGCCGTCAGCGGATGCCGAGGGCGCGCCGCGCGTTGATCGTCTTGGTCTGCGAGTTGAGGGTGAACGCGTCGAGCACGGTGCCGAACCCGAACAGTCCGAACGTGAAGAGCCAGAGCACGCCCTGCCCGACCTTTCCCAGGTAGAAGTGCTGCAGACCGCACATCCCGATGAAGGAGGGCAGCATCAGCGCGTACGCGATGCGCGCGTGCTTGCGGGGGAGCGGTGCGAGGGGTTGCGGCACCACCGGCGAGGTCGTGACGTAGACATTGGTCACGGTCTGTGGGGCGACCGGAACCGCGGCGGCCGACAAGGTGACCACCGGAGCAGAGGCGACCGGGACGAGGGGCGGGGGCGCGGGGGTGACGACACCGTTCGCCGCACCGGTCGGCTCGGCGGTTCCGACGGAGACGGTGGGGGCTGGGGTCGATGGCGTGCTGTCGGTCATGGGGATGTCCGTTTCGCTCTGTGGCTGAATGCTAGCCTCGTCCATCGCGCACGGCTAGGTGGCTACGAGCGAGTGAGGAACGCGAGTTCGACGACCCAGCGCGTCTTGCGCGGTTCCGTGCGGGGGTCCGTCAGGTAGATCTCGCACCGGGAGGCGAAGGCTTCCCCACCGGGGTGCGGCTGCGTGTCCAGTTCGAGGCCCTGCTCCTGAATCCAGGCGTGCAGGAGGCGGTTCGCCGCCATGGACTTCGCGCGGTAGGCCAGCACGGCATAACTGCCGGCCGGGATCGCCCCGGCCTGGACCCGGTCGTCCGCGTCGTCTGACTCACCCGCGACACCGACCTCGATCTGCATCTGATCGGCCATATTCACCACGTGGAGGCGGAGGAAGAAGGGGCCCGTCGGCTCGACACCGTGCTCGTCGAGCCAGGCGATCAGTTCCGCGAGCAGGCGGTCCCGGTTGGAGAGCATCGTGCGGAACGGGACGGTCTCACGGATGCCGAGCGTCGGGACGGCCGCGCGGTACTCCAGCTCGGGACCGCTCACGACATCCAATTCGCCTGCTCGCACCGCAGCATTCTCGCACGCACTACGCGCGCTGCCGCCACACTTAGATTCGTGGCTCGCGGCTACGTGCTCGTCGCGCACCGGCCTGCGCCCACCACGCGTTGTTAGCGTCGGGATGCAGCACTTCGTTAGGCGAGGCTCCTGCACGAACACAGGCCACTGATCTGACGACGTCGAGAGACGCCCAAGGTTAGGACAGGTCTCCCCGGATTAAGGGGTCACCCAAAGTGGCTTCCCACCCGTTCGATGGTGGGACACGTCGTGCAGTGTCGAAGCTCTTACGTGGAAGTGGCGGACTCCGTTCGTCCAGCGCTGCAGAACACCTTCACCTGTCGCGACGCGCACTCTCCTCGCCGGCCCCGCCGGCGGGGTGGTCGTCGCGCCCGAACGAACGGGACATCTCATGCGTACCTTCCGCACCTTCCGTACCTTCCGGACCGATTCCGACCGGCTGACGCCATCGACGCTGCTCGTCGAGTCTGCGACCATGCCGCCCGCGGCGGCCATCGCCGCGATGTCGACCGCGCTCACCGGGCTGGACGAGCACTCCGTGCAGACCCGCCGTGCCCGCTACGGGAGGAACGAGGTCGCCCACGACAGGCCGGCGCCGGCGATCGTGCAGTTCCTCCGCGCCTTCGTGAACCCGTTCATCCTGATCCTGCTGTTCCTCGTGGTGGTGATGGTGGTCACCGACGTGGTGTTCGCCGATCCGGAGGGCGGCCCCGACGTCACGGGTGTCGTCACCGTGGGCGTCATGGTGCTGGTGAGCGCCACCCTGCGCTTCTGGCAGGAGTACCGCTCGTCGAGGGCGGCCGAGCAGCTCACGGCGCTCGTTCGCACGACGGTCGCGGTCACGCGCCGGGTCGACGGGACCTCGGTCACCCGCGAGCTCCCGATCGACGAGGTGGTTCGTGGTGACATCGTCGAGCTCGCCGCGGGCGACATGGTGCCGGCCGACGTGCGCTTCGTCCGCGCGAAAGACCTGCAGGTGAACCAGGGGATGCTGACGGGTGAATCGCTTCCGGCCGAGAAGTCGATCGACGCGGTCCCCGACGTGAACGCGTCCGAGCTGCTCGACGCACCGAACCTCGGGTTCTTCGGCACCTCCGTCGTGTCGGGCTCCGGGACCGCTGTCGTCGTCGCGACGGGCCGTCTCAGCTACTTCGGCAGCATGTCGTCGGCCATCGTCGGCGCCCGGCCGGAGACCGCCTTCGACGTCGGCATCAAAAAGGTGAGCTTCACGCTCATCCGGTTCATGCTCGTGATGGTCCCGGTGGTGTTCGTCATCAACGGGCTCACCAAGGACTGGACCAGCGCCTTCCTCTTCGGAGTTACGACCGCGGTGGGCCTGACCCCGGAGATGCTCCCGCTGATCGTCACGGCCAACCTCGCGAAGGGCGCGAAGTACCTGGCAGCGCGCAAGGTGATCGTCAAGCGGCTCAACAGCATCCAGAACCTGGGCGCAATGGATGTGCTCGCCACCGACAAGACCGGCACGCTCACCGAAGACCGGATCGCGCTCGAGCGGCACCTCGACGTCGCCGGACGCTCGAGCGAGACGACGCTCGGCTACGCCACGGCGAACGCGCACTTCCAGACCGGGCTGCGCAACCTGCTCGACTCGGCGATCGTGGCCGCCGCCGGCCCGCACGAGCTCGACCGCGTGCGCCGGGAGTACACGCTGGTCGACGAGATGCCCTTCGACTTCGAGCGGCGTCGGATGTCCGTGGTCGTCGACGACGGCTTCTCCCACCTCATCATCACCAAGGGCGCCGTCGAAGAAGTGCTCGCGCAGTGCACCTCGGAACTCGCGGACGGCGAGGAACTCGACCTCACGGAGGACCGCCTGGCCGCCCTCGACGCGCTCGTCGCCGAGCAGAACGAGCTCGGGATGCGCGTGCTCGCCGTTGCGATCCGCTCGGTCGTCCCCGACGAGGACGAGGAGCACTACGAGTACACCCGCGAGCACGAGGAGCGGATGACGTTGGTGGGCTTCCTCGCCTTCCTCGACCCGCCCAAAGCGTCGGCCGGTGCAGCGATCGCCAGCCTGCGCCGGCACGGCACGGCGGTCACGGTGATCACCGGGGACAATCCGCAGGTCGCGGCGACGGTGTGCCGTGAGGTGGGCATCGATGCCGGCCGCATCGTGCTCGGCAGCGAGCTCGACGACCTGACGCTCGATGAGCTGGGCGCGCTCGCCGACGACACCGCGGTCTTCGCCAAGGTGAATCCCACCCAGAAGGCCCGCATCGTCGAAGCGATGCGGGCCAACGGCCACACGGTCGGCTTCCTCGGCGACGGCATCAACGACGCTCCGGCGCTCCGGGTCGCCGACGTGGGCATCTCCGTGGACACCGCGGTGGACATCGCCAAGGAGTCCGCCGACATCATCCTGCTCGAGAAGGACCTCACCGTGCTCGAGGGCGGAGCGGTCGAGGGCCGTCGAACCTTCGTGAACACCATGAAGTACATCTCGATGACCGCGTCGTCGAACTTCGGCAACATGTTCTCGGTGCTCATCGCCAGTGCCCTGCTCCCGTTCATCCCGATGATCCCGCTGGTCGTGCTGGTGCAGAACCTCGCCTACGACCTGTCGATGCTCACCCTCCCGTGGGACGACGTTGACGAGGACGAGCTGAAGGACCCGCGCCGGTGGGAGTCGAAGAGCCTGTCGAGCTTCATGATCCGGATCGGGCCGATCTCGTCGATCTTCGACATCACGACCTACGCGCTGATGTGGTTCGTGTTCGCGGCGAACAGCCCCGAGCATGCCGCACTGTTCCAGTCGGGCTGGTTCATCGAGTCGATCATCTCGCAGACGCTCGTCGTGCACATGCTGCGCACCCGGCGCCTCCCGCTCCTCCAGTCGCGGGCGAGTCTGCCGGTGCTGCTGGCCACCGGAGCGGTCTGCGTTTTCGGCCTCGTGCTTCCGTTCACCGGCTGGGGCGCCGGGCTCGGGCTCGTCGCGCTGCCGTGGACCTACTTCCCCTGGCTGCTCGCGACGCTCGCCGCCTACTGCCTGCTCACCCAGCTGCTCAAGACCCGGTACATCCGCCGGTTCGGCACCTGGATCTGAGCCGATGCGCAGGCGCAGCGCGCGGTCAGGTCACCGGACGCGGGCCGCTCACCACGGAGATCCCGTACAGCGGCGTTCCGACCGCGCGCATGATCTCCATCGAGAGGAAGACGTAGAGCTCCGGTCCATGGGCGGTGTCGATGCCGCCCAGGTCGATGCGGTTCTCGGCGCTCCAGCCGAGGTCGCCGAGCAGGCCGCCCACGATCGCCTTCGCCTCGGCGTCGTCGCCCGAGAGGAAGACGGTGGTGGGCGGCAGGTCCTTCGGCCGCGTCATCAGGGGAGCGCTCACGGTGTTCAGTGTCTTCACGACCCGGGTGTGCCGGAACTCCGCCTGGAGGGCGGCACCGAGGCTCGCGTTCGGATACACCAGGCCGTAGCGCTCGTCGAGGGCGTTGCCGACATCGATCAGGATCGTGCCGTCGAGGGCGGACCTGCCCAGCTCGCGGAGGTTCGGCACGGCGACGTTGCCGGGGATCGCGTCGACCACGATGTCGGCGCCGGCCACGGCGTCCGCGGCCGACAGGATGGGCGCGGGCGCGTCGCCGCGGTCGTCCGGATCGCGCGAGCCGAGCACGACCTCGTGGCCGGCCGTCGCGAATCCGGCGGCGAGGGTGCGGCCGACCCGTCCGGTGCCGATGATGGCGATCTTCATGGCTGGATCCTCTCGCCCGCCCGCGCTGATCCCCCTGCACCCACTCTGGCCCCGGATGCCCGCCCGGGTCTACAGTCATCGCATGAGCACGGGGTCGGAGACGTCCGTGGCGGTCACGGTCGACAACTTCGTCCGGGCCGAGAGCGACACGTACTTCCGCAAGGCCGCAGGGCGGTCGGGGGTGGGGGTGCTGCACCACGCACGCGTGCCGACGCGGGTGGAGGAGCAGTCCGTCGTGCGGATGAACCGCGACACGCTCTACTCGTCGGGGGTGGTCGACGTGGAGGCGGGTCCGGTCACCGTGCACCTGCCGGACTCGGACGGACGCTTCCTGTCGCTGATGCCTCTCAGCCAGGACCACTACACCACCGGGTGCGTCTACGGCGCCGGACCGCACACCTTCACGCGCGAACTCATCGGAACGCGATACGCGGGCATCGTGGTGCGCACCCTCGTCGACCCGGAGAACGCCGACGACGTGGCCGCCGTGCACGCGCTGCAGGACGCCATCCGGATCGACACCCCCGTCGTCGGCGCGCCCCTGGAGGCGCCGAACTGGGATCAGGCATCGCTCGGCATCGTGCGCGACACCCTCCGGCGGATGAGTCCAGCGCTCGCTTATCTACCGGGTGCGTCGTTCGGCACCAGGGTCGAGGTGAACCCGCTCCGGCACCTGATCGGGACGGCCGGCGGCTGGGGAGGAAATCCGCCGCGGGACGCGCGCTACATGTCCGTGTTCCCGGAGCAGGCCGACGGCAGCACTCCATACCGGCTGACGGTGGGGGATGTGCCGGTGCACGGCTTCTGGTCGATCAGCGTCTACAACGCGGACGGCTACTTCGAGCGCAACGAGCAGCACGCGTACTCGATCAACAACCTCACCGCTGTGCGCAACGACGACGGCACGATCACGGTGCAGTTCGGCGGTGAGCCCGGCGACGCCCCCAACCAGCTGCCGATCACACCAGGCTGGAATTACGTGGTGCGGATGTACCGCCCGCATCGCGCCGTGCTCGAGGGCGGCTGGACGTTTCCGCGGGCGGAGGTCGTCGGCGGCAGCGGCCCCCGTGGCTGAGACAGCACCGTCGCCCGCCCACCCGGCCGTGGGCGTCGGTTCCGGTGGGCGCTCGCTCAGGCGGAGTGTGTAGTTTGTTCTGGTGCACAGACGACCTTTGATCATCGAGTTGGACGGCAGCGCGGCTCCGGACAGGCGACGCGCGTCGTGAAGGCTCTGATTCGCACGCTGCGCGACCTGCTCCCGCTTCTCCCGCCGTCCGGGCGCCGCTACCTGAAGATGTACTCGTGGCTGCTCGGGCTGCTCTCGGTGCTCGACGCCTTCTCGCTGGGCCTGCTGGCCGTGGTGATGACGCCGCTCATCTCCAATCAGCCGCTGACCCTCCCGGTCGTCGGCACCATCTCGACGTCGAGCCTGATCTGGCTGCTCGTCCTGATCTGTTTCGTCGTCATCCTCAAGGGCGTGCTCGCCTCGCTGCTGCAGTTCTCGGCGACCCGTCGCTTCGCCTCGTACGAACTGGAGATCGGCGACCGCCTGCTGGCCGCGTACCTGGCGGCTCCCTGGGTCGAGCGACTCAAGCGCAACTCCTCCGATGTCGTCCGGCTCGCCGACTGGGGAATCGCGAACACCATCGCGGGCGTTCTGCTCCCCGCGTTCTCGCTGATCGGCGAGGCAGCGACCTTCGTCGTCGTGCTGCTGGTGCTGATGATCTCGCAGCCCGCGATCGCGATCACCGCGCTCGTCTACCTCGGGCTCGTCGGTCTCGTGCTCTACTTCTGGATCTCGCGCCAGTCGCAGATCGCCGGGCGCGTCAACCGCGACTACTCCTACACGGTCTCCCGTCTGCTCACCGAGGTGATCGGGGCGCTCAAAGAGGTGACCCTGCGCAACAAGTCGGCCGAGGTGCAGGAGGTGGTGCACGCCAACCGCGTGCGCACGTCGCGTGCTCGTGCGAACATCCAGTTCCTCAACAACGTGCCGCGCTACATCCTCGAGACGGCCCTCATCGGCGGCTTCGTGCTGGTGGGCGTGGTCGGCTTCCTCACCGGCGGCGGCAGCATGACCGCTGCCGTGACGGCGGTCTCGATCTTCAGCCTCGCCGGTTTCCGCATGGCGCCGTCGATAACCCGATTCCAGGCCGTCGTGGCCGGCACGTCTGCCAACCTGCCCCACGCTCGCAACGTGATCGACGACATCCGCGTCATGGAGGCTCAGGGCAAGGCGGCGCAGAACGGTCTCGATTCCGGGCACCTGCCCGAGCATCCGACCACGCTGGTGCTCGACGACGTCAGCTTCCGCTATTCGGCCGATGCACCCCTCGCCCTCGACAATGTGTCGCTGACCATCCCGTTCGGTTCCACCGTCGCGTTCGTCGGTTCGTCGGGCGCCGGCAAATCCACCCTGGTCGACCTGATCCTCGGCCTCGTCGATCCCACGTCGGGCACCATCGCGATCGACGGGACCCCGCTGCGCCACGTCGCGTCGGCGTGGCACTCCCGGGTCGGCTACGTGCCTCAGGATGTCTCCCTGTTCGACGCGACAGTGGGGCAGAACGTCGCGCTCACCTGGTCGCAGGACGTCGACCGCGACCGTGCGAAGGCCTCGCTGGAGCAGGCGCAGCTGTGGGAGACCATCGAGTCGCGCGCCGGCGGGCTCGACGGCCCGATCGGCGAGCGCGGGCTCGCCCTCTCCGGCGGCCAGCGCCAGCGCCTCGGCATCGCCAGGGCGCTGTACGCCGACCCGTTCGTCCTGGTGATGGACGAGGCGACCAGTGCGCTCGACAGTGCGACCGAAGCGGCCGTGGCGACAGCCATCCGCGAACTGCACGGCAAGGTGACCGTCATCCTCGTGGCGCACCGGCTCTCCACCATCCGACACGCCGATCAGATCTACTACATGGCCGACGGTCGCGTCGCGGCCAGCGGCACGTTCGACGAACTCGTCGCGGCCGTTCCCGATTTCGCCCGGCAGGCCGAGCTCGCCGGCATGATCGACTGAACGCCGGAGCGTCGTGGTGACGACACCTCGAATCGATGCGGTCATCGCCGTGCACGACGCGCGACGACCGGTCGCCCGGGCCATCCGCTCGCTGACCGAATCGGGACTCGACGTGCGCGGCGGCGCCGAGCTGCGCATCACGGTCGTGTGCCACAACATCGATCAGGCGGAGATCCGGGCGGTCGTGCCGGAGGAGCTCGCGCGAGACGTGCGCTTCCTCGAGCTCCGCGACGGCATCCCGAGCGCTGCCGGTCCGTTCGCGGCCGGCATCGCCGCCGCGACCGCGCCCTACGTCGCCATCATGGGATCGGACGACGTGCTCGAGCCGGGTGCGCTCGTCGCGTGGGAGAAGCACACCGACGGCGGCCGAGCGGATGCGGTGATCCCGCCGCAGAAGCACGCGAACGGCGCAACCGTGCGCACGCCGCCGAAGAGGCCGTTCCGTCGAGGGGACCTGGACGCGGTGAAGGACCGTCTCGCGTACCGCACCGCTCCGCTCGGGCTGATCCGGACGGAGGCCGTGCAACGCCTCGGTCTGCGCTTCCCCGCGGGGCTGCGTACGGGCGAAGACCAGAGTTTCAGCGCCAAGCTCTGGTTCGACGGTGTCGTGCGGTACGCCGGCGGGGCTCCGGCCTACGTTGTGGGCGCGGACGCGGAGACCCGCGTGAGCATGACGTCCCGGCCCCTGCGGGTGGAGTTCGCCTTCGTCGACGAGCTGCTCGCCGACCCGTGGTTCTCGGCCCTGCCGCTGCCCTCGCGGAGGGCGCTGGCGATCAAGATCGTGCGCATCCACGTGTTCGCGGCCGTGCTCGCGCGCATCGCCTCCGGCGAGTGGGACGGCGATGATCAGACGTTCGCGGCCGACCTCGTCCAGCTGCTCGAGCGCGAAGCCCCCGGCTTCGAGCGCCCCTTCTCGGTCGCGGACCGCCGGGCCCTCGATGCCATTGCGGACGGGCGCGCCGACGTCTCGGTGGTCACCGCGACGTTGCGCGCCCGACGCCGGTTCGGGCATCCGGCGACCCTGGTCACGCGTGGCATCCGCGGCATGCTGGCGGTCGAGGGGCCGCCGCGCTTCATGATCGCATCGGCCCTGGTCCGCCCGTCTCGGTGACGGGCGCTGCGACGCGTCAGGCCGTTCCGGTGGCCGTGGCGGGCGCCGCGAACAGTTCGGCGATGGCGCGCACCCACTCGCTCTGCTGCTCCTCGGCCGAGAGGTCCTTGGCCGCGCGATCCGCTGCCTGCTTCCACCCGGCGACCTTCTCCGGCGTCAGCTGAGCGACGACCGTGCGCAGTGACGCGACGCTGAAGTCGGGCACGACCTCGCCGAGTCCGTACTCGCCGAGGATGGACGCCATCTCCGGCGACGGCCCGATGATCAGGCCGAGACGCGCCTGCACGGCCTCGAAGAACTTGTTGGGCAGCGCATGCGCGAGATTGAAGTTGGTGGGCGGCAGGAACGTCATCGAGACGTCGTACTCCGCCAGCGTCTCGACCAGCCTGTCGTACGGCACGGGATCGCGGAAGGTGAGCCCGGGAACGCCGCGGCCCTGCTCTTTCAACTCGGCGACGTAGTCCGGCTCGTTGGGCATGACGATCATGTCGAGCGTCACGTTGGACGGTGCGTCCTTCATCAGCTCGATGAAGTTCTCGAGCTTGCGGTAGCGCTGGCCGGCGGCAGAGTGGATGAGACGGATCGGTGCATGCACCTCCTGCGGGGTGCGATCGGCGTACGGCGCCGCGTTGGTCACCACGCCGACCTTCACTCCGTAGTCGGACTCGTATCGGTCGGCGATGCCGCGCGCCACGGTCGTGATCGAACGCAGCCGCGGGAGGTACGTGCGGCAGAGCCAGCGCATGTAGGGCGCGACCGTGAGCCGCCAGGTGAGGTCGTCGTCCTTCTCCTTCGGCGCGAACTCGTGGAGATCGCCGTGCACGCCGTGTTTCGCATCGAGCGAGAGCGCGAGGGGCACGGCGTTCAGGTCGTTGGCCAGCACGCCGTCGAACGAGCGGCCGGCGAGCTTGGGGACGGCGTCCTTCACCGCCTGCGTGTTCCAGTACGCGCGCTTGTACTGCCGGGTGGCGATTCCGACCTTGTCGTCGACCCAGGCGCGCGCCTCGCGAGGGATCTCGATGTGCTCGACGACGCCGTCGGGGGCATCGCCGTAGCCGCAGGTGGTCACGTCGTAGTGCGGCGTGAAGAGCTGGACCTGCTTGAGGACGCGTGGATCCGAACGGATCGGCGAGAACGACAGGATCAGGAGGGAGGGGCGCGCGGTCACAGGAGAATTCTCCCATGCGCCGGCTCGGCGTCCGCCGGGTGCTGCCGGTACGCGCCGGGTCAGCGCGTAGCGGCCGCGCGGTACACGCGCTCGAGCTCGGCGACCCAGCGGTCGCCGGTGTGCTTCTTCTCGACCCAGGCACGACCGCCGAGGGCGACGGATGCCGCACGTGGATCACGGAGCACGTCCATCGTCTGCTCGACCACCTCGTCCACCGTTCCCGTCAGCACCGGTGCCGGGTCGCCGTCGTCAGCGATCGACGGGACCGGGACCAGCACCGCCGGACCGATCGCCATCGCCTCCAGCTCGCTCGTCGCCAGGACTCCCGACGACTGCGCGACGGCCACATCGGCCCCGGCGATGAGGTCGAGGAAGCGATCGTGCGAACGGCGCGGGACCAGCTCGACACCGGCCTCGGCGGCGGCCGGTGCTCCCGGGCCCCAGTCGAGACCGAGCAGGCGGGCATCCTGCGGCAGAGCGGCCCGGAGGGCGTGCGCGACCGCGAGCTGATTCTCGACGCCTTTGGAGTCATCCCACCGCGACACGAACAACACCGTCGGGCTGCCGGACTCCGACGACGGCCTCCAGGCGGGCAGGATGGCCGTGTCGACGATGATCGGCATGTGGACGGCATCCGGCCGCGCGGTCGTCGCCGCCTCGGCGGTGTCGAGATTCGGGTAGTAGACCGCGCTCGCGCCATCGATCGCCCGCTGGATGAGGTCGTGCGTCTCCGGCGCCTTCCACTGGCGCCGGATGTCGGTGCCGTGCAGGTGCAGCACGTAGGGGCGCTTCGGGATGTACGGCTTCTGGAGGAGCGGAACAGACGTCGCGTAGTGCACATGAACCACGTCGCTCGTCAGGGCGACGCGTTCGTGACGCAGGATGTAGGGGAGCTCACCCGGCAGGTGCGACCCGCCGCGGAAGCCGGCAGCGGGACGGACCGCTTCCGGGCCGACGTACTTCCACGTCAGCCCGGCGCGCGCGGCGGCGCCGACGAGTGCGCGGCCCACGAAGGCGCAGTCGTTGAAGTGCGTGACGCGCGGATGCTCGGAGCCGGAGACCATCCGCACATTATTCCATCGGGGTCTGGACGACGGCTGCGGCCGGCCCCGGGGGCTCCGGTCAGGCGGTCTCGAAGTAGAGGTGCGTGTGCAGCCGGCAGCCGGGGTTGAAGTCGGCGGCGCATGCCGGGCAGGCGTCGACGGCGAGGTACTCGTCGATGGTCAGTTCGGTGTCGCACACGCCGCAGATCACGGCCCGCTCGCCGCGTTCGTCGAGGTGCCACTGCTCGGCCGGATGCCCCGCCGTCTCGGCGTGGCAGAGGTGGCACGGGTAGTAGTCGCCGCAGCAGCGGAACTTGATCGCGATGACGTCGAGCGGCCCGCCGTAGTGCACGCAGCGGGTCTGGTCGTCGATCGTGGGGCCGTGGATGAGCATCCCGTTCACCGTATCCCGTTCAGCGCACGCCGTTCAGCGCACGCCGCGAGCGGTCAGGGCTTCGCCCAGCTCGTCGGCGTGCTTGAGGGAGACGACCAGGAACGGGATCACGAAGCCGGCGACACCGACGCGCACGCCGCGCGCCTTCTGGGCCTCCCGCACGCCGGCCGCGAGCCGCGCCAGCACGGGGATCGTCGTGATCGAGACGGCGAGCACCAGCGCGACGCGTTCGGCGTCGACCCCGATGCGCTCGAACGGCCGCAGCCCGCGTTCGACGGCGTCGAGCAGGTCGGCGACCCGGGTCGTCAGCACCAGCAGACCCGCGATCAGGATGGCGGCGAGCACGCGCGTGCTGTTCGCCACGGCCACCTCCGGCGTCAGGAAGACGAGCTGAGCGCCGAGCGTGATCACGATCACCCAGCGCACGGAGACCACCTGCCGGCCGAGCACGCGCCAGCCGAGCCCCCCGATCAGATAGCTCGCCGTCGTGACCAGCGCGGCGACGGAGGCCGCGGCCAGGGTCGACGGGAGCAGCGTCACCGCGACCACCAGCACGAGCAGCACGGCTGCCTTCGGACCGGCGGGCGCGCGATGCAGCCAGCCGGTGCCCGGACGATAGAGGGTCAGCATGACAGCAGCGCCTCGTAGTGCTCGATCACCGCATCCGGCTGCCCGGAGGCCACCACCCTGCCTGCGTCGAAGAGCACGGCGACATCGCAGCGCGCGGCCATCCGGAGGTCGTGCGTGACGAGCACGAGGTCGTGGCCCGCATCCGACAGCAGGTGATCGGCGATCTGGCGGCTGTTGCGCGCGTCGAGGTAGGCGGTCGGCTCGTCGGCGATGACCAGCGACGGCTCCCGGATGAGGGCGGCGCACAGCGCGAGCAGTTGCTTCTGGCCGCCGGAGAGGTCGTGCGCGGCCTGGTCGGCGAGTGCCCCGAGCCCGAATCGCTCCAAGGCTGCGGCGACCCGGGCGACGGATTCCGCCTTGGGCAGGCGCTCGCCCCGGAGCGAGAACGCCACGTCTTCGGCGACCGTCGGCATGATGATCTGGGCGTCGGGGTTGCTGAAGACGAAGCCGACCCGGCGGCGGAGCTCCGTCGACCGGTGCGCGGGATCGATCCCCAGCACCGAGGCCGATCCGGACTCCGTGGTGACCAGCCCGCCGAGGAGGCGGGCGAAGGTCGACTTGCCCGATCCGTTGGTGCCGATCACGGCGATCCGCCGGTGATCGAGGCTGAGGCTCACCCGGTCGAGGGCGACCCGGTCGCCCAGTCGTACGGTCACGTCGCGCAGCTCGATGGCGGTCATCGCACCACCTCGAAGACCGCGGCGACGCCCATCCCGCCGCCGATCGACGCGGCGGCGACGCCCACCGTGCCGGCAGGGGCGCCGGCGCGCACCAGCCGCGAGAATAGTCTGACGACACTGACCGCACCGCTCGCGCCCCACGGATGCCCGAGTGCGAGCGCTCCGCCGTCGGCGCAGACCCGGGCATCCGTATCGGGGAGGCCGAGCTCGGTCAGCACGGCGAGCAGTTGCGCGGCGAACGCCTCGACGATCTCGAACGCGGCGACGTCGGCGAGCCGGTGGCCCGAGCGATCGAGTGCGGCGGCGATCGCGGGCGCGGCTCCGAGCCCGGGGAGCGCGGGGTCGCAGCCGACCGTCGCGTGGGCTCGCAGGGCGAGGCCGGGCGCGTCCCCACGGACGCGCCCGGGAACGATGAGCGCCGCGGCTGCCCCGTCGTTGACGCGGCAGGAATTGCCGGCCGTCACGCTGCCGCCGTCGAACAGCGGAGGGAAGCGGGGGAGCAGGCGTTCGACGGTCGTGATCGCGTCGTCGGCGGTGAGGGCCGCGAGCGGAACGAGCTCCTCGTCGAAGGCGCCGCGGTCCAGCGCCACCCGCGCGCGGCGGTGGCTGCGGGCGGTGTAGGCGTCCTGACGCTCGCGGCTCAGCCCGAACGCCCGGGCGAGGTCGTCGGCGGCCAGCGTCATGTCGGGATCCGGCGTTCCCTGCGGCGCGAACGGAGCGCGCTCGTAGGCGACGCCGTCGATGGAGCGCACGGGGGCCGTCGAGGCGCTCTCGACACCGCCTGCGACGCGCATCCGCTCGTCGCCGGCCCGGATCGCGGTCGCGGCCTCCACGATGGCGGCCAGGCCGCTGCCGCATTGACGGTCGACGGTCATCCCTGGCACGCCAGAGCCGAGCTCCGCCGCGAGTGCGGCGACCCGCGCGGGATTGCCTCCGGGACCCATGCAGTTGCCGAGTACGACATCGGCGACCGGCCGGCGCCCGCCGAGCGCGTCGGCGCCGTCGTCGACGAGGGCCCGGATGACGGGCGCCGCCAGCTGTTCCACCGTGACGGAGCGCAGGCTTCGTCCACGCGTGCCGATCGGCGTGCGGCGCGCGGCGACGATCACGGGATCAGCGGTCGAGCTCGCCAAGGGGCGTCACCTCCCCCGCCAGCACCCGGGCGACGATCGCCGCCCTGGCGGGCTTCCCCGACGCGGTGCGCGGGAGTTCGCTCATCCCGAACCAGCGGCGCGGCCGGTGCGTGTGACTGAGCACCGCGTCGGCCTGTGCACGCACCGTGCTCAGGGCGGGGACCGCGCGACCGGCGGCGGGCTCGACGACCGCGGCGACCAGCGATCCGATCGTCGCGTTCGGCATCCCGAACACCACGGCGTCGCCGACCCACGGGAGAGAGCGGATGGCCGCCTCCACCTCCCCGGGGATCACGGTCGCCGACGCCGTGAGGATGGCGTCGTCGCGGCGTCCGAGCAGGGTGATCCTGTCGCCGTCGAGCGCCGCGCGGTCGCCGACGGTGCACCAGCCGTCATCGTCGGTGCGGAACGGTCCGTCGGTCACCGGACTGTCGGTCTCCGAACCGTCGGTCTGCGGCCCGTCGGTGAGATAGCCGGCCGCGACGTAGGGCGAGCGCACCCAGAGCACGTCATCGCGTACCTGCACCTCGACGCCGGGGAAGGGCCGGAGCCCGTCGCCCCGGTCGACGGCGACGAAGGAGAGCTCGGCGGCACCGTAGTACGCGACGACCCGGATGCCGAGGCGCTCGGCACGCTCGCGCGTCGACGCAGCGAGGTCGCTTCCGCCGACGAGGGCGGAACGGAGGCGCGAGGGCGACCCGGACTCGATCGCTTCGATCACCGACAGCAGCGCTCCCGGAGTGCCGTGGAAGAGCGTCGTGTCGCGTGCGGGCCCCGGCGTGACCGCGCCTCCGCCTCCGAGCACGACGGCCAGCGCTGTGGCGTGCGCATGCGCGATCGAGAACAGCGTCATCGACGACGCGGGGGGTGTGGGGAGGAAGAGCACGTCATCCGGCCGGCGGTCGAGCAGGGCGTCGACCGCAGCGAAGGACGATGCCCACGAATCGGCGGTGCGCAGGACGATGCGCGGCGTCCCTGTCGTGCCGGAGGTGAGTGCGGCCCAGCCCAGACCCGGCCGAGCGCCGGCGCGGGCGGCCAGCTCCTCGACGCGCGCCCACTGCTCGCGGGGCCGGCGGTCGTCGCCGATCAGCGGGATGCCGCCCCGGTCGTGCACGGCGAGGGCCGCTGCGATGACCGTCGCCGCGTCGCCCCTCAGCGGGACGATCTCGCCGGGTCGGATGCGCGCCGTCACCGGGTGTGCGATCCGTCCGCCGCGTGATCGGGCGCGTCCGCGACGGAGTCGCTCGCCGAATTCGCGGTTGCCGAGTTCGCGGTTGCCGGGGTCGCGGACGCCGGCAGCGCCGCCGTCCGGGCGGTCGCCGAGCGGAAGGCGCGCGGGTAGGCCCGGGCGAGGGTCATCGTGATCGCGACCGCGATGACCGCCTTGATCAGATCGCCCGGAAGGAAGACGGTGCTCTGCAGCGCGGTCTCCGCGAGGGGGAGGCGGGTCACGAACGCCTGCACGGGGATGCCGAACGCGTAGATGGTGAGGATGCCCCCGACGAGCACGCCGATGCTGGTGCGCACCCAGGTGAGGCGGCGACCGCGCGCGTGGACGATCGCACCGATCACGAAGGCGCCGACCACCCATCCCACGAGGTAGCCGGCCGACGGCCCCGCGAACACGCCGATGCCGCCACGGCCGCCGGACAGCAGGGGGAGGCCGAGTGCGACCAGTGCGAGGAAGACCAGCATCGACAGCGCACCGCGCCACGGCCCGAGCACGGCCCCGGCCAGCATCACGCCGAGCGTCTGAGCGGTGATCGGCACGGCGCCGAGCACGGTAAACCCACCGCCGAGGCCGAGGACGGCGACGATGGCGGCGAACACCGCGATGCGCGCGATGTCGGTGGCGTCGATGCGGAAGCGGCTGTTCATCGGGCTCCTGTTTCTCCGGGCGATTCCTGAACGCTGTTCACCTGAACACCGTTCACCTGAACAGCGTTCACTATAGTGGGCGTGTGGCAGCGAACGAAAGCGCAGGCAGAAGCGGGCGGCACTCCCGCGACGATGTGGCCGAGACGGCCCTGCGCATCCTCGATGAGTACGGGCTCCCCGACCTGACGATGCGCCGCCTGGCGGCCGCTCTCGACGTGCAGCCGAGCGCGCTCTACTGGCACTTCCCGAACAAGCAGTCGCTTCTCGCCGAACTCGCCGACCGGATCGTCGCCCCGCGTGACGCGTCGGATGACGCCTCACGGGCCGGCGAGCGGGACTGGGCGGCTCGTACGCGTTCCGAGGCGGAGAGTCTGCGCGACGGCCTCCTCGCCTATCGCGACGGCGCCGAGGTCGTCTCGAGCACACTCGCCCTCGGTCTCGGCGCATCCGGCCCGGGCGAGCGGTTGACGGCGGCGATCGAGTCCGGTGGCTTCGACGCCGAGACGAGCCGTCGCGCCGCGACCGCGCTCGTGCATTTCGTGCTCGGCCACGTCTCGCACGAACAGCAGCGTTTGCAGTACGACAGCCTGGGCGTGCTGCCCGACGGCGCGGTGCCCGATGCTCTGGATGCCGGCGGCGAGCAGGCGCAGTCGTTCACCTTCGGCGTGACACTGCTCGTCGAAGGGCTCGAACGCCACCGCGTCACGCGTTGACAGGTCGTGGTTCAGTCCTTGTTGGCGAACTTCACTTTGGCGCCGCCCGTCACCCGCGAGGCGAGGTTGAACAGCGCGGCGAACACCGCCCCCAGGGCTGTGACGACGATGAGCTCCAGCAGTGCGACGACGAGGGTGAAGCTCAGCACACCCTGAAACGTCAGGCCCGCGAAGAGGTCCGTGGCGCGGTCTCCGCCGATGTCGGTGAAGAGCACCCGTGCCGAGGTGATGATGCCGGTCTTGTCGAGGACGCTCCAGCCGAGCAGCGCGACCAGGATCGTGACGGCGGCGACGCAGAGCGAGACGAGGAACGACAGCTTGAGGCTCGACCAGAAATCGATGTAGACGAGTCTCATCGTCACCCGTTTGTCGATGCGCGTCCGTGCCATGTCGTTCCTCCCCGGCGGAGGAACCGCGCCCCCCGCGGTGATCCTCCGGGGTCAGTGTAGCGACGGGCCGCGTGCGACACGGCGAGGACCGTAGGATGCTCAGCATTCGGCTCGTCGGCGGACAGCTGGGGGAACGGTGTGTAAACATACCGTTCGTCCGGTTGCGTGCACTAGTCTGATATCCACGGTCCGGTGTCCACGTCGACCGTCACAAATTGGGGGTGTGACGGTCCGTGGGCGCTCAGGCCGATGCGGGGATCAGGTCGGGAAGACGTCGCAGAGCGTCGAGACGATCGGCCGGCACGATTCCGGGCAGCAGCACGATCCACAGTTCCCGGATGCGCTGCAGGAGATCGGTGCGATCGGCGAGCGTCGCGGACACGAGCTGAATGCCGGTGTACGCCGGGATGATGAAGTGCGCGAGCATCGCCGGGTCGACGGTCGGCGCGATGTCGCCCTCCTCGATCGCGCGCCGCGCCAGCTCCTCGAACGTGTTCAGCCAGTCTTCATAGGGGTCTGCGACCGGGCGTTCGAAATTCGACACCTCGGTGGTCAGCCGGATCCCCGCCTGCACCACCGGATCGGTGACGAGCTGGCGGCCGAGGCCTGCGCACAGCAACACCATCGACTCGAGCGCGGGCCGGCCCTGCTCGAGCACGAGAGCACCCGCGCTGAAAGCGAGCTCGTGCTGGCGCGCGATCACGGCGTGCGCCAGGTCGTCCTTCGACTGGAAGTGGAAGTACAGGGCGCCCTTGGTGACGGCTGCGGCCGACGCGATGTCGCTGATCGACGCGATGCCGTATCCGTTGCGCTCGAAGACCTCGGCGGCGCCCCGGATGATGGCGTCTCGCGTCGCTCGAGCGCGCGCCTGTTTGACCATGCGAGAAGACTCCTGCGGTGGGGCCGGCGGAACTACGGGGGACGTTGGCGATGCAGGCCGGAACACGAAGACCGTGACCGGTTACACACACCGTAATGGATCGTTCCAGTGGACAGTCCAGTCGTCCCCCGCGCGGAACGGGCGTGCTTCGGCCCGCCGGGCGTCCGGTCAGTCGGTGTTGTTCGGGCGCCACACCGCGAAGCGGTTGCCGAGCGGGTCGACCAGGTGCGCGAAGGTGATGTCGCCGTTGTCGATGACCGGCAGGGCGATCGTGGCGCCGAGCTCCTCCGCCCGCGCCACGGCGTCGGAGACGTCGTCGACGTGCACGTAGAAGATCGCCCACGAGCCGCCGCCCATCGCCGTCGTGTCCCAGAGGCCGCCGGCGCCGCCGTCGACCATGCTGTAGTGCGCCTCCGACGGCGGCCCGATCTCCCAGCCGAACAGCCCGGAGTAGAAGGTCTTCGTCGCTTCCGGCGCGGGAGTCCCGATCTCGAAGTAATCAATACGGTTCGTCATGGGGCGATTGTGAACGGATGTGCGGGCCGCGGCAATACCCCTGACGCCGCGCGGGGGCCGGGCGTATGTTCATTGCGTACGACCAATGCTCAGGAGGGGTCCTATGCCGACCGTCGCAGACACCATCGTCGAGATCATCCGGGATGCGGGGGTGAAGCGGGTCTACGGGCTTCCAGGCGATTCGCTCAACGGCTTCACCGACGCGCTGCGGCGCGCGGGGACGATCGCCTGGCAGCACGTGCGGCACGAGGAGGCCGCGGCCTTCGCGGCGGCGGCCGAAGCGGCGCTGACCGGGGAGCTCGCCGTCTGCGCCGGAAGCTGCGGGCCGGGCAACCTGCACCTCATCAACGGGCTCTACGACGCGAACCGCAGTCGGGTGCCCGTGCTGGCGATCGCCGCGCAGATCCCCGGGCCCGAGATCGGCAGCACCTACTTCCAGGAGACGCACCCGCAGGATCTGTTCCGCGAGTGCAGCGTGTACACCGAACTGGTGAGCATCCCGGAGCAGCTGCCGCGCGTGCTCGAGATCGCCATGCGCACCGCCGTCGAACGCCGCGGGGTCGCCGTGGTCGTCATCCCCGGCGAGGTGTTCCTGAAAGAGAGCGTCGGCCGTCGCAAGTCCGCGCCGATCACCTTCTCGCCGCGCGTCACCCGGCCGACCGATCCTGAACTGAAGGCCGCTGCCGATCTGCTCAACTCGGCCCGCAAGGTCACCATCCTCGGCGGGGCGGGCACGGAGGGGGCCCACGAGCAGCTGGTCTCGATCGCCGAGAAGCTGAAGGCGCCCGTCGTTCACGCGCTGCGCGGCAAGGAGTTCATCGAATTCGACAACCCCTACGACGTCGGGATGACCGGACTGCTCGGCTTCTCGTCCGGCTATCGGGCGATGGAGAGCTGCGACGCGCTGCTCATGCTCGGCACGGACTTCCCCTATCAGCAGTTCTACCCGTCGAAGGCGAAGATCATCCAGGTCGACATCCGGGGCGAGAACCTGGGGCGGCGCACCCCCGTCGACCTCGGGCTCGTCGGCAGCGTGCGCGACACCATCGAGGCGCTGCTGCCGCTGCTGAAGGACCGCACCGAGACCAAGCATCTCGACTCGTCGACGGCGCACTACGCGAAGGCGCGCAAGAGTCTGGACGACCTCGCGGTGAACGATCGCAACCGCACACCGATCCACCCGCAGTATGTGGCGCGGCTGGTGAGCGAGCTGGCAACGGATGACGCGGTGTTCATCCCGGATGTCGGTTCGCCGGTCGTGTGGGCGTCGCGGTATCTGGAGATGAACGGGCGCAGGCGTCTGATCGGCTCCTTCTCGCACGGCACGATGGCCAACGCGCTGCCGCACGCGATCGGCGCGCAGTCGGCCTTCCCCGGTCGGCAGGTGATCGCGCTCGCCGGAGACGGCGGCCTCGCGATGCTGATGGGGGAGCTGCTGACGCTGCGCCAGATGAAGCTGCCGGTGAAGATCGTCGTCTACAACAACTCGTCGCTCAACTTCGTCGAGGTGGAGATGAAGGCGGCCGGCTTCGTGAACTTCGGCACGGGGCTCGACAATCCGAACTTCGCGGACGTCGCCAACGCCATCGGCATCTACGGCCAGCGGGTCGAGAAGCCGGACGACCTCGAGGGCGCGTTGCGCGCCGCCTTCCAGCACGACGGGCCCGCCCTCGTCGATGTCGTGACCGCGCGTCAGGAGCTGTCGATCCCGCCGGCGATCACCGCGGAGCAGGTCAAGGGCTTCACGCTCTACGCGCTGCGCACGATCATGTCCGGCCGCGGCGACGAGCTGATAGACCTCGCAGACACGAACGTGTTCCGGAGGTTGTTCGACTGATCGCGGCTGGGAGCACGCTGACGATTCGTCGGGAAACGCCGCGGTCGCCAGCCCTTTCGCAGCGAGTGCCCTCTAGCGTTTCGGTGTGCGACGCCCGAATTATCCGCTACCCGACGAGCCCCGCGACGATCGCGAACCCGCCACCGAGATCTTCGGTCAGGTTCCGCCGGTCGACCCGCGCCGGCCCGTGCGTGCGACGCGCCCTGCCGGCTCTTCGGCGGGGGGTCGACCGCCGGCCGGTCCCGGTGCGCCGTTCGGCGGCGGAGGGTCGGGGTCCGGTGGCTCGGGGTCGGGTGATTCGGGTGGTTCGGGATCCGGTGGCCCGGCGTCCGGCGCTCCTCGGGGGCGCAAGCCGCGCAAACGACGCAGCCGCACCAAGCGCATCATCGGATGGACCGCGCTCGGTCTCGCCGTCCTGCTGGTCGTCGTCGGCGGCTACGCAACCTACAACTACTTCCGGTTCATCAACGGCGTGAAGCACGTGGATGCGATCTCATCGTCGGACAAGCCGGCCAACGACGTCGACGGCCAGGCCCAGAACATCCTGCTCGTCGGCGACGACCACCGCCCCGACAACGCGTCGCAGGCGGAGCTGAACCAGCTCGGGACGACCGCCGACGGCGGCGGCACGAACACCGACACGATGATGGTGCTGCACATCCCGGCGGACGGTCGCTCGGCGACGCTCATCTCGCTGCCGCGCGACTCGTGGGTCGACGTTCCCGGTCACGGCATGAACAAGCTCAACTCGGCCTTCGCGCTCGGCGGAGGCGCGAGCGGCGACGACGTCGGCGGCGCCCGACTGCTCGTGCAGACCGTCCAGAACCTCACGGGCTTGACGATCGACCACTGGGTGCGCGTCTCGCTGCTCGGCTTCTACGACATCGCCAAGGCGCTCGGGCCCATCAAGGTCTGCCTCAATCAGGCCGTGGACGACGCGTACTCGACCGCGAAGTTCCCGGCGGGCATCTCGACGCTCGATGCCCACCAGGCGCTGGCCTTCGTGCGCCAGCGGCACGGCCTGCCGCGCGGCGACCTCGACCGCGTCGTGCGTCAGCAGTATTTCCTCTCGGTGGAGGCGCACAAGTTCCTCTCCGCCGGAACGCTGCTCAATCCCGCCAAACTGTCGACGACACTGGATGCGGTGAGCAGCTCGCTCGAGACCGACCCCGGTCTCAACTTCCTCTCGCTCGCGGCGCAGATGCAGGGGCTCACCGGCGGCAAGATCCAGTCGGCGACCATCCCGATCTCGGGCACCCCGACCATCACCGTCGACGGCAGCGACCTGTCGATCGTCGAGGTGGACACCGCCGCGATGCCGGCCTTCATCCAGAAGGTCGTCGGCGAACCGAGCGCCTACGAGAAGGCCACCGCCGCCAAGCCGGCGGACACCGCGGTGACGGTGCTCAACGGCGGCTCGGCGGACGGCGCGGCCGGAACGGCGACCGCCACGCTCAAGGCGGCGGGCTTCGCCACCGGCGCGCCCGGTGACGCGAACGACCGAGCGACGACGGTGATCCAGTACCCGAGCGGGCAGGAGGCGCAGGCCAAGGCCGTCGCCGCGTACCTGCCTGGTGCGACCGCTCAGCAGGACGCCTCCGTGAAGACAGTGACCGTGGTGCTCGGCGACGACGGCGTCATGCCGAAGGCGCCGAGCGCGGGCGGTTCGACCGGCGGCGGGTCCGGGTCCGGCGGGGCCGGCGGGTCCGGTTCCGGTTCTGGTTCAGCGCCGAGCGCGACGCCCAGCTCGCCCGCGTCCAACTACAGCGACACGGTCTGCATCAACTGAGCCGACCGCGCCGCCGTTGCGGGCGTGGGCGAGCCGCCGGTCAGCAGCTGGTCCGCCGCGGGCGAGCCGCTGGTCAGCCGCGCGCGAGCAGTTCGAGCGTGTCGACGACGCGGTTCGAGAAGCCCCACTCGTTGTCGTACCAGGCGACCACCTTCACGTGCTTCCCGCTCACGCGGGTGAGCGCCGAGTCGAAGATCGACGACGCCGGCTCGCCGGTGATGTCGCTGGAGACCAGCGGCTCGTCGGCGTACTCGAGCACGCCCGCGAGCGGCCCGTCCGCGGCGGCACGATAGGCGGCGAGAACCTCGTCGAGGGTCACCTCGCGTGAGACCGTGGTGTTCAGCTCGACGATCGATCCCACCGGCACCGGCACGCGGATCGAGTCGCCCGACAGCTTGCCGTCGAGGTTCGGCAGCACCAGCCCGATGGCCTTCGCCGCTCCGGTCGTGGTCGGCACGATGTTCACGCCGGCGGCGCGGGCACGACGCAGGTCGCGGTGCGGGCCGTCCTGCAGGTTCTGCTCCTGCGTGTAGGCGTGGACCGTGGTCATGAAGCCGTGCTCGATGCCGGCCAGGTCATCCAGTACGGAGGCGAGCGGGGCCAGCGCGTTGGTGGTGCAGGACGCGTTCGAGACGATGACGTGCGTGGCAGGGTCGTAGGCGTCGGTGTTCACGCCGTAGGCGAGGGTCACGTCGGCGCCGTCGGAGGGCGCGCTCACGAGCACCCGCTGGGCACCGGCCCGGAGGTGCGCACGCGCGGCCTCGGCGGAGGTGAAGCGGCCGGTGGACTCGAGCACGAGCGCGACGCCCAGTTCGGCCCACGGCAGGTCGGCGGGGTCGCGCTCGGCGAGCACCCGGATGCGGCGGCCGTCGACCACGAGGTCCGTTCCGTCGACCTCGACGGGGCGGCCGAGGCGGCCGAGGGTGCTGTCGTACTTCAGCAGGTGGGCGAGGGTCTCGGGCGCGGTCAGGTCGTTGACGGCGACGACCTCGAGGTCGCTGTCGCGCTCGAGCAGGGCGCGGAGGGTGTTGCGGCCGATGCGGCCGAAGCCGTTGATGGCGATGCGGGTCATAGGGGTTCCTTTCGTTCCGGTCCCTATGCTGTGCGCTGCTCGGCCGAGACGACAGTGGCTTGGATGACAGTGTGCGCAAGATTCTCGCCGCGCTGATCGCCAGGCGGCACGAGGATCTCGCCACGGGCGCGCAGGCGCCCCGCTCGTGTGCCGGAGTGCGAGTTTTCCACAGGGGCGCCCGGGTCGCTCGCGGTGAGTGGTCACTTGTTGTCGCGAGAGAGGCCGAATCCGGTCTCCGAGCGACAACGAGTGACCACTCAACGCCCGGCACCCCGCGTGCGACTCCCGTGCTCAGGTCGGATCGCCGAGCACGCCCGAGCGCGCCCGAGCACGCCCGAGCACGCCAGGGCACTCCCACCACCCTCACGCCGAGAAGGTGTGCCGGTACTCCGTGGGAGACGTGCCGAGGATCCGCTGGAAGTGCAGGCGCAGGTTCGCCCCGCTGCCGAGTCCGACGCGGGCCGCGATCTGCTCCACGCCGAGGTCCGAGCGTTCGAGCAGCTCCCGCGCGAGGTCGACCCGCGCCCGCAGCACCCACTGCATCGGCGTGTAGCCGGTGTCCTCCACGAACCGGCGCGAGAACGTCCGTGCCGACACCTTCGCATTGCGTGCGAGCGCCTCGAGCGTGAGCGCCTCCCCGAGGTGCTCGAGCGCCCACTCGCGCGTGGTCGCGAACAGGTCGCCGAGCGGCTCGGGAACGCTCCGGGGAACGTACTGCGCCTGCCCGCCGCTCCGGTACGGCGCCGCCACGAGCCGCCGCGCCACGTGGTTGGAGAGTGCGACGCCGTGGTCGCGCCGCACCAGGTGCAGGCACAGATCGATCCCGGATGCCGCCCCGGCCGAGGTCAGCACGTCACCCTCGTCGACGAACAGCACGTTCTCATCCACCCGGATGCCCGGATACCGCCGCTCGAGCGCCTTCGTGTAGTGCCAGTGCGTCGTCGCACGCTTGCCGTCGAGCAGCCCGGCCGCTGCCAGCGCGAACGCTCCCGTCGAGATCGCCGCGAGCCGAGCGCCCCGTGCATGGGCGTCCTGGAGCGCGGCGACGACGGATGCCGCCGGCTCGGTCGTGGCCGGCTCGCGGTAGCCCGGGATGAAGATGGTGTCGGCCTGCTCGAGCGCTTCGAGGCCGTCGGCCACGTGGTACGAGAGGCCGTCGCCGCCCGTGACGAGCCCGGGCGCGGCGCCGCACACCCGCACCTCGTACGGCATGCTCGGCCGGTTCGAGAACACCTGCGCCGGGATGCCGACATCGAGCGGCTTCGCGCCGTCGAGCACGAGCACGGCGACGCGGTGGTTCGTGCGAGTCATCGCTACGCCTCCGGCTCCGCCGCGATCGCCTCGTTCATGCGGTGGGAGATCTCGCGGAACTCCTCCTGCTGCTCCGGAGTGAGCGCGTCGAACAGCAGGCGCCGGATGGTGGCGGTGTGCTCGGGGAGCACGCGAACCACGACGCGGCGGCCCTCTCCGGTGAGATGCACGTAGCTGGCGCGGAGGTCTTCCGCGCACTCCTGACGTTCGACGAAGCCGCGGGCGACCATCCGAGTCACCTGGTGCGAGATGCGGCTCTTCTCCCAGCCCGTGATCTCCGAGAGCTCGCGCACGCGCAGCCGGCGACCGGGGGAGCGGACCAGCGCCATCAGCACTTCCAGTTCGGAGATCGAGACGCCGGCGTCGCGCTGCAGCTGGGCATCCAGTGCTCGGTCGAAGCCGCGGCGCATCCGGTAGAAGCTGCTGAAGAGGTCGTCCTCTTCTGCCGTCAGCTTTCGCGGGTCGGGCTTCGTTCGTGCGCTCGGCATACGTCATCCTTGCACGCGTCACGGCCATGCGGGCGCGCGCCGACGTGGCTGCGCCTCCGGGCCGCCGGCGACCGGCTGCGACCTGCCGACGACGTGCCTGCGGCGGACGGCGTCCTCGTTGTCAGTGGTGGGCCAGCGACTCCAGTGCCACCACGGCGACGCCGAGCGCGACGATCACGACGAGCACGATCAGCCGCTTGACGGTGCTGAGATTCGTGCGCTTCACCGCGATCTGGGCGATGACGGCGAGCGAGACGATGAGGGAGACGAGGGCCACGGTGACTGCGGTGCGAGCAGTCACAACGTCGAAGAAGGCGAGCAGCAGCATGATCGCCGGCACCGCGAGAACGCCGAGGGCACGGGATGCGACGGCCAGCATGTGACGGAACTCCGCGACCGTCGGCAGCTTGTTGTGCACGATCATGTGCGCGACCAGGTCGGACGTCAGCCCGGCGAGCAGCACGCCGCCGACGGAGATGAGCAGGGTGTAGAGCACGTTGAGCGGTTCGAGGCTCTCGCTGTGGCTGTTCAGCGCCATCAGCACGGCGAGGGCGGTGAAGGTGGCGTAGATGCGTTCGCGGAGGCGGTCGCCGGCCTCGCGGCGTTGCTCGTCGGTGGCGTCGTCGGGCAGCTGCGTGTCGTCGTGCTCGTCGCGTCTGCGTGCCATGGGTCCTCCTGCCGATGCGCAGCGAGCCTACCGTTCCGCGAATCCGGATGCCCGTCCCGAGCGTCTGCGGCCGTCTGGCTCCCCGCGCAATTCCGGATGCCCGTCCCGAGTGTCCGCGGCCGCGTGGCTCACCCGCAATTCCGGAACTCTGAGGCGACACGCCGCCGGGCCGTGCCTAACTCCGGAAGATGGTGCGCCGCGGACTGGGTTGTTCCGGAGTTGTGCGGGCGGCGGCCGGGGCGGCGAGGGTGACTCCTGCGCATAACTCCGGAACCCCGAGGCGACACGCCGCCGGGCCGTGCCTAACTCCGGAAGATGGTGCACCGCGGCCTGGGTTGTTCCGGAGTTGTGCGGGCGACGGCGCGGTGTGCGGGTAGGCGGCGGGCTGGAATCGGGCGGCAGGTGGCTCGAAGTCGAGGGCGACAGCCCGGAATCGCGGGACGCCGCGACGAACGGTCGAGCGGGCGGGAATGAACTGCGCGCATCCCGGGTTCGATGTTGGTGACACGTCATCAATCCGTCACACGCAACGAAAGGTCTCTCACATGACGAAGATCGCCATCATCATCGGAAGCACCCGCCCGGGACGCAACGGCGAAGCCGTGGCCCGCTGGGTGCTCGAGCACGCCGCACAGCGCGAGGGCGTCGAGTACGAGCTCGTCGACCTGCTCGACTGGAACCTCCCGCACCTCGACGAGGCCATGCCCGCCGCGATGGGTCAGTACGCCAACGACCACACCAAGGCCTGGGCCGCCAAGATCGACGAGTTCGACGGCTACATCTTCGTGACCCCGGAGTACAACCACAGCACGTCGGGCGCCCTCAAGAACGCGATCGACTACGTCGGGGCCGAGTGGTACAACAAGGCGGCCGGTTTCGTCAGCTATGGAGTGTTCGGTGGCGCCCGCGCCGTCGAGCACCTGCGCCTGGTGCTCTCGCAGCTGCAGATCGCGACGGTCAGCGCCCACGTCGGCCTGAGCCTCGCACACGACTTCGAGAACTGGTCGCTCAAGGCCACCGCGCAGCAGGAGGCGGCGCTCACGCCGCTCTTCGACCAGGTCGAGTCCTGGTCGACCGCCCTCGCCACCGTCCGCAACGCGGACGCCGACGAGCAGCAGGCGGCGTAATGCAGCAGGCGGCGTAACACAGCAGGCGGCGTAATGCAGCAGGCGGCGTAACGCAGCCTGTGCCGCAGTGCGATGGCCGCCCCGATCCGGGGCGGCCATCGTCATCTCCGCCACTGCCGTCTCCGCCGGTGCGCCTACGTCTGGCAGTGCGGGCAGTAGTAGCTGACGCGCAGTTCGAGTTCGTTGCGCCCCAGCTCCGACCGCTGGATGCGCGTGCCGCAGCGCAGGCACGGCTCGCCCTCGCGCCCGTAGACCCAGCTGGTGCGACCGCGCCGGGTGTCCCCGGTGGTCACGCGCACCGTGCGGTCGCGATTGGCCACGATCATCCGGTGCCCGAGACGCACCGCCGCGGCGAGGTCCGCGTCGCGCACGGGCCGGGTCGGCAGCATCCCGCGCAGGAAGCACAGCTCGTTGACGTACTCGTTTCCCAGCCCCGCGAGGTTGCGCTGGTCGAGCAGGGCGACCGCGATCGGCGCATCCGGATGCTCGGCGAGCCGCCGTACGGCCTCGCCGGCGTCCCAGTCGGCCCCGAGCAGGTCTGGTCCGAGGTAGCCGACCGCTTCCTCCTCGCGGTCGCGCGGGATCACCTCGAGCAGCCCCAGCTGGAAGCCGACCGCCGTCGTGTCCTCGGTGCGCAGGATCACGCGAGCCTGATGCGCCGGATGCCGCCAGTGCGCCCCGGGACGGTAGAGCTCCCATGAGCCCTCCATCTTGAGATGGCTGTGGATCGTCATGTCGCCGACCCGCGCGAGCAGGTGCTTGCCCCGGCTGACCACCTCGTCGACCGTGCGTCCGGACAGGTCGACGGTGGCGAACGCGGGCACGCGGAAGTCCGTCTCGGTGAGCACCTTGCCGGCCAGCGCCGTGTCGAGACGGCGCGCGGACTGGTAGACGGTGTCGCCCTCCGGCATCAGCGCAGCCTCAGCCCGCGGGGCGTCGCGAGGAAGCCGGCCTGCGCGAGGGCGTCGCCGAGCGGCGAGCCGAGCACGAACTCTCCGTTGACCGTCTCGACCGCGAGCTTGTCGACCCGTCCGTCGGTGATCAGCCGCGCGAGCGCACGGGCGGCCGCCTCCAGGTCGAGGGTGGTCGGAGATCCGGTGGCCCCGGCCGACCCGGCGTTTCCCGAGGTCCCGGATGCCTCGGCCTGGTCGACGAAGCAGAGCATGCTCTTGCCCCCGCGTTCCACGTAGAGCGTGAGCGCGCCGTCGACCAGCACCACCAGTGCCCCCGCCTTCCGGCCCGGTCGGTGCCCGGTGCCCGTCTCGCCGGGCACAGCGGGCCACGGCAGGGCGGCTCCGTACGGATTCGCCGGGTCGGTCGCGGCCAGCGCGATCGCCGCGTGATCCGGTTCCTGCGTGTGATCGGCGACGAACGACCGCAGGCGGTCGACGGTCGGGCCGGTGGCGAACTGCGCGGCGCCGAGCGTCTCGATGAAGTATCCCCGTCGGGCGCGTCCGGTCTCCTCGAACCCGCTGAGCACCTTGTACGCGAGGGCGAATCCGCCGGGAACTCCCTCGTTCATCACCGACCCGCGGGTGACGACGCCGTAGCGGTCGAGCAGGGTCTCGGCGGTGGCGTGCGCGCGCACCGTGGAGTCGAGGTCACGCGTCGGCAGAAGCGACCAACGGCCGGCCACCGTCGGCGGCCCCATCCGTGTCACCATCGCCGAGCGGGCGGCGGCGCGGCCACGGTACATCCGGGCGCGCGTCGGCTGCTTGGGCCGCTTGTGGGCGGCGGACGACCCGGTGAGCGTGCGGAGCGGGGCCAGGGTGTCGTTCGTGATCAGCCCGGCCCAGACCAGATCCCAGAGCGCCGTCACGAGGGCGGTGTCGTCGACGGGCGAGCCGGCGTCGGCTCCGAGCGTGTCGGAGAGCTGGCGGAAGAAGTAGCCGCCGCCGCGGCTGAGCGCGGCGAGCACCTGCAGCTGAAGGTCGTCGGTCTCGACGTCGAGCGGCGGCGCGAGAGTCAGCGGAGCGGACTCGGCCAGATGCAGACTGACCCAGCCGTCGTTGCCGGGCAACGATCCGTCGCCCGCCCAGATGACCTCGCCGGTGGCGGTCAGCTCGTCGAGCATGGCCGGGCTGTAATCGTTCACGCGGCTCGGGAGCACGAGCGACTCCCACGCGGAGGCGGGGATGCGCGTGCCGGAGAGCTGCTCGATGACCGAGGCGACCGCATCCACCCCGCGCAGTGTGCCGCCGATGTGCTGCCAGTCGGGGAGGAAGCGCCCGTAGGTGACGGTGTCGACGGGCTCGACCTCGTGGCGGAGGGCGGCGAGCGACATCCGGCGCAGGCGCCGCAGCACCTCGGCGTCGCACCATTCGGAGCCGTGGGCATGCGGGCGGAACTCGCCCTCGACCACGCGGCGATCGTGCGAGAGGCGGCGGAGAGCATCGTTGGCGATCGCGGCGCCGAGCCCGAACCGCTCGGCGACGTCGGCCGTGACGAAGGGGCCGTGGGTGCGCGCGTACCGGCTGACCAGGTCGCCGAGCGGGTCGTCCACCGGCTCGATGAAGGCCACCGGCACACCGATCGGGAGGGGGACGCCGAGAGCGTCGCGGAGTCGTGCGGCGTCTTCGATGGCGGCATAGCGTTCGTGGCCCGCGATCGTGACGAGCAGGGCGCGCTTGGTGTCGACCAGTTCGCTGAGGTGGACCGCGGCTGTGGCTGCGGTGGCGTGCTCGTGCTCCGTGGCTCCCTGCAGGCGCTCGGCGACCTCGTCGACGCTCAGTGGCCCGAGCATCCGGAGCAGATCGGCGGCGCCCTCGATGCCCCGCACCCGGCGCTCGGGCGCCAGGCGCTGGAGTTCGAGCTCGACCCGCTCGATGACGACCGGGTCGAGCAGCTCGCGCAGCTCGGCGCGTCCGAGCAGCTCGGCCAGCAGTCCCGCGTCGAGCGAGAGTGCGGCCGCGCGTCGTTCGGCGAGAGGACTGTCGCCCTCGTACATGAACGCAGCGACATATCCGAACAGCAGCGACCGCGCGAACGGTGACGCCATCTCGGTGCTCGCCTCGACGAGCCGGATGCGCCGCTGTGCGATCTGCTGGGTCACCTCGTCGAGCGCTGGCAGGTCGTACACGTCTTGCAGGCACTCGCGCACCGTCTCGAGGATGATGGGGAAGCTCGGGTACTTGCGCGCGACATCCAGCAGTTGCGAGGCCTTCTGGCGCTGCTGCCACAGAGGCGAGCGCTTGCCGGGGTTGTACTTGGGCAGCAGCAGGGCACGGGCGGCGCACTCGCGGAAGCGCGCGGCGAAGAGCGCCGAGCCGCCGACCTCCTCGGTGACGAGAGCGTCGAGCTCGTTCGGGTCGAACACGAACAGCTCGGCTCCCGGCGGCTGCGACTCCGTGTCGGGGATGCGCACGATGATGCCGTCGTCGGCCGCCATCGCTCCGCCGTCGATGCCGTACTTGTCACGCACACGCGCCTGAACCGCCAGCGCCCACGGCGAGTGCACCTGCATGCCGAACGGGGAATGCAGCACGACGCGCCAGTCGCCGAGCTCGTCGCGGAACCGTTCTACGACGAGCGTGCGGTCGGTCGGGACGTGCCCCGTCGCCGTGCGCTGCTCGGCGAGGAAGGCCAGGAGGTTGCCGGTCGCCCACTGGTCGAGGCCGGCCTCGACGCAGCGCAGTTCGGCATCCGTCTCGGAGGCGGAGCTCACCTCGCGGATGAACGCGCCGACCGCACGGCCGAGTTCGGCGGGGCGGCCGAGTCCGTCGCCCTTCCAGAACGGCAGGCGTCCCGGCTCGCCGAACGCGGGCGTCACGAGCACGCGGTCGTGGGTGATCTCCTGGATGCGCCAGCTGGTCGAGCCGAGGGCGAAGACATCGCCGACCCGCGACTCGTACACCATCTCCTCGTCGAGCTCGCCGACCCTGCTCGCCTTCTCGCCGACCATGTAGACGCCGAACATCCCGCGGTCGGGGATCGTGCCGCCACTCGTGACCGCCAGGCGCTGCGCCCCCGGGCGTCCGGTGATGGTGCCCGTGTCGCGATCCCACACGACGCGCGGACGCAGCTCGGCGAACTCGTCGGAGGGGTAGCGGCCGGCGAGCAGGTCGAGGGTGGCGTCGTAGGCGCTGCGCGGGAGGGTGGCGAACGGCGCGCTCCGGCGGACCGTGTCGAACCAGTCGTCGGCGTCGATCGGCTCGAGAGCGGTGGCGGCGACCGTCTGCTGGGCCAGGATGTCGAGCGGGTTCGTCGGCACGCGCAGCGTCTCGATCATGCCGGAGGTCATCCGCTCGCTCGCGACCGCCGAGTGGATGAGGTCCGCCCGGTGCTTGGGGAAGACGATGCCGCGGGAGACCTCGCCCACCTGATGGCCGGCGCGACCGACGCGCTGCAGCCCGCTCGCGACCGACGGCGGCGCCTCGACCTGCACGACCAGGTCGACCGCGCCCATGTCGATGCCGAGTTCGAGGCTCGACGTGGCCACGACGCAGCGCAGCCGGCCCGACTTGAGATCGTCTTCGATGAGCGCCCGCTGCTCCTTGCTCACCGAGCCGTGGTGGGCCCTGGCCAGCACGAGGGAATCCGGGTCGTCCGTGATCGCCTCGCGGGAGCCGCGGGTCTGGCCGGAGGCGCCGATCATCTCGGCAGGGGCGCGCTTCTGGGCGGACCGCGTCGCTGCTTGTGCTCCGTGCGCTGCCGGCGTTCCTTGCGCGCCGGCGGGACCGTCCGTCGAGTCGTGCTCGAAGGGGCTGCCGTCGTCGCGGGGGACGAACGAGTCGCCGCCGAGGATGCGCTCCTCGTAGATCTCGTTGAAGCGCGCGGTGAGACGTTCGGCCAGGCGGCGCGAGTTCGCGAACACGATGGACGACCGGTGCTCGAGCACGCGATCGACGATCGCCTCCTCGACGTGCGGCCAGATCGATCCCGCCTGAGGCGGCGACCCGTCGTCGTTGCCGCTCGCGAAGGTCGAGGTGCCGAGCTCGCTCATGTCTTCCACGGGCACCACGACCCGCAGGTCGAACCGCTTGCCGGATGGCGGCGAGACGACCTCGACGGGCGACCGCCCGCCGAGGAAGCGCGCCACCTCCTCCGGGGGCCGCACGGTGGCAGACAGTCCGATGCGCTGCGCGGGCTGCGGAAGCATGGCATCCAGCCGCTCGAGCGAGAGGGCCAGGTGGGCGCCCCGCTTGGTGGCGGCGACGGCGTGCACCTCGTCGACGATCACGGTCTCGACGGTCGCCAGGGTCTCGCGCGCGGCGGACGTCAGCATCAGGAACAGCGACTCCGGCGTCGTGATCAGGATGTCGGGTGGAGTCTTCACCAGGGCGCGGCGGTCGGCGGACGGGGTGTCGCCGGAGCGCACGCCGACCGTGACGTGGGGCGGCTCGGCGCCGAGGCGCTTCGCGGTCTGGGTCACACCGACGAGCGGGGCGCGCAGGTTGCGTTCGACGTCGACGCCGAGCGCCTTCAGCGGCGAGATGTAGAGCACGCGCGTCCCCGGCGCCTCATCCGGCTGCTTGACGCGGGCCGCGAGACGGTCGATCGCCCACAGGAACGAGGCGAGAGTCTTGCCGGAGCCGGTCGGCGCGATGACCAGCGCGTGGCGGCCGCGGGAGATGGCGTCCCAGGCCCCGACCTGAGCGGGCGTCGGCGCGGCGAAGGCCCCGCTGAACCACTCACGGGTCGCAGGGGAGAACCGATCGAGCACGTCGCTCATCCCTCTATCCTCCCCCCGACCACCGACACTCGCGAGGGCGGCTGCGGGTTGCGCAGCGAAAGGACGGGCATCCGGTCAGCGGGGGAGCTGAGCGCGGATGAAGGCCGAGATGTCGGCCAGCTCGCGGGACGAGATCGCATGCCCCATGCCCTCGTAGATGCGGGCATCCAGTGCGGCGTGGTCCGGGAGCCACTCGGCCGTGCGCGCCACCGCCGCCGCGCCGATCACCTCGTCCAGGGTTCCGCGCCCCCAGAACACCGGAGTGCGTCGCTCGGCGAGTGCCGCATCCCCCGGCTGCTCTCCCTGCACGGCGAATCCCGACAGCTGCACCGCGTAGTCGAAGCGTTCCGGTGCGAGCCGCAGCAGTTGCAGCGCCATCGCGCCGCCCTGTGAGAATCCGAGAAGGCCCGTCGGCGTGGGCGGCTGCTCGTCGAGCCAGTCGAGCACCGCGCGGGCGGCAGCGTCGGCGTTGGAGGCCATCGGATCGCCGGGCACATTCGTGAACCGCGAGAACCAGGCGAAGCCCGGCCCCTCGGGGATCGGCGCCCGAACGGATGCGATGACCGGCTCGAGCGGCAGGTATGCGGAGATCCCGAAGAGGTCGGCCTCGTCGGAGGCGTACCCGTGCATCAGCACCAGCAGTGGCCGGCCGGCGCGGTCGCGTTCCGAGGCGGACCAGAGCACGGCGTCGCGGTCGATGGTGAGGTCGGGCGAGGGGAGGGACACGCGGACTCCTGGCTGACGGCGAGCGAAGGCTCCATTCTCTCGCCTCGTCGTCCGCCGTCCCTCACATTCAGTGTCTTCACCAGGTTTTCCACAGTTCCGGATGCACGCACTCCTGGCGCCGGACGTTCCGTAGGATCAGTGCATGAGCGTGCGCACCCCGGACCCCACTCCCGACCCGCTGCCCGACGGCCCGCAGCCGGGGCCCGCGTGGCTGAGCGACATCGAGCTCGAAGAAGTACGCCGCCGGCTGCCTCTGCTGTACGTGGAGGCCGTGCCGGTGCGGGTCGACGGGCTCGGCCAGGTCACCGAGGTCGGAGTGCTGCTGCGCGCCAACGCCGTCGGCGAGATGACGCGGACGCTCGTCTCCGGCCGCGTGATGTACGGCGAGACGCTGCGCGAGGCGCTGTTCCGGCACCTCGAGAAGGACCTCGGGCCGATGGCGTTCCCGCAGCTGCCCGCCAGCCCGGTGCCCTTCTCGGTCGCCGAGTACTTCCCCATGCCGGGCGTCACCCCGTTCACGGACGATCGGCAGCATGCTGTCTCGCTCGCCTACGTCGTGCCGGTCACGGGGACCTGCGAGCCCCGACAGGACGCACTCGAACTCACCTGGATGCTGCCGGAAGAGGCCGTGTCACCCAGCATCTCCGAAGAGATGGAGGGCGGCCGCGGCGTGCTGCTCAAGTCGGCGCTCGCCTCGGTCGGCCGCATCGTCTGAGCGCGTGCGCGACTGTCGCGCCCCGGCGCGCATCTGCCGCGCCCGGCTGCGCGTCTCTCGCGCCCGGCTCGCATAACTCCGGAAGTCGGAGGCCCATCCGCGCCGGAGTTCCGGAGCTATGCGGGAGCGCGCGGCGTGTCGGGACGGAGTTCCGGAGTTACGGGGCGGGATGGTCGTCAGGCGGATCACAACTCCGGCTTGACGGCTGCTACGGAGCGGGGATGGTCGTCAGCCCGAACCGCAACTCCGGAAGGTTGGAGCCTGTCCGCGCCGGGGTTCCGGAGTTATGCGGGGGCGCGTGGCGTGTCGGACAAGGGTTCCGGAATTACGGAACGGGCATGGTCGTCGGGCGGAATCACAACTCCGGAATGTTGAGGTCTATCCGCGCCGGAGTTCCGGAGTTATGCGGGCGAAGGCGGCGTGTCGGGACGGAGTTCCGGAATTGTGGAACGGGGATGGCCGTCGGGCCGACTGCGGCTCCGGGATCGCGGAACGGGCATGGCCGTCGGGCGGAAACACAACTCCGGAATGTTGAGGCCTATCCGCCCGGAGTTCTGGAGTTATGCGGGAGTGGGCGGCGTGTCGGGACGGAGTTCCGGAGTTGTGCGCAGAGCGCAGCGGGCGGCGGCGCGCAGCGCCTAGCGCCGCACCGGGCGCAGGCCGTCGACCGCCAGGTCGATCACGCGGTCGCGCTGTGCGTCGTCGTCGAATGCGACGCTCGCGATGCCCGAGATCATCCGCACCACGTCGCCGATCTCCGTGTCCTCGCGCACGACCCCGGCGGCCTGCGCGCGCTTGAGCAGCGGTTCCCCAGCCGAGTACAGCGACGTGCGGCAGGTGAGCAGAACGGGTGAGTCCTTGTTGAGGCCGTCGACGAGCGCCTTCTTGGTGCCGACGTAGGTGATGAAGCGGTGCAGCCAGGTGTCGAACGCGTCCCACGGCTCCAGGGATGCCGCCTCGGATGCCGCGCGCACCACCGATTCGACTTCGTCGACGTAGACCGCCTCGACGAGGGCGTCGCGCGTGGGGAAGTTGCGGTAGAGCGTGCCGATGCCGACCCCCGCCTGGCGGGCGATCTCCTCCAGGGAGGCGCTGGTGCCGTTCGCGGCGAACCCGTCGCGCGCGGCGGCGAGGAGCGCGTCGAAGTTGCGACGCGCATCCGCCCGCTGCGGACGCGTGACCGTAGCAGTGGCGACGGTAGTGGCGACGGTACCCGCGACGGTACCGGTCTCGGTGCCGGCGCTCGTCTGTTCGGCGGTGCCCAAAAAAACCTCCACGAAAAACTTGATTACCGGAGGCGCCCTCCGCTACGCTGATTCAGTAAGCGGAGGCAACCTCCGAACGGAGCCTCCCTCCATTCTAGCCGACATTCCGTCGGTGAACACCCTTTTTTCGAGGAACGGATAACCTCACATGTCTCGATCCCGTCCCGGCCTCACCTTCGCCATCCTGGCGTTGAGTGTCGGCTCCTTCGCCACTCTGCAATCCCTCGTCGTCCCGGTGCTCCCGGTCATCCAGTCCGACCTCGGCACCACCACCGCCGGCGCCACCTGGACCATGACCGCCTGGCTGATCTCGGCCGCTGTCGCCACCCCGCTGCTCGGCCGGGTCGGTGACATGGTCGGCAAGCGCCGCATCCTGATCCTTGCGCTCGCCGCCGTCGCCATCGGCAGCGTCATCGCCGCCTTCTCGCCCACGATCGGCAGCCTGATCGGCGCCCGCATCATCCAGGGCCTGGGCGGGGCGATGTTCCCGCTCGCGTTCGGGATCGCTCGCGACGAGCTCCCGTCGAACCGCCTCGCCTCCGCCATCGGCGCCCTCGCATCCATCATCGCGATCGGCAGCGGCATCGGCACCGTACTCGCGGGACCGCTCGCCGACGTGCTCGGCTGGCGAGGGCTGTTCCTCGTGCCCGTCGTCTTCACCGTCACCGGCGCCATCCTGGCCCGCATCTTCATCCCCGAGTCGCGCACCCGCGCACCGGGCGGCATCAACCCGTGGTCGGCCGTGCTGCTCTCCAGCTGGCTCGTCGCCCTGCTGCTCCCGCTGAGCACCGGAAACCAGTGGGGATGGGGATCGCCGGGCGTGATCGGGCTGTTCGTCCTGGCCGTGCTGCTGCTCGCCACGTGGGTGATCGTGGAGCTCCGCTCGCACAGTCCTCTCGTCGACATGCGCATGATGCGTCTTCCCGCCGTGTGGTCGATGAACGCCGCGGCTGTGTTCGTCGGCGCCGCGATGTTCGCGGTGTTCGCGTTCTTCCCGCGGTTCGTTCAGACGCCCACGGCGAGTGGATACGGTCTGGGGGCATCCGTCTCCGAGTCGGGTCTGCTGCTGCTGCCGATGCTCGTGACGATGGCGGTGACCGGATTCGCCAGTGGGCCGTTGTCGCGCTGGCTCGGGTTCCGCAGTCAGATCGTCTACGCGGCCGCGGTGATGGGGCTCTCGAGCATCTCGATGGCGCTGTTCCACGCGACCCTGGTGCAGGTGACCGTCGCCGCCGGCGTGTTCGGGATCGGCCTCGGCCTCGTCTATGCCGCGATCACGAGCGTCGTCGTCCAGAGCGTTCCGCCCACCCAGACGGGCATCGCCACCGGGATGAACGCCAACCTCCGCACGATCGGTTCCGCCATCGGGGCGGCCCTGATGACGGCCATGGTCACCGGCGCGACCGAGCCCAGCGGGCTCCCGGCGGAGCCCGGCTACACCGAGGGCTTCCTCACTGCGGGTCTGCTGGCCTTCGGGGCCGTGATCGTCACCGGAGTGGCGATGCTGATCGCACGTCCGCGCCGCACGACGGCTGCCGTGGAGATCGTCACCATGCCCGAGTCGCCCTTCGCCGAGAGCGAGGTCGCGCTCGAGCCCGAGCCCACGCGCGTCGAGGAGCCCGCGCGCGCCGAGGAGCCCACGCGCGACCCCGCGCTGGAGCCCGCTCTCCGCTGACCCCGGCGCACGAACAAAGGAGGCGGCGCACCGACCGGTGCGCCGCCTCCGCGTTCAGGCCGTCAGGCCGTCACGCGGACGCCGGCGCGTCGGCCACGACGACCTCGACGCCGACCGCGCGCAGGCGGTCGAGCTCGTCCGGGTCGGCCGAGCTGTCGGTGATGAGCATCGCCACCTGGTCGATCCCCGCGTTCTGGGCCAGGGCGACGCGTCCGACCTTGGAGCCGTCGGCCACGACCACCGTGCGCTGCGCCTTCGCGACCATCGCGTGGTTCGTGCGCGCCTCGGTCTCGTCGTGCGTGGTGACGCCGGCCGCGGCGCTGATGCCGTCGGCGCCCAGGATGGCCGTGCCGACGTTGACGGCGTTGAAGGTGCTCTCGGCCAGGGCGCCGACGAGTTCGAGGGACTGCGGGCGCAGGAATCCGCCGGTCATCACGACGCGCACTCCGGCGTAACCGGAGAGCAGGCCGGCGATCGACAGCGAGTTGGTGACGACGGCGATGTCGTGGTGGTGAGCGAGCTCGCGGGCGACGCTGGCCGTGGTGGTGCCGCCGCTCAGCGCGACGACGTAGCGCTCGGCGGGCAGGCGTTCGACCATCGCGCGGGCGATGGCGCGCTTGGCGTCCTGGAAGCGGGTGTCCCGCAGGGCGACCGGGATCTCACGGCCTCGGTCGACAGCGGATGCCCCGCCGTGCGTGCGCAGGATCAGGTTCTGGTCGGCGAGGTCGGAGAGGTCGCGCCTGGCGGTGGCCGCCGAGATCCCGAGTCGTGCCGAGAGGTCGGCGAGGCTGATCGAGCCGTGCTCCGAGATGAGATCGAGGATCTCGACCATGCGCTGGGCGCGACGGCCGGAGGTGACGCGAGCGATCAGCGTTTCGGTGGCCGTGGCGACCATGCGACGTCCTTTCATCCCCAGTAACCGCAAATCGATCAGTCGATATGATCACTTTATCTGCGATTCGCTCATTCTGTTGCGCGGAATCGACACACTATCGCATGATCGCTCCATGCCTCAGATTGTTTTCGTCGGCGCGGGAAGCGTCGTCTTCACCCGCCAGCTGCTCGCCGACCTCTTCCGCTTCGACGACCTGCCCCCGTTACGCATCGTCCTGCACGACATCAACGCCGAGCGACTCGAAGTCGCCCGCGGCACGGCCGAGCAGGTGGCGGCGCGCTTCGGCCGCACCGCGGAGATCGTGACCGCCCTCGACCGGCGCGAGGCGCTCGCCGGCGCCGACTTCGTGATCAACATGATCCAGGTCGGCGGCATCGACGCGACCAGGGTCGACCTCGAGGTCCCCGCCGCAGCGGGGCTCCGGCAGACGATCGGCGACACCACGGGCGTCGGCGGCGTGTTCCGCGCGCTGCGCACCTTCCCCGTGCTCTCCGGCATCGCGGCCGACATGCTCGAGCTCTGCCCCGACGCGTGGTTCCTCAACTACACCAACCCGATGGCGATGAACGTGTGGTGGATGTCGCAGGTGGCGCCGCAGATCAAGACCGTCGGCCTGTGCCACAGCGTCTACTGGACCGTGCACGACCTGTGCGCGCTGATCGGCGTTCCTGTCGAGGGCACGCACTACCGCGCGGCCGGCGTGAACCACCAGTCGTGGCTCGTCGAGTGGTCCCGCGACGGGGAGGACCTGTATCCGCGACTGCGCGAGGCGATCCGCAACGACCCGGAGCTGAAGCGACGCGTCCGCGTCGAGATCTTCTCCCGCATCGGCTTCTACCCGACCGAGACCAGCGAGCACTCCGCCGAATACCTCTCGTGGTTCCTGCGCTCCGACGAGCAGATCGAGAAGTACCGGCTGCGTCCGCTGGAGTACATCGGCATCTCGGAGGAGAACGTCGCCGAGTTCGAGCACGCCAAGGTCGCCCTCGCGGCAGGCGAGGCGCTGGAGCTCGAGGAGGGCGCGGCTGAGTACGCACCCCAGGTCATCCACTCGATCCTCACCGGCACGCCGCGCACCATCCACGCGAACGTCGTCAATCACGGCCTGATCTCGAACCTGCCGGAGGGCGCGGTCGTCGAGGTCCCCGCGACGGTGGATGCGTCGGGTGTGCATCCCGAGGTCTTCGGGGCGATCCCGAGCCAGGGCGCCGCGCTCAACCGCACGTACCTGTCGGTTGCCGAGCTCGCCGTGGAGGCGGCCAGGACGGGCGACCCCGCCCGCGTCCGCCAGGCGGTGCTGACCGACCCGAACGCCAGCTCGACGCTGACGCCGCAGCAGATCTGGGACCTCTGCGACGAGCTCACCGCCGCTCACGCAGCGCTGCTCCCTGTCGCTCTCGGCGGCACGCTGGAGAACGCCGTCCGCTGACGGCAGGTACCCGACTCCGACGCCTGACGCCCGACGCCTGACGCCCGCCGTGTGCCCCGGCCTAGAGCCCGAGCACGCGGCGGGCGTTCGCGGCGTACACCCCCGTCAGCAGCGCGGGATCGAGCGAGAGCGCCGACACCGCCCACCGTCCCTGTCCGGGGATCTCGCTCTCCGTGTCGTACGAGAAGCCCTCGTCGGCCGTCTCGAAGAACCGGTAGTGCAGCCGGTACTGCTCGGCGCTCGCCGGGTAGATGTCCGTGCCGAACAGCACCTGCTCCGGATGCTCGGCCACCAGCCGGGCGAAGCGGCGCGGCTGGCGTCCGAGCTCGGCCATGCGGCCGGCCGTGTCGATCGTGTAGTTCGGGGCCGCGTCGAGCAGCTTCGCGACCCGGTCGAGGTCTTCGGCGGCGCATCCGGCGTGCGCGCCGATGAAGGTCGTTCCCGGGCAGGCGAGCACCAGCGCCGCATGGGCGTCGAGCAGGGCGTCGAACGACGGATGCCGGTCCCGGTCGCCGAACCACCAGTCCGGCACCTCGGCGAGCTCGTCGAGGCGCTCGTTGTGGCGGTCGGCCGGCTCGAAGAAAGCGATCGGGTCGGCGGTGTGGATCAGCACCGGCAACCCGAGCTCCCCGGCGTGACGCAGCACCTCGATGACGCGGTCGTCGTCGGGGGAGATCAGGGTTCCGTCGGCGTCGCGCACCATGAGCCCGAGGCTCTTCCACACCTTGACACCGCGTGCGCCCCTGGCGACGCTGTCGTCGAGCGATGCGCGGAGGGCGCCGACGCCATCCGGCTCGGCGAGCCGCGCCCAGTCGAGCTGGCAGAACGTGACGAACCGGCCGGGATGCGCGCGGTCGTAGCGTTCGACGTTGGCCGTGACCTCGTCGTCCCACAGGCCGTCGAGGTTCACGATGGTCTCGACACCGCAGTCGTCCATCATCGCCACCAGGGCCGGCACGTCGTCGATCAGCCATTCGCCGTCGTTGAGCCAGCGGCCGAGATGATTGTGCACGTCGACGACGGGCGAAGCGGGTCGGTCGACGGCGCTCTGCGCGGCGCGCAGCTGACTGCGCGGCGCCCAATCGGCCAGGCGGAGTTCCGCGAGTCGGGACCAGTCGGGGTGGGGCATCCGAAACCTCTCTGTAACAAACGATCACCTAGAGTGAGCGATCTGGACATTTTCGTTGTCAAACGCTCATTGTGCGCCAATGATAAGTCCAATGCGCAGAGCAGCGCGCCTCATGGACCGACCCACAGGAGTACCCACTCGTGACATTGACCTCCCGCGAAATCACCAGTCAGCCTGCGATCTGGCGGGAGGCCCTCGCCGGCCACTCCGAGCGTGCCACCGCGCTGCTCACCCTGCCGGGCTCCCGGATCCTCGTGCTCGGCTGCGGCACCTCGGCCTTCGTCGCAGAGTCGTTCGCCGCCCTGCGGGAGTCCGCCGGTTTCGGTGAGACCGATGCCGCCTACGCCTCCGAGCCCTGGCCCTGGCGCAACTACGACGCCGTGATCGTGCTCAGCCGTTCCGGCACGACGACCGAGGCGATCGACGCGCTCGACCGCGTTCCGGCGGGCGTGCGCACGATCGTGGTGACGGGTGTCGCCGATTCGCCGCTGGCCGACCGTGCCGACGACGTGCTCCTGCTCGACTTCGCCGACGAGGAATCGGTCGTGCAGACGCGCTTCCCCACCACGTTCCTCCTGCTGGCGCGTGCCGCCTTCGGAGAAGACGTCAGCGCGCTCCCCGACCAGGCGGAGAAGGCGCTCGGTCGCCCGCTCGACATCGACGTCGCCGCGTTCTCGCACTTCGTCTACCTCGGAAGCGGCTGGACCTACGGTCTCGCACAGGAGGCGGCACTGAAGATCCGCGAGGCCGCTCAGGCCTGGGCCGAGTCGTACCCGCTGCTCGACTACCGCCACGGCCCGCTCGCCGTCGCCGACAGCCGTTCGCTCGTCTGGATCATCGGGCGCGTCGAGCGGAGCCTCGTCGCCGACATCGAGTCGACGGGGGCGACGGTCGTCTCGGGCATCGGCGACCCCCTCGTCGAGCTGGCGGATGCCCAGCGTCTCGCCGTCGCCATCGCAGAACTGCGCGGACTCGATCCCGACTCCCCGCGCAACCTCACCCGCTCGATCGTCCTCAGCTGACCCCGAGCCTTCACAGCACCGAGAGAGGAACCGAAGATGTCATTCCCGCTCCGCACCAGCACGAAGGCCAGGCGAGCTATCCGCCTCACCGGCCTGATCGCCGCCGCCAGCGTCGCTGTCGCCCTCGCAGGCTGCAGCGGCTCGCAGGGCTCGACGACCCTCGACACCAAAGCCAAGGTCAAGATCGAGGTGTGGTCGGGCCAGGTCGACGCCGCTCAGACCGCGATCGAGGGCCTCGCGAAGGAGTTCGAGAAGGCGCATCCCAACGTCACCGTCGACCTGTCGCCCGGCGCCTCGTCGACCGATCAGCTGCTGCAGAAGCTCTCCGCCGGCTTCGCGGGCAACCAGTACCCGGACATGTCGTACGCGTTCGGTTCCTGGGCGGGCCAGCTCGAAGCATCCGGCCGCACGCTCGATATCTCGAGCGACGTGAAGAAGCCCGCTGTGAAGTGGGATGAGTTCACCGCGGCGGCGCGCGGAACGGCGCAGCCGACGGGCAAGAAGGTCATCGGGTTCCCGGCGGTCGTCGACAACATCGGCCTCCTCTACAACAAGACCCTGTTCGACAAGGCCGGCCTCGCGTATCCGACCAAGGACTGGACCTGGGACGACTTCCGGGCTGCGGCCAAGAAGCTCACCGATTCGGCCAACCACATCTACGGCTACGGCTACTCGGTCTCCGGCAGCGAGGAGACGACCTGGCAGTTCTGGCCGCACCTGTGGCAGAACGGCGGCAAGATCCTGTCGAGCGACGGCACCAAGGCGGAGTTCGCTTCCCCGGCCGGCGATGACGCCCTGAGCTTCCTCCGGTCCATGGCCGTCGACGACAAGAGCGTCTACCTCGACCAGACGGACACGAAGTTCGGCCAGCTGTTCGTCAGCAACCGCATCGGCATGATCACCTCCGGCCCGTGGCAGCTCTCCGACCTGAAGATCGGCGGCACCAAGTACGGCGTCGTCCAGCTTCCCGGCACGGACGGCGACCACCAGACGGTCTCCGGGCCCGACATCTGGGCGCTGTTCGACCACAAGGACGCCAACCGTGCATACTGGACCACCCAGTTCGCCCAGTGGCTGACCTCGGCGGAGCAGGACGAGCGCTTCAACGTCGCCGTCGGCAACCTCCCGCTGCGTTCGTCGGAGGCGACCTCCGACGCGGTCAAGAAGGAATCCGCCGCCTACCCCGGCTACGACGTCTTCGTCGCCAACTCGCTGAACGTCAAGGAGACGCGACCGACCACGAAGGGCTACGCAGCGCTCTCCGTCGAGATCGGCAAGGCCATCTCGTCGGTGCTCCAGGGCCAGGGCGAGCCCCAGGCCGCCCTCGACAAGGCCGCGTCGGCCGCCGACTCCCAGATGAGCAAGTAGGCGTGGGCGGGAACATCCTGATGGCAGACACCGCCGCCCCCACGGTCGGGCACGACACGGCACCGGATGCGACGCGCGCGCGTCGCGTCCGGCGCCGGCAGGGGCTGAAGTCGGCACTGACCGGATGGGGGTTCGTCGCTCCGGCGACCGTCATCATCCTGGGTCTGTCGATCTTCCCGGCGGTGTGGGCGTTCATCCTGTCGTTGCAGAGCTGGGACGGCTTCAGCCAGCCCACGTTCGTCGGAGGCGCCAACTACGCGGCGCTGGTGACCGACGCCGACTTCTGGAACGCGGTGCGGAACACACTCGGCTACACCGTGCTGTTCGTGCCGGCCTCCGTGCTGCTCGGGCTCTTCCTCGCGGTGGCGCTGAACCGGCGCATCCGGTGGATGGGGTTCTACCGCACCGCGATCTTCGTGCCGTTCGTCGCGTCGGCGGCGTCGACGGGCATCCTCTCGACCTACCTGTTCAGCCCGCAGTTCGGGCTCGTTAACAACGTGCTGCGCGTGCTGCACCTCCCGCAGCAGGGCTGGCTCGACGACCCGCATCAGGCGATGCTGGTGATCGCGATCATGTCGCTGTGGGGATCGGCGGCCTTCACGACCGTGATCTATCTGGCCGCCCTTCAGGATGTGCCGTCCGACCTGATCGAGGCCGCCAGGATCGACGGTGCGAACCCGTGGCAGACGTTCTGGCGCATCGTGTGGCCGCAGCTCGCGCCCGTGACCGTGTTCGTGACGATCTGGCAGACCATCCAGGCGATCCAGCTCTTCGACCTCGTCTACACGACGACCCGCGGCGGCCCGCTGGATGCGACCAAGACGATCGTGTACTTCCTGTACGAGAAGGCGTTCCGCTCGCTGCAGTTCGGCTACGGCTCGGCGGCGGCTTATGTGCTGTTCGCCGCGACCCTGCTCATCACCATCTTCGTCGTGCTCTACTCGCGGCGTAAGGGTTCGGAGGCGTTCTGATGACCACGGTATTCGACGAGGTCTCGTCGTCGTCCCTCGAGGTGGCCGCCCGCGTCGGCGCCGAGCGCGGTCACCGCAAGCGGAAGCTGAGCGGCTGGCACTTCGTGCTGTTCCCGATCGCGATCCTGTTCCTCGTGCCCTTCGTGCAGATGGCGCTCGCGTCGTTCTCGCCGGCGAAGGAACTGGTCGCGTTCCCGCCCCCGTTCATCCCGTCGCACTTCACGATCGACGGCTACGTGAAGCTGTTCGGCACGACCGACATCCTGCTCTGGCTGGGCAACACCGTGCTCGTCTCCGGAACCGCGATCATCTCGAACCTGGTGCTGTGCTCGCTGGCCGGATACGGCTTCGCCCGGTTGAAGTTCGCCGGCCGCAACTTCGGGTTCCTGATGATCCTGGCGACCATCATGATCCCCACCCAGCTGCTGATGATCCCCACGTACATCCTGTTCGCGACCCTCGGGCTGCTCAACGGGCTCGGAGCGGCGATCGTGCCGTGGCTGGCGACGGCCTTCGGGATCTTCCTGATGCGGCAGTTCTTCCTGTCGCTGCCGGCGGAGCTCGAAGAGGCCGGGGCGATCGACGGCTGCAACCGGTGGCAGATCTTCTTCCGCATCGTGCTGCCGCTGGCGCGGCCGGCCCTGGCGACGCTCGCGATCTTCACGCTGCTGGGCGCCTGGAACGACCTGGTCTGGCCGCTCATCGCGATCAACAACCAGCAGTCGTTCACGCTGCAGCTCGGCATCGCGAACTTCCAGGGTGCGCACCAGACGGACTGGAGCCTGATCATGGCGGGCAACGTCATCGCGACGCTGCCGCTCATCCTGTTCTTCCTCTTCGCGCAGCGGCAGTTCATCGCGACCATGACCTTCTCCGGCCTCAAGGGATGAGCGGGATCGAGGTGCTGGTGGTCGGGGACGCGAACCCCGACCTGCTGCTGACCGGCGACACCGTTCCCCGGTTCGGCCAGGTGGAGCAGCTGCTCGACGGGGCGGACCTGCTGCTCGGTGGCAGCGCGGCGATCGTGGCGTGTGGGCTCGCCCGGCTCGGAGTGCGCACGGCGCTCGCCGCGGTCGTGGGGGCGGATCAGTTCGGCCGCTTCGTGCTCGACCGCCTCGACGAGCGCGGAGTGGACACGTCAGCGGTCACCGTCTCGGACGGCACGCCGACCGGGCTGTCGGTGATCCTCTCCGAGCCGCACGATCGCGCGATCCTCACCCTGCCGGGAACGATCCCGAGCCTCACCGTCGACGCCGTGCGCGACGCCGTCGATAGGCTGGCTCCGCGTCACGTCCACGTCGCCTCGTACTTCCTGCAGCCGTCACTGGCGTCGCGGATGGCGGACCTTTTCGGCTGGCTCCGTGCCCGCGGGGTGACGATCAGCCTCGATACGAACTGGGACCCGGCCGAGACGTGGATCGGGCTCGATGAGGTATTGCCGCTGGTGAGCGTCTTTCTGCCCAACGCCGAGGAGGCGCTGGCGGTCGATGCGGCTGTCGCGGCCGTCGCGGGCCCGGGCGGCACTGCGTCCCTCGAGGACGCGGGTGCGCGGCTCTCCGCGCTCGGCTGCCGCGTCGTCGTGAAGGCCGGCGCAGAGGGCGGGATCGCCTTCGAGCGCGGTGAGGCCGTCGGGCGGGCATCCGGTCTGGTGGTGGACGTCGTCGACACGACCGGCGCCGGCGACAGCTTCGACGCCGGATACCTGGCGGCGCTGGTGCGCGAGGTGGCGACCGAGGACGAGCGGCTGCGCTGGGCCGCGGCGGCGGGATCGCTGTCGGTGCGCGGTGGCGGCGGCACGGCGGCACAGGCGACAGAAGCGGAGCTGGCGGGGTTGTTCGCACGCTCCTGACACACGCCGTGCGTCAGCCGGCGCTGCCGTCGGTGAGCTGTGCCGGGCAGTTTCCGTCGGCGTCGGCGGCGAGCTCGAAGTGCCAGGCCTCGTTGGCGTAGATCTGGCAGAGGCCGTACTCGGCGCCGAAGCGGTTCAGCCAGTCCATCGCGTCAGCGGTCGCGATGTCGACGGCTTCGCCGCGGACATGCTTCGACTGGTCGCCGGGCTTCACCCACCGTTCCGCCTCGCTCGTACTGCCGTACTTCACGACGGCGCGGTCGAAGAGGTATTGCTGGTAGCGCTCACTGCGCCAGCCGTCGGCGATGGTGAACGTCACGTTGCGGTGGGCGGCGGATGCGGCGGCGCGATCGAGCGCGGAGCGCAGCCGGGGAACGAGCCGGGTCACCGCCGGCACGTCGTCGGTGAGCGCCACGCTCTCGCCGTCGGGGATGTAGCCGTCGTCGGGCCCGAGCTGGTCGGCGCTCGAGACGTGCTCGACGGGTGGTGCTGCGGTCTGGCCGGCCGCGGAAGCCGAGCATCCGGTGAGGGCTGCTGCGGTGAGGACGAGAAGGAGGGCTGCTGCGGTACGGGCAGCGGAAAAGGCTCGGAGGGGCACGACGGGTCCTTTCGGGTACCCGTCAAGCCTCTCCGAGCCGTCCGCCCTGCGAATCGGGCGAGCGATGCATCCGCCTCGTTCGCAGGGATGATGCTGCTAGCCGGCCACCGTGAAGCTCGCCGACAGGGAGGCTGTCGACGAATCGCCCACGTGCACGCCGTAGGTTCCCGGTGCCGTCTCCCACGCGTGACTGGTTGTGTTCCAGTACGAGAGCGGCTCGTTCGCCGCCGACGGATCGATCACGACGCTCACCTTCTTGGACGCCCCCGGTGACAGGGGCACCGAGTCGAACCCGACCAGTCGCTGTCCCGGCTCGCCCGTGCTGCTCGGCAGAGTCAGGTACACCTGCGCCGGGGTCGAGCCGGCCTTCGTGCCGGTGTTCTTCACCGTGAAGCTCACCGTGATCTTACGATCCGGGTTGTTCTGAACAGCGGGTGAGATCTGCAGCTTGCTGAAGCTGAAGCCCGTGTACGAGAGGCCGAATCCGAACGGGAACAGCGGTTCGATGTTCTTGCTCTGATACCACTTGTAGCCGACGGCCAGCCCTTCGCTGTAGGAGACCTGGCGGATCGTCGTCCTGTCGGTGGCAGGCCGTGTCGGCGAACCGTTGACGAGCCCCGGATACTGCGCAGGCGTGCTGGTCGGGGTGTCCGCGAGCGACTTCGGGAACGTCATCGGGAGGTGACCCGCGAAGTTCACGTCGCCGTAGAGAAGCCGCGCGAGAGCGTTGCCCTGCTGTTCGCCCGGGTACCAGGCCTCGACGACGCCCTTGACCTGGCCGAGCCACGGCATCGCCGTCGCCGTACCTGTCTCGAGCACCGCCACCGTGTTCGCGTTCGCTGCGGCGACGGCCGAGATCAGGGCGTCACCGTTCCCGTCCAGAGACAGGTCGGCGCGGTCGGCGCCTTCGCCTTGCGTGGTGTAGCCGAACACGATCGCCACGTCGGCGGCTTTCGCGGCCGCCGCAGCGGCAGCCGGGTCGGCGCCGTTGTTGAACGTCACCGTGGCTCCCACGCTGGCAGCGCGTGCTGTGATCGCGTCGAGCGGCGCGACCACGTTCGGGCAGGCCACGGCCGGTCCGAAGTTGTGCATGGCGCACACCGTCGCCGCGCTCACTCCGTTCGTCGGCGTCGCCGAGGCGGTCGGGCCGATGATCGCGATCGTCTTCACCGACTTCTTCAGCGGCAGGATGCTGTCAGTGTTCTGCAGCAGCACCGATCCCTGTTCCGCCACCTGCCGAGCGACCGCCTTGTGAGCATCCGTCGACGACGACGTGGACGGCGTGGAGGGGAGCGGGTGGTCGAAGAGCCCCGCCTCGATGTACGCGTGCACCACCCGGAACGCGGCCTTGTCGATCTGGCCTACGGTCACGGCTCCGCTGTCGATCGCGGCGCCGATGTTGGCCGGGTTGTAGAACTTCGGAGCGTTGAGCTCCTGGTCCAGCCCCGCGTTGAGCGAGGGCGCAGTCGAGTGCACGGCACCGAAGTCGGAGACCACATAGCCGTCGAAGCCGGCGGCCGACTTCAGGAGGTTGTTGAGGATGGGATTCTCGCACGCGTACACGCCGTTGACCTGGTTGTACGAGCACATCACCCCGCTCGGCGAGCCTTCCGCGACCGCGATCTGGAACGGCAGGTTGTAGACCTCGCGCAGCGTGCGGCCGTCGATGTTCGACGAACTCGTCTGGCGATCCAGCTCTTGCTCGTTGGCCACGTAGTGCTTCAGCACGGCCATCACCGGCTCGCTGGGGTTGCCCTTCTGGATGCCGTTGGTCAGCGCCCCGGCCAGCGTGCCGGTCAGCAGAGAGTCCTCACCGAGATAGTCGGTCGTGCGGCCGGCGAGCGGAACGCGGCCGCTGGCGAGACCCGGTGCGAGCAGTCCGTTCTTTCCCGAGCGGAAGGCCTCGTCCGCCTGCGTTTTGCCCTTGGTGTAGGCCAGGTCGGTGTTGAACGACGAGGCGAGCGAGAGCTGCGCGGGGAACACGGTCACTCCCGCTGGCCCGCGAACCAGATCGGGACCGTCCGCGTAGACGACGGTCGGCGTGCACGGCACCTGGGCGGGATACGTGACGCTGCCGAAGGTGGTTTGCGCAGGGGTGTTGGCGGCCTGCTCGTCGAGCCAGCGCAGCTTCTGACCGAGGGTGCTCGCGGCGAGAAGCTGGTTCGCGCGCTTCGTGGACGATTCGTGGGTGTCCATCCAGGGGCAACCGGCGGGCACCCGAGCGCTGGTGGCCGGCGGCGTTGCCATGGCGGGCGTGACGAGCAGGCCCGCCACCAGGGCTCCGAGCGCAGCGGCTGGTGCGACCAGCCGGAGCACTCGACGCCGATGTTGGTTCGCGATCATCTTGACTACCTCTCCATTGAGTTCGCCCGACCCGACGACGGGCGTGCGCCACAGGCGTCATTAGTTGAAACGCTTTAATCGTGGCGCTGCCGAGGCTAGACCCCCATCCGCGGGTAAAACAAGGATTGAATCCCTGGGCTTGGGACGCTATCTTGGGTCGGTTGGCTAAAGCGCTTCAACACGCGTCCCATCGCCGGACGCGCGCGCTGTGGCGCCCGAGGATCTGTGACGTCGTAGGAAGTAGAGTTCCATCCATGGCACTCGATCGCTCCACCGACGCACGGCAGGCGCGCGTCAAGTTGGAGGATGTGGCCGCCAGGGCCGGTGTGTCGGCTGGAACCGTTTCGAACGCGCTGAACCACCCCGACAAGGTCGCCCCGGCTACCAGGGAGCGCGTCGTGCGTGCGATCGCGGAGTTGGGCTTCACCCCGAACGGGGCGGCGAGCGCGCTGGCCTCGGGCTCCACCAAGACGGTCGGGCTCGTCGTCGTCGACCTGATGAACTCGCTGTTCGTCGACCTGGCGCGCGGCGCCCAGCGTGCCGCGCGAGGTCTGGGATACGACCTGCAGCTCGCGGACAGTGACAACGACCTCGAGCTCGAGGCGTCGCACCTGGACTTCCTGTCGGCCGCGCGCGTCGCCGGCGTCTTGCTCGCACCGATGCACACGCCGCATGAGAGCATCGTCAAGTTGAGGCAACGCGGCAGTTCGATCGTCATGCTCAATTACGAGTCGGACACCGATCAGTTCTGCACTGTGCTCATCGACAACGAACGTGCCGGCTACATCGCCGCCCGCCATCTGATCGGTCTCGGGCGCAAACGCATCGCCTTCGTGGGTGGTCTGCACCACCTGCAGCCGGTGGCCCTGCGCCGCGCGGGTGCTCGACGTGCCGTCGCAGAGGCCGACGGCGCCGTCGAGCTGATCGAGATCGACACGGTCGACCTCAATCCTCCCAGCGGCGCGATCGTCGGCAAAAGGCTCGTCGAGCAGCCCGAGTCCGAGCGTCCGGACGCCATCCTCGCCGTCACGGATCTGCTCGCCATGGCGATCATCAGCGAGTTCACGGCGGCCCGCCTCCGGGTGCCCGAAGACGTCGCCGTCATGGGATGCGACCACAACTCGGCGGCCTGGGGCGGCGCCGTGCCGCTCACCTCGGTCACGATGCGCGGACGCGAGATGGGAACGATCGGCGTCGAGCTCCTCAAACGGGAGATCAGCGAACCCGCCGATGTTCACCTGCACCAGACGGTGACCCTGGAGCCGGCGCTTGTCGTGCGCGAGAGCACGGTCGGGCGCGGTTGAGGCGAACGATCTGGTAGTCGAGCGGCTTTAAGTCGCACGACGGACACGCGTAGACAACGCGGTTGACCTCGGGTCCGCGGTGCGCCGCCCCCTGATTCCCTCGATATCGGATGCTCGATCATCCGTCGCGCGGGATGGTGGAGACGGCCGATCGCGTGCGGCCCCGGCGTGGCGACTCACTCGGCGGGGCGGCCGCGATCGTGCCGACCGCGACGCTGCTCACCCGGAATCGGCGAAGCGGCCGCGCCCGATCCCCTCTCTCCGGATGTCGCGCAGACGTCGTCCATTTCGATGAGAGGTTGATCATGACCGAGAACGCCCACTCGAAGCTCACGGTGGTCGGCGCCGGCAGCGTCGGTTCCAGCACGGCATACGCCGCCCTGATCCGGCAGTCCGCTCGCACGATCGCGTTGTACGACATCCAGACCAGAAAGGTCAACGCCGAGGTCCTCGACCTCGCGCACGGCACGCAGTTCACCGGCTCCAGCGAGATCATCGGCGGCGACGACGTGGCGGTCGCGGCCGGCTCCGACGTCGTCGTGATCACGGCCGGCGCGAAGCAGGAGCCGGGACAGACGCGCCTCGACCTCGCCGCAACCAACGTCGAGATCCTCAGGACGCTGCTTCCGCAGCTGCTCGAGCAGGCACCGGATGCCACGTACATCCTCGTCACGAACCCCTGCGACGTGCTCACTGTCGTCGCGCAGCGCATCACCGGCCTCCCGGTCAACCGCGTGTTCGCCTCCGGCACCGCGCTGGACACCTCGCGGCTGCGCTGGGAGCTCGGGCGGCGGCTCGGGGTGTCGACCTCGAGCGTGCACGCGTCCATCGTCGGCGAGCACGGCGACACCGAGTTCCCGCTGTGGTCGTCCGCGACGGTCGGTTCCGTTCCTCTCCTGAACTGGCGGGGCGACTCACCGCTCACCGAGCGTGAGCTGGACTGGATCGCCGACGATGTGCGCGACGCCGCCTACACGGTGATCGAGGGCAAAGGCGCGACGAACTACGCGATCGGCCTCACCGGCGCTCGTCTGGTCGAGGCCGTGCTGAACGACGAGCACGCGATCATGCCGGTGAGCACCGTGCTCGACGAGTACCACGGGATCAGCGACGTGGCCATCTCGGTGCCGAGCATCGTCAGCGCAGCCGGAGCCTTCCCCCTGGCCGGCGTGCCCTACTCGACGAACGAGCGGCGGCTGCTGCAGGCCTCGGCGGACACGCTTTCGATCTCGCTGCGACTGCTCGGCTTCTGAGGCGCCCGCCGCACATGCCGTCGCCCACTCATGCGAAAAGTGCGGTTCAGTTGAGCTGAACCGCACTTTTCACGTAAATCGTTGCGACCGACTAGCCGCGGGCGCGGCGCGAGCCGTTGCCACGCTTGGTGCTGCCGCCGACCAGGCTGCCGACGCGCATCCCGCCGCCGTTGCCGCCGTTGCCGGCGCCGCCCGAGCGCTGACCGCCCGAGCGCTGCGCGCCCGAACCGCTCTGCGCGGGGGCACCGTGGCCCTGCGAGCCAGTTCCGTTGCCGTGAGCAGCGCCACCGCCGGCAGCGCCGCCACGACCCGTCGCCGGACGACCGGAACGGTCGCGACGCGGACGACCGGCAGCCGAGTCGGCGCGAGCGCCGTCACGGGCTGCGCCGCCATCGCGACCACCGCCATTGCCGGCACCGCGGCCACCGCGACCGCCGCCGGCGCTCGCACCGTCGACGCGGCCGGCGCGCTTGCGACGCGCGTTGGCACCCTGCGACTGTCCGCCACCGCTCTGCTGGACCGCCTCGCGGGCGACCGGCTTCACGTACGCGGCGACCTCGCCGACCAGCTTCACCACGGCAGCCGACGAGGCGTCGACAACCTGCGGCTGAGCGTCGATCGCGGCCTTGCGCAGCAGCGTCTTCACGTCGGACTTCTGGGACGTCATCATGACCGTCACCACATCGCCCGAGCTGCCGGCGCGGGCCGTGCGACCGGAACGGTGCAGGTACGCCTTGTGCTCCATGGGCGGGTCGACGTGCACGACGAGCTCCACGTTGTCGACGTGCACACCGCGGGCCGCGACATCCGTCGCCACCAGGACGCGCACATCGCCGGCGCCGAAGGCCGCGAGGTTGCGGTCACGCGCCACCTGCGAGAGGTTGCCGTGCAGGTCGACGGACGGGATGCCCGACGCCGTCAGCTGCTTCGCGAGCTTCTTGGCGTGGTGCTTGGTGCGGGTGAACAGGATGCGGCGGCCGAGGCCGGACGCGAGCTTCTCGACGAGGTCCTTCTTGGCCTCGGCGGTGCCGACCTCGAAGACGTGGTGCGTCATCGCGTCGACGTGGCTCGTCGCCTCGTCGACGGAGTGCAGCACCTCGTTGTGGAGGAAGCGCTTGACGATCTTGTCGACGCCGTTGTCCAGCGTCGCCGAGAACAGGAGGCGCTGGCCGCTGTTCGGCGTCTTGTCGAGGATGCGCGTGACGACGGGCAGGAAGCCCAGGTCGGCCATGTGGTCGGCCTCGTCGAGCACGGTGATCTCGACGGCGTCGAGGGTGACGAAGCCCTGCTTCATCAGGTCTTCGAGGCGGCCGGGGCAGGCGACGACGATGTCGACGCCGTCCCTGAGCGCGGCGACCTGACGCTGCTGCGAGACGCCGCCGAAGATGGTGGTCGACTTCAGGCCGTACGCGTCGGCGAGCGGCTGGAGCACGGCCGAGATCTGGGTGGCGAGCTCGCGGGTCGGAGCGAGCACCAGGCCGAGCGGGCGACCGGCGCGGCGACGCCCGCCGGCGAGCTTGCCGCCGAGACGCGCGACCATCGGCAGTGCGAAGGCGATCGTCTTGCCGGATCCGGTCTTGCCGCGGCCGAGCACGTCGCGCCCGGCGAGTGTGTCGGGCAGGGTGTCGGCCTGGATCGGGAACGGTTCGGTCTTGCCGTCGGCCGTGAGCACGGCGACGAGCGGCGCGGGCACGCCGAGGGAGGAGAAAGTGGGTTCAGACAAAGGTGGTGCCTTTCCGGCATCAGGATCCCACGCATCCGTCGCCCTCGTTCGGGCGCTGCGGTCGTGGAGATGAATGGCGAAGGTGCCGTGCGGCACGATCGTTCGCCGTAGAAAGAGTTGACGCTCGCGGGGCGGTTGCCCGGCGCGGCGCGTGGTGCGTTCTGCGACGCAGGGAGTCCATCGGGGACTCGCAAGTGGTACCACTCTACAGGATCGGGCTCCAAGCCTCTTTCAGGCTGGAGGAAGTAGACTGTCGGCCCGATATCGAGAGGGTGGTTTGCGTGCAGGAATCGGAACTCGAACGCGAGCGCGCCGTCGTCGCCGCCCTCTACGAACGCCTCGACGAATTGCGCTCCCAGACCGAGGACCGGCTCGATCGCGTGCGGCGGGAGAGCGTGGGAAGCAACCATCAGGCGCGCAGTGAGCGCGACGCTTTCGCGCGGCTGTACGAGGACCAGCTGGTGCAGCTCCGTGACGTGGACTCGCGGCTCGTCTTCGGTCGTCTCCTCCTCGAGAAGCCGACGGAAGACGGCACCGCGCACCGGTACATCGGCCGTGTCGGGCTGCGCGACGACGACCAGCGGTCCCTGCTGGTGGACTGGCGCGCCCAGCAGGCCAGCGCCTTCTACCAGGCGACCGCGAACGAACGGATGGGCGTGCGCGCACGCCGTCACCTGACGATGACGGGCCGCGAGGTCAGCCGCATCGACGACGAGGTCTTCGACGAGGCGCTGCTCGACGGCACCGCGACGGGAGGCGAGGTCGTGCAGGGCGAGGGCGCCCTGCTCGCGGCGCTCACCGCGCAGCGCACGGGCCGGATGCACGACATCGTCGCCACCATCCAGGCCGAACAGGACCGCATCATCCGCTCCGATCTGCGCGGCGCACTCGTCGTGCAGGGCGGCCCGGGCACCGGCAAGACAGCGGTCGCCCTCCACCGCGCGGCGTACCTCTTGTATGCGAACCGGCAGAGGCTGAGCAGTTCGGGCGTGCTCGTGGTCGGTCCGTCGACGGCCTTCCTGCGGTACATCGAGGCCGTTCTGCCGTCGCTCGGCGAGACCGGCGTCGTGATGTCGACGCTGGGTGAGCTGTACCCCGGTGTCGAGGCCGTCGGCGACGACGAGCCCGAGGCGGCGCGACTCAAGGGATCGGCGCAGATGGTCCGGCTGCTTTCGCGCGCGGTCCGCTCCCGGCAGAAGGTGCCGACCGAGGCGCAGACCGTCGAGATCAACGGGGAACACCTCGTCGTCGAGCCCGAGCTCATCGGGCGTGCGATCGCCCGAGCGCAGCGCAGCGGCAAACCGCACAATATCGCCAGGGTCTCGTTCGTCAAGCAGGCGCTGGGCGAGCTCACCGACAAGCTGGCCGCCCAACTGCGCGCGAGCGGTTCGACCGTCGACGAGGCCGACCTCAAGGTGCTCCGCGAGGATCTGCGCACCTCGTACGACGTGCGGGTGCTCCTCAACACGGCGTGGCTGCCGCTCACCCCCGAGAAGTTCATCCAGGACCTGTACGCACGGCCGTCCTGGCTCGCAGAGCTGACACCGCGCTGGACCGCCGCCCAGCGCGCGGCCCTCGCCCGCGAGCGTTCGGCGCCGTTCACGGTGAGCGACGTGCCGCTCCTCGACGAGGCCGCCGAGCTGCTCGGCGCCTTCCCCGGCAAACCGGATGCGGGAGCACGCGAGCGGGATCGCCAGCGCAAGCGCGACCTCGAGAATGCCAAGGCGGCCATCCGGAACATGGGCGTCGAGGGGCTGGTGAGCGCCGAACAGCTCGCGGACGGCTTCGCCGAACGCGTCGACCACGGGACGACGGCCGAACGTGCGGCGGCCGACCGCACGTGGACGTACGGTCACGTGGTCGTCGACGAGGCGCAGGAACTCTCCGCGATGCAGTGGCGACTGCTGGTGCGGCGCTGCCCGATGAAATCGTTCACCATCGTGGGCGACATCGCCCAGGTCGCCTCGGCATCCGGCGCGACGAGCTGGCAGAGCGCGCTCACCCCCGCGTTCAAGGATGCCTGGCGTCTCGAGGAGCTCACGGTCAACTACCGCACGCCTGCGCAGATCACGCGCGAGGCGGAGCGGCTGGCCGAGGAGGCCGGCCTTCCGATCACGCCGACGCGCGCGGTGCGCGAGGGCGACTGGCCCATCCGGCGGGTGGCGGCCAACGGCTCGGGGCTCGGCGAGGCGGTGGCGGAGGCGATCGCCGTGGACCGCGAGATCGACGCCACGGGAACGGTCGCGGTGATCGTGCCGACGGCATCCGTTGCAGCGGTGGGCGCTGCCGTCGAGCGGCGGTTCGGCGGCCAGGCCGCGCGCGGTGCGGCCGGCCTCACGCGGCCGATCGCGGTGCTCACGGGCTATGAGGCGAAGGGGCTCGAGTTCGACGCTGTCGTGCTCGCCGATCCGGATGCGCTGGTCGCGGAGTCACCGCGGGGCGCGGCCTCGCTGTACGTCGCCATGACGCGGCCGACGCAGCGCCTTACCCTCGTGTCGCGCTGACGCGCGGGACCGCCGCGGCCGCCCCGGGTTTGCTGCGGCCGGCCCCGGGTCTGCCGCGGCCGGCCTCGTAACTCCGGAGGGTCGGCCCGGATCAGCCCGGGTGTTCCGGAGTTGTGCGGGTGCGGGCGGCGTGTCACACGGAAGTTCCGGAATTGCGCGCGGCGGACTCTGCACGTCCGGTTCGCGAGGCTGCCCCGCGGCGGTTGTAACTCCGGATGGTCGACCCGGTTGGGACGGGAAGTTCCGGAGTTGTGCCGGTGGGGTCGGTGTGTCGCACCGAAGTTCCGGAGTTGTGCGCGGCGGCGGCCGGCGCGGGCGGGCGGGCGGGTGCGGGCGGCGGTTGCGCGACTAGCGGGTCGGCCGGCCTCAGTGCTCCGACGCGTAGCGCTCGCCGACCGGCACCTCGACCGGCAGCGTGTTTCCCGCCTGCGCGAGCGGGCACGCCCACGCGGGGTCGTACGCGCAGCTCGGGTTGTAGGCGAAGTTGAAGTCGAGCACCAGCGTGGCCTCGTCGTCCGAGGTGTCCAGGCCCAGGTCCGCACCCTTGACGGTGTCGATCAGGTAGCGACCGCCACCGTAGGTTCCGCCCGGTCTGCCGGCCAGCGCATCCTTCACGGGAACGAAGATACCGCCGCCGTACGACGTGAGACGCCAGACGTCCAGGGTTCCGGTGAGGGGGATCCGCACCGTGCCGAGCAGTTCGAACGGAACGACGCCGTCGGTCCCCGTCTCCACGTCCATCCGCCGGGGCTCTGCCGCGGGCACGATCGGCACCTCGAAGCGCCAGTCGGGGTCGTACGGGACGACCGGGAGGCCGGTGAAGTCGTCCCGATCCTCGGGCAGCAGCGGCGTGGCCGGATGCGCGGCGAACAGGTCGTTGCGGCACGAGATCCAGTGCGTGTGGGCGGCGGCGGGGTCCGTCGCGGCCAGCCTGCGCACCGACGCGTACAGGCCGAACACCCGTCGTCGCCAGTCGGCGGTGTGCAGCGCGGTGATGCCGCGGGCGGCCATCGCCGGGGCGCCGATCTCTGCGTCGGTGGTCATCGGTCCTCCTCAGGTGCGGTGCCCGGCTGCGCGGCTCCGCGTTCGTCGGCACCGTCGTCATCGTCGGTGTCTGCTGGTGGTGGGTCGTAGGCCCAGGTCGGGGCGAGCTGGCGCAGGCGCAGGCCGCGCCACTGCCAGAACGCCCAGAGGGTGTACCAGGCGATCGGGGTGAGTGCGCCCGCACGCACGATCAGCTGGTCGCGGTACAGCGTGCGGACGCGCCCCTCCGAGTCAGGACCGGCGGGGTCGGGTGCGATGGCCATCCGGTGGTCGAGGTGCGGGATGGCGGCGAGAAGTCCGCCGGTTCCACCGCCGCTGTCGCGCAGGATGCGCACCTCGGGATCTCGCGCGCTCATGCGACTGAGCCGGATCGCCTGGGTTCCGACGGTGACGGCGCCGAAGGCGCGTACCCGCACCGAGTGGTCGTCGTCGTTCCAGACCGTGGGGAACCCTTCGGTCTCCGTGGAGCGGAAGTCGAGCCAGGGGAGTGCGACCTCACGGAATGCGGTCGGGCTCTGGAGCGCACGCCACGCTGCGTCGGGATCGCAATCCAGAACGAACTTGAGCAGCACGCGCATGGCCTCAGTCTCCCGCATTCCGGCCACGACGGCGCGGATCCGGCGACGATTCGCAGCGCGGCGTCGGCGGTAGCGCGTCAGCAGGCGGCAGCGCGCTCGAGCAGGAGCGTGCGCTCGCGCTGGTTGGAGGTGAGCGCCGCGGCCTGCTCGAACTCGTGACGCGCTTCGGCGTTGCGACCCAGCCGCAGCAGCAGATCGGCGCGCACGCTCGGCAGCAGGTGGTACTCCGCCAGGGCGCCGTCGATGACGAGCCGGTCGACGATGTCGAGTGCCGCCTGCGGGCCGTATGCCATCGAGAGCGCGACGGCGCGATTGAGTTCGATGACGGCGGACGGATTCAGTTCGGCCAGGGCGCTGTAGAGGGCGACGATCTCTTCCCAGTCGGTCGCGTCGGCCGTCGGCGCTGTGGCATGGCAGGCCGCGATGGCCGCCTGTAGCGCGTATGGTCCGCGGCCGCGCGCGAGCTTCTCGGACCGCGCCAGCGCGGCGACGCCGCGCTGGATGAGGATGCGGTCCCAGCGCGATCGGTCTTGGTCTTGCAGGAGGACCGGTTCGCCGCTCGCCGTCGTGCGGGCGCCCAGTCGCGAGGCCTGGAACTCCATCAGAGCGACGAGCCCGTGCACCTCCGGCTCGCGCGGCGTGAGCTCGGCGAGCACACGGCCGAGGCGGAGCGCCTCCCAGCAGAGCGCGGGTCGCATCCAGTCGTCGCCGGCCGTGGCGGAGTAGCCCTCGTTGAAGATGAGGTAGACGACTTCGAGAACCGAGCTCAGCCGAGCGGGGAACTCGGAGCGGTCGGGGACCTCGAAGGGAACCCGGGCGGCTGTGAGGGTGCGCTTCGCTCGCACGATGCGCTGGGCGATGGTGGAGACCGGGGCGAGGAACGCCCTGGCGATCTCCTCGGTGGTGAGCCCGCCGAGCAGTTTGAGCGTGAGGGCCACCCGCGAGGGCTTCGTGAGCACGGGGTGGCACGAGATGAAGACGAGGCGGAGCAGGTCGTCGTCGATCGTCTCCTCGACGGCCCGGGCCGGGTCGTCGGCGCCGAGCTCTGTTTCGAGGTCGTGCGCGAGCTGGGCGTACCGATCGCCGAGCCGCTCCTGTCGTCGCCAGCCGTCGATCGCGCGCCGTTTCGCCACCGCCGTCAGCCACGCGCCGGCGTTGCGGGGGACCCCGGTGCGCGGCCATTGCTCGAGCGCCGCGACCAGCGCATCCTGCGCAAGCTCTTCGGCCACGCCGACGTCGCCGACCAGGCGGGCCAGCACGGCGATCAGCTTGCCCGACTCGATGCGCCACACGGCGTCGACCGTGCGCCGTGTCTCCTCGAGCCTCGCACTGGATACCGTGCCGGCACCGTCCGTGCCGCCGCCGGCCGCCCCGTCTCCCGCGCCGCCGCTCGCCCCGTCTCCCGTGCCGCCGGCAGCGCCGTCAGCCTCTCCGCCGCCGCTCATTCAGGCCGTGCGTGCTTCGCCGTGCTGCTCGCGCCACGCCACTTCCTTCTTGATGTATTCGTTCTCCTGATCGAACTCCGAGACATCGAACACCCGCCGCACCTCCACGCGACCGCTCGTCAGCGGGATGCGGCGAGCCCACTCGAGGGCCTCCTCCTTCGTCGCCGCCTGGATGATCCAGAAGCCGGCGATCAGTTCTTTGGTCTCGGCGAACGGGCCGTCGGTGACGGCGCGCTCGTTTCCCTCGTAGGAGATACGCGCTCCCTCGGAGCTCGGGTGCAGTCCCTCGCCGGCGAGCAGGACGCCGGCTTTGATGAGCTCGTCGTTGTACGCACCCATCCGCGCGAGTTCATCATCGGAGGGAGCGCCTGGTGCGTTCTCGGTCTGCTCGTCAGCGTTGAGAATGAGCATGTACTTCATCGTGATCGTCTCCTTGTGGTGGCGAGGACCGAACCGCCCTCTGCCTACACGTCGAACGGGAATCGCCGTTTTCGACACGGGCGGCCGATCGGAGTCGATCCGGCGGCTCCGTTCGTCAGTGACCAGTTTGGCCGCGTCGGCGGTGACCGTCGAGGTCGCCAGACGGATTGTGGACGGATCGCCGCGGCACGACGCTGTGGAGGCGGCTGTGACGGAGGCATGCGCTACAACTGGAGCATGGCGATCCGGTACTGGCTGGGAGTCGTGCAGCAGGATCACGTGCTGCGCGGTGTCGCTGCGGGCATCGCTCAGGTGAACCACGGCGCCAAGGCACCGCTGGAGCAGATGCGGCCGGCCGACGGCTTCGTGTACTACTCGCCGAAGACCGCGTATCCCGACGGCGATCCGCTCAAGGAGTTCACCGCCATCGGCCGCATCGCGGATGATGACGTGTACCAGCTCACGCAGGGTCCGACGATGCGCGGTCCCGCCGGGGACTTCCGACCCTGGCGTCGCCGGGTCGAGTGGGAGCACGACGCCGTCTCGGCGCCGATCCGTCCGCTGCTCCCTGTGCTCGATTTCACGAGGGACAATCCGAACTGGGGCTACCAGCTGCGCCGTGGCGTGATCGAGATCTCGCGCCACGATTTCGAGCTGATCCGCCGCCAGATGCGTCGTCCGTCACCCGACGAAACGCACCGCGGCGGCCGCTCCGCTCGGGCTACGATGGCCCGGTGACCCAGCCAGCCACCCCTAGACACGCCGCAGAGCCCAGCCCAGAACCGACGCCGCAACCGACCCCGAAACCGAACGCCGCAGCGCTGTCCGTGCCCGCCGCGCACACGCAGGCGAAGTACCAGGTGCGCTTCGACTGGGGTACGGATGGCGCGGTCGCGACCGCGGCCGATGCAGACATCGTCGTCTGGGTGGATGTGCTCCCTCCCGTCACCGGCACCGGCACTGGTGCCGAGACCGGGATCGATCCGCGCGCGACGCGGGGCATCAGTTCATCGGCCGCCGTCGTCGCAGGTGGCTTCACCACCGCGACCGCCGTCGCGCAGTGGATCCTCGACGAGCAGGTGCGGCTCGGCCGTCGCGCCTTCATCTCGATCGTCGCAGCGGGCGCGACCAGCGCATCCAGCGCATCCGGCGCGACCAGCGCATCCGGCGCGACCAGCGCATCCGGCGCGACCAGCGCATCCGGCGCGACCAGCGCATCCGGCGCGACCAGCGCATCCGGCGCGACCAGCGCATCCGGTTCCCCGCGCTTCGCCGTCGAAGATCAGCTCGCCGCCGGCGCGATCATCGACGCCCTCGCCGCTGCCGGCATCGACTACGCGTCTCCGGAGGCGGCGGCAGCGTGCGCGTCGTTCACGGGCCTGCGGGGCGCCGTCGCGCACCTGCTCACGGCGTCCGTATCGGGGCAGGAGCACATCGCGGCCGGGCGGACCGCCCCCGAGCTCGCCGCGCTCGGTCGCCTCGACACCGAGTCGTCTGTGACGATTCTGCGAGCGCCCTCAGCACTGGAATGATCGGTGCACCTCCCGTGTTGCCGAATGCAGGAGGTTCACCCATGAAAGCTGTTCTGAACGACACCGTCATCGCCGAAGCCCCGGAGTCGGAGCTCATCCGCATCGAAGGCAACTGGTACTTTCCGCCGGCCAGCGTCAACGCCGACCTGCTCGAGAAGAGCGACACCCCGTACACGTGTCCGTGGAAGGGCGAGTGCCAGTACTTCTCCGTGAAAGACGGCGGCGCCCTGCTGCAGGACCGCGCGTGGAGCTATCCGACGCCGTACCCCAGCTCGTTCGAGCGGGTCGGCAAGGACTACAGCAACTACGTCGCGTTCTGGAAGGACGTGCAGGTCGTCGAGTAGACGGTCATCGACCCGGCCTCCGATCCGTCCATAGACGGGTCGGAGGCTCTTTGCGCAAGCGCCCCTCCCGGATGATCCGGAGGGGCGCTCGCGCGTTCGGACATCCCGACCTGTACGTCTTCGCACCGCGCGGCATTACGATGACCTGCACGAAGCGCAGTCGGAGAGGGAGGCGGCGCCATGAGCCGAGGGCACCGAGGGGTCAGGACGGCTGCGGTGATTCTGGTGGGTGTGCTCGCCGCTGCGATCACGCTGACGGGATGCACGCAGCCATCGCCGAAGCCCACCGCGACGCGCACCGTCACCCCCACCCCGCGCCCGACCCCGTCGAGCACATCGACCGCGGTCCCCGCCATCCCGTGGCAGCCGAGCGGCCACACGACGACACTCGCCAGCGGCCTCGACGCACCCTGGTCGATCGTGCCGCTCGCGAGCGGCTCCACCCTGATCAGTCAGCGGGACGACGGCACCATCATCGAACGGATGCCGCAGGGCGAACTGCGCACGGCCGGCATCGTGCCGGGCGTCGAGCACGACGGCGAGGGCGGCCTGCTGGGCCTCGCCGTCCAGAAGGTCTCCGCGCCGCCCTTCCTGTACGCCTACGAGACCACCGACGACGACAACCGCGTCGTGAAGCTGCCCCTCACCGGTGTTCCGGGCAGCTACGCGATCGGCCCGCCGGTCAACGTGATCACGGGCATCCCGAAGGCGTCGAATCACGACGGCGGCCGGATCGCCTTCGGGCCCGACGGGATGCTCTACGTCACCGCGGGCGACGCCTCCAACGGTTCGAACGCCCAAGACCTCACGTCGCTCGGCGGCAAGATCCTGCGCCTGACCCCGGATGGCGGCGTGCCCGCCGACAACCCGTTCCCCGGCTCGCCCGTGTGGTCGTACGGGCATCGCAACCCGCAGGGGATCGGCTGGGACGCGTATGGCACCATGTGGGCGAGCGAGTTCGGGCAGAACACCTGGGACGAGCTCAACATCATCACAGCCGGCTCCAACTACGGCTGGCCGAACGTCGAGGGCATCGGCAAGGATCCCAAGTACAAGGATCCCGTCTACCAGTGGCCGACCGACGAGGCGAGTCCGAGCGGCCTGGCCATCGCGGGGGACACCATCTTCATGGCCGGGCTCGGTGGCGAGCGGCTCTGGACGATCTGGCCGACGGCCGGACACGCCCCGGTGACCGTCAAGGCGTTTTTCGACGGCGACTTCGGGCGGCTGCGCGACGTCGTGGTGCACGGCAACGACCTGTGGATTCTCACGAACAACACGGATGGTCGCGGAAGCCCGCGCGACGGCGATGACAAGCTCCTCAAGATTCCCCTGGTACCGGCGCAGTCGCTCAGCCAGCCGGGCTAGTCTGGTGGGGTACCACCGACCTGGAGCAGAACCCTGAGCATCATTCTCGGCTACGATCCGTCCACTCTTCGCGAACGCGTCGACCTCCGCGCCGCCGGTCTCCGTCTCGACGAACTCGGAAGCCTGCGGAGCCTCAGCGCGCTCAATGAGAAGGCGGTGCTGCTCCGGTTGCTGAACCGCCTCGACGAGGCGATGGATGTGGCGAACGAGGCGGTGCGACAGGCGCGCTTCACCGGCGATCGCGAGCAGCTTCTCGGCGCTCGGGTGCGCCGGGCGCAGGTGCTGCAGTTCCAGGGCAAGCTCGATGAGGCGATCACCGAGCTCACCGGATGCGTCGACGAGTCCCGCGCGCACGAGTGGACCGCCCTCGAGGCCTTCGCGGCGCAGAACCGCGGTAAGGCCTACTTCGACGCGAAAGACTACGAGAACGCGCTGGCCGACGTCACCGCCGCCGTCTTCCTGCGCGAGAAGCTGGGTGCCTCACCCACCGAGATCGAGAGTTCCCTCATCGCCGTCGCCGTCGTGCAGTCGTTCGTCGACGAGAACTCGGCGGCCAAGATGCCGGATGCCGGGGACGATGCCCGCTGATCCGGGCGGATCACGGCGGCTCGGCCCTGGAACGGGGTCGGTGTCACCGCGTAGGATGCGGGACATGATGGAACCGGCCGCGACGATGCCCCGCACACGGGGAGAGCGCTGATGGCCGAACTCGATCGGGTGCGGCGCTGGGCGAACGCCCTGATCGCGCTGCATCTGGACACGCAGGTGTGGTCGTTCGACTTCGACAACGCCAAGACCCGCGCCGGACTCTGCAACTACACCGCGAAGCGCATCACGGTCTCCCGGTACCTCGCCTCGCGTTACGACGACGACGAGATCCATCAGATCCTGCTGCACGAGGTTGCGCATGCGCTCGCCGGATCCCGCGCCGGTCACGGCCCCCGCTGGCGGACCATCGCGCTGGATCTCGGCTACGAGGGCAAGCGCCTGCACGGGGGCGCGATCGCGGACGACCTGGCGCCCTGGGTCGGCACCTGCCCCAGCGGCCACACGCACTACCGCTACCGCAAGCCGGCGCGCGCTCTCGCCTGCGGTGCGTGCTCACGCCGGTTCGACGCGGCGAACCTCATCTCCTGGCAGCACCGCGAGGTCTCGCCGGCGCAGCGCCGCATGGCCGCCTCCGCCGCCAGTGAGCTCGACGGCCCGCCGCGTCTAGGGCCCGCTTAGGCGTCGACCGGCGGCTTCGCCAGTCGTGACTCGAGCCCGGCGCGAACTTCCGGCCACTCCTCGCGCAGCACAGAGAACACCGCCGTGTCGCGCCACGTGCCGTCGGCTCGGCGCTGGGTGTGCCGCAGCACCCCCTCCGGCTTCGCGCCCAGCCGTTCGATCGCGGCGCGGGAGCGGGCGTTCAGCACGTCGGCCTGGAGCTTGACCCGCTCGAAGCCGTTGTCGAACGCGGCCCCGAGCATCAGGAGCTTGGTCTCGGCGTTGACCCGCGTGCCCCAGACCTCGGGTGCGTAGGCGGTCCAGCCGATGTGCGTCGACTCGTTCGCGAGGTCGAAGTCTCCGAGCGTCGAGGTGCCGACGATCCGGTCCCCCTGGTCGTGCAGGCAGATCACGTACACGTTGCCCGCATCCCACTGCAGATAGTCCACGATGAACGAGCGCCACTCCTCGTAGGTGTCGCGGTAGGCCGCGGGCCCGCCACCCCAGCCTCCGGCGAAGACCTCCGGATGCCCGATCGCGTCGAAGAGATCCGGGAGGTCCGCGAGGGTGAGGGCCCGCAGGCGCACCATGGCGCCGTCGAGGGGGAGCGCGGGGTCGGGGCGCGTGGCGGTCATCCGCCTATTATGCCCAGACGGTCGGGCGACAGGCTCGCGACGCCGTCGTGGCCGTCGTGGCCGTCGTCCTAGGTGACGTCCACGAACGAGGCCAGCGGCCGCCCGGTCTCGACGAAGTAGGTCGAGAGCATCCGGCCGGTTCCGGGTCCCAGGTCGAGTGCATTGTGCGGTGTCCCCGGGGGCATGAGGAACGGGTCGCCGGCGTGCAAGGTCAGCGATGCGCGCCCGGCAATCTTCATCTCGACGGTCCCTTCGAGGATGTAGCCGACCTCCTCGCCGGGGTGGGTGTGCCACCCGGATTCCACGCCCGCGGGGATCTCGGTGAGCACCTGGACGATCTCCCGCCCCGGAACGGAGGACTCCTGGCGCTGCAGTTCTGTCCGTTTGAGCTTGCTGGCGAGGGCGTCGTCCGGCGTCTCGGATCCGGCCGGTTGCTGCGTCACTGCGAGACCGCTTTGAGCGCCGTGAGGATGACGTCGGCGACCGCTCGCGGCTGCGAGATCATGATGACGTGCGATCCCTCCAGCTCGGTGATGGTCGCGTTGGCCCGCTTTGCCATGGACAGGATCACGTCGGCGCCTGCCGCTGTGTCGCCGGTGGCGACCACCGCCCACGACGGCAACGTCTTCCACGCGGGGGTACCGGACTTCTCGTCGAAAGCCGACGCAGCCACCGGCCGCTGGGATGCCGCGAGCACGGCGGATTGCGCCTCGGGCAGGTCGCCCGCGAACACCTGATGGAACGACTCGGGATTCACGTAGAGCTCGACGGCGGTCTCGGTGCCCGAGCCGGTGGGGAACGTGCGCTGAAGCAGTGCCGGCCCCAGCACGCTGTCGCGAGAGGTCCCTTCGACCTCGCCGAGAACCTCGTTCTCGTCGGGGGCGAAGGCGGCGACGAAGACCAGGCCGACCACGTTGCTGGCATGCGTTGCAGCATTCGAGATCACCGCGCCCCCGTACGAGTGTCCGACGGCGAGGACGGGCCCGTCGATCTGTGCGAACACACTGGCGGTGTACGCCGCGTCGCTGGCGATTCCACGCAGCGGGTTGGCGGGAGCGAGGACGCGCACACCGGCCGCGAGGAGCAGTTCGCTGAGGGCGGCCCAACTTCCCGCGTCGGCGAATGCTCCGTGGACGAGCACGACGGTCGGTGACGAGGTGGATGCGTCGGTCATGAGTGATCCTTTCGATATTCGAAGTGGGGGAGGTCACCGAGTGTGAGTATCGCTCATGTTGGCACGAAGGCTGGACCGTGGCAATGGGGCGGCGGGCCGCTGGTCGATTGACGACCACGCAGAGTTCGACCACGATGATGGGACGCCTTTCGATGACACCGACAACAGGAGAGGAGCCGGTGATGGGGACGATCGCAGTGCACGAGTTCGTCGCGCTCGACGGCGTGTACGAAGACCCGAGCTGGACGTTCGAGTTCGGGTTCGACCCGAGGATGGGCGAGACGCTCGCGGCGATCACGGGTGGGGCGGACGCCATCCTGCTCGGCCGGCGCACGTTCGAGATGTTCGCGCCGGCGTGGTCAGGCCGCACGGCCGACGAAGACCCGGGCGCGCCGTTCTTCAACGACACCGAGAAGTGGGTCGTGAGCTCGTCGCTGAGCGATGGGGACTGCGCGACCGTCTGGCGCAACTCCCGCTCGCTCGGCGCCTACGATCCCGGGGCCATCCGCGCCCTGAAGGACAGCGTCGAGGGTGCCATCTACATCAGCGGCAGCGGATCGCTCGTGCGGGCGCTCCTCGCCGACGGGCTCGTCGACGCGCTGCACCTGTTCGTGTATCCGGTCGTGCGCGGCACGGGGGAACGGCTGCTGGGAACGGACGGAGAGACGACGAAGCTCGCGCTCGCGGCGTCCGACGTCTACGAGAACGGCGTCGTGCACCTGGAGTACGCCACCGCCTGACGCCACCGCCTGACGCCTGGTCCGACGCCTGGCCGGCCGATTACTGCCGCGATCGCGTAACCGAATATGTTGGTTAGATGGCTACAGAATCGATCCTGCCCCGCGGTACCGGTCAATGGATGGATTCGAGCGACGGCCAGCGCTGGTGGTTCGACTCGGGATCGCTGGCCCTCGACTTCGCGTACACCGGCGGGCCCGACCATCCAGGGGAGCAGCGGGAGACCGTACGCGACGCCGCCGGTTTGAACGACTGGCTGACCGATCGATTCCCCGAGGTGGCTCCGACCGCCGGCGAGCGCGAGTTCACGGATGCCGGCACGCTGCGCTCCTCCATCGGGCGGCTGGCCCGCCAGGCGAGCGACGGCGACGGTCTCGCACCCGACGACATCGACATCGTCAACCTCTTCGCTGCGATGCCCGACATCCCGCCGGTGCTCGCGGGGGGCGGGCGTCAGGCCGGGCGCAGCAACGCGCGGCCGCATCAGGCGCTGGGAACCGTCGCCCGTGACGCCGTGCGGCTCTTCGGGGCCGAGGCGGGCGGCCGCATCCGGGAGTGCTCGGCGGACGACTGCCGCCTGGTCTACCTCGACACCTCTCGCAGCGGCAACCGACGCTGGTGCTCGATGCAGCGCTGCGGCAATCGGGCCAAGGTGCGGGCGCACCGCGCCCGGGCGGCGGCCGACTAGAACTGCGGCGGACTGGCGGGCGGCCGGCCCGGACACCGGGGGACCGGCCGCCCGCATCCGGCTACGCAGCGACCACCGACTCCTCTTCTTCGCGCGTGACCGCAATGCTCTCGTCGGCGATCCGGCGCCGACGGACGCTGAGCAGGTGCGTGACCGCGATGAGCGCGACGCCCGCCGTCGCCCAGAGCGCGAGGCGCAGCCCGTCGAATCCGAAGACCTGGCCCGGGAAGTACGTGAGCGAACGCGCGGCGTCCAGCCAGGCCGCGCCGTTCCAGAACGTGTTGAGCCCGGCGAAGAACGCCGGCTGCATGGTCTGCGGGAAGATGCCGCCGCAGCTGGTGATGTTCAGCATGACGAAGAGGATCGTCAGCGTCGGCGTCGTCCACCGCCCGAGAACCGGATGCAACCCGACGCCGATCGTGATGATGCCGAACGAGTAGAGCGAGGCGAGCAGCCAGATGCTCCACTCGTTGCCGTTCAGCACCTGGAAGATGGGGCCCGCGACGACGGCGCCGATGCCTGCGATGACCAGCCCGGTGGCCGCGGAGATCGCGACGCGCCAGCCGATCCCGAGCTTGCCCGCGACCGCGGCGATGGCGATCGCGGCGGCGTAGGAGCCGACCGTGAGGGCCACCATCAGGAAGAACAGTCCCTGACCAGTGCTGTCGTGCACGCCGGTCGGCCGCACATCATCGACCGTCACCGGCAGCTTCTGCTCGTAGGCGATGGGGAGGAAGATCTTCTGGGCAGCGGACGCGACGGTCTCCGACGAGGCCGTCGACACGATGATCGTCGCGTGTCCGCCGTCCACCTCATAGGCCGCCGCGAGCTTCTGGTGCTCGACGAGGTCGCGCGCCTTCGCGGCCGTGCTGACCGTGGTGACGTCGAGCTCGGTCGACGCCTTGTCGTTCATGGTCTGCGCGAACACCTGCGCTGCCGGCCCCTCGCCCACGATCGCGACCGGGAGGTCGTGCGGCGCCGGCTGGTGGAACGCCCCGAGGTAGGCGAGCGCCATCCCGGCTCCGAGGATGAGCGGGATCAGCAGGTGGGAGCCGAGGTGCTTCCACAGGGTCGCGGGCGGCCAGAATCGAGGACGCTGCACCGGTGGGAGCAGGGGGGCGACGCGATGTGCAGACATGCGGGTCCTATCTGAGAGGAGGAGGGGAGTCAGCGCGAGTTGCGCAATGCAACATATATTGTTGCACAATGCAACCAGTCGGTCGATAGGCTGTGCTCATGACCGGCCACGACCGCGCTTCCTCGATCGCCACCGTGCAGGAGGAGCTCACCACGATCGCCCGGCGGGGCACCGCGCGCGTCCGCCGTGAGAACGAGGCGCTGTCGTTCGTCGACCAGTCCCTGCTGTCGTACATCGCCGCCAACCCCGGATGCCGCGCCATCGACATCGCGTCGCACTTCCAGCACAACCGTTCGACCGTCTCCCGTCAGCTCGGCGCGCTCGCTGAATTCGGCCTCATCACGTCGACGGACGCGGAGTCGGGCCGAGCACGGGGGCAGGCGCTGCGGCTCACACCGGCGGGCGAGGCGTCCATCCGCACCTCGTCGGAGACCCTGCTGACCGCTCTCACCGAGCGGTTCGCTGGCTGGTCGCCCGACGAGATCGAGGCGTTCGCCCGGATGCTCCGGCGGTACAACGACATCTCCGAGGGCTGATCGCGCCAACCGTTCCGCGCAACTTCGATCAGTACAACTTCGGCACAATGGAGGGGTGGACCGCACCATCGACCTCAACAGCGACCTCGGGGAGTCGTTCGGCGCCTGGACGATGGGCGACGACGCGGCGATGCTCCGTCTCGTCACCAGCGCCAACGTCGCCTGCGGATTCCACGCCGGCGACCCGGTGACGATGCTCGGCACCTGCCGGATCGCCGCCGAGAACGGGGTGGCGGTCGGCGCCCACGTCTCGTACCGGGATCTCGCCGGGTTCGGCCGCCGCGCCATGGACGTGCCGGCAGAAGAGCTGTACGGCGACGTGCTCTATCAGCTGGCCGCGCTCGCCGGCGTCGCCCGCGTCGCCGGTGCGCCCGTCACCTACGTCAAACCGCATGGCGCCCTCTACAACCGGATCGTCACCGACCCTGCGCAGGCCGAAGCGGTCGTGCGGGCCGTCGCCGCGTTCGACGGGGGCTTCGCCCTGCTGGGGCTCGCGGGGTCGGCCGTCGACGACGCTGCCACGAGTGCGGGCATCCGATTCGTGCGCGAAGCGTTCGTCGACCGGGGGTATCTCGCCGACGGCACGCTCGTCCCGCGCGGCACGCCCGGGGCGGTGCTGAGCGGTGACGACGCCATCGCACAACGCGCCGTGCGGCTGGCGACGGAGGGCCGTGTGACCGCAGCCGACGGTACCGAGATCGCGGTCGAGGTGGACTCGCTCTGCGTCCACGGGGACACCCCGGGCGCCGTGGCGATGGCTGCTGCTGTCCGCGACGCGCTCGAGGCGGCGGGCGTGCGGGTGGAGGCGTTCTGATGGCGGCGGCGCGGCGCATCCTGCCGAACGGGGACCACGCGCTGCTCGTCGAGCTGGACAGCCTGGCTGCCGTGCTCGACCTCTACAGCGAGCTGGAGCGGACGCGCCCGGCAGGCGTGGTCGACCTGGTGCCTGCCGCGCGCACCATCGGCGTCAGCCTCGATCCGGCCGTGCTCCCCGTGAGCGTCGCGCACGGCTGGCTCTCGGCGGCGGAACCGGGGGAGGCGTCGCACGGTGACTCCGTGGAGACCGTCGAGCTCCCGGTGCGATACGACGGCGACGACCTCCCCGCGGTGGCCGAGCTCCTAGGCGTCTCCGTCGCCGAGGTCGTCGCCCGCCACACCCGCACGCTCTGGCGGGTCGCATTCTGCGGGTTCGCGCCGGGGTTCGCCTATCTCGTGGTCGACCAAGGGGGCCTCGTCGTCGATCAGAAGAGTCTCGACGTCGACCAGGGGAGCCGCGGCGCCGACCACGGCGGACTCGTCGTGCCTCGGCGGGCGACACCGCGCACGAGCGTTCCCGCGGGTTCGGTCGCGCTCGCCGGAGAGTTCAGCGGTGTCTACCCGCGGTCCAGTCCGGGCGGCTGGCAGCTGATCGGCACGACGGACGCCGTGCTGTGGAACGAGGACGCGCGCCCGCCGCAAAGCCCGGCGCTGCTCAACCCCGGGACGGTCGTGCGCTTCAGGGAGTCGTCGTGAGCCTGCGCATCCTGGAGCCGGGACCGCTCGCCCTGATCGAGGATCTGGGGCGGCCCGGCCTCGCCGCCATCGGCGTGAGCGCATCCGGAGCCCTCGACCGCCCCGCCCTGCGGCTGGGCAATCGCCTGCTCGGCAACGACGAGGGATGCGCGGGCATCGAGTTCCTGCTGGGCGGTGCCACGTTGCGCTTCGAGGAGCCGGCGTGGTTCGCCGTCACGGGTGCCGTGGTGTCGCTCGAGCTGGACGGGCGACCGGTCGATCCGCACGACGCGGTGCACGCGGAGGCCGGAGCGACGCTGCGGATCGGGCGGCCGACGGCCGGCGTGCGCAGCTACCTGACCGTGCGGGGCGGAGTCGACGCGCATCCGGTGCTCGGGTCGCGCTCGCGCGACGTGCTCTCGGCTCTCGGGCCGGCCCCGCTGGCTGCCGGCGACGTGCTCGCGGTGGGGGAGCATCCGGTGCAGGCGGTGCCACTGCTCGACTTCGTGCCGGTGGCCCTCCCTGCCGACGGGGTCGTCGAGGTCCGCGCGCATCGCGGGCCGCGGGCCGACTGGTTCCTGCCGTCGGCGATCGACGCGTTCTATGACAGGGAGTGGGAGGTGAGCGCCGAGAGCAATCGGATCGGGGCGCGCCTCGATCCGGTGCGGGCCGCCGCCCACCGTGCAGGATCGGAGCCGCATCCGTCGCCGGTGCTCGAGCGCGCAGTGCTCAGCGAACTGCCGAGCGAGCCGATGGTCGCCGGCGCGGTGCAGGTCTCGCCCGACGGGCGCCCGACCGTGCTGCTCGCCGACCACCCGGTGACGGGCGGCTATCCCGTGATCGCCGTCGTGGCTGACGCCTCACTCGACGCGTTCGCCCAGCTCCGCCCGGGTCAGCGCCTAGCGTTCCGCCACGCCTGAACGCGAGTCCGGGCGAAATCGTCGTCCGGCACGAACCGAACCTGATTTCTCCCGGACTCGATTGCGACGGGCTAGTCGCGACGCGTTCCGGTCTGGAAGATGTTGCGCGCGGGCGGAGGAGAAGGCACGCTCGTCGCATCCGTCACGATCGGAGCGCCTGCCGCGAACGCCGTGAGCTCTGCGCCGGCGACCGCCTTGGCCGGATGCGGACCGCTCGCCAGCAGGCGCGGCAGCCAGTCGAGGGGCAACGACGCATTCGAGCCGACCAGCACCACGTTGCCGAACCGGCGCCCCTTGAGCACCTGGGTCTCTGCGAGGGCGGCGATGTTCTCGACGACCGCGCCGAGCGTGGCGACCTGGCTCCGGGCGAAAGCCAACGGAGGGCCGTCGGCTACATTGACCAGCACGATGCCGTCGGGGGCCAGCAGCGACACCGCCGAGCGGTAGAACTCGACGCTTGTGACGTGCGCGGGGGTGCGGGCTCCGCTGAAGATGTCGATCACCAGCAGGTCGACTGAGCCGCGCAAGCCGCCGGGCAGCTTGCCGACCACCTCGCGGGCGTCGCCGTGCCGCACGCGCACCTGGGCGTAGCGGGGAAGTGGGAGGTGCTCGCGCACGAGGTCGACGAGATTGCTCTCGAGCTCGACGACCTGCTGGCGCGATCCGGGCCGGGTGTACGCGATGTACCGCGGCAGGGTGAGCGCTCCGGCCCCGAGATGCACGGCGGTGATCGGCTGACCGGGCTCCCCGATGAGGTCGATCACGTTGCCCATGCGCTGGATGTACTCGAAGAACAGCTGCGACGGGTCGTCGAGATTCACGTGCGACTGCGGGGTGCCGTCGACCACCAGCTGGAAGGAGCCGGGCACGAAGCGATCCGGCTCGATCACGGCGCGGTATCCGCTCTCCTTCAGGACGACCGACGGATTCTCTGCTGCCACGACGTCAGCCTAGTCTCCACCCGCCGCTCCACCCGTGGGTGGTGCCGCCGCCGCGGCCCTGTCGCGAGACTCGAAGAGGCCGGGAATCCGGCACTCGACTTCGAAAGGCTTCACTCCCATGACACTGCAGACGATCGGCAACGCGCTCCTGATCCTGGTGCTGATCGGCTGGATCGGCTTTCGCCAGATGACCTGGCGCCCCGTGGCCGTGAGCCGGATGTGGCGGGTGCCCGCCATCATAGGGCTGGTCGGGGTCGTCATGCTCGTGCAGACGGTCAAGCCGGCCGCGCTCACCGCCCTCGACCTGGGCGTGCTGGTGGTCGAACTGGTCATCTCGCTGGGGATCGGCGCGTGGATGGGCTCGATCGCGCACTTCCGCCGGCTGCCGGAGCCCGTGCAGCTCGGGCGCGACGGACGCGACCGGCGCGACCTCGCTCTGTACGAATCGCGCACCGGCGCGTGGGGTCTCGTGCTGTGGATCGTCGTCGTCGCGGTGCGTGTCGGGATCGACGTGCTGGCCGGGATGGCCGGGTCGCACCTCGCCGCCTCGACCGGCGTCATCCTGCTGATGCTGGCCGCCAACCGCGCCGCCCGCACCGTGGTCTTCGCCGCGCGACTCGATCGGCACGCCGCTGTCACAGCATGATGGACGTGTGAACACTTCGACGTCGCCGAGCTGGTTGGCCTTCGCGCTGAACCTGGTCGGCGGCGTCGTCGTCAGCTGGTCGCTCATCGTGAACGACACGACCGGCCGACCGACCTGGGTGCTCGCGGTCGCGCTCGTCTCGACCGGTGCATGGATCGCGCGCGGCATCGCGGTGCTGTTCGGCTACGGCACGGTCAGCGTCGCCCTCAGCATCCTCTCCGCCTTATTGGGCGGGCTCGTCTCCGCGCCCACCAACGGCGTCGCGGTGGTGCCGGCAGCGGTCGGCGTGCTCGCGGTGATGGCGACGGTCGCGGTGCCGGCGTCGATCGGGTTCGGACTCTCGCTGGTGACGATCGCGCTGATCGCCGTCGGCGCCGTCCCGTTCGGCACGCCGGTCGTCGCGGTGCTCGCGATGATGGGCGGCGTTCTGCTCGCGACTTTCGCGGGCCTGAGCCGGCGTCAGTTCCGGCAGAGCGAGCAGCAAATGGCACTCCTGCGCGAGCGTGACCTCGCGATGCGTGAGGAGGCATCGCGCATCGCGATCGCCCGCGACCTGCACGACGTGCTCGCGCACAGTCTCGGCGGCCTGGTGATCCAGCTGGATGCCGTGGAGGCCCTGCTCGAGGCGCGCGACGTTGAGGCCGCGACGACGCGGGTCTCGGATGCGCGGGCGCTCGCGGCCACCGGGCTGAGCGAGGCGCGTCGTGCGGTCGCGGCGCTCCGGGACCCGGCCGGTGAAGAGGGCCCGGTGGAGCCGGACGCGTTCCAGACCTCGGTGGCCGACCTGCTCGCGGCGCATCGTTCGCTGGGCGGTTCGGTGGACGTGACGACGGCGGGGGAGCCGGTGCGGTTGACGGCCGCCCAGGCGGCGGCGCTGCAGCGCGCAGTACAGGAAGCGCTGAGCAATGCGCGCAAGCACGCCCCGGGCGAGCCGGTGCGGATCTCGATCGAGTGGCCGGAGGCCGGGCAGAACGGGCGCGTGCGCCTCACCGTCTCCAATCCGCTGACCGGGGATGGGCGCACGGCGCTCGCCGCGTCCGGTGGCCACCACGGCATCGACGGGATGCGCGAACGCTTCGCCGCTCTTCCGCTCGGCGGTTCCGCCGCCGCCGGGGTCGAGGGCGACCGATTCGTCGTCACGGCCGAAGCGGTGCTGCGATGAGCGCGGGCGGAAGCATGCCGGGAGCGGGCGCAGGTGGCGTGGACGCCGAGCCCGCCATCCGGGTCGTGGTCGCCGACGACCAGGCGATCATCCGCGACGGTCTCGTGACCGTGCTCTCGCTGCTCCCCGATGTGGAGGTCGTCGGCGAGGCGGCCGACGGTGCTCAGGCGGTGGCGGCCGCCGTGCGCGAGCATCCGGATGTCGTGCTGATGGATCTCCGGATGCCCGTGCTCGACGGCGTCGCCGCGACGGAGCGCATCGTGCGCGAGGTGCCGGGCACGGCCATCCTGGTGCTGACCACCTTCGCCGACGACGAGTCGATCCTGGGGGCGCTGCGCGCCGGCGCGAAGGGATACCTCACGAAAGACGCCGGCCGCGCGGAGCTGGCAGCGGCCGTGCGCGCGGTCGCCCGCGGCCAGTCGACCTTCGCGCCGGAGGTCGGCGCCCTGCTCGTGAACTCACTCACGGCTGCGGCGGCCGGATCGGCCCCGGCGACGGTCGCGTCGCCGCCCGACGCGCTGGTCGCCCGCTTCCCGCAGCTCACCCGGCGCGAGGCGGACGTGCTCGCGCTGGTCGCCGACGGTCTGAGCAACGGGGAGATCGCGGCGGCCCTCTTCGTCAGCGTCGCGACGGTCAAGACGCACATCAACTCCCTCTTCGCCAAGCTGGCCGTGCGCGACCGCGCGCAGGCGATCGCCCTCGTGCGCTCCTGAGCGCGCCCGGCGCGTTGCCCGCGACTTTCGGAGTTGCGACGCCGCACCGCGCGTGTCCAACCGCCGAGAGGTGCCCGCGAAAGGCCCGAAGAGGTACCGCATGCCGCGACACCGGGGGAGGATCAGGACATGACTGCACAGGTACTGGTGACGGGCGGGTCCGGTTTCGTGGGTGCGCACTGCGTGCTCGCCCTGCTGAAGGCCGGATACGAGGTCCGCACGACCATCCGGACACCCGGCCGGGCCGCCGACGTGCGCGCCCAGCTGGCCAGAGGCGGGATCGACGACGCGGGCGACGCCCTCACGTTCGCCGTGGCGGATCTGACCTCCGACGACGGCTGGGCGGCGGCCGTCGACGGCTGCGAGTACGTGCTGCACGTGGCGTCACCGTTCCCGGCCACCCAGCCGAAGGACGAGAACGACCTCATCGCCCCCGCCCGAGACGGGGCGCTGCGCGTGCTCCGGGCGGCGAGGGATGCCGGGGTGAAGCGCGTCGTGCAGACGTCGTCGTTCGCCGCGATCGGCTACGGGCACCAGCCGACCGACCGCCCGTTCACCGAAGAAGACTGGACCGAGCTCGACAGCGGAGTCCACGTCAGTGCGTACCCGAAGTCGAAGACGATCGCGGAGCGCGCGGCGTGGGACTTCATCGCCGCCGAAGGCGGGGCGCGGGACGGCGCGGCCCTCGAACTCGCGACGGTGAACCCGGTGGGCATCCTCGGCCCGGCGCTCGGCAGCGACTATTCGACCTCGGTGCAGCTCGTCAAGGCGATCATGGAGGGGCGTCTGCCGCGGCTCCCGAGGGTCAGCTTCGGCGTCGTCGACGTGCGCGACGTCGCAGCCCTGCACTTGCTGGCGATGATCCGCCCCGAGGCGTCGGGCGAACGGTTCCTGGCGATCGCGGGCGACGTGATCGGTGCGCAGGAGGCCGCCCTGCTCATCCGGGGTCATCTGGGCACCGCGGGCGCGCGGATCACGACGAAGGAGATGCCCGACTGGGTGCTGAAGACCCTCGCGCCGTTCAGCCGTTCGGTGCGGGATGCGCTCCCCGACATCGGCGCGGTGCGCCGGGCGAGCGCAGAGAAGGCGCACCGGATGCTCGGCTGGACGCCGCGCACGCGCGAGGACGCCATCATCGCCACCGTCGACTCCCTGCAGCGCCTGCGTCTCGGGGCGGAGTCGCACCTTCCCGGCGGCGCTGAAACCGGCTCCGCAGGCTGGGAATAGCGGGGGAATGGGTGGGGTTATACAGGAGTCGGCGCGCATGGTCAAGAAAAGACTGGACACGGCGCGTCTATTTGACATATAGTTGTTCTTTGCGCTCCCTGACGAACATCTGCCTTCATATTGCGGTCGGCTCTGCTATTCGGATGTGCGCGCCTGGGCTCCAGAAGGAGTCAGATAGGCGCCGAAGACATCCCTGGGAGTTCTCGTTCACAAACTACTCACTCTGACCGACAGTAACTGAGGCCCGACGGGGCCCACGGAGGTTATTTCCTTGGCTGCTGCGCGCAACGCAACCAATAACGACAAGACACCCAAGAACGGACGGAACGCATCCCGTCTCTCGTTCGCAAAGATCACAGACACCCTCACCGTTCCCGATCTGCTCGCACTGCAGACCGAGAGCTTCGACTGGCTCGTCGGTAACGACGCGTGGAAGGCTCGCGTCGCCGAGGCCGAAGAGCAGGGCCGACAGGATCTGCCCAGCAACACCGGTCTCGAGGAGATCTTCGAAGAGATCTCCCCGATCGAAGACCTCGGCGAGACGATGCAGCTCTCGTTCACCAACCCGTTCCTCGAAGAGAAGAAGTACTCGATCGACGAGTGCAAGGAGAAGGGCAAGACCTACTCCGCTCCTCTCTACGTCGAGGCCGAGTTCATGAATCACCTCACCGGTGAGATCAAGACGCAGACCGTCTTCATGGGCGACTTCCCCCTCATGACCGAGAAGGGCACCTTCGTCATCAACGGCACCGAGCGTGTCGTGGTGTCGCAGCTCGTCCGCAGCCCGGGCGTCTACTTCGAGCGCACGCCCGAGAAGACGTCGGACAAGGACATCTACTCGGCTCGCATCATCCCGAGCCGCGGTGCCTGGCTCGAGTTCGAGATCGACAAGCGCGACCAGGTCGGCGTTCGCATCGACCGCAAGCGCAAGCAGTCCGTCACCGTGTTCCTCAAGGCACTCGGTCTGACGAGCGAGGAGATCCTCTCCGAGTTCAAGGGCTTCCAGTCGATCGAGCTCACCCTCGAGAAGGACGCCATCCTCACGAAGGAAGAGGCGCTCAAGGACATCTACCGCAAGCTGCGTCCGGGCGAGCAGGTCGCTGCCGAGGCCGCGCGTGCGCTCCTCGACAACTTCTACTTCAACCCGAAGCGCTACGACCTGGCGAAGGTCGGTCGTTACAAGATCAACCGCAAGCTCGGGATCGACGCTCCGCTGAGCGACTCGGTGCTGACCGTGAGCGACATCATCGCCACGATCAAGTACCTCGTCTCGCTGCACGACAACCAGACCACCTTCTCGGGTGTGCGCGATGGCAAGGCTGTCGAGATCCGTCTCGACGTCGACGACATCGACCACTTCGGCAACCGTCGCATCCGCGCGGTCGGCGAGCTCATCCAGAACCAGGTCCGCACTGGTCTGTCCCGCATGGAGCGCGTCGTCCGCGAGCGCATGACCACGCAGGACATCGAGGCCATCACGCCGCAGACCCTGATCAACGTGCGCCCCGTCGTCGCCGCGATCAAGGAGTTCTTCGGAACGAGCCAGCTCTCGCAGTTCATGGACCAGAACAACCCGCTCGCGGGTCTGACCCACAAGCGCCGCCTCTCGGCCCTCGGCCCCGGTGGTCTGAGCCGTGAGCGCGCCGGTGTCGAGGTCCGTGACGTCCACCCGTCGCACTACGGCCGCATGTGCCCGATCGAGACCCCGGAAGGCCCGAACATCGGCCTGATCGGTTCGCTCGCATCGTTCGCGCGGATCAACTCGTTCGGTTTCATCGAGACCCCGTACCGTCGTGTCGTCAAGGGCAAGGTCACCGAGACCATCGACTACCTGACCGCCAGCGAGGAGGACGACTTCATCGTCGCCCAGGCCAACGCTCCGCTGACCGCTGACAACCACTTCGCAGAAGACCGCGTCCTGGCTCGTCAGAAGGGTGGCGAGGTCGACCTGATCCCCGCCGACGAGATCGGCTACATGGATGTCTCCCCGCGCCAGATGGTGTCGGTCGCGACGTCGCTGATCCCGTTCCTCGAGCACGACGACGCCAACCGCGCCCTCATGGGTGCGAACATGCAGCGCCAGGCGGTGCCGCTCGTCCGCAGCGAGAGCCCGCTGGTCGGAACCGGTATGGAGGGCTACGCAGCCATCGACGCCGGCGACGTGCTCATCAACGACAAGGCCGGTGTGGTCTCGGAGGTGTCGGCTGACGCCGTCACCATCCAGCTCGACGAGGGCGGCACGAAGACCTACTACCTCCGCAAGTTCGACCGCTCCAACCAGGGCACGTCGTACAACCACCGCGTGATCGTCAGCGAGGGTGACCGGATCGAGGCCGGAGAGGTCATCGCCGATGGCCCCGCGACCGAGAACGGCGAGCTCGCACTCGGAAAGAACCTGCTCGTGGCATTCATGCCGTGGGAGGGTCACAACTACGAGGACGCGATCATCCTGAGCCAGAACCTGGTGAAGGACGACACCCTCTCCTCGATCCACATCGAGGAGTACGAGGTCGACGCCCGCGACACCAAGCTCGGTAAGGAAGAGATCACCCGCGATCTGCCGAACGTCAGCCCGGACCTCCTGGCAGACCTCGACGAGCGCGGCATCATCCGGATCGGTGCCGAGGTCCGCCCCGGCGACATCCTGGTCGGAAAGGTCACGCCGAAGGGCGAGACCGAGCTCTCGGCCGAGGAGCGCCTGCTTCGCGCGATCTTCAACGAGAAGAGCCGCGAGGTGCGCGACACCTCGCTCAAGGTTCCTCACGGCGAAGAGGGCACCATCATCGGTGTCAAGGTCTTCGACTCGCAGGACGGCGACGACGAGCTCGGCTCGGGCGTCAACCAGCGCGTCGTGGTCTACATCGCCCAGAAGCGCAAGATCACCGCGGGTGACAAGCTCGCCGGCCGCCACGGCAACAAGGGTGTCATCTCCAAGATCCTCCCGGTCGAAGACATGCCCTTCCTCGCCGACGGCACGCCGGTCGACGTCATCCTCAACCCGCTGGGTGTCCCCGGACGAATGAACTTCGGCCAGGTGCTCGAGATCCACCTCGGATGGATCGCCAAGCAGGGCTGGGAGGTCAAGGGCAAGCCCAAGTGGGCCGCCCGTCTCCCCGAGGCCGCGCACAGCGCCGCCCCGAACACCAAGGTTGCGACCCCGGTGTTCGACGGTGCTGCCGAGGCCGAGATCGAGGGCCTGCTCGACTCCACGAACGTGACGCGCGACGGCGACCGTCTCATCGGATCCTCCGGTAAGACCCAGCTGTTCGACGGCCGTTCCGGTGAGCCGTACCCCGATCCCGTATCGGTCGGTTACATGTACATCCTGAAGCTGCACCACCTGGTCGACGACAAGATCCACGCCCGTTCGACCGGTCCGTACTCGATGATCACCCAGCAGCCGCTCGGTGGTAAGGCGCAGTTCGGTGGACAGCGGTTCGGTGAGATGGAGGTGTGGGCCCTCGAGGCCTACGGTGCCGCGTACGCGCTGCAGGAGCTCCTGACCATCAAGTCGGATGACATCCTCGGCCGCGTCAAGGTGTACGAGGCCATCGTCAAGGGTGAGAACATCCAGGAGCCGGGCATCCCGGAGTCCTTCAAGGTGCTCATCAAGGAAATGCAGTCGCTCTGCCTGAACGTCGAGGTCCTCTCGGCCGACGGCCAGGCGGTCAGCCTGCGCGACGCGGACGATGAAGCGTTCCGTGCCGCCGAAGAGCTCGGCATCAACATTTCCTCGCGCTTCGAGTCCTCGTCGATCGACGAGATCTGAGCCAGACCATTACTGACGAAACTTTTTCCAGGAAAGAAGGAAAATTGCTCGACGCAACAACTTTTGATGAGCTGCGTATTGGCCTGGCCACCGCTGACGACATCCGTCGCTGGTCCTACGGTGAGGTCAAGAAGCCCGAGACGATCAACTACCGCACGCTGAAGCCCGAGAAGGATGGTCTGTTCGGTGAGCAGATCTTCGGGCCGAGCCGTGACTGGGAGTGCTCGTGCGGCAAGTACAAGCGTGTCCGCTTCAAGGGCATCGTCTGTGAGCGCTGTGGCGTGGAGGTCACCAAGTCCTCCGTGCGCCGCGAGCGCATGGGCCACATCGAGCTCGCCGCTCCGGTGACGCACATCTGGTACTTCAAGGGTGTCCCCAGCCGTCTCGGCTACCTGCTCGACATGGCGCCGAAGGACCTCGAGAAGGTCATCTACTTCGCCGCCTACATGGTGATCGAGGTCGACGAGGAAGGCCGTCACGCCGACCTGCCCGGACTTGAGAACGAGCTCCGCCTCGAGATCAAGACCCTGTCCGACCAGCGCGACAGCCGCATCGCCGACCGCCTCCAGCGTCTCGAGACCGATCTCGCCGCGCTCGAGGAAGAAGGCGCCAAGGCCGACCAGAAGCGTCGCGTCAAGGACACGGCCGAGAAGGAAATGGGCCAGATCCGCAAGTCGTACGACGAGGACATCGCTCGTCTCGAGCGCGTGTGGGAGTCGTTCCGCACCCTCAAGGTCGGCGACCTCAAGCCCGAGGACGCGGACTTCAACGAGCTCGTCGACCGGTTCGGCCTGTACTTCGAGGCCTACATGGGCGCCGAGGCGATCAAGCGTCGCCTGCTCTCGTTCGACCTGGCCGCCGAGGCCGAGCTGCTCCGCGACCAGATCGCGAACGGCAAGGGTCAGAAGAAGATCCGCGCGATCAAGCGTCTGCGCGTGGTCTCCTCCTTCCTCGCCACCGGCAACTCGCCGGCCGCGATGGTGCTGGATGTCGTCCCGGTCATCCCGCCGGAGCTTCGCCCGATGGTGCAGCTCGACGGTGGCCGGTTCGCGACCAGCGACCTGAACGACCTGTACCGCCGCGTGATCAACCGCAACAACCGTCTGCGCCGCCTGCTCGACCTCGGGGCTCCCGAGATCATCGTGAACAACGAGAAGCGCATGCTGCAGGAGGCCGTCGACGCACTGTTCGACAACGGCCGCCGCGGCCGCCCCGTGACGGGTACCGGCAACCGCGCCCTCAAGTCCCTCAGCGACATGCTGAAGGGTAAGCAGGGTCGTTTCCGCCAGAACCTGCTCGGAAAGCGCGTGGACTACTCGGGCCGTTCGGTCATCATCGTCGGTCCGCAGCTGAAGCTGCACCAGTGCGGTCTGCCCAAGCAGATGGCGCTGGAGCTGTTCAAGCCGTTCGTGATCAAGCGCCTGATCGACCTGAGCCACGCTCAGAACATCAAGGCCGCCAAGCGCATGGTCGAGCGTTCGCGTCCGCAGGTGTGGGACGTGCTCGAGGAGATCATCCGCGAGCGCCCCGTTCTGCTGAACCGCGCACCGACCCTGCACCGCCTGGGCATCCAGGCCTTCGAGCCTCAGCTCGTCGAGGGCAAGGCCATCCAGCTGCACCCGCTCGTCTGCGCCGCGTTCAACGCGGACTTCGACGGTGACCAGATGGCTGTGCACCTGCCGCTGTCGGTCGAGGCCCAGGCCGAGGCCCGCATCCTGATGCTCGCATCGAACAACATCCTGAAGCCGTCGGACGGCCGTCCGGTCACCCTGCCCTCGCAGGACATGATCATCGGCCTGCACCACCTCACCACCGTGCGCGAAGGCGCCGAGGGCGAGGGACGTGCGTTCTCGTCGGTCTCCGAGGCGATCCTCGCCAAGGACCAGGGTTCGCTGCACCTGAACGCCAAGGTCAAGATCCGTCTGAACGACTACGTTCCGTCGGACGCCGCTGACACGGGCGTCGAAGGCATCACCGCCATCGTCGAGACGACCCTCGGTCGCGCGCTCTTCAACGAGACGCTTCCGGCGGACTACCCGTACGTCGAGGAGGTCGCCGACAAGGGCGTGATCTCGGGCATCGTGAACGCTCTCGCCGAGCGTTACCCGAAGGTCGAGGTCGCGGCTGCGCTGGACCGCATCAAGGACGCCGGTTTCTACTGGGCCACCCGTTCCGGTGTGACGGTGTCGCTGAGCGACATCCTCACCCCGCCGAACAAGCCGCAGATCGTGGCCGGCTACGAGAAGAAGGCCGCCAAGGTCACCGCCGAGTTCGAGAAGGGTCTCACGACCGACCTCGAGCGTCGTCAGGAACTGGTGAAGATCTGGACCGAAGCGACCAACGAGGTCGCCGAGGCCATGCGCGCCAACTTCCCGGCCGACAACACCATCAACCGCATGGTCACGTCGGGCGCCCGTGGTAACTGGCTGCAGGTGCGCAACATCGCCGGTATGCGTGGTCTGGTGAACAACCCGAAGGGTGAGATCATCCCGCGCCCGATCATCTCCTCGTACCGCGAGGGTCTGTCGGTGGCGGAGTACTTCATCGCGACGCACGGTGCCCGTAAGGGTCTGGCCGACACGGCCCTCCGTACCGCCGACTCGGGTTACCTGACCCGTCGTCTGGTGGATGTCTCGCAGGACGTCATCATCCGTGAGGACGACTGCGGCACCACGAAGGGTCTCGACCTCCCGATCGCCGCTCCCGGTGCTGACGGCGTGCTCGTGCGCGACGCCAACGTCGAGAACTCGGTGTTCGCCCGTACCCTGGCCGCCGACGCCGTGTCCCCCGAGGGCACCGTCGTGGCCAATGCCGGAGACGACGTCGGAGACGTGCTCATCGACCGCCTGGTCGCTGCCGGCGTCACCGACATCAAGGTTCGCTCGGTGCTGACCTGCGAGTCGGCCGTCGGTGTGTGTGCTGCCTGCTACGGCCGCTCGCTCGCCACCGGCAAGCTCGTCGACATCGGCGAGGCCGTCGGCATCATCGCGGCCCAGTCGATCGGTGAGCCCGGAACCCAGCTGACCATGCGTACGTTCCACACCGGTGGTTCCGCATCCGCAGACGACATCACGCAGGGTCTTCCCCGCGTGCAGGAGCTGTTCGAGGCCCGCACCCCCAAGGGTGCGTCCCCGATCGCCGAGGCTGCCGGACGCATCACCATCGAGGACACGGAGCGCAGCCGCAAGGTCATCCTGACCCCGGACAGCGGCGACGAGCCGCACGCCTACCCGGTGCTCAAGCGCTCGACCCTCCTCGTCGAGGACGGTCAGCACGTCGAGCTCGGCCAGCAGATCATCGTCGGCGCCGTCGACCCGAAGGAAGTTCTTCGCGTCAAGGGTGTCCGTGAGGTGCAGAAGCACCTCGTCGGTGGTGTGCAGGGCGTCTACCGCTCGCAGGGTGTTCCGATCCACGACAAGCACATCGAGGTCATCGTGCGGCAGATGCTGCGCAAGGTCACCGTCGTCGAGCACGGCGACACCGACCTGCTGCCCGGTGAGCTGGTCGACCGGTCGAAGTACAACGAGCTCAACCGTGCTGCTTTGACCGCCGGCAAGAAGACTGCGTCTGCTCGCCAGGAGGTCATGGGTATCACCAAGGCGTCGCTCGCAACCGAGTCGTGGCTGTCGGCCGCGTCCTTCCAGGAGACCACCCGCGTTCTGACGCAGGCGGCCATGGAGGGCAAGTCCGACCCGCTGATCGGTCTGAAGGAGAACGTGATCATCGGAAAGCTGATCCCGGCCGGTACCGGTCTGGCTCGCTACCGCAACGTCACGGTCGAGGCCACCGAGGAGGCGAAGGCGGAGCGTTACCCGAACCGCATCTTCGCCGACGACTCGGCCTTCAGCGAGAACGACCTGAGCTTCGTCGACTTCGACAGCTTCAGCTCGGATGACTACACCCCCGGAACCTACAACTAAGCGTTCGTAGCTTTCGTACGACGAACGGCCCCCGGTGCTTCGGCATCGGGGGCCGTTCTCGTTGTGCGGCGGGGTGTTGGCTGGCCGGGTCCGCGCTGGCCGGGTGCGCGCTGGCCGGATGCTCAGCCGTGCGATGCGACAATGGGAGCATGTGGCGACAGCTTCTCGAATACACCGACACCGCCGGCCGCGCGATGGTCGGTGTCGCCGCCGTGCTGCTCGTCGTCGCCGTGCTGAGCTTCGTCGCCGGCGTCGTGCAGGCCGCCACCGGGCACGCCGCGGTCACGCTGCCGTACTGGCTCACCACGATGGGCGGCGCCGTCGTCGCCGGCGTGCTCGTCTACCTCGCCAGCCGCCGCGCGGACATCCGCCGCCGCTGACGCGCGCGCCGCGCCCGCCGCCCGCCCGCGCCCGCCGCGTCGCCGCGC
>NZ_JBFTHV010000008.1:0-198015 GCF_056394405.1 Leifsonia sp. 10N434 | reverse complement strand
AACTCCTCACACACCCCCACCAGACCCGGGTTCGGCGCCCCATTGATCACCACGATGATCTCCCCCGGACGCTGCTCCACCATCCGCCCCAACACATCACGGAACAACTCCAGAGGCTCATCCACCACCGGAACCACCACACTCGTCGACACCACATGCGGCTCCACATACGGCCGATACCGCTTCGACACCACCACCTTGATCACCCAAATCACCCAGATCAACGCCGAATACACCGCAAACAGATAAAACTCCGGATGACCGGCCGCCATATGGCGCAGCTGAAGAATGAAGATGAACACGGCCGGACCTGCTTCCGCAGAGGGGTGTTGGCATCCACGACGTTGAGGACCTGAGAGGGTGGGATTCCCCGGTGAACGGGGACCGGAAACGCCTGTGAGGTTGTGGTGCCCCATTCTGGGGGTGTTCTCAGACGTCGATCAAGCCATGTGGGCAGTGATCACGCAGTGTTAACAAACCCGACACATGCTCAGGACCTCAGGCCCTATTGCGGGCGGCCACCGCTCAGGCGGTGCTGGGAGCCGGCCGCTCGGGCTGGCCGTAGAACGACCGCTCGAACACGGCGCGCGCACGACGGGTGACGGCGAGATAGTCCTGCTCCAGCTGGCTGGCCGATCCCGGCGGATATTCGAGCAGGCGCGCGACGCCGTCGAGCTGCACCCGGTCGGACGGCAGCACGTCCGCGGTCTTGTTGCTCCAGAGCGTCATCGCCGAACGCGCGCGCGAGGCGAAGACCCACGCATCCCGCAGTTTGCCGGCATCGTCGTCGTTCACCAGCCCGTTCTCGGCGGCCACCGACAGCGCCCCCAATGTCGATGTCGTGCGCAGCGCCGGGAGCTCGGCGGCGTGCTGCAGTTGGATGAGCTGCACGAACCATTCGACGTCGCTCAGCGATCCGCGGCCGAGCTTCAGGTGCCGAGTGGGGTCGGCTCCTTGCGGCAGCCGCTCGTTCTCGACCCTCGCCTTGATGCGCTTGACCTCGCGCACCGCCTGGTCGGTGATCGCAGGGGGGTAGCGCACCTCGTCGGCGACCAGCTCGAAGTCGGAGAGCAGCGCGGCGTCACCGGCGACCCCGCGGGCCCGCAGCAGCGCCTGCGCCTCCCAGGTGAGCGACCAGCGCTGATAATACGCACGATACGACTCGAGTGAGCGCACCGGTGTGCCGTTCTTGCCCTCGGGACGCAGGCCGATGTCGAGGTCGAGAGGCAGTTGGTTGTCCTCGGTCAGCCGGTTCAGGTCCGACACGATGCCGAGCGCGGCGGTATGCGCCGCTCCTTGATCGTCCCCCAGCGCGCGGAAGACGTACATCACGTCGGCGTCCGACCCGAAGCCGAGCTCTCGCCCGCCGAACCGTCCCATGCCGATGACGGCGAACTCCAGGAGGTCGCGATCGCCGCGAGCGGCACGTACCGCCTCGAGGACGCCGGCGATCACATTCTCGGTGACGGCCGACAGTCCTTCGGCGAGCTCCTCGACGGTGCAGAATCCGAGGATCGCCGAGAAGGCGAGCCGCAGCACCTCGCGCCGCCGGGCCGCGCGGAGCGCCGCCGCCGCCGTCACCGCCGAATCGTGCCGCGCGAGGATGGCGCGGGTCTCCTCCTGCAGCTGCTCCGCCGACCGCGGCCGCAGCTCGTCCTCCGACTCGAGCCACGCGACCGATTCCGGGATGCGGCCGAGCAGCTCACCGGCGTAACGCGACCCCGACAGCACCCGGGTGAGACGTTCGGCCGCGCCGCTCGAATCGCGCAGCATCCGGAGATACCAGTGCGTCGAGCCGAGGTCCTCGCTCAGCCGCCGGAAGGTGAGGAGTCCGTAATCCGGGTCGGCGCCGTCGGCGAACCACTGCAGCATGACCGGTAGCAGGTGCCGTTGGATGGTCGCGCGCCGCGAGACCCCGCCAGTGAGGGCGGCGATGTGGGCGAGCGCACCGCGTGGGTCGCGGAAGCCGATCGCCGCGAGCCGCGCCTCGGCCTGGGCGCTGGTCAGCCCCGGACCGTCGGTCAGCCGGGCGTCCTCCGTCGCCGTCGCGGCCACTGCGCTCAGCAGCGGCCGGTAGAAGAGCCGCTCGTGCAGGCCCCGCACCGCGTGCTTGATGCCGGTCCACACCTCGAGCAGCTGCGTCGCACCCGTCGCCAGTCCGGATGCCCGTGCCAGCACCCGCACGTCGCCTTCGTCGCGCGGCATGAGGTGCGTACGCCGGAGGTGCCGCAGCTGCAGCCGGTGCTCGAGGAGGCGCAGGGTGCGGTAATCCCGCGAGAACTCCGCCGACTCCTCGCGCCCGATGTAGCCCTGGGCGGCGAGAGCCGCGAGCGCGGGCAGCGTCGCCCGCTGGTGAACCTGGTCGTCGGTCTGGCCGTGCACGAGCTGCAGCAGCTGCACCGTGAACTCGACGTCGCGGAGGCCGCCCGGTCCGAGCTTGAGCTGGTATTCGACCTCGTCGTCGGGGATGTGGTCGGTGACGCGCTCGCGCATCCGCTGCACCGACTCGACGAAGTTCTCGCGGGAGGCGCTGCTCCACACCTTGGGCGAGAGGGCGGTGACGTACCGCTCCCCCAGCTCCAGGTCGCCGGCCAGGGGGCGCGCCTTGAGCAGCGCCTGGAACTCCCAGCCCTTCGCCCAGCGGTCGTAGTAGGCGAGGTGCGACTCCAGCGTGCGCACGAGCGCGCCATCCTTGCCCTCAGGTCGCAGGTTGGGGTCGACCTCCCACAGGCCGGGCTCGATGGCGGGCGCATCGATGCCGCGCATCATCAGCACCGCGAGGCGCGTGGCGATGTCGACCGCGCGGCCGGACGACAGCCCGGCCTCCTCGTCGCCCTCGGCCACGAAGATCACGTCGACGTCGCTCACGTAGTTGAGTTCGCGGGCGCCGGCTTTGCCCATCCCGATCACCGAGAACCGCGTGGCCCGCACCTCGTCTTCGGGGAAGCGCCCCGGGCCGGTTCCGCTCGCCTGGCGCCGGGCGACGGCGAGCGACGCCTCGAGTGCTGCAGCGGCGACATCCGCGAGGGCGGCGGCCACGGCGTCCAGCCCGTCGACCGGGTCGGACTGCTCGAGATCGAAGCTCGCGATCTGCGCGAGCCGCCGCCGATACCGGATGCGCAGGGCCGTCCACGCCTCCTCCTCGATGACCCCCGCGAAGCCGTCGACGGCGCCGACGGATGCGAGCAGGTCGTCGCGCAGTTCGGCGGCCGTCGGCAGGCGCGTGATCGGCTCGGCGAGCGCGTCGAGCTGCGCCGGCTGACGGAGGAAGAATTCGGCGAGCCCCTCGGAGGCGCCGATCACCCGCAGGGCGCGCTCGGCCGGCTGACGCCTGGTCAGGTACCGTGCGGCCTCATCGGGCGCACGACGCAGCAGGGTGATCGCGCACGCGAGAGCCGTGTCCGGATCCGCGGCGACACGGAAGACCGGCAGCGACTCCTCGACCGGGAGCCCCGTGAGCGCGGCCAGCTCGTCGAGCTGCGCGCGCACGGAGCTGAGCCCCACGAAACCGGCTCGCGCCAGAGTGGTCAGGGAGAGCTGGTCGCGCGCCACGGCGCCTAGAGGATCTCGAGGTTGGTCTGCAGCTCGTACGGCGTGACCTGCGCGCGGTACGCATGCCATTCCTGCCGCTTGTTCAGCAGCACGTAGTTGAACACCTGCTCGCCGAGCGTCTCGGCGACGAGCTCCGAATCCTCCATCAGCGAGATGGCGTGGTCGAGGCTGGCCGGGAGCTGGCTGTAGCCGAGCGCGCGACGCTCGGCGTCGCTGAGCGCCCACACGTTGTTCTCCGCCTCGGGCGGCAGCTCGTACTGCTCCTCGATGCCCTTGAGGCCGGCGGCCAGCATGAGCGAGAACGCGAGGTACGGGTTGGCCGCCGAGTCGATCGCGCGGTACTCGACGCGCGAGCTCTGGCCCTTGTTGGGCTTGTAGAGCGGAACGCGCACGAGCGCGGAGCGGTTGTTGTGACCCCAGCAGACGAAGCTGGGCGCCTCGTCGCCGCCCCACAGCCGCTTGTAGGAGTTGACGAACTGGTTGGTCACCGCGGTGATCTCCGGTGCGTGGCGCAGGAGGCCGGCGATGAAGTGGCGGCCGATCTTGGAGAGCTGGTACTCGGCGCCCGGCTCGAAGAAGGCGTTCGTGTCGCCCTCGAAGAGCGACATGTGGGTGTGCATCCCCGACCCCGGATGCCCGGAGAGCGGCTTGGGCATGAAGGTGGCGTAGACGCCCTGCTCGATGGCTACCTCCTTGATCACGGTGCGGAACGTCATGATGTTGTCGGCCGTCGTGAGCGCGTCGGCGTAGCGCAGGTCGATCTCGTTCTGACCGGGGCCCGCCTCATGGTGGCTGAACTCGACCGAGATGCCGAGATCTTCGAGCATCCGGACCGATCGGCGGCGGAAGTCGTGGGCGGTGCCGCCCGGCACGTTGTCGAAGTAGCCGGCGGAGTCGACGGGCTCGGGGCCCTCCGGACCGTACTGCGACGACTTGAGCAGGTAGAACTCGATCTCCGGATGCGTGTAGAAGGTGAAGCCGCGGTCGGCCGCCTTCTCGAGCGTGCGCTTGAGCACATTGCGCGGGTCGGACACCGACGGCTGGCCGTCGGGCGTCGTGATGTCGCAGAACATGCGGGCGGTCGGGTCGATCTCGCCGCGCCACGGCAGGATCTGGAACGTCGTGGGATCCGGATGCGCGAGCAGGTCGGACTCGTAGGCGCGGGTCAGGCCCTCGATCGCCGAACCGTCGAAGCCGAGGCCTTCCGCGAACGCGCCCTCGACCTCGGCCGGGGCGATCGCGACGGACTTGAGGGTGCCGACGACATCGGTGAACCACAGCCTCACGAACTTGATGCCACGTTCCTCGATCGTGCGAAGAACGAAGTCGCGCTGCTTGTCCATCCTGCCCCTTTCGTCAGCCTTCTTAGGCTACTGGTTCCACAGGCCCGGCGCGGCCATCTCGGCCTGTCTGCCGCTCACTAGACTGAGCCCATGTCTGAGCAGTCTCCGATGCCGTCCGTCTCCTCCTCGATCCCGACGATGCAGTCGCTCAAGCGGGTGCGAACCCGGCACTTCCAGACCGCGAAGGAGCAGGGCTCCAAGTTCACCGGGCTCACGAGCTACGACCAGCTCACTGCGCAGATCTTCGACGCGGCCGGCATCGACTTCCTGCTCGTCGGCGACTCGGCGGGCAACAACGTGCTCGGCTACGAGACGACGCTGCCGGTGACGGTGGACGAGCTGATCCCGCTGACCCGCGCGGTCGCCGGGGCCGTCAAGCGCGCCTTCGTCGTCGCCGACATGCCGTTCGGCTCGTACGAGACCGGAGCGCTCGAGGCCCTCCACACCGCCGTGCGCTTCATGAAGGAGACCGGCGCCCACGCCGTCAAGCTCGAGGGCGGTGTGCGCAGCGCCGATCAGATCCGCCGCATCGTCGACGCCGGAATCCCGGTCATGGCCCACATCGGCTTCACGCCGCAGAGCGAGCACGGCCTGGGCGGGCACATCATCCAGGGTCGCGGAGAAGGGGCCGAGCAGCTGCTCGCCGACGCGCACGCGGTCGAAGACGCCGGAGCGTTCGCCGTCGTGATGGAGATGGTGCCCGCCGACATCGCAAAGCGGGTGACGGCCGAGCTGCGCATCCCGACCATCGGTGTCGGCGCCGGCCCCGATGTGGACGGTCAGCTGCTGGTCTGGACCGACTGGGCAGGACTCACCACCGGTCGCATCCCGCGCTTCGTCAAGCAGTACGCGGACCTGCGCGGCATCCTGACCGATGCGGCCACGGCCTTCAAGGCCGACGTGCAGGGCGGCGCCTTCCCGACCGAGGAGCAGAGCTTCTAGCGGTCGTCGCGCGCGTCTTCCTCAGCCCACTTGGCGCTGTTCTCGCGGAGCTTCTCGAGCGCGTGCTCGGCCTCTTCGTGCGTCTCGAACGGTCCGACCCGGTCGGGCGCAGGAGACAGGAAGCCCTGCTCGACCTGGCCGGTCTTCATGTTGTACCAGAAGCGGTGCTCCGCGTCCTGCGTGATCCCATAGTCGTTCTCGCCGGTCATAAGCTTGATCCTATGCCCAAGGATTCCGCCCTTCACCTGGTTCCCGGACGCGTCTCGCCGATGCGCCCCGTCCCCTCCAGCATCCCCCGCCCGGAATACGTCGGCAAGAAAGGCCCGTCCCCCTACAGCGGCGGCGACGTCTACACGCCCGACGAGATCGCTCTCATCCGCGAGTCCGGCCGCATCGCGGCGCAGGCGATCGAGCTGGTCGGCGAGGCCGTCCGTCCCGGCATCACCACGGAAGAGCTCGACATCATCGGGCACGAGTTCCTGCTGGCCAACGACGCCTATCCGTCCACCCTCGGGTACCGCGGCTACCCCAAGTCGATCTGCAGCTCGGTGAACGAGGTGATCTGCCACGGCATCCCCGACGACACCGTGCTCGATGACGGCGACATCGTCAACATCGACATCACTGCGTACAAGAACGGCTTCCACGGCGACAGCAACCAGACCTTCATCGCCGGCACGGCGAGCGAGGAGGTCACGCTGCTCGTCGACCGGACCCGCGAGGCCCTCACCCGCGGCATCAAGGCCGTCGCACCCGGCCGCCAGGTGAACGTGATCGGCCGCGCGATCGAGTCGTACGCCAAGCGGTTCGGCTACGGAGTCGTACGCGACTTCACCGGCCACGGCGTCGGGGCGGCGTTCCACTCCGGCCTGATCATCCCGCACTACGACTCCGCCCCGTTGTACGACGACGTGATGGAGGTCGGCATGGTGTTCACCATCGAGCCGATGCTCACGCTGGGCACGCACGAGTGGGACATGTGGGCCGACGACTGGACCGTCGTGACGCGCGACAAGAGCATCACTGCGCAGTTCGAGCACACACTCGTCGTCACCGAACGCGGAGCCGAGGTCCTGACGCTTCCATGATCCGTGGTCCGGCGGGGTAGATTCGTGCCATGAGTTCGAAGAACACCGCAATCGGGATCGACGTCGGGGGTACGGGTATCAAAGGGGGTCTCGTCGATCTCGACTCCGGCGAACTCGTCAGCGACCGCGTGAAGCTGCCGACTCCGGAGGGCGGCAAGCCCGACGACATCGTCCAGACCACGAAGAAGATCGTCGACCAGCTGGCCGCGGAAGACCCGGACGCCCCGGTCGGCGTGTGCTTCCCCGCCATCGTCAGCCACGGGGTGACTCTCTCGGCGGCGAACGTGTCGAAGAAGTGGATCGATCTGCACGCGGAGGACCTCTTCGAGAAGGCCCTCGGTCGCGACATCCACTTCGTGAACGACGCGGATGCGGCGGGCTACGCCGAGTCCCGCTTCGGCGCCGCGAAGGACAAGAGCGGCCTCGTCATCATGACCACCCTCGGCACCGGCATCGGCTCCGCGCTGATCTACGACGGCGTGCTCATCCCGAACGCCGAGCTCGGCCACCTCGAGATCGACGGCGCCGACGCCGAGTCGAAGGCCGCGTACTCGGCCAAAGAACGCGAGGACCTCTCGTGGGAGAAGTGGGCGAAGCGACTGCAGAAGTACTACTCGACCCTCGAGTTCCTGTTCACCCCCGACCTGTTCATCGTCGGGGGCGGCGTCTCCAAGAACTACAAGGACTTCCTCCCCCTCCTCGACCTGAAGACCGAGATCGTGCCCGCGGTGCACCGCAACAATGCGGGCATCCTGGGTGCGGCCGCGCTGGCGGTGCGCGGGGACCGCTAGGGTTCAGGCCGGCTCGTCGAGTCTAAGATTCAGGGACGGGACCTCGGCTCTCCCGGGGACCCGACGGTGAATGCACTCCAGCTGAACATCGCGCTGGCGGAGATGGGCGAGTAGACGATGCCACGAGGCCACCTGCGGGTGATGCTCGGCGCTGCGCCTGGCGTCGGCAAGACGTACGCCATGCTCGAAGAGGGCAGGCGCCTGCAGGCCCTCGGCAGAGACGTGGTCGTCGCGGTCGTGGACACCCACGGCCGCGCCGCCACGGCGTCGATGCTCGACGGGCTCGAGGTGATCCCGCGGCGCACGATCGAGCACCGCGGCATCGAGCTCACCGAACTCGATCTGGATGCGGTGCTGGCGCGCGCGCCGCAGCTCGCCCTGGTCGACGAGCTCGCCCATACGAACGCCCCCGGCTCCGAGCACGCCAAGCGCTGGGAGGACGTGGAGGACATGCTCGCCGCCGGCATCGACGTGATGTCGACGGTGAACATCCAGCACATCGAGTCGCTGAACGACGTGGTCGAGCAGATCACCGGGGCGCATCAGCGCGAGACCATCCCCGACTCCGTGCTGCGCAGCGCCGACCAGATCGAGGTGGTCGACCTCGCACCGCAGGCCCTGCGCGATCGCCTGACCGACGGCGATGTGTATCCCGCCGCCCGTATCGACGCTGCGCTCTCCAACTACTTCCGTCTCGGCAACCTCACCGCCCTGCGCGAGCTCGCGCTGCTCTGGCTGGCGGACGAGGTCGACAGCTCCCTGCTGCGGTACCGCGCCGAGCACGGCATCGCCGGCACGTGGGAGGCGCGGGAGCGCGTCGTCGTGGCCCTCACGGGTGGCCAGGAGGGCGAGACACTGCTGCGCCGGGGAGCGCGGATCGCCGCGCGGTCGGCCGGCGGCGAACTCCTCGCCGTGCATGTCACCAGCCAGGACGGCCTCCGCGAGGCCAACCCCCGCGCGCTCGCCGCCCAGCGGGCCCTCGTCGAACAGCTCGGCGGAACTTATCACCAGGTCGTCGGCAGCGATATCCCGCGCGCCCTGGTCGACTTCGCCCGCGGCTCCAACGCGACGCAGCTCGTCATCGGCGTCAGCCGCCGCAGCCGGCTCGCAGCCCTGCTCACCGGCCCCGGCATCGGATCCACCGTCATCCGCGAATCCGGTGACATCGACGTGCACATCGTCTCGCACTCGCGGGCGGGGGGACGGTTCTCGCTCCCCCGGCGCACCGGCGGGCTGACGGCGCGCCGCCGGGTTCTCGGATTCCTGCTGGCCCTGGTCGGCGGCCCCCTGCTCACCTGGCTGCTCGTGTCGATGCGCACCGCGGACTCGATGACCAGTGACGTGCTGAGCTATCAGCTGCTCGTGGTGCTGGTCGCCCTGGTCGGCGGCATCTGGCCGGCGCTGTTCGCAGCACTGCTGTCCGGGATCACGCTCGACTTCTTCTTCGTCGAGCCGCTCTACACGATCACGATCAGCGAGCCATTGCACCTGCTGGCGCTCGTGCTCTTCCTGGTGATCGCCACGCTCGTGAGCCTCGTCGTCGATCAGGCCGCGCGCCGAAGCCGCGCGGCGATCCGCGCCGCGGCGGAAGCCGAGCTCCTCGCGACCGTCGCCGGCGGCATCATCCGCGGCGAGAACGCCCTGCAGGCGCTCGTCACCCGCACCCGCGAGGCGTTCGGCCTCACGGGCGTGCGACTGCTCGACGGCACCGAGGTCGTCGCCACCGACGGCGAGCCGTCGGATGCGGAGCACACCCGCACGACGCCGGTCGGCACCCGCGGCACGCTCGAACTCTCCGGCCGTGACCTGGAGGCCGCCGACCGCCGCCTCCTCGCTGTCATCGTCACGCAGCTCGACGCGGCCCTGGAACATCGCGAGCTCACCGCGACCGCGAGCGAGCTCGCGCCGCTGGCCGAGACCGACCGCGTGCGCAGCGCCCTCCTCGCGGCCGTCGGACACGATCTGCGACGACCGCTCGCCGCCGCGACCGCCGCCGTCACGACGCTCCGGCAGTCCGATCTGCGTCTCAGCACGGACGACCGCGAGACCCTCCTCGAGACGGCGGAGGAGAGCCTCGACAACCTCGCCCGCCTTGTCACCAACCTCCTCGACGTCAGCCGCGTGCAGGCCGGCGTGCTCGCCGTGTCCCTGGCGCCCACCGACCTCGACGATGTCGTGCCCTCCGTGCTCGACGAGCTGTCGCTCGGGCCGGCCGAGGTCGAACTCGACCTTCCCGCCTCCCTTCCCGCCGTGCTGACCGACGGGATTCTCCTGCAGCGCGTGCTGGTCAACCTGCTGAGCAACGCGCTGCGGTTCTCCCCCGTCGACTCCCGCCCGGTCATCGCCGCCAGCGAGTTCGCCGGCACGGTGCAGGTGCGCGTGATCGACCACGGCCCCGGCATCCCCGGCGAGCGCCGGGAGAGCGTGTTCGTGCCGTTCCAGCGGCTCGGCGACACGGACAACACCACCGGCGTCGGGCTCGGCCTCGCACTCTCCAAAGGGTTCGTCGAGGGGATGGGCGGCACCCTCGAGGCCGAGGACACCCCCGGAGGCGGGCTCACCATGGTCGTCTCCCTTCCGGTCGCGCCGTCGGCCGTACAGCCCGAGGAGGCCCGTTCGTGAAGATCCTGATCGCCGACGACGACCAGCAGATCCTGCGGGCGCTGCGCATCCTGCTCACTGCCCGCGGCTACGACGTGTCGGTGGCCAGAACGGGGGCGGAGGCGCTCAGCCTCGCGGTGGACCAGCATCCGGACCTGGTGGTGCTCGATCTCGGGATGCCCGAACTGAACGGGATCGAGGTCATCGAGGGACTGCGCGGCTGGAGCCAGGTGCCGATCCTCGTCGTGTCGGGTCGCACCGACTCCGGTGACAAGGTCGACGCACTGGACGCCGGCGCGGACGACTACGTGACCAAGCCATTCGCGGCGGACGAACTGCTCGCGCGCATCCGGGCGCTCACCCGCCGCCAGCCGGCCGCCACCGACGAGCCCGTGGTGCGGTTCGGCGACATCGCGGTCGACCTGGCCGCACGCCAGGTGACGCGCACGACGCCCGACGGCACGCAGGCGGTGCGCCTGACGCCGACCGAATGGGCGATCCTCGACGTGCTCGTGCGCAACCCGCGTCGCCTCGTGACGCGGCAGTCGCTGCTCACCCAGGTCTGGGGACCGCAGTACACCAGCGACACCGGCTACCTCCGCCTGTACCTCGCACAGCTGCGCAAGAAACTCGAACCGGTGCCGTCGCGCCCGCGCTACCTGCTGACCGAGCCGGGGATGGGCTACCGGTTCACACCCGACGACTGAGGCGTCTCACGGGCCCGCCCGACCCGCGATGCGAGCGATCGTCACCGCCGGATCCGCCTCATCGACCCGCGGAACGATCAGCGACGCCGCCGAGCACTCCCAGAGCCGCTCCAGCGTGCGGACGCCCAGCACGGTGATGGCGACGACCACGCCGAGCGCGACCGTGAACGCGCCCACCCAGTAGACGAGCGCGACGACGCCGACGCGGAACACCTCGTCGTAGTGGCCGGGAGTCACGGCGTCGCCCGGCGCCGGCACGAACGACGGGGCGGCGGCGAACAACCAGACGGCGAACCAGTAGCCGAGCACGACGAGGGCGATCACCACACCGGACAGCACGCCGGCGATCACGGAGATCCTCCGCGCCCGCTCGTCGCCCACCATGACTCCCCCGTCGATCGAGGAATGGGCCGGCTGTTACGCCGGGTTCTGTCCGGGTGCCGAAGCACCGTGGACGGCCATCTATCTCGGGACGACGTTGCCGCCGCCCTCCAGCGGTCTACCCGGGAACTCGGCGAGCAGCCTCAACGTTCCCTGTCTGACCTTGCTCCGGGCGAGGTTTACCGAGCCGGCCGGGTCACCCCGGTCGCTGGTGGTCTCTTACACCACCGTTTCACCCTTACCGCCCGCCGCGACCTCTCGGCCGCGCCGGGAGGCGGTCTGTTCTCTGTGGCACTGTCTCGCGGGTTACCCCGGGTGGGTGTTACCCACCGCCCTGCTCTGTGGAGCCCGGACGTTCCTCGGCGGCTCACCGAGGTGAGCCGACGCGACCGTCTTGCCGGCCCATTCGTGAATCAGCCTACAGGCCGAAACTGGGCGTTCAGCCGCGTCTCGGCAGAGGTTCAGAGACCGGATTCCTCGTTGCGGATCAGGATGGCGCCGCTGTCGGGGCAGAGCACCACGTCGTCGGCCGCCGCCCGGCGGATGACGGCCAGGTCGGACTCGGTCAGCTTCACATTGCTGCCCAGCGAGACCCCGTGCAGGAGGGCGGCGGCGCCGATCCCGTAGCGGGCGCGCTGCTTCTCGTAGAGCTCGATCAGGTCGGCGGGGATCGTCGCGGCGATGGTCTCGCGATCCTTCGCCAGGGAGGCGCGCTGGGCGTCGATCTTCGCCAGTTCCTCCCCGCGCGCGGCCTCCAGGGCGTTCACGCGGGCGCCCAGTTCGGCCCGCTCACCCTCGACGGCGGCGAGCGATGCTTCGAACTCCTCGACCCGCTCCATGACCGTGAGTTCGATCTCCTCGAGATCGTCCCGCCGCTTCCGGAGTGCGGCCAGTTCGTTCTCGAGAGCCTGCACGTCCTTCATCGACGAGGTCTGCTGCGCGCGAGCCGTGTCGCGCGCCATCCGTGCTTCGACGACCTCCACGTCGGATTCGACCCGCTTGAGCTCGGTGCGGGCGTCTTCGAGCTCACCGGTGCGGGCGATCCAGCGGGCGCGCAGCGCGTCCACCTCCGGCTGCAGGCTCTGCAGCTCCTTGGTCTGGGGCAGGTTCTTGGCCGTGTGCTCGAGCTGGGTGAGACGCGTGTCGGCGCTCTGCAGTCGCAGCAGCTCGTTCTGATCAGTGGGGCTGGCTTTCACGGTTCACGTCTCTCTTCGGTTCAGGATGGTCGTCACGGGTGTCGCCTCCGCGGTCACTGCAGGATGGCGAAGTCCCAGGGGTCGGTGCGCAGCTCGCTCACCTCGACGGAGACACCGGGCAGCGCGGCGCGCAGCTGGGCGGCGGCGGTGTCGAGCCAGAGCCACTCGCTCGCCCAGTGCGACACGTCGAGCAGGGCCGGTCCGCCGGACAGCAGTGCCTGCTCCCGGGCCTCCGACGCCGGGTGGTGGCGGAGATCGGCCGTGATGTAGACGTCGGCCGAGCGCACGGCCTCGGCGGAGAGCAGCGAGTCGCCCGCTCCCCCGCAGACGGCGACGCGCGAGACGGGCTGGTGGTAGTCGCCCGACGCGCGCACGCCGCCGGCGGTGGGCGGAAGCAGGTCGGCGACCCGGCGGGCGAGCGCACCGAGCGTCGTCGGCTCGGAGAGCGTTCCGACCCGGCCGATGCCGGTCTCGCCGTCGCCGGACGGGTCGATCGGGGTCGGGTCGACGAGACCGAGGCGGGCGGCCAGCACGGCCGAGGTCCCATCGGCGACCACGTCGGCGTTGGTGTGCGCGGCGATCAGCGCGCAGTCCGCCCGGATGAGTCGAGCCAGCAACGCGCCTTTGTAGCGGTCCTCCGCGACGCTCGTCACGCCGCGCATCAGCAGCGGGTGGTGCACCAGCAGCAGATCCGCTTCGCGTTCGATCGCCTCGTCGACCGTGTCCGCCACGGCGTCGACGGCGAGCAGGATGCGTTCGACCCCGGCGGCAGGATCCCCAGACAGCAGGCCGGGCGCATCCCAGCTCTCCGCGCCCGCCAGCGGCCAGAGCGCCTCGACGGCGGCGTGGACGGAAGACAGTGTGTGTGGCACGGCAACGAGCCTACGGGATTCGCCCATCAGCATCAGCAGGTCAGCCGATCGCCCGCTCCTGCCGGCGCACGGCCGGTATCCCCGCCACGAGCGGCGTGAGCGCGCCGATGGCCAGTGCCACGATGACCCCGAGCTCGCTCAGCGCCAGCGGGCTCGCCGGGTCGACGCCGAACGCGCGCCACAGGTACCCCTCCCACTCCAGCCACGGCACATTCGACCGGATGAGCCCGAGGCCGACGATCGTGGCGACGACGAGCATCGCCAGGTTGCCCCAGCGCCAATCCGGATAGATGCCGCCGCGCGTCACCAGCGACGGCTGGTGGAGACGGCGGACGCGCACCATCATCTCCGCCGCGAAGAGCCCGGCCCACGCCGCGACGGGGACCGCGAGGGTGATGGGCACGCTCTGCACGATGCTCGACAGGTCGAGGGCCGTGAGGGTGAGCAGCACCCCGGCGACGGTGATGCCGGCCGTGATCACGATGGTGTTCGTCGCGCGGGGAAGCCGCAGGCCGATCGCCAGCAGGGTGAACCCGCCCGAGTAGATGTTCAGTACGAGAGCCGACAGCAGGCTGAGGGTGACCGACAGCAGCAGCGGGATCGGGTACCACCACGGCAGCCCGAGCTCGGAGAACGCCACGATCGGGTTGACGGCGAGCTGCTGCGCGAAGGCGCTGTCCGACGCCGCGAGCATGCCGCCGTAGGAGATGAGGACCAGCGGAGGGAGCGCCGCACCGAAGGTCGCCCACAGCATGCCGCCACCACCGGACGATCCCGGCCGCTGATAGCGGGCCCCTTCCGCGCTGCTGTTCGCCCAGGCGAGACCGATGAAGCTGAACACGATCACCGCGCCCGTCACGACGCGCAGCCAGGCCGCATCCGGAACCGCGAGCGTCGCCGTGAGGTCCACCGAGCGGGCGGTGATCGCGATCATCGTGACGATCAGCACGGCCGAGGCGATCGTGAGCACCAGTTGCACCCGCGCGACGAGCGAATAGCCGAAGTACGCGACGGCGAGCGCGATCAGGACGGCCACGACGAGAGCGATGGTCGTCGGGACGACGGCGTTCGACGACCAGCCCTGGGCGACGGCCAGCGAGCCGGCCGCGTCTCCGATCAGCCACAGCAGCACCGCGCCCCAGAACAGCCGAGTGAGCACGGCGAGCGCGGCCGGCACGACGTTGCCGCGGAGACCGAAGGTCGCACGGGAGACCACCATCGTAGGCTGGCCGCTCCACTTGCCGGCGAGCGTGCCGAGGCCGAGCGGCAGGAACGACAGCGCGACGCCCACCAGGGTCGCGACGAGGATCTGACGCAGGCTCAGGCCCAGCTCGAACAATGTCGCGCCGACGCCGACGCTGATCAGCGACGACGTGGCGGCGAACCAGAGCCAGAACAAACGAGAGGCGTGCCCGACCCGGCGATCGACGGGGGTCGGCTCCACGCCGGACTCCTCCACGACGAACAGGGGTGCCGCCTCGGGCTCCGCATCGAACAGCAGGCGCTCATCCGTTGACACCCGCGGGCTGGCCAGGGGCGCCGACAGCGATCCCGTCGGAAGCCGCACGTCGTCGGCGTCGTCCTCGAGATCGTCGTCGATCTCGTCGCGCGCCAGCCCGGCGGCGACCGCGTGCCCGGCCAGTTGGTCGGCCTCGACGATGGGCAGCGGCACGGAGTCGACGCTGGGAGCATCCGGATGATCGACGGGCAGCGGCTCGAGCGGCACGAAGGGCACGGGCTGCGAGTCGGCGGGCGCGGTCTCCGGTGGCACGTAGCCCAGCGGCTCGACGCGCTGCCGGGGCTCCGGCGTCGAGGTGCCGACGGCGGGGACGTCGGCGGGGGTCGGGATGTCGGCGGCCGGGGGCGGTGGCGGCTCCGGCGGTGACTCCGCGGCGGCCGCGGGAGCGATCCAGGCGCTGAACGTCGGCTCCGGTCCGTCGTCGCGGCGCCGGAGGTCGAGGTCGTCGAAGCTGATCAGCTCGGTCGGGGTTCCGTCGGCCCAGGCTGCGTCATCGTCTTCGTCGCCGTGGGGCGCGGCGTCGGGCTCCGGCTCGGGCTCCGGCTCCGGCTCGGACTCGGGCTCCGGCTCGGACTCGGGTGCAGCGTCGGCTACCGCCTCGGGAGCGGCGGCGACCTCGGCGGGCGGCGGCGCCGGGCTCTGAATAGGGATCGCCGTCGTCGCGCGTGCGGCCAGCACGTTCTCGAGGTGGGTGATCGCCGCGAGTGTGTCGTGCGCGTTGAGGTCTTCGTCGACGAGCGCCGCCACCTGGTCGTCGGTGAGGAGGGCGGCATCCGCGATGCCGTCGGTGCCGACGACGGTCGGGCCGGCGATGATCGGCACGGCCGAGGTCATGCGCGAGACCTGCTCCTCCAGGGCACGCGCCAGCTCGTCGTCGTCGTGGATCGCCTGGGGCGCTGTCGCGGCGACGGGCTCGGGCTCAGGGGCCGACTCAGCGGCGGATTCCGGCTCGGCGGCAGATTCTGCGTCTTCGCTCACGGGCGCGGGGTCGGGATCGCTCCCGGGCGCGCGGCGACGCACGGGCGGCGTATACGTCGCCCTCCGTCGCCCCGGGACAGACACGACGGACGGGTCGTTCGCGACCTCATCGCTGTCCATGACGAAAGCCTACCGACGCAGCCGGTGGCGGAACCGGTGCGCGGCCTGCGATTTCGCCCCGGCTCCGAGGGTCGGTCGCGCGCGGTTCCCGCGGCGACGTACCATCGACTCGATGACCACGACGATTGCGACTCCGTACGAAGACCTGCTGCGCGACGTCCTCGCGAACGGCAGCCGAAAATCCGACCGCACGGGCACCGGGACACGCAGCGTGTTCGGCCGCCAGCTGCGATTCGACCTCGCCGAGGGATTCCCCCTCATCACGACCAAGCGCGTGCACTTCAAGTCGATCGCGTACGAGTTGCTCTGGTTCCTCCGCGGCGACAGCAACGTCGGCTGGCTGCGTGAGAACGGTGTGACCATCTGGGACGAGTGGGCGGACGCCGATGGCGAGCTCGGTCCGGTCTACGGCGTGCAGTGGCGCTCCTGGCCCGCGCCCGACGGCTCGCACATCGACCAGATCAGCCAGGTCATCGACCAGCTGCGCACGAACCCGGATTCCCGTCGCATCATCGTCTCCGCGTGGAACGTCGCCGACATCCCGCAGATGGCGCTCGCGCCGTGCCACGCGTTCTTCCAGTTCTACGTCGCCGACGGCCGGCTCTCCTGTCAGCTCTACCAGCGCAGCGCCGACATGTTCCTCGGCGTCCCGTTCAACATCGCCAGCTACGCGCTGCTCACCATGATGGTCGCGCAGCAGGTGGGTCTGGAGCCCGGAGAATTCGTCTGGACCGGCGGTGACACCCACATCTACGACAACCACCTCGACCAGGTCGCCGAGCAGCTGAGCCGCGACCCGTATCCTGCTCCGAAGCTGCGGTTCGCCCGCACGCCCGCGAGCATCTTCGACTACACGTTCGAGGACTTCATCGTGGAGGACTACCAGCACCACCCGGCCATCCGCGCAGCGGTGGCGGTGTGAGCCTCGCCCTGATCTGGGCGCAGGCGAACGACCGGGTCATCGGCGCCGGCGGCCGGATGCCCTGGCACCTTCCCGAGGACCTCGCGCATTTCCGCGCCCTCACCGGCTCCGGCGCGGTCATCATGGGACGCAAGACCTGGGACTCGCTGCCCGAACGCTTCCGGCCGCTCCCCGGTCGGGCGAACATCGTGGTCACCCGGCAGTCCGGGTACGAGGCCACCGGGGCAACCGTGGTCGACTCGATCGAAGCCGCCGTCGCCGCGGCTGGACCCACCACGTCGTCGACCACCTGGGTGATCGGGGGCGCCGAGCTCTACGGCCTCTCGCTGTCTGCGGCCGACCGCGTCGAGGTGACCGAGATCGACCTCGACGTCGACGGAGACACCTGGGCTCCGCCGCTCGGCGACGAGTGGAGCGTCTCGGCGATCGATCCCGCCGACGGCTGGCACACCGCCGAGGGCGGCCTGCGGTACCGCTTCCTCACCTACGTGCGCTGACCACCGACTACGTGCGCTGACCACCGACTGCGCTGAGCGCCGACGCGGTCAGGTGAGGCCGGCGATGAGGTTCACGGTCGTCGCCAGGATCACGGAGCCGAACAGGTACGAGAGCAGGGTGTGCCGCAGCACCGTGTTCCGGATGGCCGTGTTGCCGATGTTCGTGTCGGAGACCTGGTACGTCATCCCGAGGGTGAACGACAGGTAGGCGAAGTCGCTGTACTGCGGCGCCTCCTTCTGGTTGAAGTCGATGCCGCCTTCGGTGCCGCGGTAGTAGAGCCGCGCGTAGCGCAGGGTGAACAGGGTGTGCACGAGCGCCCAGGAGAGGGCGACGCTGGCCACCGCGAGCACGGCGAGCCCGAGCTTCTCGATGCCGGCCGAGTGCCGGGCGGCGACCAGGATGATCACGATGGCCACGACGCTGGCGATGCTGGCGATCAGCAGCAGCAGCTCCGAGATGCGGTGCCCCGGGTCCTCCTTGATCGCGTGCGCCTTCGTCTGGGTGGGGCCGAACCGCCAGATGACCGCCCAGACCCAGACCACGTACACGACACAGGCCGCCGCCCAGCCGGTCGCCCCCGCGTACGCCCAGCCTCCCGGCAGTCCCGTCACGATCGCCACGACGACTCCGACCGCGAACGCGACGATCATCCGCAGCCTCGAACGGCCGTGCCGTACCTTCAATTCATTGCTCACAGGGGGATGTTCGCACAGCCCGTGTCATCCGTCCCTGCGCCACAGCGGTCGCGGCTACGATCGTCTCGTGACCACCGCTCCCGTTTCGCCCGCCGTCCCGCTCACCGACCTCGACACGGACTCCCTGCGCGCCGCCAACGCCCGGTTCCAGGCCGCGTACGACGCCCTCGCGGCGCAGGGGCTGAAGCTCGATCTGACCCGCGGCAAGCCGTCGGCCGACCAGCTCGACCTGTCGAGCGAGCTGCTGCGTCTCCCGGGCGACGAGTACCGGGATGCGGCGGGCACCGACCTGCGCAACTACGGCGGCGCCCTCGGCCTGCCCGAACTGCGCGCGATCTTCGCCGACGCCCTGCTCGTGCCGCCGGCCCAGCTGCTGGCGCTCGGCAACGCCAGTCTCACGGTGATGCACGACGTGATCGTGCAGGCCATCCTCCACGGCGTCCCCGGCGGCGATCGCCCGTGGGGCGCGCGCACCGTGAGCTTCCTCGCGCCGGTCCCCGGGTACGACCGCCACTTCTCGATCTGCGAGCGGTACGGCATCCGGCTGATCCCCGTCCCGCTGAACGACGACGGACCCGACATCCCGACGGTGCGCGCCCTGCTCGAGGCTGACGACAGCATCGTCGGCATGTGGTGCGTGCCCGTCTACTCGAACCCCAGCGGCGCGGTGTACAGCGAAGAGGTCGTCCGCGAGCTGGTCTCGCTGCCGGCGGCGCCGGACTTCCGCCTGTTCTGGGACAACGCCTACGTGGTGCACCACCTCACCGACGAGCGGCCGACCCCGATCGACGTGCTGGGACTCGCCGCCGAGGCAGGCAATCCCGACCGACCACTGGTCTTCGCCTCGACCTCGAAGGTCACGTTCCCGGGTGCCGGCGTCGCGTTCGTCGGCGGCTCGCAGGCGAACATCGACTGGCTGGTTCGCAACATGGCCGTGCAGAGCATCGGACCCGACAAGATCAACCAGTTGCGTCACGTGAAGCTGCTGCAGGATGCCGACGGCCTCGCTGCGCACATGGAGAAGCACCGCGCCATCCTCGAGCCCAAGTTCCAGGCGGTCTCCGAGATCTTCGAGAACCGGCTCGCCCCGTACGGAGGCGGCCACTGGACCGCACCCCTCGGGGGCTACTTCGTGAGTCTCGATGTGCTCGACGGAGCGGCCGAACGCGCCGTCCAGCTGGCCGCCGCGGCCGGCATCGCGGTCACACCCGCCGGCGCGACCTTCCCGTACGGCGACGACCCGCGCGACGCGAACATCCGGATCGCGCCCACGTTCCCGCCGCTCGATGAGCTGCGCACGGCGCTGGATGGGCTGTGCACGGCGATCCTGCTCGCCGAGAGCGAGACACTGCTGGCTCAGCGGGGCGACAGCGAGGGATGAGCGGCTGGCGGGTCCGTCCGAGCACCGAGGAGGATTGGCGCGCGTACCGCGCCATCCGGCTCGAGATGCTCGCGGACACCCCGATCGCATTCCTGGAGACCCTGGAGCGCGCGCAGCGGCATCCGGATGAGCACTGGCAGAACCGTGCGGCCAACCGCTCGACGTCGAGCCGGCTCTTCGCCGCGGTCGACGATGACGGCGCGTGGCTCGGCACCATGGGCGGCTTCCTCGCCACCGGGGCGCGCGACCCGCACCTGGTGGGTGTCTACATCACGCCGCGGTTCCGTGGTCGCGCCCACGGGGTGGCCGACGCCCTGCTCGACGCGGTGATCGCCTGGGCGGCCGAGCGCAGCGGCCGCCTGCTGCTGCAGGTGCACGAGCGCAATGAGACGGCCATCCGGTTCTATCGCCGGCGCGGGTTCGAGCTGACCGGGGCCACCGAGCCGTACCCGCTCGATCGCACCGCGCTCGAGCTCGAGATGGCCCTCCCCCTCACCTGACAGCGGCCCGCCCGGCCGCCCGGCCGGCCGGCCTTTTTCGTTGAGGGGCGGCAAACGCAGCCAAAATCGCGGTTTTGGCTGCGTTTGCCGCCCCTCAACGAGATCAGCGCACGGGCTCGAAGCCGAGCGCGAGTTCGATGAGGAGGCGGGCGCCGAAGCCCGTCGCGCCCTTCGAACGCCACGCGTCGTCCGCGTCCGACTGCATCGTGCCCGCGATGTCGAAGTGAGCCCACGGCAGACCGCCGACGAACTCGTTCAGGAACAGGGCGGCCGTCGTCGCCCCGGCGTACGGACCGCCCAGGTTCGAGATGTCCGCGATGTCGGAGTCGAGCGCCTTGCGGTACTTCTTCTCGAGCGGCAGCTGCCACACCTGCTCGTCGGTGACCTGCGAGGCCCGCTTGGCCTGATCGACGAGCGCCTGATCGTTGCCGAACAGGGCCGCCGTCGCCGGGCCGAGCGCCATGAGGGCCGCCCCGGTGAGGGTCGCGATGTCGACGATCGCGTCGGGCTGCTCTTCGGTGGCGAGCACCAGGCCGTCCGCCATCACGAGCCGGCCTTCGGCATCCGTGTTCTTCACCTCGACGGTCGTACCACCGCGGATCGTCAGCACGTCGCCGAGTTTGTACGCCGAGCCGCTCGGCATGTTGTCCGTGCACATCAGGAACGCCGTGACCGTCGTACTGCTGTTCAGGTCCCGCAGCGCGGTGAGGGCCCCGAAGACCGCCGCCGCTCCCCCCATGTCCATCTTCATCAGCAGGTGCATCGGATCGGACGGCTTGAGGCTGATGCCGCCCGAGTCGTACATGATGCCCTTGCCGATCATCGCGAGATGACCGGTCGAGTCGCCGTTCGGCGTGTAGGTCACTTTGATCAGCCGGGGCTCCTCGGCGCTGCCCGCGTTGACCCCCAGCAGTCCCCCGCAGCCCAGCTCGATGAGCCGCTGCTTGTCGAACACCTCGACCTGGAGGCCGAAGGTGTCTGCGATCGAGACGGCGAAATCGGCGAAGTCGGTCGCCGTGAGATATCCGGGAGGCGTGTTCGTCAGATCGCGGGCGAGGTTCGCCGACCGGGCCGTGATCACGCCGCGCGGGATGCCGGCCGTCACGCCGGACACGGACAACGCGTCGACGAGCACCTCCACCGCCGCCAGCGCCGTGGTCTTCGGATCCGACTTCAACTCGGTGAAGCGGTAGCGGCCGAGCAGCACGCCCTCGGCGACGACCTGCCCGATGGTCTCGGCGTCGATGCCGTCGACATCCGGCAGTTGCAGGCCGATCCGGGCGGACGATGCGGCCGCACGGGCAGCCGTCGCAGCCGCATCGCGCAGAGCGTCGGCGGTGAGCTCGGCCGCGGCCCCGGCGCCGACAGCGATCCGCAGTCCCGCCCCGGGCAGCAGGAGCGTCTGACCCGGCTTGCCGTCGAAACCGGCGGCCGCGAGCGCATCCCGATCGGCTCCGAGGTCGACGGGCAGCTCTCCGTCGCTGGTCACGACGACGCCGATCGTACCGAGGTCGTGGGAGAACTCCGTGACCGCGTCGAAGTCGACGACGCGCTCCGGGAGCAGGGACGGCGCCGGCGTGAAGTCGTCGGCGATCAATTTGTACGCGCTGGGTGCCATTATTCAGTCCTTGGTTGTGGTGGCGACGGTGTACACGGTGTCGCCCTCTTCCGGTTGCGGATCGTCGGGGTCGAGCACGTCCTCCGGATCGGACGGCTCGAGCCGCTCGGGCAGGTCGCCCTTCTGACGTCCTGGCATGCGACCCGCCGGCACGATCGCCAGCAGCGAGATGCCGGCGAGTGCGAGCAGCGAGATCTTCAGGGCGGTGAGCCGCGCATCCGAGTTGACGATGACCGCGGCGTCGATCTGCGCGTCCGTCGCGTCGGTCTTCGCGGCGAGCGTGTCCTTCAGTTGCGAGTTGGTGATGAAGTTGGTGTTGTCGAGGTTCACCTGCGACACGAGCGACGGCGGGATGTCCGGGTGATCGGCGACGGCCGAGGCGACCAGGCCGCCGAGCACACCCACCGCGAAGACGCTCGCCACCGCGATCCCGACGCTGCCGGAGAGGTTGTGCACGAGCCCGCGCCACGCTCCCACATCTCCGGCGAGCTTCTTCGGCGCCGCCGACAGCAGCGTGTTGAACACCAGGGCGACGATCGAGCCCTGGCCGAGGCCGAGCACGATGAGCCCGATGATCACCACGATCTGCTCCCACTCGTTGTGAACGGCGAACGCGAGGATGGTCAGCCCGAGTGCGACGACGACGAAACCGGACCGCGCCAGTACGCGCGGCGGGAACCGCTGGTACAGGCTCGCCACGAACGTGCTCGCCACGAAGATCGACAACGTGTACGGGATGACCGCGATCGAGGTCTCGAAGCTCGTGCGCCCCTGCACCACCTGGATGTAGAGCGGGATCAGGAAGTTCGCTGCCGTTCCGACGAAGAGCATCGTGCCCATGCAGATGGTCACCGCGCGTTCCGACCCGGTCGCGAGCACGCGCAGGTCGAAGATCCGCGGCTTGCGTCCGGCCTGCCGCCTCCGCAGCCAGACGAAGAAGATCTGGCCTGCGATCAACCCGAGGATGACCAGCACGGGTGCCGGGGACAAGCCCAGGATGTTGAACGGGGCCCCGTCGGTCGCCAGCACCAGGCCCCAGGGCTCCAGACCGCTGAACCCGAAGCTCAGCAGGATGATCGCGACGGCGGCGATCACAGCGCCTGTCCAGTCGATGACGAGATCGCGCTGTGCGGCGATCGGCGCGAAGCGGAAGCTGAGGAGCAGGTTGACCACGGCCAGGGCGACGATCAGCCAGAACGACCAGCGCCAGCCGATGGTGGAGGCGAAGGTGCCGGCGATGAGCAGAGCGAGCACACCGGCAGCCGGGATCGCCGCGGCGAGCAGGCCGATCGCCTGCGCCTGCTGCCGGCCGTGGTAGTTGGTCGCGATGAAGACGGTGAGCGCCGGCGCGATCAAGGCGATCACGGCACCGGAGGCGGCCTGGGCCACGAAGAGCATCACCGGTGAGACGCTGAGCGCCACAGCGGCCATCGCGATGCCGTGGATCACGATCGCGATCTGGAACACGCGCCTGGTGCCGAACCGGGCGCCCAGCTTCGCGCCGAGCAGGATGAAGGCCGCCATCGCGAAGGTGCTGGCGGTGATGGCGGTGCCCACCGACGTCGCCGGCGTATCGAGATCGGAGGTGATCCCGGCCATCGACACCGTGAGCGAGTTCACGGCGAACGAGGTCTGGATCTGGCTGAGCACCACGACGATGAGCGGGAGCCAGGATGTTCGTGCGATCGTCTGCTGAGGAACGGATGCTGCTGGGGAACTCATGGGCCGGCCTCCCTCTTCCGGTGACCGCTTCGCGTCCCCCGGACTGTTCTGTTGTCCCCCGCGCGGAGGTGATTCTCATTGTGGCGTGGAGGGGCCGGTCTTGTCACGGCAACATCCGGATGCCAGCGCTAATGCAAGTCGGCGACCGTCTTCGCGACCCGGCGCTGCCGCGTCTCGTCCGTCTTCGCGGCGTCGATCGCCATCACCAGCCGGCGCTTGTTGCTGTAGGAGAGGGCGTCGAACGCGGAGCGGGCATCCGGGGCCGCGTTCAGCGCCTCGGCGAGATCCGCCGGCACCTCCACCTCGCGGGGAGCGTCATCGAGCTCGAGGTCCACGTCGAGCTCGTCGCCCGCGGCCACGCCGGCTCCCGCCCGCACCTCGGCGCTCAATCCGAGGAGGTACCGCCCGCCCATCCAGGCGATGCTGCTGCGGTACTGGTAGCCGTTGACCGTCACCAGCACTGGGGGTCGCCGACCCGCGCCCAGTTCGTCGACCACCGTTCCGGGGATCTCGATCCCCGTCGCGGTCTTGCCGTGCTGCTCGAGGGTCGCGTGCACGCGCATCGTCACTCCTCCCCGAAACCGCTCTCGACCAGGGTCGCGAGCGCATCCACCGCTGCGACTCCCTGGGCGTCATCCGTCGCGATCTCCGCGGTCTTGCCCGCGGTCAGCCCCAGCGACATGATGCCCAGCAGGCTCTTCGCGTCCTTGCCGTTGACGGTGACCTTGGTGTCGAAGGTGTTCGCCAGCTTGACGAACTCGGCGGCGGGCCGGGCGTGGAGGCCGTCGCGGTTGCGGAGGACGACCTCGCGCACATACCGCTCGGATGCCGCGGTTCCGTCAGCGGGAGCCGCCGGAGCCGACGGAGCTGTCGGAGCCTCTGGGGCCTCCGCCGCCGGTTCGGGGGCGGCGCTGCCGGCCTGCTCCCATGACGTGCGAGCGTCCTCCGAGGCGCGGACCACCGTGCCGAGGTCTCCCCCGCTCTCGGCGGCCACGGCTGCCGCGATGCCGCCCTCGATGAAGGGGACGTCGACCACCGCGACCTGCGCCTTGCGATCGTCCGGGAGCATGTCGAGTGCCGTCTCGGCGGTCAGCAGGGCCGATCCGAGGTCGCTGATCACGACCACGCCGGCACCCTGGTCAGCGGACTCGATGCCGTCGTTAACCTTGACGAAGCTCGTGCCGATCCCGTCGTCGTCGGTGCCGCCCGCAGCGACCAGCCGCACCGACGGTGCCATCTGCCCGGCGAGGGAGACGACACCGTCGGCGATCCGGCTGCTGTGGGAGACGAAGACGATCCCGACCCGCTCACTCACCGGCGGCCTCCGCCGTGTCCGCTGCCGCTCGCAGGAGCAGCGCGGTCGACTGAGCGCCGGGATCGCGATGACCGATCGCACGGTCACCGAGATAGCTCGCCCTGCCCTTGTGCGCGACGAGCGGCTCGGTGGCGACGGCGCCCGCCTCGGCCGCGTCGGCCGCCTCACGCAGGATGTCGGCGGGTGAAGCGCCGTCCTCCTGCGCGGCGGCGGCCGCATCGACCGCCGGCGTCCACGCGTCGATCATGGTCTTGTCGCCGGTCGCAGCCTTGCCGCGCGAGACGATCCCGTCACGCGCGGCGGTGAGCATTGCGACGAGAGCCGTCGCGTCGATCTCCGACGCATCGCCGAGGGGTTCGGCCGCCTTCAGGAACGCCGTGCCGTACAACGGGCCCGACGCTCCCCCGACCGTCGAGATCAGCGTCATCGCGATCGACCGGAGCGCCGCGTTCGGCGTCGCCCCGTCGGGCAGAGACCCGAGAGCAGTGACGACGGCACGCAGGCCGCGGTCCATGTTCTCGCCGTGATCGCCGTCGCCGATCTCGCGGTCGAGGGTGTTGAGGTCGTGCTTGTTCTCATCGATGACGGCGGCTGCCGCCGTCATCCAAGCCGTGACCCACGTCGTGTCCAGCGTCATCCGCCGTCCTTTCTTCCGATCTTCTCGATCTGTTCGGTTCGAGCCGAGCGCTCAGACGCCCCAGCGGAGCGCCGCGGTGCTGACGGGCGCATCCCAGAGATCCGTCAGTTCGTCGTCGAGCTTGAGCACCGAGATGGATGCCCCCTGCATCTCGAGCGACGTCACCAGGCTCCCCACCAGCGAGCGGCTGAGGGTGATCCCCCGGTCGTCGAGGATCTGGGCGGCGCGGCGGAACACGATGTAGAGCTCCGACAGCGGAGTGCCGCCCATGCCGTTGACGAAGAGCAGCACCGAATCGCCGGAGGAGAACGGCAGGTCGTCGAGCACGGCGGCCATCATCCGGTCGGTCAGGGCATCGGCCGGTTCCAGCTTGATGCGCTCGCGCCCGGGCTCGCCGTGGATGCCGACACCGAACTCGACCTCGTCATCGGCCAGGTCGAAGCCGGGCTCCCCGGCGTGCGGAACGGTGCCCGCTGCAAGGGCGACTCCGATCGAGCGCACGTTCGCGTTCACCTTCTCGGCGATGGCGGTGACGCCGTCGAGGTCGTCTCCGCGTTCAGCGGCCGCCCCGGCGATCTTCTCGACGAGCACGGTGCCCGCGACGCCGCGACGGCCGGCGGTGTAGAGCGAGTCCTGCACGGCGACATCGTCGTTCGTCACGACGGCCCTCACCGTGATGCCCTCCGCTCCGACCAGATCGGCCGCCGTCTCGAAGTTGAGCACGTCGCCGGTGTAGTTCTTCACGATGTGCAGAACGCCGGCTCCGCCGTCGACGGCCTTGGTGGCCTCGACGATCGGCATCGGCGTCGGTGAGGTGAACACCTCGCCGGGGACCGCTGCATCGAGCATCCCCCTGCCGACGAATCCGGCGTGGAGCGGCTCGTGGCCGCTGCCGCCGCCGCTGACCAGACCGACCTTGCCCTGCACGGGGGCGTCAGCCCTCGCGACGAAGCGCGGGTCGTGGGACACCGTGATGATGTCACCGTGAGCTCGGGCGAATCCGTCGAGGGACTCGTCCACGACGTCGGGTACGCCGTTGATGAGCTTCTTCATCGAAACCCTTCCTTCCACTGCTGTCAGTGCGTCGCCGCAATCCAGTGGTCGAGCTTCGCGGCCGCAGCCCCGGAGTCGATCGCTTCGGCTGCGATCGCCATTTGCGAACGGAACCGGTCCAGGATGCTCTCCTGAACCCTCGACGGGTCGGACGCGAGCTCGTATGCCACGAGCCCTGCCGCCGCGTTGAGCAACACGATGTCGCGCACGGGGCCCTCTTCGCCCGCGAGCACGGCACGTACGACGCTCGCATTGTATGCGGCGTCCTTTCCGAGCAGGTCCGCCATCTTCGCGCGCGGGATCCCCAGATCGCGCGGGTCGATGTCGTGCTCGGTCACCAGGCCGCGCGACACCTCCCAGACATGGCTGTGACCGGTGGTCGAGAGTTCGTCTAGCCCGTCGTCGCCGCGGAAGACCAGGGCCGTCGCACCGCGCGTCTGGAACACGCCGACGAACAGGGGAACGCGGTCGAGGGTCGCGACGCCGACCGCCGACGCCTCGGGGCGTGCGGGGTTGCAGAGCGGGCCGAGGTAGTTGAAGACCGTCGGCACGCCGAGCTGGGCGCGCACCGGCCCCGCGTTGGCGAATCCGGGATGGAAAGCGGACGCGAATGCGAAGGTGATCCCCGCCGTGGTCAGCACTTCGGCGACCTTCTCCGGGGGCAGCGTGAGGTCGATGCCGAGCGCGGCCAGCACATCCGAAGAACCGGATGACGAACTCGCCGCCCGGTTGCCGTGCTTGATGACCGGGACGCCGGCCGCCGCCGCGACGATGGCGGCCGTGGTCGAGACGTTCACCGTGCCGAAGCGGTCGCCGCCCGTGCCGACGATGTCGAGCGCCATCGGGTCGACCGGCAGAGGCACGGCGTGGTCGAGGATCGCGTCACGGAAGCCGACGATCTCGTCGACGGTCTCGCCTTTGGCGCGCAATGCAATGAGGAATGCGGCGAGCTGCGCCTCCGTGGCGTCGCCCGACATCACCTGGTCCATGGCCCACGCGGCGTCGGCGACGCTCAGATCTTCGCCGGCGAGCAACGCGGTGAGCACGGACGACCAGGACTGCAATTCCGTCATAAGCCGATCCTAGTGACCGCGCGACCCGCTGTGGCGAGCGGAGTGTACCGCCGAACTTAGGTGACCCTTACCAGAAAACGGGCACATTCCGGCCTGTCGGATGAGAAAACCACGGCTTCTTTTCAGCCATAATGGAAAGCGTGACGAGCACCTCAATATCTCCTACGGCGAGTGCGCCCTCAATCAACCGGCCCAACGTGGTGGCCGTCGGCACCATTGTCTGGCTGGGCAGTGAGGTCATGTTCTTCGCGGGTCTCTTCGCGATCTACTTCACCCTCCGCTCCACCTCGCCCGATCTCTGGGCCGCCGAGACAGCGCACCTCAACGTCCCCTACTCCCTGACGAACACGATCATCCTGGTGTCGAGTTCGTTCACCTGCCAGTTCGGCGTCTTCGCCGCCGAACGGCTGCAGCCGCGTGCGACCGGCTGGAGCCCCGCCAAGTGGGGAATGGTCGAGTGGTTCACGCTCACCTACGCGCTGGGCGCCATCTTCGTCGCCGGCCAGATCCTCGAGTACGCGACGCTCGTCTCCGAGGGGATCGCCCTGGACTCGAACGCCTACGGTTCGGCGTTCTACCTCACCACCGGGTTCCACGGCCTCCACGTCACCGGCGGCCTCATCGCCTTCCTTCTCGTCATCGGCCGCGCCTTCGCGGTCAAGACCTTCGGCCACAAAGAGGCGACGAGCGCGATCGTCGTCTCGTACTACTGGCACTTCGTCGACGTCGTCTGGATCGGGCTCTTCCTGGTCATCTACGTTCTCAAATAGGAATCAGGAGCAGACCTCTACACCATGCGCGCGAATAACCGCACCTCGACGAAGACCGCCCGGAAGGGCGGCCGGCGTCACCCCCTCGCCACGGTCGCCCTGATCGCGATCGGCCTCGGCCTCACCGGCGGAGCCTACGCGGCGTTCAACACCTCGACGGCATCCGCCGAGCCGCAGGCGGCCGCCGCCTCGCAGCAGTCGGTCGACGAGGGCAAGAAGCTGTTCCAGTCGAACTGCGCCACCTGCCACGGGCTCAACGCCCAGGGCACGACCAACGCTCCGAGCCTCATCGGCGTCGGCGCGGCTGCCGTCGACTTCCAGGTCGGCACCGGCCGCATGCCCATGCAGATGCAGGGACCGCAGGCGCCCGAGAAGCCGGTGCAGTTCACCGACGAGCAGGTCAAGGCGCTGTCCGCCTATGTGGCGTCGCTCGCCCCCGGGCCGTCGGTCCCTGAGCAGAAGTACCTCGACGGAAAGGGCGACGCCGCCAATGGCGCCGAGCTCTTCCGCGTCAACTGCGCGATGTGCCACAACGTGGCCGGCGCCGGTGGTGCTCTGACCGAGGGCAAGTACGCTCCGCCTCTGACCAATGTCACCGCCGCGCACATCTACGAGGCCATGGTCACCGGCCCGCAGAACATGCCGGTCTTCAACGACCTGAACATCACGCCTCAGGGCAAGGCCGACATCATCACGTACCTCAAGTACATCCAGAACAACCCGTCCCCCGGCGGATTCGAGCTCGGCTCGCTCGGCCCGGTGGCCGAGGGTCTCTTCCTCTGGATCTTCGGTCTCGGTGCCATCGTCGCGCTGACCGTGTGGATCACGGCGAAGTCGAACTAGGTGCTTGCGGAAATGTCACAGCGTATGAAGGAGAACAATGGCACAGGACGATAACAGCGGTCACGAGCTGACCACTGCCAGCTCGTCAGCCGTCGACGTCCACCGGACGGGCGATCCCGGAACGGCGGTGATCATCCGCGACGAGGTCGAGAACCCCGGGTTCCCGCCGCACCGTCCGCGCGTCACCGATCTCGACCCGAAGAAGGAACGCCGGGCCGAGCGCACGGTCTACACGCTGTTCTACCTCTCGATCGTCGGCAGCGTCTGGGCGGTCGCCGCCTACATGGCCTTCCCGATCAACGACAACGACCCCGGCTCCGTGCGTCTGAACAACCTGTTCATCGGCATCGGGATCGCGCTCGCGCTGCTGGCCATCGGCATCGGCGCCGTGCACTGGGGCAAGTCCCTCATGCACGAGAAGGAAGGCGTCGACCTCCGCCACCCCGTCCGCGGCCGCGAAGCGACCACGGAACGTGCGGTGGAGATCTTCCGCCAGGCCGACGAGGAGTCCGGCTTCAACCGCCGCACCCTGGTGCGCAACAGCCTGATCGGCGCGCTCATCGCGTTCCCGCTCCCCGCCGTCGTGCTGTTCCGCGGACTCGCGCCGCAGAACCAGGACCCGGTCGAGCTGCTCTCCCAGACCATGTGGGCCAAGGGCGTCCGTCTCACGAAGGACCCGTCCGGAGTCCCCATCAAAGCGTCCGATGTGACGCTCGGTTCCGCCTTCCACGTGATCCCCGAGGGGCTCAACGAGAAGGAGGACCGACTCGAGCAGAAGGCCAAGGCGGCCGTCCTGCTCATGCGCCTCAAGCCCGAAGATCTCCATATCTCCAAGGGCCGTGAGAGCTGGAGCTACGACGGCATCGTCGCCTACTCCAAGATCTGCACGCACGTCGGCTGCCCCGTGGCGCTGTACGAGCAGCAGACTCACCACCTGCTGTGCCCCTGCCACCAGTCGCAGTTCGACATCACGCACGAGGCCGAGGTCATCTTCGGCCCGGCCAAGCGCCCGTTGCCGCAGCTGCCCATCATGGTGGATGCCGATGGTTACCTGGTCGCGCGCAGCGACTTCACCGAGCCTGTCGGCCCGAGCTTCTGGGAGCGTCATTGAGTACCACCACCGCCGCACCTGCCGCGGCAACGACCGAGGTCGCGAAGGGCGGATTCACCGCCGCCGCCGCGAACTACCTCGAAGACCGCACCAGCATCTCGGGCGCCGTCAAGGAGTTTGGGCGCAAGATCTTCCCCGACCACTGGTCGTTCCTGCTCGGTGAGGTCGCCCTCTACAGCTTCGTCGTCATCCTGCTGTCGGGGACGTTCCTGACCTTCTTCTTCCAGGCATCGATGGCCGAAGTCGTCTACCACGGCTCGTACGTCCCCCTGAAGGGCGTCGAGATGTCGGCCGCGATGTCGAGCACGCTCAACATCTCGTTCGAGATCCGCGGCGGCCTCCTGATGCGTCAGATCCACCACTGGGCGGCTCTGCTGTTCGTGGCCGCGATCGGCCTGCACATGCTCCGCATCTTCTTCACGGGTGCGTTCCGCAAGCCGCGTGAGCTCAACTGGGTGATCGGCTTCGTGCTGTTCATCCTGGCGATGGCCGAGGGCTTCACGGGATACTCGCTTCCCGACGACCTGCTCTCGGGCAACGGCCTGCGCATCATCGACGGTCTGATCAAGGGTCTTCCCGTGGTCGGCACCTGGATCTCGTTCCTGCTCTTCGGCGGCGAGTTCCCCGGTACGGCGATCGTCGGACGCCTCTACACGTTGCACATCCTGCTCCTGCCGGCGTTGGTGGTCGCGTTCATCGCGCTGCACCTGATGTTCGTGGTCATCCACAAGCACACCCAGTACGCGGCCCCGGGCCGTACGCAGGGCAACGTCGTCGGCTACCCGGTCCTCCCCGTGTACGCGGCGAAGGCCGGCGGGTTCTTCTTCATCGTGTTCGGTGTCATCGCGCTCATGGCGTCGTTCTTCACCATCAACCCGATCTGGAACTACGGTCCGTACGACCCATCCCCGGTCTCGGCAGGAACACAGCCGGACTGGTACATCGGCTTCGCCGACGGCGCGTTGCGTCTCGTGCCACCGGGCTGGGAGTTCGTCTGGCTGGACCGCACGTGGTCGTTCAACATCATCGTCCCGGTCGTGATCCTCGGACTGTTCATCGTCACCGTGATGATCTATCCGTTCGTCGAAGCCTGGGTCACCGGTGACAAGCGCGAGCACCACATCCTGGACCGTCCCCGCAACGCGTCGACGCGGACCGCGATCGGTGCAGCCGGTGTCACGTTCTACGCGGTCTTCTGGGCCGCTGCGAGCTCCGACATCATCGCGACGCACTTCAAGCTGACGATGGAAGGCGTGATCCACGCGCTCCAGGCTCTGCTGTTCGTCGGCCCGATCATCGCCTACGTCGTCACGAAGCGCGTATGCCTGGCGCTGCAGAAGAAGGACCGCAGCATCGCGCTCCACGGCTACGAGTCCGGTCGTATCGTCAAGCTGCCCGGTGGCGAGTTCATCGAGGTGCACGAGCCGCTCGACGAGTACGAGCGCTGGCGCCTGATCAGCTTCGAGACCTACCAGCCGCTCATGATCCGCCCGAACAGCCGCGGCAAGATCACGGCGGGCAACCGTTTCCGAGCCGGGATGTCGCGCTGGTTCTTCGAGGACCGCATCATCCCCCCGAGCAAGGGCGAACTCGAGTCCGGCCACGGCCACCACTGATCGAGTCCACCACGGTGAAAGCGCCGGCTGCGAGTTCTCGCGCCGGCGCTTTCGCGTATCCGCCGACTCGTCGGCGCTCCCCCGCCTGAAGGGCCCCGGATGAACATCGAATCGCTCGCGTCCTGGCTCCGCTGCCCCGCCTGTCTCAGACCCCTCGAGCCGATCGACGCGCTCACCCTCGGCTGCGACACCGGCCATCGGTACGACGTCAACAAGCGTGGCTTCGTGAACCTCGTCTCCGGCGGCACGAAGTTGATCGGCGACAGCGCCGCCATGCTGGATGCCCGCGACCGTGTGCTCGAGAGCGGCCTCTACTCCCCCATCACCGACGCTGTGCGCTCCGCCACTGCGGAGATCGGCGGCACGAGCATCCTCGACGCCGGCGCGGGCACCGGGCACTATCTCCGCGCCGCGCTGGAATCGTCGGCGGACGCGCGCGGGCTCGCCATGGACCTCTCCGCCCAGGCGGTGTCACGCGCCGTCCGCTCGTCGCCCCGCATCGACGGGCTGGTCGCCGACACCTGGCGCCCTCTGCCCGTCCGAGACGCCGTCTGCGAGGTCATCCTGGACGTCTTCGCCCCACGCAACCTGCCCGAGTTCCACCGCGCTCTCGCGCCCGGTGGGAGCCTCCTGGTGGTCGTTCCGCTGCCGGAGCATCTGGCCGAGCTTCAGGGCGACGCAGGGATGCTCGCGGTGCCCGCCGACAAGAGCGCGGAGATCGCCGACGCGGCGCGGCCGCTGTTCGAGCTGCGCAGCCGGCGCGCCATCCACGCCACCATCGCTCTCACGCAGGCGGTGGCGGAGTCACTCGTCGGAATGGGCCCGTCGGCGCACCACACGCGTTCCCACGGCGTGACTCTCCCGTCGGAGGCGACCCTGGCCGTCGAGCTGCTCCACTTCGCACGCGCCTGACCCTCCCCCGCAATCGAGTCCGAACTTGTTTCGTCGACACGCCGAGCGAAGAACGCAAGAATTTCGGACTCGATTGCGGGGGGTACGGCGAGCACACGAGAAAGCGCCGCATCCCGGAGGATGCGGCGCTTTCGTCGAGAGTCGTGCGTGGTGGGCCTAGCGGGCGAAGTACCCGCGGTAGTACTCGTAGGTCCAGCCGACGAGGCAGATCAGCGTGAAGGCCACGCCGATGTAGCAGATCCAGAAGCCGACGGCGAGGCCGAGCATCACCAGGCCGGCGCCGAACGCCAGCGCGACCGGCCACCAGCTCCACGGGCTGAAGTGCCCGAGCTCCGGGTCTCCGTCGTCGACGTTGGCGTCGAGGCGGTCCTCCGGCAGCTCACCGCCCTGCGATGCGTGGGAACGACCGACGTAGAAGGCTATGAACGCCGCCAGGATGAAGCTGAGCAGCAGCCCGACGGTGCCGACCCACTCGACCTTCTGGTGCATCGGGTCGAGGAGGCTCCACAGCGTGTAGACGATCGCCGACAGCAGGAAGAAGATCGAGAGGATCCAGAAGAGGATTGCATTGGCTCTCATGGGTTACTTGACCTCGCTCGTCTCGGCGTCGACAGTGGGCGCATCCGGGGCGTCTTTGGCCGGGCCGATCCCGATCGGGATGCCCGCCTCGGGGTGGTTCAGGTCGAAGGCCGGGGACTCGCTGCGGATACGCGGGATCGACGTGAAGTTGTGGCGCGGCGGCGGGCAGCTCGTGGCCCACTCGAGCGAGCGGCCGTAGCCCCAGGGGTCGTTGACCGTGACCTTGGGCGCATTGCGCGCCGTGAGGTACACGTTCACGAAGAACGGGATCATCGAGATCGCCAGGATGCCGGCACCGATCGACGACAGCTGGTTCATCCAGGTGAAGCCGTCAGTCGGCAGATAGGTCGCGTACCGTCGCGGCATGCCGATGACGCCGAGCCAGTGCTGCACCAGGAAGGTGGTGTGGAAGCCGATGAACAGCAGCCAGAAGTGCCACTTTCCGAGGCGGTCGTTCAGCATCTTGCCCGTCCACTTGGGCCACCAGAAATAGAAGCCGGCGAACATCGCGAACACGACGGTGCCGAACACGACGTAGTGGAAGTGGGCGACGACGAAGTACGTGTCGGACACGTGGAAGTCGAGCGGCGGCGACGCCAGGATGACACCGGTCAGACCACCGAAGGTGAAGGTGATCAGGAAGCCGATCGACCAGAGCATCGGGGACTCGAACGAGAGCGAGCCTCGCCACATCGTTCCGATCCAGTTGAAGATCTTCACACCGGTCGGTACCGCGATGAGCATCGTCATGAGCGAGAACCAGGGCAGCAGCACCGAGCCGGTGACGTACATGTGGTGAGCCCACACGGTCACGGACAGGGCGGCGATCGCGATCGTCGCGTAGATCAGCGTCTTGTATCCGAAGATCGGCTTGCGGCTGAACACCGGGAAGATCTCGGACACGATGCCGAAGAACGGCAGCGCGATGATGTACACCTCCGGATGCCCGAAGAACCAGAACAGGTGCTGCCAGAGCAGCGCTCCACCATTCGCGGGATCGTAGATGTGGGCGTCGAACACGCGGTCGGCGGCGAGGGCGAACAGCGCGGCGGCGAGCACCGGGAAGGCCATCAGCACGAGGATCGAGGTGACGAGAGCGTTCCAGGTGAAGATCGGCATGCGGAACATGGTCATGCCGGGAGCGCGCATCGTGATGATGGTCGTGATGAAGTTGACGGCACCGAGGATCGTTCCGAAACCGGACAGGCCGAGGCCGACGACCCAGAGGTTGCCTCCGATCCCTGGCGAGAACGTCGTACTCGAGAGCGGCGCGTACGCGAACCAGCCGAACGAGGCGGCACCCTGCGGGGTGAGGAAGCCGGCGACCGCGATCAGCGAGCCGAAGGAGTAGAACCAGTAGGCCAGCGCGTTCAGTCGCGGGAACGCGACGTCGGGCGCACCGATCTGCAACGGCATGAGCACGTTCACGAACCCGGCGAACAGCGGCGTCGCGAACATCAGCAGCATGATCGTGCCGTGCATCGTGAACAGCTGGTTGTACTGCTCCTTGGTCTGCACCACCTGCAGTCCCGGCTCGAAGAGCTGGGCGCGGATGATGAGTGCCATCACACCGCCGATGAGGAAGTAGATGAACGACGAGATCAGGTACATGTACCCGATGGTCTTGTGGTCCGTCGACGTGATGTAGTTGACGAGGATGTTGCCCTTGCGCTCGATCGAGCTACCGCCGAGAGGCGCTGGCGCCTTCGGAGCGGGAGCGGTCGTCGACGTCGGGGCCGGTGCTGTTGTCGTCATTCGTGGCTGCCCTACTCGTTACCCTTGGGTGCGCCCGTACCGGGCAGATTCTGATTGCGGTCGTACTCGGAACCGAGCTGACCCTCGAATCCCTGGTCGCGCAGGCTCTGGATGTGGTCGTCGTACGCCGACTGGGACACGATCTTCACGTTGAAGAGCATCGCAGAGTGGTACTCGCCGCAGAGCTCGGCGCACTTTCCGACGAACGTGCCGGTGCGGCCCGTCGTGGAGAAGTACATGTAGTTGGTCTTGCCCGGGATGATGTCTTTCTTGTAGAGCATCGCGGGGACCCAGAAGGAGTGGATCACGTCGCGCGAGTCGAGCTGGATCGTGATCGTCTTGTTCTCCGGCAGGTACAGGGTGGGGATCTCGCCCTCCTGCACGGAGCCGGGGGTGGCGCTCGCGTCGTCGGGCTGCGCCTGGATCCCCGGGTCGTAGACGTTGTCGGTGACGTAGTTGAAGTCCCACGCCCACTGCTTGGCGTAGACCTGGATCTTGAGATCGGGGTCGGCGTACGGCTTCTCGATGGCGTTCTGGTCACGCGCCGTGAAGGCGAAGAAGCCGAGCACCAGGATGAGCGGCACGATCGTGTAGAAGATCTCGATCGGCATGTTGTAGCGCAGCTGCACCGGGAGGCCGGTCTGGCCCGTGCGGCGGCGGTAGACGATGACCGCCCAGATGATGAGGCCCCAGACGATGACGCCGACGACCAGCAGAACGATCCAGCTGGTGACCCACAGGCCGGAGATGCGCTCGGTGTGGTTCGTGACGGGCTGCTCGCCCGCGACGAAGCCGGGCAGGAATCCGTTCAGCTGCGCCTGCGTGCACCCCGCAAGGACGATTGCGAGTGTCGCTGCGATCGGAATAGCAGCCCATCGGAGACGGCGATTGTGACGCACCGGTGACCTTTCGAATGACTCATGGACAGTTCACATTCAACTGTATTTGACCGTTACCACCCTACTCCGCCACACGCGCCGGAATGAACAGAAAGGACCGCCCGAGTGGGCGGTCCTTTCTGGTTTTTTGTGCTATATGACGCGGCGGAACCGGCTCAGTGGAAGGAGTCTCCGCAGGCGCAGCTGCCCGTCGCGTTGGGGTTGTCGATGGTGAAACCCTGCTTCTGGATCGTGTCCTCGAAGTCGATGGTGGCGCCGTCGAGGTACGGCACGCTCATCTTGTCGACGATGACCTCGACGCCCTCGAAGTCGACCGTCGCGTCGCCGTCGAGCATGCGCTCGTCGAAGTACAGCTGGTAGATCAGGCCGGAGCAGCCACCGGGCTGGACGGCGACGCGCAGACGGAGGTCGTCACGGCCCTCCTGCTCGAGCAGGCTCCTGACTTTGCCGGCTGCGGTGTCGGTCAGTCCGACCCCGTGGGCCTTGGTCGCGGTCAGCGTTGTGTCGGTCATGGCACTCCTCACACGGATGCGGTAGGGACTTCGGTGGAAATCTGGGACGATTCTACGTCGGAAAACTTCGAACGCAGTGTGATCATTCCGATCGCGCGTCGAGTCGCGCGAGCAGGAGGGCCTCAGCGAGGATCGCCCGCTTGAACACTCCGAGGTGCAGCGACTCGTTCGGGCTGTGCGCACGCGTGTCCGGGTCCTCGACGCCGGTCACCAGGATCTGCGCCTCCGGGAACTCCCGCACGAGGTCGGCGATGAACGGGATCGAGCCTCCGATGCCGGTCTCGACCGCCTGCTTGCCCCAGGCATCCGTCATGGCCCTCTTCGCCTCGGTGGCGGCCCATCCGGTGGTGTCGACGAGGAAGGGGTCGCCGGTGTCGACGTCGTCGATCGCGATGTGCGCGCCGAAGGGCGCGTTCGCCCGCAGGTGGCGCTCGAGCGCGGCGTACGCGTCGGTCGCGCGCTGGCCAGGGGCGATCCGCGCGCTGATGCGCACCGCGACGCTGGGCAGCAGGGTGTTCGATGCATTGGCGACGCTCGGGGCGTCGATGCCGGTGACGGTGATGGTCGGCTTCGACCACATCCGCGCCAGGATGGGGCCCGTGCCGATCGGCGTCACCCCGTCGAGCAGGGCGGCCTCCTCGCGGAACTGCTCCTCCGACAGAGCGGGCGGCTCGGTCGCGTCGTCGCGCTCGGTCAGACCGTCGACGGCCACCGACCCGTTCTCGTCGTGCAGGGTGGCGAGCAGCCGGACCATGGCGAGCATCGCATCCGGTGCCGCTCCCCCGTACATGCCGGAGTGCGAGGCGTGCGCGAGGGTGGAGACGGTCAACCGGAAGGTCACGTTTCCGCGTAGTGAGACGGTGAGGGCCGGCGTCTCGGTGTCGACGTTGTCGGAGTCGGCCACGATGATGACGTCGGCCGCGAGCGCCTCCTTGTTCTGTTCGAGGAAGTTCGCGAAGGAGCGGGAACCGAACTCTTCCTCCCCCTCGATGAAGACGGCGAGACCGAGATCGAAGTCCTCGCCGAGCCCGTCGACGAGGGCGCGAACGCTCGCCACGTGCGCCATCACGCCCGCCTTGTCGTCTGCGGCGCCGCGGCCGTACAGGCGGTCTCCGCGCACGGTCGGCTCGAACGGAGGCGTGTCCCAGTTCGCGTCGTCACCCTGCGGCTGCACGTCGTGGTGCGCGTAGAGGAGGACCGTCGGGCGGCCGTTCTTCGCCGCACGGGTCGCGAGCACGGCCGGCTGGCCCAGTTCGCCCCCATCGGCGACCGGCGCCTGCCGGATCGCGACGCTGTCGAACGCCCCCGTCGCCTCCAGGAGACCGGCGACGGCGGTGGCGCTGGCGGCGACATGCTTCGGATCGAAGGCCGACCACGAGACCGACGGGATGCGCACCAGCGTGGCGAGGTCGGCGATGGTCGACGGCATCCCCTGCTCGACGACGGAGCGCACGCGCTCCTCTGCTGCTGTGGGTTCGGTGGAGGGCGTCTGCTGATCGTTCGTCATGACGGTAATCTTAAGTGGACCCCACAATCGAAGGCTGACCGTTGGCAAAACGACAGAACGACCACGTGACCGAGGCTGCACAGCCCATCGCGGAGACCCCAGAAGAGACGGCAGAGCGCCTGCGCCAGGGCAAGGGCGCCCCGACGCCGACCCGCCGCGAGCAGGAGGCGGCCCGCAAGCGCCCCCTCGTGCCGGAAGACCGCAAGGAAGCGGCCAGGATGGCCCGCGCCAAGACCTCCGAGGCCCGCGAGAAGGCCCGCGTCGGCATGGCCGCCGGTGACGACCGCTACCTCACGGCGCGCGACCGCGGACCGCAGCGGCGTTTCGTGCGCGACTACGTCGACGCGCGCTTCAACATCGGCGAGTTCCTCATCCCCGTGATGCTGCTCGTGATCGTGCTCTCTTTCCTGCCCGGATACTTCCAGGTCTACGGCCTGCTCGCGCTCTGGGCGTTCTTCGCCATCGCGGTGATCGACTGCATCGTGCTCGGCTTCGTCGTGCGCCGTCGCCTCACCGCCAAGTTCGGCGAGTCCAAGGTCGAGAAGGGGGTGCGCTGGTACGCCGCCATGCGCGCCCTGCAGCTCCGCGTCATCCGCCTGCCCAAGCCGCAGGTCAAGCGCGGCCAGTTCCCCAGCTGACCGTGACGATCGTCGCAGCGGCCGACGGCTCCGCTCTGGGCAATCCCGGCCCCGCCGGATGGGCGTGGTACGTCGACGATGAGCGCTGGGCGGCCGGAGGCTGGCCGCACGGCACCAACAACCAGGGCGAGCTGATGGCTGTCGTCGACCTGCTCGAGTCGACGGCGCACCTCGACGAAGACCTCCGCATCCTCTGCGACAGCCAGTACGTGATCAACGCGGTCACCAAGTGGATGCCCGGCTGGAAGCGCAAGGGCTGGCGCAAGGCCGACGGTGCCCCCGTGCTCAACCGGGAGCTCCTCGAGCGCCTCGATCGCGCGACTCAGGGGCGTCGCTACACCTTCGAATGGGTCAAGGGACACGCCGGTCACGAGCTCAACGAGGCCGCCGACGTGCGTGCGCGGGGCGTCGCCACCGCCTATCAGAACGGCGACCCCATCCCGATCGGACCGGGGTGGCCCGACGGCCGCACCCGTGCCGACGAGCTGACCGGCGAAGTCCTCGAGCCGGCCGTGGTCCCGGCATCCGGATCGGACGCCGGCGCGGCAGCGGTCGCACAGACCGTCGAACTCGATCTCTTCGGCGACGATCTCGTCACCGACGAGTCCGATACCGACGTGGTCGCGCGGCTCGAGCGCGAACTGCTCGACCCGGCCGTGCGCGCCGACTCGTCGCGGGTCGCCGCCCTGTTGCATCCGGACTTCGAGGAGATCGGCCGCTCCGGGCGCCTCTGGGGACGCGATGCGACGGTGCAGGCTCTGGCGGCCGAGGACTCGGAGGCCGTCGACTTCTTCGAGCTCCTCGGCACCGAACGCCTCACCTCCGAGACGATCCTGCTGACCGCGCGCACCGCCGACTCGCGGGGAAGCACGCTGCGCAGCTCGCTCTGGATGCGTGCCAACAGCCGGTGGCGCCTGCGCTTCCACCAGGGGACGCCGGAAGCCGAATAGCGAGCCGCCGCGGCAGCGCCGCGACAGCGCCCAGGGTCGTGGCAGCGCCCAGCGTCGCGTCAGCGCGCCGAGACGAGCCCTCGGTTGATCTGGCGCGCCCAGAGCGGGCCGCGGTAGAGGAACGCCGTGTAGCCCTGCACCAGGGTGGCTCCCGCATCCAGCCGCGCCTGCACGTCGGCGGCGGTCTCGACCCCGCCGACGGAGATCACGCAGAGGTCGGCCGGCACCTGCGACCGGATGAGCCGCAGAACCTCCAGCGACCGGGCCGCGAGCGGGGCGCCGGAGAGACCGCCGGCGCCGGCCGCAGCGACGACGGCCTGGTCGGTGCTCAAGCCCTCGCGCGAGATCGTCGTGTTGGTCGCGATGATGCCGGCGAGGCCGAGGTCGACGACGAGCTCGGCGATCTTCTGCACCTGGTCGTCGGTGAGATCGGGCGCGATCTTCACCAGCAACGGAACCGGCCCGGCGACCCCCTTCACCGCGGTGAGCAGCGGGGCGAGCAGGTCGAGCTCCTGAAGGCCGCGGAGACCCGGCGTGTTCGGCGAGCTCACGTTGACCACCAGGTAGTCGGCGAACGGCGCGAGCACGCGCGCGCTCGCCAGGTAGTCGTCGGTCGCGTCGTCGACGGCCACCACGCGGCTCTTGCCGATGTTGACGCCGAGCACGGGGCGATGGGTCTTCGCCGACACGCGAGCGAGCCGGCCGGCCGCCAGACGCGCGCCGTGGTTGTTGAAGCCCATCCGGTTGATGACGGCACGATCCGGGATCAGGCGGAACAGTCGCGGCTTGTCGTTGCCCGGCTGAGCGATCGCGGTGAGGGTTCCGACCTCCACATGGCCGAATCCGAGCTGGCCGAGGCCGATCACCGCTTCGCCGTCTTTGTCGAAACCGGCCGCGACGCCGAACGGCGAATCGAAGCGCAGGCCGAGCGCGTCGACCGCGAGCGACGGGTCAGGACGCGTGAAACGTCGGACGAGCCGCCCCAATCCGAGGATCGGGAGCGCCTTGATCACGACGAACGCGAGATGGTGCGCGCGCTCCGGGTCGAGCTTCGACAGGACGAGGGTGAAGAGTGTGCGATACATGCCGGTGCAACATTACCGGCACGGCCGGGCCGATGATGGCCTCAGGCAGGTCTCATGCCTGCGCGTCGACCGGTTCTCCGTGGTGCTCGACCCGCAACTGCTGGATGGCCTCTTCGAAGTCATCGAGCGAGTCGAATCCCTGGTAGACGCTCGCGAAGCGGAGGAAGGCCACTTCGTCGAGGTCGCGTAACGGAGGCAGGATCGCCAGGCCGATGTCGTTCGCCTCGATCTGCGATGCACCCGTCGACCGGATGGTCTCCTCCACCTTCTGCGCCAGCACGGCGAGGTCGGAGTCCGTCACCGGACGGCCCTGGCAGGCCTTGCGCACGCCCAGCACGATCTTCTCGCGGCTGAACGGCTCCGCCACGCCGCTGCGCTTGATCACGCTGAGGCTGGCGGTCTCGGTGGTGCTGAAGCGGCGACCGCACTCGGGGCACTGGCGCCGACGCCGGATCGAGAGTCCGTCGTCGCTCGTGCGCGAGTCGATGACACGGGAATCCGGGTGGCGGCAGAAGGGGCAGAACATGGTGCGTTCATTCTATCGGGTTCGCGCGCCCCGTCCGGGGGAGGCGGTTCAGTGCGGGAAGCGCGCCGTCACGGCCTCACCGTGCGCCGGCAGGTCTTCCGCCGTCGACAGGGCGACGATCCGCTCTGCGACCTCGCCGAGCGCCGCCCGGTCGTAGCGGATGACCTGCTGAGGGCGCAGGAACGAGTACGCGCCGAGGCCGGGCGAGAAACGCGCCTGACCGCCCGTCGGCAGCACGTGGTTCGAGCCCGCGAGATAGTCGCCGAGACTGACCGGAGAGTGCGGGCCGATAAAGATGGCGCCGGCGTTCTGGATGTGCGCCAGCACGGCATCCGGATCGGCGGTCTGCAGTTCGAGGTGCTCGGGACCGTAGGCGTTGCTGAACGCGGCGGCCGCAGGGAGGTCGTCGACCAGCACGATCGCGGACTGCTGGCCCGCCAGCGCCGTACGCACCCGCTCGGCGTGCTTGGTGGCTCCGGCGAGCCGATCCAGCTCTGCGGCGACGCGCGCCGCGAGCTCGGGGCTGTCGGTGACGAGCAGGGAGGCGGCGGCCTCATCGTGTTCCGCCTGGCTCACCAGGTCGGCGGCGACGTATCCCGGGTCCGCTGCGGCGTCGGCGATGACCAGGATCTCGGTGGTTCCGGCCTCCGAGTCGATCCCGGCCTGACCACGCACGATGCGCTTCGCGGCGGCGACGTAGATGTTGCCGGGCCCGGTGATCACCTGCACCGGTTCGAGGCCGATGTCGTCGACGCCCCAGGCGAGCGCGCCGATCGCGCCGGCACCGCCCATGGCGTAGACCTCGTCGATCCCGAGCAGCCCGGCGGCGCCCAGGATGACGGGGTGCACCGCTCCCCCGAAGGCGCGCTGTGGCGGGCTCGCGAGGGCGACGGATGCGACCCCTGCCACCTGTGCCGGCACCGCGTTCATCACGACGCTCGAGGGGTACACGGCCTTGCCGCCCGGCACGTACAGTCCGGCCCGCTCGACCGGCTGCCAGCGCTGCACGATCGTCGCGCCGGGACCGATGCGGGTCTCGGCGGCGGGAGGCACCTGCGCAGCGGTCGCCTCACGGACGCGGACGATGGCTTCTTCGAGGGCCGCGCGCACCTCGGCGGGAAGGTTCTCGACGGCGGCCGCGATCTCGGCCGCCGGCACACGCACGCTCGCCGGAGCTCCGCCGTCGAATTGTTCGGCCTGCTCGGCCAGCGCCTGCGCGCCCCGCTCCCGCACATCGTCGATCAGCCGACGGGCGACGGTCACGGCCGCCTCGACGTCCACGACGGGTCGCGGCACCAGACGGGCGAAGGCGGCGCGGGTAGGCTGGATTCCGCGGAGATCAATGGTCTGCATCATGGCCCGACCAGCCTAACCGCAACCAGGAATACCCAGGAGCCAGCATTTGCTTGATGCATACGTATGAATAGCGCACCTCTCCCCCAGAGCCCTCGCCCGTCCGACCGCGTCGAACCCGACGTGACGGCCGACCTGGCGGCCTTCCGCCAATCGTTCCGGCGGCACGCGGCGGGAGTCGCGATCATCACGGCTCAACTGCCCGACGGCACGCCCGTCGGCTTCACCGCGACCTCGCTGGCCTCCCTCGCCGCCGTCCCGCCGCTGGCGACCTTCAACATCGCCCGGTCGGCGTCGAGCTGGTCGGCGATCGCCGAGACGGACCGCGTGGTCATTCACATGCTGGGAGTGCGCAATCGCGAGGTGGCCGAGAAGCTCGCCGGCGACAACGCGAGCCGGTTCGACGGAGACCACTGGTACCGCGGACCGCACGGACTGCCGGTGATCAAGGACGTGACAAGCTGGATGGTCGGTCGCATCGTCGAGCGCGTGCACGTGCACAACAACGCGGTGGTCGTGGTGCAGATCGAGGAGGGCGGGCTCGGCGACGACGACGAGGCCCTGCTCTACCACGAGCGCCGTTACCTGACCCCGGGCGAGACCGCCTAACCGTCCCGGCCCGCCGGGGCCACCGCGGTCGCCGGGGCCACCGCGGCCACCGGCCTACGCCAGGCAGTTCGGGCCGAGAAGGCCCTTGAGCTCGCCGAACAGGTCCGCGCTCACGGTGACCGGCTTCGGCACCTCGAACACACGGGCGACCTGGCCCTTCACCAACCGCAGGCGCACCTCGTTCTCGCCGGTGTGCCGCGCCAGCACCTCGCTCAGCGCGGTCACCGTGTCGGTGGTCGCGCGCTGGTCGGGCATCGTGATCACGAGCGGGCCTGTTCCGAAGCTCTGCCCGAGATCGGGCGCCATGAGGCTGAACGCATGGATGTTCATCCCGTCGTCACGCATGCTCACGCGGCCGCGCACGACGACGATGGCGTCCCCCTGCAGCATCGACGAGAACTCCTGGTACGCCTTGCCCATGAACATCACGGTGATCTCGCCGCCGAAGTCTTCGACCGTGATCATGCCGTACTGGTTGCCGGACGCCTTGGCGACCCGGTGCTGCACGCTCGTCACGAGACCAGCGATCGTCACCGTCTCGCCGTCCTGGATGCTCTCCGACACGACGAGATCGGCGATCGACGTGCTCGCGAGTTTGGCCAGCTGGAGCTCCAGACCGGCCAGCGGATGATCGGAGACGTAGAGGCCAAGCATCTCCCGCTCGAACGCGAGCTTGTCGCGCTTCGCCCACTCGGGACGCTCGGGTACGTGATGCTGGGAGGCGTTGGGCTCGTCGTCGCCCCAGAGGCTGTCGAAGTCGAAGCCGACATCGCCGTTCGCCTCGTTGCGCTTGATCTTGACGGCCGACTCCACCGCGTCCTCGTGCACCTCGACCAGCGAGCGGCGCGTGGCGCCGAGCGAGTCGAAAGCGCCGGCCTTGATCATCGACTCGACCGTGCGCTTGTTCGCGGCGTGGATCGGCACCTTCGTGAGGTAGTCGTGGAACGACTCGAAGCGCCCCTTGCTCTCGCGGGCCGCCCGGATGCCGTCGACGACATTGCTCCCGACGTTGCGCACGGCTCCCAGGCCGAAGCGGATGTCGGTGCCGACGGCGGCGAAGAAGCCGATCGACTCGTTCACGTCGGGCGGCAGCACCTTGATGCCCATGCGGCGGCACTCGTTGAGATAGAGCGCCATCTTGTCTTTGGAGTCGCCGACACTGGTGAGGAGGGCGGCCATGTACTCGGCGGGATAGTGCGCCTTGAGGTAGGCGGTCCAGTAGGAGATGACGCCGTACGCCGCCGAGTGGGCTTTGTTGAAGGCGTAGTCCGAGAACGGGAGGAGGATCTCCCAGAGCTTGTTGACGGCCTCCATCGAGAAGCCGTTCGCCTGCATACCGCCGGCGAAGCCCTCGAACTGCTTGTCCAGCTCCGACTTCTTCTTCTTGCCCATCGCGCGACGCAGGATGTCTGCTTGGCCGAGCGAGAAGCCGGCCACCTTCTGCGCGATCGCCATCACCTGCTCCTGATAGATGATCAGGCCGTAGCTGGTGGAGAGGATCTCGGCGAGCGGCTCAGCGAGCTCGGGGTGGATCGGCGTGATCTCCTGGAGCCCGTTCTTGCGCAGCGCGTAGTTGGTGTGCGAGTTGGCACCCATGGGGCCAGGGCGGTACAGCGCGATGAGGGCCGAGATGTCTTCGAAGTTGTCCGGCTTCATCAGTCGCAGCAGCGAGCGCATCGGGCCGCCGTCGAGCTGGAACACGCCCAGCGTGTCGCCGCGCGAGAGCAGGTCGTACGCCCCCCGGTCGTCCAGCTCGAGGTCTTCGAGCACGAGCTTCTCGCCGCGGTTGGCCTCGATGTTGTCGAGCGCGTCGTTGATGATCGTGAGGTTGCGGAGCCCCAGGAAGTCCATCTTGATCAGGCCGAGCGACTCGCACGCGGGGTAGTCGAACTGCGTGACGATCTGACCGTCCTGCTCGCGCTTCATGATCGGGATGATGTCGATCAGCGGGTCCGACGACATGATCACGCCGGCCGCGTGCACACCCCACTGGCGCTTGAGGTTCTCGAGACCCAGCGCGGTATCGAAGACGGTCTTGGCCTCCGGGTCGCTTTCGACGACGGCCCGGATGTCGACGGCCTCTTTGTAGCGCGGGTGCGCCTTGTCGAAGATGCCGGTGAGCGGGATGTCCTTGCCCATCACGGGCGGCGGCATCGCCTTCGTGAGCTTGTCGCCCATGCCGAACGGGAACCCGAGCACGCGCGAGGAGTCCTTGAGCGCCTGCTTCGCCTTGATGGTGCCGTACGTGACGATCTGCGCCACGCGCTCCTCGCCGTACTTCTCCGTGACGTACTTGATGACCTCACCACGGCGGCGGTCGTCGAAGTCGACGTCGAAGTCGGGCATCGAGACGCGGTCGGGGTTGAGGAATCGCTCGAAGATGAGGCCGTGGCGCAGCGGGTCGAGGTCGGTGATGCGCATCGCGTATGCCGCCATCGACCCCGCACCCGAACCACGGCCGGGACCGACCCTGATGCCGTTGCGCTTCGACCAGTTGATGAAGTCGGCGACGACGAGGAAGTACCCGGGGAAGCCCATCTGCGAGATCACGCCGATCTCGTAGTCGGCCTGCTTGCGCACCTCGTCGGTGATGCCGCCGGGGTAGCGCTCGTGCAGCCCCTTCTCGACCTCCTTGACGAACCAGGTCTGCTCGTTCTCCCCCTCGGGCACCGGGAAGCGCGGCATGTAGTTGGCCTGCGTGTTGAACTGCACGTCGCACCGCTCGGCGATGGCGAGCGTGTTGTCGCAGGCCTCCGGATGATCGCGAAACAGCTGGCGCATCTCGGCCGCCGACTTGAGGTAGAACTCGTCGGCGTCGAATTTGAACCGGTTGGGATCGTCGAGCGTCGACCCGGACTGCACGCAGAGCAGCGCGGCATGGCTCTTGGCGTCGGCGGCGTGCGTGTAGTGGAGGTCGTTGGTGGCGACGAGCGGGAGATCGAGCTCCTTCGCCAGCCGGAGGAGGTCGCCCATGATGCGGCGCTCGATACCGAGGCCGTGGTCCATGATCTCGGCGAAGAAGTTCTCTTTGCCGAAGATGTCGCGGAACTCGGCGGCGGCCTTCTTGGCCTCGTCGTACTGGCCGAGTCGCAGTCGCGTCTGCACCTCGCCGGACGGGCATCCGGTGGTCGCGATGATGCCCGACGAGTATGTGTTCAGCAATTCGCGGTCCATGCGGGGCTTGAAGTAGTAGCCCTCAGTCGAGGCCTTCGACGACATGCGGAACAGGTTGTGCATGCCCTCCGTGCTCGCCGCGAACATCGTCATGTGCGTGTACGCGCCCGAACCGGAGACATCGTCTCCCCCGCCGTCGCCCCAGCGCACCCGCGTGCGGTCCGTGCGGTGCGTGCGCGGGGTGAGGTAGGCCTCGGTGCCGATGATCGGCTTGATGCCCGCGTCGGTGGCGGTGCGCCAGAAGTCGAAGGCGCCGAACATGTTGCCGTGGTCGGTGACAGCGACCGCCGGCATGCCCTGCTCGACGGCCGCCTCGACGAGCGGCTTGATGCGCGCTGCGCCGTCCAGCATCGAGTACTCGCTGTGGACGTGGAGGTGGACGAACGAGTCGCTAGAGGACAAGCTACTTCTCCTGTGGGGCCGTGGTGAGGGTTAAAGACTACGTCGGGCCTACGACGCTCGGAGCACATCCAATGCGTGTTGCAGGTCGGCCGGATACCCCGTCGTGAAGGTCACCCATTCGCCGGTTCCCGGATGCTCGAAGGCGAGCTGCACGGCGTGCAGCCACTGCCGCTCGAGGCCGAGCCGGGCGGAGAGCGTCGGGTCGGCGCCGTACATCGAGTCGCCGACGCACGGGTGGCGCTGGGCTGCCATGTGCACCCGGATCTGGTGCGTGCGACCGGTCTCGAGGTGGATCTCCAGCAGGCTCGCCGACGGGAACGCCTCGATCGTCTCGTAGTGGGTCACCGAGGGCTTGCCGCCGGCCACGACGGCGAACTTCCAGTCGGAGCGCGGATGGCGGCCGATCGGGGCGTCGATCGTCCCGACGAGCGGATCGGGATGGCCCTGAACGACAGCGTGGTAGATCTTCTCGACCGTGCGGTCGTGGAAGGCGCGCTTGAGCGCGGTGTAGGCGCGTTCCGACTTCGCGACCACCATCAGGCCGCTCGTCCCGGCGTCGAGGCGGTGCACGATGCCGGCGCGTTCGGCGGCTCCGGAGGTCGAGATGCGGAACCCGGCCGCCGACAGGGCACCGAGCACGGTCGGGCCCTCCCAGCTCACGGCCGGATGCGCGGCGACCCCGACCGGCTTGTCGATCACGACGATGTCGTCGTCATCGTGGACGATCGTGAGGTCGGGCACGGCGATCGGGACGATCTGCACCTCGGCCTTGGGCTGCCAGCTCACCTCGAGCCAGCCGCCGGCCTGCAGCCGGTCGGACTTGCCGGCCTCGCGGCCGTCCACCGTGACCCCACCGGCCTCGACGATCTCGGCGGCGAAGCTGCGCGAGAAACCGAGGAGTTTGGCCAGACCGGCGTCGACCCGGACGCCCTCGAGGCCGTCCGGAATCGGAAAGCTGCGGGACTCCATCCCTAGTCGGTCGGCTTCTCGCGCGGCGCCGGCTCGATGGTCTCGGGCGCGACGGGCCCGGCGGCCGAGCCGGTGTCCTCCGATGCGGGGATGGGCGCCTGCTGCGAGCCGTCTGCGACGACGTCGTCTCCGCCGGCTTCAGCGGCGATCGCCTCGGACGCCGCCTCCTCCTCGTCGTCGGTGCGCTTGCCGTCGAGACCGATGCCGCGGATGGTGAGGATCAGGAAGAGCACCATGCTCGACACGATCGCCACGTCGGCGAGGTTGAAGATGGCCGGCAGCAGTGGGATCTGCAGGAAGTCGACCACGTGGCCGACCCCGAAGCCCGGCTCCCGGAAGAGCCTGTCTGTCAGGTTGCCCAGCAGGCCGCCGAGGAGGAGGCCGAAGAGCACGGCCCAGGCCATCGAGCGGATGCGGGGGGCGTACCAGATGACGAAGCCGAGAACACCGACGCCCACGATCGAGAAGATCCAGGTGGACCCGCTGCCGATCGAGAACGCGGCGCCGGGGTTCTTGACGAAGTGGAACTGCAGGAGCTGTCCGAGGACCTGGACCTGCTGACCCTCGAAGAGGTTCTGCACCACCAGGAGTTTGGCGATCTGGTCGACCAGGTACACGCAGAGCGCGACGATGGCGAGAACGACCAGGGCCCGGACGCTGACCTTGGCCCTGGAGGGGCTAGCCTCCAAAGCCCTGGAACGTCGGAGGCTGCTCCTGGCCCGACGCGGAGTCGCCGCCCGAGGCGGAGACCGGGGCGGGAACGGGTGCGTTCTGCGAGCCGGTGTCGGTCGACGACGCGGCCGGGGCTGCGTAGCTCCCGGTGCCGGCTGCCGACGAGCTGTCCAGGTCGCGGAGCTGGCCCTCGATGTAGCTCTTGAGCTTCTGGCGGTAGTCCCGCTCGAAGCTGCGCAGCTCGTCGATGCGGTGCTCGAGGAGCGCGCGCTCCTGGTCGAGCGAGCTGATCTGCGCGCGCTGCTTCGACTCGGCCTCGGCGACGATGCGGGCGGCGGTGGCGTGGCCTTCCGCGATCAGCGCGTCGCGCTTCTCGACACCTTCGCGCACGTGCTCCTCGTGCAGGCGGCGCGCCAGCTGGAGGAGGTTGTTCGTGCTGTTCGGGTCGACGGCGCTCGTGTCGACCGGCGCCGCGTACGCGGCGGCTGCCGGAGCTGCAGCTGCGGCTGCTGCCGGAGCCGCGGCGAGGCGCTGCTTGAGCTCCTCGTTCTCGGCACGCAGGGCCTCGAGCTCGGCGGAGTTGTCGGGGGCGGCGGCGGCGGCGGGGGCCTGGCCTCCGCTGCGCTGCAGCTCGGCGATGCGGGACTCGCTCGCGACGAGGCGCTGCTTGAGCTCCTCGTTCTCCTGGTTGAGTCGACGCAGTTCGACGACGACCTCGTCGAGGAAGTCGTCGACCTCGTCCTGGTCGTAGCCCTCACGGAACTTCGTCGGTTGGAACCGCTTGTTGACTACATCTTCCGGAGTCAGCGCCATGGCAAGCCACCTTAGATCTTGAGATACGAACAAAGAGTGCGTTCAGCCAACGCTAGCAAAGTGCGCGGGGGAAGCGCACGCTGCCGCACTCACGTGCGTCGGCTCGTCAACCATACATCCCGAGCGCGTCTGCGAATGCGCGCGACTCTCGGCTACAACGCGGCCGTGACGTACAGAAGGATGATCACCAGGAGCATGGTGAGGCTCCAGCCGAAGTCGATGGCGATCGGGCCCATCGACAGCGGAGGGATGAGCCGGCGGAAGAACTTGATCGGCGGGTCGGTCACCACGTACGCGCTCTCCGCGAGGACCAGGCCGACCCCGCGCGGGCGCCACTGCCGGCTGAACGTGCGCACCAGATCGAGGATGAACCGTGCCCAGAGCACGAAGAAGTAGATGAGCAGCACGTAGTAGAGGATGCTGGCGACGAGGGAGACGACGAACACGAGGTTAAGTATGCGTGAAAGCGCACCGTCCCCGGACAGGGGCGGTGCGCGATCCGGTAGCTGGCGGCGTCAGGCCTGCGCGAAGAACGACGCGTCGACCTCGGCGTCCTGCCCGCCGTGCTCGCCTGAGACGACCACATGCGACGGGGAGAGCAGGAAGACCTTGGGCGTGACGCGCTCGATCTTGCCGTAGAGACCCTGCGAGAGCCCGCTGGCGAAGTCGATCAGGCGACGGGCGTCGCCTTCGCTCATCTGCGAGAGATTGATGATGACGGGGATTCCCTCACGGAACGACTCGGCGATCGCCTGGGCGTCGCGGTACTGGCGAGGGTGGACCGTGAGAATCTCGTTCATTTCCTGGACCGAAACATTCCGTGCGGTGGATGACTTGCGCAGCGGGGTCACCGGGGCGCGGCCGGTCACGGGTGCGACCGGGGTGGGGTGAGGAACCGGGGCGACGGGAGCCTGGTGCTGCTGCTGCGGCTGACGCTGCTGCGGCTGCTCCTGGGGCTGCTCGTCGTACTCGAGTTCTTCGTCGGCGAGGCCGAGGTAGACCATCGTCTTCTTCAGCGGGTTGGACATTCGATCCTCCGTGTAGACCTGTGCGCCGACGCTTTCGCACGCACTACGAACCTTCTCTTCGAGATTAACCGGCGACCGGCCGATTCCCGGTAATGGCGGTGCCAATGCGAAGGTGTGTCGCTCCTTCGGCGATGGCTGCCGGGTAATCCTGGCTCATCCCCGCCGAGATCCGATCGGCGTGGGGAGAGAGCGCCCGGACGCGTTCGCTCGCGGCACGCACACGGGCGAACGCCCGCTGCGGCTCTTCGCCGAGCGGCGCGACGGCCATGACTCCGAGCAGTCGCAGGCCCGGGGTTTCGAGCACGCGGTCCACGAGCGGTTCGAGATCGCGGTCGACGACCCCGCCGCGAGCCGGATCGTCCGTCAGGTTGAGCTGCACGAAGCAGTCGATGTCGCGTTCGTCCGAGCGCAGCGCATCGACGAGCGATGCCCTGTCGATGGAGTGGATCACATCCGCGTAGGCGCGCACCTGGCGCGCCTTCTTGCTTTGCAGCTGACCGACGAAGTGCCACCGCAGCGGCAGGTCGGCGAGCTCCGCCGCCTTGGCCTGCGCCTCCTGGTGGCGGTTCTCCCCCACATCGGTGACGCCGAGCGCCGCGAGCTCGCGCACCAGCGCCACAGGGTGGAACTTCGTCACCACGATGGTGGTGAGCTCGTCCGGCGAGCGTCCCGCCGCCCGGGCGGCATCGGCGATGCCGGCCCGGACGAGCTGGAGACGCTCGGCGAGCGGGCTACTTGAGGAAGTCGGGGATGTCGAGGTCGTCATTCTCGTCGTCGAACGCCGGGTCCTTGGGTGCGGTCTCCGTGACGGGGCTCTCGGCCGCCGCCCAGGTGTCGGTCGACGGGGCCGGGATGTCCTCGGCGTCGAGGGCGGCCGTGCTCGCGAGAGCCGCGCCGTCGTCGGCGCCCGCCTCGACGAAGCTCGCACGCCGGTTGTCGACGGCCTGGGCACTGTTCGGCTCGCCACCGTCGAAGCCGGCGGCGATGACCGTCACCCGCACCTCGTCGCCGAGCGTGTCGTCGATCACGGCACCGAAGATGATGTTCGCCTCCGGGTGCACAGCCTCCTGCACCAGTCGCGCGGCGTCGTTGATCTCGAAGATGCCGAGGTTCGAACCGCCCTGGATCGACAGGAGCACGCCGTGCGCGCCGTCGATGCTCGCCTCGAGCAGCGGAGACGCCACCGCGAGCTCGGCCGCCTTGATCGCGCGGTCCGCCCCCCGGGAGGAGCCGATACCCATCAGCGCGCTTCCCGCGCCCTGCATGACCGACTTGACGTCGGCGAAGTCGAGGTTGATGAGGCCCGGCGTGGTGATGAGGTCGGTGATGCCCTGCACACCGGCGAGGAGCACCTGGTCGGCGGTCGAGAACGCCTCGAGCATGCTGATGCCGCGGTCGCTGATCTCGAGCAGGCGGTCGTTGGGCACGACGATGAGGGTGTCGACCTCTTCCTTCAGGCGCTGCACACCCGCCTCCGCCTGCTCCGAGCGGCGCTTGCCCTCGAATCCGAACGGCTTGGTGACGACACCGATGGTCAGCGCGCCGATCGACTTGGCGATGCGAGCCACGACAGGCGCGCCGCCCGTGCCGGTTCCACCGCCTTCACCGGCGGTGACGAAGACCATGTCGGCGCCCGCGAGGGCCTCCTCGATCTCCTCCGCGTGGTCCTCTGCAGCACGGCGGCCCACCTCGGGGTCCGCTCCGGCGCCGAGGCCGCGGGTGATCTCACGACCGACATCGAGCTTGACGTCGGCGTCGCTCATGAGGAGCGCCTGGGCGTCGGTGTTGATGGCGATGAACTCGACGCCGCGAAGGCCGAGTTCGATCATCCGGTTGACGGCATTGACGCCGCCACCGCCGATGCCGACGACCTTGATCACGGCGAGGTAGTTCTGGTTTGATGTCACGTCCGGCCTCCGCTGGGAACCTTCAACCTCAAGTCGAGGCTTAAAGTTATGCTCAGTATGCAATTCCTGATTCGACGTTAGGTGCGCATGGCCCACGGCCCCGTAGCGCGCCAGGCGTGTCGGAAAAGATCGCCATCAGCGACCCCTTCGGGCCTCACCCCGTCGTCACGCTGTGCGGCGACGACACGTTGTACAGACGCGCGCCGCCCGCGCTCTTGAGGAGAGCGGTGAGGGCGGCGGCCTTCAGGTCGGAGTCGTCGGCGCTCCCCCACACAACCTTCGCACCACTCGAGCGCAGTGTGAAGCTCACGTCGTCGGCTGTCGTGGCCGACACCGTGTCGACCCGCGCGAGCAGGGCGGCGGGGAGCGATGCGAGCACGTCGGAGGCCGCGGCGAATCCGGATTTCGCGTCCGACTCGGCCGGCTCCCCCGTCGCGGTGATCAGCGGGTAGCCGCCCGGGCGCCCCGCACTCGTCGCGATGGTGACCTTGGCGGCGTCGACGAGGGCGAACGAGCGGCCGACGGCGACGACCCCGATCGGCTGCCGTTCGACGATGCGCACGACGATCGAGTTGGGCGGGTGACTCTCGACGCTGTAGCTGCGGATGAGCGGGAAGGCGGCGAGGTCGCCGCGGATGGCGGCCTGGTCGACCAGCGGAAGCGGACGGCCGATCTGATCGGCGAGCGCCTTGGTGACCGTCGCGGCGGCGATGCGGGAGGTGCCGGTGACCGTGATCGTCTTCAGCGCCATGAGCGGAGAGAAGGCAGTGAGCCCGACGCCGATGATCAGCGCGGCGAGCGTGCCGAGGCTCGCCAGCCACACCATCCGGCGGCGGCGCGAGCGCTTGGTGAAGCGCCGCACCTCGCCGCGTTCGAGGCGTGCCCGCTCCTTGCGGGCCTCACGCAGTGACCGGCTGATCTCGCGGTTCGAGGGGATGCGTTCGATCGGCTCCCGCGCAGGCTCCTGCCTGGCCCTCTCCCGAGCCCTGTCCCGGGTCTTCTCCCGGGCACCGTTCTTAGCCTTGTCCTGAGCCTTGTCCTGTTGACCGTCCACCGGCAGCGACCGCTCCGGCAGCAGCCGCTGCACCGGGATCGGGTCCGTCGCAGGCTCGGCCTCCGACTGCGGCGCCGACGGAGGAGTCTGCGGCTCCGGCGGCCGGTCGAACCCCTGGGGACGCTTCATACCGACGGTTCCGCTAGCCGCGGGCGCGCTGGAGCGACTCGAGGAGCTGCGGGACGATGCGATACACATCGCCGCAGCCGAGCGTGATCACGAAGTCGCCGTCGCGCGCGATCTCGGCGGTGTGATCGGCCGCCGCCTGCCAGTCGGCGATGAAGGCGACGTGCTCGGGGTGCTCGAACCGGTCGGCCACCAGAGCGCCGGTCACACCGGGTTCCGGATCTTCGCGCGCGCCGTACACGTCGAGCACGACGGTCTCGTCGGCGTAGGTCTCGAGCGTTTCGGCGAACTCCTGGGCGAACAGGCGCGTGCGGCTGTAGAGGTGCGGCTGGTGCACCGCGATGATGCGACCGGAGCCGACGACGGTGCGGGCGGCCGACAGCGCGGCCGCGACCTCCGTCGGGTGGTGCGCGTAGTCGTCGTAGACGCTCACGCCGCCGACGGTGCCGTGCAGCTCGAAGCGGCGCTCGGTGCCGCCGAACTGCGCGATCGCCGCGAGCGAGGCCGCGGGTTCGAAGCCGAGCCCGGTGAGCACCGCGAACGCGCCCGCGGCGTTGATGGCGTTGTGGCGCCCAGGGATGCGCAGCTGCGCGGAGTAGTCGGCGCCCGCGTGGCGCACGGAGAACGCGACGGGGCCGTCGGTGACGATCGAGTGCACGCGCACGTCGGCGTCCTCGGCCTCGCCGAACGTGATGACCTTCTTGCCGGCATCCTGGGCCCGGAGCTTCTCGGTGACGGCCACGGCGCCGGCATCGTCGGAGGAGACGACGACGAACTCGCCGGCCTCGCGGGCGAACGTCACGAAGGCGTCCTGGAAGGCCTCGAGCGACCCGTAGTGGTCGAGGTGGTCGGGGTCGACGTTGGTGATCAGCGCGACCGCGGTGTCGTAGAGCAGGAACGATCCATCCGACTCGTCCGCCTCGACCACGAACAGCTCGCCGGTGCCGGTCTGCGAGCTCTTGCCCAGCGACTCGATCACACCGCCGTTGACGAAGCTCGGGTCCTCTCCGAGGCCGAGCAGGCCGGTGATGATCATGCCGGTCGAGGTGGTCTTGCCGTGCGCGCCTGCGACGGAGACGAGGCGCTTCTTGCTGATCAGCCAGGCGAGCGCCTGCGAGCGGTGCAGCACGGGCAGACCCTTCTGCAGGGCCAGCTGGTACTCGGGGTTGTCCTGCCAGAGAGCGCCCGTGACGACGAGCGTGTCGGCGTCGCCGACGTTGGCGGCGTCGTGTCCGATCGCGATGGTGGCGCCCAGGTCCCGGAGTGCGAGCACATTCGACGACTCGCGCACGTCGGAACCGGTCACCGTGTACCCCGCCTCGAGGAACAGGCGCGCGATCCCGCTCATCCCCGAGCCTCCGATGCCCACGAAGTGCAGGGCGCCGAGGTCGTCGGGGAGGGTCATGGTGAGGTCGGGCTTGATCACGAGTACTGCTTTCCTTTGCGGGTGAAGGGCACCATCAAGTATGACGGTACGCGCTCTAGAGCGAGCTTCGGATGAGCGACACCATGCGGTCGGAACCGTCGCGCACACCGGCGGTCGCGGCGCGCTCGCCCATGCGGGTGACGCGCTCGCGATCGGCGAGCAGCGGGAGGAGCTCCGTGTCGACCCACCCGGGGAGGAACGCTGCGTCGTCCACCAGGATTCCCCCGCCGGCGGCGACGACGCCGGCGGCGTTGAAGCGCTGCTCGCCGTTGCCGACCGGGTAGGGGACATAGACGGCAGGGATGCCGAGAGCTGCGAACTCGCTCACCGTGGCCGCGCCGGAACGGGCGACGGCCAGGTCGGTGATGGCGAACGCCAGGTCCATCCGGTCGCAGTAGTCGACGAGGCGGTAGCCGTCGATGCCAGGGTCGGTGAGCTCGCCGCGGCCGCCCTGGATGTGCAGCACCTGGTAGCCGGCGCCGGTGAGCGCCGCGGCGCGGTCGGCGATCGTGGAGTTCAGCCGGCGCGCGCCGAGCGACCCGCCGGTCACGAGGATGGTGGGGCGGACTGCGTCGAGCCCGAAGAAGGCGGCTGCCTCCGGACGGGTCGCCGCGCGGTCGAGCTCCTCGACCTCAACCCGGAGCGGCATCCCGACGAAGGTCGCATGGGGAAGCGCGGTGCCCTCGAAGGCGACGCCGACGAACGGCGTGTACCGGGCGCCGAGACGATTCGCGAGGCCCGGCTTGGCGTTCGCCTCGTGCAGAATCAGCGGGATGCCGGCCTTGCGCGCGGCGGAGTAGGCCGGGGCGGCCGCGTAGCCGCCGAAGCCAACCACGGCGTCGATGGCGCGCTGCTCGATGAGAGAGCGCACCGTGCCGATGGTGCGCCGGTACTCCGCGGGGAACCGCAGGGCCGCTGCGTTCGGGCGCCGCGGGAACGGCAGCTTCGGGATGGTCGCCAGTTCGTAGCCGCGCTCCGGGACCAGCCGCGCCTCGAGCCCCTCGGCGGTGCCGAGCACCAGGATCTCCGCGGCGGGGTCGTCACGGCGCAGCCGGTCGGCGACGGCGAGCAACGGGTTCACATGGCCGGCGGTTCCACCGCCGGCGAGGAGGTACCGCGTCACGCGTCGGCGCCGATCGAGGAGCGGGCGCCCTGGCGCCGGTCGGCGGCGGGCCGGCCGTCCTGCCGACGGGCCGCCTTCCCGGTCTCACGGGCGAAGGACAGGACGATGCCGATTGCGATCATGGAACTGATCATCGCAGTTCCTCCTGCAGAGATCAGTGGGAGTGGAACTCCGAGCACCGGTATGACGCCGAGCACCACCGCGATGTTCACGAATGCCTGGCCGATCAGCCACACCATGATCGCCGCCGTCGTGACGCGTGCGAACGGGTCGTTCGACGCGTGGATGATGCGCAGGAACACGACGGTGAGGAGCACGAACAGGATCAGCACCACGATCGCGCCGATGAGGCCGAGCTCCTCGCCGATGATGGCGAAGATGAAGTCGGTGTCGGCCGCGGGGAGCCACGACCACTTCGAGTGTGAATTGCCCAGCCCGACACCGAAGACGCCGCCGGACGCGAGCGCGTAGAAGCCGTTGTCGATCTGCCAGTTGACGTCGGGGTTGGCGGTGCTCGCACCACCGAAGAGCGCGGCGATCCGGCCGAGCCGGCTCTTGCTCGACACGGCGACGAGCACCGCGACGATCGCGACCGCCACCGTTCCGAAGGCGAGATGGCGCAGCTTGACCCCGGCGAAGAACAGCGCGCCCAGCACGATCGCGGCCATGATGACCGTCGTTCCGAGGTCACCGCCGAGGATCACGAGCAGGATCGCGCCGCCGCCGATCGGCACGACCGGCACGACGACGTGCTTCCACTGCCCGAGCAGGTCCTTCTTGCGGGCCAGCACCACGCCGAGCCAGACGACGAGCGCCACCTTGATGGCCTCCGACGGCTGCAGTGTCTGGGAGCCGATCCGGAGCCAGTTGCGGTTGCCGCCGATCTCCACGCCGAGCGGGGTGACCAGCACGAGGAGCTGCAGGAAGCACGCGGCGCCGAGAAGGATCCAGATGGACTTCTTCCAGAACCGGCTCGGCAGCCGGGAGACGAGGAACATCAGCGGCAGGCCGATGAGCGTGTACGCCCCCTGCGACCAGAAGCGTGAGAAGAAGTTGTCGGTGTCGTTGTGCGACTCCACCGATGACGACGAGAGCACCATCACCAGCCCGAACACCACCATGAACAGCGTGATGCCGAGCAGCAGGAAGTAGTTGGCGGACTCGGCCTGCATCGCCCGGCCCAGGGAGATCCTGGCCGTGAGGGCTCCGATGCGGGAGGAGGTCCTATTCTCCTCCTGGGTGCGAGGCGGAGTGCTCATCCGCCTCACCTCCAAAGAACTCGTTGACGGCCGCCTGGAAACGGCGACCGCGCTCTGCGTAGTCGGCGAACTGGTCCATCGAGGCCGCAGCCGGCGCCAGGAGAACGGTGTCTCCGGACTGTGCGACCCCGCCGGCCAACTTCACCGCCGTCGGCATGACCTCATCAGTTTCGTCGGCGTCGACCTCGTACACGGGCAGGCCGGGCGCGTGTCGTGCGAATGCGGAGCGGAGGGCCTCACGGTCGACTCCGATGATCACGGCGGCACGCAGCCGGGCGGCGTGGCGCTTCACCAGATCGTCGATGTCGACGCCCTTGAGCAGCCCGCCCGCGACCCAGACGACCGACTCGTACGCCCGCAGGGAGGCATCCGCCGCGTGCGGGTTCGTCGCCTTGGAGTCGTCCACCCAGCTCACGCCGCTCTCGATGCGCACGAGTTCGATCCGGTGGGCATCCAGCCGGAACGCCGTCAGCACATCCCGGATGACCCGCGGTGCGATCCCGTAGGAGCGTGCCAGCGCGCTTGCTGCCAGGATGTTCGCCACCACGTGCGGCGCGGCGAGACCGGCGTCCCGCAGTTCGTCGATGGTGGTGAGCTCGATCGCGCTGGTGAAGCGGTCGTCGAGGAACGCGCGGTCGCAGAGGATGCCGTCGACGATGCCGAAGTCGCTCGGTCCGGGGACGTCCAGGCCGAAGCTGATGGCGCGTGCGCCCTCGATCACTTCGGCATCGCGGACCATCTGCTCGGTGGCGGGGTCGGCGCGGTTGTACACGCACGCCACCTGGGTGTTGTCGTAGACCTTGGCCTTCGCCGCGCGGTAGGCGTCCGCCGAGCCGTGCCAGTCGAGGTGGTCGTCGGCGATGTTCAGGCAGGCAGACGAATACGGCGACAGTTCACCGCCGCGATTGCGGTTGACCCAGTGCAGCTGATAGCTGGAGAGTTCGACGACGAGCACATCGAACCCCTGCGGGTCGCGGATGGCGTCGAGCACCGGGATGCCGATGTTGCCGCAGGGAGCCGCGCGGTAACCCCCGGCGACGAGCATGGTCGCGGTGAGCTGCACCGTGGTGGTCTTGCCGTTGGTGCCGGTGACCGCGATCCAGTCGGCCGGGCTGCCGACCTTGTCGCGCAGGCGCCAGGCGAGCTCGATGTCGCCCCAGACAGCCGTTCCGCGCTGGTCCGCCCAATCGAGCAGCGGATGGTCGTGGTGGAAGCCGGGCGACACCACGATGAGCTCGGGATCGAACTCCGTCAGCCGATCGGGCGGAGCGGCGAGGTCGGCCTCTTCGAGGAGTTCCGCGCCGATCACCTCGAGGAGCATCGCGCGCTCGGGATCGGCCTTCGCGGTGACGACGAGCACCTCGGCGCCGAGCTCGACGAGGGTGTCGGCGACCGAGAATCCGGTGACGCCGAGACCGTAGACGGCCACCCGGAGCCCCCGCCAGTCCGACCGCCAGCTGGTCAGACCGGCCAGCCGTTCGTCGATTTCGGTCACGTTGCGAGCCATTCGAGATAGAAGCTGCCGACGCCGGCGGCGACGAGCAGTCCGCCGATGATCCAGAACCGCACGACCACGGTGACCTCCGCCCATCCCTTCAGTTCGAAGTGATGGTGGATCGGGCTCATCAGGAAGATACGTTTACCTCTGGTGAGCTTGAAGTACGCGCGCTGCACGATGACAGAGCCGGCCTCGATGACGAACAGGCCGCCGATGAGCACCAGGAGGAGCTCGGTGCGGCTGAGGATCGCCAGGGCGGCGACCGCCCCGCCGAGGGCCAGCGAACCGGTGTCGCCGAGGAAGATCTGCGCGGGCGACGTGTTCCACCAGAGGAAGCCGACGACGGCTCCGACGATCGCCGTGGCGACGATCGCGAGGTCGAACGGATCGCGCACGTCGTAGCATTTCTCGACGTTCGCCGGATCGAGCTTGAGGTTGGAGCACGACTGGATCGACTGCCAGAACCCGATGATGATGTAGGCGCCGATGGCGAGGATGGACGCGCCGGAGGCGAGGCCGTCGAGGCCGTCCGTCACGTTCACTCCGTTCGACGTCGCGGCGACGATGAAGTTGATCCAGATCAGGTAGAGCCCGTAGCCGACGATGACGCCGATCGCCCCGAACTTCGTGATCGACATGAAGTCGATCGGCAGATCGCGGATCAGCGAGACGCTCATCGTCGCCGGCGTGTAGCCGTTGCCGTTCGGGAACATGATCGCCAGGAACGCCCAGACCGTGGCGACGATCACCTGGCCGGCGACCTTGGCCCAGCCGGTGAGACCGAGGCTGCGTTCACGGCGGGTCTTGAGGAAGTCGTCGATGAACCCGACGATCCCGAGCCCCACCATGAGGAAGAGGACGAGCAGCGCAGAGACCGAGGTCTCGTCGCCGGTCAGCAGCAACGCCACGAAGTAGCCGAACAGCGTGCCGAGGATGACGACGATGCCGCCCATCGTGGCGGTGCCGCGCTTGGCGTGGTGGCTCTGGGGTCCGTCGTCGCGGATGAACTGCCCCCACTGCAGCCTGCGGAAGAGCCGGATGAAGACCGGGGTGAGGAACAGCGTGAACGCCATCGACAGTGCACCGGACGTCAGCAGAGCTCTCACGAGAACAATTCTCCCAGTCGATCACCCAGAAACCGCAGGCCGGCCGAGTTCGAAGATTTCACGAGCACCGTATCCCCCGCGACCAGGGCGGTCTCAAGGTGTTCGAAGGCGTCGTCCGGCGTGTCGAAGTAGAGCGACTCGCCGTCCCACGACCCCTCGTTGATGGTCGAGATGTGCATCCGGCGCGCGGCAGGGCCCACCACGATGAGCTGGTCGATGCCGAGACGGACGGCGAGCAGGCCGATCCGGTCGTGCTCCTCCCCAGAGAACTCGCCGAGCTCGCTCATCTCGCCCAGCACGGCCACCGTGCGACCGCCCGGCTCCGCGATCTGCGCGAGCGTCTTCAACGCCGCGGCCATCGAGTCGGGGCTCGCGTTGTAGGCGTCGTTGATGACGGTGACACCACGGGCTCCGCCCAGCACCTCCATGCGCCAGCGCTCGGCGCGCTGCACGGTCTGCAGGGCCGCCACGATGTCGTCGATGCCGACGTCGAGTGTGTGGGCGGCCGCCGCGGCCGCGAGGGCGTTCATGACGTGATGCTCGCCCAGAACACGGAAGCGCACGGCGCGCGTCTCGCCGTTCGGGAGGTGGAGCGTGAAGCTCGTACCCGCCGCGCTCGAGACCACGTCGGTGGCACGCACGTCGGCCCGCTCGTCGAGGCCGAACCAGAGCACCCGGGCGACCGTCTTGTCGGCCATCGAGGCGACCCGGGGATCGTCGAGGTTGAGCACGGCCACGTCGGTGTCGAGCAGGTCGCTGACCATCTCGGTCTTCGCCGCAAGCGTCGCCTCGATGCCGCCGAACTCGCCGGCGTGGGCGAGGCCGACCTTGAGCACCACACCGATGTCGGGCCGGGCCATGCGCACAAGGCGTGCGATCTCGCCGATGCCGCTCGCGCCCATCTCGGCGACGAGGAACTGCGTGTCGTCGGTCACCTCGAGCATCGTCACAGGGGCGCCGACCTCATTGTTGAACGAGGCGCGCGCGGCGATGGTCGGACCGACCTGCTCCAGGATGGCGCGCAGCAGGTTCTTGGTCGTCGTCTTGCCGTTCGATCCGGTCACGCCGACGATGCGCAGGGTGCCGGCCGCGCGTACGCGCGCGATCACCTCGGTCGCGAGGTCGCCCAGGGCGACGACGGTGTCGTCGACGAGCAACTGCGGAGCCGCCACGTCCAGTACGTGGTCGACGACGATGAGGGCGGCGCCGGCCTCCACGGCCTGGGGCACGAACAGGTGGCCGTCGGTGACCTCACCCGGCTTGGCGAAGAAGAGCGTGCCCGGCACGACCTCCCGCGAATCCGTGGTGGAAAGCCCGTCGACGACGGTCTCGGGAGTGGCGCCGGTGCCGTCGAGCACCAGACGACCCCGCGTGGCCGCGGCGATCTCGGCCAGGGTCATGGCGATCATCAGAGCCACCCGGCCTCTCGCAGAGCGAGCTTGGCGTCGTCGCGTGCCGAATACGGGATGCGCTGACCGGCCACCTCTTGGTAGTCCTCGTGGCCGGGACCGGCGTAGAGCACGATGTCGCCCTCGTCGGCGAGAGACAGCGCCTTGCGGAACGCCGCGCGGGGGTCGGCGACCTCGTAGAGCTCGAGCTCGGGCACGGCGCCGCGAGCGCCGGCGAGCAGCGTCGCACGGATGGCCGCCGGGTCCTCCCAGCGCGGGTGGAAGTCGGTGATCACCACAGCATCCGAGCCGCGCGCCGCGATGGCGCCCATGTCGGTGCGCTTGGTGGTGTCCCGGTCGCCGTCGGCGCCGAAGACCATCACGATCTTGCCGTCGGTGACCTTGCGCAGCGCGCCGAGGGTCGAGAGGAAGGCGTCGGGGCTGTGGCCGTAGTCGATGAACACGACGGGACCGCGGTCGCCCGAGATGCGCTCCGCGCGGCCGGGGATGAAGGCATCGATACCGCCGTCGCGTTCCAGAGCCGCGCCGATGGCGTCGAGATCGTAGCCGGACTCCACCAGCATGACGATCGCCAGCGCGGCGTTCGCGGCCATGTACGAGCCGAGCAGCGGGACCTGCGTCTGCAGCATCCGGCCGTCGGGGCCCTCGAGGACGAAGGCCGTGTGGTCGACCGTCTCCTCGGTCACCGACATCGTCCACTCGGCGTCGCCGCCGGCCGAGGTCGAGAGCGTGGTGACCGGGATGCGCGACTGCTCGACGAGCGAGCGCCCCCAGTCGGAGTCGACGGTGACGACGCCGCGCCGGGCACGGTCGGGCTGGAACAGCTCGAGCTTCGCCTCGAAGTAGTCGCTCATCGAGTCGTAGTCGTCGAGGTGGTCGTGGCTCAGGTTGGTGAAACCGACGACGTCGAACACGATGCCGTCGACCCGGTGGCGGCTGAGCGCCTGCGCCGAGACCTCGATGGCGACGGCCCGCACGGCGGCCTCGCGCATCCGGGCGAGCAGGGCGTGCAGCTCGCTGGCCTCGGGGGTGGTGAGCTTGCTGGTGATGGCGGTCTCGCCGATCCGCCGCTCGGCCGTCGAGCTGAGGCCGGAGACCACGCCGAGCTGCCCGAGGATGGCATTGAGCAGGTAGACGACGCTGGTCTTGCCGTTCGTGCCGGTGACGCCGAACAGGGTGGCCGAGTTCTCGTCGGTCCGGAAGATCCAGGCGGCGACCGCGCCGAGGGCCGCGCGGGCGTCCGAGGTCACGATCACCGGGAGTCCCGACGCGGCGGCGAGCTCTGCGCCCTCCTCGTCGGTGAGTACTGCCACCGCTCCGGCCTCGGCGGCCGCGGTCGCGAAGCTCGCGCCGTGCGCGTTGCGGCCGGGCACCCCCACGTAGAGGTCGCCGGGTTCGACGGCCGAGGTCGCGAGCGCGACACCGGTCACCTCCACGGCGTCGAGGTCGCCTCGATAGTCCAGCCCGAACTCCGCCACCAACTGTGCGAGCGGTCGGGCGACGGGATGCTCGGGGCGCAGAGAAGAGGGCGCCGGTCCTGTCACGGGGCTCACTTTCAGTAGTACGGCGGGTAGTCAGCCGGGCTGGTCGTCGAAGGCTTCACCCGGAAGGTCTTCAGCACTTGACTCATGATCGTGTGGAACAGCGGAGCGGCGGCTGCCGACGAAGTAATGGTAGTCGGGTATCCGAGGTTGACCGAAACGACGTACTGCGGATCGTCCACCGGAGCGACACCCATGACGGAGACGTAGTACGACGGCAGGTACCCGCCGTGGCCGTCCGGCTGCTGGGCCGTTCCGGTCTTCGCCGCTACCCGGTAGCCCGGGATCTGCAGCTTGCTCGCGAGCTCGCCGGACGTGACGACGCTCTCCATCATCCCGAGGGTCGTGTTGGCCGCCGTCGGCGAGACGACCTTGACCGGCGTCGGCTTCGGAACGTCGGTGACGGTGCCGTCGGGATGCGTGCATCCCTCGACCATCGTGAGCGGGATGCGCGTGCCGTTGTTGGCGAGCGCCTGGTACGCGCCGACCATCTGCATCTGGGTCGCCGAGACGCCCTGGCCGAACATCGTCGCGTACTTGGTCTGGTCGTCCCAGTCGCTGGCCGGGTGCAGGATGCCGGACGACTGTCCCGGATACGGCATGCCCGTGTCGCTGCCGATGCCGAACTTCTTGAGGTAGTCGTACCGGGTCTGATCGGTGAGCCTGCTGCCGAGGATCGACATGCCCGTGTTCGACGAGTTCATCAGCACGCCCGTGAGCGTCAGACGCTCGTCGTCGTGGTAGCCGGAGTCGTGCAGGTCCGCGCCCTGGCCCGACTGGAACCGGTACGGCGCGAGCACCTCGCTCGTGGGATTGGCCTTGCCCTGGTCGAGCAGCATGCTGGCGGTGAGGGCCTTGAACGTCGAGCCCGGCTCGTACGGGGTGCTGAACGGCAGCAGACCCCAGTACCCCGGGGATGTCGCGTCGATGTTGTTGGGGTCGAGTGCGGGCCACTGCGCGACCGCCTTCACCTTGCCGGTCTTCGCCTCGACCACGGTGACGAAGCCGAACTTGGCGCCGACCGCGCCGACCTGCTGGGCCAGCGTCTGCTCGGCGAACCACTGCAGGTCGCTGTCGACGGTCAGCTTCAGGGTGCCGCCGTCCTTGGCGGCCTTCTGCACGACGGTGCTGCCCGGGATGGCGACGCCGTCGGCGCCGCGTTGATAGGTCTCCGTGCCGTTCTCGCCGGCGAGACAGGAGTTCTCGCTGTACTCGAGCCCGCCGTTGCCGTTGCTCGAGACGTAGCCGAGCAGGTTGCCGGCGACCGCGCCGTTCGGGTAGGTGCGGGAGGCGACCTTCGTGAAGGTGAGCCAGGGGTACGGGAGCTTGTCGAGCTTGTCGAAGGTGGCGACATCCATGCCCGTCTTCACGAGCGCGTACTTCGACTTGGGGTCGTCTTTGAGCGCCTTGTCGATCAGGGCGACGACCTTCGCTCCGCCCTGCCCGGTGATGGTGCCGATCTTCCCGGCCGCCGTGACCATCTGGGCGCGTCCGCCGGCGATCGCGTCGGACGGCGACAGCTGGGCGGTGTAGCGGTAGACCGTCGTGGCCATTACGGTGCCGCTCGCGTCGAGGATGCTCCCCCGCGCGCCCGTCAACGTCTGCTCGACCTCCTTGGCCGTCACCGACTTCTTCTGCAGTGCGTCGGCCTGCACGACCTGGATGTCCACCAGCTTCGCGCCGAGGATGCCGACGGTCGCGGCCACGGCCAGCATCGTGAACGCCGTGCGTCTGCGCATCGTCTTTCGCGTGATCACGATCGAGCTCGTCCCGTCGTCAATGCGTCACCGGTGTCGGCAGCGCTCCGTCCAACGGTACGGTCGGCGCCGCCGGGGTCTTCTTCGGCACGCTCGGGCTTGTCGAACTCCCAGCTTTTCCGTTCGCAGCGGCGGCCGCCTTGGCCGCGGCCGCGGCTTTGGCTGCGTTCACGGCCTTGGCGGCTTTGGTCTGGACCGCGAGCGGCACACCGTTGAGCAGAGAATTCGGCACCAGGTTGCCCGTGCTGCCGGTGACCGTCCCCGCGACGCTGCTGGCCGCGATCGGCGCACCCAGCACCGCGCCGTCGGAGAGCCGCAGGTAGGCCGGGTTGCTGTTGCTGACCATGCCGAGCGCGTTAGCGTTCGCCGCCAGGTTCTGCGGCGACGCGACACGGTTCAGATCTTCGGAGGCGGCCTGGTACGAGCGCTGCAGGCGGGTCTGCGTGTCCTGCAGCGAGCTGAGCTGGTACGCACCCTGCGAGATGCCGATGCTGAGCAGCAGCTGAGCCACGACGATCCCGAACAGGGTCGCGATGGCGACGATCGCGTAGGCGGCCCGTGGACGCGCCCGTCGCTGCGAGCGGGTCGACACGACCTCGAGATGGTTCGGGCGCTCCTCGACGTGCGGCCGGGGCTCGGTGCGACCGATCCAGCCGACCGACGGCCGCCTTTCGGCCAGGTTCGAGCTCATGAGCCCCTCCTCACGCGTTCTGCGGCGCGCAAGCGCACCGGCGTCGCCCGCGGATTCGCGGCCTTCTCGTCGTCGTCCGCGAGCTCGGCGCCGCGGATGAGCAGTTTCAGTTCCGGGCGGTGCTCAGGGAGCTCGACCGGCAGTCCGGCGGGGGCACTCGACGTCGACCGCGTCTGCAGCTCCCGCTTGACGATGCGATCCTCGAGCGACTGGTAGGCCTCGACGACGATCCTGCCGCCGACGGCGAGCGCGTCGATCGCCGCGGGGATCGCCCGCTGCAGTACAGCGAGCTCCTGGTTCACCTCGATGCGCAGTGCCTGGAAGACCCTCTTGGCCGGATGCCCCTGACGCTGCACGGCGACGGGCGTCGCCTTGGTGATGACGTCGACCAGCTCGGCGGACCGCACGAACGGCTTGTCCGCCCGCGCCTCGACGATCTTCTGCGCGTAGCGGGCGGCGAGCTTCTCTTCCCCGTAGTCGCGGAAGATGCGGCGCAGGTCCGCCTCGCTGTATTCGGCGAGGATCACGGCGGCCGTGAGTTCGCTCGTGCCGTCCATGCGCATGTCGAGCGGGGCATCCTTCGAGTACGAGAATCCACGTTCCACGCGGTCGAGCTGCAGCGACGAGACGCCGAGATCGAAGAGCACGCCCTGGATCTCGTCGATGCCCAGGTCGTCCAGGGCGTCGAGGATGCCGTCGTAGACCGTGTGCACGAGGTGGACGCGGTCGCCGAACCGCGCGAGCCGCTCACCGGCGATCGCGAGCGCATCCGGATCGCGGTCGAGGCCCACCAGGGTGACCTCGGGGAAGCGCTCCAGGATGCCGGCCGAGTGGCCGCCCATGCCGAGCGTGGCATCCACGAGCACGGCGCCGGGCTCGCGCAAGGCGGGCTCGAGCAGCTCGATGACGCGCTCGAGGAGCACCGGGGTGTGGATCTGGTCGTCGGTCATGATGACGGGGTCGAGCTCCTGGATCCTGATCCCCATCCATTCCGACCTGGCACCGGGGAAGTGTGTCAGGGCGGCGAATGGCTGGGAGTCGGGCGCCAGGTGCTAGAAGAGTCCCGGGATCACCTCCTCGGTGGTGTTGGCGAATGTTGCTTCCTGCTCGGCCAGGTAGGTCTCCCAGGCCTGGGCGTCCCAGATCTCTGCTCGGCTGCCGGCGCCGATCACGACGAGGTCGCGATCGAGTCCTGCGTACGAGCGCAGCGTGGTCGGCACCGTCACGCGGTGCTGCTTGTCGGGGACCTCCGCGCTCGCTCCGGAGAGGAACACGCGCAGGTAGTCCCTCGCCTGCTTGCTGGTCACCGGCGCCTGGCGGATCTTCTCGTGAAGCGACTCGAACTCACGCTGGCTGAAGACGTACACGCAGTGCTCCTGGCCGCGGGTCAGGACGATGCCGGACGCGAGCTCATCCCGGAATTTGGCCGGCAGGATGATGCGCCCTTTTTCGTCGAGTTTGGGGGCGTAGGTACCGAGGAACATCGGGTACTCCCCCCACTCTTCCGGCCAAGGTTGCGGTGTGGCTCCACTTTACTCCACAACCATCCACAAAGTCAGCACTCTTCGCCGAATGGACCCGAAATGGGGGCACAAAGGCGCGGAAAATCAAGGATGTGCGGAGTGGAGGAAAATGGATGGCCCGGGAGAGTCGAGGGCACAAAAAAAGGGCCGATCCGAAGATCGACCCTGGTGGTACCGCTCGCGTGGAGCGGAAGGGAGGGGCTAGCTCTGCCCGTCCTGCCGCTTGTCCCACCGATCGTTGAGCTTGTTCATGAACCCGGCTTGCGCGGGCTTGCCCTGCTTGCCCGCGGCGTTGGGGCCATCGATGCCCTCCGGTGCGGCGGCGGGCCGCTTGCCCGGTGCGATCGCCAGCAGCACGCCGGCGAACATCACGATGAAACCGACGATGCCGACGATGGGCACCTGGATGAAGACCCCGGTGATGAGCACGCCGATGCCGACGACGGCGACGAGGATGCCGAGGACGATCGAGCGGTAAGCGGGTCTCCCGCGTCGCGCTCCGACTGTGGCGACGAAATCTGCGTCGTTCTGATAGAGGCTGCGCTCCATCTCTTCGAGGAGGCGCTGCTCGTGTTCCGAAAGCGGCATCCGTTTCCCCCTCTTTCCCGGGTTCGAGGCGTTGTGAAGCTGATTCTAGCTCTGGCGTGGTCGCTAGGCTAGGCGTGTGTCAGAAAGCATTCGGTTCGTCGACCTGATCCAGTCCAGAATCGATGGGTTCCTCGATGCGCGCGCCTCTATTCTCGTCTCCATCGCAGACGAACTCTCCCCGGTCGAGGCGTTCTCCCGGGATTTTCTCAGCGGCGGCAAGCGGTTCCGCGCGCTGTTCTGCTTCTGGGGATGGCAGGCCGTCCGGTCCTCCGATCCCGGAGCCGATGATCGTGCCGTTCAGGCGGGTGGCGCGCTCGAGGGCGTCGTGTCCGTCGCGAGCGCGCTGGAGATGTTCCACGCAGCCGCCCTGGTGCACGACGACATCATCGACAACTCCGACACCCGACGCGGGGCGGCGTCAGCCCATCGTCGATTCGAACAACTCCACGCCGAGAACGGCTGGGAGGGATCGGCCACCGCTTTCGGCACGGGAGCAGCCACGCTGCTCGGCGACCTGCTGCTGATCCTCAGCGACGAGCTGTTCGACGAGGGCCTCTCCGAGGTGGCCAGCACGGCTGCCCGGCGAGCCGCGCGCGCCGAGTTCAACCGGATGCGCGTCGAAGTGACCGCCGGCCAGTACCTCGACATCTTCGAGGAGATCGGCTGGAACACCCAGACGGAGGACGACCAGCTCTCCCGCGCCGAGCGCGTGATCGTCTACAAGTCCGCCAAGTACAGCATCGAGGCGCCGCTGGTGATCGGCGCGTCACTCGCGGGGGCGACCATCGGCCAGCTCGAGGCGCTGCGGTCGTTCGGGCTGCCCCTCGGGATCGCCTACCAGCTGCGCGACGATCTGCTCGGGGTGTTCGGCGACGCGAGCGTCACCGGCAAGCCGAGCGGCGACGACCTGCGCGAGGGCAAGCGCACCGTGCTGATCGCGCTGGCCAGGGAGGCGCTGCCCGCCGGCGCGCGGGCCACCCTCGACGAACTGCTCGGCGACCGCAGCCTCACCGCGCAGCAGATCGAGACCCTGCAGATGACGCTCCGGGCATCCGGTGCCGTCGACAAGGTCGAGGAGCTCATCGCCGCCAACGTCGCGCGCGCCATCGCTGCGATCGAGGCGGCTCCGTTGGGAGATCAGGCGAAGCAGCAGCTCCGCGAACTCGCCGTGACGGTCACCCGCCGCGCGTATTAGGCCCGGCGATCCCGCTAAACCCGGCGATCCCGGGCGCCGGACTAGCCGAGGGCCTGGGCGACCCTGCGCACCTCGGCCTTGCGACCGGATCGCAGCGCGTCGATCGGGGCGGTACCGAGGATCTCGTCGTCCTCGATCAGCCAGTCGACGGCCTCGTCGTTGTCGAATCCGGCGTCCCCCAGCACGATCAGGGTGCCGCGCAGCTCGGTGAGCGGCTCACCGTCTCTCAGGAAGTCCGCCGGCACCTTCAGCACACCGTCGATGCGCTTGGCGGCGAGGTGCTTGTCCTCGATGAGGCGGCGCACACGGCTCACCCCGAGTCCGAGGGCATCGACGAGGTCGGGGATGGTCAGCCACTCGCGGGCTGGGGCTTGCTCAGTCACCCCTTAACACTGCCATGACGCGGGCGATCGCGGGAGCGATCCCGATTGTTACGATCGTGTTAACTCAATTCACACGCGTCACACTAATTGACTCCTTATTCATTGTGTGTCAGCGTGGGAGTTCGCAACGAGAACGAAGGTGAGTTCGCATGCGCCTGCTCGAAACCGATGTCACGCCGGATGGACCCTCGGCGCGCCCCTCGCGGCGCGCGGCCCGTTCCGTCTTCGCCACGATGCCCATCGCGATCGCGAGCTCGGTGGCGGTGACCCTCAACCTGATCACGCCCGCGAACGCGGCTGCACCCGAGACCGGTGAGTCGGAACGCGCGAAGGAGAAGGCTCCGGACACGAACGGCACGACGACCGTCGATCTCCGCGACTCGGCGGGGACATCCGCCGCCGAGACCTCGATCGCCGCCGCCCCGGCACGATACCGGGTGCAGAACGGCGACACCGTCTCCGGCATCGCCGGCCGTTTCGGGCTCTCGACGGCCAGCGTCCTCGCCCTCAACGGCCTCAGCTGGAAGAGCCTGATCTTTCCCGGCCAGGTGCTCGCACTCACCGGAGCGACGGGCGTGTCGCACCATCGCCCGGCACCGACCGCGCCCGTGCCGTCGACGACGAAGTACCGCGTGGTCTCCGGCGACACGATCAGCGGCATCGCCGGTCGCTTCGGCGTCTCCACCGCCGCCGTGCTCAGCGCGAACGGACTCGGCCGTGGCAGCCTGATCTTCCCCGGCCAGTTGGTGACGATCCCCGGGCTCGCGACCGCGGCGGTCGAGAAGCCCCACGCGGTCTCCGCCCCCGTGGCACCGGCTGCGCGGGCCGTCGTTCCGCACGGCACCGCGATCGTCCCCCTCACGGAGGAGATGCGCGCGAACGCCCGCATCATCATCGAGGTCGGGCGGCAGAAGGGCGTCGACGACTACGGGCTGGTGATCGCGCTTGCGGCCGCCGCTCAGGAATCGGGCCTGCGCAATGTGCGCTACGGCGACCGCGACTCGCTCGGGCTGTTCCAGCAGCGGCCGAGCACCGGCTGGGGAACGCCCGCCCAGGTGCTCGACGCGCACTACGCCGCTCGCGCGTTCTTCGGTGGACCGGGCAACCCGACGGCCGGACGAACCCGTGGCCTGCTCGACATCCGGGGCTGGCATTCGATGAGTGTCACCGCCGCCGCGCAGGCCGTGCAGATCTCCGCCTACCCCACCGCCTACGCCAAATGGGAGCGGTCCGCCCGCGCCTGGCTGACCCAGCTCGGCTGACGAGCCGGCCGAGATGATCACAAGGCGGTCACAGCCAGCGGCTCCACGGTGTTTTGCAGGGTTCGAGCAGGTCCCGTTCTCTAAACTCGACACGTGACCACGAGCCAAACCGACCCCATGATCGGCCGTCTCATCGACGGCCGTTATCAGGTGCGCTCGCGGATCGCCCGTGGCGGCATGGCGACGGTCTACCTCGCCACCGACCTGCGGCTCGAACGCCGTGTCGCCATCAAGGTGATGCACGGCCATCTCGCCGACGACAGCACCTTCAAGAGCCGCTTCGTGCAGGAGGCCCGCTCGGCCGCCCGGCTCGCGCACCCGAACGTCGTCAACGTGTTCGACCAGGGCCAGGACTCCGATATGGCCTACCTCGTCATGGAGTACCTGCCGGGCATCACGCTGCGCGACCTGCTCAAGGACTACGGCAAGCTCACCCCCGAGCAGACCATCGACATCATGGAGGCCGTTCTCAGCGGTCTCGCCGCGGCGCACAAGGCCGGCATCGTCCACCGGGACCTCAAGCCGGAGAACGTGCTGCTCGCCGACGACGGCCGCATCAAGATCGGCGACTTCGGCCTCGCGCGCGCCGCAAGCGCGAACACCGCGACCGGCCAGGCGCTGCTCGGAACCATCGCCTACCTCTCCCCCGAGCTGGTCACCCGAGGCGTGGCCGACGCCCGCAGCGACATCTACGCGCTCGGCATCATGATGTACGAGATGCTCACCGGCGAGCAGCCGTTCAAGGGCGAGCAGCCGATGCAGATCGCGTACCAGCACGCGAACGACGCCGTGCCGACTCCGAGCAGCAAGAACCCCGCCGTCCCGCCGGAGCTCGACGACCTCGTCCTCTGGGCCACGGCGAAAGACCCGGACCAGCGCCCGCGTGACGCCAAGGAGATGCTCGAGCGCCTCATGGAGGCCGAGAAGGCGATCCGTGGCGAATCCGGCGGTCTGCAGCCCACGATGGTGCTGCCGCCCGCGTTCGGGCTCGGCGCCGACAACGGCGACACCCAGATCATCAACCCGGCCATCCGGCAGCAGGTCGCCGCCAGCACCCCCGACAGCGCCGCCGTCCTCACCACGGCCGCCAAGCGCCGCCGGGGCAAGGGCTGGTGGCTGTTCGCCCTCGTCATCGTCCTGGCCGGGCTGGCCGGCGGCACCGGCTGGTACTTCGGCGCCGGTCCGGGTTCGACCGTGCCCATCCCGAACCTCGCCGGCAAGACGCCGGCCGCCGCCGCGACCGCCCTCAAGGAGCTCGGTCTCGAGTCGACCCAGGGCACCGAGTACAGCACGACGGTCGGCAAGGGACTGGTGTCGAGCACCGATCCGAAGTCCGGGGCCTCCGCCCATCGCGGCAGCGTCGTGACGCTCAAGGTCTCCCAGGGGCCGAAGCCCATCACGCTCCCACCGCTCGCCGGAAAGACCGTGGATCAGGCGAAGGCCGCGATCACGGGCGCCGGTGCGGTCGTCGGAACGATCGCGCAGCAGTTCGATCCGAAGGTGCCCGCCAACGTCGTCATCTCCGCCTCGAAGCCCGACGGCAACAACATCTCGGCCGGCGGCGCCTATTTCGAGGGCGCCACGGTCAATCTGCTCGCGTCGGTCGGCGCGGTGCCGGATGTCGCGGGGATGTCGGTCGACGACGCGACGTCGGCCCTCAAGAACGTGCACCTCCTCGTCACCGGCGGCCCGCAGTCGTACAGCGACACGGTCGAGAAGGGCGATGTGATCACCGCCCAGGCCCAGAAGGACGGACCGATCAAGCCCGGCGACACCCTCGCGCTCGAGACCTCCAAGGGGCCGGAACCCGTGCCCGTCCCCGACGTCGTCGGCAAGACGTGGGATGTCGCCAAGAAGACGCTGAAGGACGCCGGCTTCGACCTCAAGTACAGCGCCATCGCTGATGTGGCACCTGCGGCGTTCGTCGTCTCGAAGATCAGCCCCGGTGCGAACACCGAGGTCGCCAAGGGGTCGACCGTCACCATCAACTTCGCCGGCTTCTGACCCGGTCAGCCGCCCGCGGCACCACGTGTATGAAGAAGGCCCGCCGGATGATCCGGCGGGCCTTCTTCGTATGACAGGTTCGTATTACGGGCGGACTCAGCGCACCGCGGCCAGCTCCTCCGCCACCAGGAACGCGAGCTCCAGCGACTGCATGTGGTTGAGGCGCGGGTCGCAGAGGGACTCGTAGCGCGTCGCCAGCGTCTCCTCGTCGATCTGCTCGGAGCCGCCGAGGCACTCGGTGACATCGTCGCCGGTGAGCTCGACGTGGATGCCGCCCGGGTGCGTTCCGGCAGCCCGGTGCGCCTCGAAGAAGCCCTTGACCTCATCGACGACGTCGTCGAACCGACGGGTCTTGTAGCCGGTGGGCGTGGTGAGGCCGTTGCCGTGCATCGGGTCGGTGACCCACAGCGGCTTGGCGTCGCTCGCCTTGATCGCCTCGAGGAGCGGAGGCAGGGCATCCCGGATCTTGCCGGCGCCCATGCGGGTGATGAAGGTCAGCCGGCCGGGCTCGCGCTCGGGGTCGAGCTTGTCGATCAGCTTGAGCATGGTGTCCGGCGTCGTGCTCGGGCCGAGCTTGACGCCGATCGGGTTGCGCACGCGCGACAGGAAATCGACGTGCGCGCCGTCGAGGTCGCGGGTGCGCTCGCCGATCCAGACGAAGTGCGCCGAGGTGTTGTACGGCGTTCCGGTGCGCGAGTCGATACGCGTCATCGGGCGCTCGTAGTCCATCAGCAGGCCCTCGTGGCTCGAGTAGAACTCCACTCGGGTCAGCTCATCGAAGTCGGCTCCCGCCGCCTCCATGAACTTGATGGCACGGTCGATCTCCTTGGCCAGGCCCTCGTACCGCTGGTTGGCCGGGTTCGCCGCGAAGCCGCGGTTCCAGCTGTGCACCTGACGGAGGTCTGCGAATCCACCCTGGGTGAAGGCGCGGATGAGGTTCAGCGTCGAGGCGGCCGTGTGGTAGCCCTTGACGAGTCGGCGGGGGTCGGCTGCGCGCGACTCGGGCGTGAAGTCGTAGCCGTTGACGATGTCGCCGCGGTAGGCGGGAAGCGTGACGCCGCCGCGCGTCTCGGTGTCGCTCGAGCGCGGCTTGGCGAACTGGCCCGCCATGCGCCCCATCTTGATGACGGGCATCGAGGCGCCGTAGGTGAGCACGACGGCCATCTGCAGCACCGTCTTGACGCGGTTGCGGATCTGGTCGGCGGTGGCACCCGCGAACGTCTCGGCGCAGTCGCCTCCCTGCAGCAGGAACGCTTTGCCGTCGGCGGCGCGCGCCAGCCGGTTGCGCAGCTGGTCCACCTCGCCGGCGAACACCAGCGGGGGAAGCGTGGCGATCTCGGCCGATGCCTCGGCGGCGGCCGCAGGGTCCGGCCACGCCGGCTGCTGCTTGATCTCGAGCGTGCGCCAATAGTCCAGGCCCGCAATCACAGACTCGTCAGCCAACACGACGGGATCAGTGGTGTCTTGCACAGGACTTCCGCTCAGATCAGGGCGTGCCCGGACTCGCGCACGCACCGGTGGGTAGGTGACGCGCGGACGCGCGCCGGATATCTGAGCCTACCGTGAAAGGGCGGCGCGCTTTTCTTTGACGCTGCTCGCGTACATGTCGACGTATTCCTGCTCGCCGAGGGCGTGCAGGGCATACATGATCTCGTCGGTGACGGACCGCAGGATGAAGCGGTCGCCCTCCATGCCCTCGAAGCGCGAGAAGTCGATCGGCGGCCCGATGACGATGCCGATCCGGCCGATCTTGGGGAGCCTGGTGCCGATCGGCATGATCTTCTCGGTGTCGACCATGGCGACCGGGACGACGGGCACGTCACCCTCGAGGATCATGCGGGCCACACCGGTACGACCGCGGTAGAGCTTGCCGTCGGGGCTGCGGGTGCCTTCGGGATAGATGCCGAGGATCTCTCCGCGTGCGAGCACCGCGAGGCCCGTGTTGAGGGAGTCCTCCGAGGCCTTGCCCCCCGAGCGGTCGATCGGGATCTGACCCGTCGCCGTCATGAAGGTCTTCGTCATCCAGCCCTTGAAGCCCTTGCGCGTGAAGTAGTCGCTCTTGGCGAGGAATGAGACGTGCCGGTCGACGACGAGCGGCAGGAAGATCGAGTCGATGAACGACAAGTGGTTGCTGGCGAGGATGACGGCGCCGTCGGCCGGCACGTTCTCGAGCCCGATGACCCACGGACGGAAGATGCCCTTGAGCAGAGGACCTGCGACCAGGTGCTTCATCAGCCAGTAGAACATCGGCTCAGCCTAACGCCCCGTGGCGTGCAACCGGGCGAGATCCGCGGCGCCGACAACGCCCGCGTCGTTGACGAGTTCGGCGATCCTGAACTCGGGTTCCGGGTGGTAGCCCCGTGCAGGCAGGTTCTCGAGGTAGGCCTGACGGATCGGGTCGAGCAGCAGCTCCCCCGCCTGGGCGACGCCGCCGCCGAAGACGAAGAGCTGCGGATCGAGCACCGCGCCGAGACTGGCGCAGGCCTGGCCGAGCCAGTCGCCGAGCTCGCGGAGGGCGACGAGCGCGCCCGGATCCCCCGCGACGATCAGGTCGCTGATGTCGTGGCCGCTGAGTGTGCCCTTGCGTGCGCGCACGTCGGCGAGCGCCTGGCCGATGCCGCCTGCGTCGGCGAGCACGTTGGCCATCCGCTGCAGCGCACGGCCGGAGCCGTACTGCTCGATGCAGCCGTGGGCGCCGCAGCCGCAGGGCAGACCTCCGGGGACGACGCGCATGTGGCCGATCTCGGCGCCGGCTCCGAAGCCACCGCGGAAAAGGCGGTCGTTGCTGACGATCGCACCGCCGACGCCGGTTCCGATGGTCAGGATGACCATGTCGCTGACCAGCCGGCCGGCCCCGTAGCGGAACTCCGCCCATCCTGCGGCGTTCGCGTCGTTCTCGATGAGGATCGGCAGATCGAGGCGCCGCTCGAGCTTCTCGCGGAACGGCTCGTGCCGCCAGTTGATGTTCGGGGCGTAGTACACGGTCGACTGCGCGGCGTCGATGAATCCGGCCGCGGCGACGCCGGCGCCGGCAATCTGCTCCTGGCCGTCCGAGAGGCGTTCGATCATCTCGACGACGGCGTTCTCGATCTCGTCGGGCGACGCTGCATCGGTCGGCACCCGGTCTTCGCGAACGATCACCCCGAGCTCGTCGACGACGGCGCCCGCGATCTTCGTTCCGCCGATGTCGATCCCGATCGCGTGCACAGGCAGCAGCCTTTCTCAAAGACGGTGATGGTGGTGCGGCGGATCGGCTACGGCCGGAAGACTCACATCCGCACCATCTAGAGTGTAGTTAACCAGCATGGCCGAGGCCATTCCGGCCGCTACCCGCCCCTACCCGGTACCAAGGGAGTTACCGTGAAACAGTTCGATACCCCAGCACTCGTGCCCGCCGACCCGGAGGCCAACGCCACCGATCTCCTGGTGGCCCGTGTGGCCGCGACACCGGATGCTCCCCTGTTCTCGATCCCCGAGGGCGACGGCTGGCGCGACGTGACCAGTGCCGAGTTCCTCCGTCAGGTCGTCGCCCTCGCCAAGGGCCTCGTGGCCGCCGGCATCGAGCCGGGCGACAAGATCGGCCTGATGTGCAAGACCCGCTACGAGTGGACCCTGATCGACTTCGCCACCTGGTTCGCGGGTGCCGTGCTCGTTCCCATCTACGAGACGTCGTCTCCGCACCAGGTGCAGTGGAACATGAGCGACTCCGGCGCGATCGCGGTGATCCTCGAGACGGCGGAGATGTTCGCACGCTTCGACGAGGTGCACCCGGAGCTTCCCGACGTCGAGAAGGTGTGGCAGCTTCACCTGGGCGACCTCGACAAGCTCGTCGCCGCAGGCACCGACGTCTCCGACGAGGAGATCGAGCGTCGTCGCAACCTGGCCAAGGGCGACGACATCGGCACCCTGATCTACACGTCCGGCTCGACCGGACGCCCCAAGGGCTGTGTCCTCACCCACTCCAACTTCGTCGAGCTCTCCCGCAACTCTGCCGAGGCGCTCAAGGAGGTCGTGATGCAGCCGGGCGGCGCGTCCACCCTCCTCTTCATCACCACCGCTCACGTGTTCGCCCGTTTCATCGCGGTGCTCTGCGTGCACTCCGGCGTGAAGGTCGGTCACCAGGCCGACACCAAGCAGCTGCTTCCTGCCCTGGCCAGCTTCAAGCCCACCTTCCTGCTCGCGGTCCCCCGCGTGTTCGAGAAGGTCTACAACTCGGCGGAGCAGAAGGCCGAGGCCGGTGGCAAGGGCAAGATCTTCCGCAAGGCGGCAGAGACGGCCGTCGAGTACTCGAAGGCCGTCGAGAAGGGTTCGGTGCCGTTCGGGCTGCGTGTCCGCTTCGCGATGTTCGACCGCCTCGTGTTCTCCAAGCTGCGAGCGGCGATGGGCGGTCGCATCAAGTACGCCGTCTCCGGATCCGCTCCGCTCGGCTCGCACCTCGGTCACTTCTTCCACAGCCTCGGCATCAAGATCCTCGAGGGCTACGGCCTCACGGAGACGACGGCGCCCGCGACGGTGAACCGGCCCGACACGTTCAAGATCGGCACCGTCGGCCCCGTTCTCCCCGGCGTCTCGATCCGGCTGGCCGACGACGGCGAGATCCAGGTCAAGGGCGTCGACGTCTTCAAGGAGTACTGGAAGAACCCGGAGGCGACTGCCGCGGCATTCGACGACGGCTGGTTCCGCACGGGAGACCTCGGCTCGTTCGACGACGACGGCTTCCTCACGATCACCGGTCGCAAGAAGGAGATCATCGTCACCGCCGGCGGCAAGAACGTGTCGCCCGCGGCCCTCGAAGACCCCATCCGCGCCAATCCGCTGGTGAGCCAGGTCATCGTGGTCGGCGACCAGAAGCCGTTCATCGCAGCCCTGGTGACTCTTGACACCGAGATGCTGCCGACCTGGCTGGCGAACAACGGCGAGGACAAGGAGATGACGCTGGCGGAGGCTTCGCTGAACCCTGCGGTCAACGCCGAGATCCAGCGTGCCGTCGACGTGGCCAACGGGCATGTCTCGCGCGCGGAGTCCATCCGCAAGTTCGTCGTGCTCTCGACGGAGCTCACCGAGGCCAGCGGCCACTTGACGCCGAAGCTCAGCATCAAGCGCAACGTGATCCTCGAGGACTTCGCCGACGTGATCGACGGCATCTACAGCGGTGCCCCGGCCACGCAGGGCATCTCGCTCGCGCATTGAGTCCACGTCAATCGTGCGGTAAGGCACCACAGGCTCCGGCGGGGTCGCCGAACCGCACGATTCGGCGCGCGGCAGACGCGACCCGATCGAGAAGCACGGTGGGATTCTCGAACAAGTCGGCCGACGTCACCCGCACCACGCGCCATCCCGCGGACTCGAGGAGGTCGACTCGCGCGATGTCGCTCTGCCATTGACGGCGGCCCGTGCGATGCCCGTCCCCCTCGTATTCGAGGAGGACGCGCTGGTCGGGGAGCATCAGGTCGGGATGCAGCACGAGACGATCGTTCCCCACTTCGACGGGCTGGTTGACGAGCACGTTCGTGTATCCCCGCTTCTGCAGGAGAAGGCGCAGCAATGATTCCGGCCGGGAATCGGCGCCGAACCGGATGCGCGGGAGCGCCCAGGCGCGCTTCGGCGCCCCCGCCCGCCCACGCAGCGCCATGCTCGCCGCCGACAGCTCCTCGACGCTGCTGAGCGCTGCCCGGCTTCGGGCACCGACGAGGAAGTCTCCGGCGACGACGAGCTCGTCGCGATCGAGGATCGTGCTGAGCTGGCACCACACCTGGGCGGGCCCGCATACGGGCATCCCCTCGATGATCTCTGCCTGGAGGTCGCGCACACTGTGACCGATGACCTGCCGCGTTCTCGGTGGCGTGCGCGGATACGCGACAACGACATGGAGCGCTTTTGCCCTCGCGGACGGAGGGAGCGGTATGCCGTACAGAGCGGCGGCGGTCAGATGGCTGAACCACTGATCCGGGATGCCGCGCGCGACATATGCCTCACAGAGCGCGCGCACGTCGTCAAGTGGAGCAGTGGCGTTGACCCCGTGGAACGGATGGTCGATGTCACTCGCGCGGAGTCGCGCCGGCATCACGCCATGGTCGCGCGCCGTACGCGTGGAGAAAACGGCGGTGTGCAGGAGCGTCGGCAGGGAGCAGGAAGCAGGCATGCCCCCAGCGTCCCAGCCGGCAGCCGAGGACATCCCTGCCCCGAGCAAAGGTGTGCACGTCCGCCCCGCGACGCCTCCTGTGGAGGCCCGTCAGCGCGGGGCAGTCAGTCGTGCGATAGCGCGACGCCAGCTACGCCGATCGTGCGAAAGCGCACGATTGGCGGCTCCCGCGCTAGACCTCGTCGCGCCAGGAGTGCTGCGGCGCGTAGCCGAGCACGCGGCGCGCCTTCGCGATCGAGAGCAGCGTGTCGTTCACGCCGAGCTCGCCCTTCAGCGGAACGCCGGGGAAGACCTCCTCGACCAGCTCGGCGTTCGGCCGCGTCATCACGGTGTCCGCCGCCGCGATGATGAACCGGTCGAACCCGGTCGTGTCCCATTCGAGAGCGCGCTGGATCGCCTGGGCGCCGTCGCGAGCGTCGATGTAGCCCCAGAGGTTCCACTTGCGCTCTCGGGCGTCCGCGTCGAACGACGGGAACTCGGCGTAGTCCGCCGGCACCATCACGTTCGAGAAACGCAGCGCGACGATCTTCAGCGACGGATCCCACCGCACCAGCTCGATGGCCATCTGCTCCTCGAGGTGCTTCACCAGCGAGTACGTGCTCTCGGGACGGGCCGGATAGTCCTCGTCGACCGGGATGTAGGGCGGCGGCACGTCGAAGGGCAGCCCGAGCACCGTCTCGCTCGACGCGTACACGATGTTCCGGATGCCCGCCCGCTGCGCCGCGTGGAACACGTTGTACGTGACGCGGATGTTGTTGTGGAACGTGGCGACATCGCTCAGGATGCCCGGAGCCGGGATGGCGGCGAGATGCACGATCGCGTCGAAGCCCTCGTGCTTGTCCTGAACGCCGAGGATCGCATCGAGCGTCTCGCCGAAGTCGGTGAGATCCACCTTGACGAATCCGGGACCGCGCTCCCCCACGGCATCCAGATTGATGACCTCGTTGCCCGCCGAAGCGAGTTCGCGCACGACCGTGCGCCCGAGCTTTCCTGATCCTCCAGTGACTGCGATACGCATGTCGCCAGTCTAGGAGCCGTCAGCCGATGCTAGAACCAGTCGCTCTCTCTGACCTGCTTCATCGCCTCGCGTCGGCTCTCCTTGTCGAGCCGGTCGAGGTAGAGCTTGCCGTCGAGGTGGTCGGTCTCGTGCTGCAGCGCCTGGGCGAGCACGCCCGTTCCCGAGATCTCGATCTCGTTGCCGTCGAGGTCGGTCCCCGTCACCCGGGCGAACGGGTACCGCGCGGTCTTGAACCACAGGCCGGGAACCGACAGACAGCCCTCGTCGACGAGCTCCGGCTCACCGGACACCTCCGCCAGCACCGGGTTCAGGATGTAGCCGATCTCGCCGTCGACGTTGTAGCTGAAGGCCCGCAGGTTCACACCGATCTGCGGTGCGGCCACGCCGGCGCGGCCGGGGGGAATCACGCTGTCGATCAGGTCCTCGACCAGCCCTCGCACACCGGCGTCGACCTCCGCGATCGGTTCGGACACCGTCTTCAGCACGGGGTCGCCGAACAGGCGGATCTGGCGTTCGGTCACAACTATCTCCTTGAAACGGTGCGAGAGGATGCGCGGCTCAGCCGCGGTTCGTCGGCAGACCCTCGACCACGAGAGCGGCGAGGGTGCGGGCCGACTGCTTGGTCAGCGGCTTGAGGTCTTTGTACGAGACGACCGACCCGGCAGCGAGCTGCGGGTCGTACGGGATGCGCACGACCTCGCGGACACGCGAGCGGAAGTGCGACTCGATCTCGTCGAGCTTCACCAGGTTCGTGCCCTGCGTCGCCGTATTGAGCGCGACGATGGCGTTGCGCACGAGGTCGCCGTAGCCGTTCGCCTCGAGCCAGGTCAGCGTCTCCGAGGCCAGTCGCGCCTCGTCGACGCTTCCGCCCGACACGATGACGACCGAGTCCGCTCGCTGCAGCGTCGCCCGCATCACGGAGTGCACGATGCCGGTTCCGCAGTCGGTGAGCACGATCGAGTAGAACCGGGCGGTGAGGTCGGCGACCACGTTGTAGTCATTCTCGTCGAACGCCTCCGACAGCAGCGGGTCCGTGTCGGACGCCAGGATGTCGAGGCGGGTCTCGTCACGCGACACCAAAGCCGAGAAATCGGTGAAGCCTCCGATGCTGGCCGCCTTCTGCACGACGTCGCGCACGGTGGCCCTGGTCTGCTTGGTCACGCGCTCGGAGAGCGTTCCGCGGTCGGGGTTGGCGTCGATCGCGACGATGCGGTCTTCGCGCGCATCGGCCAGCGCCATGCCGAGGAGGGTCGTGACGGTCGTCTTGCCCACGCCGCCCTTGCGGGTGAGCACGGGGACGAACCGGGTACCGCCCTCGAACTGCTTCTGGATGCGGTGGTCGAGCTCCTTGCGCGCCCGCACCTTGGCCGAGTCGCCGAGGTTGACCGTGTGGAACGTGATGGCGTACAGGAAACGGTGCCAGCCGCCCTCGGGCCCTGGCCGGGTCTTGCGGTTCACCTCGAGCAGCCGGTCGGCGGTCAGCATCGCGGCCGGTTCCGGCTGCTGCGAGTGCTCGCCGCGCAGCCGGTCGCGCCGCGACTGGCTGAACGCATCCGTGCCGGGGAGCGGCGGGATGTCGCGCTGGTCGTCGTCGTGCGCCGCGGTCGGCGTCGGCCCGGTGGCCAGGCGCGACGCGACGATCGCGACCGACGTGGTGGTCGGCTCGGTCGGCGACGCCACGAATCCCGGGTTGACCGGGACCTCGTCGATCGCCACGGCGACCTCGTCCTCCGGCGCCTCAGGCGCAGGAGCGGGCGGCAGGTCGACGACGATGCTGAGGTTCTCGGGGACCGAGATCGTCAGATCGTCGGTCGAGGACGAACGCGATGCGACCGCGTCCGACGTGGACTCGCTCGATGCGAGTTCGCCGTCGGCCAGTTCGCCCGTTCGGCCCTGATCCGGCTTGTCTGCCACGGATACCGTCTCTTTCTGTCACTGGTGAGAGCGACTGGGACAGTTTACCGGTCGCCGACGACCGACCACCTGCTCAGCCGGCGGGTGCGACCACCACGAGGAGGTCCCCCGCGTCGACCTGCTGCGTCTTCGGGATGGCGAGCCGCTCGATCGTGCCCGCGATGGGAGCGGTGATCGCCGCCTCCATCTTCATCGCCTCGATGGACGCGACCGACTGCCCGGCTGCCACCGTGTCGCCGACGGCGACCTGCAGCGTGACGACGCCCGAGAAGGGAGCGGCCACCTGACCCGGCTTGGCGGAGTCGGCCTTCTCGGCCGCCTTGCTCTCCACGACGATGCCGCGATCGCGCACGAACACCGGACGGAGCTGCCCGTTGAGCGTGGTCATGACGGTACGCATGCCCTTGTCGTCCGCCTCGCCGATCGCCTCGAGCCCGATGTACAGGCGCACACCGCGGTCGATCTCGATCACGTGCTCCGTGCCCTGCTTGAGGCCGTAGAGGTAGTCGAGCGAGTCGACGACGGAGAGGTCGCCGAACAGTTCCCGGATCTGCTCGAAGATGCGCGTCGGAGCCGGGAAGAGCAGCCGGTTGAGCGTCGAACGCCGCTCGGCGCTCGAGCCGTCCAGCGCGGCCGCGTCATCGGCGGAGAGGTCCTCGACCCCGACCTTGACGGTCTTTCCGGCCAGCACCTTGGTGCGGAACGGCTCGGGCCAGCCGCCGGGCAGCTCGCCGAGCTCGCCCGCCATGAAGCCGACAACCGAGTCCGGGATGTCGTAGTTCTGCGGGTTCTCGGCGAAGTCCGCCGGGTCGGCGTGCACGGCGGCCAGGTGCAGAGCGAGGTCGCCCACCACCTTGGACGACGGGGTCACCTTGGGGATGCGGCCCAGGATCTGGTTGGCCGCGGCGTACATGTCCTCGACCAGCTCGAAGTCCTCGGCGAGGCCGAGCGCCTTGGCCTGCTGACGCAGGTTGGAGAGCTGACCGCCCGGGATCTCGTGCTTGTAGACCCGGCCGGTGGGGCCGGGCAGCCCCGACTCGAAGGGACGGTAGACCTGGCGCACGGCCTCCCAGTAGGGCTCGAGGGCGTTCACGGCCGACAGCGAGATGCCGGTGTCGCGCTCGGTGTGGGCGAGGGCGGCGACGAGCGCCGAGGCCGACGGCTGGCTCGTGGTGCCCGCCATCGGTGCGCTCGCGACGTCGACGGCGTCTGCTCCGGCGCGGCTCGCGGCCAGGAGCGTCGCGAGCTGACCGCCGGGGGTGTCGTGCGTGTGCACGTGCACCGGCAGGTCGAACCGCTCGCGGAACGCGGCGACGAGCTTCTCCGCGGCGCTCGGCCGCAGGAGGCCGGCCATGTCCTTGATGGCCAGGATGTGCGCGCCGGACTCCACGATCTGCTCCGCGAGGCGCAGGTAGTAGTCGAGCGTGTACAGGTCCTCCGCCGGGTCGAGCAGGTCTCCCGTATAGCAGACGGCGACCTCGGCGACGGCGGAACCCGTGGCCAGCACGGATTCGATCGCCGGACGCATCTGCGAGACGTCGTTGAGGGCGTCGAAGATGCGGAAGATGTCGACACCGGTCGACGCGGCTTCGCGCACGAAGGCGTCGGTCACCTTGGTCGGGTACGGCGTGTAGCCGACGGTGTTGCGGCCGCGCAGCAGCATCTGGATGTTGATGTTCGGCAGGGCCTCGCGCAGCGCGGCCAGGCGGTCCCACGGGTCTTCGCCGAGGAAGCGGAGCGCCACATCGTAGGTGGCGCCTCCCCAGGCCTCGACCGACAGCAGCTCCGGGGTCATCCGGGCGACGTACGGAGCGACGGCCAGCAGGTCGCGGGTGCGCACCCGGGTGGCGAGCAGCGACTGGTGGGCATCGCGGAAGGTGGTCTCGGTGACGGCGAGCGCGGTCTGGGCGCGCAGGGCCTCGGCGAAACCGGCCGGGCCGAGCTCGAGGAGCTTCTGGCGCGATCCGGCGGGCGCCGGAGCAGAGAGGTCGATCGCCGGCAGCTTGTCGACGGGAGCGTGTGTCTCGGGGCGCGCGCCGTTCGGCTGGTTGACCGTGACGTCGGCGAGCCAGTTGAGCACCTTGGTGCCGCGGTCCTTCGAGGCGCGGCCCTTGAACAGGCCGGGACGCTCCTCGATGAAGGAGGTGCTGACGTTTCCGGCGATGAAGTCGGGGTCGTCGAGCACGGCCTGCAGGAAGGGGATGTTCGTGGACACACCGCGGATGCGGAACTCCGCCAGCGCGCGCCGGGCACGGCTCACGGCCGCCGGGAAGTCGCGGCCGCGGCAGGTGAGCTTGGCCAGCATCGAGTCGAAGTGCGGACTGATCTGCGCACCCGGGTTGATCGTTCCGCCGTCGAGGCGGATGCCGCCGCCACCGGGCGAGCGGTAGGTCGTGATCTTGCCGGTGTCGGGACGGAAGCCGGCGGTCGGGTCCTCCGTGGTGATGCGGCACTGCAGGGCGGCTCCGCGGATGTGCACCGAGTCCTGGCTGAGGCCGAGGTCGGCGAGGGTCTCCCCCGCCGCGATGCGCATCTGGGACTGCACCAGGTCGACGTCGGTGATCTCCTCGGTGACCGTGTGCTCCACCTGGATGCGCGGGTTCATCTCGATGAACACGTGCTTGCCCGCACGGTCGCCGGCGGTGTCGAGCAGGAACTCGACCGTTCCGGCGTTCTCGTAGCCGATCGACTTCGCGAAGGCCACGGCGTCGCGGTAGAGCGCCTGGCGGGTCTCCTCGTCGAGGTTCGGCGCCGGAGCGATCTCGATGACCTTCTGGTGGCGGCGTTGCACCGAGCAGTCGCGCTCGAACAGGTGCATCGTGTTGCCCGCGGCGTCGGCGAGGATCTGCACCTCGATGTGACGGGGGCGCAGCACGGCCTGCTCGAGGAACATCGTGGGGTCGCCGAACGCGCTGTCGGCCTCGCGCATGGCCTCTTCGAGGGCGCCGCGCAGGTCGGCCTTGGTGTTGACCCGGCGCATGCCGCGTCCGCCGCCGCCCGCGACGGCCTTCGCGAAGATCGGGAAGCCGACCTCGTCGGCCTGCGAGATGAGCAGGTCGATGTCTTTCGACGGCGGCGTCGACTTGAGAACGGGGACGCCCGCGGCGATCGCGTGCTCCTTCGCGGTCACCTTGTTGCCCGCCATCTCGAGCACGCGCGGGGGCGGACCGATGAAGGTGATGCCCGCCTCGCGGGCCGCCTCGGCCAGCTCCGGGTTCTCCGAGAGGAAGCCGTAGCCGGGGTAGATGGCGTCGGCGCCGCACTCCTTGGCGACGCGGATGATCTCCGCGACGTCGAGGTATGCACGCACCGGATGCCCCGGCTCGCCGATCTGGTAGGCCTCGTCCGCCTTCAGGCGGTGCATCGAGTTGCGGTCTTCGTAGGGGAAGACGGCGACCGTCTGCGCACCCAATTCGTAGGCGGCCCGGAAGGCACGAATGGCGATTTCACCGCGATTGGCAACGAGGATCTTACGGAACATTGGGACCTTTCGAGCAGGGGGGCAGCCCACACAGCAAACGGTTAGGTTCTCTAAGACTAGTGAAGGTAACGTAGTTGCTTGTGCACGTACTCAGCGTTAGTTCCCTCAAAGGTGGTGTCGGTAAGACCACGGTGACGCTGGGGCTGGCTTCCGCAGCGTTCGCCAAAGGCCTCCGCACCCTCGTCGTCGACCTGGACCCGCAGTCCGATGTCTCGACGGGCATGGACATCCAGGTCGCAGGCCACCTCAACGTCGCCGATGTGCTCGCGTCGCCGAAGGAGAAGATCGTCCGCGCGGCGATCGCCCCGAGCGGCTGGACCAAGGGCCGGCAGGGCAAGATCGACGTCATGATCGGCAGCCCGTCGGCCATCAACTTCGACGGACCGCACCCGAGCATCCGTGACATCTGGAAGCTCGAAGAGGCCCTCGCCAACGTCGAGCACGACTACGAGCTGGTGCTCATCGACTGCGCGCCGTCGCTCAACGCGCTCACGCGCACCGCCTGGGCCGCCAGCGATCGCGTCGCCGTCGTGACCGAGCCCGGCCTGTTCTCCGTCGCCGCGGCCGACCGCGCGCTGCGCGCCATCGAGGAGATCCGTCGCGGACTCTCCCCGCGCCTCCAGCCGCTCGGCATCATCGTCAACCGTGCACGAGTGCAGTCGCTGGAGCACCAGTTCCGCATCAAGGAGCTGCGCGACATGTTCGGGCCGCTGGTGCTCAGCCCGCAACTGCCGGAGCGCACCTCGCTTCAGCAGGCGCAGGGCGCTGCCAAGCCGCTGCACGTCTGGCCGGGCGAGAGCGCCCAGGAGATGGCGCACAACTTCGACATGCTGCTCGAGCGCGTGCTGCGCACGGCCCGCATCGGCGAATACGCCGTCGCGCCGTAGGGCGCGACACAGCGCCGGCTTCCGCCGGGAACAGCAGACCGGTCGAGGCTAGGAGGCCCTGACCGCGCGACGAGCAGCGAGCTCGTCCATCGGGTCGATCGTCTGCGTGTCGAGCTCGACCAGGCTGGACTCCACTTCGCGGAGCACCTTGCCGACGGCGATGCCGAACACGCCCTGACCGCGGCTGACCAGGTCGATGACCTCGTCGTTCGACGTGCAGAGGTAGACACTGGCGCCATCGCTCATCAGCGTGGTCTGCGCCAGGTCGTTCACCCCGGCTTCGCGCAGCTGGTTCACCGCGGTGCGGATCTGCTGCAGCGAGATGCCGGTGTCGAGCAGGCGCTTGACGAGCTTCAGAACCAGGATGTCGCGGAAGCCGTAGAGGCGCTGCGAACCGGAGCCGGCCGCACCGCGAACCGTGGGCTCGACCAGACCCGTACGGGCCCAGTAGTCGAGCTGACGGTAGCTGATGCCCGCCGCGCGGGCCGCGACGGCGCCGCGGTAACCGCTGGCGTCGTCCATCTCGGGCAGGCCGTCGGTGAACAGCAGGCCCAGATCGTATCGGGGGGCGTCGTTGCCACGACTCAGTTCACTCATGCGTTTGCCTCTCGCCCCGATAGTGGATCGCGCCGTACAACGGCGCTTCATCAACGGTACCCATGCGGGAGGCCCCGGGCAACGACATTCGACGTTTCCTGTTCGGCGTGTCGAGCGTGCGGCAACCGATCACGACTGCAGTCGGGAGAGCGACGACCGGATGATGCTGCCGCGCACCACATCGAGCTGTCCCGCGATCTCCCGCGCCAGCTCGGCGGACTTGGCCCGGCTCGACACCTCGTTGCGGCGGGCGATGGGCACCAGGGCGGTCTCGATGAGGCCGATCTCGCGTTCTGCCGCCGCCCGGAAACCGCGCAGATGCCGCGGCTCGATGCCGTTGCGGCCGAGTTCCACCAGCGCCTTGAGAACGGTCAGCGATTCTTCGCCGTAGACGTCGGCCGGCGTGATGATGGAGGCGGCCACGGCGTCGTCGAGGAGCTCGGCGGTCGCCCCTGCCTCGCGCAGCAGGTCGGCGCGCTTGAAGCGGCGCCCGCTCGGGAGCATGGAGGGACCGCCGGCGCCACTGCCGGGCATCGGCGGGTTGAGACCGGCATCGAGGTCGGCGAGGTAGGCCTTGATGACCTTGAGAGGCAGATAGTGGTCCCGCTGCATGCCGAGCACGACCCGGAGCCGCTCGAGGTCGTCCGGTGAGAACTTGCGATAACCGGACTGGGTGCGCGCGGGCGCGATCAGCCCGCGCTCTTCGAGGAACCGCAGCTTGGACGACGAGAGATCGGGGAACTCAGGCGTGAGCCGGGCCAGCACCTGACCGATGCTGAGCAGAGAGGGCGATGCCGCGGACGGTGCCCTCGCCGCTTGCCGCGCCACTAGCCCTGCGCCGGAGCGGCGAGGTCGTACCGGGAGGCGTAGAAGGTGAGGCGGAACTTGCCGATCTGGACTTCGGCGCTGTCGGCGAGCAGGGCGCTCTCGATGCGGACGCCGTCGTAGTACGTTCCGTTGAGCGACCCGAGGTCGCGCACCTCGAACGCGGTGCCACGGCGAGTGAACTCGGCGTGGCGACGCGAGACCGTGACGTCGTCGAGGAAGATGTCGGCGTTCGGATGCCGGCCGGCGCTCGTCACGTCGGCATCGAGCAGGAATCGTGCCCCTGTATTGGGGCCACGCCGCACGATCAGCAGGGCGGATCCGGAGGGCAGGGCGGCGATGGCCTCCTGCTCCTCGGCTGAGATCTCGCCGTCGACCGGGTACATCTTCGACACGAACTCCTCGCCGAAGCGAGCGGTCGTGTCCTCATTCCCCGCCGCGGAATTACGCAGGGGGTTGCTCGCGGCGTCGTCGTCCGCAGGACCCTTGGGGTTCGTCTCGTCAGGCACCGTCAACCTCCTTCTGATCCAGCGTATCGGATCGATCGGGTCCGTCGTCCCCCTCCCGGCGTATTACCCGGGAGGTCTCACCGATATAGACGAAGCCCGCCCACCAGTAGAGGAAGGCTCCCCAGAGCGCGAACGCCCAGCCGAGCGGCAGTGAGACGGGCGCGAGCGCCGTGAATGCCTCGCCGAGCATCAGCAGGGGCAGAGCCCAGAACAGACAGAAGGTGGCCACCTTCCCGAGGTGGTGCACGGGCAGCGGGCCGTACCCGTGGTTCGCAAGGATGACGCCGAGGATCGCGAGCATGACGTCGCGGGCGACGATCACGGCGACCAGCCACCACGGGATGACCTCGCGCCAGGCGAGTCCGATCAGCGCGGCGAAGATGTACAGGCGGTCCGCGGCCGGATCGAGGAGCTGGCCGAGCCGGGACACCTGGTCGAGGCGTCTGGCCAGATAGCCGTCGAGGAAATCGGTGATGCTGGAGACGACGAGCACGAGCAGCGCGAGCGCATCCTGGGCCAGGATGACGAAGACCAGGAAGACCGGCACGAGGGCGAGCCGGAAGAAGCTGAGGAGGTTCGGGATCGTCAGGACCCGCGAACTGACCTCGCGCCCACCGGTTCCATCCACGGGAATCGAGTCTAGTGACCCGCCCGTGTCCCTAGGATGAGCACGTGGAGCCTTTCATCGTCTGTCTCTGGATCCTTGCCGCGGTCTGCGTGGTCACCTGGGTCCTGTCCCTGATCACCGGCGAGCACTCGTGGGTCGACCGCATCTGGTCGATCGTGCCGGTCGCGTACGTGTGGGTCTTCGCGGGCTCCGCCGGCCTGCAGGATGCGCGCCTGAACCTGATCGCGGCGCTCGTGACCCTGTGGGGCATCCGGCTGACGTTCAATTTCGCGCGCAAGGGCGGATACGAACCGGGCGGCGAGGACTACCGCTGGTCGGTGCTGCGTGCCCGGATGCCGGGCTGGCAGTTCCAGCTCTTCAATCTGTTCTTCATCGTGATCTACCAGAACGTGCTCCTCCTGCTGATCACGCTCCCCGCCTGGACGGCCCTTCAGCACCCGACGCCGCTCAACGGGCTCGACATCCTCTGCGCCGTCGTCTTCCTCGCGTTCCTCGTCGGAGAGACCGTGGCCGACCAGCAGCAATGGAACTTCCACCAGTGGAAGAAGGCCGAGACGGCGGCCGGCCGCGCGCCGCGCCCGCGTTTCCTTCAGGCCGGGCTCTTCCGGTTCTCCCGACACCCGAACTTCTTCTTCGAGCAGGCGCAGTGGTGGGTCGTCTTCCTCTTCGGCGCGGTCGCCGCCGGCTCCATCCTGCAGTGGACCGTGATCGGCCCGCTCCTGCTCACCGGCCTCTTCATCGGGTCGACCGTCTTCACCGAGAGCATCACGCTCTCCCGCTACCCCGAATACGCCGACTACCAGCGGCGAACGTCGCCCATCGTCCCGTGGTTCCCGCGTGGCGAGAAGGGCGCCGTCACCGCGCCGTGAGCGGGTTCTGCTCCCCCGAGGGCGGGTCGACGGGCTTCGGGAACGCCGCGCGCATGTGGTCGGAGTCGAGGTAGTCCGCGACGCCGATCAGGATGAGGCTGAACAGGATCTGCTCGGTCACCATCCACAGGGGATACAGCCCGGGGATCGCGGCGATCACCAGCGTGACGACCGGGAAGATCTTGGAGAACAGGCGCAGCCTCGAGTACGCCCAGTAGAAGCCCTTCTGGGCGCGCCAGGCGAAGTAGAACAGCGTGAGCGTCATCCCGAGCACGATGACCGAGCGCATCCAGACCGCCCACGGGATGCTCTGTCCGTTCGTCTGCAGGACCGCGGCGACGACCACGGCGCCCACCCCCAGCACGAGCTCCGCGACCAGCAGCCAGGTGATCACCACGAACGCGCGCCGGGTGCGGGGATGACGCAGGTTGTCGTCGGGGATCGTGTAGCCGGCGTGCCGTCCGCCGGCGACCCGGTCGAGCATCCGCAGCAGTGACTCCATGCATTCACGGTAACCCGGCCCGACGCGCGACGTGTTCCTCCTCTCGGTCGGCGGGAGCGCGTACCGTTGGAGCATGTCGTGCATCCGGTTCAACACCCCCGCCCAGCGTCAGGCGATGCGAGAGCACCGCCCGGCCATGCTGACCGCCGAGGAAGCCGCCGCCCTGCATCCGTCGCCGCCAGTGACCGAGAGCAAGATCGCGCGGCTCCGCCTGCTCGCCGAGCATGAGAATCCCAAGATCCGCGAGAGCGTGGCGAGCAGCTACAACACCCCCGACGACCTCTTCCTCACCCTCGCGAACGACCCGGATGCCGGCGTGCGCGGCTGCGTCGCCAAGAACGAGGCGACCCCGTGCGACATCCTGCGGATGCTCGCCGACGACCGGTCGGAGACCGTGCGCGGCTGGGTGGCAGTGAACTACTTCGTGCCGGCCGACGTGATGGAGAAGCTCGCCGGCGACTCGAGCAAGACCGTGCGCAGCCTCGTGAAGTGGAAGTCGCAACTGGTCGAGACAGCCTGACGTGGCCGAGCCATCGACCGTGCGGGTCGACTCGTGGTCGTGGGCCGTGCGGCTCTACAAGACGCGCTCGGCCGCATCGGCCGCGTGCAAGGCCGGCCACATCCGGGTCAACGGCGATCGCGCGAAGCCCGCGCAGCCGGTGCACATCGGCGATGAGGTGCGGGCGCGCGTCGGCGACGTGGACCGCGTCCTGATCGCGCGGCGGCTCATCGTGAAGCGCGTCGGCGCCTCCGTCGCGGCCGAGTGCTTCGAGGATCTGACTCCCCCGCCGCCGCCGAAGACCGAGGCGCCGTCGGCCGTCGTACGCGAGCGCGGCGCCGGCCGCCCGACCAAGCGCGACCGCCGCATCCTGGATCAGCTCCGCGGCCGCTGATGGCGTCGACCTGGGTCGGGATCTCCGGATGGACGTACGCGCCCTGGCGTGGCACGTTCTACCCGAAGGGAGTGCCGCACCGCTCCGAACTCGCCTACGCGGCGGAACGTCTCGACTCGATCGAGATCAACGGCTCCTTCTATTCGCTGCAACGGCCGTCGAGCTACGCGCGCTGGGCGGAGGAGACCGCCGACGACTTCGTGTTCGCGGTGAAGGGCGGCCGGTACATCACCCACATCCTGCGCCTGAAGAACGCCCGCGGCGCCCTGGCGAACTTCTTCGCATCCGGCGTGCTCGCACTCGGGCCCAAGCTCGGTCCGATCCTCTGGCAGCTCCCCCCGACCCTGCAGTACGACGAGCCCGCGGTGCGCGAGTTCCTCCGGATGCTCCCCCGCAGCACCCGGGCGGCGGCCGCCCTCGCGACGGAGTCGACGCTGGACGAGGACAGGACGTTCCTGCGCACGGACGCCGACCGACCGCTCCGTCACGCCGTCGAGGTGCGCCACACGAGCTTCGACGTGCCGTCGTTCACCGAGCTCGCCCGCGCAGAGGACGTCGCGATCGTCGTCGCCGACACCGCAGGCAGGTACCCCGTCATCCGAGCCGCCACGAGCGACTTCATGTATGTGCGGCTGCACGGCGACGAGGAGTTGTACACGAGCGGCTACACCCCCGAATCGCTCGATCGCTGGGCGGCCGAGATCCGGGGATGGGTCGGCGCCGGCCTCGACGTCTTCGCCTACTTCGACAACGACGTCAAGGTCCGCTCCCCCTACGACGCGATGGCACTCCGGGAGCGCCTCGCCTCGTCCTCCCGTCCCTAGTTCTGGAGGACGGAGAGCACGTTGCCGGCGGGATCGCGGAACCACGCGATGTCCGGCCCCATGTTCGCCTGCTTGCCGCGCAGCACACCCTTGTCGTCGGTGGGGAGATCGGGCGAGTCGTAGATGTTCGTCTCGACGCCCGCGGCGTTGAGGTCCGCCACGGCGGCGTCGATGTCGTCGACGACCAGGTTCAGGATGGTGAAGGTGGCCGGCTCGTGATCGGGCTTCGGGTAGATGAACACGTGGCTTCCGCCGGGGAGCGCGAGGTCGAGGTTGCCCATCGGGCCCTCCGTGATGGCGAGACCGAGGGTGTCGCCGTAGAACGCCTTGGCCGCCGCGATGTCGGTGACACTGAAACCGCTGAAGATGTCGAGTGGAGTGAACATGGCTCCACTGTGCTCTCCGCAGCGCCGCGCGTCTAGGCGAGCCGGCACGAGCGCCTAGACGAAGCGGATGCTCTCCTGCAGCCGGCTGCGCAGCTCGAACGCGCGATCGACGCTCTCCCGCCCGGCCGCGTTGGCGCCGTTGCGCAGCACCAGCGGCAGCAGCGATCGCCGAACGAGGAGCGAGCCCGCCAGCCTGCCCCGCTCGATCCGGTCGTACGGGACGGCCAATGCATCGTCGGGCACCACGATGATCAGCCCGGTGAACTTCACTCCGACCTGGCGCGAGAACGTCTTCGCGTCGCGCAGTAGCTCGTGGAACGGCTCCTCCTCGCGGTCGATCCCCGCGCCGACCACGTCGCCCTTGGCGAGCTTGACCTCGCCGCCCCAGTCGGCCGAGCGGATGGCGAACAGACCGGCCGGTCCGAGGACCACGTGGTCGAGCTTGGCCTCCGAGCGGGGATGCACGGCGACGTCGCTCCAGATCGTGAAGCCCATGCCGAGCGACGTGACGGCGCGCGCCGTCGCCTCCTCGGCCAGGGCCTCTGCGAGCAACTGCCGGATCTCCCGCGGGGCCGACCGCACGAGCGACGGCTCGTACGGGTCGTCGAGCTCGGTGCCGCGTCCGACCCATTCGCGCATCAGAGCGAGGTAGCGCTCCCGCGCCCGACCGCCCGGATGCCCGTAGCTGCGTGCCCGCACCGACGAGCCCCGCGCCTGCGAGCGCGTCGGGTGGAAGGTCGCGCTGAATCCGGTCGAGCCGTCTCCGCCGTCGGCGACATCGGCGTCGTAGCCCGACTCTCCGCGGTCGTACCGCGCGCGGTCCTCCGGGTCTCCGATGAGCTCCCAGGCGCGCTGCACCTCTTGGAAGCGGGCGGCCGAGCCGCCGGTGTCCGGGTGGGTCGCCCGGAGCAGCCGTCGATAGGCGCGACGCAACTCCTCGTGGGGAACGGTCGCACTCACGCCGAGCACCTCGTACGGGCTCGGCGAAAGGGGGCTGTCGCTCATCGGCGTCTGTCGTCTCTTCCGGTCTGCTGGCGCGTCCACAGGGACCGCCTTCCGACGATACCGTGACGCGGCTGTAAGCCCGCTCGCCGCGGGCCGAGAGCTGGATGAATGTTCTGGCGTCGATTCTCCTATTGCGGCCGAAAACTGACCGCAATCGCGCTTAGCGTGGAGATATCACCAACGACACACGACCAGGACTCAAGAAAGGGACCGATCATGGCGATCACCGACTGGAGAATCGAACTCATCACCATCCCCGTCACCGACGTCGACCGCGCCAAGGCGTTCTACGTCGACCAGGTCGGCTTCGTGGCCGACTACGACCAGCGCGTCTCGGACACGCTGCGTTTCATCCAGCTCACCCCTCCCGGCTCGGCCTGCTCGATCGCGTTCGGCGAGGGGCTCACCGACATGGAGCCCGGCACCCAGCGCGGACTCCAGATCGTCGTGCCGAACGCCGACGACGCGCTCGCCCACCTGCGTGAGCACGGCGTCGAGGCCGAGGGCGTCGCCGAGCTCGACTGGGGCCGCTTCGTCACCTTCTCCGATCCGGACGGCAACGTCTGGGCGCTGCAGGAGCTGCCCAAGCGCGACTGAGGACCCGCCCGATGCCGCCGGATGCGCGGCGCCTCTTGACAGGCGCCGCGCATCCGCTATATTTGCATCAAGTTATAGAACCGATTGGTTATGCATATGTCGACAGACCAGCTGAGCGCGGTGTTCGCCGCCCTCGCCGACCCGACCCGACGCGAGATCCTGCGCCGCCTGACGGACGGCGACGCGAACGTCTCCGAGCTCGCGGCTCCGTTCGACCTCAGCCAACCGGCGATCTCCAAACACCTCAAGGTGCTCGAATCCGCAGGGCTCGTTTCGCGGTCGCGCGTGGCGACCTCGCGGCTGAGCCATCTCGAAGCCGAGCCGCTGCGGGAGGCCACGATGTGGATGGAGCGCTACAAGCACTTCTGGAACAGCAGCTTCGACAAGCTCGACGCCGCCCTCGCCGCCTATCAGGCGGCGGACCACGGCGGCACCGACGACGAGAAGGGAAACCGGCCATGACCGATACCAGGCCCGAGGACATCGCGGACACCGACGTCTACATCACCCGCGCGTTCGACGCACCACGGCCCGTGGTCTGGCAGTTCTTCATGGAGCCGGAGCACCTGGCCGCCTGGTTCGCCCCGAACGGCATCACCACTCCGGCCGGGTCGATCGCGATCGACCCGCGCGTCGGAGGGCGCTGGGAGCTGATCATGGTCGACGACACCAGCGGGGACCAGTTCCCGATGCGCGGCACCATCGTCGAACTCGTCGAACCCGAACTTCTCGTCCTCCGTCTCGACGCGAGCACGGGCGGCAGCCCGGATGCAGTGATGCTGCGCATCCAGTTCCACGATCACGGCGAGAGAACCCGCATCACTCTGCACCAGGGACCCTTCACCCCCGACCGCCGGCACGACACCGAGACCGGCTGGCTCGAATCGTTCGTCAAACTCGACAGGCGGCTGTCGGCCGACCGATCGTCCACGAAGGAGAACTGAGATGGCTGCGAAGACGGAGACCGCGCCGGCGACGATGGGAACCGTCGCTTCGGCAGACGGCACGACGATCGCCTACGAGAAGGTCGGTTCAGGGCCGGCACTGGTGCTGGTCGACGGCGCGCTCTGCGACCGCGGGTTCGGCCCCTGCCGGCCGCTCGCCGCGGAGCTGGCGGACCGCTTCACCGTCTACCTGTACGACCGGCGCGGCCGTGGCGACAGCGGCGACACCGCAGCGAGCGCGCCGACGACCACACCCGAACGCGAAGTCGAAGACCTTCGAGCGGTGCTCGATCGGGCGAGCGAGGAGAACGGAGGAGGCCCGGTCGCGGTCTACGGTTCGTCGTCGGGGGCCGGCCTCGCCCTCGAGGCCGCGGCGGCGGGTGTTCCCATGCGTGCCCTCGTGACCTACGAGGCGCCGTACGTCGCCGCCGGATGGAAGAACCCGGACGTCGACCACCTCGCCGTCGTCGACGGGCTGCTCACCGAGGGCAAGAACGGCTCCGCGGTCGGATACTTCCTGGTGACGATGGTCGGCGCCCCCGCTTTCGTGCCGTTCATGATGCGTCTCATGCCCTCGGTCTGGAAGCACATGAGGGCCGTGGCGCCGACGCTGCCCAACGACATCCGGATCATGTCGGGCTTCCGGGTACCGGCCGACCGGCTCGCCCGGATCGCCGTGAAGACGCTGGTGCTCGTCGGGGGCAAGGCCGCGGAGCCGATGCGCGATGCCCAGACGGCCGTCGCCGCCGCCGTGCCCGGGGCGCGCTCCGGCGTGCTGGACGGCCAGACCCATCAGGTCTCCGCGAAGGCCGTCGCTCCGCAGATCGCCGCCTTCGTCAGCGCGTGAGCGCGGCGAACCAGATCAGCAGCATGGTGACCACGAAGCCGCACGCGTAGTTGATCCAGAGGAACCGGCGCCAGCCGCGGTTGGCACGCGCCGAATCGTCGTCGGGGATCGACCAGTACGGAGCAGCCACCGCGATGTACGGGAGCGCGAGCACCGCCGCGAGCGGTCCGGGCCACGGGGTGAGGAGCATCGCGATCCCGGCGAGCGCCCAGGCGGCAATGGCGATGCGGGTGGTCCAGCGGGCGCCGAGCACCGTCGCGATCGACGCGATTCCGCCGGCGCGGTCGGGCACGACATCCTGCACCGCCCCGAAGGCGTGGCTGCCGATCCCCCAGAGGAAGAACGCCAGCAGCACCGCCCAGAGAGCGGGCGTGAAGGTCGCGCCGGCGAACACCAGGCCGTAGACCGCCGGGCTCACGAAGTGCGTGCTCGAGGTGATGGAGTCGAGGAACGGCACCTCTTTGAATCGCAGACCGGGCACCGAGTACGCCAGGACAGCGAACACGCTGATCGCGAGCACCAGCCACGACAGCGGTGGACCCACCACCACGAGGAAGATCAGGAACGGCACGTTCACGGCAGCGGCGGCGAGCAGGGTGCGCCGGTGCATCGTGCGGTCGAGCAGGGCCCCCTCCGCACCCCCCTTGCGCGGATTCCGCAGATCGGACTCGTAGTCGAAGACGTCGTTGATGCCGTACATCGCGAGGTTGTACGGGATGAGGAAGTACACCGTGCCGATGATCAGCGTCAGGTCCACCTGCCGAGTGGTCAGCAGCACGGCCGCCGCGAACGGGAACGCGGTGTTGATCCAGCTGAGCGGGCGCGACGCGAGCAGGAGCTGCCGCAGCGGAGCCGGCGCCGTCGTCGCCGTCATCGGGCGCGCCTCCTGGTCAGCAGCCACACCGCGGGAAGCAGGAGGATGCCGGCGATCGGGTACGCGAAGTCTTCGACGGGCACGAGACCGAGGTGCACCCCGGCGAGCTGCCCCTCACCGTATGTCATCAGCCCGGCCCCGATCATCACGTTGTCGAACACCGCCGTCAGCACGAGCACGATCACCCCGCCGATCAGCACCGGCGCCCACCACCGTCGCACGACGACGGCGCGATCCGGCGTCACCGCCAGGGCGATCGCGAGCACCACGACCGCGACGGCGAGGAACGCGAGGCTGAGCAGCACGTAGGTCATGTCCGCTCCCCGCTTCGTGCCGACCTGCGGGCGAGCATCCGGCCGGCGCCGGAGATGAGGATCATCGTGACGTAGCAGAGGAAGGCCAGGAAGAAGACCTCCTCGAGCGGAAGCTCGGGAGCCAGCACGATGCCGGTCATGAGGGGGCTGCCACCTCTGGCGAAGACGTGGAGTCCGATGCCGAACAGGTCCCAGGCGAGGAAGAACAGCACGCCAGCGACCAGCACGATCGCGGCGCGACGGGCGTCGCGCCAGAAGAACAGGGCGAAGCGGCGATCGAGCAGCAGCATGCAGCCGATGGCCACCAGCAGCACGGCCAGATACAGGATGCTCACGCCCGGCGCTCCTCCTGCACCGGCACACCGAGCGGCTCGGCCAGAGGCCCCGTCGACGTGTCGCCGCGGAGACGCTTGACCACGAGCTCGGCACTGATCAGGCACATCGGCAGGCCGATGCCCGGGATGGTCGAGCCGCCCGCGTACAGCAGGCCGTCCACTCGGCTAGACGCGTTGCGGCCACGGAAGAAGGCACTCTGCCGCAGGGTGTGCGCCGGGCCGAGGGCACCTCCGCGCCAAGCGTTGAGATCGGCGGCGAAGTCGCCGGGCCCGACCGTGCGGCGCAGCACGATCCGCTCCGCGAGGTCGGGGATGTCCGCCCACTCCGCGACCTGCGCGATCGCCGCATCGGCGGCGCGCTCGACACGCTCGTCGCCGCCGCCGTCGAGGCCGCCTGCGCCGATGGTCACGTCAGCCGGAACCGGAACGAGCACGAACAGATTCTCGCACCCGGGCGGCGCGACATCCGGATCTGTCGCACTCGGGCGGCAGACGTACAGCGACGCCGGATCCGGAATCGAGGGATGCGCGCCGTAGATCCGGTCGAAGTTGTCGGCCCAGTCCGCGGTGAAGAACAGGGTGTGGTGCGCCAGCTCCGGGAGGTGTCCGCGGACGCCCAGCATCACCAGCACCGCGCCCGGACCGGGATCGCGGCGCTGCCACCAGCGCTGGGGGTAGGTCTGCTCCCCCGTCGCGAGCAGCTCGGTCTCGGTATGGTGCAGGTCGGCCGCCGACACCACGAGGTCGGCGTCGAGCCGCCGCGCGGCTCCGTCGGCGTCGAGGTAGTCGACGCCTGCGACCTGCGGCTTCGCCCCACCGTCTCGCGTGCGGATGCGCGTCACGCGCGCGCCGGTCTCGATCGTCACCCCTTCGCGCTGGGCGAGCGCGGCGATCCGGTCGATCACGCTGCTGAAACCGCCGAGCGGGTACCGCACCCCGTCGTCGAGATCGAGGTGACTCATCAGGTGGTACATGCTGGGCGCCCGCGACGGCGAGGTGCCCAGGAACACGGCCGGGTAGCCGAGGATCTGCCGCAGCCGCTCGTCGCGCACGTACCCGGCGGCGAACCGGTCGAGCGGCTGCAGCAGAAGGCGGCCGAGACGGGCGAGGCGGCGCAGGAGGTCGCGACGGAAGAACGGGCGGAACGACGCGAAGGTGCCGTAGAGGAAGCGGTCGACGGCCATCCGGTAGGTCTCGGCGGCGCTTGCGAGGTAGCGGTCGAGCGCGGCGCCCGAGCCGCGCTCGACCCGCTCGAAGACGCGCCGGTTGGCGGCGGGGTCGGCCTCGATGTCGATGCTCCGGGTGCGTCCCTCGAAGAACACCCGATAGCCGGGATCCAGCGTGACGAGGGACAGCTGATCGTCGGTGGTGGTGCCCAGCAGCCGGAAGAAGTGGTCGAACACCTCCGGCATCAGGTACCAGCTCGGCCCGGTGTCGAAGCGGAACCCGTCCGCCTCCCACGATCCGGCGCGGCCGCCGACGGTCGTGTGCTGCTCGAGCACCGTCACGGTGTGTCCGTCGCGAGCGAGGAGCGCCGCCGTGGCGAGACCGGCGATGCCTCCGCCGATCACGACGATGTCCCTGGGCGCCGCACTCATCGGTGCACCCCGGCGCTGCTGCGCGCGGTCGCCCGCAGCAGGATCGCCAGCTTGGTGCGGGCGGGCACACTCACGCGGGTGCTGAGCAGTTCGCGCGCCGGCGTGGCCCGGATGCGGTCGCTCAGCTCGGCGAACAGCCCGTGCGCGGCCAGGATGGCGCGCCGGCAGTTGTCGGGGAGTTCGGGGATCGCGTCCGCGGCCGCTCCGAGGTCGCAGTCGATGTCGACCACGAGGGCGAGCTTCTGCCGATCGGTGAGCCGGGACGGATCGATGCCGGGGAAATAGCTGCGGCCGAGCTCCGTCCAGTCGACCGCGAGGTCGCGGAGGAAGTTGATCTTCTGAAACGCCGAGCCCAGCCGGCGCGCACCGGTCTCGAGACGCCGGCGCCGCTCCTCCGTCACCGGTTCGCTCGCCAGGAAGACCTTCAGGCACATCAGCCCGATCACCTCGGCCGATCCGTAGATGTAGGCGCTCAGCTCGTCGGCGGCGAAGTCGACGGGGCTGAGGTCGCGACGCATCGAGGCGAAGAACGGGGCGGTCAGGTCGGGTCCGATCCCGACCGAACGGGCGGTGGTGGCGAAGGCGTGCACGACGAGGTTGGCGCTGTAGCCCGTGCGCATCGCACGTTCAGTGTCCGCCTCGAGGGCGTCGAGCATCGCCCGCTGGTCGTCCAGACTCAGCCCGGCCTCTTCGGCGGCGCCGTCGACGATCTCGTCGGCGATCCGCACCAGGGCGTAGACGTCTTCGACACGCGGCCGCACGGCCGGTGCGAGGAGGCGGGTCGCCATGCCGAACGAGGTGGAGTACTCGTGGATGACCGTCGCGGAGCTGATGTGAGCAGCACGGGTGTACAGCGCGAGATCGGTGGGGTGCTCGAGCTCGGACGGTGGGCCGACTGCGGCTTCGCGGGTCATGAGATCCTCCCGACGCACGAGCGCGCGACCCGTGCGAGTTCGTCGCCGAGGGCGGCAGGGAGTCCGGAGGTCTCGACGAGCGCGATCGCCCGGCCGGCGTAGTCGTCGACGAGGTTCTCGACGAACGACCGGGCTCCGCACACCTCGAGCGCGTCGGCGAGCGAGCGGCCCTCCGTGTCCGTCAGGTCGCGCCGGCCGAACAATGCACCGATCTCCGGCCACCAGGCGGTCGCCCGCGCGTAGGCGATCAGCGACGTCTCCTTGCCCTCGCGGAGGTCGCTCACCACGCTCTTGCCGGTGACATCCTCCGCGCCGAAGACGCCGAGCAGGTCGTCGCCGAGCTGGAACGCGACGCCGAGCAGGCGCCCGTACTCGGCCAGCACCGCGAGCGCGTCGCCGTCGGCACCGGCGAGGATGGCGCCCGCGGACAGCGGACCGGCGAACGAGTACGTCGCCGTCTTCCGCTCGGTCATGGCGAGGATGTCGGGGAGCCGTGCTTCGGTCATCCCGATGCTGAACGACACATCGGCGAGCTCGCCCGCCGCCGTCACCAGGATGCTGTGGTCGAGGACGTCGAGCAGGGCGCCGCGCACGTCGGCGGCGAGATCGAGCCGCGCCACGAGCGATTGCGACGAGTGGATGAGGAGGTCCCCCGCGAGGATGGCGGCCGCTTCGCCCCACAGACGTGACCGGTCGCCGGAGACCCCGGCCGCGACCGCATCGGAGGCGAACGAACCGCTGAGGTTGAGTCGGCCCCGGCGCACGGTGTCTCGGTCGATCACGTCGTCATGCAGCAGGAAGGCGGTGTGCAGCAGCTCGAACGCGACCGCGACATCGACGGCCGCTGCGGCGTCGGCGTCGGATCCGCCGAACGCCTCGAAGGCGCTGAGCACGAAACGGGGCCGGATGCGCTTGCCTCCGTCACTCGCGGCCGCGGCCTGAGCCCACAGCCGTTCGTAGTCGCTGCCGTACTGGGCCGAGACGGCGATGCGCTCGGCGAAGAAGGTATTCAGGCGGGCGTCGATCTCGGCCGATAGTCCGACATTGCGCTCTCCGACGGGGACGGTAGTCATCCGGCGCTCCCTTAGCTAGCCAAGTTAGTAAATAACTTAGCACGCATCTTGCCCGCTGGAATAGGATGAACTCATGACCTCGGACAAGGACGACGCGCGGCGCATCTCCAGCTCGCTGCTCGATCCCCGCGTCATCGATCCTCGTCAGGAACTCGTGCGCCACGACGACCTCAGCGAAGAGGAGCTCCTCCAGATCATCCGCGTCCTCACGGCCATCCGGACCTGGCGCGAGGCGGAGCAGAAGCTCAGCTTCGAGTCGCGCAGCCACATGAAGCTCAACGACACCGACATGAAGGCGCTGCGGTACATCATCGCGTCGATGAACGCCGATGTGGCCGTCACGGCCGGCGCACTGTCGGAGCACCTGCACATCTCGACGGCGTCGACCACCAAGCTGCTCGACCGGCTCGAGCGCGCTGGACACGTCGAGCGCCACGCGCACCCCAGCGACCGCCGGGCAGTCGTCATCTCGATCACCGAGGAGACGCACCGGGAGGTGCGCCGAACCATGGGTGTGCAACACGCCCGCCGCTTCGAAGTGGCGCGGAACCTCCCGCCGGAGGAGCGCGAGGTCGTCATCCGGTTCCTCAACGGCCTGGCGGAGTCGATCGCCGCGCCGATCGACTGACGGTCCCGGCCCTCCGGCGACTCAGGCGGGCGTGGCGACGCCCGTTCCGCTCTCGGCCTCGAAGACGATGCGGTTGGCCATCCCGTTGAAGATCACGCCGTGGAACGGCAGGATCGCGAACCAGTACAGGCGCCCGGCGAGCCCGGCAGGGAAGAAAACCGCACGCTGCCGGTAGACCGAGCCGCGCTCCCCCTGCTCCACCGACATCTCGAGCCAGGCGCGCCCCGGCACGCGCATCTCGGCACGCAGTCGCAGTTCGTGTCCCCGCTCGATTCGCTCGACCCTCCACCAGTCGAGTGCATCGCCCGTCTGCAGCCGGTCGGCGTCGCGCCGTCCCCGCCTGAGGCCGACGCCGCCCACCAGCTTGTCCGCCCAGCCGCGCACGGCCCAGGCCAGCGGGAAGGAGTACCAGCCGCGCTCCCCTCCGATCCCCTCGATGACCCGCCACACACTGTCGCGTGACGCCTCGGTCGACCGTTCGCGCACGTCCGTGTAGACCGTGTGCCCGGACCAGTCGGGGTCGCTGGGCAGGGGGTCGCTGGGGGCGCCATCGACCGACGAGTTTCGCCAGCTCGTCTCGACGTCTCCCGCGCGCACCTTGGCGAGCGCGAGCCGCACCGCCGTGCGGTATCCGGTGAGGCCGCCCTCTGGCCGTGGGATGACGTCGTCGATGTCGCGCTCCTGCACCACGCAGTCGTACTGCAGCGATTCGATGATCGGCACCGCGAGGCTCCGCGGGATCGGCGTGACGAGGTTCACCCACTGCGAGGCGAGCCAGGGCGTGAACACCGGGAGCGCAGCGATCGGGCGCTGCCGCAGACCGGCCTCGACCGCGAACCCGTTCATCATCTGGCCGTAGCGCAGGATGTCGGGGCCCCCGATGTCGAAGGCGCGATCGACGTCCGGCGGCAGATCGGCGGCGGCGCGGAGGTAGAAGAGCACATCGCGGATCGCGATCGGCTGGATGCGGTTGCGCACCCAGCGCGGCGCGGGCATGTACGGCAGCACCTCCGTCAGGTGCCTGATCATCTCGAACGAGGCCGAGCCCGAACCGATCACCACGCCCGCCTGCAGCACGACGGTCGGCACGGCCGAGTCGAGCAGGATGCGGCCGACGGCGACGCGCGAGCGCAGGTGCCGCGACAGCTCGACGCCGGCGGGATGCAGGGCACCGAGGTAGACGATGCGCGACACCCCTGCCCGCTCCGCCGCATCGGCGACCGTGCGGGCGGCGCCCGCCTCCTCCTCATCGAAATCACCGGATGCCCGCATCGAGTGCACGAGGTAGTACACGACGTCCACGTCGGCCATGGCGGCGGCGACGGACCCGGCGTCGTGCAGGTCGCCCGTGGCCACCTCGACATCGCCGGCCCACGGCACATCCGTCAGCTTCTGCGGCGAGCGCACGAGCACCCGCACGTCGAATGCGTCAGCGAGGAGGCGGGGCACCAGCCTCCCGCCGATATAGCCGGTCGCTCCGGTCACCAGGGCTCGTCGTGTCATGACGAGACCATACGCTCGACCCCGGAGAGGACTCTCAGCCGACCGTGGAGGTCGCTCCGGCGCGGCGGTATGTCAGTGCAGCACGTGGCGTGCGTGCCCGATTTCATCGACCGCCGCTGCGTGCCGGCGGGCGACCGTGAACGACGATTCGTCGGTCACGAGCACCAGCTCGACGCCCTTGCTGTGCCGAAGCACCACGAGGGTCGGCTCGCCTGTGCGAACGGCCTGCTCGGCCTGCGACAGGAAGATCCGCGCCATTTCATCCGAGGTGATGTACTCGCGTCCCCCGTGACGCACGATCCACGCTTCCCCGCGCTCCATCGCTGTCTCCCGTCGTTCCCCATCCAACGCTAGATCGCAGGGCCTGAGCGGCCAAGGGATTGACAACGCGCCGCCTCGATGCGTGCCGGGCGGTGCGCGCGCAGGCGCGTTTCGTCATGTACGGTTCATCGCATGGGCAAGCTCATCTACGCCGGCACGACCGAGATCGGATTCGACGACCGCGTCCTCGCGCACCTCCAGATCGTCGTCGGCTTGAAGCTGCGCCGCAAGGAAGGTTTCTTCTTCTCCTGGCGCGATGAGCAGAGCGTGGGAGACGGGCGCAGCGCGATTTGGATCGACCCGGCCATCCCGTTGCTGTTCCGCTACAGCGGGGGTCGCCAGCCCAAGATCAACAAGACCTGGCTCGAAGCACTCACCCTGTCGTCGAACAGCGCCCAGGGGCTGCAGCTCACCGAGGAGATCGGCGCGCTCGGAGCCGACGAGGTCAACGCGGACACGCCCCCAGGACGCTGATCTCGGGGTCGACGCTCGGTTGCGACGGCGTGCCGAGGGCGGACACCTGCCCTTGCCTCACGACGGGCGTGCGCCTACCGTTGATCGGAGAATCATGGCAGGAAGGCAGGCACGCCATGACAGACACGACCTCATCCGGCACGACGTCCGACGGCACAGCGCCCGACGCGCAGCCCGGCGACGCCAGTGCGGGGCAGCAGGACACGACCGAGCCCGAGACCGGGTCGGAGTCGACCGACCGTCCGGGCGACATCCCGTTCGAGCAGGCGGCGGCAGAACACGAGAACCCCGCGCTCGAATGAGCACGGGGTCCCGGTCGCGCTAGGTGCGGCTAGCGCAGGTATTCGAGCAACTCGGGGCTGCGCAGGCGCTTGAGGCTGCGCGTCTCGAGCTGGCGCACCCGCTCGCGCGTGATGCCGTAGATCTCGCCGACCTCGTCCAGGGTCATCGGCTTCTGACCGTCGAGCCCGAAGCGCATCCTGACGACCTTGGCGTCGCGCGGAGGGAGCTCGCGAAGGCGGTCCTCGAGGTCACGGTGGCGGAAGCCGACCTCGACCGCCTCGGGCGGTCCGGGGAAGTCGTCGTCCTCGATCAGGTCGCCGAGCTCGGCGCCCTCGTTCTCGCCGACCGGCACCGCGAGCGACACCGTCTCTGAGTCGCTCATCTGCAGCTTCCGCACCTCGGCGGGCTCGAGGTTCGAGGCCTCTGCCATCTCCTCCAGTGTGGGGGTGCGCCCCAACTCGCCGCCGAGATCGCGCCGGATGCGGTCCAGCTTGTCGATCTTCTCCACCGTGTGCACGGGGATCCGGATGAGGCGGGCGGTGTCGGCGATGCCGCGCAGGATGGACTGGCGGATCCACCAGGTGGCGTAGGTCGAGAACTTGTTGCCGGTGCGGTAGTCGAACTTCTCGACCGCGCGAACGAGTCCGAGGTTGCCCTCCTGGATGAGATCCATCACGGGCAGGCCGCGGCCGGCGTAGCGCTTGGCGATGCTCACCACCAACCGGAGGTTCGCTTCGATGAACCGTTCGAAAGCGCGCTTGCCGTCGTCGGCGAGCCACTGCAGTTCACGGCGTTCGCGCGGGGTCAACGCTGGTCGCGTGGCGATCCGCTCCCCTGCGAGAACTCCGACTTCGATGCGCTTCGCGAGGGCTACCTCTTCTTCGGCGGTCAACAGTCGCGTGCGGCCGATCGAGTTGAGGTAGTCGCGCACCGGATCATTGGTCACTTCGAGCACTGTCATTTGTTCATCCCGTCGGCTCGTATGGTCTGCTTGCTTCTGGTGCGTGGGGCGTCCGCCGGAGCGAACGCCACGAGCAAGGGTAAACATGTGCGAGAGACCCCCAACAAGGGGTTGACACTGTGAGCTGACCTACGCTAGGCGGCGGTTGTTTTTACCAGCGCATCCGATTGTGTCAAGCCCCTGCTGGGAACGGGCGGATGCTCGTAGGGTGCCGTCTGTGAGCGCGCATACATCGAATTCTCAGGCAACGACGCTGAAGACGATCGAGACCACCATTCCCGCGCGGATGGACCGGCTCCCCTGGTCCCATTGGCACTGGCTGGTCGTCGTGGGACTCGGCACGGTGTGGATCCTCGACGGCCTTGAGGTCACCATCGTCGGCGCCATCGGCAGCCGGCTCACTGAGCCCGAGAGCGGCCTCGGACTGACCACGGCGCAGGTCGGCCTCGCCGCCGCCATCTACGTAGCGGGTGCCTGCTGCGGCTCTCTGGTCTTCGGCTATCTGACCGATCGTTTCGGCCGCAAGAAGCTGTTCATCATCACCCTGGGCCTCTATCTGCTGGCGACCGTTCTCACGGCGTTCTCCTTCACGCCGCTGATGTTCTTCGTGTTCCGGTTCTTCACCGGGGCGGGCATCGGGGGCGAGTACGCGGCGATCAACTCGGCCATCGACGAGCTCATTCCGGCGCGACGCCGCGGGCTGGTCGACCTGGCCATCAACGGCTCGTACTGGCTGGGCACAGCGTTCGGCGCCGTGCTCACGGTCTTCCTGCTCAACACCGACATCTTCGCCGCCGATCTCGGCTGGCGCCTCGCCTTCGGTCTCGGCGCGGTGCTGGGCCTGGTCATCCTGCTCGTGCGTCGCAACGTCCCCGAATCCCCGCGCTGGATGTTCATCCACGGCTACGACGAAGGGGCGGAGAAGCTCGTCGCCGAGATCGAGGCCGACGTCGCGAAAGACACCGGAACCGAGCTGGAAGCCGTCCCCGACGACAAGGCGATCCGCATCAAGCAGCGCAGGACGACGGGCTTCGGCGAGATCGTGCAGGTCGCACTCTCGAAGTACCCCAAGCGCTTCGTGCTGGGCCTGTCGCTGTTCATCGGCCAGGCGTTCCTGTACAACGCGGTGTTCTTCACCTACTCGCTGGTGCTGACCAAGCTCTTGCACGTGCCGGATGACGTGGCGCCCTGGGCGTTGGTGCCGATCGCGATCGGCAACTTCCTCGGCCCGCTGCTGCTCGGGCACCTGTTCGACTCCGTCGGTCGCCGCTTCATGATCACTCTCTCCTACGTGGGTAGCGGTGTGCTCCTCGTCGGCACCGCCATCCTGTTCGACATGGGGGTGCTCGACGCGTTCTGGCTCACCGCCTGCTGGATGGTCGTCTTCTTCTTCGCGTCGGCGGGCGCCAGCAGCGCCTACCTCACGGTGAGCGAGGTGTTCCCGATGGAGACACGAGCCATGGCCATCGCGTTCTTCTACGCGGTCGGCACCGCCATCGGTGGCATCACGGGACCGATCCTGTTCGGACAGCTCATCGAAGCCGGATCGCACGCCGTCGCCATCGGGTACTTCATCGGCGCGGGACTCATGATCGCTGCCGGCCTGGTCGAACTCTTCCTCGGCGTCGACGCGGAAGGGAAGTCCCTGGAGGACATCGCTGAGCCGCTCTCGGCACAGAAGTCGCAGGACTGAGCATCCGCCGCGACCCTCTCCGGCGGGCGCCGAGGCATGCCCGCATATCACTGATCCAAGCATTCTCACGGGCGCCCTGACTTCCTAGGCTCTGATCGGCACCTCGACATCGCCGGTGCCGATCAGGTCGACTTGGGGAGGAAGCCGCCGGTGAACGACGTTCGTGCTGCGCTGAACAGACACTCGAAGGGCCAGCGCTCATGGGGGTGACGGTCGAGGACCCCGGCGCCGGCGAACCGGCCGGGATCCTGGCTCTCGCCCGCGGACGGTCCGCGAAGGCCGACGAGATCGCCGACGCGCGAAGCGAGGCCATCCGCGCACGCAACACCGTCTGCGGGTCCACCTGGACGGGGAAGGCCCGCGACGCCTTCGTGACGGCGATCGACGCCGTCACGCCCGAACTCGCCCTGCTGGAGCGTGGGCTTCGCGGCCAATCCGACGCCTTGCGAACCTACGCCGGCCGACTCGGTCCGCTCAAAGACGACCAGGCCGCCCTCGAGGCGCAGCGCCGGTCCGCTCGAGAGGCGCTGACCGCCGCCCAGTGGCAGGTTTCTTTGATTCCTTCAATCGGCGCGGATGCAGGGCTCTCGCTCGACGACGACGCCCGCCGCCGGGCGGTCCTCACCGAGACGGTCGAGACGGAGTCGTCGCGCCTACGCCGGCTCGACGCCGAATGGGAGCAGCTGGTCACCCGGCGGCGGCAGATCGACGCCGCCTGCGTCGCCGCGCTCAGCGGCGACGGCGTGCTGGGCCGGATGACGCGCCTCACCGCCGCCGCGGTCGTCAGCACCGACACCGCGGCCCTGCTGGCGATGCTCCGCGGGCTGTCGGCGACCGACCTCGCGGTGCTGCTGGAGCAGCGGCCGGTCATCGCGCGCCGGATCGCCGAGCTGTCGCCGGAGGACGCGGCGACCTGGTGGAAGAGCATGAACGGCGACGAGGAGGGCGTGCCGTCGGCGAGCCAGCTCCTGATCATCACTTCCATCCCCGGCGCCATCGGCAACCTCGACGGGGTCGCGTTCTGGGCGCGCGACCAGGCCAACCGGCGCGCACTCGACGCGGCCATCGAGAACGCGCTTCGTGACAACCGCGTGCCGCGCGCCAGTCTGCGCGCAATGGAAGCCGTTCTCGTTGCGCTCGGAGAAGGGCTGAGTGCCTCTCCCCCACGGCAACTCATTTCGTTCTCCCTCGACAAGGAGCCCAAGGCGGCGATCTCCGTCGGCGATCTCGACGCAGCGACGAATGCGACGTTCCTCATCCCCGGCATGAATACGACGGTAGAAGGCGACATGGAGAAGTTGACGAAGGCGGCGAGCAATCTGCAATACCTTCAGAGGCAGCTTTCACCCACGGGACGGAACGGCCAGGCGGTTGTGGCATGGCTCGATTACACGCCACCGCAAATTGCGGGTGGCCGGGCAGTGATCGAAGACGACTTCGCCGCGGCGGGTGCCGCGCGTCTTGGACCCGCGATCACCGGTTTCGAGCACAGCCGAACAGGCCCGACCGAGGTCTCGATCGTCGGGCATTCCTATGGAACTGCGGTGGCCTGCCTCACAGCCAGACAGACCCATGTGGATCACCTCGTGCTCCTCGGCTCGGCTGGTGCCCCCCATTCGACCTCCTGGTCGGTTGCGCTCGACGTTCCCCCCGGCGAGGTGTTCGCATCGCAGAGCCGCCACGACGGCTGGGCGCCGACGGGGCAATGGCTCAGCCGGCGGGTCGATCCCACCGATCCGGCGTTCGGGGCGTTCGTGTTCAGCTCGGAAGAAGGCGTCGCGGATGATGGATCGACCCTCCGCGGCGTGTCTAAACACGGCCCGAACGGCAATGGTGATCAGTCGAAACAGCTCAGCTATTTCGATCCGGACACCACATCGCTCTACAACACTGCCAAGATCACGGTCGGCCGGGGAGATGAACTCACCCGTGGAGGTGGCCCCCTGGAGAGGGCGGCCGAGAATCTCAACGAGCTTCTCATCGGCGACATGCCCAAGGACATCCGTTGAGAGCGGTGCGCGGGTGGAGATTTGGACTTACCGCCGTCGGTGTAGCACTCGCTCTCACCTCGTGCTCGTTGCCACTCACACTCCCCGATGACGGAACGAGCTTCACGCCGGAAGAGGCCCGATCCGAGGTAATGGACCTCTACGACGCGATGAGAAGCGCCTTCGGCGGTGAATGGACGGAGGACTCACGATCGTGGTACACATGCACACGTCCCGATGGCAGCGACGGCGCCCAGTTCACCTTCTTGGCGTTGCGTCGCGAGCAAGCGCTTCCTGAATCACGTCGGTCGATCGCGACGCAGATCAAAGATCTCTGGGAGACATTCGACCATCGCATTGACATCCCGGAGCCCAGTTCACCTCTGCCCGAACTGCTGATGCTGTCCGAGGCGCCGTGGGATGGCGCCCCTGGTCCCGATGGCAGACGTCTCGACGCGACTATCGGCACCGATCGCCTCGACTTCGGCGGGATGAGCCGCTGTGTCGAAGGCGAGCCGAACGACCAGATCCCGTAGGCGAGTCCGTCCTCAGCTCAGGAGTTCGAGCAGCGCGGGCTCCGGGGCGCGGCCGTTCGAGAGGTCGATGACGGTGCCGGCGCGGTAGCGGTCGAAGATGCGGGGGTCGATGTAGCTGTTGCGGGCGATCGTCGGGGTGTTGCCGAGGGCGTCGGCCGCCTCGACGACGGCGGCGGTCATCCGCTTCGCCTTCTCGCGGTCGGTGCCGCCCGTGCCGAGGTGCGCGAGCGCGGCAGCAGCGGTGATCGTGCCGTGCAGCGTGCGGAAATCCTTCGCCGTGAACTCGCCTCGGGTCTGACGCCGGATGTACTCGTTCAACGACGCGGGACGGATCGTGTGCCACGTGCCGTCCTTCCACGACAGCACCCGCGACCGCTCGCCCCTGGCATCCAGGACCTCGCCGAGCAGGGTGGCCACGTCCTCGTCGACGATCGTGCTCGTCCACTTCTGCGCGCTCTTCGCCGGAAAGGTGAGCGTCACCGCGTCGCCGTCGACCTTCACGTGGCGGCAGAGCAGCGTCGTGAGACCGCGGCTGCCGTTGGCGTGCAGGTACTCCTCACTCCCGATCCGCAACGACCCCAGGTCGATGATGCGCAAGGCCGCAGCCAGGATGCGGTCGCGGCCGAACCCCGGCTCACGCAGGTCGAGCGTGACCCGCCGCCGCGCTGACGGCAGCGTCTCCGCCAGCTGCAGCGCCCTGTCGAACTTCACCCGATCCTGATGCAGGCGCCACGACTCGTGGTACAGGTACTGGCGACGGCCCGCCTGGTCGATGCCGACCGCCTGGATGTGGCCGCGGGCATCCGGTGAGATCCAGACGTCCTGCCAGGCCGGCGGGATCACCAGCGACTGGATGCGCTCCAGTTCGCGCTCATCCACGATGGTGTTGCCGGCCTCATCCTGATACGACGGCCCCTTCTTCGAGGAGACACGCCGGTATCCCGGACCCGACGGGTCGCTGCGGCGCAGCCGCGTCACGCGGGCTTCTTCTTCGCTGCCGTCTTCTTCTCAGCGGGCTTCGCCGCCGGCTTTCGGGCGGTTCCGCTCTTCGAGGCCGACGCCTTCGTGCCCGTGCTCTTCGACGCCGAGCCCTTCGACGACTTCGCGGAGCCACCGGAGCCGGACCCCGAGCGGCTGCGCTCGACGCTGCGCTGCAGCGCCTCCATCAGGTCGATGACCTCGCCGCCGCCCGCGCGCTTCTCCTCCTCCTCGCCGAACGTCTCGGCCGTGTCGATCGCGTCGCCCTGCTCGAGCTTGGCGTCGATCAGCTTGCGCAGCTCGTCCTGATACTCGTCCGTGAACTTCTCCGGCTCGAAGTCGCCGGCGAAGCTCTCCATGAGCGCGTTCGACAGGTCGAGCTCGCGCTGCGTCACCCGTGGCGTCTCGTCCAGTCCCGAGAAGCTGGCCTCGCGGATCTCGTCGTTCCAGAGCAGGGTCTGCAGCGTGAGCACGTTGCCGCGCACGCGCAGGGCGCCCAGCCGCGTCTTCTGCCGCAGTGCGAAGTTCACGATCGCGGTGCGCTCGGAATCCTCCAGTGTCCGGCGCAGCAGCGTGTAGGCCTTGAGCGACTTGGAGTCGGGCTCGAGGTAGTAGCTGCGGTCGAACATGATCGGGTCGAGCTGCTCGTTCGGCACGAACTCGACCACGTCGATCTCCCGGCTGCGCTCGGCCGGCAACGACGCGAGATCCTCCGGCGTCAGCACCACGGTGCGTTCCCCGTCGTCGTACGCCTTGGCGATGTGCTCGTAGGGGATGATCTTCCCGTCGATCTCGCACCGTCGCTGATAGCGGATCCTGCCGCCGTCGGCGTCGTGCACCTGATGCAGTGCGACGTCATGGTCTTCGGTGGCGCTGTACACCTTCACCGGCACGTTGACCAACCCGAAAGTGATCGCACCCGTCCAAATGGCCCTCATTGCACCATCGTCACCGTAGACCGGGGCTTTTTCAACCAGTGATTGAACTTCGGACCTCCGGGCGTAGCGTTCTGTCATGCCGACATCCGACAGTGAGATGGTCGAAATCGACGGACACCGTCTCAAGCTGACCAATCTCGACAAGGTCCTGTACCCCGAGACCGGAACCACCAAGGCCGACGTGATCGGCTACTACAACGCGATCGCCGATGTGATGATCCCCCACGTGCGCGATCGGGCGGCCACCCGCAAGCGCTGGGTTCACGGCGTCGGCACCGCCGACCATCCGGGTGAGGTCTTCTTCCAGAAGAACCTCGACGAGGGCACGCCGAGCTGGGTGAAGCGCCGCACGATCAAGCACAAGACCAGCAGCAACGACTATCCGCTGGTCAACGACCGAGCCACCCTCATCTGGCTGGCGCAGATCGCTTCGCTCGAGGTGCACGTTCCGCAATGGCGGATCTCGCGCACCGGCACCCCGAAGAATCCGGACCGCCTCGTGCTCGACCTGGATCCCGGGGAGGGCGTGACCCTCGTCGACTGCGCCGAGGTGGCGCAGCTCGCGCGCGACATCCTCGTCGACATGGGGCTCGATCCGATGCCCGTCACGAGCGGCTCGAAAGGAATCCACCTGTACGCCGCGCTCGACGGCAGTCAGACCAGCGACCAGATCTCGGCCGTCGCTCATGAGCTGGCGCGGGCGCTCGAGGCCGACCATCCCGATCTGGTGGTCAGCGACATGAAGCGCGCGATCCGTGCCGGCAAGGTGTTCGTCGACTGGAGCCAGAACAACGCGGCGAAGACCACGATCGCACCGTACTCGCTGCGCGGCCGCCTGCACCCCACGGTCGCCGCCCCGCGCACCTGGCGCGAACTGGCCTCCAAGAAGCTCGCCCACCTCGACTACACCGAGGTGCTGGCCCGCGTGAAGCGACGCGGCGACCCGCTGGCCGACCTCTCGGCCGGTCACCTCGACGAGGAGGTGCACGGCGCCGCCGAAGACCGCCTGACCACCTACCGCAGCAAGCGCGATGCCGCGAAGACGCCCGAGCCGGTCCCCGAGGAGACGCCGCACTCCACGAGTGGTCGCACGTTCGTCATCCAGGAGCATCACGCGCGTCGGCTGCACTGGGACTTCCGGCTGGAGCACGACGGCGTGCTCGTCAGCTGGGCACTGCCGAAGGGACCGCCGACCGACCCCGGGCAGAACCATCTCGCGGTCCACGTCGAGGACCACCCGCTCGAGTACGGCGCCTTCGAGGGCGACATACCGCACGGGGAATACGGCGCAGGGCACGTGACGATCTGGGATGCCGGCGACTACGACGTCGAGAAGTGGCGCGACGACAAGGAGGTCATCGTCACGCTGCACGGAACGCCCGGTGGCGGCCTCGGCGGCGACCGGAAGTTCGCGCTGATCCACACCGGCGGCGAGGGCAAGGCCGCGCAGAACTGGCTGATCCACCTGATGAAGCAGGATGACGCCACGGGCACAACGAAGAGCACGGCGAAGAGCGCCAAGGGCACCACGAAGAGCACCGTGAAAAGCACGGCCAAGAGCACGAAGAGCACCACGAAGAAAGCGCCCAGCACCGCGTCGGCCCGCACCACCGCGTCCGACACGACGATCACCGGCGCGCCGATCTCCCCCATGCTGGCCACCCTCGGTTCCGTGGCCGACGTGCACGACGAGGAGGACTGGGCCTTCGAGATGAAGTGGGACGGCATCCGGGCGATCGCTGAGGTGGGCGGCGGCGCGCTCCGCCTCAGCACCCGCAACGGCAACGACGTCACGCGCAGTTACCCCGAGCTGAGCACGCTGGTCGATGTGGTCGGCGACCACGACGCGGTGCTCGACGGCGAGATCGTGACGCTCGACCCGCGCGGCCGACCCGACTTCGGCATCCTGCAGACCCGGATGGGCCTCACCAAGGCGGCCGAGGTCGAGGCCGCCATGAAGCGCGCTCCCGTGCACTACATGGTGTTCGATCTGCTCGAACTCGACGGCGAATCCCTACGCTCACGAACCTACGACGAACGCCGCGCAGCGCTCGCGAAGAACGTGAAGCCGCCCCGCAGGCACGCGGTGCAGGTTCCCCCGGCATTCGACGGCGACCTCGAGCACGCCGTCGACAGCAGCCGGGAGCTCGGGCTCGAGGGCGTGATGGCCAAGCGCCGCGACGGCACCTACGCAACCGGGCGCCGGTCGCGCACCTGGATCAAGATCAAGCACCACCGGATGGCCGAAGTCGTGATCGCCGGCTGGCGACCCGGCAACGGCCGTCGGGCGAACGCGGTCGGGGCGCTTCTGCTGGGCATCCCGGACGGCGACGAGCTTCGCTACGTGGGAAAGGTGGGCACCGGCTTCACCGATGCGATGCTCGACGATCTCAAGACCAGGCTCTCCGCGCATCCCAGGAAGACGAGCCCGCTCACCGATGTGCCGTCGCTCGACGCCCGCGATGCGCACTGGGTGCGTCCCGAGCTGGTCGGCGAGGTGGAGTTCGCCGAGTGGACGCCGACGAACCGGCTCCGTCAGCCGAGCTGGCGGGGGCTCCGGCTCGACAAGTCGATCGCGGACATCAATCCCGAGTAGCGCCGGCGAGGTTGTCGCCGGACTCACGGTACGTTCCGTGACCGGCGGCGACCAGGTCGCCGTCGAACTGCAGCACCTCGCAGACCAGGCCGCCGCGCTGGTTGCGGTAGTTGATCACGACCGTGTCGAGTCCCGCGTAGACATCGACGATCTCGAAACGGAGGTCGGGGATGCGTCGCAGCCCCTCCTCCCAGTACCCCCGGATCGCGGCCTTTCCGCGCAGCACCCCATCGCTCGCGTCCAGCAGCTGGCGGGCGACAGGCGACGTGAACACCGCGTCGTCGCTGAAGTGTGCCAAGACGGCGTCGAGGTCGTGCGCGTTCCAGCCGGCGAGCCAGTCGGCCGCGAATGCCCGGGCGTCGCTGATCATCCGTGGTTCTCCTTCTTGACAGGGGCGTACAGGCGCAGGCCTGCGGGGACGACGCGGATCGACAGGGGATGCGAACCGTCGGCGGCACGCGGAGTCTCCTTCGATGCCTCGCCGTCGTGCGCGTAGCCGGGGTCGCCACTCGCGTTGTCGTACGTCACGACGCGGAGCTCGACGTCGGTGGACGCGTCGACCGCCGGCGGCCCCTGCAGGAACGGCATGCGGGCGGCGATCGTGTCACCCTTGCCACCGAGGGCGAGCGCGAGCGCGCCCCGCGTCCGCGGCCTGCGATCGGCGCGCAGGATGCGGATGTCGAGCAGCCGGTCGTCGAGACGGCGTCGTTCGATCGGCGCGACCGTCACCGGGTAGTACCGGTCGACGCCGACGAAGATCGACCACACCTTCTGCCGGCGACCGTCGAGCTCGACGTCGATCGGGTCGGCCATCCGCAGGATGCGCACCGCGGCGAGCGCCGCCGCGAGCGGCTTGCCGAGTCGCCTCTCGTGCTTCTCCCGTTCGGCCACGAACGCCGGGTAGATGCCCACGGATGCCGTGTTGAGCACCGTGATCGGCTCGCCGTCGGCGACGGTCAGCTCGGCCACGTCGACCGGACGGCCGGTTCCGGCGATCAGCGCATCGATGGCGCTGTCGACCGAGTCGAGCAGCGCCGCCTTGGCGAAGTGATTGAACGTTCCACCGGGCATCACCATGAGCGGCAGGTCGACGCGCCGGGCGCTCCCGGCCATCGCCGCGACCGATCCGTCGCCGCCGTAGATGCCGAGCACACGCGGCGGTGTCGCCGACGCGAGTGCGGCATCCACCAGCTCGGCGATGTCGTCGCCCTTCGTGAGTTCGTGGACGACGGCTCGGGGCAGCCGGTGGCGCAGCCGCGGGATCGGGCTGGGTCGGCCCGCATCGTGTCCGGAGTTCGGGTTGACGACGATGAACGCCCCCTCGCCGTCGGGCAGGCTCGGCAGGTCCAGCGTGGCGGCCGTCGGCGCCTCGCGCAGCCGGGCTAGCGGGACGGGCTTCGAGGGGACGATGGCCTTGCCGATCAGCGCGGCCGTCATCCCGATGATCGCTCCACCCGCGACATCCGACGCCCAGTGCGCGCCGGTGTGCAACCGGGAGTATCCGACGGCGGCGGCCAGGGGCGCGAGCGCAGCGCCCGCCTGGGGAGACTCGAGCGCCGCGCCGGTGGCGAACGCGACGGCACTGGCCGTGTGGCCGGACGGGAACGACGGCGACGTCGGCGTGCGGTCGAGACGGCGGGAGATCGGGATGGAGGTGAGGGCCGGCCGCTCGCCGCCGACCAGCTGCTTGCCGATCAGGTTGGCCACCGCGCTCGCGATGCCGAGCGATGCCAGTCCGCGCGCCGCGGCGCGGGGCTTGCCCAGCGCCATGAGCACACCGGCTGCCGCGAACCAGAGCACGCCGTGGTTCGCCGCGGTCGAGAGATCACGCCAGAACGCGTCGGCGCCGCGGATCGTGCGACGGGCGTTGATCCGGCGGGCGATGCGCTCGTCGGCGCGTTCGATGCGCTTCGGCAGGTCGAAGGATGTGCGGCGACGGCGGTGCGGGGACATGCCCCCACCATACCCAGCGGCGTTTTCGTTGCCAGGGCGCGCTCGGCGCTAGGATTTCCTTCGTGAGCACAACACACGTACACGAGAGCACGACCGCCGACATCGACGACGAGCACGGCACGCTCGTCCGCAGCCTGAGCGCCGTTCTGCCCGGCCCCCTCGGCTCGATCATCGCCACGGTCGTCGTGCTGGTCTCGCTCGTGTTCCTGGTGATCAGCGTCGTCACGACCTGGACCGGCAATGCCGACGACTTCCTGCCGCTGTTCCAGGTGTTCGTGGCCGGCACGGTCGTCTCGCTCAACGCGCTCTACGCTCGCAAGACCTTCAGCTACGTGATCACGCTCATCGGCGCCATCCTGTGGCTCTGGGTCTCCGTCACGCCGTTCCTGCCGTTCTGGCAGGTCGTCCTCCAGTCCGTCACGGTGACGATCATGGCGGCCGGCCTCGTCTTCTCGCTCGCGGCCGTCGCGCAGAGCAAGAAGCCCCGCTTCTGACCCGCGAGCCCGTCACGAAGGAGCCTGACGATACGACGCTGACGCGTCGTCGTCATTTCGTCGACCTCTCCCCGCTGCGCGAGAGCCCGGCGTTCGCACGCCTCTGGTTCGGCGGCGCGATCTCCGGCATCGGCAGCCAGATGACCATCGTCGCTGTGGGGCTGCACATCTACGACCTCACGGGCTCGACCCTCGCGGTCGCGCTCGTCGCCCTGTTCGCCCTCGTGCCGATGATCGTCTTCGGGCTCTACGGCGGCGTGCTCGCCGACGCCTTCGACCGCCGGATCGTGGCCCTGGTCACGGCGATCGTCGCCTGGACGTCGACGGCCGGCATCGCCGTCTTCGCCTGGCTCGACGTGCAGGTCGTCTGGCCGCTCTACGTGCTGACCACGATCAACGCGGTCGCGTCCGTCGTCATCGGAGCCACCCGGCAGGCGATCACGCCGCGACTGCTCCCCACCCGGCTGCTCCCCGCGGCGAGCGCGCTCGGCGGCATCAGCATGGGCGTGATGGTCACCGTCGGCCCCGCGCTCGCAGGCCTGCTGGTCGCCACCGTCGGCATCAGCTGGACATACACGATCGACGTGGTCCTGTTCACCGCGGCCTTCCTCGGTATCTTCACGCTGCCGCGCATCGTGCCGGAGGGAGAGCGGCAGAGCGCCGGGCTGGAGTCGGTGCTCTTCGGACTCCGCTTCCTGAAGACGGCGCCGAATCTGCGCATGACGTTCGTGCTCGACATCATCGCGATGACCTTCGGACAGCCGCGCGCCCTGTTCCCCGCCGTCGGCGCGCTGCTGATCGGTGGCGGCCCCGTCACGGTCGGCATCCTCACCGCGGCCGGCGCGGTCGGCACGCTGCTCTCCAGCGTCTTCTCGGGACGCCTCGGCCACGTGCGTTGGCAGGGCCGCGCGGTCGGTCGAGCGATCATGGTCTACGGTGCGTGCATCCTGGGCTTCGGCATCGTGCTCGCCGTCGTCGCCTTCGGAGGCTTCACCGGCACCGGGCAGAACATCGCCGACGCCAATCTGCCGGCATTGATCGCCGCCGCGGTGCTGCTGGCGGGTTCCGGCGCGGCCGACAACGTCAGCTCGATCTTCCGGGTGACCATCCTGCAGGCCTCGGCGCCGGACGTGATGCGCGGTCGACTGCAGGGGATCTTCACGGTGGTCGTCACCGGCGGACCGCGCCTCGGCGACCTCTACATCGGAGTGCTCGCCCTGACCGGCGCGCTCTGGTTCCCTCCACTCCTCGGTGGGCTGATCATCATCGTGCTCGTGGCCACGATCGTTCGCGTTCAGGGATCGTTCCGCCGGTACGACGCCCTCGACCCGACTCCGTAATCGACCCGACACCGTAACGGCGGCGCTACGGACGGGTGCGGATGCGCCGGGCCAGCTGCGGGTAATCGATGACCAGGCCGTCGGCATCCACGGTGAGGTCTGCGGTGAAGTCGCGCGTCGCGCTCTGATACCGCACGACTCCGTGCCCAGCCGCGGGATCGTACGGGGCACCCGAGGAATAGACCTGATCGCTGCGCACGACCTCCAGCGATGGGAGCGCGACCCAGGCCATCACGAGGTGCCGCTCCTCGGTCGGGGCGGCGAGCAGACCGAGCCGCAGGATCGGCATCGTGTTCGTCACCGGGCACAGGGCCAGGTCGCAGTCGAGCGCCCCGGCGAGCGAGAGCGGATCCGCGATGCCGGGCTCGCCGAGCGGGGCACCCTGATGGACCGCGTGCCCACTCGTCCCGGTGTCGCTGGTCCAGCGGCCGTGGGCATCCCGCGCGAGCACGAGACGGCGCCTCCAGCCACGGCCGGACACCGCGACGTCGAGACGCGACGTCACCCACCCCTCGCCGGTCTCGAGCGACCAGTTCGTCACGTAGTCGGTCGTGCGGGAGACCCCGAGGGCGTCGAGCCGGTCGGCCGCCAGGGTGACGGTGGCCGCCTCCAGCCGCTCCGGATCGTCGTCGCCGATCCACTCGACGTGTCGCACGGAGCCGCGCATCCCGTTCATCGCCTCTCGAGCACCCCGCGCGCGAAAGCGGCCTGCCCGGCGTGCTGCAGGTCGTCGGAGATCACGCTCACCAGGCGGACGCCCAGGGTGACGGGCGGGTCCCAGGCCTCGTCGACGACGCGGCCGAGGTCGCGGTCGGTCACGGTGCGCAGATAGGCGACGGTGCGGTGGTGCACGTCGTCGTGATAGCCGAGCAGCTCCACGGCACCGACGCCCTCGAGCGCGCCGACCTCGTCGGGCGTGTGGCCGTAGCCGGTGTCGTAGCGGTCGAACGGCAGCCCGAAGCGGTCGGACCAGCCGTCGTCGATCCACGCCTGGGTCTGGCCCGCGACGTCGGAGACGTGGTCGTCCTGGATCCGCGTCAGGTGCCACACCAGCCACGCGATCGAGTTGCTGCCGGGGTCGATCCGCTCGCCGAGCAGGGCGGGCTCGAGGCCGCCCACCGTACTGCGCACCACCTGCGCGATGCGGTCGAAGGCGTCGATGAGCAGGTCGGTGGATGCGGTCACGCTGTCCTCCAGGGTCTCGGGTTGCCGTCTCCTACGCAGGGTACGCTCACATCCCTGACAGACCTGAGCGGAGTCGTCGTCGGACCCGCAGCCCTCACCACGGCCGCCGCGGGCGGCGTCCAGTCCCGAGCGCGCGACGCCCCTAGCGCGCGACCGCGGATGCCGGCAGTGCCACCGGCGCAGCAGGCCCCACATAGCGCGACGACGGCCGCACAATCTTGCCGTCCGCCGCCTGCTCGAGGACGTGCGCCGTCCAGCCGACGACGCGCGCAGCGGCGAAGGTCGGAGTGAACATCGCACGCGGAATCCCGCACAGCTCCATCACCACGGCCGCAAAGAACTCGACGTTGGTGTGCAGCTCGCGCCCCGGCTTCATCCGCTCCAGCAGCTCCTGCACCCGGCGCTCCACAGCGACCGCGAACGCCACCCTGTCACCTCCGATGCCCTCGGCGATCCCGCGGAGCATCCGTGAACGCGGATCCTCGGTTCGGTAGACGGCATGACCGAAGCCCATGATGCGACCCCCGGAGTCGATCGTGCGGGTGACCCACTCGTCGATCCGGTCCACCGTGCCGATCTCGTCGAGCGTGTCGAGGGCACGGCTCGGGGCGCCTCCGTGGAGCGGACCTCCGAGGGCACCGAGGGCGCCGCCGACCGCAGCGGCGAGGTCGGCGCCGGTGGAGGCGATGACGCGCGCCGCGAAGGTCGAGGCGTTGAATCCGTGATCGATCGCGGCGGTCATGTAGGCGCTCAGAGCATGCTCGTGCCGCGCATCCGGTACCCGGCCGGTGACCATGCGGAGGTAGTCGGCGACGTAGCCCAGATCGTCGCGCGGTGCGAGCGGCTCCCTGCCCTCGGCCAGGGCGTGCAGCGACGCGAGCAGCACCGGCGTGATCGCGCTCACCCGGATCGCGTCGACGATGCGCTCATCTCCGCTCTCGTCGTAGAGCGGCCGGATGCGGTCGTGCGCGGCGACCGCGGCCAGCGCCATCCGGAGCCCCGCCAGCGGGTCGCGGTCGCCGGTGAGGCCGGCGATGGCGGGAAGCAGCTCGGCGACCCCGGGTGGCACCGACCGTGCCTGCGCGATCCGCGATCGGAAGGCCGCCAGCTGCTCCGCGTCGGGCAGCGAGCCGACGAGCAGCAGGTGCCAGGCCTCCTCGAACGTGCGGGTGCTCGCCAGGTCGATCGCCGAATACTGCCGGTAGTGGTAGAAGCCCTCGTGCCCGCGCACGTCGCCCAGGGTCGTCTCGGCGGCGACCACGTTGGTCAGGCCGCGGGGCACATCGATGAGGGTGTCGTCCATCCGGTCCGTCTGCATGGTATTAGTGTGAGCATGGACGCACGCAGCGTCAATGTTGATTCGATCAACCTGGAGCACGATGACCGATGAGCTCCCCCGCCTCACCGCGGCGCAGACCGCCGAGCGGCTGGGCGTCAAGCTCGAGACCCTCTACGCGTACGTCGCGCGCGGTCGTTTGGCGCGTCACAAGACCGCACGCGGCTCGGAGTTCGACGCGCTGGAGGTCGAACGGTTCGCGGCGTCCAGGCGGCAGCGCTCCGCCGCCGCCCCGGCCGAGCTGCGCGGTCATTCGGACGGCCGCCCGCTGATGGTGATCGACACCGGCTTCGCGTTCATCGCGGACGGCGAGCTGTACTATCGCGGCCGCGAAGCGACCGCCCTGGCCGCCTCTGCGTCGTTCGAGACGGTCGCCCACTGGGCGCTCACCGGCGTGTGGGATGCGGGGGCGGAATTCGTCGTCGACGGTGTCGCGGTCGACGCCGCGCGCCGGGTCGCCGACGGGCTGCCGCCGGCCGGCACCGACCGCGATCGTCAGCAGGTGGCCGTGACGGCCTTCGCGGCGCTCGATCCGCTCCGGTACTCGCTGGACCCCGCGTCGGTCGTGCCTGCCGCCGAAGCGCTGGTGGCCGGTATGGCCGAAGTGCTCCGCACGCGTGCTCCCGCAGCTGCGACGGGCGTGGACCGGCAGGAGCCCCGCACGCGAACCGCCTCGATCGCCGAACGCCTGTGGCTGCGGCTCAGCGACCGGCCGCCGGCACCGTCGGACCTGCGCCTGCTGAACGCCGCGCTCGTGCTGCTGATCGACCACGACATCGCCGTCTCGACGCTGGCCGCCCGGGCCGCAGCCTCGGCGAGGGCGAACCCGTACGCGGTGGTCACCGCGGGGCTCGGCGCGCTCGACTCGCCTCTGCACGGCAACGCCAGTCGCGCGGCCTACCGGATGCTCGAGCGCGTCGTCTCGGGCGAGCATCCCGAACGCGTCATCGCGGACACGATGGTCGCCGGCCGCGGGCCGGTCCCCGGCTTCGGCCAGCCGCTCTACCGCGGAATCGACCCGCGGGCACGCCTGCTGCTCGGGATGCTCGGCGACGATCCGGCGGCGTCGTCCGTCGCCGAGGCGGTCGAACGCCTCGCGGCACCGATCGTCGCTCGCACCGGCGCGCATCCGAATGTCGATCTCGCTCTCGCAGGGCTGGCCCTCGCCTCCGGGATGCCCGACGACGCCGGCGAGGTGATCTTCGCCACGGCGCGCGCGGTCGGCTGGATCGTGCACGCCCTCGACGAGTACGCGCAGACTCCCCTGCGTTTGCGGCCGGTCGGACGCTACCGCGGCTGAACGGCGTCCGTCATCCCTCGGCGAGCGCCGCCGTCTCGACCAGTCCCGCGGCCGACGCGCGCTGCAGGAAGTCCGCGAGGGTGGCGAGCTGCTCCTCCGAATAGTCGTCGAAGAGATCGTCCATCGCGGCGTTCATGCCGCCGTAGAGCGTGAAGAGCTCCCTGGCACGATCCGGAAGCGCGCGCACCAGCACGGCACGCCGGTCCGCACCCTCGCGTTCGCGCACGACCCAGTTGTTCTTCTCCAGGCGGTCGAGGATGCCGGTGACCGTCGCAGGGTGCACACCGGCCCTGTGCGCGAGTTCGCTGGGGCTCAGGGGGCCGTGCAAGGCGATGACGTCGAGGCAGTCGAGGTCGACCGGGCGCAGGTCGACGCGGGAGCCCACCTGGTTGTTGAGCAGCGCCACCTGGTTGTTGAGCTCCCGCAGCGCGCGTTTGATGTCCGCACCGGCGCGTCGCCGGCGGCGCTGCTCTGCGGTGTCGTCATTCGATACGGAAGTCATATGATGCCCTTTCCGTATTGTACGGCGGGTCAGCGGCGCAGCGCCTTGCGCGCCAGCCAGTTCCCGAGGAACTGCGCGGCCTGTACGAGCACCACGATCGTGATCACGGCGACCCACGTCACCGTCCAGTCGTACCGCTGGTAGCCGTAGGCGATCGAGAAGTAGCCCAGTCCCCCGCCGCCGAGACCGCCGGCGACCGCCGACAGGTCGACGATGGCGACGAACACGAAGGTGTAGCCCAGGATGAGCGGCCCGAGCGCCTCCGGGATGAGCAGGGTCATGATGATGCGCAGCGGGCTCGCGCCCATCGCGCGGGGCGCCTCGATGACACCGGGATCGATGGTCACGAGGTTCTGCTCGACGATGCGCGAGATGCCGAAGGTCGCGGCGATCGTCATCGGGAAGATCGCGGCAGCCGTACCGATGAAGGTGCCGAACAGACTCAGCGTGAGGGGCGCGACCACCGTCATGAAGATGATGAACGGGATCGGGCGGATGAAGTTCACCAGCACATTGAGCACCGCCGCGAGCGGGCGGTTCTCCAGAATGCCGCCGCGACGCGTGGTGTAGAGCAGCACGCCGAGCGCCAGACCGAGGATGCCGCCGAGCACGAGGGTCGCGCTGACCATCCAGAGCGTCTGCCCGATGGACTCCAGGTAGACGGGCAACAGCTGCGACCAGTCGCTCATGCCGCCACCTCCTCGACCTCGGTGACCGCGCGGAGGTCGGCGATCAGCGCGTCCACGCCGGCGTCCTCGCCGATGAGCTCGAGGGTGAGGCTGCCGAAGGAGCGGCCCTGCAGCGCGCTGATGCCGCCGAAAACGATCTCGAATCGGACGTTGTGCCGGCCGACCGCATCCGAGAGCACCGCTCCCAGTCGCCCGTCGTCGTGGATGCGCGCGGACACGATGCGTCCGGAGTGTTTGCCGCGCAGCCGCTCCAGATCGTCGGCCTCGGGCTGGTTGCGCAGCACGGTTCCGACGAACCGCTGCGCCGTGACGGTCTGAGGGTCGCTGAACAGCTCGAAGACGCTGCCGCTCTCGATCACGCGACCGGCGTCGAGCACGGCGACGCGATCGGCGATGGAGCGCACGACCTCCATCTCGTGCGTGATCACCATGATGGTGACGCCCAGCTCGCGGTTGACCCGCTTGAGGAGGGCGAGCACGTCGGCCGTCGTCTCGGGGTCGAGCGCGCTCGTCGACTCGTCGGCGAGCAGAATGGCCGGATTCGTGGCCAGTGCGCGCGCGATTCCGACGCGCTGCTTCTGACCGCCGGACAGCTGGTCGGGGTAGACCCACGCCTTCTCTGTCAGACCGACGAACGCGAGCAGCTCGGCCACCCGCTCCTTCCGCTTCTCCTTCGGCCAGCCGGCCACCTTGAGCGGGTACGCGATGTTGCCGAACACCGTGCGCGAGCGGAACAGGTTGAACTGCTGGAAGATCATGCCGATGCCGGCGCGGACACCCCGCAGCTTCGGTTCGGGAAGCTGCGTGATGTCCACGCCGTCGATGAGGATCGCACCGCTCGTCACCTTCTCGAGCGCGTTGACCAGCCGCACGAGCGTGCTCTTGCCCGCGCCCGAGTATCCGATGATCCCGAAGATCTCGCCGCGTTCGATCGACAGGCTCACGCCGTCGATCGCGGTGATCGTCGCGTCGCCGGAGCGGAAGGACTTCGTGACCTCGCGGAACTCGATGAGAGGCATCGGTACTAGTTCGCCGCCTTCACGGTCTTCTTCAGCTCGTCGAGGATCGAGATCAGTTCGGACTGCGGGCGCTGCACGATGACCGCGGTGTTCTTGGACTCGGCGAGCACCGCATCCTGCACCGGCTTGGTGTGGTAGAGCTCGGTGATCTTCTTGTAGGTGGCGTTGTCCTTGTCCGCGCTGCGGGCCACGAACGCGTTGATGTACGGCTCGGCGGCGGACTTCTTCGGGTCGTCCTGGAAGATCGCGGACTTGGGGTCGAGGCCGGCGGTGAGCGCGAAGTTGTTGTTCACGATCGCGCCGTCGGCGGAGTTGAGCGCGGGAGCGGTCTGCGCGGCGTCCACGGGGAGCACGGTCACCTTCGACGCCGACGCGTCGATGTCGGCCGGAGTCGAGAGGACGGTGCCGCCGTTCTTGAGCTTCAGCAGACCGGCCTCCTGAAGAACGAGGAGAGCGCGCGCCTGGTTGGTCGCGTCATTGGGGATCGCGATCTTCGCGCCCGTGGGGATGTCGGCGACGGCCTTGTACTTGTCGGAGTAGAGGGGCAGCGGGACAACGATGGTCGAGGCGATCGGCACCAGATCGGCGTTGTCGGACACGTCGTAGTTCGCCAGGAACAGGAGGTGCTGGAACAGATTCAGGTCGATCTGCTTGCTCTTCAGCGCCGGATTCGCCTGGGTGTAGTCGCTGAACCCGACGACCTGGATGTCGATGTTCTCCTTGGCGGCCGCCTTCTTCAGCACGGTCCAGTACGGCGCCGCCTGCTCGGTGGTGCCGATCTTGACGGTGACGCGCTTGGCCTCGGCCGACGAACCGGGGGACGCCAGGTTGACGACGATGAGCACGACCGCGACGATGACCGCGATGGCGGCGATGCCGATCCCGACGATCCAGCCCGTTCTCGATTTCGGCTTCTCCGGAAGGGAGGGGGTGGGAGGGGTGGAATCGGACATGGCTGTGCCTCTCTTGTGAAGGGGTGTGAGGGTACCGGCGCACGGTTGACGGCTCCTCGAGCCTCCCCGATCGCGGCGGGAGTCTCAAAACGTGTTCCGAAATGTGACGGCATGAGCACATCGACGCACGTGCGCCCCGCGCGTAGTGTGAGCGTCGACGGCGACCGCCGCCGAACCGCGAAGTGGAGGCTGTACATGAGCTCGATCAACGACGACGACATCACCACCGATCCGGCGTCCGGCGGCGAAGGACCCGCCGACGGCGGAGCCAACCCGAACGGGCACGACGGCGGAGCCGACGGTGGGGCCGGAGAGGGCACGGCCGACGGCGGAGCCAACCCGGGCGGACACGACGGCGGAGCCGACGGATCGGCCGGCGAAGGTCCGGCCGACGGCGGAGCGAACGCCGGTGGCCACGACGGCGGCGCCGACGGATCCGCTTGATGACGGATGACGAGCGCGGACCGGGCGACCGGTCCGCGCTTTCGCGCTGCATCGCCGTCGATCGGGACGCGTTCGCGTCCGACTACTGGTCACGGCGCCCGCTCCTCACCACGGCAGCGGAATCCGATCACGACTTCTCGGATCTCTTCAGCCGCGACGATGTCGACGAACTGATCTCCTCGCGCGCTCTGCGCACACCGTTCATCCGGATGGCGAAGGAGGGGACCGTGCTCCCGCCCGCGCGCTACACGGCGTCCGGCGGTTTCGGCGCGGAGATCGGCGACCAGGTGAGCTCGGAGAAGGTGCTGGCCGAGTTCGCGGACGGCGCCACCCTGGTGCTCCAGGGGCTGCACCGCACCTGGCCGCCCATCGCGGAGTTCACGCGCAGGCTGTCCGCCGAACTCGGGCATCCATGCCAGGTGAACGCGTACATCACGCCGGCCTCCTCGCGCGGATTCGATCCGCACTACGACGTGCACGATGTGTTCGTGCTGCAGATCTCGGGCGAGAAGCACTGGGTGATCCACGAGCCCGTCCACCCCGATCCGCTGCGCGACCAGCCGTGGAGCGATCACCGCGAGGCGGTGGCCACGCGTGCTGCGGGGACGCCGGCGATCGACGCCACGTTCCGTCCCGGCGACGCGCTGTACCTGCCGCGCGGCTGGATCCACTCGGCCACCGCTCTCGGCGGGATCTCCATCCACCTGACGATCGGGGTCGCGGCCTACACCCGTCACGAGATCGTGCAGGAGGCGATCGCCCGGGCTGCCGATGCGGCGGCTCTGCGCGCATCGCTTCCGCTCGGCTTCGACCCGGCCGACACCGACGCCCTGCGACCGATCGTCGAGGAAACGATCGCCGACCTGATCGCCGCACTGGAAGCCGGCGCACCGGCGGCGACCAGTGCCGTCTCACGGAGCCTGTCGGAGCGGTGGGCGAAGGACACCCCTGCTGCGCCCGTGCGACCGCTCGCCACCACGGAGTTGATCGCTGCGCTCGACGGCACCGATCCGGCGGACACCGTGGTGACGGTGCGACCGGGGTCGCATCCGCGGGTCGCCACGACCGAGGGCACGGTGGCGATCCGCCTGCCGCAGAAGACGGTGACGCTGCCCGCCGAGGCGTCCGCCGCCGTCCGGCGCCTGCTCAGCGGCGAGCCGGTGTCGGCACAGGACCTCCCCGGGCTCGACGCCGGATCCGCCCTAGTCGTCGTGCGTCGGCTGCTGCGCGAAGGCATCGTGGTGCCGGCCGCCCGTGACTGAGCCCGGATGGCTGCCCTGCAGCGACCGTTCGCTCGAGCGCGGCGATCCGCTGCCGGGCACGGCCGGGTTCGGCGAGCGCTGGCTGCTCGTCGAGGTCGAGAGCGCGTGGGGAGCTCACGCGTTCTTCGCGTCCGCGCTCGACACGTCGGTGAGCAGGGCGCTCGTCACGCGGGCGGAGGCGGCGGGCATCCGGCCTCTGGCGATCCGGCGCACCCGGCTGCGCGCAGAGGAGCGCCGGTCGCAGTCCTCCTGGCGCTGGGCCCTCGTCGACTGCCGGCCGGGGCGGGCGGGCATCCGGTGGGGCCGGGTCGACCGGGTGGAGGAGCTGCTCGAGATTCCACTCGACGGCTCGGCCGGCGAACCGTCCGACCGCCCGATCTACGCGGTCTGCACCCATGCACGCCATGACCAGTGCTGCGCGGTGCGGGGGCGCCCGGTCGTCGAGGCGCTGGCGGCCGCGCATCCCGACGAGACTTGGGAGTGCTCGCATCTCGGCGGCGACCGGTTCGCGGCGACCATGATCGTCTTCCCGCACGGGCTCCTGTACGGGCGCGTTCCGGCGGCCGAGGCCGAGGCCGTCGTCGCTGCGTACGCCGACGGACGCGTCGCGCGCGAGTATCTGCGCGGCCGCACCGCCCTCAGCACGGTCGCCCAGGCCGCCGAGGAGTTCGCCCGCGAGCACACGGGGGACGACGCCATCGAGGCCTTCCGGGTGGTGTCCGAGCACGCCCATCCGCACGGCTGGACGGTCGAGCTCGATCACGGTGGCGAGCGGCTCGTGGTCGAGGTGGGTGAGACGCTCTCCGAGCCGCTGCTCAGCACGTGCGGCGCGACGATCCCCCGCCGGGTGCGCGAGTTCGAGCTGCGCTCCCTCGAGGAGGCCGCGGCCTCCTGAGCGACGCGACGACGCGACGTCGGGATCAGAGATCGAGCTGCGACACCACCATGGCGTGGTCGGAGATGGGCGCGTCCTTGCGGGCCGTCGCCCGGTCGTCGATCGACGGCAGTGCCACGGCGCCGGTGATCGTCGTCACGCTCTGGATGCTCGAGCGGAGGGCCCTCGAGACGAATTGATGGTCGATCAGTTCGCGGTTCCCTCGATAGATGCGGCTGAAGCGACGGTCGGGCGGGATCAACGGAGCGAGGTTGAGCAGGCGCCAGCCGTCGCCGGCGTCCGGCTGGTCCTCGCCGCCCGTCCCGATCTCGCTCCCGGGAGGGCCGTTCACGATCTGCGTGGTCGCAGCGTCGACCCCGTCGTTGAAGTCCCCCATCACCATCAGCCGCTGCGTCGTCCCGTGGCCATCGAGCAGATCGTTGGCGAAGTAGCGCACGGCTGCTGCCTCCGCTGCACGACGCAGCAGCGCGTACGCGGCGTAGCGGGCGCGCTCCCCCTCGTCGTGCGGCTGGAACCGTCCGCCGGGAAAACTGAGCAGCTTGGACTTGAGGTGCACGCTGACCAGGTCGAGGTCGTTCCCGTTCACGGAGACCCGCACCCGGAGCGCGCCGCGGCCCATCCGGGTGAGCGCCGCTCCCGCATCGTCGGTCGGAACGCCTTGCAGTTGGAGCGGGATGTCGGCGTATTCGCTCGTCGCCGTCACCGGGACGCGTGTGGCGAACCCGACCCGGATGGCGTGCGACGGTTCGAAGAAGGTCGAGAGCTGCCCGGTCCACCCGGCGCCGAGCGCGGCGAGGAGGGCGTCGAACGCCCCGAGGTCCCCGACCTCCTGCAGGGCGACGACGTCGACGCCGGCGCTCGTGATCGTGGAGGCGAGCAGCGCGACCTTGCGGTCGAAGATCGCCTGCGTCGCCGGACCGAATTCGGTGCCCGGGGAGAAGAAGTTCTCGATGTTCCAGGTCGCGACGGTGACCATCGCACACCTCCTGACGAAAGAACTGCGCCGGCTGTCTGCCGGTGCCTCCCAGTGTGCTCGGCGTCACCCTCGGCCTGCATCCGTGTCGGCACGTAGTTCACCGATCGTTCACCGGAACGCGCGTGGCCCCACCACTACCGTGCGGGAACCCGTGTCACGCGTCCTGAGGCTGCGGCTGCGACTGAAGGAAGCGGACCATGTTGCCGCTCGGGTCGCGGAACGCGCAGTCCCTCGGCCCCCACGGCTGGTCGATCGGCTCCTGGAGCACCTCGGCGCCGGATGCGCGCACCTGTTCGAACGTGGCATCCACGTCTTCTGTCTTGAACACGATCGGCGAGAGCACGCCCTTGACGAGCAGCTCCTGCAGGCTGTCGCCGTCGGCTTGCGACCGTCCCGCGTGCGGGTCGGAGAGCACGATCTCGGTGCCCGGGTGCGACGTCGAACCGAGCGTGATCCAGCGGTGGCCGCCCGACTCGACGTCCTGCACGACGTCGAGTCCGAGTGCGTCGCGGTAGAACGCGAGCGATTCCTGCGGGTCGTTGACGGTGATGTTGGAGTACTGAAGTGAGATGGTCATGACACCACCCTACGAATGGGCGGCGACGGCGACTTCTTCGAAACTGCTCGATGTGCGTTCGCGTGCGGCGGCGTCCGCTGGCCTGTCCTTACGCGGGCGGGTGCGCTGCTTCGCCTCGCACGACGGCATGGCCAGCACCGCGGCGTGCTCCCGTGCGCGATAGGCGCTCGGCGTCTCGCCGTTGAGCTCGGTGAAGCGCGAGCTGAACGATCCGAGCGAGGTACAGCCGACGGCCATGCACGCGTCGGTCACACTCATCCCGCCGCGCAGCAACGCCATGGCCCGTTCGACGCGCCTGGTCATCAGGTAGCTGTACGGCGTCTCCCCGTAGGCGGCGCGGAACTGGCGCGAGAAGTGGGCCGGTGACATCAGGGCGTGGCTCGCGATCGTCGGGACGTCGAGCGGGCTCGCGTAGTCCCGATCGATGAGGTCGCGGGCTCGGCGCAGGTGCACGAGCGTCTCCAGCTCTTCCGGTGACACGCCATGAGCGTAACACCAGGCCGTCGGCGCGCGCCGGTCACTCGGTCTCGATCAGCCGGATGAAGGCGCTCAGCTCGGCCACCGCAGCCGGTGTGATCGGAAGGTACTCCGTGAGCTCGGGCGAATGCACCAGGAACGCCGCCCATTTGGCGCGCGAGATCGCGACGTTCAGACGGTTCTTCATGATCAGGAACGGCATGCCGCGAGGCACGTCGGCCGCCGACGAGGCCGCGAGGCTCACGATGGCGATCGCCGCCTCCTGACCCTGGAATTTGTCGACCGTCCCCACGCGCACCCCCGTGAGGCCCGCCTCGTCGAGCGCCGCCCGAACCAGGGCGAGCTGGGCGTTGTACGGCGTGACGACGATCAGGTCGCCCTCGGTGAGCGGATCGTCCGTACGACCCGTGCTCGGATCGGTCCAGAGCGCACCGAGCGTGTCCTGCACCAGGGCGACCACGACAGCCGCCTCTTCGGGCGATTCCGTCGCGTTGCCGGTGTGCGTCACCGGAACCGGATGCAGCCCCGGCTCGATACCGGCGAGCGAGCGCAGCGACGACTCGGGATGCGCGCGGAGCTTGCCCTCGTACGAGAGCTCGGAGACCGGTGCAGCGAGCGCCGGATGCATCCGCCTGCTCTCGGCCAGGAAGTAGCCCAGCTCCGGCGGGAGCACGTCGTGGCCCTCGCTCACCCAGCCGAGGGCCGACTCGTCGATCGGTTCCGGATGCGTGCCCTGGCTCACCTGCGGAAGCTGCTGCGGGTCGCCGAGCAGCAGGAGGTTGCGCGCGGAGACCCCGGCCGCAATGGTCGCGGCGAGCGAGAACTGACCCGCCTCGTCGACGACGAGCAGGTCGAGGCCGCGGCGCGGGATGCGGGCTGCATTCGAGAAGTCCCACGCCGTTCCGCCCACGACGTATCCCGTCTGGGCGTGGTCGAGCGCGAAGAGCAGCTGGCCGTCTTTCTCGAGCGGCGTGAACAGGTGGCCACCCTCGTCGCCGCCCGACTTGGGAACCTTGCCGACCAGCGCGGCGTCGAGCCCGGCGCCGACGACGGCGTCGAGCAGGTGCTCGACCACCGTGTGCGATTGGGCCACCACGCCGATCTTCCAGCCGTGGTCGCGCACGAGCGCCATGATGACGCGGGCGCCGAGGTAGGTCTTGCCGGTGCCGGGCGGGCCCTGTACCGCCAGGTATGAGCCGTCGAGATCGAGCACGCCGGCCACGACGGCGGCGATGGGTTCGCCGGTGTCGGGTGCGAGCGCGCCCGACCGCGTGCGCGGAGGGACGCGGCGCAGCACATCCGTCATCGGCTCGGCCGGCCAGCCCGGCTGGGCGGCGAGGAGCTCTTCCGCCCACGAGTCGATGGCCGCTTTCTGGCGGCCGACCGGCAACGGCTTCGGCGGTGCGAGTGCGCTCGGCAGCGTGGCGTAGTGCGCAGCCTCCGGCGGCAGCGTCTCCTCGACGAGCACGGATCCGTCGTCGTAGATCTCCGCGACACGGACGGTGCGAGCGGACCGCGCCCCCGGCTCGCTCGAGCCGGAGGGGAACGGCCCCGGGTACTCGTAGAGCAGGAACGGACCCGCCTGATCACCGGGCCGGATCGAGCTGCCCGGTGCGAGACGGCCGCGGAGCAGGAGCTCCCGCCGGTCGGTGCGCTGCGCGGCTTCGCGGTACCAGTCGCGCACGACACGGGACTCCTCGATCACGAGCACGTCCCTCGTGTCCTCCCACTCCTCGATGGGCTGCACGAGTCGAGCGAAGTGCGCCTGCCAGAAGCTCTTCTGCTCCCGCCGGTGGTAGTCGATCGCGGCGGCGGCGAAGGCGGCCGCCGTCTCGTCGGCGGTGCGCTCGGGGTCGAGCGGGTCGCCGGCGAGTGCGAGCAGCGCGTCGCGCAGCGTCGATGGCTCGAGTTCGACGGCGGTGTCGTCCGGTGGATTCTCGCCGATGCGGATGCCGCTCTCCCGTGCTCGGGCCAGCAGCCAGTCGCGGAGGCGGAGCGTTGAGACGCAGTCGTACCGGTTGTAGTCCCCGATCGCGTCGAGCATCCGTTGCGCCTCCGCCTCATGGCCGAGCTGGAGGAGATCACGTGCGTTCGCGTACTCCGTGATCGAGTCGGCCGCGTTGGTCACATCGCTCTCGCGGAGTTCGGTCCCCATGTAGAGCGGTTCGAGATTCTTGATCGAGTACGACCGCGATCCGACCCGCAGCGCCTTGCGCACCAGCGGATACAGGTCGACGAGGACATTGTCGCGCAGCAGCTGGTCCACATCCTCTTCGCCGACGCCGTGCCGGGCCGCGATGGAGAGCAGGTGCGTGCGCTCGTACGACGCGTAGTGATAGATGTGCATGCGCGGATACCTGCGCCTGCGCTCCTTCACGAACGCCAGGAACGCTTCGAGCGCCATCCGCTCGGCCGCGAAGTCGTGCGCCCAGAATGCGGTGAACTCCGCCCGGTCGTCGACGAGCCCGAAGAGGTAGTCGAGGTTCCAGCGCGTGCCGTCGCCCTCGGTGTAGAGCGGATCGCCTTCGAAGTCGAAGAAGATGTCGCCGTCGTCTGGCTCCGGCAGCACGGCGAGCGCCGGCGCGTTGTAGACGGTCACGGGCGGCGGCGAGCCCTCGACGGCGTCCAGCTGAAGCCGCGCCTGCTGACGCAGCCCCGCGAGCGTGTTCTCGGCGATCCCCGCCACCGCGCCGCTCGACTCGGCGAGCGCCTCGATGGTCCGGATGCCCGCCTCGAACAGGTGCGCCCGCTGCGTCACCCGCACGCCCGCCACGAGCAGCACATCCCGCGACGCCTGGATCTCGGCGTCGCAGGCGTCGCAGCGCCCGCACACTGTGAAGCGCGGATCCCCCCACTGCACGGGGCCCTCGGCGGCGAGATGGGACTCGATGATCGACAGAAGGCGGGCCCGCCGTTTGCGGTACACCGGCACGATGTCGTGCAGGCGGTGCTCGCTCACCGAACCGTCGCCGAGCAGCAGCTCGACCGTCTCATCGGTGGCGATGCCGAGCCGCTCGAGCTGTTGGGCATAGGCGGCCAGCTGCAGCAGGGCCGTCACGCGCGCGCTTCGGGCGAGCTTGGAGTCCTGCACCCGGTAGCGTCCGTCGGGGAGGCGCACGATGAAGTCGGCGAAGCCCACGAAGGCGCCGTCGAAGAAGGTGGCCTGGAACACCACGTCGGGCGCGTCCGCGAACGCCGAGCGCGTCTCCTCCACCGCCGCCGCGAGTGTGTCGGCCGTCAGGGACTCCGGCCGCTCGATCTCGGCCACGCCGGCTCCGAAACGATCGCGGTAGCGCTCGAGGATGCGGTGCTCGTGCTCGTCGCCGAGGCGCGACGAGCGCACGTACATCGGGTCCTCGATCTCCTCGGCGGCCTCGATGCGGCCGAGCTTGACGTCGAGCGTGCGCAGGAACGCGAACTCGCACTTGGAGGCCGCGGTCAGGTCGCTCGCGCTGGTGACCACCACGCCGTCGAGCAGGAACATGCCCATCCCTTCCACCGGCCGGCCGGGCGGGTCGATGCCGCCCGAGGTTGGCCTTCCCATCGAGCGTATCGGCACCGTGCGACAACGCCCGCGTCGCGGGCCACGAGCGTGAACGCTCGCCTCCCTCGGGGGTGCAGCTACGCGGTGATCGTCATCCGCTCGATGCCTGCGTCGCCGACGAGGAAGGTGAACGTCGACGGGCCGTTGAAGCCGCGTCCCCCGACCTGAGCGGTCACCGCCACCCCTCCGTCGACGGGATCGCCGCGCAGGTCGCCGAGCGTGACGTCCACCCCGATGAACTCCCGGTCGCTCCAGCCCCGGATCGCCTCGGGTCCGGTGAACACGCGACCCCAGTCGTCGACGGCGCCACCGGGCGCGAACGCGTCGAGGAACGCATCGGTGTCGTGGGCGTTCGCGGCGGCGATCGCTGCGGCGACGATCGGCGGCACTGCGGCGGGGCTCTGGTCCGTCATCCCCTCAGTCTGGCCCCCGTCGTCGGCCCTCGCCAGCCCGCATCACCTCTTTCGCCGGCACCTCAGGATGGCGTTGAATGTCGGCTATGTTCGATTGGGTTCTCGCCGCCGATCTCGGCACGGCCGTGGGCACGACCGCCCTGGCCGCCGCGACCTTCGCGTCCACCCGCTCCGCGAACCGGTCGGCACGGCTCGCCGAGCGCGCCCTGCTCGAGGGACTGCGTCCGATCCTGCTGCCGTCCAACTGGTCGGACCCGCCGCAGAAGGTGCGGTTCATGGAGGGCAAGTGGATGATCGCGCGCGGCGGTCGCGCGGCCCTCGAGATCACCGACGACACCGTCTACCTCGTGATGTCCGTGCGGAACGCCGGGGCGGGCGTCGCGATCCTGCACGGCTGGCACCTGCCCCCGGATCCCCGTGCCCCGCTGGCGGACGTCGAGCAGTTCCACCGCCTGACCCGCGACATCTATGTGCCGACGAACGATCCGGGGTTCTGCCAGGTCGCCATCCGGGATCCGCAGTCAGACGACTTCCAGGCTGCGCGCGCGGGGGCCATGGGCGACGGCTTCGCGGTGGATGTGCTGTACGGCGACGCAGAAGGATCGCAGCGCGTGGTCTCCCGCTTCTACCTCACCCACGGCCCGCCAGGACACGAGACGGACGCCGACGCTGCGGACTCGTGGCTGCTCCTGGTCTCCCGGCACTGGAACCTCGACCTGCCGTCGCCGCGCGCCTGACGACGACGATGTGACGTCGGACGGCGGCGGTCAGGACGCTTTGGCCGCCGCCTTGATCGCGCGCTTCGTCTCGCGCACCTTCGTGAGCGACGCCGGATCGACGATGTCGGCGACCGACCGGTAGCAGCCGTGCTCGCCGTAGGCACCGGCGGCCTCCCGCCAGCCCGCGGCATCCAGACCGCGCTGCTTCCCGAGCAGCGCCAGGAAGATCTTCGCCTTCTGCTCTCCGAAACCGGGCAGCGCCTTGAGCCGCCGCAGGATCTCCGCGCCGTCCGGGTCGCCCGACGTCCAGATCGCCGCCGTGTCCCCGCCCCACTCGTCGACGATCGCCGCGGCGAGCGCCTGCACGCGGCCTCCCATCGAGCCGGGGAACCGGTGGACCGCCGGCGGCTGCTTCATGACCGCGGCCAGAGCATCCGGATCGTAGGCGGCGATGGTGGCGGGGTCGAGCGCGCCGATGCGGTCGAGCAGCTTGGCGGGCCCGGCGAAGGCCGTCTCCATCGGAACCTGCTGGTCGAGCAGCATCCCGACGAGCAGGGCGAACGCGGAGGAGTCGAGCACGGCGTCCGCTTCAGCGTCGCCGGTGATGTTCAGAGCCATGGGTTCATGCTGCCACCGGCGTCACACCAGCAGCAACAGCACCCCGGCGACCAGCGATACCAGGGCGAGCACGAGCGCGACGGCGAGCAGCACGCCGTGCACGATCAGGAACGGAGTCGCCTTGCCGGCCGCATCGCGTGCCCGTGTGTCCTTCGCCACGCGTGAGAAGAACCGCGGCCACGCGAAGATGTTGAAGACGGCGTTGAGGAACAGGACGATTGCGGCGAAGACGGTCATGGTTCCTCCAGCCTACGAGACCGCCGGACGGAGCCGCGCGTCGCGCCCGGGCGCTCAGCCGACGACGGACGGCTGTGCGAACCGCTCGGCGAGCAACCGGAGCAGGGCAGCAGAGGCGGCGCTCGGCCGCGGGCGCGAGACGGCGCTGAGCATCCACTCGATGTGTTCCGTCAGCGGCCTGGTCACGGCGCCGTCGGCCGGAATCACCGTGAGCGCCGGGAGCACCGCCACGCCGAGGCGGGCCGCGACGAACCGTGGGATCTCCCCCAGGTCGGACACCTCGGTCGAGATGCGGCGGGTGAGGCCGCGCTCGTCGAGTGCGCGGTCGAGCGTGACGCGATTGCCGAAGCCCGCCCGCGCGTCGATGAACGGCTCGTCGGCGAGTGCGGCGAGCGAGACGGCCTGCCTCCCGGCGAGCGGGTGGTCCTCGGCGAGCACGGCCACGAAGGGCGACACAGCGAGCTCCTGATGCAGCAGCCCGGGTGCGCGCCCAGGTAGGCCCATAAACGCGACGTCGACGTTGCCGAGGCGCACGTCCTTCGCCAGCCCTGTCGAGCCGCTCGGCGACGGCCCGAGCAGGAGGTCTACCAGTGGGTGCCGGGCGTGGAACTCGCCCATGATGCCCGGCAGGTCGATCGTCGTCAGGTTGGTGAAGATGCCGACCCGCACCTGCCCCCGCAACCCGCCCGTGGTGTCGGCGAGCTCGTGCAGGCGCTCCCCCGCGCGCAGCGTCTCCCGGGCGGCGTCGATCACACGCCGGCCGAGCACGGTCAGTCGCACGCCGTGCGGGTCGCGGTCGAAGAGCGCGCCGCCGAGCTCCCGCTCCAGCGACCTGATACCCGCCGACACCGTCGACTGCGCAGCGAACACGCGCGAGGCCGCGCGTGTGAAGTTGAGTTCGTCGGCGACGGCGAGGAAGTACTCGAGCTGGCGGAGTTCCATGTGGCAATCGTAAACTCCGATTGTCAGCATCGCTGATATCCGTTGGATACGATCATCGGTCGAGCGCATCATCAAAGCATGACGACCACGGCCCCCACTCGCACCACCCGCGCTTCCAGCACCACCAGCGCCACCGCATCCCGTTCCCGTCGATCCGCGTGGCGCCTGCGCCACGGCACCGGCTTCTGGGTGATCGCCGCGGCGTTCCTCGCGGTGATGGCGTTCTCGACCCTGCCCACTCCGCTCTACGCGCTCTACCAGCAGCGCGACGGCTTCCCGACCTGGGTCGTGACCGTCATCTTCGCCGCCTACGCCGTCGGCGTGATCGCCAGCCTGTTCCTCATCGGGCACATCAGCGACTGGGCAGGGCGGCGTCGCATGGTGCTGGTCGCCATCGTGCTCGAGATCGTCGCCGCGGTGCTGTTCGTGTTCTGGAACGACGTCAGCGGGCTGCTCGTCGCCCGGGTGATCTCCGGAGTCGGCGTCGGTGCGCTCACGGCCAGCGCCACGGCCCACCTCAGCGAACTGCGGTCCGTCGCCCGGCCGGACGAGGGCCCGCGCCTGTCCGGCACCGTGTCGACCGCCGTCAACACCGGCGGTCTCGCGCTCGGCCCGCTGATCGCGGGCGCCCTCGCCCAGTTCCTGCCGCAGCCGCTGCTGCTGCCGTACGTGGTGTTCCTGGTCATCCTGGCGATCGCCGCCGTCGCTGTCGCGCTCGTTCCGGAGACGGTCGAGCGGGCCGAGGAGCGACCCGCCTACCGCCCGCAGCGCGTCTCGCTTCCGGCCGGCTCACGCAGTGCGTTCTCGGCCGCAGCGATCGCCGCCTTCGCCGGCTTCGCGGTGTTCGGGCTGTTCACGTCGCTCGCGCCCAGCGTGCTCGCCGGGACGCTGCATGAGACGTCGCGGCTGATGGCCGGGGTCGTTCCGTTCTCGGTGTTCGCGGCGTCGGCCGTCTCGCAGATCGTGCTGGCGCGTGCGACGGCGCGCACCCAGCTCGTCCTGGCGCTCGCGTTGCTTGTCGCCGGACTCGCCGGACTGGCGATCGGTGTGCTCACGGCGGGCCTGGTCGTGTTCGTGATCAGCGGCGTGCTCGCGGGTGCGGGCGTCGGACTTCTCTTCCGGTCGGCGATCGGCGTCGCCGCGTCGCTCGCTGCACCCGATCGCCGGGGCGAGGTGCTGGCCGCGATCTTCCTGATCGCCTACATCGGCCTCGCCGTGCCGGTGCTGCTCGTCGGCGTCGCGCTGATCTTCTGGCCGCTGGTGCCCGTGCTCGTCGTGTTCGTGATCGTGGTGGGCGCACTCAGCCTGTTCGCCGGTCTCCGGATGCTCGGCCGCACCGTCCGCGCCTGACGACGACTGACGACGCGTCACCAGCCGTCAGTCCGCGGCCACCAGCTGCACGCGCAGCGAGTCGACGCGCGTGGCGATGACGTCGTCGGCCGCCCACCGCTGCGCCAGCCGGCTCAGCACGGCGTCGAGCTCCTCGCGGGTCAGCCCAGCGCCGAGTTCGAGCCGGACGACCAGTTCTTCGCCGCGCAGGCGGGACGACGGGTCGCCCGCGAGCAGGGCGATGTCGTGCACCCCGAGCTCCGAGCCGATCGAATCGACGAAAGCCGAGAACACCTCGGGATCGCGAAAGCTCGGGACCCACGGAAGGCTCTGCGCGATCGCCCACAGCGCCGGGCGCCGGATCACGAACTCGGTCTCCGAGGTCGGGTCGAGCACCACGAGCTCGGTGTCCTCGCCGGCCGCGGCGAGGGCGACTCGTGCGCCGTCGGCGGGCACGGGCCGTGCGAGCGGATTCCAGGCCTGCATCGCGGTCACCGACGAGAAGACCGGAAGCACCGTGCGGCCATCCGGCCCGGCGACGGTGACGATCGACAGCTCCTGCGATTTGTCGACGAGGTGACCGGCGTCGGTGGTGCCGCTCTCACCGAGTTCGGCGACCAGCGGGATGAGCAGGCGCGACGTCCGCACCGCGTCGACGACGGCCTCCGGGCCGGCCTCTCCCGCCCGGAACGCCGCGAGCGCCCCGAGCAGCGCCGGCGGTGCGCTGCCGTCGTCGTCTCCGAAGGCGTTGTCGTCGAATCGGCGACCGTCCCACGGCTGACCCGCAGAATCCGTGTCGTTCGCCGCCGCGGCGGCGAGCTGCGCGGCGAAACCGCTCAGGCGCGCTGCGCCCTCCTCGCTCGGCGACGGCCCGGACGTGCCGTCGTGCCGTGCACGACGGTCCGCCTGGTCTCCGTCGTCAGTCTCCCGCGACATCCAGCGCCTCGGGCAGGGTGAACGCACCCGCATACAGGGCCTTGCCCACGATCGCGCCCTCGAGACCGAGGGGCACGAGCTCACGCAGCGCGGCGATGTCGTCGAGGCTGGAGATACCACCCGACGCGACGACCGGACGCTCGGTGCGCTCCATCACGTCGCGCAGCAGGTCGAGGTTCGGGCCGCGCAGGGTGCCGTCCTTGGTGACGTCGGTCACCACGTAGCGCGCGCATCCGGCCTCTTCGAGGCGCTCGAGCACGCTCCAGAGGTCGCCGCCGTCCTGGGTCCAGCCGCGCGCGGCGAGGGTGGTGCCGCGCACATCCAGCCCGACCGCGATGGCCTCGCCGTACTGTCCGATCACGTTGGCGGCCCACTCGGGGTTCTCCAGCGCCGCGGTGCCGAGGTTGATGCGCTTGGCGCCGATCTCCAGCGCCGACTCCAGCGAGGCGTCGTCGCGGATGCCGCCGGAGAGCTCGACGTTGACGCCGCGCACCTGACGGATGACCTTCTTGAGCAGCGCGTGGTTGTCGCCACGGCCGAACGCGGCGTCGAGGTCGACCAGGTGGATCCATTCGGCACCCTGATCCGCCCAGTCGGCGGCGGCGTCGATCGGGTCGCCGTAGCTGGTCTCGGAGCCGGCCTCGCCTTGCGTCAGGCGCACGGCCTTGCCGTCGGCGACGTCGACCGCCGGCAGCAGGACGAGCCGTGGCGTGCTGGTGAATTCACTCATGATCTTCCTCGGGGTTACGACTGCGCGCCGTCGGCGGCAGAGACAGGCGATGGGTGCGACCGCACTCGGTCAGAGCGAGCCGATCCAATTGCGGAGGAGCTGGATGCCGGCGTGGCCGGACTTCTCCGGGTGGAACTGGGTGGCGCTCAGCGGACCGTTCTCGACGGCGGCGATGAACCGCCCCCCGTGCTGCGACCAGGTGACGTGCGGCTGCGGGAACGGCGCTGTGACATCCAGCGTCCAGTGCTGAGCGGCGTAGGAGTGCACGAAGTAGAAGCGCTCGTCGCGGATGCCGTCGAACAGCACCGAGTCGGCGGGGGCGTCGACGGTGTTCCAGCCCATGTGCGGGAGCACCTCGGCATCGAGCCGGTCGATCTCGCCCGGCCATTCGCCGAGGCCCTCGGCATCGCTGCCGCGCTCGAGTCCGCGGTCGAACAGCACTTGCATCCCGACGCAGATGCCGAGCACGGGGCGACCGCCGGCGAGCCGGCGGTCGATGACCTCGTCGCCGTGGGAGGCGCGCAGGGCGTCGATGACGGCACGGAACGCACCGACGCCGGGGACCACGAGGCCGTCGGCGTCGCGTGCACGGGAGCGGTCGCCGGTCAGCTCGACGTTCGCCCCTGCCGCCTCGAGTGCCTTGGCGGCGGAGTGGACGTTGCCCGACCCGTAGTCGAAGACGACGACATCAGGACGGCTCACAGGGCTCCCTTGGTCGACGGGATGCCCGTGATGAGCGGATCCAGTGCCTTGGCCTGGCGGAACGCGCGCGCGAACGCCTTGAACTCTGCCTCAGCGATGTGGTGCGGGTCGCGCCCGCCGACGACCGTGATGTGCGTGGTGATGGCGGCGTTGAAGGTGATCGCCTCGAACACGTGACGCAGCATGGAGCCGGTGAAGTGACCGCCGATCAGGTGGAATTCGAAGCCGGCCGGCTCTCCCGAGTGCACCAGGTACGGACGCCCTGAGATGTCCACGACGGCCTGCACCAGCGCCTCGTCGAGCGGCACCAGGGCGTCGCCGTAGCGCGAGATGCCGCGCTTGTCGCCGAGTGCCGCCTTGATCGCCTGACCGAGCACAATGCCGATGTCTTCGACGGTGTGGTGCACGTCGATCTCGGTGTCGCCGTTCGCCCGCACCCGCAGGTCGGTCAGCGAGTGCTTCGCGAACGCCGTGAGCAGGTGGTCGAAGAACGGGACGGAGGTCTCGATGTCCGATGCGCCGCTGCCGTCGAGGTCGAGGCTCAGCTCGATGCTCGACTCGCTGGTCTCGCGCTGCAGGGTGGCCGTGCGATTGGTCATGACTCCGAGCCTACCGGGGAGGCCGCAGAGGACTGGGCTCCGTCTGGACGCTCCAGCGACGCGAGCGCGGCGAGGAATGCCGTGGTCTCTGCCTCGGTCCCCGCGGTGACCCGGAGGTGCCCCGGAATGCCGACATCCCGGATCAGCACGCCCTGCTCGAGGAGCGCCTCGAAGGTGGCGTGCGGGTCGGCCACTCCCCCGAACAGCACGAAGTTGCTGCCGCTGCGGTGCGGACGGTAGCCGAGCCCCGCGAGCTCGCGGACGAGGCGGTCCCGCTGCACGCGGATCTCGCCCACCATCCCGAGCATCTCGTCCGAGTGCGCCAGCGCTCCGACGGCCGCCGCCTGGGTGAGCGCGGAGAGGTGGTACGGCAGTCGCACGAGGCGAAGCGCGTCGACGGCGGCAGGGTCCGCCGCGAGGTAGCCGACACGGGCGCCGGCGAACGCGAACGCCTTGCTCATCGTGCGGGAGACGAGGAGGCGGGGGCGTCCGGGCAGCAGGGTGAGCGCGGACGGCTCGCCCTCTGGCATGAACTCGGCATACGCCTCGTCCACGACCACCATGCCGCGGGCGGCGTCGTAGGCCGCCGCGATCGTCTCCAGCGAGAGTGGAGTGCCGGTGGGGTTGTTCGGCGCGCAGAGGATGACGATATCGGGGTCGAGTCGGGCGATCTCCGCGACGGCGGTCTCGGGAGACAGCTCGAATTCGGCGTCACGCGCGCCGGCGAGCCACACCGTGCCGGTCCCCGCGGCGAGCAGCGGGTACATCGTGTAGGTCGGCGTGAAGCCGAGCAGGCTGCGGCCCGGGCCACCGAAGGCCTGCAGGATCTGCTGGATCACCTCGTTCGATCCGTTCGCCGCCCAGATGTTCTCCGGCGTCAGACCGTGACCGAGGTAGCGGGCCAGGCTTTCGCGCAGCTCGGTGAACTCGCGATCCGGGTAGCGGTTGACGCCGCCGATCGCGGTCGCGACGCGAGCCACGATGTCCGCCGCCACGTCATCCGGAACCGGATGCGTGTTCTCGTTCACGTTCAGCGCCACAGGAACGACTTTCTGTGGAGCGCCATACGGGGTCTTGCCCCGCAAATCATCGCGAATCGGCAGATCAGAGAGGGAAGTCACCCCTCAATGGTAGTTCCGCCTACAGGATGGTTACGTCGTCTTGCTGCTGCCCACCTGAGCTCGCCACTTCGACCCGAAGGTCACGACGAGCCACCCGGAGTTCCGTGCGCGGCACCCGAAGGTCAGTGCGAGTACTGCGTCGGGATGGCGATGCGCTGGCCGGGCGAGACCACAGCCGAGTCGAGCTGGTTGAGCGAGACGATGTCGGCGATGACGTCGCGCGGGTCGGCACCCGGCGCCACCTTCTCGGCGATGCTCCAGAGGGACTGACCGGACTGCACGGTGACCTGCTGGAACGTCACGTGCGTCTGATCGCCTGTGGCCACCGCGCCGCCGCTGTTGAGCGCGAAAAGCAGGGCTCCGATGACGAGCGGGACGGACGCGAGGGTCGTGAGGACTGCGCGCCCGCGTCGGGTGAGGCGGAGGCGGGTGCGGGCTCCCGCCGGCATGTCGAAACTCGACGGCGTCATGGTGACTGCTGCTGTGCTCACGGTCGTGACCTCCTAAGATTCCGCACCCGGCGCTTGGCCGGCAGACCGGATGCGAAGCTGTGTTCCGAATATATCTTCGAATGTTCGAAACCTCAAGCGCGATATCGCGGCTGATTTTCACACGAATATCGAGACACACTCGAACACATGTTTGTTTTGCCGCTGCATCGTGGATACAGTTTCGATTGTCTGGAGTTCACTCAACCAGGCACCACCGACATTCGGGCGGGCCGGATGCGATGGCGGGTCACGAAGGGACGACTGTGTCGAACGACAACCAGGCAGGACGCGAGCGCGGCGGCACGCGCCGGCGCAAGAACCTGAGCGAGAAACAGCTCGCCATCCTCGACGTGATCGGCCGTTCCGTGAGCCAGCGGGGCTATCCGCCGAGCATGCGCGAGATCGGCGACGCGGTCGGCCTCTCCTCCCTCTCCAGCGTGACCCACCAGCTCAACCAGCTCGAGCTGAGCGGCTACCTGCGCCGCGACCCGAACCGCCCCCGCGCCCTCGAGATCCTCATCGACCTCCCGTCCTCATCATCCGAGTCCGTCGACTTCGAGAACCAGACGCCCGTCGGCGACGCCGCCATGGTCCCTCTCGTCGGCCGCATCGCCGCCGGCGTGCCGATCACCGCCGAGCAGCAGGTCGAAGAGGTGTTCCCCCTCCCCCGCCAGCTCGTGGGCAACGGCGAACTCTTCATGCTGAAGGTCGTCGGAGAATCGATGATCGACGCGGCGATCTGCGACGGCGACTGGGTCGTGGTCCGCACCCAGAAGACGGCGGAGAACGGCGACATCGTCGCGGCCATGCTCGACGAAGAGGCGACGGTCAAGGTCTTCCGTCAGCGCGACGGCCACACGTGGCTCCTCCCGCGCAACTCGAACTTCGAGCCGATCCTCGGCGACTACGCCGAGGTGCTCGGCAAGGTCGTGGCGGTGCTGCGCGCCGTCTGACGCCACCGCGCGCCGCCTGACGCCCGCGGGTCGTGCGCTAACGCACGACCGACGAGGGCGGTGCCGCGCTTCCGCACGACCGGCGCGCCCGGTCACGCCCAGCCGAGCTCCCGCAGCCGGGCGTCGTCCAGCCCGAAGTAGTGCCCGATCTCGTGCACGAGGGTGACCCGCACGCGTGCGCGCAGCTCGGTCAGGTCTGCGCTGTTCGCAGCGAGGTTGTTCTTGTAGAGCGTGATCCGATCCGGCAGCTCCCCGAACCCGTAGACGCCGCGACGGGTGAGCGGATGACCGCTGTACAGGCCGTACAGGCGCGGCCGCGCATCCGGTGGCTGGTTCTCGATCAGCACGGCGACGTTCTCGAGCGGTCCGACCATGTCCTCCGGCAGCGCGTCGAAGACATCGCCGACCATCGCTTCGAAGTCCGCGTCCGAGATCTCGACCATGCCGCCATTCTCCTCGGCCACGAGGCTGCGCGGCCGCCGTCCCGCCGTCCCGCCGTTCCGCCGGTCCGCAATTCCGGATGCCGGAGTCGACACGCTGCCCGAACGCGCACAACTCCGGAACTCCGACCCAATGGCGGGCCGAGGTTCCGGAGTTGTGTAGCGAGCTGAGCTGCAGCGAGCTGAGCTCTACCGAGCTGAGACCGGCGACCCGCCTAGGCGGGCACGCCCGCCTTCTCGCGCACGGCCCGCGTCGCCGTCAAGATGTTCGTGAGCGACGCCACGGTCTCGTCGTAGCCGCGGGTCTTGAGGCCGCAGTCCGGGTTCACCCAGAGCTGGCGTCCCGGGATCGCGCTCAGCGCGGTCTCGAGCAGCTCGGTGACCTCGGCCACGCTCGGAACACGCGGCGAGTGGATGTCGTAGACGCCCGGGCCGATCCCGTGCTCGAAGCCCGAGGTCTGGATGTCGTGCACGACCTCCATGCGCGACCGCGCCGCCTCGATGCTCGTCACGTCGGCGTCGAGGTTGCGGATGGCGTCGATGACGACCCCGAACTCCGAGTAGCAGAGGTGGGTGTGGATCTGCGTCTCGTCGCGCACCCCGGCGGTCGCGAGCCGGAACGACCCGACCGACCAGTCGAGGTAGTCCGCGTGGTCCTTCTTCTTCAGCGGGAGCAGCTCGCGCAGTGCCGGCTCGTCGACCTGCACGATCCGGATGCCCGCCGACTCCAGGTCCGCGATCTCGTCGCGCAGGGCGAGCGCGACCTGGCGGGCGGTGTCGCCCAGCGCCTGGTCGTCGCGCACGAACGACCAGGCGAGGATCGTGACCGGTCCGGTCAACATCCCCTTGACCGGCTTGGCCGTGAGGGTCTGCGTGTAGGTCGACCATTCGACCGTGATCGGCTTCGGCCGCGACACGTCGCCCCACAGGATCGACGGACGCGTGCAGCGGCTGCCGTACGACTGCACCCAGCCGTTCTGCGTCACCGCGAAGCCGTCGAGGTTCTCGGCGAAGTACTGCACCATGTCGTTGCGCTCGGGCTCGCCGTGCACGATGACGTCGATGCCGATCTCCTCCTGCAGGTCGACGACGCGCTTGATCTCGGCCTGCATCCGGCCGAGGTACTCGGCCTCGGAGATGAGACCCTTCGCGAGCTGTGCGCGGGCACGGCGGATGTCGCCGGTCTGCGGGAACGAGCCGATGGTCGTGGTGGGAAGGAACGGGAGGCCGAGCGCAGCATCCTGCGCCGCGAGCCGGTCGGCGTAGTCGCCGCGCGAGAAGTCGCTCTCGGTCAGTGCCGCCGTACGCGCACGCACCGCGGCATCGCGCACACCGGGCGCGGCCGCGCGGTCGGCCAGAGCGGCGGACGCGGCGTTCAGCTCGTCCTGGATCGACTCATGCCCGTCGAGCAGCCCGGTGGCCAGCGTCGCCACCTGAGCCACCTTCTGGTCGGCGAATGCGAGCCAGCTCTTCAGCTGCGCCGGGAGCGCCTGCTCGTCCTCGACGTCGTGCGGCACGTGCAGCAGCGACGTTGACGTCGACACCGCGACCTCAGGGCTGAGCGAGAGCAGCTCGGTCAGGCGGCCGAACGCCGCCTCGAGGTCGCCGCGCCAGATGTTGTGGCCGTCGATCACGCCGCCGACCAGCGTCTTGCCCGCGAGACCGGATGCCGTGGCCGCGTCGAGTCCGGAGGGAACCTCTCCACGAACCAGGTCGAGCGACAGCGCCTCGACCGGCGAGGCGGCGAGCACGGGCAGCGCGTCGCCGAGGCTGCCGTACGGCGCCGCGACGAAAAGCCCGGGGCGTCCCGCGACCGCGCCGAGTGCGCGGTACGCCTCGGCCACGGCGGTGAGCACGGCGGCGCGGTCGTCCTCGATGCTTTCGCTCACGAGCGCCGGCTCGTCGAGCTGCACCCACGGCGCCCCCGCCGCGGCCAGACGCTCGAGCAGCTCGGCGTAGACCGGAAGCAGCTCGCTCAGGCGGGAGAGCGGACGGAAGCCCTCCGGCGCCGCGTCGCTCGCCTTGCTGAGCAGGAGGAAGGTTACCGGGCCGACGATGACGGGACGCGTCACGAAGCCGGCAGCGGCGGCCTCCTCGAACTCACGCACGAGACGGTCGGATGCCAGGCGGAAGTCGGTCTCCGGCCCGATCTCCGGCACGAGGTAGTGGTAGTTGGAGTCGAACCACTTGGTCATCTCCAGGGGGGCGTTCTCGCCCTCGCCGCGGGCGATGGTGAAGTATCCCGCGAGGTCGACGGCACCGGAGGCGTCGGCGAGCGCAGCGAAACGCTCGGGCAGCGCTCCCACGGTGACGGCGGCGTCGAGCACCTGGTCGTAGTAGCTGAAGCTCTCCGGGATCGACGCATCCGTGCGGCCGAGCCCAAGAGCGGCCAGGCGCTCGCGGGTGGCCGCACGCAGCTCGGCCGCGGTCGCCTCGAGCTCGGCGGCAGTCGTGCTGCCCGCCCAGAAGCTCTCGACGGCCTTCTTGAGCTCGCGCCGGCGCCCGATGCGCGGGTAGCCGATGATCGTGCCCGTCGGGAAGGCGGGACGCGTGGTGAAGTCGGTCATGCGTTGATCCTTTTCAGTGGGTGGTGCGAGAGGTTGCGCCGGCGACGCCGGTGCCGGCGCCCGGCAGCAGGCCGATGCGCTCGAGCACGGCGAGGACGGCCTGGTGCTGGTTGAAGGTGTACAGGTGGATGCCCGGCGCTCCGCCGTCGAGCAGGCGCTGCGCGAAGTCGGTCGCCCAGGCGATGCCGATCTCCCGCTGGCCCTCCTCGGTGGGCTCGATCTCGAGCTGGATGGCCAGCTCGCTCGGGAGGTCCTCGCCGCTCAGCTCGAGCATCCGGCGCAGTCGCGCGGAACTCGTGACCGGCATGATTCCGGGGAGGATGGGGAAGGCGACCCCGGCGTCTTTGGCCTTCTGGGCGAAGCTCAGGTAGTCCTCGGGGTGGAAGAAGAGCTGCGTGATGCCGAGGTTCGCCCCGGCGGCCTGCTTGGCGAGCAGGGTGTCGATGTCCTGGCTCACCGAATGTGAGCTGGGATGACCGTTCGGAAACGCGGCGACCGCGATCTGCACGTGCTCCCGGCTGCCGAGCACCGCGCGGGCGTCGATTCCGGGCACCGGCAGCTCCCCGTAGGGAACGCGTTCCGCCTGCACCCGGTGGATCAGCTGCACGAGCTCCGCGGAGCTGCGCAGGTCGCCGAGCCCGGTCTCGCCGGCGGGGACGTCGGCGGGCGGGTCTCCGCGCACCGCGAGGAAGCGCCGGATGCCCGCATCGAGGAACTCCCGGATCAGCCGGTTCGCCTCAGCGTGCGACGAGCCGACGCAGGTGAGGTGCGCCATCGGGCTGACATCGGTGTGCTGCAGGATGTAGCGGAGCACGTCGAGCGACGTGGTGCGCGACGAGCCGTTCGCGCCGTACGTGACGGAGATGAAGTCCGGATGCGCGGCCGCGAGCCGATCGATCGTCGCCGGCAGCGCGGCCGCGGCGGCGGCGCTGCGAGGCGGATACAGCTCGAAGGAGAACCGCGCGGTGGTACAGCTCATGGCGTCCTCTTGGATGGAGTCGACGCGCGCCGCCCATTTCGGCCGCGCCCGTCCCGGTCAGGGTCAGGACCCCGTTCTCACGGGGGTGTTCGCGGGCGGGTGCCGGGCTCGGCTGTCGCACCACCGAGCGGGTCGCCCGCTTCGGTTGAATGGAAATCTAGCAACGACGAAGGCCGGACGGAACCTGTGTGTCACCGTGTGACGCACTGGGCCGTCCGGCCTCGTGTCGTTCGTGCTGTTGTCGGCTGTGCCTGCGCCGGTGTCAGTTCACCGGAGCCACCGCGAACGCCTCGAACACCGACTCGAACTCGGGCTGGATGCGAGCGCGCACCCTGGTCCCGTCCTCCGCGTACTCGGTCGAGAGCACCCGGCCGCGTTCGTGGAGCGCCGAGATCAGGTCGCCCCGGTCGTACGGCACGACCAGTTCCACCTCGATCGACGTGTCCGGGAGCAGCCGGGCGATGGCGGCGAGCACCTCGTCGATGCCCTCACCTGTGCGGGCGGACGCGAAGATCGCGCCCGGCTCGAGTCCGCGCAGCACCAGCCGGTCATCCGGACTGATCAGATCGGACTTGTTGAAGACGACGATCTCGGGCAGGTCGCGCGCACCGACCTCGCCGATCACATCGCGCACCGTGGCGAGCTGGCTCGCGGGGTCCGGATGCGATCCGTCGACGACGTGCACGATGACATCGGAGTCGGCGACCTCTTCGAGCGTCGAGCGGAACGCCTCCACCAGCTGGTGGGGAAGGTTGCGCACGAACCCGACGGTGTCGGCCAGCGTGTACAGGCGGCCATCGGCGGTGATCGACTTGCGGACGGTCGCATCGAGCGTCGCGAACAGCGCGTTCTCGACGAGCACGCCCGCCTTGGTGATGCGGTTGAGCAGGCTCGACTTGCCGGCGTTCGTGTAGCCGGCGATCGCGACCGACGGCACCGAGTTGCGCTGCCGGTTGGCCCGCTTCGCCTCTCGCGCCGGCTTGAAGCCGATGATCTGCTTGCGCAGCTTCGCCATCCGCGTGTGGATGCGGCGGCGATCGAGCTCGATCTTCGTCTCACCCGGTCCACGCGAACCCATGCCTGCACCGGTGCCGCCGACCTGTCCACCGGCCTGACGCGACATCGACTCGCCCCAGCCGCGCAGGCGCGGGAGCAGGTACTCGAGCTGCGCGAGCTCGACCTGCGCCTTGCCCTCGCGGCTCTTCGCGTGCTGGCTGAAGATGTCGAGGATGACGGCCGTGCGGTCGATGACCTTCACGCGCACCACGTCTTCGAGCGCACGACGCTGGCTCGGGGCCAGCTCGGTGTCCGCGATGACGGTGTCCGCGCCGAGGGCGGCGACCACGCCGGCCAGCTCCTGCGCCTTGCCCTTGCCGAGATAGGTGCTCGGGTCGGGATGGGGCCGGCGCTGCAGCAGACCGTCGAGCACCACAGCGCCCGCGGTCTCGGCCAGCGCCGCGAGTTCGCGGAGCGAGTTCTCGGCGTCGTGCAGGGAGCCCTGCGAGTAGACGCCGATCAGCACCACGTTCTCGAGTCGCAGCTGCCGGTACTCGACCTCGGTGACGTCTTCGAGCTCGGTCGAGAGTCCGGCGACACGGCGCAGCGCCGCACGCTCCTCGCGGTCGAACTGATCGCCGTCGTGCCCGGTGTCGTCGAGCGCCGACGTCTGCAGCGCCTGGGCGCCACGGCCGAACAGCGCCACTCCGGCATGGGAGTCGGCGTTCGCGAGCACGCGCGCCACGACGTCGATGTCGGCGGCCGGTGTTTCCTGGTTGGTTGAACGTTCGTTCATCTGTGTGTCCTGCATCCGGGTTAACCCTAGTTTGTTCGTGTCCTGTACGGTCCTCTTATGGCCAGCGGAGATCACTACTTTTCGTCAGCGCCCGAGAGCGAGCTGAAGCTCCGGCCGTTCACCGTCCGCCTCGCTGGACAGACCTACGAACTGACGACGGCGAACGGGATATTCAGCCCCGAGCGCATCGATACCGGTACGCGAGTGCTCCTCGACCATGTCCCCGCGGCACCGCCCGGCGGTCAGCTTCTCGACCTCGGTTGCGGCTGGGGGCCCCTGGCTCTCACACTTGCTCTCGAATCCCCTCACGCGACCGTCTGGGCGGTCGACGTCAATACCCGAGCACTGGATGTGGTGCGCAGGAATGCGCAGAAGCTCGGCCTCACCAATGTAAACACATCTCTGCCCGAAGATGTTCCCGATGACGTGCTGTTTACGACGATCTGGTCGAACCCCCCGATCCGGGTCGGCAAGAACGAGCTGCACAATCTCCTGCAGAAATGGCTCCCCCGCCTCGAGCCCGGCTCCGACGCGTGGCTCGTCGTGCAGCGCAACCTCGGCTCGGACTCGCTGCACCGCTGGATCCAGACGACGTTCCCCGACCTGCACACGACACGCGCGGCGACGTCGAAGGGCTACCGCGTGCTCCGTGCGCGCTCGTCGGCCGGTGGCGAGCCCGCTGCCGACGTGGACGCCGTCGACGTGGATGCTGCCGACGACGTGAACGGCGCAGCCGCCGGCGACTAGGCCAGGTCGAGGGTGCCGGTGTAGACCAGCTCCGCCGGCCCCGAGAGAGCGACGTGCTCGCCGTCCTCCGTGGCGAACATCCGCACGCCCACCGTGCCGCCGGGGACGTCGACGCGCCACTGGTTCGGCGCTCCCGATCCCGCCCAGTACCGCACGGCGAGAGCAGCGGCTGCCGCACCCGTACCGCACGACAGCGTCTCTCCGCTGCCGCGCTCGTGCACGCGCATCCGGATGCGCCCGACGCCGTCTTTCACCAGCGGGTCGTGGGGCACGACGAACTCGACGTTCGCGCCGTGCTCCGGCGTCGGCTCGAGATGCGGGATGTACGTCAGGTCGGCCGCGTCCAGCTCCGACTCATCGGCGACGGCGACCACGACGTGCGGGTTGCCCATGTCGATGCCGAGCCCAGGACGCGCGACGGGCAGCTCCTTGGCCCGCACCAGCGGCTCGCCGCCGTCGAGCGCCCAGCGGCCGAGGTCGACCTGGAATCCGGTGAGATTGCGCTGCACGTCGCGCACTCCGCTGCGCGTGCCGATGGCGAGCGTGTCTCCGTCGGCCAGGTCGACGAGCCCTGACTCGATCAGATACCGCACGTACACCCGGATGCCGTTGCCGCACATCTCGGCTTGGGAACCGTCGGCGTTGTAGTAGTCCATGAACCACTCCGCGCCGTCGTCTTCGGCGAGAGCCTCCACGCCCTCGGGCAGGTGCTTGGAGCGCACGGCGCGGATCACACCGTCGGCGCCCACACCGAAGTGCCGATCGCAGATGTCGGCGATCTGGCTCGCGCTCAGCTCGACGAGACCGTCGGGGTCGGAGTACAGCACGAAGTCGTTGCCGGTGCCGTGACCCTTGGTGAAGTGGAGCGTTGTCGCCATGATCACAGCCTATCGAGGGCGGCGGCCGCGATCGCCGCGTCGGTCAGGCTCTCGCCGTCGGCGAGCCCGTCGCCGTCGTACGGGAGCCACCGGATGCCCGGGTAGCGCTTGAACCAGCTGACCTGACGCCGCGCGTACCGCCGCGTCAGCTGCTGGGTCTGGGCGATCGCCTCGGCGCGCGTGAGGTCGCCGCGCAGCTCCGCGAGAGCCTGGGCGTAGCCGATGGCGCGGCTCGCGGTCACGCCGCGTTCCAGTCCGAGCGGGATGAGCGCGGCCGCTTCGTCGACGAGGCCGGCGCTCCACATCCGCTCGACGCGCGCATCGAGCCTGGCGGTCAGCTCCTCGCGAGGCGCCGACAGGCCGATGATCGCCGACGGGCGCCACGGCACCGGCTCCTCCGGAAGGGATGCGCTCACCGGCTCCCCGGTCAGGGCGACGACCTCGAGCGCACGCACGAGCCGGCGGCCGTTGCTGGCGCCGATGTTCTTCGCCGCTGCCGGATCGACCTCGAGCAGTCTCCGGTAGAGCATCCCCGGGCCCTGAGCCGCGAGCTCGGCCTCGAGTCGGTCCCGCAGGGCGGGATCCGTGCCGGGGAACCGGAAGTCGTAGATCACGCTCGACACGTAGAGCCCCGAGCCGCCGACGAGAATCGGAACGGCGCCCCGCGACAGGATGCCGTCGACGGCCGCGCGAGCCTCTGGCTGATACCGGGCGACCGTGGCCTCCTCGGTCACGTCGAGAACGTCGAACAGGTGGTGCGGGATGCCGCGCCATTCCTCGCGCGGGAGCTTGGCGGTGCCGATGTCCATGCCGCGGTAGAACTGCATCGCGTCGGCGTTGACGACCTCGGCGGCGACGCCGCGTGCTGCCAGACGCTCGGCGACGGCGAGGGAGAGGTCGGTCTTGCCGGTTCCGGTCGGACCGACGATCGCGAGGATGTCGGGCGCGGGAGTCCGGTTCGTCGCGCCTTCCGTGGCGCGCACGTGATCGCTCAGCGCTGGCCGTCCGTCGGGTCGTAGATCGGCATGGTCCCCACGCCCGGGGTGGTGAGCGGCTCGCGTACGCGCAGCGTCGGCAGGCCCAGCGACACCCGGGCCGGCGCACCGGATGCGTCGCCGGACGACGGCACGGCGCACGATGCGGCCTCCGCGCGATCCCATGCGTCGCCAGCGCGCGTGCGGCGGATGTTCAGGGGCGCCCCGTCGGTCGCGTCGGCGATCAGGTGGAACGGCGCCGCCTGCGTGACCATGACCGTGACGACGTCGCCGGGACGCGGCAGGTCGGAGCCGGCCGGGACCTCGAAGTGCACGAGCCGGCTGTCGTGGGCCCGTCCGCTGAGGCGATGCGTGTCGGCGTCTTTGCGTCCCTCGCCGTTGGCGACGAGGAGCTCGACCGTGCGCCCGATCACCTTCTGGTTCTCTTCGAGCGAGATGCGCTCCTGGAGCGCCGTCAGGCGCTCGTACCGCTCCTGCACGACCTTTTTGGGGACTTGATCGTCCATGGTGGCCGCCGGGGTGCCCGGGCGGATCGAGTACTGGAAGGTGAACGCCGTGGCGAACCGCGCGGCTTCCACCACCCGCAGCGTGTCCTGGAAGTCCTCCTCGGTCTCGCCGGGGAAGCCGACGATGATGTCGGTGCTGATCGCGGCATCCGGCAGCTTGGCGCGGACCCGGTCGAGGATGCCGAGGAACTTCTCGGAGCGGTACGAACGGCGCATCGCCTTGAGCACACGGTCCGAGCCCGACTGCAACGGCATGTGGAGCTGCGGCATCACCGACGGCGTGTCTGCCATCGCGTCGATCACGTCATCGGTGAAGGCGGCGGGGTGCGGGCTCGTGAACCGGATGCGCTCCAGCCCCTCGATCTGCCCGGCCGCGCGCAGCAGCTTGCTGAACGCCTGGCGGTCGCCGAACTCGACGCCGTAGGAGTTGACGTTCTGCCCCAGCAGCGTGACCTCGATGGCACCGTCGTCGACGAGGGCCTGGATCTCGGCCAGCACCTCTCCCGGTCGGCGGTCCTTCTCTTTGCCTCGCAGCGATGGCACGATGCAGAAGGTGCAGGTGTTGTTGCAGCCGACGGAGATGGACACCCAGCCGCTGTAGCTGGAGTCGCGTTTGGTCGGGAGCGTGGACGGGAAGGTCTCGAGCGCCTCGAGGATCTCGATCTCCGCCGCGTCGTTGTGGCGAGCCCGCTCGAGCAGGCTCGGCAGCGCACCCATGTTGTGGGTGCCGAACACCACGTCGACCCACGGAGCCTTCTCGAGGATGACGTTCTTGTCTTTCTGCGCGAGGCAGCCGCCGACGGCGATCTGCATGCCGGCGTGACGTTTCTTGATGGACGCGAGGTGCCCCAGGTTGCCGTACAGCTTGTTGTCGGCGTTCTCGCGGACCGCGCAGGTGTTGATGACGACGATGTCGGCTTCGGCGCCGTCGGCGGGAACGTAGCCGGCCGCTTCGAGCGAGCCGCTGAGGCGCTCGGAGTCGTGCACGTTCATCTGGCACCCGAAGGTGCGGACCTCATAGGTGCGAGCCCGCCCGTCAGCATCGACCGCCGCGGTGGACGGCAGGATGACGGTCCGCTCTTCCGTGATGCTCATAATGCGACTAGTTTACGTTCGGCCGTGGGCTGCCTCGAACCGCGATCGTGTCCGCGGTCTACTGGAACCGCACGCCGCGCGAACGCCTGCTCGCGAAGGCGACATCCATCGCCTGCCGGACGATGGATGAGCTGTAGCCCTTGCGTGCCAGGAACCCGTTCAGTCGCCGTTTGGCGGTCTCGTCGTCGTACGACGCGAGCTGCCCGATGCGTTTGACGGCCAGCTCGGTGGCCCGCTCCAACTCGTCTTCGTCTTCGATCTCGGCGAGGGCGTCGTCGATGATGTCGGGCGCGATGTGGCGTCGCTTGAGCTCCTGCGCGATCGCGGTACGGCCGAGGCCCTTGCGGTTGTGCTGCGTGTAGACGAGCGTGACCGCCAGTGCGGCGTCATCGAGCAGCCCGACGCTCTCGAGACGATTCAGTTCCGCCTCGGCGATCTCCGGTTCGATCTCGCGCTTTGCGAGCACCTGCGACAGCTCCCAGCGCGACATGCCGCGCCGCGCGAGTTGGTGCATCGACACGTTCGAGGCGCGCGAACCCGACCGGGAGTCACCCGCGCGTGCGCCGGCCTCGACCCCGTCGTCCCCAGCCGCCTCATCAGGCGACTTGTCGAGGAACGATCGCGACCAGACCCCGGACGTCCGCTTGCCCGAACGCTCCCCCGCGGCCGGCGCCCCGGAGTCTCCCGACTCTGCGGAGGGACCCGGCTCCTCGTCAGCGCGCGGGAACGCCACCGGCGGACGTGAGGTACGGCGCGCGGACGGGTGCCCGCTGGCACTCGCCGCCGCCTCCGCACCACCATGGGACGCGCCCGAACGACGCGCATCGCGCAGGTTGGTCACGGGCGCCAGACGTTCACCGCTCGCGGTGCCGTCGGCTCCGCCCTCGTGCTTGTCGTCGCTCGGTGGAAAGCTCACCACGAGACATCCCGCCCTTCGCCCGCGTCGGAGGAGCGCATTACGCGCCCTTGCGTGCCTTCAGCTTCTCTTCGATCGAGCCGACGTTGTCGTCCGCCTGAACCACCGGCACAGCCGGAGCGTTCGGGTCGGCCATGATGCCGAGCTTGATCTTGATCTTGTCTTCGATCTCCTGGGCGATGTCGGGGTTCGCGATCAGGAAGTTGCGCGAGTTCTCCTTGCCCTGGCCGAGCTGGTCGCCCTCGTACGTGTACCAGGCACCCGACTTCTTGACGATCGCGTGCTCGACACCGAAGTCGAGAAGGCTGCCCTCGCGCGAGATGCCGACACCGTAGAGGATGTCGAACTCGGCCTGCTTGAACGGCGGAGCCATCTTGTTCTTGACGACCTTGACGCGCGTGCGGTTACCGACCGCCTCCGCGCCGTCTTTCAGCGTCTCGATGCGACGGATGTCAAGGCGGACCGAGGCGTAGAACTTGAGCGCCTTACCACCGGCAGTGGTCTCGGGGCTTCCGAAGAAGACACCGATCTTCTCGCGCAGCTGGTTGATGAAGATCATCGTGGTGTTGGTCTGGCTGAGGCCACCGGTGAGCTTACGGAGAGCCTGCGACATGAGGCGGGCCTGAAGGCCGACGTGCGAGTCGCCCATCTCGCCCTCGATCTCGGCGCGCGGCACGAGCGCCGCCACGGAGTCGATGACGATGAGGTCGATGGAGCCGCTTCGCACCAGCATGTCGGCGATCTCGAGCGCCTGCTCACCGGTGTCGGGCTGCGAGACGAGGAGGGCATCGATGTCGACGCCGAGCTTGCGGGCGTACTCGGGGTCGAGCGCGTGCTCGGCGTCGATGAACGCGGCGATGCCGCCGGCGCGCTGCGCGTTGGCGATCGCATGCAGCGTCAGCGTGGTCTTACCGGACGACTCGGGCCCGTAGATCTCGACGATGCGGCCACGCGGGAGTCCGCCGATGCCGAGCGCGACATCCAGCGCGATCGATCCGGTGGGAACGACCTCGACGGGAGCCCGCTCGTCGCTGCCCAGTCGCATGACCGAGCCTTTGCCGAACTGGCGGTCGATCTGCGCGAGCGCGGTCTCGAGAGCCTTTTCACGGTCTGCGGGTGATGGCATTGCGGTTCTCCTTCTTCGGCTTCGCTAACGAGTTCGACTGTATGGGGGACGTCCGACACTCGACGTTGCGAACGCACGAACTGTGGACAACCCGTTTTCGATTGCCGTTGTGAAGGAGCCTAGCAACATCCGAACATATCTTCGACTGGCCGAATGCGGCGTGTCGCGCATCAGGATGGCCCGCTCGCGTCGCGCGACGGCGGCCTCAGCGCTTGGGCGCCGGCTTCCCCGCACCGTACCAGTGCGACTGCGGGACCCCGGTCTCGCGGCACAGGGCGAGCCAGACCTCGCGCGGCGGGATGCCGGCGTCGATCGCCTGGTCGGCCGTGCGGCCGCCGAGCTCGCCGAGCACCAGATCGGCGGTGAGTGTGCGGCCGTACTGCATGCCGAATTCGTCGGCGACGGCGCGCTGGAACTCACTCAATTTCATGGAACAACCCTAATTCTCGCTGGCGGACTGTGTTGATGATCCGGCTCGTTTGTCCGGCTCGTGTATCCGGCTCATTCATCCGGCTCATTCATCCGGAAGTCCGAGCCGATCGGCACCGAGCTTCCGGAGTTATGCGTCCGGCGGCGGCGTGTCGGCTCGGCGTTCCGGAGTTGTGCACCGAGCCGAACGACGACCCCGGAAGATCCGCACCGAGCCGAACGACGACCGCAGAAACGAACGACGCCCCGGTCTCCCGGGGCGTCGTTCCTGGTATGTGGATCAGCGTGCGACGAGATCCGCGTCCATCGCGGCGACGAACTCGTCGGGGATGGTGTCGGGGATCATGGGCTCGATGCCCTCGAGCACCGCGAGCCGGTCTCCCACCTCGCGCATGATGACCGAGATCGGGGTCTCCAGAGCGTCCGCCACCGAGGCGAGGATCTCTGAGGACGCTTCCTTCTGGCCGCGCTCGACTTCGCTCAGGTAGCCGAGGGCGACACTCGCCTTGCTCGCGACCTGCCGAAGCGTACGGCCTTTCTGCAGGCGGAAGTCCCTGAGCACGTCGCCGATTTCCTGACGTACAAGAATCATTGGAGCCTCCTTCTTCAACCCTGCCGACCTATCGGACCATCGATCGGGGATGCCAACACTAGCGCATCCGTGATGCATACGATATCGACGACGACTGGGCTTTTCTTGTGAATGCATGATCTGTAACAGACCCGAAACAGGCTGTATTCCCACGCTTCACATGGGCCCCGTTTCGAGCGTCGTCGCGACCTCCTCGACGACCCGCTCGACCACCTGCCGGCGGATGCCGGCCCGGTCGCCCGACAGGGCGAGCTCGACCACGCGGGTCCCCGCTGCGGTGGCGATGCCGACGAACACCGTGCCCACGGCACGACCGCCCTGCGGATCGGGGCCGGCGACTCCCGTTGTCGAGAGGCCGAGATCGGCGGGCCGCCCGTCGACGGCGAGCTTCAGCCGCACTCCCTCGGCGAGCTGCCGGGCCACCTCGGGGTGCACCGGCCCCTCCGCCGCGAGCAGGTCGGCGTCGACGCCGAGGAGCGAGTGCTTGAGCCCGGTGGCGTAGACGACGGCGCCGCCGAGCACGACCGCCGACGCACCGGGAACGCTCGTCAGCTCGGCCGTCAGCTCACCGCCCGTCAGCGACTCGGCCGCCGCCACCGTGAGCCCGCGCTGGGCGAGCATCCGGATGACGCCCTCGGTGCGCTCAGACGTCGGCACGCTTCGCCTTGTGGCCCTTCCAGGCCTGCCAGAGGTAATCGAAGCCCGTCACCACCGTGAGGACGACCGCGAGCGTCATCGCGATGCCGTTGAGCCAGTAGATCCAGTCACCGAACACCGTCCACAGCGGGAAGAGCGCGAGCGAGATGGCCACCGACTGCACGATCGTCTTGAGCTTGCCGCCTCGCGAGGCGGCGATGACGCCCTGCCGGATGACGACGAAGCGGTACACGGTGATCCCGACCTCGCGCACCAGGATGACGATGGTCACCCACCAGGGCAGCTCGCCCAGGATGGACAGCGCGATGAGCGCACCGCCGGTGAGCACCTTGTCGGCGATCGGGTCGAGCAGCTTGCCGAGCTCGGTCACCAGGTTGTTGCGGCGCGCGATGGCCCCGTCCACGCCGTCCGTGGCGATCGCCAGGACGAAGAGCACGGCGGCTGCCCAGCGGAGCCAGCCGTCGTTGCCGTCGTCGGCGAGCAGCATCCAGACGAACAGCGGAGCGAGGAGGATGCGCACCACGGTGATGACGTTGGGCACGTTCCAGTTGCTCGCGGGGTGAGAGGCTCCGCCTCCCGCTATCACCGGCGGAGGCGTTTCGGGCACCGACATCGGTCTACTCCCTGTCGGTCAGCTGCCAGGCGTCCTCGTCCGAGGTGCCCTCCACTTCAGGATAACCCTCGGTCATGCGCGCCACCGGGTCCCCTGCGTACTGGTCGACGTCGTCACGGCCGCCCTGGCCGCCTTGACCGGATGCGGGCGCGGCAGCACCGGGCGGCGGCTCCTGTCCACGGAGCGTGGCCAGGACCGCCGGGAGCTGTTCGACGGTGACGAGCACATCGCGCGCCTTCGAGCCTTCCGACGGCCCGACGATCTCGCGGGACTCCAGCAAGTCCATCAGGCGCCCGGCCTTGGCGAATCCGACCCGCAGCTTGCGCTGCAGCATCGAGGTCGATCCGAACTGCGTCGAGACGACCAGTTCGGCCGCCGCGAGCAGCAGCTCGAGGTCGTCGCCGATGTCGGAGTCGATCTGCTTCTTCTCGGCCGGCGCCGCCACATCCTGGCGGTACTCGGGCCTGGCCTGCCGGGTGACGTGGTCGACGACCTTCTGGATCTCGGTCTCGTTCACCCACGCGCCCTGCACGCGGATCGCCTTCGACGCGCCCATCGGCAGGAACAGCGCGTCGCCCTGGCCGATCAGCTTGTCGGCGCCGGGCTGGTCGAGGATGACGCGCGAGTCGGTGACGCTCGTCACGGCGAACGCGAGGCGAGACGGCACGTTCGCCTTGATGAGTCCGGTGACCACGTCGACCGACGGCCGCTGCGTCGCCAGCACCAGGTGGATTCCGGAGGCACGAGCGAGCTGGGTGATGCGCACGATCGAGTCCTCGACGTCGCGCGGGGCGACCATCATCAGGTCGGCGAGCTCGTCGACGACCACGAGGAGGTACGGGTACGGCTTGAGTTTGCGCTCGCTGCCCGCCGGGAGCACGATCTCGTCGTTGACGACCGCCTTGTTGAAGTCGTCGATGTGGCGGAAGCCGAAGCTCGCCAGATCGTCGTACCGCATGTCCATCTCCTTCACGACCCACTGCAGCGCTTCCGCCGCCTTCTTGGGGTTCGTGATGATGGGCGTGATCAGATGCGGAACGCCGGCGTAGATCGTGAGTTCGACGCGCTTGGGGTCGATCAGCACCATGCGCACGTCGGCGGGCTTGGCACGCATCAGCAGGCTGGTGATCATCGAGTTCACGAAGCTCGACTTGCCGGAGCCGGTCGAGCCGGCGACCAGGAGGTGGGGCATCTTGGCGAGGTTGGCCACGACGTACCCGCCGCCGACGTCTTTGCCGACGCCGATCGTCATGGGATGCGTGCTCTTGGCCGCGGCGCCCGAGCGAAGCACGTCGCCGAGCGACACGATCTCGCGGTCGGAGTTGGGGATCTCGATGCCGATCGCGCTCTTGCCCGGGATCGGCGAGAGGATGCGCACCTCGTTGCTGGCGACCGCGTAGGAGAGGTTCTTGCTGAGGGCGGTGACGCGTTCGACCTTGACGCCCGGGCCGAGCTCGATCTCGTACTGGGTGACCGTCGGTCCCCGCGAGTAGCCCGTGACCTTGGCGTCGACGCTGAACTGCTCGAGCACCTCGGTGATCGACGCGACGATGTCGTCGTTGGCGCTCGACCGGGCCTTGGGCGGCGTGCCGGGCGAGAGCATCGAGGCGGCGGGGAGCCGGTACGGCGCCGTCGGCTCCTCGGGTGCGGCAGGCACCACCTGGGTCTCGTCGTAATCGTCCACTCCGGGCGTGAAGCCGGGGAGCACCCCTGGTGCTGTCGGGACTCCCCCGTCGGGCTGAAGCCCCGTCGGGTGGGCGCCGCCGAGTGCGACCTCGCCGGTGAACCGCTTGACCGCCTCCTCGGCGAGCGCGAGCTCGCCGAGCACCTCGGTGTTGTAGTGGTCGCTGGCCGGATCCGGCTCGAGGGCCGTGGCGAACTCGCCCGTGCCCGCGGCCTTCTTGCCGAAGATCTCGGTCACGCCATCCGCGATCACCGGGGTGTCGTACGCGGGGTCCTCCTCGCGCTGCGACTTGTTGCGGCGCCACCAAGGGAGGTTGCCCTCGTCGGGGGCATCATCGTCGATGCCATCGAGCTCGACCAGCTGGGTCTTCGCCTCCTTGGCGGCCTGCCGCTCCTCCTCCGTCGGCAGCTGCGCGCCGAAGAGATAGGCGTAGAGCTCGCGCACCCGGGAGCCGACCTTGTTCGGCGGCGTCTTCGTGATGATGAACAGGCTCAGGATGAGCAGCACCACGATGACCGCGCCGGCGCCGTACGGCGTGATGACCAGTGAGAGCGGCGCCGCCAGCAGCCAGCCGAGCACTCCGCCGGCCTCCGCGAGCTTCGCCATGCCGTCGCTGGGCGACGGGTGCGAGCTGAACAGGTGGCAGAGCCCGGAGATGGTCAGCAGCAGGATGCTCAGCCCGATGCCGATGCGCGTGTTGTCGTGCACCGAGCTCGGATGCCGGAAGAGCCAGGCCGCGAACAGCACCATGATGACCGGCAGCGCGAACGCCACGCGGCCGAACAGGCCCCCGAAGGTCCAGGCGTCGAGGGTGCGAGCGATGTCGTTGTCGATGAGGAACCACTCGACCACCGCGCCGGCGATGGCGAGCAGAACCAGGAAGAAGGGGAAGCCGTCGCGACGCTCCTCTTTGGCGAGCTTCTCGGGCCCCAGGGCGCGGAAGGCGCCTCCGGTGAGGTGCGCCAGGCCCATCCAGGCGCGGGCGAGGGGATTCGGTGCCGCATCGGCCACCGGATAGGCGACCGTCTTCTGAGCCGCGGTCTTCGCCGCCGGCTTGCGCGCGGCCGAACCGCCGCGACCGGAGGAGTTCCGGGCGCGCGATGTCGACTTGGTGCTCGTAGCCATAGGGTCAACGGTACTTCGCACCCCCGCCATCCGGCCGTCACCGCGCTGAGTTGCACGAAATCGCCGCGCCGTGCGGGCTGCGGGCATCCGGGCTCGCCGCGGGTCAGTGGACGGAGCGCACCATGGTGTCGGAGTTCTCGCCCGAATCGACCGTCACATAGCCCTCGCTGATGTAGAGCCGCTGCGCGAAGTTCGCCCGCTCGACGCTCAGGCTCAGGCGGGAGTGCCCGGATGCGCCCGCTTGGCGCGCGACCGCCTGCAGCAGGGAGCGGCCGACACCCTGCGCCCGCCACTGCGAGTTCACCCCGAGGGTGAGCTCGGGCACCCCCGGTGCGACGAAGCCGTAGCCGGGCTCGTTCGCGGGGAACAGCCGCCCCCAGCACGCGCCGACCGCGACGCCGTGGGCGTCCACTGCGATCGATCCGAAGTCGCCCGGGCGCATCCAGCCGGAGATGTACCGGGAGACGGTCGGGTCTTCGAGCACCGTCACCCGCGGGCGCACCCTCACGGGGTTCCAGTTGGACGCCTCGATGAGCATGTCGGCGAGAAACCGCGCATCCTCGCTCACGGCCGGCCGGATCTGGAACGGACTCATAGCGGAACGCTACTCGGGTGCGCGTTTCGTGCGGGTAACAACCAGCTCACGCCTCGATCACGAGCGGGACGATCATCGGGCGACGACGGTAGCTCGTGTTCACCCAGCGGCCGACCGTGCGCCGCACGACCTGCGACAGCGCGTGCGAGTCGCGGACACCGTTGTGGGCCGCGTCGGCGAGCGCCGCGGCGATCTTCGGCTTCACCGCGTCGAACACGGCGTCGTCCTCGGCGAACCCGCGCGCGTGGATCTCCGGGCCCGTGACGATGCGTCCGGTCGCGGCCTCCACGACGACGATGATCGAGATGAAGCCCTCCTCGCCGAGGATCCGGCGGTCTTTGAGGTCGGCGTCGGTGATCTCGCCGACGCTGGAGCCGTCGACGTACACGAAGCCGAGGTCGAGCTGGCCGACGATCCGGGCGACGCCGTCGCGCAGGTCGATCACGGTGCCGTCCTCGGCCAGGATCGTGTTCTGCTCGGGCACACCGGTGTCCATCGCCAGGCGCGCGTTGGCGACCAGGTGGCGGTACTCGCCGTGCACCGGCATCACGTTCTTGGGCTTCAGGATGTTGTAGCAGTAGAGCAGCTCGCCGGCGGCCGCGTGGCCGGAGACGTGCACCTTGGCGTTGCCCTTGTGCACGACGTTGGCGCCGAGCTTGGTGAGGCCGTCGATCACCCGGTACACCGCGTTCTCGTTGCCCGGGATCAGGCTGGAGGCCAGGATGACCGTGTCGCCGGGCCCGACCTCGATCTGGTGATCGAGGTTGGCCATGCGCGCGAGCACCGCCATCGGCTCGCCCTGCGATCCGGTCGACATGTAGACGATCTCATCGTCGGGGAGGTCGGACGCCTTCTTGTAGTCGATCAGCACGCCCTCCGGAACCTTGAGGTACCCGAGGTCGGCGGCGATGGTCATGTTGCGCACCATCGAGCGGCCGAGCAGCGCGACCCGTCGGCCGTTCGCCGCCGCGGCGTCGAGCACCTGCTGCACACGGTGCACGTGGCTCGAGAAGCTCGCGACGATGACACGGCGCGGGGCGCGCGCGATGACGTTGTCGAGCACCGGGCCGATCGAGCGCTCGAGCGGCGTGAAGCCGGGGACGTCGGCGTTCGTGGAGTCGGCGAGGAACAGGTCGACACCCTTCTCGCCGAGCCGGGCGAACGCGCGCAGGTCGGTGAGGCGGTCGTCGAGCGGCAGCTGGTCCATCTTGAAGTCGCCGGTGTGCAGCACGACGCCGGCCGGCGTGGTGATGGCGACGGCGAGGGCATCCGGGATCGAGTGGTTGACCGCGACGAACTCGAGGTCGAACGGGCCGAGCTGCTCGGTCTGCCCCTCCTTGACGGTGAGGCTGTACGGCTGGATGCGGTGCTCCTTGAGCTTGGCCTCCACCAGGGCGAGTGTCAGGCCCGAACCGATCAGCGGGATGTCGGCGCGCAGCTTGAGCAGGTACGGCACGGCGCCGATGTGGTCTTCGTGACCATGGGTGAGGACGACGCCGACGATGTCGTCGAGGCGGTCGCGCACGGGCGCGAAGTCCGGGAGGATCAGGTCGACGCCGGGCTGATTCTCCTCAGGGAAGAGGACGCCGCAGTCGACGATCAGGATCTTGCCTTCGTATTCGAAGACGGTCATGTTGCGGCCGATCTCTCCGAGACCGCCGGTGGGGATGATCCGCAGGGTGCCCGGTTCGAGGGTGGGCGGATCGGAGACGAGGTTGGGCATGTGCCCTCCTATACGTGTTGCGGGCGCATGGGCGCCTCTGGGTGGTGCGGGCCTCGCAGTGGCGGGCCCCTAGCGTGTGGTTCCGGCGATCTTGGGCAGTGCGCCGCCGGCGGCGGCGTTGCGATCGGGACGGAAGTTGGAGAAGTCGACGCCCGGGATGTTCTTGACCAGATCGAGTTCGTCTTCGATCTGAGCAGCTTCCCACTCTTCCGGGCCGACGAGCGGCAGGCGCACGCGCGGGCTCGAGATCCGGCCGAGCCCGTGCAGGATGTACTTGGCCGCCACGGTGCCGGGAACGTGCGTCATCACGGCGCGCACCAGCGGTTCGAGCTGCTGGTGCGCTGCGGTCGCCGTCGCCAGGTCGCCCGCGTTCACCGCGTCGACGATCTGCCGGTACGACCGCGCCGCGACGTTGGCAGTGACACCGATCAGGCCGGTCGCGCCGATCGCCAGGTGCGGGAGCACGTTCGCGTCGTCGCCGGAGAAGTACATCAGGTCGGTCTGGTTGAGCACCCGGCTGACCTCGCTGAAGTCGCCCTTGGCGTCTTTGATGGCGAGCACATTGGGGTGCTTGGCGATCCGGAGGATCGTCTCGTACTTGATCGGGACGCCGGTGCGTCCCGGGATGTCGTAGAGGATGACGGGCAGGTCGGTGGAGTCCGCGATCATGCGGAAATGCGTCAGGATGCCCGCCTGGGTCGGCTTGTTGTAATACGGAGTGACGATCATCACGCCGTCGGCGCCGGCCTTCTCGCTCTGCTGGTAGAGCTGGATGGCGTGCGCCGTCTCGTTCGAGCCACCGCCGGTGATGATCTTCGCGCGGCCGGCGGCGACGTCTTTGCCGACCTCGACCAGCCGGAGCTTCTCCTGGTCGGTGAGGGTCGAGGTCTCCCCCGTCGTGCCGGTGACGACGATGCCGTCGGCCCCCGCCTGGATGACGTCGTCGATGTGCTTCTCCACGCCGGCCCAGTCGACTTCGCCGTCGGCGGTGAACGGGGTGACCAGGGCGACCAGCACCTGGCCGAACGGGTTCGCGGAGTTCGACATGCCTTTAGGCTAGCGGTTCGCGCTGAACGGCCGACGCGTAATCTGCTGTCACAGTCGGCTCCGCCCCATCGTTCGCGCGTAGTGTCACCGGACATGAACGGGTTGGCCGCCGCCGCTGTGCTGCTCGGGCTCGTCGTCGTCGCGACCGCCGCGGGCCTGGTGTGGCGCGCCCGCACCGGACGCGCCCGACGGGTGACCGGCGGGCGCACGATCGCGGCCTCGGATGTCGGCGCAGCCGCCTTCGGAACCGGCGCGACACTCCTCCAGTTCTCCACCGAGTTCTGCGCACCCTGCCGGTCGACCGCGCGGGTGCTCGGCGAGATCGGCAGCACGACGGACGGGGTGGCGCACGTCGAGATCGACCTCACCGATCGGCCCGACCTCGCCGGCCCGTTCGGCATCCTGCAGACACCGACCACCTTTGTGCTCGACGCCGCCGGCGCCGTGCACGCGCGCATCGGAGGCGCCGTGCGCGCCGACGAGGTGCGCTCTGCCCTCGACGACCTCCTCGGGAGAGACCGTGTCCGCACCGACTGATCAGAACGGCATCGATCCGCGTTCCCCGCGCTTCGGCGCCGGCATCACCGCCGTGCTCCTCCTCATCGACGTGTTCCTCGGACTGGTCGGTGCGACCGCAGCGGCCGCCATCCTGCTCCTGGCGATCGCCTTGCTGTTCGCCTGGGGTGCGTTCGCGGGCATCCGGCGCCATCCGTACGGCGTGCTGTTCCGCACCGTCGCGCGGCCACGGCTCTCGCCGCCGACGGAACGCGAGGACCCGGCGCCGCCCACCTTCGCGCAGGGCGTCGGCCTCGTGGTGACCGGTCTCGGCCTCGTGCTCTTCCTGCTCGGCGTCCCCTATGCGCTCCCGATCGCGGCGTCGCTCGCGTTCGTCGCGGCGTTCCTCAACGCGGTCTTCGGCTACTGCCTGGGCTGCCAGATCTACCTGCTGCTCGTGCGCGCCGGTCTCATCCGCCGACGCAGCGCCACGGTCGCCTGACGGCTCCCGGTCCTCCTGGCATCACCGTGACGGGTCCGTTTCCGGGAATCACCCGTGCACCGGCTGCACGGTCGGAGGCCGTCGATAGGCTTGTGCAGCCGCCGATGAGGGATCGGCGCCCCGACAACAGGAGGTCTCCATGGCAGTCACGAGCGAAGCAACAACGGTCTGGAACGGCGATCTGAAATCGGGCTCCGGCACCGTCTTCCTCGATTCCTCGAAGGCCGCGCAGTTCCCTGTCACCTGGGCGGCGCGCTCGCAGGGCGGCACCGACATCACCACCCCGGAGGAGCTGCTCGGCGCCGCGCACTCGGCCTGCTTCTCGATGGCGTTCTCGAACATCCTCACCTCGTTCGGCAACGCGCCGGAGAGCATCCGGGTCACCGCCGCGGTCGGTTTCGATCCCGCTCAGGGCGTCACCGGCAGCCACCTCACCGTGGAGGCGACCGTTCCCGGCCTGTCTGGAGAGGATTTCCAGCGCCTGGCCGACGAGGCCAAGGCGACCTGCCCGGTGTCGCGCGCCCTGGTCGGCATCCCGATCACGCTCGACGCACGCCTGGTCTAGCGTCGTGAAGGTGCTCATCGCCGGCGCCTCCGGCATGATCGGCACCGAGGTTTCGGCGCAGCTGCACGCCGCCGGCCACGATGTCCTGCGACTCGTTCGCCGCGAGCCCCGCGGCAGCGACGAGTTCAACTGGGCGCCGGCCTCCCGCATGATCGACTTCACGCTCATGGACCGGGTCGACGCCGTGATCAACCTGTCGGGGGCGTCGCTCAGCAGGCTGCCGTGGACCGCCGGCTACAAGCGGCAGATCCTGTCGTCCCGCCTCGACGCCACGCACACCCTGACCGACGCCATGCGGATGGCCGCGCATCCGCCCGCTGTGTTCGTGAGCGGCTCGGCCGTCGGCTACTACGGCGACCGGCCCGGGCAGAAGCTCACCGAGACGGCGATCAAGGGCACCGGCTACCTGTCGGACGTCGTGGAGGCCTGGGAGTCGGCGGCTCATCTCGCCCCGGAGAAGACCCGGGTGGTCACCATCCGGAGCGGGGTCGTCGTCGGGCGCGGCGGGGCCATGAAGCCGCTGCTGCCGATAGCGAAGCTCGGCCTCGCGGGACCGATCGGCGGCGGGGGCCAGCACTGGCCGTGGATCAGCCTGCACGACGAGGGCGCCGCGATCGTGCACCTGCTCTCGTCGTCCATCAAGGGCCCCGTCAACCTCGCCGGTCCGACGCCGGCGACGGCGGATGCGGTGCTCCGCGCGCTCGCGCGTGCGACACACCGCCCGTACGGGCTTCCGCTGCCGGAGAAGGTCGTGGAGCTCGCGCTGCGGGATGCCGGGCACGAACTGCTGCTCTCGAGCCAGAAGGTGATCCCCGCGAAACTCCTCGCCGACGGCTTCGAGTTCCGCGATCGCACCGTGCAGGACGCGATGGACCGGCTCGTCGCCGCGAAGGCCGCCTCGAAGGCCGCCGCGAACTAGGGCGGCGCCGCGTCAGGCCTTGGCGTGCGCCTCGGCGCGATACAGCCGGATCGACTCGCGCAGCGCGGATCGCGCACGGCGGCGGTCGCCGGACGCGTCGTAGGCCAGCCCGAGCCGGAACCAGGCGCGCCAGCTCTCCGGCTGCGCCTCGACCTCGGCCTTGTAGCGCGGGAACTCCTCGTCGGCCGCGTCGCGGAGCGGCCGGCCGCTCGCGCGGTGCGGCAGGTCCTCTATCGGCAGGCCGCCCTCGGCGTCGAGCAGTTTGACGAGCTTCTCCGTGCGTGCGCCGAACAGGAGTTCGCGCCCGATCGCCCACGCGGCGATGAGCGGCAGCACCAGCAGCGCGATGCCCATGGCGATCAGGATGCCCTCGCCGGTCGCCATGAGCATGATCGCGCGCTGCAGCACGAGTACGAGGTAGAGCGCGAGGATGACCGCCATCACGATGGCGGCGATGCGGTTCCTCACGCGGTCTCGCGAACCGTCGGACGGGGCGGCTCCCCGTCCGGCTCGGCGATGCCGAGGTCGATGAGCTTGTCGAGACCGACGGTGACGCCGGTCGCCGTCGCGGCTGCGCGCAGGCCGAGCAGGATGCCCGCCTCGTACGACTCCGATCCGATCGTGTCGTGCCGGATGGTCAGCGTCTCCCCCGTGCCGCCGAAGATCACCTGCTGCTGAGCCACGACGCCGCGCATCCGGAGGCTGTGGATGGGCACGCTCGCCACCTGCTGACCGCGCGCGCGCTGATCGGTGTGGGGCGCGTCGACCGGTCCGCGTTCGGCGCGCGCGGCGCCGATGAGCTCCGCCGTGCGCACCGCGGTGCCCGAAGGCGAGTCGACCTTGCCGGCGCCGTGCGCCTCGATGATCTCGATCGAGTCGAAGAATCGCGCAGCCACCGTCGCGAACGCAGTGCCGAGGGCGGAGCCGAGAGAGAAGTTGGGGATCACGACGGCGCCGGTGCCCTCGTGGGCGGCCACGCGACGCTCGAGGTCGAGGATGCGGTCGGCCGACCATCCGGAGGTGCCGATCAGCACGCGCAGGCCGTGGTCGACCGCGAATGCGACGATCCCCGGGCTCACCGCCGGCAGCGTCATGTCGACGAGCAGGTCCGCACCCAGCATGTCCTCGAGGGGAGCCTGCGAGCCCAGCCGGGCGACGACCTCGAAATCCTCGGATTCCTCGATGAGGCGCACAGCGACGGAGCCCAGCTTCCCGGTCGCACCAGCGACGGCAACGCGAATAGTCACCCGACCAATCTACCCGGCGCGCACCGTGCGGAGCTCCGCGCCCGATCGGCGGAACTACGCTGGGGTGATGGTGTCATTTGCCGATGTCGCCGTCACCGACGCGACCGCCCACCGGATGCTCTCCGACTACTTCGCCGAGCGCGCCGCCAGCTTCCCCGCGACACAGGGCGCGTACCGCACGACCTTCCCGGATCCGTCGCAGTTCGTGCCGCCGTCTGGGGTGTTCCTGCTCGCCTACGACGATGACGACATCGAGGCCGGTTGCGGGGGCATCCGGGAGCTCCCCGTTCCGTTGGCGGACGCCGATCCCGCCGATCCCGTCGTCCGCTACGAGATCAAGCACCTGTGGGTCGCGCCGTCGCACCGCGGGCGCGGACTGGGCCGTAGCATCCTGAGCGAGCTGGAGCATCGGGCACGCGGGTTCGGGGCGACCGAGGTCGTGCTCGACACGAATGCGAGCCTCGAGGCGGCCGGCGGGCTGTACCGCAGCCACGGCTACGAGGACATCCAGCCGTACAACGACAACCCGAACGCGACGGACTGGTTCCGCAAGCAGCTCGTGTAGGCCGCTTCGAGGTCAGACCGGTTGCAGCTCGGGCAGACCGGTGCGCAGCTCTACCGGCAGATGCCCGAGATCGTTGTGCACGACGAGCACGGGCGGCTTCGCCGAACGCACCCGGATGATCGTCAGTCCGCAGTTCGCCTGGTTGAGTCCCAGCCAGCGCCAGTCGGGGGCGTCGAACACATGGCGCACGAACCAGCCGATCACGAAGTTGTGCGTCACGAGCAGGTCGTGGCGGTCACCGCGGGCCGGCGTGAGGAACTCGCTCACGGCGTCTTCCATCTGCGCGTGGCCGGCCTCGATCTCCGCGTCGGTGACCGCGCCGAAGAACGACTCGAACGCCCGCGGCATATCGGGCGTCGGACCGGACGGGATGCAGTCGAAGAGCAGGTTCGACGGCTCCGGCGTCAGCGCCGGCATCCGCTCGGCCATGATCGCGGCGGTCTCGGCCGCGCGGTTCAGTGGCGAGTGGTACATGCCGGTGAACGGGATGCCGCCCAGACGCTCCGCGATCAGCTGCGCCTGACGCTTGCCGCGGGGCGACAACGGCCCGTCGGGGAGTCCGTGTTCGGCGTCCTGTTGCTCGCCGTGGCGAACGAGGTAGAGGTAGTGGGGCACCGGTCTTGCCTTTCGGATGGTTCGTGTGGGGACGTGAAGTCAGGAGACGAGACCGGCGAACATGTCGTCGGTGACGCTCCCGACCGCGGAGATGGAGACCTGTCGGCCGGCCAGGTCGGCGGCCAGTTCTCGCACATCCTCGGCGGTGACGAGGTGCAGCCTGCGGAGGCTTTCATCGAGGTCCGAGAACTCGCCGACGCTGATCTCGGCGCGCCCGAGGCGCGACATCCGGGTGTCGGAGTCCTCGAGCGCGAGCGCGGCGCCGCCGGAGAGCTGGCCGACAGCACGGCGCCGCTCGTCGGGGGTGACGCCGCCGTCGGCCAGGCGGCGCAGTTCGCCGAGCATGAGCTCGGTGACCTGCGTGGCCTTGGCCGGAGCGCATCCGGCGTACAGCCCGAAGACGCCGGCGTCGGAGTACGCGCCGGAGAACGAGTAGACGGCGTAGGCGAGCCCGCGCTTCTCCCTGACCTCCTGGAAGAGGCGGCTCGACATCCCGCCGCCCAGCACGGAGTTGAGCACGCTCATCGCGGTGCGCCGGTCATCCGTGGCCACGATCCCCGGCACACCGATCAGGATGTTCGCCTGTTCGATGGGGCGCTGGACCGTGACGATCGCCGCGCCGCGGTCGATGCCGGCGGGAGCGGTGGCCCGGCGGTCGACGGGGGCCGCCTCGACGCCGAGATCCCAGCCTGCGGCCTCGAGGGCGTGCACGACGCCGGAGACCAGGAGGTCGTGGTCGACGGCACCGGCGGCCGTGATCACGAGGTCTTGCGGGCGGTAGTTCGCCCGGTAGTGCTCGAAGACAGCGTCGCGGGTGGCGTCGCGGATGGTCTGAGGGCTGCCGCCGATCGGCCGGCCGAGCGGGTGGTCTCCCAGCACGGCCGAGAAGAACCGCTCATTGGCGACGTCGGCCGGGTCGTCCTCCGCCATCGAGAGCTCTTCGAGGATGACACCGCGCTCGTTCTCGAACTCGCTGCGGTCGAGCACCGACGACGTCAGCATGTCCGCGATGACCTCCACCGCCATCGGCAGGTCGCGATCCTGCACCTTGGCGTAATAGCAGGTGTACTCCTTCGCCGTCATGGCGTTGTGCTCGCCGCCGACCGAGTCGAACGAGATCGCGATGTCGAGGGCCGTGCGCGTCGGGGTCCCCTTGAAGAGGAGGTGCTCGAGGAAGTGGGTCGAGCCGAAGCTCGCGGGGATCAGCGGGTGCGCCTCGGTCGCGGCCACGGCGTCGGTCTCATCGCGCGAGCCGACGGCCACCCAGTAGCCGAGCGTCGCGCTACGGGCACCCGGAACCTGCTCGCTCAGGATGCGGACACCGCTCGGCAGAACGGTGCGGCGGACCAGCGCGTCACCGGAGGCGGCGAAAGAAAGGTCGGCCAGGCCAAGGGGGAGGTCGACTGCGCTGTTCATCCCCTCCACCCTACGCCAGCGGCTATGGAATCCCTGAGAGCAAAATGAGGACAAACAGACTGGTCTGTCTACCTATATACTGTCTCTACGAGACGCATCCGGTTGCCCCTAAGCTACGCCGGATGCCTGACCGCGAGGAGACGGACCCGACCGTCTCCCCAGAATTGGAGTTGTGCCGGATGGTCGTTAGTGCCCGGGCGACCATCCGGCCGCCCGCCCCGTCGAAGCTGAAGATCCTCGCGACGGCGGACGAACTCTTCTATCAAGAGGGCATCCACACTGTCGGTGTCGACCGCATCATCGCGGGCGCCCGTGTGACGAAGGCAACCTTCTACAAGCACTACCGCTCGAAGGATCTGCTGATCATCGCGTACGTCGAAGGCCGCGACAAGCAGATCCGCGACTGGTTCGACGAACAGGAACGCGAGAACGACGACCCGCGCGCGGTCGCCAGGGCCCTGGTCGACGAGATCAACCGCGAGGCGATCCGTCCCGGATTCCGCGGCGACCCGTTCATCAACGCCGCGGCCCAGTTCGCCGACGAGAACCACCCCGTGCGCGTCGCCGTCACCCAGCACCGCGACTGGTACGCGCACCGCATCGAGGCGCTGTTCCGCGACATCGGTCACCCCCATCCCGGCGACGCTGCTGACGACCTCATCCTCGCGCGCGACGGCGCCCTCGCCGGCGGCTACGTGGGCGACCCTGTCGCTGCCGGCGCTGCGCTGCACCGCTCGCTGGAGCGCATCCTCGGCGAGGCCTGAGCTGCGGCTGTGCATGCGTCGCGCGCGCGGCTTCGCCTGCGTCGGCGCTCATAACTCCGGAACTCTCGGGCGCCACGCCGCGCACCTTCGCATGCGTTGGCGCTCATAACCCCGGAACTCTCGGCCGACACGCCGCCCGTACCCGCGTAACTCCGGAGCGCTCGGCCGGATACGCGCAGAATTCCGGAGTTACGCCCGGGGGAATCACCGCCGACTGTTGCCAGGGCACCGCCTGCCGATCAGTCCGTTGCGCTAGTTCCCGCCGCGGGCCCGCTCCCCCGCGCATAACTCCGGAACTCTCGGCCGACACGTCGCCCGTACCCGCGTAACTCCGGAACACTTGGCCGGATGCGCGCAGAGTTCCGGAGTTACGCCCGCGGGAATCGCCGCCGACTGTTGCCAGGGCACTCCCCTCACGATCAGTCCGTTGCGCTCGTTCTCGACGCGGGCCCGCTCCCCCGCGCATAACTCCGGAACTCTCGGCCGACACGCCGCTCCCACCCGCATAACTCCGAAACACTCGGCTGGAGTCACGCAGAGTTCCGGAGTTGGCGACACGTCGCGGCGTCCAGCCGGGCGAGCAGACAGTGAGCAGTCAGCGTCCAGCAACAAGACCGCGAGCGCACAGCAGCCCGCACGCGCAGCGCCGGCGCTACTCCGAGACGCGGTCGAGCTCGAGCATCTGGGCGCGCGTGAGGCGGATGCCGGCGGCCAGCATCAGTGCGTCGACCTGCTCCGGGCGGCTCGCGCTCGCGACCGGGGCGACGACGTTGCGCTTGGCGAGCAGCCAGGCGAGGGCGACGCTGGCGGGCGACGACTCGTGCTCGGCGGCGACCCGGTCGAGCGCGGCGAGCACCCGCTGGCCGCGCCGGTTGACGTAGGCGGCCGCACGGATGCTGCGCGCGTCGGCGTTGAGGTCGTCTTTGCTGCGGTACTTGCCCGTGAGGAAGCCGTTCGCCAGCGCGTAGTACGGCATGACGGCCAGGCCCTGTGCGGAGGCGACGATACGCAGGGCGCTCTCGAACTCCGTGCGGTGCATGAGGTTGTACTGCGTCTGCACGGCCACGAACTTGGGGAGCCCGGTGGCCGACAGGATGCGCGCCTCGATGAGCCGGTCGGCGCTGAAGTTCGACGCGGCCAGGTACCGGACCTTGCCGCTCTCGATCAGCCACTCGACCGTGGCCAGGCTGTCTTCGATCGGCACGTCGGGGTCGTCGTCGTGGAAGTAGAGCAGGTCGATGTGGTCGGTCTGCAACCGCTCGAGCGAGGCCTCGACGGCACGCACGATGCTGACCGAGCCGAGCCCGGGGTTCTCGTGGTGGCGACCGACCTTGGTGGCGACGACCATCGCGTCGCGGTTCTTGCGCTCCCGCATCCAGGTGCCGATGAGCACCTCGCTGCGACCGCCGACGTAGCTGTCCGCGGTGTCGATGAAGTTGCCGCCGAGCGAGGCGAAGCGGTCGAGGATGCGCAACGACGTCCCGCCGTCGGCCGTCCAGCCGAAGACGCTCGCGCCGAGCGACAGCGGGTACACCGCGAGGTCGCTCTCGCCGATGCGCCGCGGGGCGATGATCGAAAGGGGGCCGGTGCGCTCCAGGGCAGGGTCGAGCTGCGGCAGTGCCGCCGTCTCGATGCCGACCGTCTCGGCACCCACCGGCTCGAGGCCGATCGCCTCTGTGCCGATGCTGTCGGACTGCCCGAGCGCGGAGGCACGCGAAGCGGATTCGGCGAGTGCGGCGGACTCGGCTGCAGATGCCTGATCCGACGATGCTGCAGCGGCGGCGGCCCGACGGCCGACGACCTCGCGCAGCCGGAGCGGAAGCAATTGCGGCATCTGCCTCACCCCCTCACTCCACTGCTACTCGAATCGATTCGAGGACCCCAGTTCCCCAGTACCTACTTGCAGAGTACGGCATGCCACCGACCGCCTCCGGCTGATCCGGGTGAACTGTTACAGAATGCTAGGTCACAGTTTCATCACGGTCTGCGAGGGTGGAAAGTTCACCCGTCGAGGCCGGCCCGCCGCAGCACGATTCGGGCGTGTGCGAGCACCGGGCCGTCCACCATCCGGCCCTCGAACGCGAACACTCCCCCGGCACCGGCCGCCGCGTCGAGGAGGGCGCGCGCGTGCGCGATCTCGTCACCCGATGGGCGGTATGCAGCACGGATCGTCTCGACCTGCGACGGATGGATGCACGCGGTGGCGGCGAAACCGACGGCCGCGGCATCCACCGCTTCGGCGCCGAGACCGGCGAGGTCCGCGATGTCGAGGTGCACCGTGTCCACCGCGCCGATGCCGGCGGCGGAGGCCGCGAGCAGCACCGACGAGCGGGCGTGCACGGCGACGTCGCGGTAACGGCCGTCGTCGTGACGGCTCGACGTGCCGCCCATCGACGCCACCAGGTCCTCCGCTCCCCACATCAGCGCCACCACACCCGCCGCTCCGGCGAGCTGCGGTGCGCCCATCACACCGCGCGCCGTCTCGCAGAGCGCGATCACGTCCAGCCCCGTGAGATCGCGCAGACCATCGACGCTCTCGGCCTTGGGGAGCATCACCGTCGTCAGATCCGTGACGGCGAGCGCCGCCAGATCGGCACCGTGGTCGTAGGTTCCCGCGGGGTTGACGCGCACGATCACGCGTTCCGGGTCGAGCCTCCCCTCCGCGTCCGCCGCCACGAGTGCCTCCCGTGCGAGCACCCGCCGAGCCGGGTCGACCGCGTCCTCCAGGTCGAGGATGACCGCATCCGCACTCGACACAGCCCGCGCATAGCGGTCGGGACGGTCGGCCGGGCAGAACAGCAGGGCAGGACCGAACGGGAAGCCCGTCACAGTCCGGCCTCCTCGGAGTGGGCGCTCCGGCACCACACCATCACCTGCCTGGTCGCCGTGGCGACGACGACTCCGTTCTGATTCCGGCCCGTGTGCTCCAGCGTGACGATGCCCTGGCCCGGGCGCGAAGCGGAGAGCCGTTTGCTGAGCACCACCGTCTCCGAGTAGAGGGTGTCGCCGTGGTGCAGCGGGTGCGGGAAGCCGACCTCGCTGAATCCGAGGTTGGCGACGATCGTCCCCTGTGTGAGCTGGGCGACGGATGCCCCGACGATCGTGGCGAGGGTGAACATCGAATTGACGAGGCGCTCGCCGTACGGCTGCCGGGCCGACCAGGCCGCGTCGAGGTGCAGGGCCTGGGTGTTCATGGTGAGCGTCGTGAAGAAGACGTTGTCCGCCTCCGTGACCGTGCGTCCCGGCCGGTGCAGGTAGCGTGTGTCCGGCTCGAACTCCTCGTAGTACAGCCCGCGCTGCTCGATCTCTTTCATCGCGTCCCCTCCTGCAGTCCGATCGTCAGCGGAGCGCCCGTCGCGGCGATGACCTCGTCGACGGTGACGCCCGGCGCGGTCTCGCGCAGCACGAGCGAATCAGCGCCCGACTCCGTTCCGCGCACGACGTCGATCACCGCGAGGTCCGTGATGATGCGGTCGACGCATCCGGTGCCGGTGAGCGGCAGCGAGCACTCCCGCACGATCTTCGGCCGGCCCTCGCGGGCGACGTGCTCCATCATCACGATGAGCCGCTTCGCGCCGAACACGAGGTCCATCGCGCCGCCCATGCCTTTGACCATCTTGCCGGGGATCATCCAGTTGGCGAGGTCGCCGCGTTCGGACACCTCCATCGCACCGAGCACGGCGACGTCGACGTGCCCGCCGCGGACCATCCCGAACGACAGCGCGGAGTCGAAGAAGGCAGCGCCGCTGTTCACGGTCACGGTCTCCTTGCCGGCGTTGATCAGGTCAGGATCGACGGCGTCGTCGTCGGGGTACGGCCCGACGCCGAGCACGCCGTTCTCCGAGTGCAGCACCACCTCGACGTCGTCGGGGATGTAGTTCGGGATCAGCGTCGGCATGCCGATGCCGAGGTTGACGTACTGTCCGTTCTCCAGCTCCAGCGCCACGCGGGCCGCGAGTTCGTTGCGGGTCAGGCTCATGATGGGCTCCCCTCGGTCAGCTTCACGGTTCTCCGTTCGATCCGCTTCTCGACGTCGGGGGCGAGGACGACGCGCTGCACGAAGATTCCCGGCGTGTGCACCTGGCCCGGATCCAGCTCGCCGGGCTCCACCAGCTCTTCGACCTCCGCGATCGTCACGCGTCCCGCCATCGCGGCGAGCGGGTTGAAGTTCATCGCCGCGGCGTGGAACACGAGGTTGCCGTACCGGTCGCCCTTCGCCGCGTGCACGAGAGCGAAGTCGGGCGTCACCGACCGCTCGAGAACGTAGTCGGCGCCGTCGAAGGTGCGCACCTCCTTGGGCTCCGAGGCGACGGCGATCGATCCGTCCGGCGCGTACAGGCGCGGCAGCCCGCCCTCGGCGATCTGCGTTCCGACGCCGGCCGGGGTGTAGAACGCCGGGATGCCGGCGCCGCCGGCGCGCAGCTTCTCGGCGAGCGTGCCCTGCGGCGTGAGCTCGACCTCCAGCTCCCCGGAGAGGAACTGCCGCGCGAACTCCTTGTTCTCACCGACGTACGAGCTGACCATCTTGCGGATGCGCCGGTCGCCGAGAAGGATGCCCAGCCCCCAGTCGTCGACGCCGCAGTTGTTGCTGACCACCTCGAGCGCGGTCGTCCCGCGCTCGTGCAACGCCAGGATGAGCGCGCTCGGGATCCCGCACAGCCCGAAGCCGCCCACGGCGAGCGACGCCCCGTCGGGGATGTCGGCGATCGCCTCCTCGGCGCTCGCGACCACTTTGTCGATCATCGGCTGCTCCCCTTCCGCTGCGTCAGGCCTCGAAACCGAGGGCCCGCGAGATGATCATCAGCTGCACTTCCGACGTGCCCTCGCCGATCTCGAGGATCTTCGAGTCACGGTAGTGCCGGGCGACCGGGTTCTCGTTGAGGAAGCCGTAGCCGCCGAAGATCTGGGTCGCGTCGCGAGCGTTGTCCATGGCCGCCTCGCTGCCGACGAGCTTGGCGATCGACGCCTCCAGCTTGAAGGGCTTGCCGGCCATCAGCTTGAAGCAGGCGTCGTAGTAGGCGAGGCGCGCGGTGTGCACGCGGGCCTGCATCCGGGACAGCTTGAAAGCGATGTGCTGGTTCGAGCCGATCGCACGACCGAACACGTTGCGGCTGGCCGCGTACCGCAGCGCCTCCTCGAGGCAGCCCTGGGCAGCACCGACGCAGAGCGCGGCGAAGGCCACACGGCCCTCGTCGAGCGTCTGCAGGAAGTTCGCGTAGCCGCGGCCGCGCTCACCCAGCAGGTTGGTCTCCGGCACGCGCACGTCGGTGAGCGTGAGCGGGTGGGTGTCCGAGGTGTGCCAGCCGACCTTGTCATAGGCGGGCAACGCCACGAAGCCGGGGGTGGGCACGGGCACCAGGATGGCGGACAGCTCCTTCTTCACGGAGCCGTCGGCGCGGGTCTGCTCGCCCGTGACCGCGGTGATCGTGACGAGCCGGGTGATCTCGCTGCCGGAGTTGGTGATGAACTGCTTGGTGCCGTTGATGACCCATTCGCCATCCCGCAACTCTGCGGTGGTCTTGGTGCCCGCCGCGTCCGAGCCGGCCTCGGCCTCGGTCAGCCCGAACCCGGCGAGCGCCGAGCCACTGGTGAGCATCGGCATCCACTCGCGACGCTGCGCCTCGGTGCCGTTGCGGAAGACGGGCATGATGCCCAGGCCGACGCCCGCCTCGAGCGTGACGCCGATCGACTGGTCGACCCGGCCGAGCTGTTCGACGGCGAGGCAGAGCGAGAGGTAGTCCTTGCCCTGGCCGCCGTACTCCTTCGGGAACGGCAGGCCGAACAGGCCCATGCTGCCCATCTCGGCGATGATCTCGTACGGAAGGCTGCGGCGGGTGTCGTAGTCGTAGGCGGCGGGCGCGACCACCCGGTCGGCGAAGTCGCGCACCTCGTCGCGTAGGCGGCGGTGCTCGTCGGTCAGCTCGAAGCCGGCGACGTCGGTGTCGTCGGCACTGGAGCGTGTCATCTGCATGGTCATGGGGTTCCTTCTCTCTGTGCTGCGGCCGATCGTGTCGGCGCGTCCGCTACGGGTTCCGCGCTGGTGGGCGGGACGTTCTGGGGGTCGCCATGCTCGTCGGGGACCGCTGTCTCGTCCGGGACGACCGTGGCGACCGACTGGTCGAGCCGCACGAGGTCTCCGCTCGCCACGTGCACCTGCACGCGGCCCGCGAGCGGGGCGACCAGGCGGTGCTCCATCTTCATGGCCTCGACCGTGACGACGGTGTCGCCGACCTCCACCAGATCGCCGCTCGCCACGGCGACCGACACCACGGTGCCGGGCATCGGCGTGCGGAGCTCCGGGTCGGCGGCGCCGGCCGCGCGGGTGACGGCGGCGAGGTCGCGCGCGACGCGGTCGGCACGGTCGACGACGGCGAATTCACGCCCCGCCCCGCCGTCGCCGATCCAGACCGACGCCGCATCGCGGGCGACAGCGAGTCGTCTGGTGATCCCGTCGACGGTCAGCAGGGCCGTTGCCGGCTCCCCCGGCGACGACGGCGGCAGGAGCCGGATGCCCGCGGTGAACGTGCGGTCGTCGTCGAGCACGACGCGCGCCGTCGATGTATTCAGCGCATCCGGGCCGCCCCACACGCGCACGGTCGCGTCGCCGATCTCATAGGCGACGGGGCGGTGCGCCCCGAGACGCCAGCCGCTCGGCTGCGCCCAGAGCGCGCCGGCGCCGGAGGCCGGCTGGTCCCAGCGTTCGCGGTGCACGATCAGCGCGGCGGCGACGAGCTGGTGGGCATCCGGGGCCGTGGGCGCGAGGTCGGAGAATCGGCGGTCGATGAGTGTGGTGTCGAGGCGGGCGGCGCGCACGTCCTCGTCCGCGAGCAGATCGCGCAGCCAGCGCACGTTGGTCACAGCTCCCAGGATGTGCGTGTCGGCCAGGGCGGCATCGAGACGACGGAGGGCCGTTGCGCGATCGTCGGCCCAGGCGATCACCTTGGACAGCATCGGGTCGTAATCGGTCACGATCGGTGCTCCGGCGACGAGACCGCTGTCGACCCGGATGCCGGGACCCGTCGGTTCGTGCAGGGCGATGACCGTTCCATCCGTCGGCAGGAAGCCGCGCTCGGGGTTCTCGGCGTACACCCGCACCTCGACCGCGTGACCGGTGAGCGTCACGTCGTCCTGGGTGAAGTCGAGCGGCTCCCCCGCCGCGATGCGCACTTGCCACTCGACCAGGTCGAGGCCGGTCACCAGTTCGGTGACGGGATGCTCCACCTGCAGACGGGTGTTCATCTCCATGAAGAAGAACGCGCCCGGGTCCGCATCGGAGACCAGGAACTCGACCGTTCCGGCTCCGACATAGTCGACGCTCGCGGCGACGGCGCAGGCGGCCCGGCCGATCCGCTCCCTGGTCTCGGCGTCGAGCAGTGCCGACGGCGCCTCCTCGACCACCTTCTGGTGACGACGCTGCAGCGAGCACTCGCGCTCGCCGAGGTGCACGACGGAGCCGTGGCTGTCGGCGAGCACCTGCACCTCGATGTGCCGGGGCGTGTCGACGAGCCGCTCGAGGAAGAGGGTGTCGTCACCGAACGCAGATCCTGCGACGCGGCGTGCGGTACGGAGCGCATCCGGCAGATCGGCCGCGTCGTGCACGGCCTGCATGCCCTTGCCTCCGCCGCCGGCCGACGGCTTGACGAGCAGCGGGTACCCGATGGCCGCCGCCGCCTCGATCAGAGCATCGTCGCTGAGCCCCGGCTCGGCGATGCCCCGGATGGTCGGCACTCCGTGCGCCTCGACCTCGCGCTTCGCGGCGATCTTGTCGCCCATCACGTCGAGTGCCCGCACGCCCGGTCCGATGAAGACGATGCCGGCGTCGGCGCATGCGGAGGCGAACGCGGCGTTCTCGGACAGGAAGCCGTAGCCGGGATGCACGGCCTCGGCACCCGTCGCGCGCGCGGCCGCGAGGATCGCCTCCACGTCGAGATAGCTCTGGCGCGCCGGGGCGGGGCCGAGGCGGACGGCGACGTCGGCGAGGTGCACGTGCGGTGCATCGCGGTCGGCGTCGCTGTAGACGGCCACCGCGCGGATGCCCAAGCGCTGCAGAGTGCGGATCACGCGGCAGGCGATCTCTCCGCGGTTGGCGACGATGACGGTCGAGAATCCCATGCCGATCACATCCGGAAGAGGCCGAAGGCCGTGTCGGGGAGCGGGGTGCGGGAGCAGACGTCGAGTGCGAGCCCCAGCACGGTGCGGGTGTCCGCCGGGTCGATCACGCCGTCGTCCCACAAGCGCGCCGTGGAGAAGTACGGGCTGCCCTGCTCCTCGTACTGCTCGGCGATCGGCGCCTTGAACGCGGCCTCCTCGTCGGTCGACCACTCCTCGCCGCGGCCTTCCAGCTGCTCGCGCTTCACCGTCGCCAGCACTGACGACGCCTGCGGGCCGCCCATCACCGAGATGCGGGCCGCCGGCCACATCCAGAGGAAGCGGGGCGAGTACGCCCGGCCGCACATCGAGTAGTTGCCCGCACCGAACGAGCCGCCGATGACCACGGTCAGCTTCGGCACGCGCGTGGTGGCGACCGCAGTCACCATCTTGGCGCCGTGCTTGGCGATGCCGCCGGCCTCGTAGTCGCGGCCGACCATGAACCCGGAGATGTTCTGGAGGAACAGCAGCGGGATGCCGCGCTGATCGCAGAGCTCGATGAAGTGCGCGCCCTTGAGCGCCGACTCGCTGAAGAGCACGCCGTTGTTGGCCACGATGCCGACCGGATGCCCGTGGATGTGGGCGAAGCCGGTGACCAGCGTCGTGCCGTACTCGGCTTTGAACTCCGCGAACGCGCTGGCGTCGACCAGCCGGGCGATCACCTCGCGCACGTCGTACGGCGCCTGCACGTCGGTGGGCACGACCCCGTAGAGCTCGTCGGGGTCCGCTGCCGGTGGGACCGATTCGAGCACCTCCCAGGCCGGCGCGGCCGGGGCGGGCAGGGTGGCGACGATGTCGCGGACGATCTGCAGCGCGTGACGGTCGTCTTCGGCGAGGTGGTCGACCACGCCGGAGGTGCGGGCATGCAGTTCGCCGCCGCCGAGTTCCTCCGCCGTCACGATCTCGCCGATCGCCGCCTTCACCAGCGGCGGGCCGCCGAGGAAGATCGTTCCCTGTCCGCGCACGATCACGGTCTGGTCGCTCATCGCCGGAACGTAGGCGCCGCCGGCGGTGCACGAGCCGAGCACGGCCGCGATCTGCGGCACCTTGGCCGCCGACATCCTGGCCTGGTTGTAGAAGATGCGGCCGAAGTGGTCGCGATCGGGGAAGACCTCGTCCTGCATCGGCAGGTACGCGCCGCCGGAGTCCACCAGGTAGATGCAGGGAAGCCGGTTCTCCAGGGCGATCTCCTGGGCGCGCAGGTGCTTCTTGACGGTCATCGGATAGTACGTTCCGCCTTTGACCGTCGCGTCGTTCGAGATGACCAGCACGTGCCGACCGTGCACGAGGCCGATGCCCGCGATCACGCCGGCCGCCGGCGTCTCGTCGCCGTACAGGCCGGTCGCCGCGAGGGGCGCGATCTCGAGGAACGGGCTGCCTTCGTCGAGCAGCACGTCGATGCGTTCCCGGGGCAGCAGCTTGCCGCGGGCCACGTGGCGTTCGCGGGAGCGGAGCGGACCACCCTCTGCCGCGACCGCGAGCCGTTCGCGCAGGTCGGCCACGAGGGCGCGCTGGGCAGCTTCGTTCTGCTCGAACCGGGCATCCGTCGCACTCGTGGTGCTGGTGAGCGTTGGCATCGCGTCTCCATCGACAGTCAGTTAGTGGTCACTAACTCGAATTTAGGTTAGTGTTCATTAACCGAAATGTCCAGCGTGCGGAGCGAACGATGACGGAAGTCGCAGAGAGCGGGCAGGCCACCTCGCGGCCGACCCAGCGGAGCCAGGCCAAGGCCGACCGCCGCGCCGCTCTGCTGGCCGCCGCCGCCGGGCTCTTCGCCGAGCGGGGCTTCAACGGCGTCTCCATCGAAGACCTGGGTGCTGCGGCCGGTGTCAGCGGCCCCGCCGTCTACCGCCACTTCGCCGGCAAGCAGGCCGTGCTCGGCGCGCTGCTGGTCGGCGTCAGCCAGCACCTGCTCGACGGCGGCACGGAGGTCGCCACCGCCGCGCCGGAGCCGTCCACCGCGCTCCGGTCGCTCATCGCGTTCCACGTGGACTTCGCACTGAGCGAGCCCGACACCATCCGGGTGCAGGACCGCGACCTCGACGCCCTGCCCGACTCCGAGCGCCGGGCCGTGCGCCGCCTGCAGCGCCGCTACATCGAGCTCTGGATGGACGTGCTCTCGTCGCTGCACCCCTCCGTGCCGTCCGGCGAGCTCCGGATGCGCGTGCAGGCGACCTTCGGCCTCATCAACTCGACCCCGCACAGCGTGCGCGCCGGTGGCACGAGCACCGATGCGGCCATGGCGCGGCCGTTGCTGGAGCGCATGGCCTGGGCCGGTCTCAACGCCCACTGAGCGCAGCCCGCGCGCGTCACCCGGATGCGTTACAGTCGCAGGACGGCTGGCTAGCACTTCCGCGACCGAAGGAGTGATGTGGGGGACGACTCACCGCGCCTCAGGCGGCATCACCGGGTGCTGCGGGTCATCGCCGTCATCGTCGGCGTTCTGCTCGTCTTTCTGGTGATCGCCGGCGGCCTCGGCGTCTGGACCGTGATGCGCTCCTTCCCCCAGACCTCCGGCAGCATCGATGTACCCGGTCTCGACAGTTCCGTCACCGTCACGCGCGACAGCGCCGGCATCCCGCAGATCACCGCCTCGACCCCCGACGACCTCTTCCGCGCTCAGGGCTTCGTGCACGCTCAGGACCGCTTCTGGGAGATGGACTTCCGGCGGCACGTCACCGCCGGGCGGCTCGCCGAGCTGTTCGGTGCCAGCCAGGTGCCGACCGACACCTTCATCCGCACCCTCGGCTGGCGCGACGTCGCCGAGCAGGAGGTGAAGAAGCTCGACAAGACCGCGCTCCGCTACTACCAGGACTATGCGGACGGCGTGAACGCCTACCTGAAGACCCACTCGGGCGCGGAGCTGAGCCTCGAGTACGCCGTGCTGGGCATCCAGAACCCCGGATACTCCCCCGAGCCGTGGACACCGGCCGACTCCGTCTCGTGGCTCAAGGCGATGGCCTGGGACCTCCGCTCGAACCTCGAAGACGAGATCGACCGCGCGCTGCTCTCCACGAAACTCTCGGCCGCGCAGATCGCGCAGCTCCATCCCGCGTATCCGTACAGCCAGCACCCGACCATCACCGCCGAGGGGCAGGGATCGCCCGCGACGACGACCCCGGATGCGAAGCCGTCGGGAACCGCCGCCGATTCCGGTTCCGGGTCGGCGGCTCCTGCACCGGCGACGCCTCCCGAGTACGCGGCCGCGCTCACCCGGCTCTCCGCCTCCCTCGAGTCGATCCCGAATCTCCTCGGGCCGGCCGGGAACGACATCGGCTCGAACTCGTGGGTGGTCTCCGGCGCCCACACGGCGAGCGGTAAACCGTTGCTGGCGAACGACCCGCACCTCGGCGCTGCGATGCCGTCGGTCTGGTACCAGGTCGGGCTGCACTGCCGCACCGTGAACGCTGCGTGCCCGTACGATGTCGCCGGCTTCAGCTTCTCCGGACTCCCCGGCGTCGTCATCGGCCACAACGATCGCATCGCCTGGGGGTTCACCAACCTCGGTCCCGATGTCGCCGACCTCTACGAGGAGAAGGTGACGGGCACCACCTACGAATACGACGGCAAACAGGTCCCCCTGACCATCAGGAAGGAGACGATCGAGGTCGCCGGCGGCGAGCCTGTGCACCTCACCGTGCGCTCGACGAGGCACGGGCCGATCGTCACCGACCTGAGCGACGGCTTCGGCGCGATCGCCAAAGACCAGGCGGGCAAGCTCCAGGTTCCCGCGCAGAAGTTCCAGTTGTCGCTCGAGTGGACGGCGCTCACGCCTGGGCCGACACCGGGGGCGATCTTCGCCTTCGACCGCGCGACGAACTGGGCGAGCTTCCGCGCCGCGGCCGCATCGTTCCAGGTGCCGTCGCAGAACCTCGTGTACGCCGACGTCGACGGCAACATCGGCTATCAAGCGCCGGGAGCGATCCCCGTTCGCGCGCGCGGAGACGGGACCGTTCCGGTGCCCGGCTGGACGAGCGCGTACGGCTGGAAGGGCTATATCCCGTACGATGCGCTGCCGTCGGTGTACAACCCGCCGAGCGGATACATCGTCACCGCCAACAATGCGGCCGTCGGCTCGGGATTCCCGTACCTGATCACCCGCGACTGGGAGTACGGCTACCGCGCCAACCAGATCCTGCTGCGACTCAAGGACCTGCTCGCCTCCGGCAAGAAGGTCACCGCCGCCGAATTCAGCGCCGTGCAGGCCGACACGTACGACGCCATCGCCGCCGACCTCGCTCCCATTCTGCGTGCCGTCGCCGCCGATCAGGATCCCTCTTCCGGCACCGCGCGCGGCGCGCGGCTGCTCGCCGGGTGGGACTACCACGACGACGCCGACAGCGCCGCTGCCGCGTACTTCAACATCTTCTGGCGCACCCTGCTCGCGGATGCCTTCGGGCGCAAGCTCCCGGCGTCCGCTCCCCCGGCCGGTGGCGACCGCTGGTTCGCCGTCGTGCAGAACCTCGCCGCGCAGCCGGACTCCCCGTGGTGGACCGACGCCAAGCTCGGCGTGACGAGCCGCGACGAGATGTTCGCCCACGTCGCCGATCAGGCCTGGGCGGAAGCCACGCGGCTGATGGGCGGGGACTCGTCGAACTGGCGGTGGGATCGCATCCACACCATCGAGCTGACGAATGCGAGCTTCGGCACCTCCGGCATCGCGCCGATCGAGTGGCTGTTCAACCGGGGGCCGTATCCGGTCGGCGGCAGCTCGAGCGTGGTGGATGCCGTCGGCTGGGACGCGTCGGTGGGCTATCAGGTGGACTGGGTGCCGTCGATGCGGCAGGTCATCGACCTCTCGGACTTCGACAAGAGCACGTGGGTCAACCTCACGGGAGCCTCAGGCCACGCCTTCAATCCGAACTACACCGACCAGACTCCGCTCTGGCAGACGAACAAGACGCGTCCATGGCCGTTCAGCGCCGCAGCCGTGGCGAAAACGGTCGACAAGACGCTCACGCTCCGTCCCACCGGCTGACGCGCAACGCTTGTTGCAGCGTCCGGTGGACTACTGAGGCGCGTCGCGGACGTTCTTGCGCGCGGCGGCCAGCAACTCGGCGTACTCCGGGCTGAGCGCGTCTTCGAGAGCGATCTCGAGCCCGGCGTGGATGTCGGAGAGCACGCGCTGCTCGGCCGCGTCCTCGAGCGGCAGATCGCCGGCCTCGTCGCGGTGGGCGAGCCACTCGAACAGCACGAGCGCCTCGTCGTTCGAGAGCTCGATGCTCACACCGGCGATCTCGTCGGTGCCGTGCGTCTCGTCGGCGTCCGCGTCGGGTCCGCCCGTGATGTCATCGCTCATCGTCGCTGTCCCGTCGCTCAGCGGCTCGTCGGCCAGGACCGCTCGTCGCTGCCGATGTACAGCTGCTGGGGACGGCCGATCTTGGTGGCCGGGTCGGTGTTCATCTCGCGCCAGTGGGCGATCCAGCCCGGCAGCCGGCCGATCGCGAACAGCACGGTGAACATGCGCGTCGGGAAGCCCATCGCCTTGTAGATCACGCCGGTGTAGAAGTCGACGTTGGGGTACAGCTTGCGGTCGATGAAGTACTGATCTGCCAGCGCGACTTCTTCGAGCTCCTTGGCGATGTCGAGCAGCGGGTCGTGCACGCCGAGCGCGGCGAGCACCTCGTCAGCGCTCTGCTTGACGAGCCGGGCGCGCGGGTCGAAATTCTTGTAGACGCGGTGCCCGAAGCCCATGAGCTTCACGCCTTCTTCTTTGTTCTTGACGCGCTCGACGAACTTCTGCACGCTCTCGCCCGAATCGCGGATGCCGGCGAGCATGTCGAGGACCGCCTCGTTGGCCCCGCCGTGGAGCGGGCCGTAGAGCGCGTTGATACCGGCCGAGACCGAGGCGAACAGGTTGGCCTGCGTGGAGCCGACGAGACGCACCGTGGACGTCGACGCGTTCTGCTCGTGGTCCTCGTGCAGGATGAGCAGACGCTCCAGCGCCTTCGACAGCACCGGGTTCACCTCGTACGGCTCCGCCATCGTGCCGAAGTTCAGGCGCAGGAAGTTGTCGACGAAGCTCAGGGAGTTGTCGGGGTACAGGAACGCCTGCCCCAGGCTCTTCTTGTGGGCGTACGCCGCGATCACCGGGAGCTTGGCCAGCAACCGGATGGTCGACAGCTCGATCTGCTCGGGATCGTGCACGCTCAGCGAGTCCTGGTAGAACGTGGACAGCGCGGAGACGGCGCTCGAGAGCACCGACATGGGGTGCGCGTCGTGGGGCAGCGCGCTGAAGAAGCGGCGCAGATCCTCGTGCAGCAGCGTGTGGCGACGGATGCGCTCGTCGAACTCCGCCAGCTCGGTCGGAGTCGGCAGCTCGCCGTGGATGAGCAGCCAGGCGACCTCGAGGAACGTCGAGTTCTCGGCGACCTGTTCGATCGGGTAACCGCGGTAGCGCAGGATGCCGGCGTCGCCGTCGATGTAGGTGATCGCCGAACGCGTGGCCGACGTGTTCACGAAGCCGTAGTCCAGACCGGTGAGGCCGGTCTGCTTGGTCAGCGAGGAGAAGTCGATGCTCGACGCACCCGTGGTGCTCGACAGGATCGGGAACTCCGCGGATCCACCGGGGAAGGTCAGCGTCGCCTTCTGCTCGCCGGCCTGCGTCGGCTGCTCCGCCTGCGCCGGCGGGGTCTGCTGCGGCTGCGCGGGCTGGGTCTGCTCCGCCGATGCCTTCTCGGTGCCGAGTCCGCTCACAACGCCTCCTGGGTAGTTGGTGTGATTCGCGCGCCGATCGTGGCAGCGCTGCAAAAAGTCGTGCGGATACAGCCTAACGAACGACTCGGACAACTGTCGCATCGTGCAAACGGCGGCCGCTGTGGTTAGAGAGAGTCTCCAAGCGACCGCAGCCGCTCTGCCGCGGTGGTAATGCGTTCGTCCGTCGCGGTCAGCGAGAGACGCACGTGCTGCGGGTAGGCGTCGCCGTAGAAGACACCGGGCCCCGCCAGGATCCCGAGATCGGCCAGGCGGGCGATCGTCTCCCAGGCATCCCGGCCCTCGGTCGCCCAGAGGTACAGCCCCGCCTCACTGTCGTCGATGCGGAAGCCGGCCGCCTCGAGCGCCGGCTTGAGTTGTGCGCGGCGCGCCCGGTAGCGCTCCCGTTGCTCGTCCACGTGCCGGTCATCGCCGAGGGCGACGACCATCGCGGCCTGCAACGGCGCCGGCAGCATCAGCCCGGCGTGCTTGCGGACGTTGAGGAGGCGCGCGAGCACCGTTCGGCATCCCGCGACGAACGCCGCGCGGTAGCCGGCCAGGTTCGACTGCTTGCTGAGCGAGTAGACGGCGAGCACATTGCGGCGGTTGTCGCCGATGACCCGGGGGTCCAGGATGCTCGGGATGCGTTCCGCGTCCCACGGCGCGTCCCAGCCGAGCTCGGCGTAGCACTCGTCGCTGGCGATGACCGCACCGAGCTCACGGGCGCGCTCCACAGCGGCCCGCAGCTCGTCGACCGTCAGCACGCGCCCATCCGGATTGCCCGGGCTGTTGAGCCAGATCAGCCGCGTGTTCTCCGGCCACTCCGCAGGATCGTCGGAGGCGACCGCATCCGCTCCGGCGAGCGCTGCGCCGATCGCGTACGTCGGGTACGCCGCGCGTGGATGCACCACCGCGTCGCCCTCGCCGAGGCCGAGCATGAACGGGAGGAAGGCGACGAACTCCTTGGAGCCGATCGTCGGGAGGACGTTGTCGACGCCGAGCCCGGTCACGCCCCGTCGTCGCGCGAACCACTCCACGATCGCCTCGCGCAGCGCGGGCGTGCCGACGGTCTGGGGGTAGGCGTGCGCGTCGGTCGCCGCCGCGAGTGCCTCGCGGATCAGGTCGGGCGTCGCGTCGACCGGCGAACCGATGGACAGGTCGACCAGTCCGCCCGCGTGCTCCCTGGCGCGCGCCGCGAACGGCGCCATCTCGTCCCAGGGGTAGTCGGGAAGCTCTCCCAGCGCCACGGTGCTAGTGCGCCTGGGGCGGGAGTGCGGCGATGATCGGGTGGTCCTTGGCGATCACACCGACCTTGGCCGCGCCGCCGGGCGAGCCCACGTCGTCGAAGAACTCCACGTTGGCCTTGTAGTAGTCGGCCCACTGCTCCGGGAGGTCGTCTTCGTAATAGATCGCCTCCACCGGGCACACCGGCTCGCAGGCACCGCAGTCGACGCACTCGTCGGGGTGGATGTAGAGCGACCGTTCGCCCTCGTAGATGCAATCGACCGGGCATTCGTCGATGCAGGCCCGGTCTTTCACGTCGACGCAGGGGAGGGCGATGACGTAGGTCACAGTGCAGGGTTTCCCTTCGCGAGAGGTACTCGTCTAGCTTATGCCGTTTCGACGGCCGGGGCTCCGCGTCGCCGGCGGCTCAGGTCGGGCCAGGCGAGCACGATGGCCGCCAGCACGATCGGAGCCGCAAGCCACACCTGGCCGAGCACGTTGTTCGGGATGAGTACCGAACCGCCGGCGCTCTTCTGAGTGAAGAGCAGCACCGTCAGGATCGTGCCGAGTGCGGCGATGAGCGCCGGGATGCGGCTGCCGAGCATCCGGAGGCCGACCAGCAGCGATGTGTACGCCACGAGCGAGAGCACCAGGGCCCACGGCCAGGCGATTCCGGCGGTGAACGTGGTCTGGTGCACGATCGTGCCGACGCCTCCGATGACGACGCCGAAGAGGAACAGGAGCACGTACGTCACGACCCGGCTGAGCATTCTCGAATACTACCGACTGGCCCTGGACAGACCGCGGAGAGTTGCTTAGAGTCGATGGGTAAGGTTAGCCTTACCAACATCCCCCGAACCTCTTCCGGAAGTCCTCTGTGCTCTCCAACTACCTGATCGGCCTCCGCGAAGGCCTCGAAGCAGCCCTCGTCGTCGGCATCCTCGTCGCCTACATCGTCAAGGTGAAACGTCAGGATGTGCTCCGCAAGTTCTGGTTCGGTGTCGGCATCGCGATCGTCGTCCCGCTCGGTCTCGGCGCGCTGCTCACCTGGGGCCCGTACGGACTCAGCTTCGAGGCCCAGGAGATCATCGGCGGCGGCCTCTCGGTCGTCGCGGTCGGCTTCGTCACCTGGATGATCTTCTGGATGGGCAAGACCGCCCGTTCGATGAAGAGCACCCTGCAGACCCGCCTCGATGCAGCCCTCCTCGGAGCCGGCTGGGGCGTGGTCATCCTCGCCATGCTGAGCGTCGGGCGCGAGGGAATCGAGACCGCACTCTTCGTCTGGGCCACCGTCGCCTCCGTCGGGGGCAGCTGGGAGCCGGCGGTCGGCGCTCTGCTCGGCATCCTGACCGCCACTGTGCTCGGATACCTGCTGTACCGCGGTTTCGTGAAGATCAACCTCGGCACCTTCTTCACCTGGACGGGCGCGTTTCTCATCCTGGTAGCGGGCGGCGTCTTCGCCTATGGCATCGGCGACCTGCAGGAGGCGGGCGTGCTTCCCGGCGCCGGCGTGCACGCCTACGACATCAGCACCGTCATCCCGGCCTCCAGTTGGTACGGCACCGTGATGCAGGGCATCGTCAACTTCAATCCCTCCCCCACCTGGCTGCAGGTGGGCGGCTGGGTGGCGTACATCGCCGTCGTCACCTTCTTCTACGTGCGCCAGCACCACTCGACGGCGCGACCGTCGCGAACGACCGCCAAATCGTCAGCGCGGGTCGGCGAATCCGTCGCCTCCTGATCCTGTCCCCCATCCCCCAGACACCACCACACAGCCCGAATCACTGAGGAAGAAACCACAGCCATGCCCAGAAGACGTTCCCTCGCCGTGCTCACCGGCACGCTCGCCGGTGCGGCGACCATCGCCGTCGCCCTCAGCGGATGCGTCCCCAACCGTGCCTCCGCCGACGCCGAGGCCCTGGCCGTCTCCCTCACCGACACCGCCTGCACGGTCTCGGAGAAGACCGCCCCGAGCGGCGCGATCACCTTCCAGGTGACCAACAAGGGCACCGACGTCAACGAGTTCGAGATTTTGGCGAGCGACAAGCTCCGGATCGCGGGCGAGAAGGAGAACATCGGCCCGGGGACGACCGTCAACTACGTCGTGCAGCTGACCGAGGGCGACTACTTCACCGCCTGCCGCAAGGGCATGACCGGCTCCCCCGCTCACCTCGCCGCCTTCACGGTGACGAAGGGGAAGAGCACCACCACCGATGCGAGCGAGTCCAAGCAGGTCGCCACCGCCGTCACCAACTACAAGGGCTACCTGAAAGATCAGACCAGCCAGCTGCTGGACGCCACGACGTCGTTCGCCGCCGCCTACGAGGCCGGCGACGACACCGCCGCCCGCAACCAGTACGCCTCCGCCCGCGCCTTCTACGAGCGCATCGAGCCGACCGCCGAGCAGTTCGGCGACATCGACCCCGCCATCGACCTGCGCGAGGCCGACGTCGAGAGCGGCCAGACCTGGACCGGCTGGCACCGCATCGAGAAGGACCTCTGGGCTCCGGCCGGCTTCACGCCGTCGAACCCCGCGGAGCGCGCCACCCTCGGCAAGCAGCTCGTCGCCGACACCCAGCGGCTCTCCGACCTCGTTGCTGCCAAGAACTTCACCCTCACGATCGACCAGATCTCCAACGGTGCCATCGGCCTGATGGAGGAGGTCTCGCGCAGCAAGATCACCGGCGAAGAAGAGACCTTCTCGCACACCGATCTCTGGGACTTCCAGGCCAACGTCGAGGGCGCCAACGTGGCCTACGGCATCGTGCGCGACATCGCCGAGGCCAAGGGTCAGTCCGGCAAGCAGGTCGTGAGCAAGCTCGACACCGAGTTCGCCGCCATCCAGAAGCTCCTCGCCCAGTACAAGAAGGGCGACGGCTTCGTCAGCTACACCGAGCTGAGCACCACCCAGGTCAAGCAGCTGTCCGACGAGGTCAACGCTCTCAGCGAGCCGCTGAGCCAGCTCACGTCCATCATCGTCAAATAGCATCATCCGCGTGACCGACGAGAACACCGCCACCGGCAAGCCCGGGCTCTCCCGAAGGGGAATGCTCGGGCTCGCCGGCGCGACGGTCGGGGCCGGCCTGGTCGGCGTCGGCGCCGGAGTCGTGCTCGACCGCACCGTCCTCGGTGCCTCGACCCACCCCACCGACACCTACCCGTTCTACGGACAGCACCAGTCCGGCATCACCACCGCCGCTCAGGATCGCCTGCACTTCGCCGCGTTCGACGTCGCGGCGGACCTCGACCGCGATGGGCTCGTCGAGCTCCTGCGCGACTGGACCGTCGCCGCCGCCCGCATGACCCAGGGCAGGCCGGCCGGCAAGTACGGGCCCGCCAGCGGCCCGGCGGATGCGCCGCCGGATGACACCGGAGAAGCCCTGGACCTGCCGCCCGGCGGTCTCACCCTCACCATCGGTTTCGGGCCCACCCTGTTCACCGACACGGATGGACGCGACCGCTTCGGGATCGCCTCCCGACGCCCGTCCGCCCTCGTCGACCTCCCGCACTTCGCCGGAGACGCCCTCCTCGACGCCTACGTCGGCGGCGACCTCTGCGTGCAGGCGTGCAGCGACGACCCGCAGGTGGCCGTGCACGCCATCCGGAACCTGTCTCGCATCGCCTTCGGCCGTGCCTCCATCCGCTGGTCGCAGCTCGGCTTCGGGCGCACCTCCTCGACCACGCGGAGTCAGACCACCCCGCGCAACCTGTTCGGGTTCAAAGACGGCACCGCCAACATCAAGGCAGAGGACTCCACGGTCGTCGCCGACCAGGTGTGGGCCGACTCCAGCGACGGCGCCGGATGGATGCACGGCGGTTCGTACCTCGTCGCCCGCAAGATCCGGATGGTCATCGAGACCTGGGACCGGCAGCAGCTCGGCGAGCAGGAGCGCATCATCGGGCGCGACAAGGGCGAAGGCGCTCCCCTCTCCGGCGGCACCGAGTTCACCGAGCCCAACTTCCTCGCCCTCGCCCCGTCGGGCGGAACGAAGATCGACCCCGACTCGCACGTGCGGCTCGCGCATCCGACCACCAACGACGGCGCGCAGCTGCTGCGGCGCGGGTACAACTTCGTCGACGGCAACGACGAGCTCGGCCGGCTGAACGCCGGGCTGTTCTTCATCGCCTTCCAGCGGGATCCGCGCAAGCAGTTCATCCCGATCCAGCAGCAGCTCGCACGCAGCGACGCCATGAACGAGTACCTCAAGCACGTCGGCTCGGCGATCTTCGCCGTACCTCCCGGCGCCCGCGAGGGCTCGTACGTCGGCGCCGGGCTGTTCGACTAACCGGCTGTTCGCCCAACCCCCCGGTCGCCTATCGCCAGGCGCCCCCGAACGGCGAAGAACCCGGTGGCTTCCTCTCGGAATGCCACCGGGTTCTCACATCTCCTCAGCCGGCCTCGCGGCCCGACCGCGGATCAGGCGTTCTGGTCCTGCTTCTTCAGCCGCGACGTCGCGCGTGCACGCGCGTTCGAGTCGAGCTCCACCTTGCGGATGCGCACCATCTCGGGCGTCACCTCGACGCACTCGTCTTCGCGCGCGAACTCGAGGCTCTCCTCCAGGGTCAGCTGGCGCGACGGAGTCATCGACTCGAAGTTGTCGGCCGTCGACTGACGCATGTTGGTCAGCTTCTTCTCCTTGGTGATGTTCACGTCCATGTCGTCGGCGCGCGAGTTCTCGCCGATCACCATGCCCTCGTAGACCTCCTCCGTCGGCTGGACGAAGAACGTCATGCGCTCCTGCAGGGCGATGATCGCGAACGGCGTCACCACACCCGAGCGGTCGGCCACGATCGAGCCGTTGCTGCGGGTGATGATCTGACCGGCCCAGTCGTCGTAGCCGTGCGAGATCGCGTTCGCGATGCCCGTGCCGCGCGTGGTCGTCAGGAACTCCGTGCGGAAGCCGATGAGGCCGCGCGACGGGACGATGAACTCCATGCGCACCCAGCCCGTGCCGTGGTTCGACATGTTCTCCATGCGGCCCTTGCGGGCGGCGAGCAGCTGCGTGATCGCTCCGAGGTACTCCTCCGGTGCGTCGATCGTCAGGTGCTCGTACGGCTCCTGCAGCTTGCCGTCGACGCGCTTCGTGACCACCTGCGGCTTGCCGACGGTGAGCTCGTAGCCTTCGCGGCGCATCTGCTCGACGAGGATCGCCAGCGCCAGCTCACCGCGGCCCTGAACCTCCCACGCGTCGGGACGGCCGATGTCGAGCACGCGGAGCGAGACGTTGCCGACCAGCTCGCGGTCGAGGCGGTCCTTCACCATGCGCGCGGTGAGCTTGTGGCCCTTGACCTTGCCGACCAGCGGCGAGGTGTTCGTGCCGATCGTCATCGAGATCGCCGGCTCGTCCACGTGGATCGCCGGCAGCGGGCGGATGTCCTCGGGGTCGGCGAGCGTGTCGCCGATCATGATGTCCGCGAATCCGGCGACGGCGACGATGTCGCCGGGGCCGGCACTCTCAGCGGGGTAGCGGTCGAGCGCCTTGGTGATCATCAGCTCGGTCACGCGCACGTTGTGCACGTCGCCGTCGTGACGCACCCAGGCGACCGTCTGGCCCTTCTTCAGCGTGCCGTTGAAGATGCGCAGCAGCGCGAGGCGGCCGAGGAACGGCGACGCGTCGAGGTTCGTGACGTGCGCCTGCAGCGGCGCCTCGGGGTCGTACGACGGCGCCGGGATGTGCTCCAGGATCGCCTCGAACAGCGGCTCGAGGTCATCGTTGTCGGGAAGCTCGCCGTTCGCGGGCTGGTTGTGGCTCGCGGCGCCGGCACGACCGGACGCGTAGACGACCGGCACGTCGAGGATCTTGTCGAGGTCGAGGTCGGGCACATCGTCGGCCAGGTCGCTCGCCAGGCCGAGGAGCAGGTCCTGGCTCTCGCTCACGACCTCCTGGATGCGCGCGTCGCTGCGGTCGGTCTTGTTGACGGCCAGGATCACCGGCAGGTTCGCCTCGAGCGCCTTGCGCAGCACGAAGCGCGTCTGCGGCAGCGGGCCCTCGCTCGCGTCGACGAGGAGCACAACGCCGTCCACCATGGACAGACCGCGCTCCACCTCGCCACCGAAGTCGGCGTGGCCGGGGGTGTCGATCACGTTGATCGTGATCGGACCGTTGTCCGCGTGCTTGCCGTTGTACGAGATCGCCGTGTTCTTGGCGAGGATCGTGATGCCCTTCTCACGCTCGAGCTCGTTCGAGTCCATCGCGCGGTCTTCGACATGCTCGTGCGCCGAGAACGAATTGGTCTGGCGGAGCATGGCGTCGACCAGCGTGGTCTTGCCGTGGTCGACGTGGGCGACGATTGCGACATTGCGCAGATCATCGCGGTGGGCGACGGCGTTCTCGGACATGCGTGAAGACTCGACTCTCGTCAGAAGTGGTGGGGGAAACGATCCATTCTATCCCGAATCGCCTGGGAACCCGGCGAAAGCCCTCCCACAACTCCGGAACTCCGACTCGACGCGCCGTCATTGGGGGCTTAACTCCGGAACTCCGGCGCGAAATCGCACCGGAGTTCCGGAGTTGTGCGTCGGTCGGACGCGGGGCGCTACAGCCCCTGCGCCACCGGCGGCTCGGGCTCGTGCGACAGGTCGACCGCGGGAACGGTCTCGGCCTCGTCCGAGCCTGCAGCGAGCAGCTCCAGGCGCAGGGTGCGGCGCGCGCGCTGCTGGTCGGGGTCCGGCAGCGGCACCGCAGCGAGCAGACGCTGCGTGTACGCCTCCTTCGGGTAGCGCAGGATCTCGTTGCGCGTCCCGACCTCGACCAGGTTGCCGTGATGCATGACCGCGATGCGGTCGGCGAGCACGTCGATGACCGCGAGGTCGTGGGTGATGAACAGGCAGGCGAAGTTCATCTCCTTCTGCAGCTGCTGCATGAGCTCGAGCACACGAGCCTGCACCGACACGTCGAGGGCGCTGGTCGGCTCGTCGGCGATCAGCACCTGCGGCTTCAGCGACAGGGCGCGGGCGATGCCGACGCGCTGCTTCTGACCGCCGGAGAGCTCGTGCGGGAACCGGCTGCGGTAGGCGCGAGGGAGTTCGACGCTGTCGAGAAGACGGTCGACTTCCTTGGCGAGGGCGTTGCCCTTGAGCCCCTTGGCGAGCAGCAGCGGCTCCCCGATGCTGTCGGCGATCTGGAGGCGCGGGTTCAGCGACGACGACGGGTCCTGGAAGACGATGCCGACGTTGCGGTGCAGCTTGCGGATCTCGTCCCGGTTCGCGTTGCTGATGTCCTGACCGGCGACGACGAGCTTGCCCGAGTGGATCGGCAGGAGGCCGATCGCGGAGCGGCCCAGCGTGGTCTTGCCCGAACCGGACTCGCCCACGAGGCCGACGACCTCGCCCTCGTGGATCTGCAGGTCGATGTTGCTGGCGGCGCGGAACGCCGGGACGCGGCCGTGCTTCGGGTACTCGATCGCCACATCCTGGAAGTCGACGACGACGGTGCGCGGGTCGGCGATGGCGGCCTCGTGCTCGGCGCGGGCGATGCGCTCGTTGACGGCGATGCGCTCGGCGTACGCGGGGTCGGCGTTCTCGGTGCCGGCAGCCAGGGCAGCCGTCGTGTCGATCTCCTCATCACCGCGCTGGCCGAGGTGGGGAACGGCGTCGAGCAGGGCGATCGTGTACGGGTGCTTCGGGTTCGCGAAGACCTCTTTGACGGTTCCGCCCTCGACGATGTCGCCCTTGCGCATGACGACGATGTTGTCGGCGAGGTCGGCCACGACGCCCATGTCGTGGGTGATCAGCAGGATGGCGCTGTCGAGCCGGTCGCGCAGGCTGCGGAGCAGCTCGAGGATCTCGGCCTGCACCGTCACGTCGAGCGCGGTGGTCGGCTCATCGGCGATGAGCAGCTTGGGGTCGCAGGAGATCGACTGCGCGATCATCGCGCGCTGCCGCTGACCACCCGAGAGCTGGTGGGGGTACGAGTTGTACGCCTTCACCGGGTCGGGCAGCTCGACCATGGCGAGCAGCTCGAGGGCGCGCTCCTTGGCCTCGTGCGGCGACATGCCGAAGTGGATGCGCAGGGTCTCGACGATCTGCGAACCGACCGTGTAGACGGGGTTCAGCGCCGTCATCGGCTCCTGGAAGATCACGGCGACCTGGCGTCCGCGCACGCGGCGCATCTGCGGCTGGGTCAGCCCGGTGAGCTCACGCCCCTCGAGCTTGATCGAACCGCGCACACGCGAGTTCTTCGGCAGGAGGTCGAGGATCGCCATCGAGCTCGCACTCTTGCCGGAGCCGGACTCGCCGACGATCGCCAGCACCTCGCCGGCCTTGATCGAGTAGTTCAGCTTCTTGGCGGCCGGGATCCAGGTGTTGTCGACGCCGAAGTCGACCGAGAGGTCGTGGACGGCGAGCACCGGCGCATCGGTCACGACGTCGGCCTGACCGTTGGTTGTGTCGGTCATGAGTTGGTGTTCCTTTCGCGGGCGCCGGGGATCGCCCGACGGCTCCTGTCGCGTTTCGGTGAGACGGGAGATGAGAGCATGGAGTCATGCCGTACACCTCCACCGACGAACGCGAGGTGTTCGTCTCCCGGTTCAACCGGGTCATCGCCGTTCTGATCTGGGCGGGCGCTGCCGCGATCGCGGTCGCCCTCGTCGTGAGCGTGCACGATCAGCGCCTGCTCTACCTGGTTCCGTGCGCCCTCTTCGCCTTCGTGGCGTGGGCCGCGCTCTGGCAGCCCCGTCTCGTCGTGGCTCCCGAGGGCATCACCGTGCACAACGTCGAGCGCACGATCGAGATCCCGTGGCCGGCTCTCGTGCACGTCGACACGAAATACGCGCTCACGCTCTACACGCCCGGCCACCGCTACTCCGTATGGAGCGCGCCCGCCCCGGGGACCGCCAGCACTCTGCGCGCCACCCGCAACGAGGTGAAGGGTCGCGCCGGCAGGCCGTCCGTCGACAGCGAAGCGCGCCGCCCGGGTGATCTGCTCTCCACGGAGTCCGGTCAGGCCGCCGAGGTCGTGCGCCGGCGCTGGACGCACCTGCGCGACACCGGCGCGCTCGAGGTGGGCGTCGCCGACGAGGCGAAGGTCGTCGTGACCTGGAACGTGGCGACCATCGCCGGCGTGGTTGTGCTCCTGGGCGGAACGGTCGCCGCCCTGCTGCTCACCTGAGGCGAGCAGCAGGCCGGTGACGAGGCTGGTCACAGCACGTCCTCCGCGATGGCCGCACCGGTGCGCGGGCCGCGGGTGTCGTCTTCGCCGGGCTCCGGCTCCTCCTCGCGCATCTTGCGCAGGTTGAACCGGCGGTGCCGCGGGTCGAACGCGTCGCGCAGGCCGTCGCCGACGAAGTTGACGAGCAGCGCCAGCGCCACGATGAACGAACCGGGCCACCAGAACAGCCACGGACGGGTCTGGAACGCCGACTCGTTCTGGCTGATCAGCAGACCGAGCGAGACATCCGGCGGCCGGATGCCGTAGCCGAGGAACGACAGCGCGGTCTCGAGCAGGATGGCCGAGGCCATGATCAGCGTCGAGGCCACGATGACGACGCCGATGGCGTTCGGCAGGATGTGCTTGAAGATGATGCGCATGTCGGACGCGCCGGCGACCCTGGCCGCTTCGACGAACTCGCGTTCGCGGAGTGACAGGAACTCGCCGCGCACCAGACGCGCGATGCCCATCCACGAGAAGAACCCGAGCATGACGGCGAGCACCGGGGCGCCGAGGCCGCCCGAGATGTGACCGACGACCGAGCCGATCACGAGGGCCGGGATGACGATGAACACGTCGGTGATGCGCATCAGGATGGCGTCGGTGACGCCGCGGAAGTATCCGGCGATGGCGCCGACGACGACGCCGACGACACTGGCGATCACACCGATCACGACCATGACCAGCACGGAGTTCTGGATGCCGCGCATGGTGAGGGCGAAGTAGTCCTTGCCGATCCGGTCCTGGCCGAACGGGTGCTCCCACGTGGGCGCGCCCTGCTTGACCTGGTCGTTCAGCTCCTTGAAGTCGTACTTCCACCAGCCGTGGATCGGGCCGATGCCGATCGCGCTGATCGAGAACAGCAGGATCAGGATGAACAGGATGGCGCTGCCGACGGCAAGCTTGTTCGAGAGGAAGCGCTTCCAGATGAGACGGCCCTGGCTGACCGGCGGCGCGGTCGGCGCCTGCAGCTCATCGGCGATCATCGGTTCTGTGCTGGACATTATCGGACCCTCACTCTCGGGTCGAGTGCGGCGTAGGCGAGGTCCGCGAGGAAGTTGAACAGGATCGCCATCGCGGCGATGACCACGAAGTAGGCCATGACGGGGTTGAGGTCGCCTCGGCTGAGGCCCGCGTTGAACAACGCGCCCATGCCCGGGATGGCGAACACCTGCTCCGTGATGATGGCACCACCGAGGAGCGCGCCGACGTCGAACGCGACGAGGGTGGTGATCGGGATCAGCATGTTGCGGAACGCGTGCCGCACGACGACGGTGCGCTCCGGCAGGCCCTTGGCGCGCGCGGTGCGGATGAAGTCCTGGTTGAGTACCTCGAGCATCCCGGCCCGCGAGTAGCGGGTGTACGAGGCGAACGAGATCAGGAGCAGCGCGATGGTCGGCAGCATGAGGTGGGTGAACGTGTCGAGTCCGGTCACCCAGATGTCACCCTCGAGCCCCGGCGTCGACGAGCCGACGGTGGCGATCGGCCGGCCGTTGGTGTCGTCGAAGTAGGTGGGCCACGCCTGCATGAAGCGGTCGAGCAGCACCAGGGCGCCGGAGACGATCGTGACGATCACGCCGACGCGCATGTTCTGCCCGCGGTCGTAGCCGCCGACGAAGTACCCGATCGCCAGGCTGACCACGATCGCGACGATCGCCAGGATGACGATGGTCGCCACCGAAGACACGTTGAACAGCGGCTGCAGCGCGAAGTAGCAGACGATCGTGATCGCGCCGTTGATGATCGCGGTGAGCAGCGCCTTGCGGTTCTGCAGGCCGGAGACCAGCGCGGTCGTCCCGATCACAACGGCCGCGACCAGGATGATCATGACCACCGGGCCGAGGCCGGGGTGCAGGAACCAGTCGGTCGCGCTCATCAGCAGGAGCACGCCGGCGGTGGCGACTCCCGAGATCAGGAACGTGGTGAGACGGCGACGCGCGTCTCCGCCGATCAACGATTGCCAGATCAGGCCCGCGACGAGGCCTATCAACCCTGCGACCCACCATTGGATCACCGGATCGACCAGGAAGTCGTTGAAGTCGATCGCGACGAACTCCTTGAGGAGCACGGCGACGAGGAACGCCGGGAGCGAGTACAGGAAGAAGCTGAGGAACGTGACGACGTTGTCGAGTCCGCTGTACTGGCGAAGGGCGGTGACGATACCGATGGTGACACCGAGCAGGATGGCGAGGACGAGCGCGAGCGTGACGAGCTGCACGGTCGATCCCAGCGCCTGAGGGAGGATGTCGACCACCTGCGCGCGCGAGATGGTGGAGCCGAGGTCGCAGGCGTTGGCGAAGGGGATGAGGCACTTGGCCGCTCCACCGAGCCAGAAGAGCCAGCGCAACGGCGGCGGGACGTCGAGCTGAAGCAACTCCACGCGGGCGTTGATCAGGTTCGCTTTGTTGGGAGAACTACTGTCGCGCAGGTCCTTGAGCGGGTCTGCGCTGTACGCGACCAGCATGTACATCAGGAACGATGCGGCGATGATGATGAGCACCGAGACCAGAAGGCGTCTCAGGATGAAACTCGCCATAGGTTGAAAACCTCACTGACACAACGCGCCCGGTTGGGGGGGCGGCCGAGCGGATGACCCGGCGGGGGCGCGTTTCGGGAATGGCTGGACGGGTCTCGTCCACCGTTACATGATACGGGGCGCCGACCAGGCCGGCGCCCCGCCCGCAGAATGGGTGCCCGGGGTTCACCCGGGCACCCATCACTGTGGTGTTGTTACTTCTTGCTGGACTTGACCGACCACTCCCAGAAGTTCCAGAAGGGTCCGGTCTGGTTGCCCATGTACTTCGCACCGTCGATACGGGCGTTGACACCGAACACACCGGGGAGCTGGAACAGCGGCAGGCCGTAGCCGTCGGAGAACGTGGCCTTGTCGATCTGCTGCTCGAGCTTGACCAGCTCGCTCTTGTCGACCGTGGTCTGCGTCTGGACAGCGACGTCGTTCATGGCGTTGTAACGGTTGTAGTTACCGCCACCACCGGTCGTGAACAGCTGCGGGATCTGCGACGTACCGGCACCCGGGCTGATCCAGCCGAAGAGCGATGCGTCGTAGTTGCCGCCGGGGAGCAGGGTGCTCCAGTCGGGCGATCCGGCGTCCACGATCTTGAAGCCGGCCTTCGACGCCGAGGCCTGGATGGCCTGGAATTCGTCGACACGGTTCGGGTTGTTCGTGTTGTACAGGATGCGGATCGTCGGGGTCGCGCCGGCGAGCAGCGTCTTGGCCCCCTCGATGTCGACCTTGGAGTACTTGTCCGAACCGTTCTGCTCGACCGAGGCCTTGTAGTCCGACTGGCTGGGCAGCCAGATCTGCGAGTTCAGGATCTCCGCCTTCGGGTTCACCGGGGTGACGATCGAGTCGAGGATCTGCTGACGCGGGATCGTCTTCAGGAACGCCTCACGGACCTTCGCGTCGGCGAACACCTTCGAACCGAAGTTCAGGTCGAGGTGGTCGTAGGACACCTGGTCGCCGGTCAGCACCTTCGCGCTGGTCTGCTTCAGAGCCG
>NZ_JBFTHV010000007.1:0-208995 GCF_056394405.1 Leifsonia sp. 10N434 | reverse complement strand
CGTCGCCGCGCCGCGCGCCCGCGCCGCCCGCGCCCGCCGCGTCGCCGCGCCGCGCGCCCGCGCCCCCTCGCCGCCCGATCGACTTTCGCGAAACGTGCGGTCCCCGGCCTCCCGCACCGCACATCTGACGCAACTCGTCGAACGCCCCCGCCCGAGAGGTGCGTACGGTCGCTCATCCGGGGCGTTCGAGAGACATTTCGCACCCCTCGCGGGACGGGGTACACGGTGGCCCCCGTGAGCGTGGCACCCGCACGCGGGGCTGTTGTGCCTGTGACCCGTGCGAATAGTGTGACAACGCTTCACCCGACCGAAGCACCGAGTGCACCGCACTCCTTATCGCCGCACTCTGCCGTGGAACCCGAACCGCCTCGGCAGCGTCCTTGAACAAGGAGGCAACCGTGGCGTCCATGACGGAGATCCTCATTCTCCACGGCCATCTGCCGATCGAGTACCTCGACTCGGTCACCAGCGAGCCCGCGGCCGACGAGGCCGCCGTGACCGATCTGCTCGCGCGCGGCGCGATCAGCGAACTCCAGCTCGCCAAGGCCCGCGCCGCTCAGGCCGGCATGCCCTTCGTCGAGCTCGTCGACTACCCCGTCGACCGCACCGCCGTCGCCCTCGTCCCCGGCGCCATCTGCCGCCGCCACAACGTGCTCCCCATCGCGATCACCGACGGAACGCTCATCCTGGCGATGTCCGACCCCGGCAACGTGTTCGCCGTCGACGACGTGCGCGCCGCCGCCCGGATGCGCGTCTCGCCCGCTCTCGCCGACAGCGCCGACCTGCTGGCCGCCATCGACCGGTACATCCGCGCCGACGACGAACTCAGCGACCTGACGACCACCCTCGAGGAGGAGAACGCCCCCGCCGACGACTCCTCGATGAGCATCGGCGACGCCTCGGAGGACGATGCGCCCATCGTGCGCTTCGTCAACCTGCTGGTGAGTCAGGCGATCCAGGACCACGCGTCCGACATCCACATCGAGCCCGCCGAGCACGACGTGCGGGTGCGGTACCGCATCGACGGCGTGCTGCACGCCATGCAGAGCGCGCCGAAGAGCATCCAGAACGGCGTGATCTCGCGGCTCAAGATCATGAGCGACATCGACATCGCCGAACGTCGCAAGCCGCAGGACGGCCGCATGTCCGTCGTGCACGGCGGCCGCCAGATCGACCTCCGCGTCGCAACCCTCCCGACCGTGTGGGGCGAGAAGGTCGTCATGCGAATCCTGGACAACACCAACACCGGGATGACGCTGCGCGACCTCAACCTCCTCGAGCGCAACTTCGAGACCTACCGCACGTCGTACTCCAAGCCGTACGGGATGATCCTGGTCACCGGTCCGACGGGCTCCGGCAAGTCGACGACCCTGTACACGACGCTGAACGCGGTCGCCCGTCCCGAGATCAACGTCATCACTGTCGAAGACCCGGTGGAGTACCGGATGCCCGGCATCAACCAGGTGCAGGTGAACCCCAAGGCCGGCCTCACCTTCGCGAGCGCGCTGCGCTCCATCCTGCGAAGCGACCCGGATGTCGTGCTGCTCGGTGAGATCCGTGACCACGAGACCGCGCAGATCGCCATCGAGGCATCGCTGACCGGCCACCTCGTGCTCTCCACGCTGCACACCAACGACGCGCCGAGCGCCATCACTCGACTTACCGAGATGGACATCGAACCGTTCCTCGTCGGCTCGGCTCTGGACTGCGTCGTCGCCCAGCGCCTCGCGCGCCGCCTCTGCGACCGCTGCAAGCAGCCGGCGCAGTACTCGGCGGAGGACCTGCACGCGCTCCGCTTCGGCGTCTCGGCAGGCGAGATTCCGCCGGTCGTCTACGCGCCTGTCGGCTGCGCTACCTGCTCGAACACGGGCTACCGCGGACGCATCGCGGTGCACGAGGTCATGGCGGTGAGCGAGGACATCGAGCGTCTCGCCGTTGCCCGCGCATCCAGTGCCGAGATCGGGCGCGCCGCGCGCGAACAGGGGATGCTCACCCTGCGCGAGGACGGCTGGGAGAAAGCCAAGCTCGGGCTGACGAGCGTCGAAGAGATCTTGAGGGTGGTCGCGTAGTGAACGATTCCGAGTGGGGAGACCGCATGAGCCAGCCGATCTACGAGATTCCGGTGACACCGCCCGGTCAGGATGCCGACGGCTGGCATCCGGGCACGCCGGTGCCGCTCCCGGATTCCGCGGTGGGCTCGCAGCCGTCGTTCGACGCGATGCTGGGGCTGACGCCGCCGGCTCCGCCCGTGTCGGCGGTACCGCCGGTGTCTGCGGTGCCTCCGGTGTCGGCGGTACCGCCGGTGTCGGCTGCGCCGCTGGCAGCGTCCGCGCCGGTTCCGCCTGCGTCCTCCGTCGTGCCGCCGACGCTTCCGCTCCCCGTGCCCGCGGCGGCTCCGGCATTCCCTGCGCCGACCTCGGCTCCGGTCACCTCGTTCGCTCCGCCGGCCTCCGCGCCGGTCACGCCCGAACCCGCCGTCTCCGCGCCGAGCGCTCCGGCGGCCTTCCCGCCCCCGACCACCGCGCCGATCGCCGCCGACATCGCCCCGCCGGCGTTCACCGCACCGCTGCCGCCGGCCGCCTCGTTCGATCCGCCCACCGGATCCTGGTCCCTCACCTCGCACGAACAGCCCGCGCAGACGGCGCAGCCCGGCCAGACCGCGCACCCCGAGCACGCCGGGCAGACCGCGCCCGTGCAGCGCCTGGTGCCCGAGGGTCGCCGCGCCGCCGAGGTCGCTCCGGAGACACTCACCGAGACCACGCCGGCCCCACGCGCCCCTGAGCCGATCGACGAACGTCTGACCGCCGCCGAGCGCGAGGCCCTCGAACGCGCGGACAAGGAACTCGTCGCCGCCCTGCACGAAGTCGTGTACCAGCGGGCCTCCGACCTCCACATCACCGTCGGCGCACCCCCGACCATCCGGGTCGATGGCGGCCTGCGCCCCGCAGCCAGCACCGAGCCCTGGAACAACGACCGCACCATGAAGGCGCTCACCAGTCTGCTGAGCGAGCGCCAGGCCGAGATCTTCAAGCGCGAACTCGAACTCGACTTCGCCTTCACCATCTCGGCCAACGCCCGCTTCCGTGTGAACTTCTACCAGCAGCGCGGCGCCGTGGGTGCCGCGTTCCGTCTCATCCCGACCGAGATCAAGCAGCTCAAGGAGCTGGGCGTTCCGGAGAGCGTCGGCGGCTTCTCGCAGCTTCCGCGTGGGCTCGTGCTCGTGACGGGACCGACCGGTTCGGGCAAGTCCACAACCCTCGCTGCGATGGTCGACCTCGTCAACAGCACGCGCGCCGACCACATCGTGACGGTCGAGGACCCGATCGAGTTCATGCACGTGCACAAGAAGGCGATCGTCAACCAGCGCGAGGTCGGCCACGACACCCACAGCTTCAACAACGCGCTCAAGCACGTGCTGCGGCAGGACCCCGACGTCATCCTGATCGGCGAGCTCCGCGACCTCGAGACCATCTCGGTGGCCCTGACCGCCGCCGAGACCGGCCACCTCGTCTTCGCCACCCTGCACACCCAGGATGCCGCGCAGACCATCGACCGCGTCATCGACGTCTTCCCGCCGCATCAGCAGGACCAGGTGCGCGCCCAGCTCGCCGGCACCCTGCAGGGCGTCGTCTGCCAGACCCTCGTCAAACGTGCGAACGGCCGCGGCCGTGTCGTCGCCACCGAGGTGCTCATGATGACCCCCGCCATCGCCAACCTCATCCGCGAGGGCAAGACCTACCAGATCGCCTCCATGATGCAGGCCGGCCGTGACTCCGGGATGCACACCATGGACCAGCACCTCGCCGACCTGGTCAACAACGGCACCATCACCCGCAAGGCGGCCCTCGAGAAGGCACACGACGTCGAGGGCATCCACCGGCTCATCCAGCGCGTGGAGTCGCCGACGGAAGCCTCTGCACGGGCATTCGCGACCGCCGGTCCGGACTTCGGAGACACCTACTCAGGGACGGTGAGGTAACCCGTGGCGGGAGCAACCGCGTACGCGTACAAGGGACGCGACGCCGCAGGCAAGATCGTCAAAGGCCGGGTGGATGCGCCGAGTGAGTCCGCCGTCGCGTCGCGGTTGCGCACGATGGGGCTGTCGCCGGTGTCGATCGCCGAAGCGCCGGAAGGGACCGGGCTGAGTCGCGAGATCAACATCGGGTTCGGAACCGGCGTCAAGCTCAAGGACCTCGCCATCATGAGCCGCCAGATGGCGACCATGATCGGCTCGGGCCTCTCACTGCTGCGCACGCTCAACATCATCGCCGAGCAGACCGAGAACAAGAAGCTCGCGACGATCATGGGCAACGTCCGCGACGATGTGGAGACCGGTGTCTCGATCTCCGACTCCCTCCGCAAGCACGCAGAAGTGTTCCCCCCGCTCATGATCAACATGGTGCGGGCCGGAGAGACGGGTGGCTTCCTCGACAGCTCGCTCGAGGCCATCGCGACGAACTTCGAGAAGGAGGTCAAGCTCCGCGGCACGATCAAGTCGGCGTTGACTTACCCGGTCATCGTGCTGATCATGTCCCTCGTCGCCGTCATCGCGATGCTGCTGTTCATCGTGCCCGTGTTCGAGAACATGTTCAAGGGCCTCGGGGGACAGCTCCCGTTGCCCACCATGGTGCTCGTCGAGCTCTCGCACGCCATGGTGTGGATCGCGCCCGTGCTGATCGTCGGCGGCATCGTCGGCGGCGTCTGGTGGTCGAAGAACAAGAACACCGAGAGAGTCCGGATGCGTGTCGATCCGATCAAGCTCAAGCTTCCGGTCTTCGGCCCTCTGCTGAAGAAGATCGCGGTGGCCCGGTTCAGTCGCAACTTCTCCAACATGATCGGCGCCGGCGTTCCCATTCTGCAGGCCCTGAAGATCGTGGGGGAGACCAGCGGCAACTGGGTGATCGAGAGTGCCCTCGTGAAGGTGGCGGACTCTGTGCGCCAGGGAGAGTCGATCGCCGTTCCGTTGTCGGAGCAGCCCGTCTTCCCCGCCATGGTGACGCAAATGATCGCCGTGGGGGAGGACTCCGGATCCCTCGAGGTGATGCTCGACAAGATCGCGGACTTCTATGACCAAGAGGTGGAGTCTGCCACCGAGCAGCTCACCGCGATGATCGAGCCGCTCATGATCGCGTTCCTCGGAGTCGTCATCGGCGGCATGGTCATCGCTCTCTACATGCCGATCTTCCAAATCTCCAGCCTAGTCAAATAGGACCCCCCAACTGGGAGTCAGCTCACCGTTTTCTCCCCCTTACTGGGGTGAAAACTGAGTGATATTCCCCCCTTTCGTGGGATTCTGCCGGGAGTTTTCTGCCAAATACCATCAAGCCAACGGACGGGACTCGCCCCATCCGGACCCGCATTCCCGACCGAATGGACACCGCAATGTACTTCCGACTCATGGGCAAACTGAACGCCCGCCGCAAGGGCCTGCTCGAAGAGAACGAAAAGGGCTTCACGCTCATCGAGCTCCTCGTCGTGGTCATCATCATCGGCATCCTCGCCGCCATCGCCATCCCGGTGTACATCGGGCTCCAGAACAACGCGAAGGATGCCGCCGCGCAGTCCGACCTGAACAACGCCAAGACGGCGGTCGTCGCGTACTACACGCAGACCACCACCGGCACGCCGAACTTCACCACCGACCTTGGCAAGCTCGGCTACACGCAGAGCAAGGACGTTCAGTCCGTCGCCTTCTCGAGCACCGCGCCCACCAAGGCCGGCGACGCGTTCTGCCTCACGGTCCCCAAGGTCAGCGACGCGACGAAGTCCTACTGGGTCACCGACTCCGGCAACGTCACGGACACCAAGCCCTCCGGCTGCTAGAAGCGCGCCAGTCCCTCGGTGGGGTGCCGCACAACGGCATCCCACCGAGGCGTATCGGTGGCGAGGCCCTCAGCCCGTCGCCAGAGCCCCACAGAACGACCCGCCCCGGATACCCGAAAGTCGAGGGAGGTGAACCATGCTCGCATTGCGTAGACGTCTGCGCTTCGACGTTCGTGCGGACGACGGATTGACTCTCATCGAGATCCTCGTCGCGATGATGATCTTCGCGTTCATTTCCGTCGGGGTGGCGATGGCGCTGACGGCTTCTCTCGCCGCTGCCCGTGACAACAGGTCGCGAATCACCGCCGCGAGCCTCGCGGCTGCTGAGATCGATCGCGTACGAGCGATCGGTGATCCCTTCAAAGTGCACGATGTTCCCTCGACCGCAATCGGACCAAGCAACGCGTTCACCCTGACCACAGACACTTCCTGGGTCTCCGCCAGCGGCGCCGACGCTACCTGTGGAACGAGCGGTGGGCCTCTCCAATACAAGCTGGTGACTGTCACGGTGAAGTGGACCGGCGCTCGATCCAACGTCACCTCGGACACGTTGATCGCTCCAACGGGCCGGATCAACGACCCGAAAATGGGCACGATTCTCGTCGCTGTCAAGAATGCAATCGGCACAGGCAGCGCCGGCGTGTCGTTCACCGCAGGATCGTTGGACACGACGGCAACCGACTCCGACGGTTGCTCGTATGTCCTCAAGGTCCCGCCGGGAAACTACACAGTCACTCTCAGCCAGCCGGGCTATATCGACTACCTGCAGAACGTTTCGCCCTCGCAGACCCTCCCTGTGACCGCGGGTGCAGCGACCTCCTATTCGTTCCAGTACGACAAGGCAGGCAAGTTCACGATCGTCTGGGGGTCCGGCTCGCCGGTACCGTTGCTGCCCACGAACCTCGACACCACCTTCCTCAACACCACTCTCGGTGCCTTTGCGCCGATGAAGGTCTCGACGACGACGAAGATCGCCCAACTCCACCCGTACAAGGAGGGCTATCAGGCGGTCGCAGGCGCGTATCGTCCTTCGACGTGTGCCACGCCGAACCCCACGGAATGGGCGCCCGACACGCGAGCGACACCCGCGCTGGTCGGAAAGCTCAACCCCTCGATCGCGGCCGCTCCGGGAGGTTCGGCGACGCTCCAGGCTCCGATGGGTCTCGCGACGATCAGCCCTGGATCCGAGCCCTTCCTGACAGCGGTGTCGCAGCCCGTGGCAGCTGTACCGGGTGAGCCGGTCTGCAACACGACGATGACGTACGATTTCGGATCGGTCATCCCCACCTCTGGCGCCGGCGTGAGGATCGCGTTGCCGTACGGGACGTGGCAGCTCTACTCGAGGACCTCCGCGACCGGCGCGATGCATGCGTTGACAGGTGGACGCGTGACTCGTGTGTCCTCGGGAATCTACACCTCATCATCCGGCGCGTTGACCCTGGATCCGAGGCAATAACCATGTCGGCCACCGGTACGAAGCACCAAGCGCAGAAGCCTGCCTTCAGGAAGAGCCAGGCAGGATTCTCCCTGATCGAGTTGATCACTGCCATTGCGCTTCTCTCGCTCGTGCTGGCTCTCATTACGGGCCTTTTCGTGAGCACCACAAGGTCGACGGCCCTCGCTAAGTCGATGGATGCCAGCACACGTGTCGCGACCAACGCGATGGACGAGATCAGTCGTGTGCTGCGCGTCGGAACCACAGTCAGCCAGAGCGGATCCACCACTCCGAAATCGGCTTTCGTCTACGCGGACAAAGAGGCGCTCATCGTTTACAGCAATGTCGACGTCGACGCGTACGCGTCCGTCGTCACTCTTCCGCCGAAGCCGACGATGGTGAAGTTCGCCCTCGATGCCGGGAGGCAGTTGTGGGAAAGCCGCTGGAACGGAACGGCGTCCGGTGTCTATTGGACGTTCCCCGCCCCAGCGACGACTCCAGCATCTGCTCGGTCACTCGGTGGCACCGTGCTGGCGGCAGCCGCGGGAGAGGACCCGTTCTTCACCTACTACGACAGCACGGGGGCTCCCCTTGTCGTTCCAGCCTCCGGGGGGCTCGGCCCAACGCAACTCGCGAATGTCGCTTCGGTGAAGATCACCCTCCGCATTCGAGCCAATAGCGCCCAGGCGGGCAACCCGGTTGTCATCAACAACACTGTTCTGCTCCCGAATCTCTCCGTCGCGAAGGTCACATCATGATCAGGTTGTGTTCGCGCCGGCTCGGCGCACGTGCGGGCTTCCTCACCAAGAGGGGACTCACCACGGACGAGAGCGGCGTGGCTGTCATGACGGTGGTCGGTCTGGCTGCCGTGATGCTGATCCTTGTCACGACAGCGCTGTCATATTCGGTCGGCGGCATGACGAAGGCGCGCAACGACCAGAACTGGAATGCTGCGCTCGCTGCCGCGTACGCAGGTGTGGATGAGTACGCCAGTCGCCTCGCGAATGACAGCACGTACACCAAATATGGAAACCCGGCCTCGAAATTCACGATCAAGAACGGCAGCGCTACCACCGTCACTATGCCAGCCAGTTCGGCTTCTAACCCGGCATTCACTGTCACTCCCGGCGGACCAGGAACCTGGGCAGCTGTCAGTGGAACCGATGGGCGAGCATCATTCCGCTATGAGGTCGACAACTCGCAATACTCGCGCAACGGCGTTATTCGTGTCCGTTCGACAGGCAAGGTCGGCCAGGAGACGCGCAGCGTCGTCGCCAACCTCAAGCAGCAGGGGTTCTTGCAGTTCCTCTACTTCACCAAATACGAGATACAGGACCCGCAGGTCAGCGACACCCGATGTGTCCCGTCCTACGCGTTCATGTCGGGCGGCACCATCCAGCACAATGACTACTGCAGCGAGATTACGTTTGCCAAGGGTGACACCATCAACGGCCCCCTGCATTCGAACGACGAACTGCGCATCTGCGGCACCACCTTCAACGGCGATGTGTCGACCAGCAGCACGCTCACCCCGAACTGGGTGAACACGTGCTCCTCCGGCACTCAACCCACGTGGATTCCGGGCAAGACCGGCCCCGGTTACAAGTCGGCGCTTGATATTCCCCCTACTAACATCGCGATGGCGAACGAGACGCGGGTCGACCTTGCGGATGTACCTCGACCCGGCTGTCTCTACACCGGTCCAACGACCATCACCCTGCTCAGCAACGGGATGATGAAGGTGATTTCTCCGTGGACCAAGCAGTCGCAGCCGTCATTCACCGCCGGTATCCCCAACGGAAACGGGACCGCGATGTGTGGAAAGCCCGGGACGGGCGCCGGTAATCTCGGTGATGCTAACGGTGCGACCATCCCCGTGCTGGATAGCAATCTGATCTACGTCCAGAACGTGCCGGGCGCTCCCCCGTCCGGCACTCCCGCGGATCCCAACTACAGTGCGACCCCACCTTCAGGCATGACATGCCTCAATGCTGGGCAGCCCACCTCGGGATGGAGTTTCGGCGGCCTGCAGTATCCGGCCACGACCGAGGCGAATCCAACCTCGTCGTCGGCGACAAATCCGGCATATGACTGCCGGCACGGGGATGCTTTCGTCAAGGGCGACATGAAGGGTGCGTTGACGATCGCTTCGCAAAACTTCATATACGTGACCGGAAACATCAAGTACGCGGACAAGGCGTCCGACATGCTCGGGCTCGTCGGCCAGAACTCAGTCTGGGTGCTCAACCAGATGAAGACCTGCACGACCTCGAACGGCAATCGAACGTGCACTGCGCTGAAGGCGGCCGCGGACCTCGAGATCGATGCGGCTATCCTTTCAGTCGCTCACACGTTCATGGTGCAGAACTACGACGTCGGCGGCGTTCGTGGCACGCTCACGATCATCGGAGCGATCGCCCAGCTCTTCCGAGGAACCGTGAGCTCGGTCAGTAGCGGGACGGTCGTCCAGGGCTATAAGAAGGACTATTACTACGACTCGAGGTTGCGGTCGGCCGCCCCTCCGAAGTTCCTCGCACCGACGTCGACCACCTACGGTGTCACTCAGTATGTCGACGTCGCGCCGGCGTACTCATGGGACGGGACTGCGCGATGATTGCGGATATTGCCCTTATGGGAACCATCGTCCTCGTGTTCGTTGGCGTCTTCGGGACGCTTATCGGCTCGTTCGCCAACGTTGTGATCTACCGCGTTCCCGCCGGGATTTCCGTTGTTGCACCGCGAAGTGCCTGCCCAGGATGCGGGACGCCGATCCGAGCTCTCGACAACATCCCCCTGCTCTCTTGGATCGCATTGCGCGGTCGGTGCAGGGACTGCCGTGAGCCGATCTCCGCACGGTACCCGCTCGTCGAATCGGCGGTCGGAGTGCTCTTCGTCGTTGTGGCGCTCTGGAGGTGGCCTTCGATCGCCGACGATCACAGCACGGCTGCGATCGTCGGCGAGCTGCTAACCCTGGCCGCCTTTCTCTACCTGGCTGCGATCAGCGTGGTGCTCGCGATGATCGACATCGACACTCGTACATTGCCGAACGCCATCGTTCTTCCTGCTTACGTCGTCGGGGCGCTCCTCCTCGGCCTGTCGGCAATTCTCACGGACAACATCCCGGGTCTCCTGAGCGCCGTGATCGGCGGCGGAGCGGCATTCGCCTTCTATCTACTGCTTGCAGTCGTGTATCCGGGCGGAATGGGATTCGGCGACGTGAAGCTCGCGGGCGTGATCGGGTTGTTCTTGGGCTACCTCGGCTGGGCGCCGCTCGTCGTCGGCGTCTTCGCGGCGTTCATCCTCGGCGGGATCTTCAGCGTAATCCTTGTGGCTCTCCACAGAGCAGGCCGGGGAAGCGGCATTCCCTTCGGCCCGTGGATGCTCGGCGGTCTGTGGATCGGGGCACTCGTCGGCCCGACGATCGGTTCCGCCTATCTATCACTGTTCGGGCTGGGATGACCCTTGCTCGCACCTGACGAATCCAGAAAGAAGAGGACGATATGGCATCCAGCGTCGTAGGGATCGACATCGCCAGCACCTCGTTGCGCGCCGTCGAGGTGGGTGATGTGAACAAGTCCAAGCCAACCCTCCTGAGATACCACGAAGTCGGATTACCCGACGGGGCTGTCAGCCGAGGAGAGGTGCTCGAGGCGAACACAGTCGCGGCATCACTCAAGCAGCTGTGGAGCCAAGGCGGATTCAAAAGCAAGAACGTCGTGCTCGGGATGGGAAATCAGCGAGTGCTCGCCCGGGACCTGACCGTGCCGAAGATGTCGCTCGCCCGGATCAAGGAATCCCTTCCATTCCAGGTACAGGAGATGTTGCCCGTACCGGTCGCCGACGCCTTGCTCGACTTCTATCCGGTGTCCGAGCAGCAGACTGAGAACGGCCCGGTCGTGAATGGCCTCCTCGTCGCCGCGGTCAAGGAAGTCGTGCTCGGCAATGTGAAAGCGACGCGGCTGGCAGGGCTATCGACCATCGACGTCGATCTCATTCCGTTCGCTGTCAGCCGGGTCCTGCTCAGCCGGCCGAAGGTGGCCGGATCGGTCGCCATTGTCGAGATCGGCGCGAACACGACAAGCGTCGTCATCGCTGCCAATGGAGTGCCGCAGTTCGTGAGGATCATCCCGACAGGCGGAGCGGACCTCACGCAGGCTCTTCGCAGCGGCCTCGAGGTGGAGCAGGCTGAGGCAGAGAGCATTAAGCGCACACTCGGATTGGCGACGCAGGTTGCGACGACGGACGAGCATCGTGCGGTCGAAATTATCTATCAGGTGTCCAGCGAATTGCTGACGAGCCTGCGCAACACCATTAATTTCTATATCAACACGCGCCCGCAAGCAGGAATGGATCAGATCGTCCTTACGGGTGGGGGCGCCCAACTCCCCGGCCTCCCGGAGGCACTCGCCGAAATGACGCGAATTCCCGTGGTTGCGGGGGATCCGTTCACGACGATTGCGTTGTCGAGAAGCTTGGACGCGTCGGACCTCCGTCTACGGCGTTCCTCGTTGACGGTTGCCCTGGGTCTCGCGTTGGGAGGCGCAGCGTGAGCGGAAAGCCGAAGACTGTCGGACTCGTTATCGGCGGTGTACCGCGGGTTGATCTCCTGCCTCCCGAAGTCCGGGCGCATGGAAAGTCGAAGACACTTCGACGTGGGCTCGTCATGGGTGTGCTCGGTGTCACCCTTTTGGTCATCCTCGGTGTGGGCGGAGCGTCGTTCCTCGCGTTGCAATCGCAGAGTGCGCTCGCAGCCGAGCAGGCGCGCACTACCAGCCTCCTGTCGCAGCAATCGAAGTACGTGGAACTGCGAAAGATGCAGAGTGAGGCGACCCTCATTAAGGCCGCACAGTCGGTGGGCGCGTCGACGGAGATCGACTGGAAGGCGTTTCTCGACAACATTCAGGCCACACTGCCGGCCAACGTCGTCGTCAACACTGTGACCGTTGACTCAGCGACACCGCTCGCGATCTATGAGCAGCCGACGGCGCCTCTTCAAGGAGAACGCATCGCCACAGTTTCCTTCACCGCGACCAGTCCTACTCTGCCCGAAATCCCCAAGTGGCTGACCGCTCTCTCCAGCCTGAAGGGCTATTCCGACGCGAATCCCGACTCGGTGACGCTGGACACGACGACGGGCTCATACACGGTGACGATCTCCATGCACGTCAACACGGACGCGTTCGACAATCGCTTCCTCGAAAAGAAGGAGAAGTAGCGTGGATGCCAATCGGATCTGGATCATCGGCGCAGCGATCGCGACCGTGGCTATCGTCGTGCTCGGGTGGTTCCTCGGAATCCAGCCGCAATTGAATGCGGCGGCGTCGGCAACTGTGCAGCAGTTCGGCGTCGCCTCTATGAACTCGGCCTATCAGGCCGCCCTCTCGAAACTCGAAGCAGACAACAAGAACCTGTCCACTATCAAGGACCAGCTAGCTGCGCTTTCGGCTTCTGTGCCGAGTGATGGCCAAGTTCCGGCCTTTTATGACGAAGTCAACGCCCTCGCGGGCGCGAACGGTGTCGTGGTCGTAGACATCACGGCAGCGGACGCCGTTCCGTACTCGCCGGTCAAGCCGCCCACGATTTCGGCCGAGGCATCGAGTGGTTCGAGCTCTACGGCGACCCCAAGTCCGACACCGACCCCTTCGGCATCTGCGTCGTCGGGAACGGCTACTCCGACTCCCGGAGCGACCGCCGCCCCGGTGGCTGGGGCTCCGGAGGTGACGAGTCCACTCATCACGCCGACCACGTTCGCCGCGATTCCGATCAAGATGTCGATCACCGGTGATTCGCCGAACATCCTCTCGTTCGTCAAGGGGCTTCAAACAGCGAAGCGACTGTTCCTCGTCTACGGACTCACCACATCGGTACCTCCAACAGGATCGACCATCGTGGGAGTGCAGGCAACGGTGTCCGGCTTCATTTATGTCGTCCCGACCGCGGTGAAGGCTCCGATCGGCGCAGGATAGCCCTCAATGTCAGGGAGGGCCTTCCCAGCGGGCCCTCCCTGGACTTCGTGCACCTCGTTGCTACAGTGGGCACCACTGACGGAGCCCACCGTGGGCCGATCGAGGAGTGGCACATGAGCAACACGACGCCGGAGAAACCGGACGCACGTTCGGGCGACGCCGCCGCGCAGACCGACTCGGCGACCGGTCAGGTGGCGCCAGCAACGGCTCCCGCCGAGTCCGCCGCGGCCGCACCAGCCCCATCCACTGCGCCCGAGGCGGCCAGCTCCGCCGAGCCGCACGACACCGATCCGGATGTCGCCAACCCGCCGTCCAAGCCCGTCGCAGCCCGCGGCCACGTGAACCACCCCGAGACGCCCGTCGCGGAGGTCCCGGCGACGCCGGCCAAGGCCGCCAAAGCAAAGGCCGCCGCCCCGGCGCCCGTCGAGCCCGAGCCGGTCGTCACGTCCGACGACGACGTCGCCGCCGCGGTCGCGCGTTCGAACACCGCAGACATTCCGGATGTCGAGACCGCTCCTGCCGCCGCTGCCGGCACCGCGACCATCGACACGGCGTCTCCTGCCGAGTCCGCGACCCCCGTGATCGTCGCCGCAGAAGCCGCGACCGCAGGCGCCGCCACGGCAGGCGCCGCAGCAGCGACCGCGCCGTACGCCGGCGAGGCGACGGCCGCGCCCACGGCCGCCTATTCGCAGCAGCCGCAGCCGGTCACTCCTATCTACGTGCAGCGCCCCGAGCCGCCCAAGAAGAAGAGCAACCGCGGCGTGGGCATCCTGATCGCGCTCGTCGGCACGGTCGTGTTCCTCGCCCTGTGGGCTGCCGCGGTCGTCATCGTCGGCAACATCCTGACGCCGGGGACCGCCTTCGTCGACAACCTGAACCTGTTCGTCCGGTCGTATGCGGGCTGGGTGCCCGTCGTGGTGTTCTTCGTCGCGATGGTGGTGCTGATCCAGATCCTGAACCGAGCACGCTGGTGGGCGTACATCCTGGGCGGTCTGTTCGTAGCCGTGCTGGTGTACCTCTCTTACATCGGCGCGGTCTTCCTCGACGCGAACCCCGGCAAGCTCACCCAGAACGAGGCGGGCATCCTGCTGAGCCGCCTGTGGGTGAACCCGTTCGCCGTGCTCGCCGGTGTGATCGCCCGCGAGGTCTCGGTGTGGACCGGCGCGTGGCTTGCAGCTCGCGGCCGCAAGCTCAAGGTGCGCAACGCCGAGGCGCAGGCGGACTACGACCAGCAGCTCGCCGACGCCCAGAACCAGGCGGTCTCGGCTTACGCGACGCCCGCTCCCGCGCAGACCGGGTACTGATCTCTCGAGAGCAACGCACGAGGAGTGCCGGCCATGCGTGACGAGCGTGCGTATGCGGCGGTCGTCGCGGCCTTTGCGGCGTTCCTCTACCTCGCGATCGTGGTCGCGGCCTTCGGCCTGATCTCGCTCGCCACCAATACCGAAGTGATCGCCGACCCCGACGTCGGAACCCTCGTCGGTCCGGTGATGACCGGGGCGGCGACGCTGACCGTGTTCGCGTTCCTGCTCTCCCTGGGCCTGCGGGTTCCCGCGGACAAGCAGCGGGTCATGCCGGGGGTCGCCCTCGGCGTCGGATTGGCGGCCTACTTCGTCTACGCCGCGGCGGGTGGCATTGCGGGGGCGGCCGGCGACCCATCGCAGCCGTTCCACTACTTCCTGTTCACGTTCGCTCAGCTCGGCAGCTGGTACGCGATCACGGTGGGCATCGCCGCGTTCCTCGTGACCCTGCTCTACCAGCTCGTGCTCGTCGGACGCTTCCGCCAGCGCGGCCGGCCCCGCTGGCCGTGGGAGAGCGACGACGACGAGTAGCTCCGGCTCCGGCTCTCCGGCCCTCCGGCTCTCCGGCTCTCCGGCTCCGTGAGTCGGCACTGATTGTCGCGCAGACCCGGATTCCGGGGTCTCACGCGACAATTAGTGACAGCTCATGCTCGTGCATGCCTGGATCCTGTGGATAACTGCCACCCGCGAGGACTGCCACCCGCGAGCACTGCCACCCGCGGGCGCCGCCACCCGCGCGCGCTGGCACCGCGAGCACCCCACCCACGAGCGCCCCCGCACAACACTCACCCGACCAGCGGCACCTGCACCCGCGCGAACTTCCCCTTCGCGATGTACATCCCGCGCCCCGGAGGGAACTCCGCCCGGTTCAGCCGCGGGAGCGGCGTCTTCAGCAGCAGGTCGCCCTCCACCGAGTCCGGCTGCAGCAGCAGTCCACGGCGGCCGTTCTTGACCTCGCCGAGCAGCGGCCACGACGAACCCCACGCACTGGTCTCCGCCTCGGCCACCAGCAGGTGATCGCTCCGCCGAACGGCCCGCACCAGCTCGACGATCGGCGAGTCCGCCGGCGTCTGCAGGAAGTCGCCGATGCTCTCGACGAACACCGCGATCCGCCCCTCGGTATCCGGGTCGGCGACCGCCGCCGCGAGGTCGCGGGCGAGCGCAGCCGCCTCCTCCGGTGTCGTCGCCGTGTCCGTCCAGTGCGCGGCCGAGGCGAGCGGTGAACGCGCGTTGCCCATGTAGTAGAGGCGCGTCTCGGGATCGAAGCGGGCGACGGATGCGGCCAGCGCCGCCAGCGTGCTGGTGCGGCCGCTCGCGGGAGGGCCGGCGACGAGCAGCGTGCCCGACGGTTCGAAGCCGAACGGGCCGAGGTCGAGGTCGCTCACGCCGAGCACCGGTGCGCCGTCGTGCGATGTTGGAAGGCCCGAGAACTGCAGTTCCTTCGGCAGCGCGCCGATGGGCGGAGCGGAAGGCACTCCGGCACGCACCATCGCCTCGGCCAGGCGGGTGGTCGCCGCGGACTGGTCGGAGACCGACGTGCTGCCGCCGAGGATCGCGATCTGCGTCTCATAGTCGCCGACGATCGCGCGTCCGGGAGGCGACGACGGACCCAGGATGTCGCTCGGTACGTCGAGCATCCCGTAGCCGTCGTCCGCGAGCCGCAGCACCACCTTGCGCTGCACCATCGAGCCGATCGAGGTGGGCACCGCGCCGGCGCGGTCGCCGGTGAGCGCCACGTGGATTCCCAGCTGCCGCCCGTCGCTCAGCACGTCCTTGAAGACGTCGTACCAGATCGAGCGGCCGGCGGGGATCTCGAAGTCCTCGCGGAAGTTCGGGAAGCCGTCGATGAGCAGCAGGATGCGCGGCTCCTCCGGGCGTCCGGCGAGGCGGCGGTACTCCGTGATGCTCGAGGCGTTGGCCTCGGCGAAGCGCGGTCCTCGATCGTCGAGCTCGGTCTTGAGCATCCGGAACAGGCGGATGATGCGCTCGGCGTCATCGCCCGGGATGATCGATCCGACGTGCGGCATCGCCTCGAGCATCCGGAGGCTGCCGGCGCCGAAGTCGAGGCCGTAGACGCGCACCGGGCCGCCGCGCGGAGTGATCGCTGCCGCCGAGGCGAGCGTGCGCAGTGCGGCGGACTTGCCGGAACCGCCCGTGCCGTAGATCGCGATGTTGCCGTCGACGTCGGGCGAGAAGTACACCGGCACCTGCTGCTGGCGGTCGGGCACGTCGCTCACGCCGATGAGCAGTTCGGCGTCGGTGCGCTGTCGCAGCAGACCCAGGTCGTAGACCGCCGCGAGCTCGTCGAGCCACGGTCGCCGCGGGCTCGGGATGTGCGCCGCGGCCTGGGCGTGGATGATCGACGTCACGAGACGCTGCTGGTCGGTCGGCCCGAGGTCGCGCTCCTCGTCGACGACGCCACCAGGCTCGTCCCAGCGGATCTCGCCGCCGAAGCGCAGTTCGGCAACCTCGACGCCCGCGCGTTCCGGCTCGCGCGCGGTCCAGCCGCCGGCGTAGGCCGACTGGAACTGCGTGAGCCGCCCCGGACCGGTCTTGGCCATGCCGCGCCCGGGGATGCCCGGATCGAAGTGCGCGGCATCGCTCACGCCGACGACGTCCTGGCTGTCCGACTCGTCCGCCATCCGCAGCGCGATGCGCAGGTTGGTGTTCGCGCGCAGGTTGTCCTTGATCACGCCGGCCGGTCGCTGCGTCGCCATGATCAGGTGGATGCCCAGCGAGCGGCCGCGCTGGGCGATGTCGACGACGCCGTCGACGAACTCCGGCACCTCGCCGACGAGGGCGGCGAACTCGTCGATCACCAGCACCAGGGCGGGCGGGCACTCGGGGTCGCCGCGCTTCTCGAGCTCGAGCAGGTCTTTGGCCTTCTTGCGGTTGAGCAGGTGCTCACGGTAGTGCAGTTCGGCGCGGAGGCTGGTGAGCGCGCGGCGCACGAGGTGCGGGCTGAGGTCGGTCACGAGGCCGACGCAGTGCGGAAGCGTCACGCAGTCGGCGAAGGCCGAGCCGCCCTTGTAGTCGACGAAGAGGAAGGTCACCCGGTCGGAGCTGTATTCGGCGGCCATCCCGAGCACCCACGCCTGCAGGAACTCGCTCTTGCCCGCGCCGGTCGTTCCGCCGACCAGCGCGTGCGGGCCCTGCGTGCGCAGGTCGAGGTGCATGGCGTCGACACCGCCGGAGCCGATGATCGCCCGCAGCGTTCCCGCGCGGCGCTTGACGGGCCGGATGCCCGGAGTCCGGTCGTGGATCGAGGCGTTCTGCCGCCAGCGGTCCACCACCGCGTTCGACGACTCGACCAGCTCGTGACCGAGCAGGCTCACGAGCGAGATTGAGCGCGGGAGGTCGCTGGAGTCGGCGACGAGCGCGCCCGCGTCGATCACGGGGGCCATGCGCTTGGCGAAGTCGAGGGCGACGGCCGCCTGCACCGGCTCGGTGACGACATCCGGGATGGTCTCGCCGACGCGCACGAAGCCGACGGTCGCCCGGTCGGCGCGATCGTCGTGCGCCAGGTAGGTGCGGCAGACCGCGGGCAGCGACGCGGTGTCGTTGCTGAGCCAGACCGGGAAGACCCCGGCGTCGGCGGCGACCTCGGCCAACTGCACGAGCCGTGCGCGGTCAACGGAGACGTCGTCGGAGATGACCACGACGATGGCCGGGATCGGCGAGGGGGTGCCGTCGACCGTCTCCGAGCGGCCGACGTCCGCGCCGCGTTCGAGGGCGGCGCGCTCCTGCTCCATCGCGCCGCGTCGTCGAGCGCCCGTGGCCTCGGCGAGCCTGGCCTCGATCACGCCTTCGAGCGCGCTGAGCACGGTCGCGGCGCTCGAGGCGCTGTCGGCGAGATGGCTGCCGCCGAGCGGGCTGTGCGGCGACGACGTGTGCGGCAGCCACTTGAGCCACTCCAGCTCGCGCGACCAGCGGGGCGACACCAGGGAGGCGACGACGAGCTCGGCGGGGGAGTGCAGGGCTGTGAGCTGCACGAGCGTGGCGTTCAGCGACCCGGCCGCGAGCTCGTCCGGTCCCGCGATGCCGAGGGCGCCCGACTCGTACAGGTTGTCCAGCACGGGAACGCCGTCGACGCGTTCGTGCTCCCGGATGACCGCGTCGAGTCGCTCCTGGAACTCCACGAGCATCTCGCCCCGGTCGACGGCGGCGATGGTGTTACGCGAACGCATCGATCCGATCCCGAGCTGCACGTTGAGGAACGACCAGTGCTCCGGTCGTCTCGTCCAGAGCAGCGGGCCGCGCTGCACGGCGTCTGCCAGCGCGGCGGCGGTCGTCGGCGACTCGGCGCGGCGCAGCTCGATCTCGCGGGTGCGCTCCGACTCGAGCTTCTCCGCGAGGGCGTCGAGGCGCTTGTCGAACACCGCGATCGCCTTCTTCAGCTGGCGTTTCGCTCGCGTCCGGCCGGTGACGTAGTTGCCGATCAGCATCACCGGCGAGAGCAGGATGAACAGCAGCGACGACGCATTGTGCGTGACGAAGAACAGCGCCCCACCGAGCAGCAGGGGGGTGAGCATCGCCAGGAGCGGGAAGGGCGGGTCCTCCTTCTCGGCCGGCACCTCCGGCGCCTGGAACGTCTGGCCGGCGTACCGCTGCTCCACGCGCGGCGACCGGTTGAAGAAGATCGGTCCGGCCTTCGGGGCCGCCGCCGGAACATCGGTGAGCCCGAGCACGGTGATCCGCACCTCGGAATCGCCGATCAGCAGGGTCTCGCCGCGCCGGATGGTGAACCGCGAGACGATCCCGCCGTCCACGACCACTCCGTTGGCCGAACCCAGATCGACCACCTCGACGCCGTCCGCCGCCTCGAAGCGCACGTGCTTCTTCGACACGAGCGGGTCGTGCAGCACGATGTCGCTCTGCTCGTCGCGCCCGAGCACGGTGGTGCCGCGACGCAGCGGGAACTCGCGCCCGGCATCCGGACCGCTCACGACCGCGAGCGTCGCCACGACGGGCGCGTCGGCGAGATCGTTCGGTGCGTAGTAGACGCCGGCATCGGCGAGACTCACCGTGGCGCCGCTGCCGATCCAGGCCTCGCCGATCGGGGCGTCGGGCGGGAGCACGAGCGGCTCGGCCTGCCCGGGCAGTGCCGCGCGCAACGTGAGCGCGCGCGCATCCGTCGTCATCGCCTCTGTTCGGGGATCGAGGCGGCGGATCGTCGAGGCGACCTCCGAGATGCTCGCGGCGGCGTCGGCGGTGACGACGATGTCGTCCCCGGGGCCGGACGCGCGGGACAGCGTGAGTTTGAGTCGCACGGTGAAACGATACCGACTGCCCGGCAGAGAGCCGATGGGGACCCCTCCCCATCGCCCGTCGCGGCGCCGTTGGGTAGCGTGGCGGAGGCAGACATCCTAGGAAGGGGACCGGTGTGGCCGATCTGAAGCTCAACCTCGCGGAGCTCGTGCAGCTGCGGGACGACCTCGACGCCGTCGTGCGCGAGTTCCACAACGCCGACGATTTCAGCGACTCGGTCGCCGACGCCACCGGTCACGACGACCTGGCGAGCCATGTGCGCGAGTTCGCCCACAAGTGGAACGAGAAGCGCAAGAGCATGACCGAGAACGTGGAGAACGTGCAGAAGACGATCGCCGCCGTAGCCGACAACTTCGTCAAGGTCGACGGCGACCTCGCCAAGGCGGTGGAAGGCAAATGAGCGACAGGGAGTTCGCGCCCCTCACGGGCGACCCGGCGGTGCTCGAGGCGAAGGCGGCCCACTACGCGTCCATCGCCGAGGCGATCCAGCGCTCCACCAAGGAGCTCAACAAGATCCACGACCTCGACGGGATGACGTCGCAGGCCGTGTCGAAGCTGCAGGAGATGTCCAAGGATGTCGCCGAGGACATCACCAAGGCCCACGACCGCTACTCCAAGACTGCGGCGGCGCTGAAGACCTACGCGTCGGAACTGCGCGACGCGAAGGACGACGCCGACAAGGCCATCACCCTCATCAACGACAAGCAGAGCGAGGCGGATGCGGCGAGCACGGCCGCCTCGACCGCCCACACCGCCGTCGGCACCGCGAAGGGCGACGACGTCGCCACCGCGAAGGCCGACGCCTCGAAGGCCGACCACGCCGCGCACTCGGCCGACGCCGCGCTGAAGAGCGCACACCAGGCCTGGTACGACGCGCGTGACAAGAAGAACCGCGCCGCTGAGAAGGCCGTCACCGCGATCGTCGACGTGGTCGACCACCACAACAACGGCCTCAAGAACCCCGGGTTCTGGGACAAGGTGATGGACGTGATCTCGACCATCGGCGACATCGCCGGCGTGCTCGCGATCTTCCTCTCCTGGGTGCCGATCCTCGGCCAGGTGCTGCTGGTGATCGCGCTCGTCGCGTCGGTCATCAAGCTGATCGATGCGGTGGTCAAGTTCGCGAACGGCGAGGGCAGCTTCCTGGGCATCCTGGGCGCGGCCGTCGGCGTCGCGCTGAGCCTGTTCGGCGGCCGGATCTTCACGTTCCTCGGCAAGGCGGCCAAGATCAAGGGACTCGCACGAGTGCCCCGGATGGTCGGCGGCGTTCACACCTCGCCGAACGCGATGCTCAAGATGCAGATGGGCAAGCGCCTCATGAAGTCGGCGACCAAGAAGCTGTTCGAGAAGCCGCTGAACGACGTGAACCCCGCCAAGATCTGGCAGGCGGCGGGCGAATCCGCCGCGGGGCAGCGCGAGGCGTACAAGGCGCTCTTCACCAACGGCGCCGACAAGATGAAGGCCGTGCGCACGCTGCTCGGAGTCGACAAGAACGTGGTCAGCGCCATCTCCCACGACGTCGGCAAGCGCGAGCTCAACCCGCTCACCGTCGTCGCGGGCTTCCAGCAGGGGCAGTCCCTGTGGAACAAGGGGGCGGACCTGGTGAGCGTGCCGGCCAAGATCGACGACATCGTGAACAAGTTCGACGGCGGCAACCACACCGACCTCCCGAAGGTGCCGACTCTCGACCTCACGAAGTTCGCCGTGGCCAACGCAGACAAATACACTCCCACGTACGTGAGTCACAACAGCTAGGAGCTCCACGCATGTCGAACCCGACCTCCCTGCGTCCGCGCGACATCGTCGACTTCTCGTTCGAGACCCCCGACGGCTGGTACGACGTCGTGCTGCTCGGCGAGGAGGGGGCGGAGGAGTGGCCGACGGCCCTGGCCGCCGAGCTCGGTGCCGGCGACCTGGCACCCGGCGTCGTCGAGCAGCTCACCGTGCTGCAGCAGGTGCTGTACGGGCAGGATGCGAGCGGCGGCACGCGCGCCCGCGTCTACCTCCCGGTGCCGGAGGCCGGGGTGCTGAGCGCCTACCAGACGTTCGAACTGCTCGAGCTCGAGGCCGACGACTCGCCCGAGAGCTTCCTGGCGGCGACGGATGCGCAGGCCGGGCACCGCGAGCCCGGGTACGAGGTGCGCGGGTACCAGTCGTGGCGTTCCGCGCATCCGGCCGGTGAGCTCGTCGGCTTCACCCACCTGACCGCTCTGGCCGAGCCCGACGCCGACGACGCCGTGCTCGAGCAGCGCGTCGTCTTCGTGATCTTCCCGGTCGGGGCGGCGCAGGCCTTCCAGATGGAGTTCCGTTCGGCGTTCATCGGCGGCTTCGACGACATGGTCGCCGAGACCCAGGCCATCGCCGACAGCCTGGTCGTCACGCTGGGAGACGCCCGATGACGGATGCCAGGCTCACCGCCCTCGACAGCGAGCTGGCGATCGTCTTCCCCGGAACCTGGGCGACCATCCCCTTGCACGACGAGGAGGCGGCCCGCCGCCGCGTCGCACGCCTCGTGACCGAACGGGTCGGTCGTGCCGACCGCCTGGCGCGGACGCGCCGGACCGTGCGCGACGAGCTCGACAAGCTGGTCGCACTCGCCATCGATAGCGATGCCTTCGCGCTCGCCCTCTCGATGGAGATCCTTCCCGGCGTGCCGTTCCCGGCGTCGATCGTCATGGGGCGCGAGAAGTGGCCTGATGGTTCATCCGGCTCCGTGCAGGAGCGGCTGGCGGCGGCGTTCCCCGCCGGCGATCCGCTCGACCTGTCGTTCGGGCCGGCACGCCGTTCGTCCACCGTCAGGCAGACTCGGTACGAGGAGCAGAGCGCTCCCGAGCTGCTGGCCGACTACCGGTTCGCCGCGCCCGACGAGTCGTGCGTCATCCACGTGCGGGTGAACGCCCCGATGGCGGTGGAGCCCGAGCTCTACCTCGAGCTCTTCGACGCGATCGTCGACTCGATCAGCTTCCGGCCGCCACTGGAACGCCCCGCCGAGCCCCGCTGAACCGCACGCGGGCGGCACGCACGACGAGCACGACGGTCGCGACCACCAGGACCAGCGAGACGATGCTCCACACGACGGCCGCCGCCGGACCGACGGGCCAGAGCAGCCACCCCGGCACCAGGAACGACACGAGGCCGTACGGGATGGCCGCCAGCAGCAGGTCCTTGCCGGGGATCCAGCCGAGGAACATCAGCTGGGTCCAGAACCGCGTCCACGGCGTCACGCGCAGCGGCAGCAGCGACATCGCGGTCGGGTAGACCGTGATCGGGCCGATCGCCTCGCGGGTCCATCCGGTCGCCGACAGGCGCTCCGAGGCGTACGACGGCCGCAGCGACCGCACGACGTAGGTGAATGCGAGCACCGCGAGCGGCACGGATGCGAGGGGGAGCGCGATGAACGCGTAGCCGAGCAGGGGCACGAGCACGACGACGGCGAAGAGGCCGGCCAGGATGAGCACGAAGATGTCGCCGTTCTGCACGAAGTCCTTGGTCGTGAAGGAGTCGCTGGACGCCAGGCCGACGGTGAGCAGCGCAGGCAGCGAGAGGGTCACGGCGCCGATGATCGTCCACACCAGCCCGATCAGGAGGTACCCGACGGGGCGGAGTGCCCTGGCCGTGGCCGAGGGCGGTGTCTCGTAGCGCTGAGCACGGGAACGTTTCGCCTGGCCGGCCGACGATTGCGGGTTCGGCTTCATCGGTGAGTACGAAGGCATGGTGACCAGGCTAGTCAAAGACCGGATGCGCGACATGGGGAGTCCTCCCCATTCCACCCCGGCACCGGGCGCCGATAGGTTACCGGTAGCTGGTCGGCCCGAGGGGTTGGCCGTTCAGAACACGAAGGGATTGAACGTCATGGCAAACATGAACGTCACGTACGGCGAGATGACCGATGCCGCCAACCGCCTGACCTCGGGCAAGGACGACATCACCGCGAAGCTCCACGAGCTCCAGAACCTGGTGAACGGCCTCGTGAACGGTGGCTTCGTCACCGACCAGGCCTCGGGCGCGTTCCACAGCTCGTACGAGCAGTTCACCAAAGGCACCACGGAGGCCGTGAACGGCCTCGACGGGATGTCGCAGTTCCTCACCAAGGCGGCCGACGCGCTGCAGAACGTCGACAGCGAGCTGGCCAAGGGCATCGGCGGCTAGTCCTCCGACGGCACCGGAGCCGCCGACGGCTCCGACTTCCCGGAGCGCGGGCACCTGAAAAGGGGCCCGCGCTCCGCCGCGTCCGGTCGCTACACTCGACAACGTTGTGACGAGGGGGAGCCGATGAGCGAGACGATTCCGAGCGCGCCGACGGCCACCGCGAGGCGATCCCGCTCCGGCCTGCTCTGGTGGCTCGTCGGCGCCGCAGCGGTTCTGGTCACGGCCGGGGCCGTCGCCCTCGGTATCGTCACCGTGTCCGCGTACCAGAACCTGCCGAAGACCCTCGTCGGCAGCTACCTGTCCGACCTCGAGCACGCCCACGCCGAAGACGCCCTCCGGCTGGCCGGCATCAGCACGAACGCATCCGACGTCCTCCTCACCGATGCCGTGCTCGCCAAGGCGACCGATCGCATCGCCTCCTTCTCGCTCTCCCGCACCGTCACGCATGGCGACAGCGCCACGATCACGGCGACCATCCGCCGCAGCGACGGCCCGTACGAGCAGGCCTTCACCGTGGAGCGCGCCGGCGGACTGCCCTTCCTTCCCCTGTGGCGGCTGGTCGGCGTCCATCCGGATGTCGTCGGCGTCAGCGTCTCGGGCCCGCGTGGCATCACCTACACGGTCGGGGGCGCCACGCCGGTGAGCACTCCGCTCGGTGTCGCGGTGACTCTGCGGGCGTTCCCCGGCAGCTACCCGGTGATGGTGAAATCGGCGAGCGCGGAGTTCGACGTCTGGAACGCCGACGCCTCCTCGGCGCCGCCCGGCCGGGACCACAAGCCGGCGACGTTCGCCGCGCACCTCACCCCGGACGGCGAGGCGCGGGCGGAGAAGGCGGTCGACGACTGGCTGGATGCATGTCTCGCATCGCACGACGCCGCCCCCGCCGACTGCCCGTTCGGTGTCGTTCCCGACGACGGGATCGACCTCAGTGATCTGCAGTGGCACCTCGACCACCGTCCGTACACCTCGATCGCTCCGCAGTACACGAAAGCGGGCGGCTGGCCGGCGGCGAGCGGCGAAGACGGACGCGTCGAAGCGACCGCGACGCTGACACGCTCCTCCGACGGCGCCACGGGTTCTGGCACCAGTGAGGTGATCACCTTCGGCTTCCAGGGCGTCATCACGTTCGACGGATCGAAGGCGGTCTTCACGCCCTATTTCGCAGATTCACAGGATCAGCAGGGTTGATCGGTGCCCGCGGGGTGCGCGGCGCACAGCCCATACTCCCGAACGGCGCGGTGGTGCCACGCGCCGCGCCGGTGCGGCCTGCATCCGTTTGACCGTCACCCCGCAGTGAGCTAAGATTTATCGGGTGTGCGCTTTGTCGCGCGCTCGTTCGCTGCCCAGAAATGGGCGGTTGCGAGTGGGCAGGCACGTACTCATCCGAATGGGCCGGAACAACCGCACGGTAGTTCCGCGCCCCCACGGCATATCGACGATCACTACGAACCATTCCGACCGATCGTCGATTCCCCGAGAATCCCACTTGTGCCCGCGAGGGCGTGATCTGGCTCGGGTCAGCAACACCTGTCACCGTGCAGTCCATAAAAGGAGAAGTCAGTGCCAACCATTCAGCAGTTGGTTCGGAAGGGCCGCAGCCCCAAGGTCACAAAGACCAAGGCGCCCGCCCTGAAGTCCAACCCCCAGCAGCGCGGTGTTTGCACCCGCGTCTACACCACCACGCCCAAGAAGCCGAACTCTGCTCTGCGCAAGGTGGCCCGTGTCAAGCTCTCGAACGGTACCGAGGTCACGGCCTACATCCCCGGTGAGGGCCACAACCTGCAGGAGCACTCGATGGTGCTCGTGCGCGGCGGTCGTGTGAAGGACCTCCCCGGCGTGCGCTACAAGATCGTCCGTGGCGCTCTCGACACCCAGGCCGTCAAGAACCGCAAGCAGGCTCGCAGCCGTTACGGCGCGAAGATGGAGAAGAAGTAATGCCTCGCAAGGGACCGGCTCCTAAGCGCCCCGTCGTCGCAGACCCCGTCTACGGCGCACCGATCGTCAGCCAGCTCGTCAACAAGATCCTCCTCGACGGCAAGAAGGGCCTTGCCGAGCGCATCGTCTACGACGCGCTCGAAGGCGTCGCCGCGAAGAACGGCCAGGATGCTGTGGCCACCCTCAAGAAGGCGCTCGACAACGTGCGCCCGACCCTCGAGGTCCGCAGCCGCCGCGTCGGTGGTTCGACCTACCAGGTGCCCGTCGAGGTCAAGCCTCACCGTGCCAACACCCTCGCGCTGCGCTGGCTCACCAGCTACGCCAAGGGTCGCCGCGAGAAGACCATGACCGAGCGTCTCACCAACGAGATCCTGGACGCGTCCAACGGTCTCGGCGCCGCCGTCAAGCGTCGTGAAGACACGCACAAGATGGCCGAGTCGAACAAGGCATTCGCGCACTACCGCTGGTAATGATTTCTGTCCGCCGGGTGTTGTACCCCATGGGGGCCAGCACCCGGCGGAACCCCCTCAACTTCTACTTTTCGGAGGAACCCTGTGGCACAGGACGTGCTCACCGACCTGCATAAGGTCCGCAACATCGGCATCATGGCCCACATCGATGCCGGCAAGACCACTACGACCGAGCGCATCCTGTTCTACACGGGCGTCAACCACAAGATCGGCGAGACCCACGACGGAGCCTCGACGACCGACTGGATGGAGCAGGAGAAGGAGCGCGGCATCACCATCACGTCCGCGGCCGTGACCTGCTTCTGGAACAAGAACCAGATCAACATCATCGACACCCCGGGCCACGTGGACTTCACCGTCGAGGTGGAGCGTTCGCTCCGCGTCCTCGACGGCGCCGTCGCCGTCTTCGACGGCAAGGAGGGCGTCGAGCCCCAGTCCGAGACCGTCTGGCGTCAGGCCGACAAGTACAACGTCCCGCGCATCTGCTTCGTCAACAAGATGGACAAGCTCGGCGCCGACTTCTACTACACGGTCGACACCATCGTCAGCCGCCTGGGCGCCAAGCCGCTCGTGCTGCAGCTGCCGATCGGCTCGGAGTCGAACTTCGAGGGTGTCGTCGACCTCATCGAGATGCGTGCCCTCACGTGGCGTGGTGACGCCAAGGGTGACGTTCAGATGGGTGCGAAGTACGCCATCGAGGAGATCCCCGCCGACCTGGTCGAGAAGGCCGAGGAGTACCGTCAGGCTCTCCTCGAGACCGTCGCCGAGACCGACGACGCACTGCTCGAGAAGTTCTTCGGTGGCGAGGAGCTGACCGTCGCCGAGATCAAGGGCGCGATCCGCAAGCTCACCATCAACAGCGAGATCTACCCGGTCCTCTGCGGCTCCGCCTTCAAGAACCGTGGCGTCCAGCCGATGCTCGACGCTGTGATCGATTTCCTCCCGTCGCCGCTCGACGTGCCCGCCATCGAGGCGCACGACCCGCGCGACGAAGAGAAGGTCATCCTGCGTCACGCCGACGCGACCGAGCCGTTCTCGGCTCTGGCCTTCAAGGTCGCCGTGCACCCGTTCTTCGGTCGCCTGACCTACGTGCGCGTGTACTCCGGCCGTGTCGACAGCGGCGCCGGCGTCGTGAACTCGACGAAGGGCAAGAAGGAGCGCATCGGAAAGATCTTCCAGATGCACGCCAACAAGGAGAACCCGGTCGACTTCCTGACCGCGGGCAACATCTACGCCGTGATCGGCCTCAAGGACACCACCACCGGTGACACCCTGAGCGACCCGGACAACCAGGTCGTCCTCGAGTCGATGACGTTCCCGGAGCCCGTGATCGAGGTCGCGATCGAGCCGAAGACCAAGGCCGACCAGGAGAAGCTGGGCACCGCGATCCAGAAGCTCGCCGAGGAAGACCCGACGTTCCGCACCGAGCAGAACCAGGAGACCGGTCAGACGGTCATCAAGGGAATGGGCGAGCTCCACCTCGACATCCTGGTCGACCGCATGAAGCGCGAGTTCAACGTCGAGGCGAACGTCGGCAAGCCCCAGGTGGCCTACCGCGAGACGATCCGCCGCGCCGTCGAGAAGTACGACTACACGCACAAGAAGCAGACCGGTGGTTCGGGTCAGTTCGCGAAGATCCAGATCACGATCGAGCCGATGGACGTCACCCCCGAGACGAGCTACGAGTTCGTCAACGGCGTGACCGGTGGCCGCGTCCCGCGCGAGTACATCCCGTCGGTCGACCACGGTATCCAGGACGCCATGCAGGTCGGCGTTCTCGCCGGCTTCCCGACGGTGGGCGTCAAGGCGACCCTCGTCGATGGTGCCTCGCACGACGTCGACTCCTCGGAGATGGCGTTCAAGATCGCCGGCTCGATGGCCTACAAAGAGGCTGCTCGCAAGGCGAACCCTGTGCTCCTCGAGCCGCTCATGGCGGTCGAGGTTCGCACGCCCGAGGAGTACATGGGCGATGTGATCGGTGACCTCAACTCACGTCGAGGCCAGATCCAGTCGATGGAGGACGCGAGCGGGGTCAAGGTGATCCGCGCGAACGTTCCGCTTTCGGAGATGTTCGGATACATCGGTGACCTGCGGTCGAAGACCTCGGGCCGCGCGGTCTACTCGATGACCTTCGACAGCTACGCGGAGGTCCCGAAGGCAGTCGCCGACGAGATCGTCCAGAAGAACAAGGGCGAGTAGTAGCAGAGCCCCTGACAGATTGGGGATGCCGGTCCGCTGGTTCGCCAGCGTTCCGGTATCCCGGATCGACCAAGTAACATAGGTAAACAATCCCGTAGAGTTGCCGGCCGAAAACCATCGGCCGGGGTTTCTACACGAGAGTCCTGAGGAGGACCCAGTGGCTAAGGCCAAGTTCGAGCGGACTAAGCCGCACGTCAACATCGGAACCATCGGTCACGTCGACCACGGCAAGACGACGCTCACCGCGGCGATCTCCAAGGTGCTTGCTGACAAGTACCCGTCGGCGACCAACGTTCAGCGCGACTTCGCGTCGATCGACTCGGCTCCGGAAGAGCGTCAGCGTGGTATCACGATCAACATCTCGCACGTCGAGTACGAGACCCCGAAGCGCCACTACGCGCACGTTGACGCCCCTGGGCACGCCGACTACATCAAGAACATGATCACCGGTGCCGCTCAGATGGACGGCGCGATCCTCGTGGTCGCCGCCACCGACGGCCCGATGGCTCAGACCCGTGAGCACGTTCTGCTCGCCAAGCAGGTCGGCGTTCCGTACCTGCTCGTCGCGCTGAACAAGTCCGACATGGTGGACGACGAGGAGATCCTGGAGCTCGTCGAGCTCGAGGTCCGCGAGCTGCTCTCCAGCCAGAACTTCGATGGCGACAACGCCCCCGTCGTTCGCGTCTCGGGCCTCAAGGCTCTCGAGGGCGACGAGAAGTGGGTCGAGTCGATCGTCGAGCTCATGGACGCCGTCGACAACTCCATCCCCGACCCCGTGCGCGACAAGGACAAGCCGTTCCTGATGCCGATCGAGGACGTCTTCACGATCACCGGTCGTGGAACCGTCGTCACCGGCCGCGCCGAGCGTGGAACCCTCGCCATCAACTCCGAGGTCGAGATCGTCGGCATCCGCCCGACGCAGAAGACCACGGTCACCGGTATCGAGATGTTCCACAAGCAGCTCGACGAGGCATGGGCCGGCGAGAACTGCGGTCTGCTCCTCCGTGGAACCAAGCGTGAGGACGTCGAGCGCGGTCAGGTCGTCGTCAAGCCGGGTTCGGTCACGCCGCACACCGACTTCGAGGGCACTGCCTACATCCTCTCGAAGGACGAGGGTGGACGTCACAACCCGTTCTACGCGAACTACCGTCCGCAGTTCTACTTCCGTACCACCGACGTCACCGGCGTCATCACGCTGCCCGAGGGCACCGAGATGGTCATGCCCGGCGACACCACCGACATGACCGTCGCGCTGATCCAGCCGATCGCCATGGAAGAGGGCCTCGGCTTCGCCATCCGTGAGGGTGGCCGCACCGTGGGCGCTGGTACCGTCACGAAGATCATCAAGTAGTCTTCGACTGCTGAGACAGAAAGGGGTCGGGCCTTCGGGCCCGGCCCCTTTCTGCATGCCGTGACGCCCCCGTTCTGGGGCCTATGCACAAGTGAGCAATTCTCGATAAGAGAAGACAACGCAGGGTCGCTTCCCGTAAGCTGAGAAAACCTCAAAACCCGATCCGAGGTTTGTCGCGCTTGCCAAGGGGGTCTCGACCATGCGACGTAACACGCACCACTCCGTCTCGTCCGAATCACGTGAACCCGACCGCATGAGGTCCCCGTTCACCGTCGCCGGAACCTGGGCCGCACGCATTGTCGCGCCGGCCATCGTTCTGGCGCTCGCGATCACCGGCTTCACCGCCCCGGCCTACGCCGACGATGCTCCGGCCGCCGACCAGCCCGCGGCAACGGCACCTGCTGTGCCCGCGGCCGATCCCGCATCCGCTGCGGATCCTGCGCCCGATCCGGCCCCCGCGCCCGCCCCCGATCCGGCTCCAGCGCCGGATCCCGCACCCGCGCCCGCTCCAGCGCCAGCGCCCGATCCTGCTCCGGTGACGGCTCCGGACCCCGCGCCGGCGACCTCGCCCGACCCCGGGCCGGCATCGGCGCCCGAAGCCTCTCCCGACAGCTCCACGCCCTCGACGCCTCCGAAGGCCCCGTCGACCTCGACGCCGTCGGCCCGATCGGCGGCTCCGACGGCGAAGGCACTCGCGGCGGTCACCACGACCGTCACGGTCAAGAAGTACATCCAGGACGCATCCGGGGCGCTCATCGACGCGACCCCCGCCGGCTGGGCGTTCACCGCGCAGAGCGCCGGACTCCCGACGAGCCCGCAGGCGCTCACCACCGACGACGCGACCGGCGCCGTGGTCTTCTCGCTGACGCTCCCCGAAGGGCAGTCGAGCGTCCCCATCACGATCACGGAGACGCAGCAGCCCGGCTATGAGCTCGTGCAGCAAGGCGGCAAGAACGCGACCTGTGTGTACGGCTACAGCGGGGTCACGAACGCGGGCGCGCTCGGCTTCACGGTCAGTGCCGCGAGCCAGAACGTCACCTGCACCGTCATCAACAAGAAGGTGCCGGCGACGTGGACCGTCTCGAAGTCGAGCGATCCTGTGTCGGGCTCCACCGTGGTCCCCGGCCAGGTGATCGACTACACCCTGACGCTGAACTACAGCGCCGGAGAGATGCCGGCCTCCATCACGCTCACCGATGACATGTCCGAGCTGCTGAACAACGCCGCACTGGTCGGCGTGCCCGTCGCCAGCCAGGGAACCGCCACCATCACGGGCACCACCCTCAGCTGGACGATCACCACGTTCACCGGGCCGATCACCCTCACCTACTCGGCACGGGTGAACCAGGGCGCCTACGGTGTGCACCTGGTCAACGTGCTGACGGTCCCGCCGGGCGGCAGCTGCTACGGCAGCTGCACGACCGACCATCCGACTCCGCACTGGATCCTGACCAAGACCGCCGATCCCGCGAGCGGGTCCGTCGTTCAGCCGGGCCAGACCATCACCTACACGCTCACCGCGCGCAACGACTCGGATGCCACGGTCGCCGCGGCCACGGCCGTCGACGCGATGGGCAACGTGCTGGATCACGCGACCCTCTCCGGCGCGCTGCCCGTCGCACTGAGCCTCGCCGGCAAGAACGCCACCTGGCACGTGCCGTCGCTCGCGCCGGGGGAGACGAAGTCCGTCTCGTTCAGCGTGGTCGTCGACCCCGACGCCTCGGGCATCATCATCGACAACGTCGTGGCTCCCGGGCCGGGCGGATCCTGCCCGACGCCGTCGACGGGGCCGCAGCCCCAGGGACCGCCGAGCTGTGAGACGACCCACCGCGTCCCCGTCGTGAACCTCTCCATCGTCAAGACCCACTCGACCGCCGACGGCGGCCAGGGCGGTGTCGTCGACTCCGGCAAGGGCGACTCGATCGACTACCAGCTCACCGTGGCCAACAGCGGCCCGGATGCGGCCACCGGCGTGACCGTGAGCGACCCGCTCCCGCAGGGCGTCACCTACGTCGCGGGATCGTTCACCGGACCCGCCGGCTGGACGGCCTCCGTCTCCGGCGGCGTCCTCACGGCGACCTATTCGGGAACGCTGGCCGCCGGCGACTCCGCCGAGTTGCACTTCAACGCGACCGTCGGAACGCTCAGCCGGCCGGGGATCGACTCACCGTACCCGGACATCGACAACTCGGCGTGCGTGACCAGCACCGAGCACGACTCGGACACCTCGGACAACTGCTCGCACGACACCACGAAGGTGAAGGCGATCGCCGTCAGCACTCAGTCGCTCTGTGTGAACGATGCACCGGTCGTCTCGTACTCGCTGACCCCGTTCAACCTCACCTCGGCCCCGACGATCGCGCTGATCTGGTGGACGAGCGACGGCTACGCGAACCGTGACCCGAACATCCCGGCCGGCGATCAGGCCGCACTGCTCGCCGACGGTGCGCAGCAGGTCGACTACGTGGCGCTGCCGGCCGGCTGGATGAACGGGCAGACCATCAGCGGAACGCAGCTGTGGCCCGGTGCCAGTGTCGACGCCAACGGGCGCGGCAACGGCTGGCCCGGATGGCGGCAGCTGGGTGACGGCACCTGGGTGCTCGATCCCGCCGCGCCGTTCTACAACCTGCGCAACGACGCGATCGTCGAGGTGAGGATCAACCCGACCTCGGCCGAGACGGTGGCGTACCCGCCGGCCTCCACCCACTGCACGCCGACGACGTCCACGCCGCCGACGACGGTGACGACGACCGGCACTCCGACCGGCCTCGCCGCCACCGGCAGTGACCTGCCTCTGCCGACGATCGCCGGGCTCGCGCTGATCGCACTGGGCGCTGCGTTCATGCTCTGGATGCGCCGTCGCCGCGGTGAAGCGAGCTAGGGGGTTTACCTCCCGTTCATCCGGACGCACAATGAATGGACCGTTCGTACCGAACGGACCGCCGACGAAAGGAGCGCGTATGGATACCCACAGCCTCGCAAACCAGGCCGACCCGCACACAGGGCCTCGGGCGGAAAGTTCGGGAGCCGCGTAAGCGGACCAGTTGGCATCAGAAGGGAGTGACGGCGCGAGGCGTCACTCGAGCGGGATCGGCAGTGAAAGCCGGTCCCGCTCCTTCGTTTCCGCACCCCGCACCGCGAGCGCGGGGCGAGTGCGAGGCGAGCGCGGGACAATACTCCCGGCACCTTGCCAGCGGGCGCGACACGCCCGGGTTGCAGCAAAGCCGAGAGTCTGGCAAACTTGTCTAGTTCAACATTCCGGAACGAGTGCGCTCACGTGTGCTCCGAACGGATCACTGCCAGGCAGTGCATAGCCCACCGCGAGGTCGTTATTCGACCGGCGGCAGATGGTTAGGCCGCGGGTAGCAGAACAAAGCTTAATCGACAACCTCAGGGAACATGGGTCATCCATGTCTCCGATCCGGGCGACACGCCCGGGCGCGGGGGTCGGTGAGTTGACAGAAGAACAGTGGCGTAACACAGCGTTCGTCGCATCCGCGTCCAATGCGAGAACGGTTCCTCACGGGACCGCGTCTCGTACGACGCCATAACAAGAGAGTGAGTCAGACATGGCGGGACAGAAGATCCGCATTCGGCTTAAGTCGTACGACCACGAGGTCATCGACACCTCGGCGCGCAAGATCGTCGACACCGTGACCCGTGCGGGCGCGACCGTTGTCGGCCCCGTGCCGCTTCCGACCGAGAAGAACGTGGTGTGCGTCATCCGTTCGCCCCACAAGTACAAGGACAGCCGCGAGCACTTCGAGATGCGCACGCACAAGCGCCTCATCGACATCATCGACCCGACGCCCAAGGCCGTCGACTCGCTCATGCGTCTCGACCTGCCCGCCGACGTCAACATCGAGATCAAGCTCTAGGGGGGATCATGTCTGCTATCGAGACCAAGATTTCCAAGGGCCTGCTCGGCAAGAAGCTCGGCATGACGCAGGTGTGGGACGAGAACAACAAGCTCATCCCCGTCACTGTCATCGAGATCACCCCGAACGTGGTCACCCAGGTGCGCACCCCCGAGGTCGACGGCTACAACGCCGTGCAGATCGCCTACGGCCAGATCGACCCGCGCAAGGTCAACAAGCCGTCGGCCGGTCACTTCGACAAGGCCGGTGTCACCCCCCGTCGCCACCTCACCGAGGTCCGCACCGCTGACGCCGCCGACTACGCGGCCGGCCAGGAGCTGACCGTCGACGCGATCTTCGAAGCCGGCCAGCTGGTCGACGTCGTCGGAACGTCGAAGGGCAAGGGCTTCGCCGGTGTCATGAAGCGCCACAACTTCAAGGGTGTCTCCTCCTCGCACGGTTCGCACCGCAACCACCGCAAGCCGGGCTCCATCGGCGCCTCCTCGACCCCGAGCCGTGTCTTCAAGGGCATGCGCATGGCTGGTCGCATGGGTGGCGAGCGCGTGACCGTTCTGAACCTCAAGGTTCAGGCCGTCGACGCCGAGAAGGGCCTCCTGCTGGTCAAGGGCGCCGTTCCCGGCGCGCGTGGCCGCATCGTTTTCGTCCGCAACGCAGTGAAGGGGGCCTAGTCGTATGGCTACCTCAATTGACGTCCTCGATGTCAAGGGCAAGAAGGCCGGCTCTGTCGAGCTTCCCGCCGACCTGTTCGACGTCCAGACCAACATCCCGCTGATCCACCAGGTCGTCGTGGCACAGCTCGCCGCTGCACGCCAGGGCACCCACAAGACCAAGCGTCGTGGTGAGGTCTCCGGCGCCGGCCGCAAGCCGTTCAAGCAGAAGGGAACCGGTCGCGCTCGTCAGGGCTCGATCCGCGCCCCTCAGATGACCGGCGGTGGCATCGTCCACGGACCGGTGCCCCGCAGCTACGCGCAGCGCACCCCCAAGAAGATGATCGCCGCTGCTCTGCTCGGTGCACTCAGCGACCGCGCCCGCGGAAGCCGTCTGCACGCTGTGGAGTCGCTCGCCCTCGGTGAGACCCCGTCGACCAAGGCCGTCGTGGAGTACCTCTCCGGAGTCGCCACCTCGAAGCACGTTCTCATCGTGCTCGAGCGCGACGACGCCGTGAGCGCTCTGAGCGTCCGCAACATCCCCACCGTGCACGTGCTGCACCACGACCAGCTGAACGCCTACGACGTTCTGGTGAGCGACGACATCGTCTTCACCAAGGGCGCCCTCGAGGCCTTCATCGCTGCGAAGACCAAGAAGGAAGAGGTGAACGCGTAATGGCCGTCAACAAGGACCCGCGCGACGTCATCATCGCTCCGGTCGTCTCTGAGAAGAGCTACGGCCTCATCGACGAGGGCAAGTACACCTTCCTCGTCGACCCGCGTTCGAACAAGACCGAGATCAAGCTCGCCATCGAGAAGATCTTCAAGGTCGAGGTCGCTTCGATCAACACCCTGAACCGTCAGGGCAAGACCCGTCGTACCAAGTTCGGTACCGGAAAGCGCAAGGACACCAAGCGTGCGATCGTCACGCTGAAGTCCGGTTCCATCGACATCTTCACGGCAGTTGGCTAAGGCCGGGATCTAGAGGAAAACAGACATGGCTATTCGTAAGTACAAGCCCACGACCCCCGGTCGTCGCGGTTCGAGCGTTGCCGATTTCGCCGAGATCACCCGATCGACGCCTGAGAAGTCGCTGCTCCGCCCGCTCTCCAAGACCGGTGGCCGCAACAACCAGGGCCGCATCACGACCCGGCACATCGGTGGTGGCCACAAGCGCCAGTACCGCGTCATCGACTTCCGTCGCAATGACAAAGACGGCGTGAACGCCAAGGTCGCTCACATCGAGTACGACCCCAACCGCACGGCGCGCATCGCGCTGCTCCACTACGTGGACGGCACCAAGCGCTACATCCTGGCCCCGAACAAGCTGGCGCAGGGCGACATCGTCGAGTCGGGTGCCGGCGCGGACATCAAGCCGGGCAACAACCTGCCGCTGCGCAACATCCCCACCGGTACCGTGATCCACGCGATCGAGCTGAAGCCGGGCGGCGGCGCCAAGATGGCCCGCTCCGCCGGTGCCTCGGTGCGTCTCGTCGCCAAGGACGGCCCCTACGCGCAGCTCCGTCTGCCGTCGGGCGAGATCCGCAACGTCGACGCCCGCTGCCGCGCCACGATCGGCGAGGTCGGCAACGCCGAGCAGTCGAACATCAACTGGGGCAAGGCCGGCCGCATGCGCTGGAAGGGCGTCCGCCCGACCGTGCGTGGTGTCGCCATGAACCCGATCGACCACCCGCACGGTGGTGGTGAGGGCAAGACCTCCGGTGGTCGCCACCCGGTCAGCCCGTGGGGCCAGAAAGAAGGCCGCACCCGCCACCCCAACAAGGAAAGCGACAAGCTCATCGTTCGTCGCCGTACCGCCGGCAAGAAGCGTAAGTAGGAGTAGAAGATGCCACGCAGTCTCAAAAAGGGCCCCTTCGTCGACGACCACCTGCTTCGCAAGGTCGTCACGGCGAACGAGGCCAACAGCAAGAACGTGATCAAGACCTGGTCGCGCCGCTCGATGATCGTCCCGGCCATGCTGGGTCACACCATCGCGGTGCACGACGGTCGCAAGCACATCCCGGTGTTCGTCACCGAGACCATGGTTGGGCACAAGCTCGGCGAGTTTGCCCCCACCCGCACCTTCCGTGGACACGTGAAGGACGACAAGAAGGGTCGTCGCCGCTAACGCGGTGACGTAAGGAGGAGAGAAATGGTGGAGTCGATCGCACGCGTGCGTCACATCCGCGTGACCCCCCAGAAGGCTCGTCGCGTCGTCAACCTGATTCGCGGCAAGCAGGCACAGGAGGCCCTGGCCATCCTGAAGTTCGCCCCGCAGGGTGCGAGCGAGCCGGTGTACAAGCTCGTCGCCTCGGCGATCGCCAACGCGCGAGTCAAGGCCGACGCCTCGAACACCTATCTGGACGAGCAGGACCTGTACGTGAGCAGCGCATTCGTCGATGAGGGCACGACCCTCAAGCGTTTCCAGCCGCGCGCACAGGGTCGGGCCTTCCGCATCAACAAGCGCACCAGCCACATCACGGTCGTCCTCGCGACGCCGGACGAGGCGGATGCTGCCAAGGCTACGAAGAAGGCGAGCAAGTAATGGGTCAGAAAGTCAATCCATACGGCTTCCGTCTGGGAATCACCACCGACCACGTGTCGCGCTGGTTCTCCGACAGCACCAAGAAGGGTCAGCGTTACAGCGACTACCTCGCTGAGGACGTCAAGATCCGTCGTCTGCTGCAGACGTCGCTCGACCGCGCGGGTGTCTCGCGCATCGAGATCGAGCGCACCCGTGACCGTGTCCGCGTCGACATCCACACCGCCCGTCCGGGCATCGTGATCGGTCGTCGTGGCGCCGAGGCCGAGCGCATCCGCTCCGACCTCGAGAAGCTCACCGGCAAGCAGATCCAGCTGAACATCCTCGAGGTGAAGAACCCCGAGGCCGACGCTCAGCTCGTCGCTCAGGGCATCGCCGAGCAGCTCTCCGCACGTGTGGCCTTCCGCCGCGCGATGCGCAAGGGCCTGCAGGGTGCTCAGCGCGCCGGCGCCAAGGGTGTCCGCATCCAGGTCTCGGGCCGCCTCGGTGGCGCCGAGATGAGCCGCTCGGAGTTCTACCGCGAGGGTCGTGTGCCGCTGCACACGCTCCGCGCGAACATCGACTACGGCTTCTACGAGGCCAAGACGACCTTCGGTCGCATCGGTGTCAAGGTGTGGATCTACAAGGGCGACATCACGAACAAGGAACTCGCTCGCGAGCAGGCGAACACCAAGTCCACCCGCCCCGAGCGTAACGACCGTCCGCGTCGCGGCGGGCGCAACAGCGCCCCGGCCGAGACCGCGCCGGCCGCAGCAGGAGTTGAGGCATAACCATGTTGATCCCACGTCGAGTCAAGCACCGCAAGCAGCACCACCCCGGCCGTTCCGGCCAGGCCACTGGTGGCACCAAGGTCTCCTTCGGTGAGTTCGGTATCCAGGCACTGACCCCCGCGTACGTGACCAACCGTCAGATCGAGTCCGCTCGTATCGCGATGACGCGTCACATCAAGCGTGGTGGAAAGGTGTGGATCAACATCTACCCCGACCGTCCGCTCACGAAGAAGCCGGCCGAGACCCGCATGGGTTCCGGTAAGGGTTCCCCCGAGTGGTGGGTCGCCAACGTCAAGCCGGGTCGAGTCCTCTTCGAGGTCTCCGGCGTCAACGAGGAACTCGCTCGTGAGGCCATGACCCGTGCAATCCACAAGCTGCCCCTCAAGGCACGCATCATCAAGCGCGAGGAGGGCGACGCGTAATGGCGATCGGATCCAAGGAGCTCGCATCCGCTGAGCTCGACACTTTCGAAGACGAGCGACTCGTCGACGAGCTGAAGAAGTCCAAGGAAGAGCTGTTCAACCTGCGCTTCCAGTCGGCCACCGGCCAGCTCGAGAGCCACGGCCGCCTGCGTGCGGTCAAGCGCGACATCGCTCGTATCTACACAGTCATCCGTGAGCGCGAGCTCGGCATCCGGGCCACCCCGGCCCCCGCCGACATCGCTCCGAAGGCTGAGAAGAAGACCAAGGCCAAGAAGGCGGCTCCGGCTGCCGAGGCGGCCGAGACTGAGACTGAGGAGGCCAAGTAATGGCTGAGACCACCAAGGCTGCGGCCGCGGAGTCGGCGGCCGACGAGGCCCTCGCGCGCGGTTACCGCAAGGCCCGCCGCGGTTACGTGACCAGCGACAAGATGGACAAGACCATCGTCGTCGAGGTCGAGGACCGCGTGAAGCACCCCCTGTACGGCAAGGTCATCCGCCGCACCTCCAAGGTGAAGGCGCACGATGAGAACAACTCCGCCGGCATCGGCGACCTCGTTCTCATCAACGAGACCCGTCCGCTGAGCGCCTCCAAGCGGTGGCGCCTGGTTGAGATTCTGGAGAAGGCCAAGTGATTCAGCAGGAATCCCGACTCAAGGTCGCCGACAACACGGGCGCCAAGGAGCTGCTCACCATCCGTGTTCTGGGTGGTTCCGGTCGCCGTTACGCGGGCCTGGGTGACACGATCGTCGCCACGGTCAAGGACGCGATCCCCGGCGGCAACGTCAAGAAGGGCGACGTCGTCAAGGCCGTCATCGTGCGGGTGGTCAAGCAGACCCGTCGTGCCGACGGCTCGTACATCAAGTTCGATGAGAACGCTGCAGTGATCTTGAAGAACGACGGCGACCCCCGTGGTACCCGTATCTTCGGGCCGGTCGGTCGCGAGCTCCGCGACAAGAAGTTCATGAAGATCATCTCGCTGGCACCGGAGGTTATCTAAGTCATGGCGAAGAACATCAAGAAGGGTGACCTCGTCCAGGTGATCTCGGGCGCGAGCCAGGCTCGCGGCGGAGACCGTGGCAAGCAGGGTCGCGTCATCGAGGTGCAGGTCGAGAAGAACCGCGTGATCGTGGAGGGTGTCAACTTCGTCACCAAGCACGTGCGCGTCGGACAGACGCAGCGCGGCACGAAGACCGGTGGCATCGAGACCCACGAGGCTCCGATCCACGTTTCGAACGTGGCGCTCGTCGACCCCGAGACCAAGAAGCCGACCCGCGTCGGCTTCCGCAGCGAGACCGTGACGAAGGACGGCGTCTCCAAGACGGTCCGCGTTCGCTACGCCAAGAAGTCAGGTAAGGACCTGTAATGACCGACACTGCAACCGCTGCTGGCAAAATCCAGCCGCGACTCAAGCAGAAGTACAAGAACGAGATCTCGGCTCAGCTGACCAAGGACCTCGGCTTCACCAACCCGCACCAGGTGCCGGGTCTCGTGAAGATCGTCGTCAACATGGGTGTCGGCGAGGCAGCTCGCGACGGCAAGATCATGGACGGTGCGGTCACCGACCTCACCAAGATCACCGGCCAGAAGCCGCAGGTCACGAAGGCCCGCAAGTCCATCGCGCAGTTCAAGCTGCGCGAGGGTCAGCCGATCGGCGCACACGTCACGCTGCGCGGCGACCGGATGTGGGAGTTCCTCGACCGGCTGCTCTCGCTCGCGCTGCCCCGTATCCGCGACTTCCGCGGCCTCTCGGACAAGCAGTTCGACGGCACCGGCAACTACACCTTCGGTCTCACGGAGCAGTCGATGTTCCACGAGATCGACCAGGACAAGATCGACCGTGTTCGCGGTATGGACATCACTGTGGTGACCACCGCGAAGAACGACGACGAGGGCCGCGCGCTGCTCAAGCAGCTCGGCTTCCCGTTCCGTTCGAACGACGCGGCCTAGTCCCACCCCCTGTCGGGCCGGCCGAACCGGCCGGCCCGCTTCCACCACAGGTCGTCAGTCGTGTAACGGCTGGACGAAACCTGGTGAACAAAGGAAACAACTGTAATGACAATGACAGATCCGGTCGCAGACATGCTGACCAGACTGCGCAACGCGAACTCGGCGCACCACGACACCGTGTCGATGCCGCACTCGAAGCTCAAGGCGCACATCGCCGACATCCTCAAGGCCGAAGGTTACATCGCCGGCTGGGAGGTCTCCGATGCACGCGTTGGTCAGACTCTGACCCTGAGCCTCAAGTTCGGACCGAACCGCGAGCGTTCCATCGCCGGTATCAAGCGCGTCTCGAAGCCCGGACTCCGCGTCTACGCGAAGTCCACGGAGCTCCCCACGGTGCTCGGCGGGCTCGGCGTCGCCATCCTGTCCACCTCCTCCGGTCTTCTGACCGACCGGCAGGCTGAGAAGAAGGGCGTGGGTGGGGAAGTCCTCGCCTACGTGTGGTAGTTCGACATGTCGCGTATTGGAAGACTGCCCATCGACGTCCCTGCGGGAGTCGATGTGAAGATCGACGGCCAGGTCGTCACCGTCAAGGGTCCGAAAGGTGAGCTCTCGCTCACCGTCGCCAACCCCATCGAGGTCAAGCTGGACGAGGGCAAGGTGCTCGTCACCCGTCCCGACGACGAGCGCTCGTCGCGTTCGCTCCACGGCCTGACCCGCACCCTGATCAACAACCAGATCATCGGCGTCACCGAGGGCTACTCGAAGGGCCTCGAGATCGTCGGCACCGGTTACCGCGTGGCGCAGAAGGGCGCGGGCGTCGAGTTCGCTCTCGGCTTCTCGCACCCGGTCAACGTCGAGCCGCCCGCGGGCATCACGTTCGCTGTGGAGGGCAACAACAAGCTCACTGTCAGCGGAATCGACAAGCAGGCCGTCGGTGAGGTCGCCGCCAACATCCGTAAGATCCGCAAGCCCGAGCCCTACAAGGGCAAGGGTGTGCGCTACGCCGGCGAGGTTGTCCGCCGCAAGGCCGGAAAGGCTGGTAAGTAACCATGGCTCTTGGAACCAGAGGAAAGAGCAAGTCCGCAGCGCGTGACCGCCGTCACGCCCGCCTTCGCAAGAAGGTCGAGGGCACCGCGGTCCGTCCGCGTCTGGTCGTCAACCGCTCGGCCCGTCACGTCTTCGTGCAGGTCGTCGACGACGCTCAGGGTCACACCCTCGCGTCTGCGTCGACCATGGAGGCGGACCTCCGCAGCTTCGACGGCGACAAGACCGCCAAGGCACGCAAGGTCGGCGAGCTCGTCGCCGAGCGTGCGAAGAGCGCGGGCATCGAGGCCGTCGTATTCGACCGTGGAGGCAGCAAGTACGCAGGTCGCGTCGCCGCTGTCGCCGAAGGAGCTCGAGAGGGTGGATTGAACCTGTGAGCGACGAACAGAACAACAAGGAGCAGACCGTGGCCGCAGAGGCGCCGGTGGAAACCGCCGCATCCACGACCAGCACGCAGAACGAGCCTCGCGAGGCTCGCCGCGGTGGCCGTGAGCGCAACCCCAACCGTGATCGCGGCAGCCGCGATCAGGACAAGAGCCAGTTCCTCGAGCGCGTTGTGACCATCAACCGTGTCTCCAAGGTCGTCAAGGGTGGTCGGCGCTTCAGCTTCACCGCTCTGGTGGTCGTCGGAGACGGCAACGGACTGGTCGGCGTCGGCTACGGCAAGGCCCGTGAGGTGCCGCTGGCGATCTCGAAGGGTGTCGAGGAGGCGAAGAAGAACTTCTTCCGCGTCCCGCGCGTCGGCAACACCATCCCGCACCCCGTGCAGGGTGAGGCAGCCGCCGGTGTGGTGCTTCTGCGCCCCGCCGCCGCCGGTACCGGTGTTATCGCCGGTGGCCCCGTGCGCGCCGTGCTCGAGTGCGCCGGTATCCACGACGTGCTCAGCAAGTCGCTCGGCTCGTCCAACACGATCAACATCGTGCACGCGACCGTCGAGGCGCTGCAGCAGCTCGAGGAGCCCCGTGCCGTCGCAGCTCGCCGTGGTCTCGACTACGACCAGGTCGCCCCGGCGCGCCTGCTTCGTACCGAGGCAGCGCTGGCCGAGGCCGCCGCGACCGCGAAGGCAGGTGCCTGATGGCTGCTCGTCTGAAGATCACGCAGATCAAGTCCAAAGTAAGTGAGAAGCAGTACCAGCGCGACACCCTTCGCAGTCTGGGACTGAAGCGCATCGGTGACGTCGTCGTCCGTGAGGACAACTCGCAGAACCGCGGGTACGTCAACACCGTCGCTCACCTGGTGAAGGTCGAGGAGATTGACTAATGGCTGACGAAAAAGAGGCAACCACCAAGGCTGCTGCTAAGCCGGCCGCCGAGAAGAAGGCTCCGGCCAAGAAGGCTCCGGCGAAGGCCGCTGCCGACAAGCCGGCCGCCGAGAAGAAGGCTCCGGCCAAGAAGGCTCCGGCGAAGGCCGCTGCCGCTTCGACGAGCGAGACCACCGCTGCCAAGGCTGAGAAGCCCGCAGCGAAGGCTCCCGCCAAGAAGGCCGAGGCCACGGAGAACCGCGAGCACGTGCTCAAGGTCCACCACCTGCGCCCCGCCGCCGGTTCCAAGAAGGACCGGACCCGCGTCGGACGCGGTGAGGGTTCCAAGGGTAAGACGGCAGGCCGTGGTACCAAGGGTACGAAGGCCCGCTACTCCGTCCGCCCCGGCTTCCAGGGTGGCCAGCTGCCGATGCACATGCGGGCTCCGAAGCTTCGCGGCTTCAAGAACCCGTTCCGCGTCGAGTACCAGGTCGTGAACCTGGAGAAGCTCGCCGAGCTCTACCCGTCGGGTGGTGACGTCACCGTCACCGATCTCGTCGCGAAGGGCGCCGTTCGCAAGAACGAGAAGGTCAAGGTTCTCGGCAATGGAGACATTGCGGTTAAGCTGAACGTTGCGGTCGACAAGGTCTCCGGCTCCGCCGAGCAGAAGATCGTCGCCGCGGGTGGCTCCGTCAAGTAGTCACTGGGATCGCTGGAACCGCCGGTTCCGCGCGACCTACGTAAAGTAGTGCAGTCGGGTGACCAGATCATCTGGTCACCCGGCTGACTCCTTACAGGAAAGCAGGACGCACTTTGTTTAGCGCCGTCGCGCGGATCTTCCGCACGCCAGATCTTCGCCGCAAGATCGCCTTCACCCTGGGCATCATCGCCCTGTTCCGGCTGGGGTCGTTCATCCCGGCTCCGTTCGTGGACTTCGGCAACGTGCAGGCCTGCCTCAATGCGAACCAGGACACGTCCGGTCTCTACTCGCTCGTCAACCTGTTCTCGGGTGGCGCGCTCCTCAAACTCTCGATCTTCGCGCTCGGCATCATGCCGTACATCACCGCGTCGATCATCGTGCAGCTGCTGCGCGTGGTCATTCCGCGCTTCGAGACCCTCTACAAAGAGGGTCAGGCCGGTCAGGCCAAGCTCACGCAGTACACCCGTTACCTCACGATCGCGCTCGGTGTGCTCCAGTCCACCACGCTGATCACCGTCGCCCGCAGCGGCGCGCTCTTCGGCACCACCGCCGTCTCGCAGTGCACGCAGCTCATCACCGACGACTCCTGGTACGCCATCATGCTCATGGTCATCACCATGACCGCCGGCACCGGCCTCATCATGTGGATGGGCGAGCTCGTCACCGAGCGCGGCATCGGCAACGGCATGTCGCTCCTCATCTTCACCTCGATCGCCGCGCAGTTCCCGAGCTCGCTCTGGGCCATCGCGCAGTCGCAGAACGTCGAGACACTCATCGTGGTGATCGCCATCGGATTGCTGATCGTGGCGGCCGTCGTGTTCGTCGAGCAATCGCAACGGCGCATCCCTGTGCAATACGCCAAACGGATGGTCGGCCGGCGCACCTACGGCGGCAACAACACGTACATCCCGATCAAGGTCAACATGGCCGGTGTCGTGCCGGTGATCTTCGCGTCGTCGCTGCTGTACCTGCCGGCGCTGATCGCGCAGTTCAACCAGCCCGCAGCGGGCAAGGCCCCTGCTCCCTGGGTGACCTGGATCACCAACTACCTCACCAAGGGCGATCACCCGCTCTACATGCTCCTGTACTTCCTGCTCATCGTGGGCTTCACCTACTTCTACGTCGCGATCACCTTCAACCCTGAAGAGGTCGCCGACAACATGAAGAAGTACGGCGGCTTCATCCCGGGCATCCGTGCCGGACGCCCGACCGCCGAGTACCTCGACTACGTGCTGACCCGCGTGACGCTCCCCGGAGCGATCTATCTGGGGTTGATCGCGCTGATACCTCTGATCGCCTTCGCGGCGATCGGGGCCAGTCAGAACTTCATGTTCGGAGGCACATCGATCCTGATCATCGTCGGTGTCGGACTCGAGACGGTCAAGCAGATCGACTCGCAACTCCAGCAGCGGCATTACGAAGGGCTGCTGCGATGACCCGGATGCTGATCGTCGGACCTCCTGGAGCAGGCAAGGGGACGCAGGCGTCCCGCATCACCTCCGCCTACGGGATCCCCGACATCTCCACCGGTGACATCTTCCGCGAGAACATCAAGAACGAGACGCCGCTCGGCAAGCAGGTCAAGGCCATCGTCGACTCCGGCGACTACGTGCCCGACAGCCTCACCAATGAGCTCGTCACCAACCGGCTGCTCCAGGACGACGCCCGGAACGGCTTCCTCCTCGACGGCTACCCGCGCACGCTCGAGCAGGTGCACTTCCTCGATCAGCTGCTGGATTCCAAGGGTCAGAAGCTCGAGGCCGTCATCCAGCTGGTCGCCGATCAGGACGAGATCGTCTCCCGCCTGACGAAGCGAGCGCAGGAGCAGGGCCGCGCCGACGACTCGGAGGACGCCATCCGGCACCGCCAGCAGGTCTACCTGCGCGAGACCTCGCCGCTGATCGACGTCTACCGCGACCGGGGTCTCCTGGTCGAGGTCGACGGCCTCGGCGACATGGACGAAGTGGCCGAGCGCATCAAGGCGGCTCTGGCCGAGCGCGGCATCGTGCCCGTCGGCCAGCGCGACGAGTCGGTGGCGTAGGGCCGTTGGTCTTCAAGCGGTCCATCTACAAGTCGCCCGCGCAGCTCCGGCTGATGGTGGCGCCCGGTCTGGTGACCGCGGCCTCGCTCGACGCCGTGCAGAACGGCATCGCGGCGGGTGTCTCGACGCTGGAGCTGGACGCCCTGGCCGAGCAGGCCATCATCGCCGCTGGCGGCACGCCGAACTTCAAGCTCGAGCACGGATACCTCCACACGATCTGCGCGTCGGTGAACGACGAGGTGGTGCACGGCATCCCCGGTGCGCGCATCCTGCAGCCCGGTGACGTCGTCTCGATCGACAGCGGCGCCGTGCTCGACGGCTGGAACGGCGACGCGGCGCGGACCTTCGTGCTGCCCGATCCGACCCGCCCGGAGGTCGTCGCCGAGCGGCAGCGTCTCTCCGACGTGACCGAGGCATCGCTGTGGCACGGCATCGCCCGGCTCGCATCCGCCTCCTACCTCAACGAGGTGGGCGAGGCGATCGAAGAGCACATCCTTTCGCAGGGGGAGTACGGCATCCTGACCGACTACATCGGGCACGGCATCGGGCGCCGGATGCACGAGGAGCCGCCGGTCTTCAACTACCGCGTGCGCGCGAAGGGCCCGGAGGTCAAACCCGGTCTGGTCGTCGCGATCGAGCCGATGGTGGTGCTCGGCGACGCCGAGACCTACGTGAAGGACGACGGCTGGACCGTCGCCACGGAGGACCACTCGGCCGCAGCGCACTGGGAGCACAGCGTCGCGGTGCACAAAGACGGCATCTGGGTGCTCACCGCCGCCGACGGCGGAGCGGCAGGACTCGCCCCGTTCGGCATCGTCCCGGCGCCCCTCGCGTGACCTGCTCGCGCAGGGCGAACGCAGATCATACACAAGGATTAGCCAAACGCCAGTTAATCCCATAAGATTGATCCTTGGTGTCTTGGGCGTGCTTTTTGCATGCCATTCACCACAATCAACGCACGACCAGCAATCAATACTTTTAGCGACAGTGAGGCTATGGCCAAAAAAGACGGTGTCATCGAGATCGAAGGATCTGTTGTCGAAGCGCTGCCCAACGCGATGTTCCGCGTTGAGCTGACGAACGGCCACAAGGTTCTTGCCCACATCTCCGGCAAGATGCGTCAGCACTACATCCGTATCCTCCCGGAGGACCGCGTGATCGTGGAGCTGAGTCCCTACGATCTGACCCGCGGCCGGATCGTCTACCGCTACAAGTAACGACTGCTGTAAGTAACGGCCACGCCACCGGGTAGCCCCTGGCGAGGTACGAGGACAGCGAACAAAGGTATACACACATGAAGGTCAAGCCTTCCGTCAAGAAGATCTGCGACAAGTGCAAGGTCATCCGTCGTAACGGGCGGGTCATGGTCATCTGCGAGAACCCGCGCCACAAGCAGCGCCAGGGCTGACGCAGGACCGGCCGGCACAGTTCGGCTTCGGCCGGCGGGATCCGTCCCGCCGGCCGGCACAACTGAATATCGAATGAAGGCAACACCAGATCCCGCAGCGCTTGTCGCGGCGGGGGACACCCCCGGTTGGAGGCCGGGGCACCGGAGTTGCTGCAGACCTCCACTCACTCACAGGAGAAAGCCACAATGGCACGTCTAGCAGGCGTCGACATCCCGCGCGAAAAGCGCGTGGAAGTCGCACTCACGTACATCTACGGCGTCGGACGCACGCGGGCTCTGAAGACCCTCGCCGACACCAGCATCGACGGCAACATCCGCGTCAAAGATCTGACCGACGACCAGCTCGTCGCGCTCCGCGACTACATCGAAGGCAACTTCAAGGTCGAGGGTGACCTCCGCCGCGAGGTGGCAGCCGACATCCGCCGCAAGGTCGAGATCGGCAGCTACGAAGGTATCCGCCACCGCAAGGGCCTCCCGGTCCGCGGTCAGCGCACCAAGACCAACGCTCGTACCCGCAAGGGACCGAAGCGCACCGTGGCCGGCAAGAAGAAGGCTCGCTAGGCCTTAGCCAGCAGCCTCGCCTTTAGGATTCAGGAGAAATCATGGCAGCACCCAAGTCGGCCGTTCGCAAGCCGCGCAAGAAAGAAAAGAAGAACATCGCCGTGGGCCAGGCCCACATCAAGTCGACGTTCAACAACACCATCGTCTCGATCACCGACACCACCGGTGCGGTCATCAGCTGGGCATCCTCGGGTGGCGTCGGCTTCAAGGGTTCGCGCAAGTCGACCCCGTTCGCCGCACAGCTCGCCGCAGAGTCGGCCGCGCGTCAGGCGCAGGAGCACGGCATGAAGAAGGTCGACGTCTTCGTCAAGGGCCCGGGCTCGGGTCGCGAGACGGCGATCCGCTCGCTGCAGGCCGCCGGCCTCGAGGTCGGTTCGATCAACGACGTCACCCCGCAGGCGCACAACGGTTGCCGCCCGCCGAAGCGTCGCCGCGTCTAAGCAGTCTGTATTCCTTTCGCGCGAGCGACGGCGGTCGGCTGTGCCGGTCGTCGTCGCTCACGCGCGACATAACTCAATACCTACATCACGCAAGTGTCATATAGCGGACACTTAGCCGAAAGGAATTAAACAGTGCTCATTGCACAGCGTCCTACGCTCGCCGAAGAGAACATCTCCGAGTTCCGCTCGCGGTTCGTGATCGAGCCCCTCGAGCCGGGCTTCGGTTACACCCTCGGCAACTCGCTTCGCCGCACGCTCCTCTCCTCGATCCCCGGCGCTGCCGTGACGAGCATCCGTATCGACGGTGTGCTGCACGAGTTCAGCACGGTGCCCGGTGTGAAGGAAGACGTCACCGAGATCATCCTGAACATCAAGGGACTCGTCGTCTCCAGCGAGCACGACGAGCCGATCACCGCGTACCTGCGCAAGACGGGTGCCGGCCAGGTCACGGCCGCCGACATCTCGGCTCCTGCCGGTGTCGAGATCCACAACCCGGAGCTCGTCATCGCGACGCTCAACGACAAGGCCAAGTTCGAGGTCGAGCTCACCATCGAGCGCGGCCGCGGCTACGTCTCGGCGACCCAGAACCGCAACGAGTACAGCGAGGCCGGTCAGATCCCGATCGACTCGATCTACTCGCCCGTCCTCAAGGTCACCTACCGCGTCGAGGCCACCCGTGCCGGTGAGCGCACCGACTTCGACCGCCTCGTGGTCGACGTCGAGACCAAGCCGGCCATCAGCCCGCGCGACGCCATCGCGTCCGCCGGCCGTACGCTGACCGAGCTCTTCGGCCTGGCCCGCGAGCTCAACACCGCCGCTGAGGGCATCGAGATCGGCCCCGCGCCGGTCGACGCCGTTCTCAGCTCCGAGCTGTCGATGCCGATCGAAGACCTCGACCTCTCGGTGCGCTCGTACAACTGCCTCAAGCGCGAGGGCATCAACACCGTGAGCGAGCTCGTCTCGCTCTCGGAGACGCAGCTGATGAACATCCGCAACTTCGGTCAGAAGTCGGTGGATGAGGTCAAGGACAAGCTGACCGAGATGGGTCTGTCGCTCAAGGACTCGGTTCCCGGCTTCGACGGCGCCCACTTCTACAGCGGGTACGAAGAAGACGAGACCAGCATCTGAGCTTCGTCGTCCGACGACTCCGACTGACACACCAACTTTCAACACTGGAGATAACCGATCATGCCTAAGCCCACCAAGGGCCCCCGCCTCGGAGGCGGTCCCGCGCACGAGCGCCTGATGCTCGCCAACCTGGCCGCTGCGCTCTTCACCCACAAGAGCATCAAGACCACGGAGACCAAGGCGAAGCGCCTGCGTCCGCTGGCCGAGCGTCTCGTCACGTTCGCCAAGCGCGGCGACCTGCACGCCCGCCGTCGTGTGCTCAGCATCATCCACGACAAGTCGGTCGTGCACGAGCTGTTCACCGAGATCGCCCCGCTCGTCGCCGAGCGCGAGGGTGGTTACACCCGCATCACCAAGCTGGGTTACCGCAAGGGCGACAACGCCCCCATGGCTCAGATCGAGCTCGTGCTCGAGCCGGTCACCCCGAAGGTGAAGTCGACGAAGTCGTCCAAGACCGCCGCTCCGAAGGCCGCTCCGGCCGAGGAGGCCCCCGTCGAGGAGGCTTCGACCGAGACCGCCGCCGCAGAGGCCGAGGTCGTCGAGGAGACCACGGCTGACGCCGAGGCCACCGAGTCGGAGGAGACCACCGCCGAGGCCGAGGCCGAGAAGGCGTAACGCTCAGCAGTCCACGAAGGCCCCGCATCCACTGGATGCGGGGCCTTCGTCGTTGGAGCCGCGCGCCGGCGTGAATAGGCTGTGGAGATGGCCGAGAGCACACAGTCCCTCCCACCGGTGAACGAGCGGATGACCGCCCCCGAGCTGCACCGGCCCTCGCATCCGCTCATCGCAGAGTGGCGTCCGATCGCACCGGACGATCTGGACGCCGTGCTCGAACTGCTCCAGGCGATGGACGCGGTCGACCACCCGAACTATCTCACGACGCGCGAGGAGCTCGAAGACGAGTTCGCCTTCACGTTCGTGCAACTCGAGACGGACTCCCTGCTCGGGCTCACGGCCGACGGGCGTGCGGTGGCGGCCGCCCTGATCGTTGTGCCGCCCCTGCAGGAGACGCTGGTGCGCGCCTACCTGGAAGGCGGCGTGCATCCGGACGTCCGCGGGCGCGGCATCGGGCGTGAACTGCTGGCCTGGCAGCGCACGCGCGCAGAGCAGCTTCTGGCGACCTCGACGAAGAGGCTCCCCGCCTGGATCTTGGCGTACGCGGATGCCCGCGCTCCGCAGACCGAGCACCTGTTGCAGCGCGGCGGCTTCGAGATCGCGCGATACTTCTCGGGTCTCGAACGTGACCTCAGCGCCCCCATCGACGCCGTCGACCCGGCGGAAGGCATCCGCATCGTGCCGTTCACCGAGGAGCGGTCGGCTGCGGCGCACGCGGCCCGCACGGACTCGTTCCGCGACCACTGGGGGAGTCAGCCCATGAGCGAGGAGCAGTGGCATTCCTGGCTCGGCGGCACCTTCGATGCCGGCGTTTCGTTCCTGGCCGTCGCCGACGATCCGGAGGCACCGGGCGGTGAACAGGTCGTCGGCTTCGCGCTCTGCCAGGTGAACGAGGACGACTGGGCGAGCCAGGGGTTCACCGGCGCGTATCTCGGCATGGTCGGCACGACGCGCGCGTACCGCGGGCGCCGGATCGCCCCGGCGCTGCTGTCGCGCGTGCTGACGGCCTGCGCTGCCAGGGGGTGGGAGAGGGTCACGCTCGACGTCGACTCCGAGAGTCCCACCGGGGCACTCGGCCTCTACACGCGCATGGGCTTCGTGCCGACCAACTCGGAGACGGCACTCACACGCGTCTACTGAGCGGAGGCGCATCCGGGCGATGCGGCTGGTGCGGGCAGGCGGCTATTGCGGGCGGGGTCCCTGCTGATCCCAGGGGTTCGCGACGCGCACCGTCGACGACTCGGCGAGCTTCTGCAGCGCAGAGTGCAGAGCGTCGGCGTAGAGGCGGCCGCCGCTCATCCCCGGGTGGATCTGGTCGTCGGCCAGCAGGTCGAGGTGCGGCGCGATCGTCGCCTTCCACGGCGCGAGGGCGGCCGCTCCCGGATGCGCGTCGACATACGACGTGAGGGTGTCGTTCACGCCGTCGGTCCAGGAGCGCGGGGCTTGGACGCTGACGAAGACGACCTGCCGCCGGGGTCCGGCCGCGTCCTGGATGCGCTGCAGCGTGTCGGCGGAGATGGAGCCGTTCGTGCCCAGACCGACGAGCACGACCGGGCGGAGGCGTCCGGCCTCCCGTGCCGCGCGCACCAGGTCCGGAGCCGCGCTCATCTGGCGGGACACGACCGCGTCGATGGCGATGCCGGGGAAGCGCTCCTGCAGCGCGGGCGCCGAGGCCAGCATCACCGAATCGCCGAAGGCCGAAATGTCCGGCCCGGTCGCCACGGGATGAGGATCGGGCGGGATGCGCAGGTTCGAGGCGGGAGGCGTCGCCGCGCCCGCACCCGGAGAAGGCTGCTGCAGTGAGGCGCTCCCCTTCTCGATGAACTGCTGCGCGCCGGTCGCCGATGGCGCGACGACGACGGCGACGACGGTGGCGATCGTGAGGAGCGCGGCGACGACGAGTGTCGCGATTCCGCGGGCCCGCGCCGGCGACGAGGCGCGCATCCGGTTGCGGGCGGCCTGGAGGGTCCCGAGCAGTCCGTGGCGGCGGATCGGCTGCTCGACGTAGCGGTACGAGAGCAGCGCGGCGGCCGTGCCGATCGCGAGAGAACCGAAGCCGACGATCAGCGCCATCACCGGATCGTGCTCGTCGGGCACCAGGGCGCAGACCAGCACGAAGACCGGCCAATGCCAGAGGTACAGCCCGTAGGAGCGCACGCCGACGAAGCGGAGCGGGCCGGCGTCGAGCCGTCCGCCGAGGCGACCGCCGGGCGTCACCGCGGCCCAGATCGCAATCGCCGTGAGCACACTGACCAGCACGAGGCCGCCCTGGTAGGTGAACGCCGCGTCGTCGTGCATCCCCCACGCGGCGACGCCGAGTCCCGCGAGCGAGAGGATGCCGAGCGGGGGCAGCCAGCGACGGGAGAACGCCTGCATCGCGCTCTCGCCGGCGTCGAGGTCGATGGGCCGCATCCGGGTCACGAGGATCGCGAGTGCTGCTCCGATCGCGAGACCGAAGCTGTGGGTGTCGGAGCCGAAGTACACGCGGGTCGGGTCGCCGTCGGCCGGGTAGAGCACGAGCATCCCGACGGCCGAAGCCACGGCAACCGTCGACACGATGGTGAGCCGCGCCAACCAGGGCCGCACCAGCGCGAGACCCAGGATGACCAGGGGCCACACCAGATAGAACTGCTCCTCGACCGCGAGCGACCAGAGATTGCGGAAGAGCTCCGGCGCATCCTGGTTGAAGTAGCTGCTGTCGGCGGCGATCGAGAGCCAGTTGGCGCTGAACGTCGCCGCGCCAACGATCTGGCGCCCGAGACCGACGAGCACGTCGCCGCCGATCGCCAGCGCCGCGCTCGAGCAGACGATGACCAGCACGACGATCGCCGGAAGCAGGCGGCGCACGCGGCGCACCCAGAACCGCCGGAGGTCGAGGCGGCCGGTCGCGCGGCGTTCCCGCATCAGCAGGCTCGTGATCAGGAACCCGCTGATGACGAAGAACACGTCGACGCCGATGAAGCCGCCAGGGAGCACGCCGGGGAACAGGTGGTAGACCAGCACGGCGGTGACGGCGAGGGCGCGGAGGCCGTCGAGCCCTGCGTAGCGGCGGCTGCGTGCTTGCTGTGTGGTCGGGGTGCTTGGCGCCGGCGCGGTGGCTGCCGGGGTCGCGGATGCCGGGGTCGCAGAAGCGGCCTCCGGGGGGAGGCCGATGGCGGGACTGGTCGTGATGGTGAGGACTGGTGTTGTGGGAGAAGTCATAGCGGTTGGGTCTCGCGACGAAGCATCCACGATAACAACGTCGGCTGACAGTTCAGGGGGCGCCGCGGGACATCCCTAGAATTGTCCTGTGAACGACCTGGGGCCTGCGAACGATCCGTCGACGACCCGATTCCGGCTCGACATCGCGTATCAGGGCACGGACCTGAACGGCTGGGCCCGCCAGCCCGGGCAGCGCACCGTGCAGGGCGAACTCGAGTCGGCGCTGGCGACGATCTTCCGCCGGCACGGCGCCGCTCCGGGGCTGGTCGTCGCCGGTCGCACGGACGCCGGAGTGCACGCGCTCGGCCAGGTGGCACACCTCGACCTCACCGACGAGCAGGTCAAGAGTCTTCTCCGGCCGCGCGGCAAGCAGCCCGTCACGGATGCCGGCGCCACCCTCGCGCGCCGGATCAACGGCATCCTCGGTCCGGTCCCCGACATCGTCGTGACCGCGGCGTCGCAGGCGCCCGATGGCTTCGATGCGCGCTTCTCGGCCATCTGGCGACGGTACGAGTACCGCGTGGCGGACATCGTCGCCGTGCGCGATCCGCTTCAGCGCCACCGCACCACCTGGTTGCCGGTCGAGCTCGGCGTCGAGGAGATGGACGCCGCCGCGCTCGGCCTCCTCGGACTGCACGACTTCGCCAGCTACTGCAAACCGCGTGCGGGGGCGACGACGATCCGCACGCTGCAGAGCTTCGGCTGGCGGCGCGACCCCGACGGAGTCCTCGTGGCGGACGTGCGCGCCGACGCGTTCTGCCACAGCATGGTGCGCTCGCTGGTGGGGGCGTGCGTGAGCGTCGGCGAGGGCAAGCTGACGGCGGAGGAGCTCGTGTCCCTGCGCGACGGACGGACGCGCACGAATGCGTTCAAGGTGATGCCCGCACGCGGACTGACGCTGATGCAGGTGGGCTACCCGGATGACGTGGGGCTGGCCATCCGGGCGGAGCAGACGCGGGCGTTGCGGACGCTGTAGGGGTGGGGCTGGGCCGGGCTGGGCCGGGCTGGGCCGGGCTGGGCCGGCTTTCGCGGAGATGTGAGCGCGTCCTCCACAGGTGAGTCTTTCCAGAAGTTATCCACAGAAAAATCCCTGGTCAAAGCCATATTTGTCGTCCTCCGATGTCGGTGGTCCGTGATGTGATGGAGACATGACGACGACACCGGCCACGGCGCTGAGAGGGGCACTCGCCTCGCTGAAGGCTCCCGCCGCGTCGTCGTGCGACGAGCTGCTGCGTGCGCTCACGGCACTCGGGGAGGCGCAGGCCGTGCTGGACGCCGCCAAGCTCGGCGTCGTCGGCGAGATCGTGGAGCGGTCCGCGTTGCCTGAGCCGAGCAATCCGGTCTCGCGCGCTGGACACGCACGACCCGCGACGCTCGTGGCGGAACGGTGGGGCGTGCCGGTGCCCGCCGCGCGAGCATTCTGCGAGGTCGGAGCGGCGATCCGATCGCGAACCGGTCTGACCGGTGAAACGCTGCCCGCGCGATTTCCGGCGCTCGCTGCAGCGTTCGAGGGGGTGCTCGCCGGCGATCCTGTGATTTTCGGTGATTCTGCGCCGCTCAGCGACTCTGCGCCGCTCACGGTCGATCAGGCGGTCGTGATCGTGCGCGAACTCACGAAGGCCGCACCTGCCTGCGCACTCGACGACGTGCTCCACGGGGAGCGGCTGCTCGTCGAACATGCTCCCACCCTGACGATTCCTGAGTTACGCACGGTCGCCGGTCAGGTGCGCGACCGGCTGGACCAGGACGGCGTGCTCCCACGTGAACGCCGGCAGCGCCAGCGTCGATCCCTGACCATCTCCACCACCTCCGACGGCCTCACGCACGTCGACTGGTACCTCGACCCCGAGTCGGCGGCATACGTGGTGACGGCGATCGACGCCTTCGTCGGTCACGAACTGCGCACTGTGCGATTCCGTGACTCCGCCGCGACTCCGGAAGGGGTCGACGAGTACGCCGCGCCCGAAGGGGGCGACGAGTATGCCGCCCCCGCCGAAACGCGCTCACTGCCGCAACTGCGATCGGATGCCGCGACGGACATCTTCCGTCACGTCGCCGGATGCTCGGCTCGCACGGCTCCGGATGCCGTCGGCACGACGCCGCCGGTCACGGTGATCGTGCGGATCGCCCTCGCCGACCTCCAGGCCGGCGTCGGTCTCGGCGAGATCGACGGGATCGCCACCCCGGTCAGCGCCGGCACCGTCCGACGGATGGCTGCGGATGCCCGGATGATCCCCGCTGTTCTCGGCGGTCCGTCGGAGGTTCTCGATCTCGGTCGCGGGCGTCGACTCTTCTCCACGGCGCAGAAGCTCGCCCTGGCCGAACGCGACGGCGGATGCGCGTGGATGGGCTGTCCGCACCCGCCGAGCTACACCGAAGCGCACCACCTCGAATGGTGGAGCGCCCACGGAGGCCGCACCGACCTGGACAACGGGATCCTGCTCTGCAGCACGCACCACCATCGCGTCCACGACGACGGCTGGCAGATCCAGGTGCGCGAGAGTGTGCCCTACTTCATCCCGCCCGACGCCGTCGATCCGTATCGACGTCCCCGCAGAGGTGGTCGTGTCCGCCTGCCCGATGCGGCCTGAGGAGAGGCACTGTCAAGGCTGCTGGAGTGCCCTGCCTGCGGGCGCCGACAGTGGCAGCTGGGCGTCGGCAGCACGAGTGCAGTAGCAAGTGCAGCAGCAGCGCGTCAGGCAGTACAGCAGCAGCGCGTCAGGCAGTACAGCAGCAGCGCGTCAGGCAGTGCACCAGTCAGTGCACCAGTCAGCGCATCAGGCCGTTCTCGTAGGCGAAGGCGACGAGCTGCACGCGGGAGGCGAGACCGAGCTTGGCGAGAATGCTGCGCATGTGGCTCTTGACGGTCGCTTCGCTGATGAAAGCGACCTGCCCGGCATCGGCGTTGCTGAGTCCGCGGGCGGCGAGCAGGAAGACCTCCTTCTCCCGCGTGGAGAGCGGCTCGAGCACGTCCTCCGCGGGCAGGCCGCCATAGGTGCCGGACGGTCCCCACGCACCCCGCCCGTCGGCTGGCCTCGCATCCTTCCCGCCGCCCTGCGGCGCCAGCAGTGCGGCGATGTCTCTCGGAGCGATCACCGAATGCCCGGCATGCACGGTCCGGATGGCGGCGAGCACGAACTCCGGTGTGGTGTCCTTCATGACGAACCCGTGGGCGCCGGCGCGGATGGCACGGGCGACGGCCTCGTCCCGCTGAAAGGTGGTGAGGACGATGACCTTGGGTGCGGTCTCGGGGGACTCGGCGGCGGCGACGATCCGTGCGGTGGCCTCGATTCCGTCGATGCCGGGCATCCGGATGTCCATGAGGATGACGTCGGGGCGCTCCCGCCCGGCGAGGTCGACGGCTTCGTCGCCGGTGTGCGCGGCGCCGGCGAAGGCGAGGTCGGGCTGGGATTCGACGAGCATCCGCATGCCGGAGCAGAACAGCACCTGGTCGTCGGCGATGGCCACGCGGATGGCGCTCACGCGGCGGCCTCCACGGCTGCATCGGTCGGGATGAAGGCGGTGACGATGTACCCGCCAGGCGTGTCGTCGACGGGACCGCAGGTGAGCCAGCCGCCGGCGAGACGAGCGCGCTCGCGCATCCCGTAGAGCCCCCGGCTCGTGGTCAGCGGCTCGCTCCGGGAGGAGGGTTCGCCGTTCGAGGCGACGGTGATGGCGAGACCGTTGCCGCGCCAGTCGAGGGCGACACGGGCGACGGGTTCGCGTCCGGCATGTTTGAGGGCGTTGGTGAGGCTCTCCTGCACGATGCGATAGACGGCGAGCTCCTGGGTGGAGGTGAGCGGCTCGGGATCGCCGAACTGTTCGAGGGTGACGTCGAGTCCGGCGGTGCGCATGCGGTCGACGAGCTCGTCGAGTTCGGCGATCCGGGGAGCGGAGTGCCCGACGGGGTCGGCGATGAGCGTCTCGATGAGCATCCGCACTTCGGTGAGAGAGGTCCGCGCGGAGGCTGCGATGTTCTCGAGGGACTCGGAGACGGCCTCGGGACGCGCGGGGGCGACGAAGCGGGCGCCGTCGGCCTGGGCGATGATGACGGAGAGCGAGTGGGCCATGATGTCGTGCACGTCCTGGGCGATCCGATCCCGTTCCTGCGAGACGAGCAGGTCGACCTCGGCTGCGCGCAGGTCGTCGGTGGTCTGAGCGAGGAGGGCGTCGTTCTGCAGCTTCTGCTGCCACGCGCGACCGAAGAAGCCGAGCAGCCAGGCGCCGATGGACAGGATGAGCGCGATGGCGAAGATGGTGATCCGGTTGGCGACGATCATGCCGACGTCGGAGGTGGCGCCCCGCGAGGTGTCCGCGATGGGTCCGTACCAGTCCATCCGGCCCCAGCCGACGAGCAGCCCGGCGACGGAGACGGCGATCCCGATGGCGAAGGCGAAGGAGACGGGTCGCCAGCGATCGCGGACGGCGGCGCTGACACCGAGCACGACGATGAGGAAGCCGAGGTAGATCGGCCAGTCGGTGTGGGTGAACACGGCGGAGTACGGGAAGAGGAGTTGCCCGACGACGACGAGGGTGGAGACGCCCATCGCGACGAGGGGCCAGTTGCGGCACACGGCGATGGCGATCGAGACGCCGAGCAGCGCTGCCCACCACGGAAGCACACTGCGAAGGAGGCCTGGCAGGATCGGATGGGTGCCGGTCTCGGCGAGCGCCCAGAACACGAAGAAGATGATGGCGATGACCGGTTCGAGGTAGCGCTGACCGCGGAGCAGAAGCGTGTGCATGGCCATCACGCTAGAGGTCGGGGCGAGCCGGCGCTGCCGTTTGCGGCGGGTTTCAGCCCTAGGGCGCAGAGGAATCCTCCAGGTGGCTGGTCTGCTAGTATTGACCTTTGGTGTCCGCGCCCTGGTGGCGTGACACACGAACGTGAGCCCTCCGAGGGATCGATTACCGGCTGATCCAGTCGACAACGGTCATGGAGCGGGATTCACGAACACCTCCGTTCGATACAGAAAGCAGCCACTACTGTGACGCGCACTTACACCCCGAAGGCAGACGAGATCCAGCGCGACTGGGTCGTCATCGACGCGACTGATGTCGTGCTCGGCCGTCTCGCCAGCCACACCGCCGCTCTCCTCCGTGGAAAGCACAAGGCGACGTTCGCCCCGCACATGGACAGCGGCGACTACGTCATCATCGTGAACGCCGACAAGGTCGCCCTCACCGGCGCCAAGGCGGCGCAGAAGAAGGCCTACCGTCACTCGGGTTACCCGGGTGGTCTCTCGGCCGTCACCTACGCGGAACTCCTCGAGAAGAACCCGATCCGCGCCGTGGAGAAGGCCGTCCGCGGCATGCTCCCCAAGAACTCGATCGGCCGCGCTCAGCTCCGCAAGCTGAAGGTCTACACGGGCAGCGAGCACCCGCACGCCGCCCAGCAGCCGAAGCCGTACACCCTCGGCCAGGTCGCTCAGTAAGCGACGAGCAGACACTTCAGACTCAGAGACAAAGGATTATCACCATCGTGGCGAAGATCGCAGACAGCATCGAGTCGGCTCAGGCCGACAACGTCGAGTCCTACTCGACCGAGACCCCGGCGAGCGAGGCCCCCGCGGCCACGCGTCCCGTCCTCACCGTTCCGGGCGCGGCCGTCGGCCGTCGCAAGCAGGCCATCGCCCGCGCGCGCCTGGTCCCCGGCTCCGGCACCATCACGGTCAACGGCCGTGAGTTCGCCGACTACTTCCCGAACAAGCTGCACCAGCAGCTGATCACCGACCCGTTCAAGGTGCTCGACCTCATCGGCGGCTACGACGTGGTCGCCCGCATCACCGGTGGCGGCCCCTCGGGCCAGGCCGGCGCGCTGCGCCTGGCGATCGCTCGTGCCCTCAACGAGATCGACCGCGAGAACAACCGTGCCACGCTCAAGAAGGCGGGCTTCCTCACTCGTGACGCGCGCGTCATCGAGCGCAAGAAGGCCGGTCTCAAGAAGGCCCGCAAGGCGTCGCAGTTCTCCAAGCGCTAAGCGTCCCCAGCGCTTAGGCTTCGGTTCATGCCACGCCTCTTCGGTACCGACGGGGTCCGCGGACTCGCGAACGGTAGTCTCACCGCCGACCTCGCGCTCGGTCTTGCTCAGTCAGCTGCTGCTGTACTGACGCAAGGCCGCAGCGCGGAGGCGCGGCGTGCCGCCGGCAAGCGTCCGGTGGCGATCGTCGCCCGTGACCCTCGTGTCTCGGGCGAGTTCATTTCCGCCGCGGTCGCGGCGGGTCTGGCGAGCTCGGGCATCGATGTGCTCGACGCGGGCGTCATCCCGACGCCGGCGGCCGCCTTCCTGATCGCGGACATCGACGCCGACTTCGGCGTGATGGTCTCGGCGTCGCACAACCCGGCGCCCGACAACGGCATCAAGATCTTCGCCCGCGGCGGCACGAAGCTTCCGGATGTGGTCGAGGACCGCATCGAAGAGCACCTCTCGCTCGAGAAGCTGGCGCCCACGGGTGCCGCGGTCGGCCGCATCCGCCGGTTCGCCGACGCGGAGGACCGCTACGTCATCCACCTCCTCGGCAGCCTCCCGCACCGCCTCGACGGCATCCATGTCGTGCTCGACTGCGCACACGGCGCTGCGGCAGGTGTCTCCCCGGAGGTCTTCACCGACGCGGGAGCGCGGGTGACGGTCATCGGTGACGCGCCCGACGGGATGAACATCAATGACGGGGTCGGCTCGACCCACCTCGACAACCTCGCCAAGGCCGTGCTCGAGCACGGTGCGGATGTTGGCATCGCCCACGACGGCGACGCCGACCGCTGCCTTGCGGTCGACGCGAACGGCAACATCGTCGACGGCGACCAGATCATGGCGATCCTGGCTCTCGGGATGGCGGAACGCGGCAAGCTGCGCGACAACACGCTGGTCGCGACGGTGATGAGCAATCTCGGTCTCAAACTCGCGATGCGCGACCACGGCATCCGGATGGTGGAGACGGCGGTCGGCGACCGTTACGTGCTCGAGGAGATGAACGAGCACGACTTCTCGCTCGGTGGCGAGCAGTCCGGCCACGTGATCATGCGCGAGTTCGCGACGACGGGCGACGGGATCCTGACGGGACTCCACCTGCTCAGCGAGATGGCCCGACAGCACAAGTCGCTGGCGGAGCTGGCGCAGGTGATGACGGTGTACCCGCAGGTGATGGTGAACGTCAAGAACGTCGACCACCACGCGGTGCACACCGACGAGCCCCTGCAGGCAGCGGTGCGACGCGTGGCGGAGACACTGGGCGACACCGGTCGCGTTCTGCTGCGCCCGTCGGGCACGGAACCGCTGGTGCGCGTGATGGTGGAGGCCGCCGACCAGCACACTGCCGAGCGGCTGGCGAACGAGCTCGCCGAAGTGGTCAGGGAGCGCCTGGGTCTCTGACCCGCGGTGCTGCTGGCCGTCAGTCCTTCTTCGGCGCGCCGTCGGACGCGGCCTTCTGCGCCGCGAGGAAGTCCGTGACGGAGAATGCCCGCGCGCGGCCGGGGAGCATGTCCTTGCCGTAGAGGCCGGCGAGGAGCGTGCCCGGGTCGACGTTGAGCGCCGTCGCCAGCCGCACGATGGTGTGCAGCTCCGAGTTGGCCTCACCGCGCTCGACGCGACCGTAGTTGGTCACGTGCATGTCGGCGAGGTGGGCGATGTCTTCCTGGCTCATCCCGAGGGCCACCCGCGCCTCCCGGATGCGCGCGCCGAACAGTTCGGCGGCACGGGAGCGCGAAGCGGGCATACCTCATGCCTACGGCACCAGGGCTCGGCCGACCAGAGTTCGACGACCTGGGGTCTAACGACCTCAGGCGCAAGAACCGCACACGCGCTGGCGTGAACCCGTCACAGCTTGCGCAGCAGCACGGAGCTCACGGTGTGGTCGGCGTCTTTGCGCAGCACGAGCTTGGCGCGGGACCGCGTCGGCCGGATGTTCTGGGTCAGGTTGGGCTCGTTGATGCTGGCCCAGATGCCGGCGGCGCGTTCCCTGGCCTGCTCTTCGGTGAGCTCCGAGTACCGGTGGAAGTACGACTTGGGGTTGGCGAAGGCGCCGCGCTGGAGCTTGAGGAAGCGCTCCTCGTACCAGCGGGCGATGTCGCGGGTGCGGGCATCCACGTAGACGCTGAAGTCGAAGAGATCGCTCACGGCGAGCCGGTTGCCGCCGCCGGCGGGCTGCAGCACGTTGAGGCCCTCGACGATCAGCACGTCGGGCCGGCGCACGACGATCTCGGCGTCGGGGACGATGTCATAGCTGAGGTGCGAGTAGAACGGCGCACGCACCTCGGCCGCCCCGCTCTTGACGGCGGTGACGAAGCGCAGCAGGGAGCGCCGGTCGTACGACTCGGGGAAGCCCTTGCGTTCCATCAGGCCGCGGCGCTGCAGTTCGGCGTTCGGCAGGAGGAAGCCGTCGGTGGTGACGAGCTCGACGCGCGGGGTGTCGTCCCAGCGGGAGAGCAGTTCCCGCAGCAGGCGCGCGATGGTGGACTTGCCGACGGCGACGGAGCCGGCGACGCCGATGACGAACGGGGTGCTGGCCGCCCGCTCGCCGAGGAAGTCGCTGGTGACGCGGTGCAGCTGCTTGGCGCCGCCGACATAGAGGTTCAGCAGCCGGCTGAGCGGCAGGTAGACCTGTTCGACCTCGCGCATGTCGAGGGGGTCTCCGAGTCCGCGCAGCTGCACGATCTCGGTCTCTTTGAGCGGGAGCCGGGTGCTCTGGGCGAGCTCTGCCCAGTCCTCGCGCCCGAGTTCGACGAACGGTGACGACTCGCCATTACCTGAGGATCCGCCTTGTGCTGCGCCGTTCACCGCCATAGGCGACAAGTCTAGGGTGTGGGCCCAGGCTAAAATCGGGTGCATGTGTGGAATCGTCGGGTACGTCGGTACGGATAAGAGCCTCGAGGTGCTCCTCGGTGGGCTGAAGCGTTTGGAGTACCGCGGGTACGACTCCGCCGGCATCGCTGTGATCGCACCGGATGGCGCGCTCAACACGGCCAAGAAGGCGGGCAAGCTGTCCGTGCTGGTCGACGAGCTCGACGCCAACCCGATCCCGAACGGCGGGACGGGCATCGGCCATACCCGCTGGGCGACCCACGGCGGCCCGACCGACCGGAACGCGCATCCGCATCTCGGCGACGATGGCCGGCTCGCGGTCATCCACAACGGGATCATCGAGAACTTCGCCACGCTCAAAGACGAGCTGCTGGCCGACGGCTTCACCTTCGAGTCGGAGACGGACACGGAGGTCGCCGCGGCGCTGCTGGGCCGCGAGTACCGCACCACGGGAGACCTCAACGAGGCGTTCCGCCGCGTCGTGTCCCGCCTCGAGGGCGCCTTCACGCTGCTCGCCCTGCACCAGGACGCCCCGCACGTGGTCGTCGGCGCACGGCGCAACTCCCCGCTCGTGATCGGCCTCGGCGAGGGCGAGAACTTCCTCGGCTCCGATGTCGCGGCGTTCGTCGAGCACACCCGCAACGCGATGGCGATCGGCCAGGACCAGATCGTGACGATCACGCCCGACAGTGTGACGGTCACCGACTTCTCCGGGGCACCGGTCGAGGTCGAGCCGTTCGAGGTCGCCTGGGACGCGTCGGCCGCCGAGAAGGGCGGCTGGTCCAGCTTCATGGCGAAGGAGATCGCCGAGGAGCCGGATGCGGTGGCCAACACGCTGCGCGGCCGCCTGGTCGACGGCGCGGTGCACATCCCCGAGCTCGACGGCCTGGGCGACGAAGTGCTCGCCGAGATCGACCGCATCACGATCATCGCCTGCGGCACCGCGGCCTACGCCGGCATGGTCGGCTCGTACGCCATCGAGAAGTGGGCGCGCGTTCCCGTCTCCGTCGAGCTCAGCCACGAGTTCCGGTACCGGGAGCCGGTCATCACCGACCGCACGCTGGTGATCTCGATCAGCCAGTCGGGCGAGACCATGGACACGCTCATGGCGGTCAAGTACGCCCGCGAGGCCGGCGCGAAGGCGATCTCGGTCTGCAACACACAGGGTGCGACGATCCCGCGCGAGTCGGATGCGGCGCTCTACACGCACGCCGGTCCCGAGGTCGCGGTGGCGTCGACGAAGGCGTTCGTGGCCCAGATCACGGCCCTCTACCTCTTCGGGCTGCACCTCGCACGGGTGCGCGGAACGCTCAGTGCCGTCGCGCAGCGCGACGCGATCGCCGAGCTCGCCGCGGTCCCCGACAAGATCGCCACGGTGCTCGAGTCGCACGAGACGATCGCCCAGCTGGCCAAATGGATGTCCGACACCCGCTCGGTGCTGTTCCTCGGTCGCCACGTCGGGTACCCGATCGCGCTCGAGGGCGCGCTCAAGCTCAAGGAGCTGGCGTACATCCATGCAGAGGGCTTCGCCGCGGGCGAGCTCAAGCACGGTCCGATCGCGCTGATCGAGCCCGGCCAGCCCGTGTTCGTCGTCGTCCCCAGCCCGCGCTGGTCCGACGAGATGCACAAGAAGGTCGTCTCGAACATCCAGGAGATCCGCGCTCGGGGCGCCCGCGTGATCGCGATCGCCGAGGCCGGCGACGCCGCCGTGCTGCCGTTCGCCGACGAGGTCATCCGCATCCCGCTCGCTGCGCCGCTGTTCGAGCCGCTGCTGGCCGTGGTGCCGCTGCAGATCTTCGCGATGGAGCTCTCCTCCGCCAAGGGGCTCGACGTCGACCAGCCGCGCAACCTGGCCAAGTCGGTCACGGTCGAATAGCCGAAAGCACGTCAGTCATGATCGCCGGTATCGGGGTCGACGTGGTCGACCTGCAGAGGTTCACACGGGCGATCGAGCGCACCCCGCGGCTGCGCGAGCGACTGTTCACCGACTCCGAGCGATCGCTGCCCGTGCACTCGCTCGCCGCGCGGTTCGCGGCGAAGGAGGCGCTGATCAAGGCGCTCGGCGACTCGGAGGGCGTGCGCTGGCACGACATGGAGATCGTCCCCGATGAGGAGCGCAACCCGGGATTCGTGCTGCACAACGTCGTCGAGGGCGTCGTGCGCGACCGCGGCATCACGTCGATCCACGTGTCGATGACGCACGACGCCGGCATCGCGATGGCCTTCGTCGTGACGGAGATCGACGGGGGAGCCGGTCGTGGCTGACGGCACGCAGACCCCGAGGGATGCCACCCGTCAGGCGCCGGCCGAGAAACCGGAGGCCGCGTTCCGCGAGGCCGTGATCGACCTCGGCGCGCTGACCGCGAACGTGGCGCACCTGCGCGAGCTGGTCGGCACGGAGCACGTGATGGCGGTCGTCAAGGCGAACGCGTACGGCCACGGCGCCGTCGAGTGCGCGCGTGCCGCTCTGGCCGGGGGCGCCGACTGGCTGGGCGTCGCCGACCTGACCGAGGCGGTCCAACTGCGGGATGCCGGGATCGATGCGCCCCTGCTGGCGTGGCTGCACGACCCGGACGCGGACTTCGCTCCGGCGATCGAGGCGGGCGTCGACATCGGGGTCTCGTCGATCGCGCAGCTCGACGCGGTCGCGGACGCCCGGCGCGCACTCGTCGCGGCCGGGCGGCTCCACGGTCAGGCGCTGGTGCAGCTGAAGCTCGAGACGGGGCTGAGCCGAAACGGCATCTCGGAGCCGGAGTGGGCCGCGACCTTCGAGCGCGCCCGTGCCCTCGAGAAATCCGGCGACATCGTGGTGCGCGGCATCTTCAGCCACGTCTCGAACGCGTCGCCGGACGACGACGCTGCGGCGATCGACACGTACACGCGCGGTCTCGGGGTGGCCGCGGCTGCGGGGCTCGAGCCCGAGCTGCGTCACCTGGCCGCCTCCGCCGCGGCGCTGAGCCTCCCGGACGCCCGGTTCAATCTCGTCCGGCTCGGCATCGGAATCTACGGGCTGTCCCCGTTCGCCGGCCGGTCGAGCGCCGATCTGGGGTTGCGCCCGGTGATGACCCTGCGCGGGCGAGTCGCCGCCGTGCGCCGGGTGCAGGGCGGAACCGGCGTCTCGTACGACTACACGTACCGCACGACCTCGGATACGACTCTCGCCCTCGTGCCGCTCGGCTACGCCGAAGGCATCCCGCGGCACGCCTCCGGCCGCGCATCGGTGTCGATCGCGGGCGAGACCTTCCGGATCGCCGGACGCGTCGCGATGGACCAGTTTGTCGTCGATGTCGGCGATCACGATGTGCAGGTCGGCGACGAGGTCGTGCTGTTCGGCGATCCGGCGACCGGTGTGCCGTCGGCCGACGACTGGGCGGAGGCGGCCGGCACGATCAACTACGAGATCGTGACCAGGATCGGCGCCCGCGTGCGCCGCACCTACGTGGGGCGGCGATGACGGGCACGCTGCAGCCGCCCGTCGAGCGCGTCGTACCCACCGCCGACGGGATGCACGTGCTCGGCATCGAGCTCGCCGGCGTGTTGCGGGCGGGAGACCTGATCGTGCTCAGCGGTCCGCTGGGGGCGGGCAAGACGACACTGACCCGCGGGATCGGCGAGGGTCTCGAGGTTCGCGGACCGGTGACGAGCCCGACGTTCGTGCTGGCGCGCACGCATCCGAGCCTGGTCGGGGGAGCGCCGCTGGTGCACGTCGACGCCTACCGGCTGAGCAGCGCGCTCGAGCTCGACGACCTCGACATCGACTTCGCCCGGTCGATCGTCGTCGTCGAATGGGGCAGCGGGATGCTCGACGGCGTCGCCGAGTCGTGGCTGGAGGTCGACATCGTCCGTCCGACCGGAGCGCACGGCGCTCCCGGCGCCGAGATGCCGCCCGCGGCCGACGACGACGATCCCACCGAGGATCCCGACCCCGACGACGAACTCGACGCCGACGAGCCGCGCCGCGTCGTCATCACCGGATACGGCCCGCGCTGGCAGTCGCCGCCGCTCGCCTAGGCTGGAATCATGCTTCTCGCGATCGACACCTCCGCAGGAACGAGTGTCGCCGTCGTCGATCGGGACGGCGGGATGCTCGCCGAGCGCACGGAACCCGACACGATGCGGCACGCCGAGGTCGTCGGCGAACTGATCGAGGCGGTGCTGCGGGAATCCGGCGTAGCCGTCGCGGCGCTCTCCGGCGTGGTCGCCGGGATGGGTCCCGGCCCGTTCACCGGCCTGCGCGTCGGCATCGCCGCGGCCAAGGCGTTCGCTTTCGGCGCTGGCAAGCCGCTCGTCCCGGTGGTCAGCCACGACGCCGTGGCGTTCGAACGGTACGCGGCCGGACACGAGGGTCCTCTGCTCGTCGTGACCGACGCCCGACGCCGCGAGCTGTACTGGTCGACCTACACCGGCGTGGACGACGCGGGTCTGCCGATCCGCTCCGACGGCCCCGGCCTGAGCCGCCCCGACCGGCTTCCCGAGACCGACCCCACCCAACCGGACCCCGCCCGCGTCGATGCGCGCATCGTGTCGGCCGGCTCGCTCGGGATGCTCGCCGAACTGCTGTACTCCAACGGCCGGCCCTTCGCCGCCGACGAGCCGCTCTACCTGCGCTCGCCGGATGTCACGCTCTCGAGCGGCCCCAAGCGGGTGAGCGCGTGACCGCCTGGCAGCTGCGCCGCGCGACGCCCGACGACGTCCCGGCGATCATGGAGCTCGAGCGCTCGACGTTCACGACCGACGCCTGGTCGGAGCACTCGATGCTGTCCGAGGTCCGCAGCGAGCACACCTACTACCTGGTGGCCTTCGAGCCCGAGCATCCGGAGCGCATCGACGGGTACGCGGGCCTGCTGTCGCCTGCGGGAGCCGCCGAAGGAGACATCCAGACCATCGCCGTCGCTCCCGCCGCTCGGCGCCACGGCCTCGGCCGCGCGCTGATGCTGGCCCTGATCGGCGAGGCGCGCAAACGCGGCGCCCGTGAGGTGTTCCTCGAGGTGCGCGCCGACAATCCGGCGGCCCAGACGCTCTACCGGGCGCTCGGCTTCGAGGAGATCGGGGTGCGACCGCGCTACTACCAGCCCGACGACGTGGACGCGATCGTGATGCGCCTCATCGTCCCGACCCCGGAGACGACCGTCGCATGAACCGCGAGAATCCGCTGGTGCTCGGCATCGAGACCTCCTGCGACGAGACCGGGATCGGGATCGTGCGGGGAGACACCTTGCTCGCCAACACCATCGCCTCGTCGATGGAGGAGCACGCCCGCTACGGTGGCGTCGTTCCCGAGGTGGCGGCCCGTGCGCACCTCGAGGCGCTCACGCCGACGCTCCGCACCGCCGTGGCGGACGCGGGCATCGAGCTGGCCGACATCGACGCGGTGGCGGTGACGAGCGGTCCGGGCCTGTCCGGCGCCCTGATGGTGGGCGTCGGGGCGGCGAAGGCGCTCGCGGTGTCGCTCGGCAAGCCCATTTACGCCGTCAACCACCTCGTCGGACACGTCGGGGCCGACCTGCTCGACGCGCACGGCGGGCCGGGGCATCCGGTCGAGCTCCCGACGATCGCCCTGCTCGTCTCGGGCGGGCACACCTCGCTGCTGCTCGTGCGCGACCTGGTCTCCGATGTGGAACTGCTCGGCGAGACGATCGACGACGCCGCCGGTGAGGCCTTCGACAAGGTCGCCCGCGTGCTGGGGCTGCCCTACCCGGGCGGACCGCAGATCGACCGGGTCGCCGCGGGCGGCGATCCGCGCGCCATCCGTTTTCCGCGTGGGCTCACCAAGCCGAAAGACCTGGACGCGCACCGATACGACTTCTCGTTCTCCGGCCTCAAGACGGCCGTCGCCCGCTGGGTGGAGCAGCGGCAGGATGCGGGCGAGCCGGTGCCGGTCGCCGATGTCGCGGCGAGCTTCCGCGAGGCGGTCGTCGACGTGCTGCTCACGAAGGCGCTCGCCGCCTGTCGCGACTACGACGTGCCGCGCCTGCTGCTCGGTGGCGGAGTGGTCGCCAATGCACGCATCCGGGAGGTCGCGGTCGAGCGCACCGAGGCGGCCGGAGTCGCGCTGCGCATCCCGGCGCTCTCGCTCTGCACCGACAACGGTGCGATGATCGCGGCGCTGGCCGCGCAGCTCATCCGGGCCGGGCACGAGCCGAGCACGCTCGGCTTCTCGGCCGATTCGACGCTGCCGGTCACGGAGATCCAGGTCGCGCGCTGAGCGGATGCGGTCCGGTCGGATGGGCTCCGGTCGGATGCGCGCAGGGCGCCGCCAGCTGTCCCGCCGTCCCGCGGTCCCGCGGTCTGAACCGTGTGGTACCACGGTGCCGAATACGGCTCCCGGCCTGACCAGACCGGCCCGGCCGGAATACCCTGGGATGACAGCGCTCGCGCGGGTCTCGTTGACACCTCTGAGGGCGCCTGCCACTATGGCTGCGATACAGGAACCTCTCAGAATTCGAAGGAGATTGGCCTCATGACCGACCCGAACGTGCCCGCGGAGCCGACGGACCCCGCAGCCGGAAACGGCGCAGTTCCGCCCGCCCCGACGGACGACACCACCGGCGCGGTTCCCCCCACGCCTCCCGTCTCCGACGCGGCAGCCGCTGCTGCCGCTCCCGCCCCGGTCGAGGGCGCACCCGCTCCGGCCGCACCGCCGGTCCCGCCGGCCCCGCCCGCTCCGGGCTACGGTCAGCAGGCGCCGTACGGTCAGCCCGCATACGGACAGCCGGCCTACGGCCAGCAGCCCCAGCAGCCGTACGGTCAGCCCGGCCAGCCCGGCCAGCCCGGCGCTCCCGCCTACGGGCAGCAGCCGCAGCAGCCGTACGGCCAGGCCGCCTACGGGCAGCCGGCGCCTGGCTACGCGCAGCCGTACGCCCCTCAGGCGAAGTCGCCCGTGCTGAGCATCCTGTCGATGGTCGGCGGCATCCTGAGCGTCGTGCTCGCCTGGGTGTACGGCCTCGGGTTCCCGTTCGGCGTTGCGGCCGTGATCCTCGGATTCATCGGCCGCAAGAAGGAGCCGGCGGCGAAGGGATTCTGGCTCACCGGCATCATCACCGGTTTCGTGGGGATCGCGATCGCGATCGTCGAGTGGGCGGTTATCATCATCGCCCTGATCGCGTTCTCGACCTACCGCGGCAGCTACACGTACTGAGCCCGGCCTCACCAGAGGCACGAACGGCCGGTCGGCGCACAGCGTCGGCCGGCCGTTCTGCGTGTCCGGGGGCCGCTCAGGCGGGCAGCCGCTCCACCAGGAGCGCGGTGTGCCGCCCCGCGACGCGCGTGAGCACCACGGTGGCAGAGCCCGATCCGCTCAGCGACAGGCGCTTGCGCAGGGCGGCGGGGTCGACATCCACCCCGCGCTTCTTGATCTCGAGGGTGCCGATGCCGCGCTGCCGGAGCGCCCGCTTGAGCTCCTTCTCCTGGAAGGGGAGGGTCTCGATCACGCGGAACCCCGTGGCGAACGGTGTGGAGGTGGCGTCGTCGGACGTGAAGTAGGCGATGCCGTCGGAGAGCATCCGGGCGTTCAGCGAGCGCGCGAGGTCGCCGATGAGACGGGCCCGGATGACGGCGCCGTCGGGCTCGTAGAGATAACCGCCGAGCGGGCCGGCCTCGACGTCTTCGCTGTCGGACGGCGCCGTCAGCTCGCTGGCCTCGTCGCCGTGCAGCACGAGGGCGGCGCGACGGATGCCCGACCGGGCGAGCGCGCCGAACCAGAGGCCCATCTCGACCAGCTGGCCGTCGACCGACACCCACTGCGCCTCGGCGCCCGTCGGGATGAGGTCGCGGTCGAGTCCGGGGCCGAGCTTCACGCCGACGGACCGGCCGGTTCCGAGCTCGAAGGCGAAGCCGAGCGACGGGGAGTAGTCGTCGGGGTCGGTGAGTCGCGCGGTCTGCCCGTGGCCGGCGGTGCGGCGGGCGGGATCGAGGAAGACGCCGTCGATCCCGTGCAGGTCTGCGTCTTCGGCCAGCCCGTGCTCGACGGTGGCGTTGTCGAACGGGGCGAGGTTGTAGCTCGCGATGGCCGCGGTGACCTCGTCGGCCTCGACGGCGGTCACCTCGAGGTCGAGCGCGGCGAGCGACATGGCGTCGCCGCCGATCCCGCAGCCGAGGTCGGCGACCCGGGTGAGCCCGGCGGCCGCGAAGCGCCCGGCATGCCGGGCGGCGACGGGAAGCCGCGTCGCCTGCTCGAGGCCGGCCTCGGTGAAGAGCATCCGGTCGGCGAAGGGACCGAACTTGGCGGCGGCTTTCGTGCGCAGCTTGGACTGCGTGAGCACGGCCGCCACGAGCCCCGGCGGATGCCCGGCCTTGCGCAGCTCGGTGACCAGAGCGAGCACATCCGATTTCGAGTGGTACGGGGGGAGGGAGTCGAGCAGCCGCAGCCCCTCGGGCGACAGCAGCTCGACCAGCTCAGACCGTTCCATGGCTTCACGCTACCCTCTTGGCACTCACGTTGCGTGACTGCTAATGAACCCTCTAAACTCGTGTTAGCACTCTCCGTGCGAGTGTGCTAACTCCAGTCTTCACGTCAGTGTTAGTTCAAGAAAGAGGTCAACCGTGTCGGTCTCCATCAAGCCGCTCGAGGATCGCATCGTTATCAAGCAGGTCGAGGCTGAGCAGACCACTGCTTCGGGTCTTGTCATCCCCGACACCGCCAAGGAGAAGCCCCAGGAGGGCGAGGTCGTGGCGGTGGGCCCCGGCCGTATCGACGACAACGGCAACCGCGTTCCGCTCGACGTCGCCGTCGGCGACAAGGTCATCTACTCCAAGTACGGCGGAACCGAGGTCAAGTTCGGTGGAGAGGACTACCTCGTCCTCTCGGCTCGCGACGTTCTGGCCGTCATCGTCCGCTGACGATCGGCTCTGAAGGCCCGGATGCTCAGGCATCCGGGCCTTCGTCGTCTGTGCGTAGAATCACCAGGTGTCCTCGAGCGAAACAGAACCAGCCGTCGCCGTCGCCGTCGCCAAGCCGTTGACGGAGCATCGCCGATCCGGGCTGATCTATGCGATCTCGGCGTACGTGCTGTGGGGCATCCTGCCCATCTACTTCCTCTCGCTGGTGCCGGCCAGCGCCTTCGAGATCGTGGCGTGGCGCGTTCTCTTCTCGCTCGTCTTCTGCGCCATCCTGCTCACCGTCACGCGCAAGTGGCGGGCCTTCGCCACGCTCCTCACCAACAAGCGCGTCGTCTTCACCATGGGGGTGGCCGGCGCCCTCATCTACGTGAACTGGCAGACGTATGTGCTCGCGACGGTCTCCGGCCACGTGGTCGAGGCGGCCCTCGGTTACTTCATCAACCCGATCGTCACGGTCTTTCTCGGAGTGATCGTGCAGCGCGAGAAGCTGCGCGTCGCCCAGTGGGTCGCGGTGGGCATCAGCATCATCGCGGTGGTCGTGCTGGCGGTCGGGTACGGCTCCATCCCGTGGATCGCTCTCATCCTCGCGTTCTCGTTCGGCCTCTACGGCCTCATCAAGAAGCGCGTCGGGCCGTCGGTCGACGCGGTGTCCGGGCTCACGCTCGAGACGCTGTGGCTCACCCCGGTCGCGATCGTCCAGCTCGTCGTCGTCGGGGCGACCGTCGGCATCACGATCGGCACGATCAGCGTCTGGCACACCGTCGCGATGGCGGGCGCGGGAGTGATCACCGCTGTGCCGCTGCTCTTCTTCGCCGCGGCGTCGCGCCGGCTCCCGCTGGTCTACATGGGCTTCATCCAGTACTTCGCCCCGTTCATCCAGTTCCTGGTCGGCGTGGTGGTGCTCCACGAGGCGATGCCGCCCGAGCGCTGGGTCGGGTTCAGCATCGTCTGGCTCGCGCTCCTCATCCTGGCGATCGACCTCGTCGCGTCCGCGCGCTCGAACCGCAGGACCGCCGCCCTCGACGTCGCGACCGTGGAATAACGCTCAGGGTTCTGCCGTTAGCATTGAGTATCCGTGGCGCTGGTGGCGGGCGGATTCTCCCATTCCTCGCGACGCTCTAAGGGGTGAAATGGATCAGACGGATCCGTTCGGCTTCATCGGATTGACCTACGACGACGTGATGCTCCTGCCCGGGCACACCGACGTCATCCCGAGCGAGGCGGACACGTCCTCCCGGCTCACCAAGCGCATCACGGTGGCGTCCCCGCTGTTGTCGAGCGCGATGGACACGGTGACCGAGTCGCGCATGGCGATCGCCATGGCGCGCAACGGCGGCATCGGCATCCTGCATCGCAACCTCTCGATCGAAGACCAGGCGGCGCACGTCGACAAGGTCAAGCGGTCCGAGTCGGGCATGATCACCAACCCCGTCACCACCACCCCCGACGCCACCGTCGAAGAGGTCGACCAGCTCTGCGGTCAGTTCCGCGTGAGCGGCCTGCCGGTGGTCGAGGGCGATGGAACCCTCGTCGGCATCATCACCAACCGCGACATGCGCTTCGTCTCGCCGTTCGAGCGCACGACCACGTATGTGCGCGATGTCATGACCCGGCAGCCGCTGATCACCGCGCCGGTCGGCATCGACCCCGACTCCGCTGTGGCGATCTTCGCCCAGCACAAGATCGAGAAGCTCCCGCTCGTCGACGCCGACGGCAAGCTCAGCGGTCTCATCACGGTCAAGGACTTCGACAAGAGCGAGAAGTACCCCAACGCCACCAAGGACGACGAGGGCCGCCTGCGGGTGGGCGCGGCGATCGGCTTCTTCGGCGACGCGTGGGAGCGCGCGATGGCGCTCGTCGACGCGGGCGTCGACGTGATCGTCGTCGACACGGCCAACGGCGACAGCGCCGGAGTGCTCGACATCATCCGCCGGCTGAAGGCGGAGCCGCGCGCGGCGCACGTCGACATCATCGGCGGCAACGTGGCAACCCGCGCCGGGGCACAGGCTCTGATCGACGCCGGCGCCGACGCGATCAAGGTCGGCGTCGGACCGGGCTCGATCTGCACCACGCGCGTCGTCGCGGGCGTGGGCGTCCCCCAGGTCACGGCCGTCTACGAGGCGTCGCTCGCCGCCCGTGCGGCCGGTGTGCCGCTCATCGCCGACGGCGGTCTGCAGTACTCCGGTGACATCGCCAAGGCGCTCGTCGCCGGCGCGGACACCGTGATGCTCGGCTCGCTGCTCGCCGGAACGGCCGAGTCGCCCGGCGACCTGGTGTTCGTCAACGGCAAGCAGTTCAAGAACTACCGCGGCATGGGATCGCTGGGCGCTCTGCAGACGCGCGGCAAGAAGACCTCGTACTCGCGCGACCGCTACTTCCAGGCGGATGTGCCCAGCGACGAGCAGCTCATCGCCGAGGGCATCGAGGGACAGGTGCCGTATCGCGGACCGCTGTCGGCCGTCGCCTACCAGCTGATCGGCGGCCTGCGGCAGTCGATGTTCTACGTGGGGGCGCGCACCATCGCCGAGCTCAAGGAACGCGGCAAGTTCGTGCGCATCACGGCGGCCGGACTCAAGGAGTCGCACCCGCACGACATCCAGATGGTGGTCGAGGCGCCGAACTACCGCCGCTGACCCTGGTCTCACCTCGCTGACCCGTCTGACCTCCACAACTCCGGAAGATCCCGCCTCACCGCGGCGAGCTTCCGGAGTTGTGCGTTAATCGACGGGGTGTCGAGCGAGAGTTCCGGAATTGCGGACGGGGCGACCGCGGGTCGACGGGACGAGCGCGGTCGTCTATTCTGGAAGGCTCGTTCGACGCGGGCGCCCCGCACCAGGGCTCGCACCGAATGAAAGCACTCCCGTGGGATACATCGACGTCGCCGGAATCGGCTATTCACTCGCCGACGGCCGTCCGCTGCTCGACGACGTCTCGTTCCGCGTGGGGGAGGGCAGCGTATCGGCGCTCATCGGCGCGAACGGGGCGGGCAAGTCGACGCTGCTGCGCATCATCCGGGGCGAGCTGAAGGCCGACACCGGCAGCATCGGGATCGACGGCGGCCTCGGGGTGATGGACCAGTTCGTCGGGCATGTGCGCGACGACCGTACGGTGCGCGACCTCCTCGTGTCGGTCGCGCCGCGCGCCGTGCGCGCGGCGGCGGAGGCGCTGACTGCGGCCGAGGAGGCCATCATCGAGCGCGACGAGACCGACACCCAGCTCCGCTACGCGTCGGCCCTTGCCGACTACGCGGATGCGGGCGGCTACGAGCAGGAGGTCGTCTGGGACCACTGCACGATGGCCGCCCTCGGCATCCCGTTCGAGCGCGCCCAGTACCGGGGCCTCCGGTCGCTGTCGGGAGGCGAGCAGAAGCGTCTCGTGCTCGAGGCGTTGCTGCGAGGGCCGGAGCAGGTGCTGCTGCTCGACGAGCCGGACAACTATCTGGATGTGCCGGCCAAGCGCTGGCTCGAGGAACAGCTGCGTGCGACCCAGAAGACCGTGCTGCTGGTCTCGCACGACCGGGAACTGCTGGCGAACGCCGCCGACCGGATCGTGACACTCGAACTCGGCGCGGCCGGCAACACCACCTGGACCCACGGCGGCGGCTTCGCCGGCTACCACCAGGCGCGCGACGACCGGATGGCCAGGCTCGAGGAGCTGCGCCGGCGCTGGGACGAGGAGCACGCGAAGCTGAAGGCCCTCGTGCTGCGGCTGTGGGAGAAGGCGAAGTACAACAGTGATGTCGCACCTGCGTACCGCGCCGCTCAGACGCGACTGGCGAAGTTCGAGGAGGCCGGTCCTCCGCAGCTGCGCCCGCGCGAGCAGGAGGTGACGATGCGCCTCACCGGTTCGCGGACGGGTCGTCGCGTCGTCGAGTGCTTCGATCTGGAACTCACCGGGCTGATGCGCGCATTCAGTGCGGAGATCTGGTTCGGCGAGCGGGTGGCCGTGCTCGGGTCGAACGGGTCGGGCAAGTCGCACTTCCTTCGGCTCCTCGCCGCGGGCGGCACCGATCCGGATCCGGCGGCCGGGCACCTCGCCTCGGCGGAGCAGTCGGGCCCTCCCGTCGCGCACTCGGGCGTCGCGAAGCTCGGCGCGCGCGTGGTGCCGGGGCTGTTCGCGCAGGCGCACGAGCATCCGGAGCTGGTGGGCCGCACCCTGCTGGAGATCCTGCACCGCGGCGACGACTTCCGTTCGGGGATGCCCAGGGACGCGGCCAGCCGGGTGCTCGACCGCTACGGGCTCGCCGCCTCGAGCGAGCAGACGTTCGAGTCGCTCTCGGGCGGCCAGCAGGCGCGGCTACAGATCCTGCTGCTCGAGCTGTCGGGCGCGACGCTGTTGCTGCTCGACGAGCCGACGGACAACCTCGACCTCGTCTCCGCCGAGGCGCTGGAGGAGGGTCTGCGCGGGTTCGAGGGCACGGTGATCGCCGTGACGCACGACCGCTGGTTCGCGCGCGGGTTCGACCGCTACCTGGTGTTCGGCGCCGACGGGGGCGTGTACGAGTCGGATGAGCCGGTGTGGGACGAGGCGAGGGTGGCCCGGGTGCGGTGAGGCTCGGGAGATCCGGGCAGGCTGGCGGGTCCGGTCAGGGCCGCACCGAGGCGAGCCGGAGCACGGCCTCCGTGAGCACCGACGGGGAGCAGGCGAAGTTCAGCCGGGCGAACCCGGCGCCCTCGCGCCCGAAGTCGGGACCGGGCACGAGCGCGACCCGCGCCTCGTCGAGCGCCAGCCCTGCCGGTTCGACACCCCAGTCGAGCGGGCGGAAGTCGAGCCACGCCAGGTAGCTCGCCCGTGGCTCGCGGTAGCGTACCTCGGGCAGGTACTGCGTGAGCAACTGGGTGAGGAGCGCCCGATTCGCCTCCACCGCGGCGAGCATCCCGCCCAGCCACGCGCGCGAATCGCGGTACGCCGCTTCGGTGGCGATCCTCCCGAAGAGGCTGGTGCGCTCCTCGACTTCGAACGGCAGCGTCGCGAGCACGCCGGCCATCCGGTCGCTCGCGGCGACGAACATCGCGCACTTGAGGCCGGCGAGGTTCCAGGCCTTGCTCGCTGAGTGGGCGGCGATGCCGTGCTCGCGCGCGGCGTCCGACACGGAGAGGAACGGGGTGAACGTCGCGTCGGAGTGCGTGAGCGGCGCGTGCACCTCGTCGCTGACGACCACGGCGTCGTAACGGGCCGCCAGCTCGGCGACCGCGGCCAGTTCGCCGGCGCTGTGCACGAGCCCGAGCGGGTTGTGGGGGTTGCAGAGCAGGAAGGCGCGGGCGCCCGACGCGAAGGCGCGCTCGATGCCGTCGAGGTCGAGCGACCAGCCCGAGGCCGGGTCGACCGAGAGCGGCACCTCCTCGACGACGCCGCCGGCCTCGGTCACCATGCCGAAGAACGGCGGATACACGGGCGGCGTGATGATGACGCGGTCGCCGGGGGTGATCACCAGTCGCAGCGACTCGACGATCACCGAGCTGACGTCGGTCGTCGTGGTGACACGCGCGGGATCGACCTCCCACCCCCACGAGTTCCTGGCGAAATCGGCGAACGCCCGCTTGGCCGAGTCGTCGGGCCCGATGTACCCGGTGTCGGAGCGGCGCACGGCGGCGATCAGCGCCTCGGCGATGGGTTCCGCCAGGGGATAGTCCATCTCTGCGACGAACAGCGGGAGCACGTCATCCGGATACGCGCGCCACTTCTCGCTCGTCCTGGTGCGCAGTTTCTCGAGGGAGTCGGCTTCGATCGTCATGGTTCCACTCTGCCCGCCTGCGCCCGACGGCGCATCCTCGACGCCCTCGCCATAGACTGAACGGGTGAGTATGGAGATTGAGATCGGGCGCGCCAAGCGCGCTCGCCGCGTGTACGCCTTCGACGACATTGCGGTGGTGCCGAGCCGGCGCACCCGTGACCCCGAGGACGTCTCGGTCTCGTGGTCGATCGACGCGTACCAGTTCTCCATCCCGTTCCTCGCCGCCCCGATGGACTCGGTGGTCTCGCCGACCACCGCGATCATGATGGGCCAGCTGGGCGGTCTGGGCGTTCTCGACCTCGAGGGCGTGTGGACGCGGTACGAGGACCCGGAGCCGCTGCTGGCGGAGATCCGCCAGCTTCCGGCCGCGAAGGCGACCTCGCGCATGCAGGAGATCTACTCCGAGCCGATCAAGCCGGAACTCGTCACGAGCCGTCTCGCGGAGATCCGCGAGGCCGGCGTCACAGTCGCCGGCGCCCTGTCGCCGCAGCGCACCCAGGAACTGTACGAGACCGTGGTCGCAGCGGGCGTCGACCTGTTCGTGATCCGCGGCACGACGGTGTCGGCCGAGCACGTGTCGAAGAACGTCGAACCCCTGAACCTCAAGAAGTTCATCTACGAGCTCGACGTGCCGGTCATCGTCGGCGGGGCGGCCACCTACACGGCCGCACTGCACCTGATGCGCACCGGCGCGGCCGGCGTCCTCGTCGGCTTCGGCGGTGGCGCCGCCTCCACGACGCGCTCGACCCTCGGCATCCACGCGCCGATGGCTACGGCCGTCGCCGACGTCGCCGGCGCACGCCGCGACTACATGGACGAGTCCGGCGGCCGCTACGTGCACGTCATCGCGGACGGCGGGCTCGGCAGCTCGGGCGACATCGTCAAGGCGATCGCCTGCGGCGCCGACGCGGTGATGCTCGGCTCCACGCTCGCCCGCGCCACCGACGCCCCCGGCGGCGGCTGGCACTGGGGTGCGGAGGCGCACCACGCGCAGCTGCCCCGCGGCAACCGGGTCGAGGTGGGCCAGGTCGCCCCGCTCGAGGAGATCCTCTACGGCCCGGCACCCGTCGCCGAGGGAACGGCCAACCTGGTCGGCGCACTGCGTCGCTCGATGGCCACCACCGGCTACTCCGACCTGAAGGAGTTCCAGCGCGTCGAAGTCGTCGTCGCGCCGTACAACGCGCACTGAACATCGGCCGATGGCGGCCGAGAGGGAGAGAACGATGGTCACGACCAGATCCACCTCACAGCCGGCTGTGTCGTCCACGTCACGGCTCGGCCCGGCCGAACGTGCGGACGCGATAGCGGCACTGAAGGACACCGAGCTCGACATCCTCGTGGTCGGCGGCGGCATCGTCGGAACGGGCAGCGCGCTCGATGCGGTGACCCGCGGGCTCTCGGTCGGCCTCATCGAGGCGCGCGATTTCGCATCCGGCACCTCGAGCCGGTCGTCGAAGCTCGTGCACGGCGGCATCCGCTACCTCGAGCAGCTCGACTTCCGGCTGGTGCGTGAGGCCCTGATCGAACGCGGGCTGCTGCTGCAGCGCATCGCGCCGCACCTCGTGAAGCCCGTGCGGTTCCTCTACCCGCTCAAGAAGCGCGTCATCGAGCGTGCCTATGTGGGCGCCGGCATGATGCTCTACGACATCTTCTCGTACACCGGACTGCGTCCCCCGGGCGTCCCGCACCACCGCCACCTGTCGAAGCGGCAGGTGATGCGCTCGATCCCGAGCCTGGCGAGCGACGCCCTGGTCGGCGGCATCACGTACTACGACGCGCAGGTCGACGACGCCCGGTACGTGGCGAACCTCGCGCGCACGGCCGCGCACTACGGGGCGAACGTGGCGAGCCGAGTGCGCGCGGAAGGCTTCATCAAGGTCGGTCAGCGCGTGGTCGGCGTGCAGGCGCACGACCTCGAGACCGACGAGCGGTTCGAGATCCGGGCCAAGCAGGTCGTCAACGCCACCGGCGTCTGGACGGACGACACGCAGGCGATGGTGGGGGAGCGCGGCCAGTTCAAGGTGCGCGCCTCGAAAGGCATCCACCTCGTCGTGCCGCGCGACCGGTTCCAGTCGAAGATGGGACTGTTGCTGCGCACCGAGAAGAGCGTGCTCTTCGTCATCCCGTGGGGCCGTCACTGGCTGATCGGCACGACAGACACCGACTGGCACCTCGACAAGGCCCACCCGGCGGCGACGGCGGCGGACATCGACTATCTGCTCGCGCACGTGAACTCGGTCCTCGCCATCCCGTTGACCAGGGAGGACGTCGAAGGCGTCTACGCCGGCCTGCGCCCGCTGCTCGCCGGTGAGTCGGAGCAGACCTCGAAGCTCTCCCGCGAGCACCTCGTCGCGCACTCGGTTCCCGGCCTGGTGGTGATCGCGGGCGGCAAGTGGACCACCTACCGGATCATGGCGAAGGACGCGATCGACGCGGCCGTGGACGCGCTCGACGGCAAGATCGCCAAGAGCACGACGGAGGAGATCGCGCTGGTCGGGGCCGAGGGATACCAGGCCGCCTGGAACCGCCGCAACCGCATCGCCGACGAGAGCGGGCTGCACGTGGTGAGGATCGAGCACCTCCTCAACCGTTACGGCACGCTGGCCGAAGACATCCTGGAGCTGATCCGCGACGACCCGTCGCTCGCCGAGCCTCTGCCGGGCGCCGACGACTACGTCGGGGCCGAGGTGGTCTACGCGGCGTCGAACGAGGGTGCGCTGCACCTCGAGGACGTGCTCGCCCGCCGCACCCGCATCTCGATCGAGGCGTGGGACCGCGGGGTCTCCGCCGCACCGGTCGCCGCCCGTCTGATGGCCGGCGTGCTCGGCTGGGACAAGGGCAGGGAGGACCGCGAGGTGCAGACCTACCTCAAGCGCGTCGCGGCCGAACGTGCGAGCCAGCTGCAGCCCGACGACGAGTCGGCCGACCGCATCCGGCTGGAGGCTCCCGACATCGTCGACGTCGACGCGGCGGCGGCGAAGGCGGCCAAGACGGCCCGCGCGTCGAACCGGGCCAGGGCGACGCGCAAGCCGGCGACGTCTGCAGCGCCGGCCGCGCCGACCGCGCCCGCTGCACCGGATGCGCCTGCAGCCCCGGATGCGCCGGGTGCGCCTGCCGGAGACGGAGCGCCCGCCGCCGAGTGACGCGGGGCACCGCCCGTCCGTACACCACCAACCCCGGAGCCGCCTTCAGGCGGCTCCGGTACGATTGACGTACTGCCCCCAAAACCTCTGGAGACGGAACATGGTTGACGTTCGACGGGTCAAGCTACCCGGAGTCGGGGTGCTGCATACGTTCGTGACCGACGACGGTGGAAAGGTCGGTGTCATCGCGCACCGGTCGGGTCACAGCGACCTGATCACCTTCTCCGATCACGAAGACGGCGCCGACGTGACCAAGGTGTCGCTGCGCCTGAACGAAGACGAAGCGCACACCCTTGCCGAGCTGCTCGGCGGCACGCAGATCACCGAGTCGCTCACGGCTCTCGACCAGATCCCCGGTCTCAGCATCGACTGGTTCACGGTCGACTACGACGACTACATCGCCGGCCAGCCCCTCGGTGCACCCGCCGATCGCGGCCTCGTCGGCCTCACGGTCGTCGCGGTCGTGCGCGGTGACTCCGCGAATCCCGCGCCGGCCCCCGACTTCAAGGTCTTCCCCGGCGACACGCTGGTCGTCGCCGGCTCCCCGGAGAAGGTCGCGAAGGCGTTCTCCTTCTTCCGCACCGGCGAGCTTCCCGCTCGCGTGACCGCAGACGCGCCGCCCGGGGGATAAGCAATGCATCTCGGCGAAGACCTCATCGTTCTCGGCGTCCTCCTGCTCGTGGCCTACGTGCTCGGGCGCCTCGGCAAGCTGGTGGGTCTCCCCGCGATACCCATCTACATGCTCGTCGGCTTGCTCGCGAGTCCCCACACCGGATGGTTCCCGCTCAACTTCGAATCGCACTACATCGAACTGATCGCGATCTTCGGGCTGATCCTGCTCCTGTTCAATCTGGGGCTCGAGTTCGACCAGGACGAGTTCTTCGGCAACTTCGGCAAGCTGATCATCTCCGGCGGCTCCTACATCGTGGTCAACATGGGCGTCGGCCTGATCTTCGGCTTCATGGTCGGCTGGGGCACCCGCGAGGCCCTGATCATCGCCGGCATGACGGCCACGTCGTCGAGCGCGATCGTCACCAAGCTGCTGATCGAGCTGAAACGCCTGGCGAACACCGAGACGCCGATGATCCTGGGCGTCACGGTGGTCGAGGACATCTTCATCGCGATCTACCTCGCGATCGTCTCGGTGGTGCTCAGCGGCGAGACGGACTTCTGGCCGATCGTCGCCAAGCTCGCGATCGCCTTCACCTTCCTGGTGGTGATGTTCACCATCGCGCGCTGGGGAGGACGGTTCGTCTCGCGGCTCTTCCGCACCAAGGACGACGAGCTCTTCACCATCCTGTTCTTCGGCTTCGCCGTGTTGTTCGCCGGTATCGGCGAGGTGCTGGGCGTTACCGACGCGATCGGGGCTTTCCTCATCGGTCTGGTGCTCGGCGCGACGAAGTACCACAAGAAGATCGAGCAGATCGCGATCCCGCTGCGCGACGTCTTCGCGGCCTTCTTCTTCCTCAACTTCGGCCTCGCGCTGAATCCGGCGCAGTTCCCGCAGGTCGTGGTGCCGGTGCTGCTCGCCGTGCTGCTCACGATCGTGCTCAACATCGGCGCCGGGCAGTTCGTCGCCTGGATCAACGGGCTCGGCGTGCAAGCGGGCATCAACACCACGGTCATCCTGCAGAACCGCGGCGAGTTCGCGCTGATCCTCGCGACGCTGTCGCTCAGCGCCGGACTCGACGAGCGCATCCAGCCGTTCGCGGGCCTCTACGTGCTGATCATGGCGGTGCTCGGCCCGGTGCTCGCAGCAAACTCCGAGAAGATCGGTGGGATGATTCTGCGGACCGGTCGATCCGGAAAGCGCCCCACGAAGGGCGCTGCGAAGCGCGACCCCATGCTCGACGAGGAGATCGCGCTGGTCGAGGCGGCGACAGCCGACCTCGATCCCGACGCGCGGTCCGACGACACGAAGAGCGCCATCGACCGTGTGGTCGAACAGGCCATGCAGCAGCAGGACACCACCGGGGACCGAAAGCGGGACTGAACCATTAGCGAGACCACCGGAGACAGCGAGACGACGCTGTTCCAGATGATGCTGCGCCCACGCTGGATCGGCGCGCTGCTGCTGGCGCTCGCGCTGGCGGCCGGATTCGCGGCCCTCGGCCAGTGGCAGCTGGAACGGGCGGTGGAGTCAGGCAAGGTCATCGATGCGCCGAGCGAGTCGGTGCTCCCGCTCGCCTCCGTGGCGAAGCCGGACGGCCCGATCACCGACGAGGCGACCGGCCAGCTGGTGACGGTGACCGGATCGTTCGTCCCTGGCGACTACCAGCTGCTCGACGGCCGGCTCAACAAGGGCACGGCCGGATGGTGGGTGGTCGCGCACGTGACGGTGGACGATGCCGCATCCGGGCATCCGGTCGCTCTCGCCGTCGCTCGGGGTTGGGCGCCCGACAAGGCCGCGGCCGAGTCGGTCATGGCGCGGCTCGCGAACGAGCAGCCGAGCCAGCAGACGATCGTGGGCCGGCTGCTGCCGACGGAGGCGCCGGAGGTGCCCGCCGATAAGAGCGACCCGACGCGGATGCGCACCATGTCGGTGGCGGCGCTGTACAACCTGTGGACCGGCGTCGACGGCGTCGACGTCTACTCGGCGTACGTCGTCGAGCGCACCCCGCCGCAGGGGCTGGTGAAGATCGATTCGCCGCCGCCCATCCAGGAGAGCACGCTCAACTGGCTCAACATCTTCTACGCGGCCGAGTGGATCATCTTCGCCGGCTTCGCGGTCTTCTTCTGGTACCGACTGGTGAAGGACGCGAAGGAGCGCGAAGACGAGGAACGCCAGCTCGCGCGCGAATCGGTCGCTGCCGCCGAGAAAGTAGAATAGGTCCATGCCCCTCGCTCCCAAACCAGAAGACTTCCCGAAGATCCGCGGGGCGCTCCGGTTCTACCAGGTCTTCGCCTACGTCACCGGCATCATGCTGCTGCTGCTGTGCGTCGAGATGATCATCAAGTACGGCATGGGCTACCAGCTGTTCGCGTTCAGCAACTACGGCGTCTTCGCGCTCGTCGACGTGAACGAGCCCGTCGCCCCCACCGGTCTCGACCTGAGCACGGGCATCCTGATCGCGCACGGCTGGCTGTACGTCGTGTACCTCTTCTCCGACTTCCGTCTGTGGAGCCTGATGCGCTGGAACTTCGCGAAGTTCGTGGCGATCGCCCTCGGCGGGGTCGTCCCGTTCCTGTCGTTCTTCGTCGAAGCACGCATCACCAAGCAGGTGAAGTCTTATCTGGCCGGCCGGGAGGCCGAAGAAGCGACCCTCGTGGAGGCATCAAATTAGCACCGACCCCGTTTTCTCCGAGATCCTGGGAGGGGCCGACGCGGCCAATCCGTCCGGTCCTGTTCTCGTCGTCGACTTCGGCGCGCAGTACGCCCAGCTGATCGCGCGGCGCGTCCGCGAGGCGAGCGTCTACTCGGAGATCGTGCCGCACACCGTCACGGCTGCCGAGGTCGCCGCCAAGAAGCCGTCGGGCATCGTGCTCTCCGGCGGACCGTCGAGCGTCTACGAAGAGGGCGCCCCGCAGCTCGACGAGGGCATCTTCGAGCTCGGCGTCCCCGTGCTCGGCATCTGCTACGGCTTCCAGGTGATGGCGACCGCCCTCGGCGGCGAGGTCGCGCACACCGGAGCGCGCGAGTACGGCTCGACCGCCGTGCGGATCAGCGAGTCGGCCAGCAACGGTCGAGGACAGCTGCTCGACGGCCAGCCCGAGGAGCAGACCGCGTGGATGAGCCACGGCGACTCCGTGTCCCGTGCTCCGGAGGGCTTCGAGGTGCTGGCCTCGACCGACTCGACGCCCGTCGCCGCGTTCGCGAACGACGAGCGCAAGCTGTACGGCGTGCAGTGGCACCCCGAGGTGAAGCACTCGGCTTACGGCCAGGCCGTGCTCGAGAACTTCCTGCACCGTGCCGCCGGCATCCCGGCCGACTGGAACAGCGGCAACGTGATTGCCGACCAGGTGGCGGCGATCCAGGCGCAGGTCGGCTCGGGTCGCGTCATCTGCGCGCTCTCCGGCGGCGTCGACTCCGCCGTGGCGGCCGCGCTGGTGCACAAGGCGGTCGGCGACCAGCTGGTCTGCGTCTTCGTCGACCACGGACTGCTCCGCAAGGACGAGCGCCGCCAGGTCGAAGAGGACTACGTGAAGGCCACCGGCGTTCGCCTCGTCACGATCGACGCCGAGAAGCAGTTCCTCGACGCGCTCGCCGGCGTGAGCGACCCCGAGACCAAGCGCAAGATCATCGGCCGCGAGTTCATCCGCACCTTCGAGCAGGCGCAGGCCGACCTGATCGCCGAGGCCGCGAGCGAAGGCGACCCGATCCGCTTCCTGGTGCAGGGCACCCTCTACCCGGATGTGGTGGAGTCGGGCGGAGGTACGGGCACCGCGAACATCAAGAGCCACCACAACGTCGGCGGCCTTCCGGAAGACCTGCAGTTCGAGCTCGTCGAGCCGCTGCGCACCCTGTTCAAGGACGAGGTGCGTGCCATCGGCCGCGAGCTCGGTCTGCCCGAGGCGATCGTTGGCCGCCAGCCGTTCCCCGGCCCCGGCTTGGGCATCCGGATCGTCGGCGAGGTGACGCACGAGCGCCTGGAGCTGCTCCGCGACGCCGACGCCATCGTGCGCGCCGAGCTGAGCGAGGCCGGCCTCGACGGCGAGATCTGGCAGTGCCCGGTCGTGCTGCTGGCGGATGTGCGCTCGGTGGGCGTTCAGGGCGACGGCCGCACCTACGGGCACCCGATCGTGCTGCGCCCGGTGTCGAGCGAGGACGCGATGACCGCGGACTGGACTCGCCTGCCGTACGAGCTGCTCGCCAAGATCTCCAACCGCATCACGAACGAGGTCGACGGCGTCAACCGCGTCGTGCTCGACGTGACGTCGAAGCCGCCGGGAACGATCGAGTGGGAGTGACGCTCCCGTAGTGCCGGGCGACGGCGCTCTGTCACAACTCCGGAAGATCGGGGCCGAAAGGCTTCAGGCTTCCGGAGTTGTGGCGTTTCGGGCGGCGTGTCGCCCGGAGGTTCCGGAGTTGTGCGCCTGACACGGCGGGCGTGCGGGATGCGAAAGGGCCGGGGATGCGAAAGGGCCGGGACGAATCGTCGTCCCGGCCCTTTCGCGTGCGAGGTGTCGCTCGCAGGTCGTGCGGTGCTGCGCGGTCGCGTGTCGCTAGTTGCGGGCGATGGCGAAGATGCGCAGCAGTTCGAGGTACAGCCAGATGACGGTGAGCATGATGCCGAAAGCGCCCGCCCAGCCGACAGCACGCGGGGCGCGGTTCTTGACGCCCTGCTGGATCATGTCGAAGTCGAGCACCAGCGAGTAGGCGCACATGATGACGACGAGGACACCGATGATGAGACCGAGCGGGATGCCGAAGATCTTGAACGAACCGCTCAGCCCCCACGGGTCGCTGTTGGCGCCGGTCCAGATGAGCACGACGTTGATGAGGGAGAACACCAGGTAGCCGATCATGGCGATCAGCCAGATCTTGGTGGCCTTGGCGGACGCGCGGATCTTGCCGCTCGCGAACAGGGCGAGGGTGACGCCGACGACCACGACCGTGCCGAGCACCGCCTGCACGACGACGCCGCTGGCGATCTCCTCGTAGAACCGGGAGATGCCGCCGATGAAGATGCCCTGAGCGCCGGCGTACGCGAGGGTCAGGCCGGCGGACGGGAGCTTCTTGCGGTTGTGGAAGATGTTGACGAAGGCCAGCACGAGGCCGACGACCGCACCCGCGATCCACAGACCGGGCACGACCCAGCCGATGAGCGCACCGACGACCAGGATGCCGAAGCTGATGCCGGTCTTCTTGATGGTGTCTTCGACCGTCATGCGGTCGGTGTCTGCAGCGGTGGCGGACGGCGACGCGTACAGCTCCTGCAGCTGCTCAGCGCTCACAGTGGAGTTCATTGCGCTGGAGTTCTGGAAGGCCGGGGTCTGCGAGAAGGCCGGGTTCGAAGTAGCCATGGGTTCCTCTGCTCACGTTGTGGGTCCGGGAAGTCCGGGGTGGGTCAGTCCAATCTATCCGCTTGTTTTCTGAGAGTTCTGACAGATTGCCTTGAATCGACCAAAACAGCGACCCACCGTGCCAGCCAGGCGCCCGCGATGACCACCAGGGTGCTCACCAGGATGGAGACCCAGCTCACCGAGTAATCGGTCACGGTGCGGGCGAGCACGATGCTCGACGCGATCGGCAGAACGAGCACGACGTACGACAGGAGCGGGCGCAGCCGCACGAGCAGCCAGGCGGCGAGCGGGACCGCGAAGCACCACGCGAACGAGGCGCCGCCGAGCATGAGCCAGGTGAAGCCGAGCACCGGGACGACGACGGCGACGCGCCGCCCGATCCACGACGGCAGGAGTGCCCACCCCGCCGGCTGGATCAGGGAGCCGGAGAGCAGGAACGGCAGGCTGTACGCGGACGTGAGCAGGATGCAGCCGGTGCCGACCATGATGAGCACCAGCCCCGCGAGGAGCCGGGGTCGATACGCGCCCCAGTGCAGCTCCAGGCGGCTCGCGGGCTCGCTCCAGCCGGCTGCTGCGGAGGGCTCCCGGACGGACACGCGTTGATTCTGTCACCCGGATGAGCGGGCGACCAGCCCCCGACCGCGGGCTAGTATCGCTCCATGCGCGCGCATACAGGCCCCCTGATCATCGGTCATCGGGGCGCGTGCGGGTACCGCCCCGAACACACGGCGGCGGCCTACGAGCTCGCCTTCGCTCTCGGGGCGGACGCCGTGGAGCCGGACCTGGTCGCGTCGAAAGACGGCGTGCTCGTGCTGCGGCACGAGAACGAGATCTCGGGCACGACGGATGTCGCCGAGCATCCGGAGTTCGCGGCGAAGCGCACGACCAAGGAGGTCGACGGGGCGGAGCTCACCGGGTGGTTCACGGAGGACTTCACCTGGGCGGAGCTGACGACGCTGCGGGCGAAGGAGCGGCTGGGAGGCATCCGGCAGGCGAGCTCGACGTTCGACGGACGGTACCCGCTGCTGCGGCTGAGCGACCTGTTCACGATCGTGGAGCGCGCGAGCGACGACGCTGCGCGACTGCTCGGGATCGTGGCCGAGCTCAAGCACGCCACGTACTTCGAGTCGATCGGCCTGCCGCTCGACGAGCTGTTCGCGAGCGAGTTGGGCGAGGCGGGCTGGTTCGACAACCCCGGGCTGGTGGTGGAGAGCTTCGAGAAGACCGTGCTGACCCGGCTGCACGGCCGCGGCTTCCGGGGGAAGCGGGTGTACTTGCTCGAAGACGAGGGAGCGCCGGCCGACCGGGTGGCGCGGCTGGGGTCGACGGCTCCGGGATACGCGGATGACCTGACGGCACGCGGACTCTATGCGCTCGCGGCGGCGGGGCCGGCCGAGCGCGTCGACGGGATCAGCGTCGAGACGGGCCAGGTGCTGGCCTCCGGATCGGTCGCGGTGGCGTTGTTCGACGACGGCGACGATGTGGGCGCGGTGACGTCGGATCTCGTCGACACGGCGCACTCCGCCGGGCTCGAGGTGTTCTGCTGGACGCTGCGGCCGGAGAACGGACTGCTGCCGGCGGAGTTCCGGCGGGCCGAGGCTCTCGACGCCCAGTGGGGCGACTGGCGCCGGTTGTTCTCGATCGTGCTCAACTCCGGGGTGGACGGCGTCTTCGTCGACCATCCGGACCTCGCGGTGGCCGTGCGCGACGGCCGGTAGCGCGGACGCGGCCGGGACGGCGCCGGTGATCCGCGCGCGGAACCCGGATGACGGTGGTGGCGGCTAAAATCGATGGAGACATGACGAGCCTCTCCAACCCCGACACCTCGAACTCCGCCACCCCCATCATTCTCGACGGCCGGCAGGGTGGTTCTTCGGGCGACGGCGGCTCCGACAGCGCGCACGAGCGGCTCTTCGCCGGTCTCAACCCGCAGCAGCGGGAGGCGGCCGAGTACCGTGGCGCGGCGCTGCTGATCGTCGCCGGCGCCGGTTCGGGCAAGACGAGCGTGCTCACGCGCCGCATCGCCGGTCTGCTCCAGAGCCGCGAGGCGTGGCCGAGCCAGATCCTCGCGATCACGTTCACCAACAAGGCGGCCGCGGAGATGCGCGAGCGCGTGCAGGCTCTCGTCGGCGACACGGCGCAGGGGATGTGGATCTCGACCTTCCACTCGGCGTGCGTGCGCATCCTGCGTCGCGAGGCCGAGACGATCGGCAAGACGCAGAGCTTCACGATCTACGACTCGGGCGACACGCGCGCCCTGCTCAAGCGCATCATCAAGGGGCTGGATGCCGACACCCTCGGCTTCACGGTCGCGGGCGCCGCCGCGCGCATCTCGAAGCTCAAGAACGAACTCACCGACATCGAGACGTACGCCCGGTCGGCCAATCTGAGCGACCCGCAAGAGGTCATGTTCCTCGAGATCTTCCGGCAGTACACCCGGCAGCTGCGCAGCGCGAACGCCTTCGACTTCGACGACCTCATCGCGGAGACCGTCTTCCTCTTTCGTGCGTTCCCCAAGGTCGCGGCGCTCTATCAGCGGCGGTTCCGGCACATCCTGGTCGACGAGTACCAGGACACGAACCACGCGCAGTATTCGCTGATCCGCGAGCTGACCATGCCGATCGCCCCTGCGATCGCCGACGAGCTCGAGGCGCAGGGCCACCACGTCGACCGGATGCGCGACCCCCTCGGCGTCATCCCCGGCGCCTCGCTCACCGTCGTCGGCGACTCCGATCAGTCGATCTACGCGTTCCGCGGCGCCGACATCCGCAACATCGTCGAGTTCGAGCGCGACTTCCCGGGAGCGAAGGTGGTGCTGCTCGAGCAGAACTACCGGTCGACGCAGAACATCCTGAGCGCCGCGAACTCGGTGATCGCCAACAACTTCGACCGCAAAGACAAGAAGCTGTGGACGGCGGTCGGCGACGGCGACAAGATCATCGGGTTCACGGGGTACTCCGGTCACGACGAGGCGCAGTTCGTAGCCGACGAGATCGAGAAGCTCCACGCGGCGGGCATGGCCTACAGCGAGATCGCGGTCTTCTACCGCACGAACGCGCAGACGCGTGCGCTGGAGGAGATCTTCATCCGCTCGGCTCTGCCGTACCGCATCATGGGCGGCACCAAGTTCTACGAGCGCGCCGAGATCAAAGACGCGATGGCCTACCTCACGGCGGTGGCGAATCCCGACGACGCCCTCGCACTGCGGCGCATCCTGAACACGCCCAAGCGCGGCATCGGCCCTGCCACCGAAACCCAGCTGGGCAGTTACGCCGACGACAACGGCGTGAGCTTCCGCCAGGCGATGCGCGACGCGGGCTCGCTCGGGCTCGGCCCGAAGGTGACGGCCGCGATCCTGCAGCTCGCCGGTCTCCTCGACACGGCGACGGAAATGGTCGACCCTGCCAACCCGGCGGGTGCATCGCCGGTGGCCGACGTGCTCACCTACCTGCTCGACGAGAGCGGGTACCTCGACGCGCTCCGCAACAGCCGCGACCCGCAAGACGAGGCGCGCGCCGAGAACGTCGACGAGCTCGTCGCGGTGACCCGCGAGTTCGCGCGCAACAATCCGGATGGCGGGCTGATCGACTTCCTCACCGAGGTGTCGCTGGTCGCGGCCGCCGACGAGATCGACGACTCGAGCGGAACCGTCTCGCTGATGACTCTGCACACCGCGAAGGGGCTCGAGTACGACGCGGTGTTCCTCACGGGCATCGAGGAAGACCTGCTGCCGCACCGAATGTCGGCGAACGAGCCGGGCGGACCGGCCGAGGAGCGGCGTCTGTTCTACGTCGGCATCACGCGGGCGAAGAAGCGCCTGTTCCTGTCGCTCGCGATGACCAGGGCGCAGTTCGGGGAGACGGCGGTGGCGATGCCCAGCCGGTACCTGCAGGAGATCCCAGCCGATCTGATCGACTGGAAGCAGTCGCCGGGCACGGCGAACGGCCGCGGCGGTTCGCAGTCGCGGGCGCTCAATGCGCGACGTCCGGGCCTCGGCAGCGGGAGCGGCCCGTCGGGCTCCGGCTCGTCGGGCTCCGGGTCGCGCTGGAACGACAGTCCGGGCTCGGGCGGGTACGGCGCGGGTGGCGGACGTGCGCCCGACCGGCCGAAGGCGGAATGGCCGAACCGGGTCACCGGGCAGGTGCGTGACAACGGCGACCTGGAGCTCGTGGCGGGTGACCGCATCCGGCACAGCGACTTCGGCGACGGCCGGGTCACCGCGGTGACCGGCGAGGGCGCGAAGCGCGTGGCACACGTGCAGTTCGAGAAGGTGGGGGCGAAGAAGCTCCTCATCAAGATCGCCCCCATCGAAAAGCTGTGATGGCCTCCGCGCCGGACGGCGGAACGGGCGCTGAGTCGCACGGTGGGCGGGCGCGACCGTCGGAACGGCGTTCGGTGCCTTCGGGACTCAGCGTGGAAGTGGGCCTGCGTGCGGCGCTCGCGGTGGGTGTCCCGTTGTTGGTGCTGCTCGCCGTCGGCCGGCTGGACCTGACCGCATATGCGACCTTCGGTGCGTTCACGGCGCTCTACGGCCGCAACGAGCCGTACCGGTTGCGCATCCGGAGCGTGTCGGTCGGTGCGGTCGCGCTGCTGGTCAGCATCACGCTCGGGATCCTCGTCGCCGCGCTCGGCGAGCCCCTCTGGCTGCTCGCTCCGCTGCTGCTCGTGATCGTCGCCGGCGGGACGCTTCTCGCAGCGACGTTCCAGCTGATCCCCGCCCAGCCGTTGTTCTTCGTGTTCGCTCTGCTCGTCTGCGCCGCGGTGCCGACCCCCGCGGCCGAGATCGTGCCGCGCGTGCTGCTCGCGGCGTCGGTCGCGGCGTTCTCGTGGCTGCTGACGATGTCGGGCTGGCTGCTGCGACGTGCGCGCGGGCTCGATCGCGGCGTGTTCGGAGAGCTGTTCTTCAAGGAGCTCCGCCGCGCCCCGAGCGTCGATCGCGGGGCCGTTCGCGACCTGCGCGTCTGGCTCACCATCGCCCAGAACCTCCTCGGTGTGCTCATCGCCGGCGGAATCGCGCTGCTGTTCGGCCTCGGCCACGCCTACTGGGCGATCGTGAGCCTTGTCGCCGTCATCCCGCCCGCCAGGGCGGCCCACTCGATCTCCCGTTCGGTCCACCGGATCGTCGGAACCGTCGTCGGCGTGGGCGTCACGGTGCTTCTGCTGTTCTGGTCGCCTCCTCCGCTGTTCGTGGTCGCCGTGATCGTCGTGTGCCAGGTCTTCGCGGAGATCCTGGTCGGACGGCACTACGGCTCCGCTCTGGTGTTCATCACGCCGATGGCGCTGTCGGTGTCGCACCTGGTGAGTCCGGTGCCCCTCAGCGTGCTCGCGGTCGACCGGGTGCTCGAGACCGTGCTCGGCGCGGGGGTGGGCATCGTGCTCGTGCTCGCCGCCCGGTGGGTGGAGCGTCGGTTCGTCGAGTCATCTGGCCGGCGGGGAGCCCCGGCGGCCGGGTAGCTGTGTAGCCCGGGTCGCTGCGTGGTCGGGGTGGCTGCGTGGTCGGGATAGCGGCGTAGTCGGGGTAGCTGTGTAGTCGGGGTGGCTGCGTAGTCGGGCGGCAGTCAGGGAGTCGAGGGGGAGCGTGTTCTGCCTCCCGGCGGCCGGACCGCGCCTGCGGCTAGGGAGTCGCGCGGTCGCGTCTCGCGGCGTCGTCGGCGGTCATCCGTCGCAGCCGCTTCAGGTAGAGCTCCTTGGGCCGATGCCGAAGGGAACGGGGCAGTCGCGGATAGAGGCGTGCAGCCCAGCGCATCCAGCCGTCGAATCGCCGCTGGTCGCGGGCGTTCCACGCCAGGCCGAAGTCCGCGCGCACGCCGTCCGGCAGGAGACCGATGGTCACGAGCCGCCCCTGCGGCATGAGGGCGCGCACCCACCAGGTAACCCCGCGCGGCTGCAGGAGCTGACCCGCGACCCGCGTCGTCTCCGCGGTCGGCTGCAGCAGGGCGAGCGTCTCGTTCCAGTAGGCGGCGAACGCGCGACGATCGGCCGGCCACAGCGAGGCGGGCAGCTGCAGCCCGGTTCCGACCACGGCGAAGTCGCGGTAGATCGTGTCGGCCTCGTCATCGGTGAGCGCCGGGAAGACGCGCTCGTAGATGGTCATCATGGTCTCGTAGAGCGTCGCCGCGACCCACAGCTGGAGTTCCGGATCGAAGGCGTTGTAGGCCGGCCCGGCCGTGCCAGCGGGAGCCTGGACGGGAACATGGGCGCGGTTCACCGCGCGCCGGATCGTGGCCAGCTCTTCGGGGTCGGCGTACACCGAGGCGTAGACGTACGTCATGGTCGCGTGCAGGCGGTCCATGATGCGGGTCGCGAAGTCGCTGTGCTCGACGACGCCGCGACCGACCGCGGGGTGGGCGATCTGCAGCAGCAGGGCCCGGCCGCCGCCGACGAGGTTGAGGGCCTCGGCGGCGACGTCGGTGAGATCTCGACGGGTCGACGTGATGGGCACGCAGCCATCCTCCCGCGCGTTTCTGCGAAGAAGCGACACGGCATGGGCATTCGGGCGGGGATCTGACGCAGAGAACCGGCACCGACGGAGACCCGGCGCCATCGGAGACCCGGCGCCATCGCAGACGCTGCCGTCATCAGGCCGACCTGCGCTTACCAGCTCGATGCGCCGAACGACGACGAGTCTTCAGCGCGACGACGAGAGCAGCGCTCCCGCCGATGACGGAGGCCGCGGCAGCCGCCACAACCGGCATGGGGACGTCGGTTCCGGTGGCCGCGAGTGCTGCCACGGCCGGTGCCGGTGCTGGTGCCGGCACTTCGGGGGCCTCGGGGGCTACGGGAGCGGCGGGAGCGACCACCTGTGTGATCTCGCTGGCGACGCCGAACGTCGACTGCCACGCTCGCAGACGGGAACCACCCTGATCGGCCGGCGTGCGTTCCGGTTCGATCCTCTCGACCCAGACGTAGTTGCCGGGTTCGCTGACGGTGCACGGCTCGGTGTCGTACTCCCCGGGTCCGGAGATGGCCAGTTCGACGGTGCACACGACGGGTGCACCGTCCGGGGCCGTCGGCGCCGGCTCGATCTCCTCGGGGAACGGTCCGAGGAGGGTGCTCTCGACGATCGCCCCGACGGGCTGCATGCCGTCGTCGGAGGACCAGACGCCCCAGGTGGGGAGGAGTCCGTCTCCCTGCTCGACCTCGACGGTCAGGTGATCGCTGACGGCAGCGCCGGGAGTCGCCTCGGCCGCGCTCGTGACGGTGCGGACGACGGGCTGGAACGGCAGCGGCGAGACGCCGGTGACCTCGGCCTCGGCCGTTGCCTTCGCGGTCGCCGGCACGGCGATCAGCAGAGACTGCGCGTCGCCCCGCGGGACGGCCACCCGAAGCCGGTCGCCGTACGGGAGCTCCCCGAAGGCCGCGGCGGCGGTGACGGAGACGGTCTGCTCGGTGCCGGTCGGCGTGATCGACAGGTCGACGCCGTTGCTCACCGTGGCCGAGGTCGTCCCGTCGTCGAAGACCGCGCCCACCAGCTCGACCGTCGCCGAGTGCGTCCGTGGCGCGATCATCTCCGTGCCGGTCAGCCGGTCGACGACGAGCTCCACCCGCGCCCGGCCCGCCGCCGTGTCGGAGAGCTCGACGGTGGTGGTGGCCCTCACGGTACGAGATGCCTGACGTTGCGTCTCGGAGATCATGGACTTCGCACGAGCCAGCACCTTCGCAGCGTCTGCGCCGGCTCGCGCGGCGTACGACTCGGGCGTCTTCCCATTGAGCCCCGCGATCATCCACGTGGCCAGCTGCCCGGCCGCGGCCGTGGTGCGGTCGGAGGTGCCCGCCCAGCTGCGCGAGATGTAGGCGAGCTGGGCGGACTTCTCGGGCGTGAACCAGCCGAGCGTCTCACCCTCGACGACGTCGGCGCCGAACCCGACGGGGCTCTCGCGGCCGGCGTTGAGACAGAATCCCTGAGAGCCGTCGTCGAGCGTGTATGTTCCGAGCCACCATCCGTCGCTGGAGAAGTAGCCGGGGCCGTGGCCGTTCGCTGTGAGGGCGTCGGCGCGCGCGGCGGGGGCGACGACCGAGAGGAAGACGAGGAGGGCGAGCAGAGCGAAGGTCGTTGCGGCCGAGGTGAGGCGATGTGTCATGGCTCAACGCTCGCGGTTCGGAACGCCCTGCGGACCGCGCGGCCGCTAACTGTGGAGAGCCTCGAGGTGGGGTGCGCATGTGGAGGCGTCGGCCCATCCGGACACCCGGTCGTCAGCCATCCGGACACTCGGTCGTCAGCCACCCGGCCACCCGGCCGTTGCGCGGGCGTTCAGCCGGACGCGCTAGAGTTCTCACTGGCGAATTTATCTCGGCGTCGAGCTAAATCGCGTTGGAAACCGCCCAGAAAACCACAAAGCGCACGTCACGAGCGCGCGCGGCACCAGCGGATTGGATAACCGTGGATCTATACGAGTATCAGGCCAGAGACCTGTTTGAGCAGTACGGGGTCCCGGTCCTTCCGGGCATCGTCGCGGACACCCCCGAGGAGGTGCGCGCAGCGGCCGAGAAGCTCGGCGGCGTGGTCGTCGTCAAGGCGCAGGTCAAGGTCGGTGGTCGTGGCAAGGCCGGCGGCGTCAAGGTCGCCAAGAACCCTGACGAGGCGGAAGAGGCGGCTCGCGCCATCCTGGGTCTCGACATCAAGGGCCACATCGTCCGTCGCGTGATGGTCGCCGGCGGCGCCCGTATCGCGAAGGAGTTCTACTTCTCGGTGCTGCTGGACCGGGCCAACCGCTCCTATCTGTCGCTCACGAGCGTCGAGGGCGGAATGGAGATCGAGCAGCTCGCGGTCGAGAAGCCCGAGGCGCTCGCCCGTATCGAGGTCGACCCGATCACCGGTGTCGACACCGCGAAGGCCACGGAGATCGCGAAGGCCGCCGGATTCCCCGACGAGCTCGTCGAAAAGGTCGCCGACGTCTTCGTCAAGCTCTACGACGTGTACAAGGGCGAGGACGCGACGCTCGTCGAGGTCAACCCGCTCGTGCTCACCGAGGAGGGCGACATCATCGCCCTCGACGGCAAGGTCACGCTCGACGAGAACGCCGGCTTCCGTCACCCGAACCACGAGGCGCTCGAGGACGCGGCAGCCGCCGACCCGCTCGAGGCCAAGGCGAAGGCGAGCGACCTCAACTACGTGAAGCTCGACGGCGAGGTCGGCATCATCGGCAACGGCGCGGGGCTGGTCATGAGCACCCTCGACGTGGTCGCGTACGCCGGCGAGAAGCACAAGGGCGTCAAGCCCGCCAACTTCCTCGACATCGGCGGCGGAGCGTCGGCAGCCGTCATGGCGGCCGGGCTCGACGTCATCCTCAACGACCCGCAGGTCAAGAGCGTGTTCGTCAACGTCTTCGGCGGGATCACCGCCTGCGACGCCGTCGCGAACGGCATCGTCAAGGCGCTGGAGATCCTCGGCGACGAGGCGAACAAGCCGCTCGTGGTGCGTCTCGACGGCAACAACGTCGACGAGGGTCGCCGCATCCTCACCGAGGCAGCTCACCCGCTGGTGACGCTGGCTCTCACCATGGACGAAGGCGCCGACAAGGCCGCCGAACTGGCTGCGAAGTAAGGGCGCGAGAAGAACAATGTCTATCTTCCTCAATAAGGATTCCAAGGTCATCGTGCAGGGCATCACCGGCGGTGAGGGCACCAAGCACACCGCCCTCATGCTGAAGGCCGGCACCCAGGTCGTCGGCGGCGTGAACGCGCGCAAGGCCGGCACGACCGTCACCCACGGCGACGTCGAGCTGCCCGTGTTCGGCACGGTCGCCGAGGCCATCGAGAAGACCGGCGCAGACGTGTCGATCGCGTTCGTCCCCCCGGCGTTCACGAAGGATGCGGTGATCGAGGCGATCGACGCCGAGATCCCGCTTCTCGTGATCATCACCGAGGGCGTGCCCGTGCAGGACTCGGCCGAGTTCTGGGCGTACGCGCAGGAGAAGGGCAACAAGACCCGCATCATCGGTCCGAACTGCCCCGGCATCATCACCCCGGGTGAGTCGCTCGTCGGTATCACCCCGGCGAACATCACGGGCAAGGGCCCGATCGGTCTCGTCTCGAAGTCGGGGACGCTGACCTACCAGATGATGTTCGAGCTGCGCGACCTGGGCTTCTCGACCGCCATCGGCATCGGCGGCGACCCGATCATCGGCACGACGCACATCGACGCGCTCGCCGCGTTCGAGGCCGACCCGGAGACCAAGGCGATCGTGATGATCGGCGAGATCGGCGGCGACGCGGAAGAGCGGGCAGCCGACTTCATCAAGGCCAACGTGACCAAGCCGGTCGTCGGCTACGTCGCCGGCTTCACCGCGCCGGAGGGCAAGACGATGGGCCACGCCGGCGCGATCGTCTCGGGCTCGGCCGGTACCGCACAGGCGAAGAAGGAGGCCCTCGAGGCCGCCGGTGTCAAGGTCGGCAAGACGCCGAGCGAGACGGCTTCCCTCCTGCGCGAGGTGTACGCCGCGCTCTGATCGCGTCCTCCACAGTCACGGGCCCCGCGGATTCATCCACGGGGCCCGTACTCGTTTCCCTGCCGGACAGCGCCTCAGCGCTACAGTGAGCACAACGAGGGAACGGGGTCGATCATGGCACGGGTGACGAGTTCGGAACTGCTCGCGAAGATCGAGCGGCTCGAAGGCGAGAACGCAGCACTGCGCGAGCGGCTCGATAACGCGCAAACTATGCCGATCCCGCCGCTGGAAGGCGATGGCGTCTCCGGCGGGGGAGACGTCGTGGCCACCCGCCGCAAACGCGGCTGGGGCTGGACGCTGCTGGCCACCGTGCTCATCCTCATCGGCGCCATTCTCGCCCCGGTCGCCGTCGCGGCGTCCTGGGCCAAGGTGCAGCTCACCGACACCGACAGCTTCGTCGCCGCCTACGCCCCGCTCGCCGATGATCCCGGTGTCCAGGCCTACGTGACCGACCAGGCGGTCCAGGTCATCCAGCAGAACGTCGACATCCCGGCCCTCACCTCGCAGGTGATCGACGGCATCACCTCGCTCGGCACCGGTCCGGTCGCGACGAAGGCACTCGAGGCGCTGAAGGGACCGGCCGCGCAGGGCATCGTCACGCTGGTGAAGTCGACGGTCGGCAACTTCGTGGCCTCGGATGCGTTCGCGGAAGTGTGGCAGCAGGCTCTGAGAGCGAGCCACGCGCAGTTCGTCGCCACGATGCAGGGCGACCCCAAGGCGGCGATCGCGGTCGGCTCCGACGGCTCCGTCGGCGTTCAGCTCGGGCCGATCATCGACCGCGTGAAACAACTGCTCGTGCAGCAGGGGATGACGTTCGCGTCGCAGATACCGAGCGTCGATCGCACCATCACCGTCGCGCAGAACTCCTCGCTGCCGACGATCCAGCTCTTCTACGGGCTCGCCGTCGGCGCGGGTGCCTGGCTGCCGTGGGTGGCGCTCCTGTTCCTCGCGGCGGGCGTGCTCGTCGCCCGGCGGCGGGCGCTCGCACTGGTCTGGTCGGCGGTCGCGCTGGCGCTCGGGATGGTCGTCATCGTCGCGGGCATCGCCATCGGGCGCCTCGTCTTCATCGCCTCGGTGTCCCCATCGCTCCTCCCGTCGGACGTCGCGAGAACCGTGTTCTCGACGGTCACCACCGCGATGGTCGATACCGGCGTCGCCGTGCTCGTGCTGGCGATCGTGGTGGCGCTGGTGGCCTGGTACTCCGGCCCGTTCGCTGTGCCACGGCGCCTCAGGGGCTTCTTCGGCGCCGGCACGACATGGGTGCGCGAGGCGGCCGAGCGGCACGGCATCTCGACAGGGCGCACGGGCGAGTGGCTCTATGCGCAGCGGGTGCTGCTGCGGGCGGCGATCGCGGTCATCGCGGCGGCGGTCGTGCTCTTCGTCCGACCGCTGACGCCGGGCCTCATCATCTGGACCCTGGTGATCGCGGCGATCGTCATCGTGATCCTCGAACTCGTCCAGCGTCCCGTGATCACGGTGCCGGAGACGGCGGACGACGAGACGCCGATCGTCACCGTACCCTGAGCGCGCGAAGTGTCGAGGCCCCGGCCTGAGCGGGGCCAGGTAGGCTCCGTTCGGTCATGAATCGAACAACCGTCGCCCTGCTCGCCGCGCTGGAGGCGGTCATCGTCGTCGCGATCGGGCTCGGCATCAGTCTGGTGCCGCTCACCATCCTCTGGGCGGCGCAGTACCATCTCGCGGCCGACTGGTTCGTCTTCTGGCGGGCGTCGGCCGACATCTGGCTCGTCGGGCACGGGGTCGACCTCACCGTCGCGTTGAACGCGCAGCTCGGCACGGCCCTCGGACTTCCCGGCGCCGTCGCGCCCTTCACCATCACGATCGCGGCTCTCGGTTTCGCGGCGCTCACGACCGGACTCGGCGTGCGCACCGGCCTCCGCGCCTCCGAGACGCCGTACCGCGTGACCGGTGCGGTCAGCGCCGTCGTCACCGTCGGGCTGCTGGCCGCCGTCGTCACCTTCACGGCGCGCAGTGCTCCGGTCATGCCGTCCGCCTGGCAGGGCATCCTGCTGCCACCCCTCGTCTACGCCATCGGGATCGGACTCGGCCTGGTGTTCGCCCATCTGCGGCGGGAGCCGGCCGTGGGCGCCGCGGCCGGGCCGGCCGGCGCAGCAGGCGCACCCGGCGCCGGCATCCGGGACACGGGCGCCACCGCGGACGCGACGGACGCACCACGTCGACCCGTACCCGGCGGATTGATCCGAGGGTGGCTCGATGCGATCCCGCTCGTCGTCAGGGACATCGCGGCCGGCGCCCTGCGCGCAGGAACGGCGGCGGCAGCGATTGTCATCGCCGGGGCCGGCATCATCCTCGCCATCCTGGTCGTGCTGAACTTCGGCGCCGTCATCGGCCTCTACGAGCAGCTGCAGGCGGGCGGGCTCGGCGGTGCCGCGCTCACGATCGGCCAGCTGTCGGTGCTGCCGAATCTCGTGATCTGGCTGGCCTCGTGGATGATCGGACCCGGCTTCGCGATCGGCACCGGGTCATCCGTGAGCCCGATCGGCACCGAGCTGGGCCCGATCCCCGGCCTGCCGCTGTTCGGCGTCATCCCGCCCGGCGGCTTCTCGTTCGGCCTGATCGGCGTGCTGGTGCCCATCATCGCCGGCTTCCTCGCCGCCGGACTGCTGCGCTGGCGGATCGAGTCCGCCAACGCGCATCGCGGCACCGCCACCCTCTTCCTCACCGCGCTCGCCATCGGTATCGTTGCGGGCATCGAGCTCGGGCTGCTCGCGTGGTGGTCGTCCGGGTCGATCGGACCGGGCCGGCTCCATGACGTCGGGCCGAATCCCTGGCTCGTCGGGTCGATCGCGGCCGGTGAAGTGGCCGTCGCCGCGGTCATCGGTCTACTGGCAGGAGGGCGGGCGCGACGGTGAATGCGTGGCGGTCGCAGTTCCGTCTGCCGAGGGTGCGTTTCCATGCCCGGTCGCTGGAGGCGACGCCGCGGGTCGACAGCCCGTCCGAGGAGCTCCAGGAGTTCCTGGTGAAGCTGGGCAGTGCGCTGCTCTCCGTGGGAACCGCCGCCACCGACATCCAGCGCACGCTCACCTGGGTGGCGATCGCGCTCGGTTCGCCGAAGACCGCCCTCATCGTCTTCCCCACGCTGATCTTCGTCGGGATGCCGGACGAGAAGGAGACGCGGTTCGAGGTCGCCGAGCCGACAGGTGGCGAGGTGCGCTTCGACCGGGCGTCGCACATCTACGCCGTCGTCGACCAGGCGACGGCCGGCACGATCACCGCCGCGCAGGGCATCGAGGCCATCGATGCGATCATCGCCGCCAAGCCGCGATTCGGCACCACGCTGCGGGTGCTCGGACACGGCCTCGCCGCCGCCGGCGTCGGACTGGTGCTGCTCGGTGCCGATCCGCTCAGCATGGCCTACGCCTTCGTGCTCGGTGTGCTGGTCGGGATCGCGAAGCTGGTCGTGCGGCCCGGCACCTACGCCGCCATCCTGCTGCCGGTGCTGACCGCGTTCGTGCTCGCGCTGCTCGTGTTCTCGGCAGCAGGGGCCCACCTCATCCAGGAGCCCCTGCAGGTGCTGGTGCCGCCGCTGGTCACGCTGCTGCCCGGTGCGGTGCTGACCACGGGCATCCAGGAGCTCGCGGCCGGTGACATGGTCGCGGGCTCGAGCCGCCTGGTCTCGGGGATCGCGCAGCTGCTCTTCCTCGCCTTCGGGATCATCGCCGCCCTCACCATCACGGGTGTCCCCGCGTCTGTCGCGCTCTTCGCGAGCCAGCCTGCGCTCGGCGCCGTGCAGCCCTGGCTCGGCGTGCTGCTCTTCTCCCTCGGGGTCTTCCTGTACTACTGCGGACCGCGCCGCTCCCTGTACTTCCTGACGCTCGTGCTGCTGGTCGCCTACGGCGGCCAGGTGCTGGGCTCCTTCCTGGCCGGCAACGTGTTCAGCGGCTTCTTCGGCGCCTCGGCGCTCACCGTCGTCGCCTACCTCGTGCAGTCCATCCCCGGTGCCCCGCCGGCCGTCGTCTGCTTCCTGCCTGCCTTCTGGCTGCTGGTCCCCGGCGCGACCGGCCTGATCGGACTCACCCAGAGTGCGGCGGGGACGAACCTGGATGCGGCCAGTCTGACCGCCCTGATCGGGTCCCTGGTCGCCATCGCGCTCGGCGTGCTCACGGGCACGGCGCTCTTCCGGCAGATCTTCCGGATCGCCCCCGCCCGGTGGGGTCTCCGGCTGGTCTGACCCGCCTGAGGCGCCCGGTAGGCTGGGGGCGTGCTCTCGATTGTCGTGCTGATCTCCGGCGGCGGGTCGAACCTGCGTGCCCTCCTCGAGGCCTCCGAGGACGCCGAGTTCCCCGCCCGCGTCGTCGCCGTCGGAGCCGACCGCGACGCCGACGGCCTGGCGCACGCCGAGGAGTTCGGCATTCCGTCGTTCACCGTGCCGTTCTCGTCGTTCGACGACCGCGAGGAGTGGGGGGACACCCTGCTCGAGCAGATCCAGCAGTGGCAGCCCGACCTCGTCATCCTGTCGGGGTTCATGCGCCTGGTGCCGCCGCGCGTGGTGGAGGCGTTCTCGCCGTTCCTCATCAACACGCATCCTGCCTACCTGCCCGAGTTCCCCGGCGCCCACGGCGTGCGGGATGCTCTGGCCGCGGGTGTCACGCAGACCGGCGCCAGCCTCATCGTGGTCGACAACGGCGTGGATGCCGGCCCGATCATCAGCCAGCAGCGCGTCCCCGTGTACGCGGGCGACACCGAGGCCGCCCTGCACGAGCGCATCAAACCCGTGGAGCGACGGCTGCTCATCGACGCCGTGCTCGACATCGCCAACGGACACATCGACCTCAAGGAGCTCGCACGAGTATGAGTGGACCCAGCCACGACTCCCGCCTCTACCGCGAACGCGACATCGTTCCCATCCGCCGTGCACTGATCTCGGTCAGCGACAAGTCCGGACTACTCGACCTGGCGAAGGCGCTCGCCGGAGCCGGTGTGGAGATCGTGTCGACCGGCAGCACCGCCTCGACCATCCGCGACGCCGGGTACGCCGTGACCGACGTCGCCAGCGTCACCGGCTTCCCGGAATCCCTCGACGGCCGAGTGAAGACCCTGCACCCCGCCATCCACTCGGGGCTGCTCGCCGATCTGCGGCTCGAGTCGCACGAGACGCAGTTGAAGGACCTCGAGATCAAGCCGTTCGAGCTGGTCGTCGTGAACCTCTACCCCTTCGTCGAGACGGTCGCCTCGGGCGCCGTCGGCAACGATGTCGTCGAGCAGATCGACATCGGAGGCCCGGCGATGGTCAGAGCGTCGGCCAAGAACCACGCGAACGTGGCGATCGTCGTGTCGCCGTCGCACTACCCGTCGATCCTCGAGGCGCTCGCCGCGGGAGGCACCACCTTCGAGCAGCGCCGCGCGCTCGCCGCCGAGGCCTTCGCACACACGGCCGCCTACGACGGCGCCGTCGCGGCCTGGTTCGCGGGCGACGCCCCGTCGACCGCCGACTTCCCCGAGCGTTTCGCCGTTCAGGCCGAGCTGAAGCAGAACCTGCGTTACGGCGAGAACTCCCACCAGGCCGCCGCCCTCTACGTCGACCCGGCCGGCCGCGGCATCGCGCAGGCCACGCAGCTCGGCGGCAAGGAGATGTCGTACAACAACTTCGTCGACGCGGATGCCGCGCTGCGCAGCGCGTACGACTTCAGCGAGCCCGCGGTCGCCATCATCAAGCACGCCAACCCGTGCGGCATCGCGGTGGCAGACGATATCGCCGTGGCCCATCGCAAGGCGCACGAGTGCGACCCCGTCTCGGCCTACGGCGGCGTCATCGCGGCGAACCGCACCGTCACGCTCGCGATGGCGGAGACCGTGAAGGGCATCTTCACCGAGGTCCTGATCGCGCCGGCGTACGAGCCAGAGGCGCTTGCCCTGCTGCAGACCAAGAAGAACCTGCGCATCCTGCAGCTGCCGGAGGGGTATGCGCGGGCGCGCACCGAGTTCCGCCAGCTCTCCGGCGGCGTTCTCGTGCAGGACTCCGACCGGTTCGACGAGTTCAGCTCGGCGGGCTGGACGCTCGTCTCCGGCGACGAGGCCGACGCCGCGACGCACGCCGACCTCGAGTTCGCCTGGAAGGCCTGCCGCGCGGTCAAGTCGAACGCCATCCTGCTGGCCCACGACGGGGCATCCGTCGGCGTCGGAATGGGCCAGGTCAACCGCGTCGACTCGTGCAACCTCGCCGTCGCGCGCGCGGGCGACCGCGCCGCCGGATCCGTCGCCGCCTCGGACGCGTTCTTCCCCTTCGCCGACGGCCCCGAGATCCTGATCGCCGCCGGAGTGCGTGCCATCGTGCAGCCGGGCGGGTCCATCCGCGACGACGAGGTCATCGCCGCGGCGCAGGCCGCCGGCGTGACGATGTACTTCACGGGGGAGCGGCACTTCTTCCACTGAGCCGCGCGCTGGGAGCCACGTGCTCGGAGCCACGCGCTCGGAGCAACACGCTCGATCAGCGCCGCGAGTCGGTCTCGACCGGAGGCCGGCCGCCTGTTCTCACGCGGCCGGCTTCTCTTTCAGGCCGGTCTTCGCGAGGATCGCTTCGCGCAGCATCGGGGCGAGCGTGCGTGTGTAGCTCGACGTGAGGTGGTCGCGGTCGCGGTACACGATCACGTTTCCGATCACGGTGGGGCAGACACCCCCGGAGCAGAAGTACTCGGAGAGGTCGATGACCGTGCTGCCGGGTACCTCGGCGCTTGCGGCGCGCTGGCCGTCCACGAACCCGAAAGCCTCTTTCTGACCACGCACGCACGCCGTCGCCGCGTCACTCGGATGCGCATCGATGCAATCGAGGAAATCAGGCCGGGGCCGTGGGTTGTCCTCTATCGCGACCACCCGGGTACCGCGGGAGACCGCGGGCTTCCAGGCCTCTGCGAAGCCGTGGGCTTCCGTCTCCTCGAGCGTCTCCCCGGCCGCCGCCTGGTAGGCCAGGGTCGCGGAGAAGCTGGTGATGATCAGGTCGTACGGTGCGCCCGTGAGGATCCGCTCATTGAGTTTTGAGCGCCACGAATCGCAGTTGGCGTTCCAGGCGTCGGGCGCGTTCAGGGGGATCGTCGTCCACGCGCAACTGGACTTGCCGATGAAGTCCACCCGCCAGCGGTACTTCTTCGCCATCTGCTCGAGCGCGGCCTGGTACTGGTTGCTGTGCGAGTCGCCGATCAGAGCGACCCGCAGTGCCGGCGAGTTGGCAGGACCCTGAGAGCACACGCGCAACGTATCGTCCCCGTCGCGGCTCCAGCAGTCCGGCGTGATCACGGCATCCTGCGGTGCTTGAGCGGTACCCGGGATGAGTTTCGTGGCCGGGAGGCCGGTGGTGCATCCCGGGCGAGCGAGCGATCCCGCGCCGAGACATCCGTCACCGTGCGCCAGAGCCGCTGCGGCAGCGTGCTTGTCTGAGTCGAGGCCCTGCTTCACGTCGAGCGAGGCGCCGGTCACGGCGACCAGCACGATGGCCATCGCTCCCGCCGTCATGAGAAGGGTCGCCCGGGGGTGGCGCGACGTGAGTATCGGCGCGTTGCGGGTGGGGTCTTCGACGTAGCGCTTGGTGAGAACCGCCAGCACGATGGCGACGACACCCACGAGCACGTGGCCGACGGCGCCGACGGTGCCCAGCATCGCTATCGCGAAGATCGCGAGCGGCCAGTGCCACAGATACAGGCTGTATGAGATGTCGCCGATGTATTGGACCGGCCTCCAGCTCATGAGCAGGCGCGGCGACCAGACCGGCGCCGGGTTGCCGGCAGCGATGACCGCGACGGTTCCGAGAACAGGGAGCAACGCGGTGTAGCTGGGGAAGGGAACGGCACCGGTGTAGAAGAGGAAGGTGACGGCGATGGCGGCCAACCCCACCCAGGACAGGATCGCCCTCGCGCGCGGAAAGCGTGTGGTCCGCGCGACGAGGAGGCCCAGGATGCCCCCGGCGGCGAACTCCCACGCCCGCGTCGTCGTGGCGAAGTAGGCGGGACCGGGGTCGGACGTCGTCAGAGCGATGCTCGTGATCAGCGAGCCCACGAACACGATGCAGAGCATCCAGGTCAGGACTGCACGGCGCCGGGCTGGGATCAGCTTGGAGGAGATCCACCAGCCGGCGACGAGCAGGAGCGGCCACACGAGATAGAACTGCTCTTCCACCGAGAGCGACCAGTAGTGCTGAACCGGGCTGGCGATGGCAGTGCTCTGCGCGAGGTAGTCGACCGAGTTGGCGGCGAGCACCCAGTTCTCGACGTAGACCGCGGACGCGCCGATCTCCTGAAGCACTTGGAGCCAGTTGCGCTCGGGGAGCAGGAGGAAGGTCAGGATGCCTGTGACGACGAGCACCAGGAGGGCCGCAGGCAGCAGGCGCCGGGCGCGTCGGGCGTAGAACGCGCCGAATCGGATGCGCCCGGTGGCGTCGAGTTCGCGGAGCAGATGCGCGGTGATGAGAAATCCAGAGATGACGAAGAAGACGTCGACGCCCGCATACCCGCCGCGCAGGACACCCGGAAACAGGTGATAGATGACCACCCCGCCGACGGCAAGGGTGCGCAATGCCTGGATTTCGGGAAAGCTCTGCTTCGCGCGCGGAGTCGACGTCGCGGCGACTCCGGTGGGAGCCGGGGCCGTCACGAGATCGCTGCGCGCAGTTCGCGCTCGGCGTCGGCGTCCAGCTCGAAGACGGTGTCCGCACCGTCCGCATCGGGCTCCGGAAGTCGGATGATCACATCTCCGAAGCGCACGAATTGACGATCGATGTCGTCGCCTGAGGCGATCACGATGTTCCGGATGCCCGGCTGGATGTCCGGCTCGCCGTCGAAGGCGAAGTGCACCACGACGTCGTCGAGCACGCGGGAGCGGCGATACCGCGTCGACGCCGTGTCCACGATGACGTGCGCGTCGCTCGCCTGCACGGCTGCGACGACGGCATCCACCACGAGGCCGCGGACGGGCGTGCGTCCGTCTTTGAGGGACAGGTAGGGACGACGGACCGCCACGCGGAGCCGCTGCGCCCGGTCACCGGTGAGTCGGATCGTCGTGGGCTCCGTGCCGTGCGTGAGACCGATCTCGCCCGGTTTCCTGCCGCGGGGCGCGAAGGAGACGGTGGCCAGACCGAGCTCGTCGTACCGCCAGGTGTCCGACGGGGGCATTGATCCGGCCCAGCGCTGCCAGTAGCGCGCGCGGTTCGGGACCGTGCGGGCGCCACGGCCCTCGCTGACGCTCTCGTAGTGGACGACCCGGGAGTCGGTGACAACGCGGAACGTGCCGTCCAGCTCCTCGCGCAGGCGGAGGCAGAGATCGACGTCCTCCATGCCGTTCGCGAAGAGCTCGTCGAAGCCCTGCACCTGGGCGAAGTCGCGTGCCCGCAGAGCGAGGCAGGCGGCCGTGACGGCGGAGAAGCCGTCGAGGGTCCCGGGGTCGAGTGCGAGTGCGTCCTCGATCGGGTGATCGGTCAGGAAGTGCCTGGGTAGAACGGTCGGGCCGTCGAACACCGTTCCGGCGGTCTGGATGGTGCCGTGGGCGTAGATCAGGAGCGACTGGGTACCGACTGTCGCCGGGTCCTCCAACGGCGCGACGAGCGCGTCCAACCAGCCGTCCGTGACCTCGGTGTCGTTGTTGAGCAGGACGATGCGCGATCCACGCGAGTGGACGAACGCCAGGTTGCAGCCGCCGGCGAAGTTCAGGTTGATGGGGGAGACGATGATCGTGACGCGCGGGTCGTCGTCGTAGAGCGCGCGGAGGATCCGGCGCACCTGCGGCTTCGATCCGTTGTCGACGAGCACCAGCTCGAACTCGACATCGGTCTGCGCTGCGAGCACAGCGTCGATCGCGACGATGGTGCGGCGCCAGTCGTTGTAGGTGAGCATCAGGATCGACACCACGTCGTCGGAGCGCTGCGCACTGGCGGCGAGCTGCTCGTTCCAGTGGATCCCGGTGACCGCGGAGCTGGGCTGCCGCGACAGCTCGGACGCCTCGAAGCGTCCGACACGGTCGTACAGCTTGCGCGGATCGGTGAAGGCGGAGCCGTCGACGGGCGGGGCCAGGAGGACGTCCGGGGCGACGGTGGTGGAGGGGACGAGCTCGGTGGACGACTCGTGCATCGGCTTCGTCCACACGCGCCCGAGATCCGTGCCGCCGTGGCCGGCGACGTAACGCACGACGATCGGAGCGGGTTTTCCGGAGATCGCTCCCGCCCATTCCGGTTCGAACAGCGCCGAGGGGGCGAGGCCGGCGGCCACGCCCGTCGAGAGGAAGTGACGGGCCGCGTCGAGATCGGTCGCGAACCGCTTGCCGGCCTGGATGCCGTAGAAGACCTTGTCGACCAGCCCGCGCCGTACCAGCGCGACGGCCACAGCCTGGTCCTTCGCCACGGTGCGGATGCCACGCTTCTGCTTGGCTGCACCGGCGCCGACCGCGCGGGTCACGTCGATGGGACCCCGGCTCGCGGACGGAGCGCGCTTCGTCTCGGACGGCCGTGCCGACACCACGGAGTCGACACCGCGTCTGGCACGCTTCGCCAGGTTCCGCGCGCGGCGCGCTGGACCGACGACCCGAGCGCCGAGGCGGTACTCCGCGGTCTGGGTCCGGTTGTCGATGCTGCGCCGCACCCAGTCGAGGGCGCGACCAGCCTCGCCCATGGTCGCGGCGACGAGCCGCGGGGTCGGTGCCGCACCGCGTCTCGTCGCGCCCAGTTCCTGCAGGCGGGCAACCAGGGCGTCCAGGGTGCGATCGCCGCTGGTGAACGCGACCGCACGCTCTCGTGCGTTGGCGCCGTGCCGGGCGATCAGGTCGCGATCGTGTGCGTACGCCGCGAGAGCGACGGCCATGTCGTCGGCGTTGCCGGGGGTGACCAGGTAGCCGGAGCGACCGGAATCGATCAGCTCGACCGTGCCTCCCGAGCGCGCGCCGACCACCGGCTTGCCGAGCAGCATGTACTCGAGGGTGACACGTCCGAAGGCCTCCATGACCGAGGGGGTGACACCGATGTGGGCTCGTTGGATGATCTCCTGCACGCCGTCGGTCGGGGGGAGGATCGTCACCCGGTCGCCGACGCCCAGGCGGTCGGCGAGAGCGCGCAGCTCGTCGCGATATCCGGCGGGGGAGTCGGCGCCGACCAGGGTGAGCTCGGCGTCGACGCCGCCCTGCGCGAGACGGGCGACCGCGGCGACGGCGGTCGCCTGGCCCTTGGAGACGGAGAGCGTGCCGACGCAGACGATCGAGAGGGTCGGTGCGTGAGGATCCGGCTGCTCGTCGGCGGCGGCCTCGTCGGGGAGTGCCACGGGCGGGTAGGAGATCGCGGCGCCGGTTCCGGGGGCGAACGACTCGATGTGGTCGCGGACCGCTTCGGAGTTGGCGACCACCAGATCGGAGAGGGACGCGATGTCGCGCCACGTCGATTCGACCCCGAATTCGAATTGCAGGCCGTGATCGAGGTCGCCGAACTCGCGCACGAGCCAGGCGTGGGGGAGTCCTGCCATGGATGCGGCGACGGCGGCCCAGGGGTTGACGATCGAGTTCGTCACGACGAGGTCGGTCTTCTCGCGCTGGATCAGTTCGACGAGGCGCTCGACGGCGCGCGCGTTCTGCCGCTGGTACCGCAGGATCCGCTCTCCGTCGTCGGGGACCTTGCGCAGCACCCAGGGGAAGGACGGGATGCCTTTGACGGCGAAACCGCGCGCGGTCAGCGCCGGCGCGAGGAGCCCGTCGGTCGCGGGGACGACGAAAGTGAACTCGACCGAGGGGTCGAGTTCACGCCAGCGGGAGGCGATCGCAATGACCGATTTTTCAGCGCCGCCGAGTGTTTCGTAAGCGGGGCTATGACAGAGGACGAGAACACGCACGGAACGACATTAGCCGGACTTTGCCGTTCAGGTAGGCTGAGGGGTCGTTCGGCGCCGACACGGTGCCTCGAACAGGTCGTGTCGGCCAGGAGGATCAGTCTGTGAGTTCAACCCCCGGTGTCACCGTCGTCGTACCGATCTACGGCGATCTCGAATCACTGCTCGAGTGCGTTCGATCGCTGAAGTCCACCGTCGACTTCTCGCGCCACCACGTGCTGCTCGTCAACGACGTCGGTCCCGATGCCGACGTCATCGAGGAGGCGATGCTCCGCGAGATCGAGGGGCTCGACGGCTTCGAGTACCACCGCAATCCGCACAACCTCGGTTTCGTCGGCACGTGCAATCGCGCGGCACTGGAGCTCGATCAGAGCGACAGGGACATCCTCCTTCTCAACAGCGACACGGTGGCGACCGACGGCTTCGTCGACGCCATGGAGGCCGTGCTCTACGCCGATGAACGTCACGGCGTCGTCACGGCGCGCAGCAACAGCGCGACGATCGCGAGCATCCCCTACCGCCTCGCCGATCCGGCGTCGGCGCGCACCTTCGAACGCACGCAGGCCGTCTACGACACCATCACGCCCTTCCTGCCCGCCTCGACGGTCGTCCCCGTCGCCATGGGCTTCTGCTTTCTCACGCGACGCGAGCTGATCCGCAAGTACGGACTGTTCGCGCAGGAGTTCGCTCCGGGATACGGCGAAGAGAACGACTACTGCCTGCGCATCAACAAGGCGGGCTACCTGTCGGTGATGGCGAACACCGCGCTCGTCTTCCACGAGGGCTCCAAGAGCTTCGTCAGCGTCGGGCGCAACGAGATCCGCGACGCGCACGAGAAGCTGCTCGACAGCAAGTACCCGTACTACCGCCGCGCGGTTCGCTACTACAACTACTTCGGAGTGCGAGCGGCGGAGTGGTTCGCCGACGTCATCGTGCCGCGCGACGGCCGGCCGAAGGCCGAGATCGAATTGCGTGGGCTCAGCGATGCCCTGCCGCAGGCCGGTCAGCGGTTCGAGGCGCTCGCGCGTATCCGCACGCAGCTGCTCGAGCCGCTCCTGGAGCGCTTCGACGTGCAGATCGTCGCCGATCCGGATGACGCGGTCGCGCTCGGAGTCGACCCGTCGCGCGCCAGGATCGTGAACGCCACCCCCGACCCCGTGGAGATCTTCGACGTGGGCGTCGTGATCGCCGACGGCGTGCACGGGCAGCGACTGGTGGAGGCGAACCGGCGGCACCTTCGTACCGTCGGCGTCTCGGTCCTCGATCCGGCTCCGATCGCCTGGAGCCGCGAGGTCGGCGCCGGCGAGAGCCGGGTCGCTGCCGACGAGCTCCACGCGTTCGCCGACTGGTGGATCGAGCTCGGAGGGGGCCGCCGCGATCTGTCCCGCGAGCGTCCGTCGCTCAGCGGAGCGGCGCCGGAGCTCCTCCCCGGTCCGGTGCCCGACGGCGGTGCCGTCGTCGACGAGATCGAGTCGGTCGTGCGAGCCGGGGCACCCGACCTCGCGGCGTTCCTCGAGCGTCTGGAGCGCCGCTGGGCGCATTTCACCGCCGTCGAGCTGTACCTCGACCGGCAGCGCCGAACGGCCTCTCAGTAGGATCGTGACCATGCCAACCACGATCGGCATCCTCGGAGCAGGGGGCCAGGCGAGCGAGCTCGCCGCCTACATCGGTGCCGAGTCGGTGTCGTTCTACGCGGTCGACGCACAGCATCTCTCCGCGGCGGGCGGCACGATCGATGTCACCGCCCCCAGCGACGAGCAGAGGGGCTGCGAGGTGATCGCCGCCGTCGGTGCCCCCGCCGTGCGCCGGGAGCTCGTCTCACGGTGGCCGGGCGATCGCTTCGGCACCTACGTCTCTCCGGCCGCCTACGTCGGCCCGACGGTCGGCATCGGCGACGGTTCGATCGTGTCTCCCGGAGCCGTGCTCACGGCATCCGTGCTGGTCGGGGACCACGTGATCGTCAACGTCGGCGCCAGCATCTCCCACGACGTCATCGTCGGCGACTTCGCGACCATCGGGCCCGGCGCGCGCATCGGCGGGCACTGCCGCCTCGGAGCCGGGGTGGTCATCGGTATCGGCGCCGTCGTCAAGAACGACGTGGCGATCGCCGACGGAGTCATCGTCGGAGCGGGAGCGGTCGTCGTGGCGGACGTCGAGGAGCCGAACGCTGTCGTGATCGGAAATCCCGCCCGAACGCTGCGCATCGCCGAAGGGTGGGCCCGTGAGCTCTAGCCATCCGCTCATCCGTCCGGAGTTCCCGCCGACCGAGCACGTCGCGGCCGACTACGCCGCCATCACGGCCAGTGGCCGGTTCAGCAATTTCGGCCCCTTCGAGCAGCGGTTCCGTGCGGGCATCGGGCGCAGGCTCGGCGTCGATGGCGTTGCGACGTACTCGAGCGCGACCACGGGGCTGATCGCGGCCATCGGCACGCTGATGGGGCGCGGCGACGGCAACCGGCGTGTCATCCTGCCTTCGTTCACCTTCGCCGCCGCGGTTCAGGCGATCGAACTCCTGGACTTCGTGCCGGTGTTCGTCGACATCGAGCCGGGTTCGCTCGGCGTCGATCCCGAACGCGCGCGCGAAGCGATCGCCGACGGCCCCGTCGCCGGCCTCCTGTTCGCGAATCCGTTCGGCATCGGTTCACCGTTGGTGTCCGAGTGGGAACGGCTGGCGTCGGAGGCGGCGCTCCCGCTCGTGATCGACTCGGCCGCCGGCTTCGGGTCGGAGTACCCGGACGGCACCCCGATCGGCGGACGCGGAGACGCCGAGGTCTTCTCGTTCCACGCCACGAAGCCGCTCGCCGTCGGTGAGGGCGGAGCGGTGACCAGCCGCGACGCCGACATCGGAGAGCGGTTGCGATCGGCGAGCAACTTCGGTTTCGACGGGGGGCGCGAGTCGGTGCGGATGGGCTTCAACGGCAAGCTCTCGGAGTTCGCCGCGGCACTGGGTGTCCGCCAGCTCGAACGAATCGATCGCATCGTCGAGGCTCGGCGTGAGGTGCTCGGCTGGTACCGGGCGCGGCTCGGTGCGCACAGCCTCCCCTCCAACGTCGAGCGTTCCAGCCTCGCGTTCCTGCCGGTCGTGCTCGCTGCGGGCGCCCCTCGCGACGAACTGGTCGGGGCGCTCGCCGGTGTCGGGGTCGAGGCCCGCACCTACTACGCGCCGTCGCTGCATCGGCACCCTCGATTCGCCGACGTGCCCCGTGGGCCGCTCGAGGTCACCGAGGACGTCGAGCAGCGCATCCTGTCACTGCCCGTGCACTCCGGGATCGACGAGGGCACCGTCGAGGAGATCGCCAGGGTGCTGGGCGGCGCGACCGGTATTGTCGATCCGTGGTGAATGAATCGAACTCCGCCGGCTCCGACGGGCGCCGGACCCGTCTCCGCGACCAGGTCGCGCAGATCATCGACGAGCAGCGCGAGCTGCGAGCCCAGATCCAGGCGCTGACCGACCTGGTCCAGTCGACGGTCGTGGGGGAGCTGCGCGTCGTCGATCGGCATCTCGACGAGGGCGTGCGTGACCTCGCGGCGCGCTCGGCGACGTTCGAGACGGCGACCGGGGAAGCACTGACCGCGCTGTCGTCGACGACCGCGGCGCTGGACGAGGCCGCGGCGAGGGCGACGCTGCTCGCGAAGTCGGCGAGGGACGCGACGCCGGCCGCCGCCGAACGGCTGGCCGCCGCCCGCGCGGAATCCGGCTACGACAAGCCGTGGACGACCAAGGACCCGTTGGTCAGCGTGCGCATCGCGACCTACCAGCGGACGCACGAGCTCATGACGATCTCGCTCCCGTCGGTGCTCGCGCAGACGCACGGCAACCTCGAGATCGTGATCGTGAACGACGGGCCGAATCCCGAGACGGCCGAGGCGATCCGCGAGCTCGGCGACCCGCGTGTGACCTACGTCGAGTTCCCGCACCGCTCGATCTATCCGGAGCGGCGCGCTCACCGGTGGTTCGTCGCCGGCTCGCCGGGGATGAACGAGGGCATCCGGAGGTCGACGGGGCTGTGGGTCGCGCCATTGGACGAAGACGACGTCTTCGAGCCCGACCACATCGAACGTCTGCTCGCCGTCGCGAAGGATTCGCGCGCAGAGGTCGCCTATGGCGCTCTGACACAGCGGAATCTCGTCGACGGGTCCGAGGCCCACATCTTCAGTTACCCGCCGGAGCGCGGCGGCTTCAGCTTCCAGGGCGCCCTCGTGCACCGGAGCCTGCGGTTCTTCGAGTACGACCAGGAGAGCTGGCTGGTCGATGAGCCGGGCGACTGGAACCTCGCGCGCCGGATGCTCGCGGCCGGAGTGCGGTTCGCCGGTGTCGACGAGGTCGTCGGCGTGCTCAACTGGACGCCGTACACGCACAAGTCGACCGACGAGGCGGACGCCGGCTAGCCCGTGCGGCCCAGGATCCGCCGCACCACGGCCTTCGACCACCCGACCGGTCGCGGTGCGATGCGCTCGGCGCGGCGCAGAGCGCGACGCATCAGAGGCTCGCGCGGGCTCCCGGCGTCGGCGAGGTAGTCCGGGCGGCTCGTCTCGAGCGCCCAGCGACGGCGGAGCGCCTCGAGGTCGACATCGCACCGGCTGAGCAGGACGACCGCGGCCTCGTCGGGCGCCTCGTCGAAACGCGCCGTGAGGTGCTCGACAACCGTGGTCCCGACGGCGGCCCAGCGCAGGCACGTTCGATTGAGCAGGGCCCTGCGACGGGCATCCGGTTCGGTGCCGGGGAGGAGAGCCAGGTCCCAGACCCCGGAGACGTGATCGTCCCGGCGCCAGGCGAGGGACGGATGCGCACGCGCCAGCCCGCGGAGCATGGCGGCCGGGGCGACCGCTGTCACGCGCACCGGGCCCGACCAGAGCCCCGCAGCGCGAAGCAGTGTGGTCTCGTCGGCGGTGGCGTGCCCATGACCGTCGCCCACGACGGGGATGAGCACCCGGGCCACCTCGTCGCCGGGAACGAGGGCGTCGGCGAAGACGTCGACGGGGTCGCGATCGATGTAGATGTAGCGCTGCACCGCCTCGGTGTACTCGGGATAGCGCGACACGATGATCTTCTCGTGCGCCGACCGCAGTGCTTCGCGGCGTGCGCCCTGGAAACTGCGCCCGCCCAGGTGATAGACGACGGCGCCGTGCGCGATCATCGACCGGTACCCGTGGCGTCCGATGCGCAGGCAGAAGTCGTTCTCCTCGCCGTAGCCCGGTGCGAAGGTCTCGTCGAAGAGACCGAAACGGCGGATCAGCTCCCGCTTGATGAGGATGCAGAACCCCATGGCGACCGGCGAATACGTGTGCGAGGGCAGGAGCGGGGCGAGCGCGGCGTGCACGGCGGCCGTCCGTTCCATCGGCCGCCCGACGGAGGGATCGCGCAAGGCGAACGGAAGGCTGGCCACCGTCGCGTTGTTGCTGCGCGGGCACACGGCGCCGTTCTCGTCGGACGCGTGGAGCACCGTCGAGAGCACCTCGACGAAGCCCGGCGTGGTCAGCGTGTCGCTGTTGAGGAGCAGGATGTCGTTGTCGGTGTCGTCCAGTTCGAGGACGGCGCGGTTGCAGTTGCCGACGAACCCGAGATTGGACGGGTTGCGTTCGTAGCGGAAGGCCGGTTGACCGTCGATCTGCCGGCGGAGTGCCGTCTCGATCGCGTCGGCCTCCGGACCGCTGTCGTTGACGAGGAGCACCCGGTGGACCGACTGATCGACGTTCGCTATCAGCGACGACACGCACGTGGTCAACGACTCGAGGTCGCCGTACACCGGCACGACGATGGTGACCGGGTGCGTCACCGCGATCGCCTCCGTCGCAGGGCGGAGACCGGCCGCGCGATGACCGCCCTGAGGCGTCCGGGGAGCCGCGTGCGGATGAAGGCGAGCGTGATGCGCCGTCCCCTCCCGGCCGAGGCGAAGTAGGTCGGCGGCAGCGAGAACCAGTAGCGGGCGACGTTGGGAAGGCGCGCGGGCTCCGCCGCCGCCGTCTCGACGAGCCGGGCGATGGCGGCCTGATTGCTGTACTCGTGCGAGACGAGCTCGACGGCCCGGGCCCGGCCCGCCTCTCCGTGCGCGACGATCAGCTCGCGGTCCCTGGCGTACAGCTCCAGCCGGTCGGCGAGCTCGGCCGTGTCGTCCGGCTCGAAGAGGTAACCGGTCACTCCGGGCTCGACGAGCTCGGCGCTTCCGCCTCCGCGCGAGGCGATCGCAGGCTTGCCGGTCGCCATGTATTCGAGCGTCGTGCGACCGAATGCTTCGATGCCGGACGGCGTCACGCAGACGTCGGCCGCTGCGATGAACGGGAACGGCTCCGCCTGCTCGCCGGCGATGACAACACGGTCGGCCACCCCGAGGCGAGCCGCGCGATCGAGCAGCTGAACGTCGTAGTCGGGCCGCTCCTGGCCGCCGACGAGGCACACGCTGGCCCGGACACCCCTGGCGGCCAGAGCCCCGATGGCGTCGATGACCCTCCACTGGCCCTTCGAGTCCGCGAGACGGCCCACGACCGTGATGGCGAGCCCCGGATCGGCGCCGAACGGGGCGACGGCCGGCGCCGCTGCGGCCCGTCGGGTGACCTCGTCGACGTCGACCCGCGGGTAGACCACATCGATCGCCCACTCGTCGATGTACTGGCCGACATGCGCCCGCAGAGCGAGGGAGTTGGTGAAGACGGCCTGGGAGAGCATCCCGATGTCTTCGAACGTCTCCCGGCGACCGTTCTGGAAGGTGAGTCCGTGGTCGAGGTCTCCGTACTCGCGGATGAACCAGGCGTGCGGGATCCCGAGCGTCGCGGCTGCGAAGGCGCCCCACGGGGCGACCAGCGTGTTGGTGACGACGAGATCGGGTCGGCGGTTCTCCATCATCTCGATGATCTCGAGGGTCGAGCGGTAGTCGTCGTTCGCGAAGTAGGTGATCTCGCTGACGGGCGGGTTCGGAGCGGGGATCGTCCAGCCGCGGTAGAGGAACGACCGGTACTTCCAGCCGCGCTCCTCGATGGCGGCGACGAATTTGCCGTGCGGCGCCTTGGTGATGAAGACTGCTTCGAAGTCGGGGTCGGTCGCGTACCAGTCTTCGACCAGTGCGATCATCGACCGCTCGGCGCCACCCAGATTGACGGGCGCAGTGGAATGATTCACGAAGTAGACGAGCACAGTCTTCGATCCTACGGTCCCCGTCGCGGCGTTGAAGGCGAACTCACGGCTGGCGTCTCCTAGAATTGGCAGGTTGTCCACGGCCGATCATTGGGCCGACCACAGAAAGTGCTGATGATTACCTACATCAAAGAGCTGTATGGGACGCGCGAGCTGCTCGCGAACCTCACCATGCGCGATGTCAAAGGCAAGTATCGCCGCACGATCCTCGGCCAGCTCTGGTCGCTCATCAACCCGCTGGCGACGATGCTCGTCTACACGCTCGTGTTCTCATTGCTGTTCAAAGCGAACCCGCCTCCCGGGAATCCGAGCGGCATCGACGCCTATCCGATCTGGCTGATGTGCGGTCTGCTGCCCTGGAACTTCTTCAATCAGGTCGTGCACGGTTCGATGTCGTCCATCACCGGCGGAGCGAACCTCATCAAGAAGGTCTACTTCCCGCGGATGAACCTTCCCTTCGCGGTCGTCGGATCGACGGGCTTCACCTGGCTCAACGAGATGGGACTCCTTCTCGTGATCATCCTGCTGTTCGGCGGGTGGCCGCTCTTCTGGATCCCCGCGATCCTGGTGCTGATGGCTCTTCTCGCCATCTTCTCCGTCGGCATCGGAATGATGCTGGCCATCCTGAACGTGCACTTCCGCGACACGGAGCACTTCGTCTCCATCGCCCTGCGACTGATGATGTACCTCACGCCGATCCTGTACCCCATCTCGGTCGTCGAGGCCCTTGCCCGGTCGCACGGCGCGTGGATCCTCCACCTGTACGAGCTCAACCCCATCGAGCACTTCATCACCGCCTTCCGCAACCTGATGTATGACAACCGCTGGCCGGAGCTGTCGGATTCGCTCTGGTGCGTGTTCTCGGCGCTCATCGTCTTCGCGCTGGGCTTCGTGATCTTCATGCGGAACGAGAAGAGATTGGCCATGCTGCTGTGACCCGTGCTGCTGTCGTCGTCGACGACATCTCGCTCAAGTTCCGCATGTACCAGGAACGGAACAATTCGCTCAAGACGGCGCTGATGCGCGGTCGCCGGAGCATCCACGAAGACTTCTGGGCCCTCAACGGCGTCTCGTTCGAGGTGCCGGAGGGGTCGACATTCGGACTCGTCGGCCGCAACGGTGCCGGCAAGTCGACGTTGCTGAAGTGCCTGGCGAAGATCTACTTCCCCGACTCGGGCTCGATCAGGGTCAGAGGCAGGATGGCTTCCATGCTCGAACTCGGCTCGGGTTTCCACCCGGAGCTCAGCGGGCGCGAGAACATCTTCTTGAACGCGTCCATCCTGGGGCTCTCGCGAAAAGAGGTCGCGAAGCGCTTCGACGAGATCGTCGAGTTCTCCGGAGTTCAGAAGTTCATCGACCAGCCGGTGAAGACGTACTCATCCGGTATGTACGTGCGCCTGGGCTTCTCCGTAGCGATCAACGTCAATCCCGACATCCTGGTGGTGGACGAGATCCTCGCCGTCGGCGACGCTGCGTTCCGGAAGAAGAGCATGCAGAAGTTCGTTGATCTGAAGAACTCCGGCCGCACCGTGATCATGGTCTCGCACTCGGCTGCCAACATCCGTGAGATGTGCGACAGCGTCGCGTGGATCGACCAGGGCCGCGTGGTGCGGATCGGCGACGCAGCGTCGGTGATGGACGAGTACGAGGCAGCGGTCGATCAGGCGCCGTGACCGGTGCTGAGCCGCTCGGCGACGGTGTCGACCACGTCGTCCCAGTCGGCGCCTAGCGCACCTTCGGCGACCGGGAGGTACGGCAGCGGATCGCGTCCAGCTCTTTCGCGGACGGCGCTCGTGATGGCCGCGGACAGGTCGCGCGTCGTCGGTTCGACGGCGGCGATGCGGGGATGCAGTCCGGCGCGCACTCCGTCGAAGTCGTTGGTGACGGCGAGGGCGCCGGAGATGGCGGCGTCGAACGGCGGGTGGCTCGGATGCGGACTCAGCTGCAGCGAGAGAGCGACGTCGACCGTGCTGAGAAAACTGAAGTAGTCGTTCCAGGCGATCCGGCCGCGGCTGGTGAGGCGGGCGCCGTGACCCAGATCGATCGTGTCGTGCTGCTCACCCGCGGAGACGAACTCGACCTTCGGATCCGGTGCCCCGAGTTCGAGAGCGGTCGCCCGCAGAGCCGAGAGCCCGAGGGCGAAGAGGTTGCGGTGCTTGGATCGCCGGCCGTAGTACAGCACGCGGACGCGGGGGTGCGCCCTCCTCGCCGCGGCCGCCTCCTCCAGTTTCGCGGCCTCGAAGCGCGGGGCGAACACGAGCTCCCGGGGGAGCTCCAGCTGCTCGGCGCGTTGCAGGTACGTCCACAGCGGCAGGGAGTTGACCACGGGCAGGAATCCCGCGTGGTACGTCGAGCGGGCGAGCACCGACTCGGTGGACCAGGCGCTGAATCCGGGTTCGTAGTCCTGGATCAGGTAGGCGACCCGCCGGCGATCGATCACTCCGGTGTCGCAGGCGACCTGGATCGCGTGCGCCGTCTTCGAATGCGATGCGAGCCAGATGTCGTCCGACCCGTAGGTGCGCGAGCGGATCCCCTCCCGCATCACGACGTCGACCGAGCTCAGGCCGAGCGTCTCGGCGAGGTACGAGGCGACTGCGCGCTCGGAGTTGCCGGGCGTCGTCGCGTCCAGCATGACGACCCGCAGCCGCAGCCCGAGCTTCGTCGCCAGTTCGGCGGCGGCGGTGAGGGCGGTGTGGATGCCGGCGAAAACCTTCGACGGCTCCACTTCGCCGACCACGAGGTTGAGCCGGCCGGGCTCGCCCGAGGCGACCCGGATGCCGGTGAGGGCGAGGCTTCCGCTGGAGAGTCGCGCGAACGGGAAGGCCGCCGCCGGCGCGGCCGCGACGTCCCCGTCGATCAGGGCTTCGGTGCGACGATCGAACGCCCCCGTCTGAATGGCCGCTCGCATCTGTCCGCGCTGATTCTCATTGGTGAGAAAGGCGATGTTCGCCCGGACGAGATCGCCGAGGATTCCGGGAATCCGTGCGAACTTCACGATTCCTCGAAGCCGGCTACGGCCGCCGCCGCGTCGGCAGGCGTCTTCTCGTACGCGCGCAGATGGGCCAGGGCCGTCGCGGCCCAGTCGAACTTGGTCGCCCTCACGATCGCGCGCGCCGACATGTCGGTTCGCATCGCATCGTCGTCGAGGACGTTCAGCATCGCCTCCCGCAGCGATGCCGCATCCGGCTCCGTGTAGAGCACCGCGTCGCCGCCGACCTCGGGGATGGCGAGGTGACGGGTGGTGATGACGGTGGCCCCGCACGACATGGCCTCGACGACCGGCAGCCCGAATCCCTCGCCGAAGCTCGGGTAGACGACTGCGACGGCGCCGCCGAGGAGCGCGGCCAGGTGGTCCACCGGTACGTAGCCGAGCGATGAGACGCCGGAGTTCGCCCCCATCGCGTCGAGCCGGGAGATGGCTTCGACGTCCCAGCCCCGAGCGCCGGCGATCAGCAGCCGGGGCGCGCTCTCGCCGAGCTCGGAACGGATCGCGGCATACGCATCGAGAAGCGAGCCGACGTTCTTCCTCGGCTCGATCGTTCCGAGGAAGGCGAACCAGTCGCGCGTGTCGTCGAGGCCGTGATCGGCCCGGAAATCGTCGAGCTGATCCGGCGTCGGAGGGTGGAAGCGCGAGCTGTTCACGCCGAGGTGCGCGACGGACACCACGCCGTGGGGCGCGCCCAGGTAGCGGCTCAGCTCGCTCGCGGTCGCGGCGCTCGGGGTGACGATGGCATCGGCGCTGCGCCAGGCACGCCGGATCCAGCCGCGGAAGTACAGCCGCTTGAGGCTGGTGTGAACCAGCGGGTGGCTGAAGAACGTGGCGTCGTGCAGCGTGACGACGCGGCGGCGGGCCCAGAGCAGCGGGTAGCTGTAGTGCGGCGAATGGATGACGTCGATCCGATGGCGCACGGCGCGCAGGGGGAGCACGAACTGCTCCCACAGCATCCGCAACGGCCGTGCTCGCAGGGCCGGGGAGGTCTTCAGGATGTGCGCCCAGGGCACGACGGCCGCGACGGTCGGTGCGTCATCCGGCTGGCAGGCGACGAAGAGGTCGATCGACTCGGGAGGGAACCCCTCGAGGACGCCGTAGATGTAGCGGGCGACCCCGCCGTGATTGGCGGGCATCGCTGTGGCGTCGATGAGCACGCGCTGCCGACGGGACACAGCCTCCCCTTCAGTTTTTTTAGTGGACCCCCTGTCAAAACGTACATGCAGAGGTGCAGAAATGCCATTCGCGCAACCCCCGTGAACCCCGTTCGGGAGGGGGCGGCACGGGGCCGAACGGGGGTCGGCGCCCGGTTCCCATGCAATGCCAGTAATGGCAAAATGGTCGGGGCCCACCAGGCCCCCGTATTACTGTCACGATCCCACAAGGAGACACCGATGTCTGTCATGCCCGTCGATCTGGTCGCAACGACCGGAGTGAATCTGCCGCACGAGACCCTGCACGTCGTCAAGGGAAGGCGCAGCGGGCTGACGATCAGCATCGCCGTGCACTCGACGGTGCTCGGGCCGGCTCTGGGCGGCTGCCGGGTGTGGACGTACGACAGCTGGGCGGAGGCGGTGAACGACTCGCTGCGTCTGGCCGAGGGGATGACCCTCAAGAACGCGGCCGCCGGACTCCAGCGCGGCGGTGGCAAGTCGGTGGTCTACGTTCCGCGTGGCACGGTCCTCACCGCCGAGGAGCGGCACGACGCGATGCTCGACCTGGGAGACGCGGTCGAGAGCCTCGGCGGCGCATACATGACCGCGGAAGACGTCGGCACCTCCGCCGAGGACATGGCGCTGGTCGCCACGCGCACGTCGCACGTCTGCGGCCTCCCCTCGTCGGCCGGCGGGGTCGGCGAGCCGAGCGACGCCACGGCCGCCGGCGTGTATGCCGGGCTGCTCTCGACGCTCGAGCGGGTGTTCGGCAGCCGCGCGGTCGCCGGACGCCGGGTGACGGTGCTCGGTCTCGGCCACGTGGGCTCGATCATCGCGATGCGCCTCGCGCGTGAAGGAGCGGTGCTGACGGTGACCGATGTGAACCCCGCCAAGCGCACTCTCGCCGAGGCGCTCGGCGCCCGCTGGGTCGAGCCGGAGGAGGCTCACGCCGTCGAAGGCGACCTGTTCGTGCCCGCCGGGGTCGGCGGCGTGCTCACCGACCGGGTGATCGACGAGCTGCGCGTCGCAGCCGTGGTCGGCCCGGCGAACAACCAGCTCGCGCACCGGTCGGGCGCAGCGCGGCTCGCCGCCCGCGGCATCCTGTGGGCGCCCGACTTCGTCGTGAACGCCGGCGGCGTGATCTTCCTGTCGATGATGAGCGAGGAGAACCCCTCGGCGGATGCCACGGCGGCGCGCGTCGAGCAGATCGGCGACACGGTCTCGGAGATCTTCGCCGTCGCGCAGGAGCGGGGGATCACCACGCTCGAGGCCGCGGAAGAGGTCGCTCTGGAGCGCCTGCACGCACCAGCGAACGCATAGAAACGCTCCGCTAGGGTTGGTTCCCATGACCACTTCGTGGGGCCGCCGGCTCATCGCTTCTGTTCTGACTGCCTTCGTCGTCGCCCTCATCGTGCACGTCGCGATGATCGTCGTCTTCACGATCGGCAATCTGGCGAGCACGACGGCGCCGTCGTTCGCCCTGCACCAGGCGGTCAGCAACTACTTCTCGCTCGCGAGCGTCTTCTCGCTGCTGCTGCTCTTCGTCGCCGGGATCCTGGGCGCGTTCGACCGGTGGTGGACGGCGCTCATCGCCGGCATCGTGGTCGGCGTGCTGGCCCCTGTGGCCAGCACGCTGATCTCGGCGACGTCGGGCGGCTCGCCGTTCGGCGGCGCGCTGCTCGGCGCCGTCTTCGGCACGCTGCTCGGCGTCAACATGCTCTACGCGGTGGCCATCGCCGTTCTCACCCCGACGTTCGGCCGGTGGCTGTTCCGCGTCGTCGAGGGCACGCGCAACCGCTTCGCCGCCGACCGCACCATCGCCCTGGTGCGCATCCCGGCGTCCAACCTCGCCGACGGTCTCACCACGCACATCGAGCGCGAGCAGATCGACGCCGAGCTGGCCGACGCCCAGTGGGATGCGTACGTCGCCGCCCTCTCGGAGGCCGGCTGGCAGACCGTCGAGGTCGCCAGCGCCGACACGCTCGCGGACTCGGTCTTCGTCGAGGACACGGCCGTCGTCTTCGGCGACACCGCTGTCATCACCCTGCCGGGAGCGGCGAGCCGCCGCCCGGAGACGGCGGGCACCGAGGCGGCGCTGCGGTCGCAGGGCCTGCGCATCGAGCGCATCGAGGAGCCGGGCACGCTCGACGGCGGCGATGTGCTGAAGGTCGGCACGACGGTCTACGTCGGCCGCGGCGGCCGCACGAACGCGGAGGGCATCCGCCAGCTGCGCGCGCTCGTCGCACCGCTCGGCTACACGGTCATCGCCGTGCCGGTCACCAAGGCGCTGCACCTCAAGACCGCGGTCACGGCACTGCCGGACGGAACGGTCATCGGCTACGAACCGCTCGTCGACGACCCCTCGATCTTCGACCGCTTCCTGCCGGTTCCGGAGGCGCACGGCACCGCTGTCGTCGTGCTCGCCCCCGACACCGTGCTGATGTCGTCCTCCGCGCCGCAGTCCGCCGCGCTGATCGAAGACCTCGGCTACCGCGTGATCCAGGTCGACATCTCGGAGTTCGAGAAGCTCGAGGGATGCGTCACCTGCCTCTCGATCCGCGTCCGCTGAGGCCGGCGCGAGCTTCTTCGAACCCGTTCTGAGATCTCTCTTGCGCCCAGCTTCCTTTCAGGCATAGTCTGTAGGGCTGCCTCGGCGGCACTTACGTGAACGCATCGGGCTAGGGAGGACGCCATGACAACGACAGAGAACACACGAACCATCAGCGGGTTCGGACTCGTCGCCGTCGCCGTGCCGGCGTCCCCGGAGCAAGCCCCCGCCTGGTAGGTCCCAGGCAGGACGCAGTTCCCGGCTGATCGTCGCCGGCACGTCGCGCGGACCATCGGCGGTCCGCGGAGTCCACCACTCGGTGGAACGGCTCTTTTTGGCGACCTCTCAGCACGCTCTCAATCGGGGTCACGAGCGACCCCACGAAGCAATCACTACAAGAAAACGGATACAACATGTCTGTCGCTGAAACTCCTCAGCACCCGCCTCACACTGAAACGAAACAACCGCAGAAGAAGGCAGGCACAGTGCGCACACTGCTGCGCATCCTTCCCTTCGCCAAGTCCGCCGCGCCCCGCATCCTGCTGGGCATGGTCGCCGCACTGCTGGCGAGCCTGGTCGCGCTGAGCATCCCGCAGGTGCTCCGCTGGCTGGTCGACGGCCCGCTGTCGACCGGCGATTCGGCCGCCGTCTGGCCGGCCGCGCTGCTGGTCGTCGGCCTCGGTGCCGCCGAGGCCGTGTTCATCTCGCTCCGCCGCTGGTTCGTGCTCACCCCGGGCACCCACGTCGAGGCGAAGATGCGCAACGGGCTCTACGAGCAGCTGCAGGACCTGCCTGTCGCCTTCCACGACCGCTGGCCGAGCGGCCAGCTGCTCTCGCGCGCCGTCAGCGACCTCAACCTGATCCGCCGCTGGATCTCGTTCGGCATCGTGCTGCTGGTCGTGAACGTCGTGACGATCGTCGTCGGCTTCGGCATCCTGATCGCCTGGAACTGGCTGCTCGGCACGATCTTCCTGGTGTGCTCGATCCCGCTGTGGATCTACGGGTTCATCTTCGAGGGCAAGTACTCGCTGATCGCCCGCCGCAGCCAGGACCAGGCCGGTGACCTGGCGACCGCCGTCGAGGAGTCGGTGCACGGCATCCGGGTGCTCAAGGCGTTCGGCCGCGGCAAGCACGCGCTCAAGAACTTCGAGTCGCAGGCGGAGGAGCTGCGCGGCACGGAGATCGAGAAGGCGAAGGCGATCGCGGGCATCTGGCTCTGGCTGCTGCTCGTCCCCGACGTCGCGTTCGGCATCTGCCTCGTCGTCGGCGTCTGGCTGGCCTCGCTCGGAGAGCTCTCGGTCGGCGAGCTGGTCGCGTTCTTCGCGACGGCCACCGTGCTGCGCTTCCCGGTCGAGTCGATCGGCTTCCTGCTGTCGATGACCTTCGACACGCGCACGGCCGCCGACCGGTTCTTCGAGGTCATGGACGAGGTCAACACGATCACGGATCCCGAGCACCCGAAGAAGATCGAGCAGCCGCGTGGCGAGCTGGTCTTCGACGACGTGCACTACCGGTACCAGGATTCGCCCGAGCGCTTCCCCGACCTGCTGAACGGCATCACGCTGACCGTGAAGCCGGGGGAGACGATGGCGCTGGTCGGTCTCACGGGATGCGGCAAGTCGACGCTCACCGCCCTCACCACCCGGCTGTACGACGTGACCGGGGGCGCGGTGAAGGTCGACGGCGTCGACGTGCGCGACCTGACCAGGTACGACCTGCGCAAGAGCATCGCGATGGCGTTCGAGGACGCCACGCTGTTCTCGGCGTCGGTGCGTGAGAACGTGCTGCTCGGCCGCGACGACCTCGACATCTCGTCGGACGAGGCGCAGGCCGTGCTCACCGAGGCGCTCGAGATCGCTCAGGCCGGCTTCGTCTACGACCTGCCGGACGGCGTCGACACGAAGGTGGGTGAAGAGGGACTCAGCCTGTCGGGCGGTCAGCGTCAGCGTCTGGCGCTCGCCCGCGCTGTCGCTGCGAACCCCTCGATCCTCGTGCTCGACGACCCCCTGTCGGCGCTGGACGTCGACACCGAGGCGCTGGTCGAGGCGGCCCTCCGCCGCGTGCTCGCCGCGACGACGGCACTGGTGGTCGCCCACCGTCCGTCGACCGTGATGCTCGCCGACCGGGTGGCGCTGCTGGAAGACGGCCGCATCACCGCCGTCGGCACGCACCACGACCTGCTCGCCACCAGCGAGCACTACCGTTTCGTCATCTCCAGCCTGGAGGACGAAGAGAATGAAGAGCTCCTTCAGGAGGTGAACCTGTGAGTACCGCAACCGTGATCGGAGTCGAGGGCGAAGAACGCAACGACTTCACGAAACAAGAGAGCCGTCAGATCCGGCAGCGTTCGCTGCGTCTGCTCGGTTCGCTGCTGCAGCCGCTGCGCACGCGGCTCATCCTGACGATGGTGGTCGTCGTGATCAGCACGGCCGGCCAGGTCGCCGGTCCGGCGATCATCGCGTTCGGGATCGACAACGGCCTGCCGGCGCTGATGAAGCAGGACTGGATGCCGCTGGCGCTCGCCGGCGCCGCCTACCTGTTCACCGGCATCATCGGTGCCGTGCTCATCGCGTGGTACACGGTGCTCAGTGCGAGGATCAGCCAGGCCATCCTGATCGATCTGCGCAAGCGGGTGTTCCTGCACACCCAGAAGCTCAGCCTCGAGTTCCACGAGTCGTACACGTCTGGCCGCATCATCTCGCGCCAGACGAGCGACCTGGACTCGATCCGCGAGCTGCTGGACTCGGGCATCAACCAGCTCGTGCAGGGCTTCTTGTACATGCTGTTCATCGCGATCATGCTGTTCTCGCTCGACTGGGTGAGCGGCGTCGTGCTGTTCTGCTCGCTGGTTCCGCTGTACTTCCTGACGCGCTGGTTCCAGAAGCGCTCGCAGGTGCTGTTCCGCATCTCGCGGGTGGCGTCGGCGAAGCTCATCGTGCAGTTCGTCGAGACGATGACGGGCATCCGCGCCGTCAAGGCGTTCCGCAAGGAGAAGCGCAACGAGAAGGAGTTCGGCGGCCTGGTCGAGGACTACCGCGACGTGAACGCGAAGGTCATCCAGCTGTTCGGGATCTTCGATCCCGGGCTGGTGATGATCGGCAACCTCACCGTCGGCGTCGTGCTGCTGATCGGCGGGTTCCGGGTGGCCGACGGGCAGATCCAGATCGGTGTGCTGCTGGCCGTGCTGCTCTACACGCGCCGGTTCTTCGACCCGATGGAGGAGATGGCGATGTTCTACAACTCCTACCAGTCGGCCGCGGCGGCGCTCGAGAAGATCTCGGGCGTTCTGGAGGAGGAGCCGACGGTTCCCGATCCCGTGAAGCCGGTGGACCTGTGGGACTCGACGGGGCACGTGCACTTCGACGACGTCACGTTCGCGTACAAGAAGGACCGCGTGATCCTGCCGAACTTCAGTCTCGACATCCCGTCGGGGCAGACGGTCGCGCTCGTCGGTTCGACGGGTGCCGGCAAGTCGACGCTCGCCAAGCTGATCTCCCGCTTCTACGACCCGAGCGACGGGGCGGTGCTGCTCGACGGCGTGGATCTGCGCGATCTGCACCCGAAGGACCTGCGCCGCGCGATCGTCATGGTCACGCAGGAGGCCTACCTGTTCAGCGGGTCGGTCGCCGACAACATCGCACTGGGCAAGCCGGATGCGACGCGTGACGAGATCGTGGCCGCCGCCGGCGCGGTGGGCGCCGACGAGTTCATCCGGAGTCTGCCGAACGGCTACGACACCGACGTGAACAAGCGCGGTGGACGCGTCTCGGCGGGTCAGCGTCAGCTGATCTCGTTCGCCCGCGCCTTCCTCGCCGACCCGGCGGTGCTCATCCTGGACGAGGCGACCAGCTCGCTCGACATCCCGAGCGAGCGCCTGGTTCAGGAGGCGCTGCAGACGTTGCTCTCCGACCGCACCGCGGTGATCATCGCGCACCGTCTCTCGACGGTCGCGATCGCCGACCGGGTGCTGGTGATGGAGCACGGCGCCATCGTGGAGGACGGCACGCCGAGCGACCTGATCGCCGGCACCGGCCGCTTCTCGCAGCTGCACGCGGCCTGGCGCGACTCGCTGGTCTAGCGAGAGCGACGGCGAGGCCGAAGGCGAGGGCCGGACACGCGAAATCGGCGGGGGACACGAGGGAAGCCTCCTCGTGTTCCCCGCCGCCACGGCTCTCGATGGGCTGAGGGGTTGGGTTGATCAGCCAGCCGATGACCGGGGTCGTGCACCGCGGGCTCCGCTGCGCAGGACGCGATGCCTGCTCACGCTGGAGCTGCGGAAGAAGGGGAAGCGCGCCGGCGAGCCGTCCGCGTCGTCGGCGCCGATGACGACGACCTCCGCGCCGTCGTCGATGCAGTCGCTCGCGACGAGCGGGTCGACGTCGCGCTCGACCGTTCCGCCGATCACGGTGATGCACTCCGTGGTGACGGCGCGACTGGCCGAGGCGGTGACCGCGACGTGCGAGGTCGCCGGGGCGATGAGCGCCCGGATGGCGCGGGCCAGTTCACCCCGTTCGCCCGGCCGGCGGGCCGCGCGCCCGGGGAAGGCGTCGCCCAGATCGAGCAGGTCGAACCGGATGCCGGTGGTCGTCTCGATGTCGGCCATCAGCGCCGCGCAGCGGGCGATCTGGGCGACGTAGTCGCCGGTGAGGGCATCATCGGGCACGCTGAGCGAGAATCCGGCGATCCGCACGCCCAGGCTGGCCGAGTAGCGCACCAGGCGGAGGGCGTCTTCGGCACGAACGCCACGCGGGAGGGCGTGGGCGCCGCGCGGCGTCCCCTCCGGGCGGAGCCGTACGAGCAGGCGCAGATCGTCGGGGTAGCCGACGAACTTCTCGATGTCGGTCGGGCCGTCGACGACGAAACGGCGGACGCCCGCGTTGTAGGCGGCGAGCACCTCGTGCGGATGGGTCGCCGGCGTGGCGTGGAGCACGCGGGTCTGGTCGGCGCGCGCCGCGGTGAGCGCGGCGAGTGCGCTGTCGTGCGCCACCTCGAAGTAGCCGCCGTCGGCCGCGATCGCCTCGATCAGGGCCGGATGCGCGAGCGCGCTGACGTCGTAGTGCACGTCGACCGTGGGGAAGGCCTCCCGCAATGCGCGGTACTGGCGGACCGCCCTCGCGATGTCGAGGATCACGAGCGGCAGGCCGTGCCGTGACACGAGGTCGGCCAGGTCGGGATCGACCGGTGCGAGCGAGGCGAGGACCATGTCCACCTCCGCGGTGCGAGACGCCGTCTCGGGTACGGCGCTCGTCGGTGCGGATCGGGTTGCGGTGAACATGGGCCTTTCTCCTCGCTGTCCCAGATCAGGGGATGCCGCCGTCGGGCCGGCCGGCATCCTCGGGTTCTGATCGGTGTGATCTCATGGTGGTCCCGTGCCGGAAACCCCGCATCCGGGGGGTCACCATACTTCGGTGCGTGGTAGCACGGATGACGCGGGGACCTGTTCCGGGCCATGATTATCGGCATGTGCCTCCGTGTTGTGATCGTCGACGACCACGCACGATTCCGCGCCCAGGCGACCGAACTCCTCAAGCTCGAACGGTTCACCGTCGTCGGCGACGCCGACACGGGCCGCGGGGGGATCGAGCTGAGCCGGCGCCTCGCACCCGACGTCGTGCTCCTCGACGTCGGCCTTCCCGACGCCAACGGCTTCGACCTGGTGAACGACATGCACGCCACCGGCGCCGCGGTCGTGCTCACCTCCAGCCGGGCATCCGCGGACTACGGCCGCCGCATCCTGGAGAGCGGGGCGGAGGGCTTCATCGCCAAGGCGGAACTGAGCGGCGAGGCGATACGCAGCCTGCTAAGGTGAGCGCGTGGGAGCGGGCTCAGGGCACGGATCTCGCGCACTGAGAGTCGCCGTGGCCGACGACGCGGTGCTGTTGCGCGAGGGGATCGGCCAAATCCTGCGCGCCGGTGGAGTCGAGGTCGTCTCCTCCGTCGACACGGCTGAGGAGCTGCTCCAGGTGGTAGCGGGGGATCCCGCCATCGACGCGGTCGTGCTCGACATCAAGATGCCGCCGACCCACACGGACGAAGGGCTGCGCGCGCTCGAGGAGCTGCGCGCATCCGGTTCATCGGTGGGGGTGCTGCTGCTGTCGATGTACACGACCGCGGCATATGCCATCCGGGCCATGAGCGCCGGCAGCGGAACGGGCTACCTGCTCAAAGACCGGGTCGCGGATGCCGGGACGCTGGTGAACGCGGTGCGCAGCGTCGCGGCCGGCGGATCCGTGGTGGACCCGGAGGTTGTCGCACTGCTCGTCAGCGGGCGCACGGCCGCGGCCTCGCTCGACGCCCTCTCCGCACGCGAGCGCGACGTGATGCGGCTGATGGCGGAGGGCAAATCGAACGCGGGCATCGCGGCGGACCTGCACCTGAGCCTGCGCACGGTCGAGTCGCACATCGGGCACATCATGTCGAAGCTCGACGTCGAAGACACCTCCGAGGGTCATCGGCGCGTGCTGGCGGTTCTGCGGTTCCTCGGCCGGGACAGCTGAGATGAACGCCGCCCGCATCACGGTCCGCGCGCTCGCCGTCATCATCGCGATCGCCTCGAACGTCGCCGCCCAGGTCGTCAGCGCCGTCACCGGCGAGTACGGGCCGCGGCCGCAGGGCATCGGCTGGGGCATCGTCTTCATCGTCGTCGGGCTCGACTACGCGGTCTGCGCGATCATCGCCTGGCGGATCGTGCGCAGTCCCGTGCCCGGCTGGCTCATGGTCGGCGCCTCCTTCTTCTGGGCGGCGGGCGCGTGGTACCCCGCGACCCGCCCGGACGGCTGGCTCTGGCCGCTGGTCGAGGGCGTGACCGACCTGTGGGCGCCGCTGGTCGGCATCCTGGTGCTGGTGTACCCGACCGGTCGACTGGTCGCACGCTTCGACCGAGGACTGGTGATCGCGGTCTTCGTCGCCTTCATCGTGCGGTTCGCCGGCATCCTGTGCTTCTCGTCGCCCTCGCCGGTGCAGTGCGACTGCGCCACCAACGTGTACGCGGTGCTGCCGAGCGACGACGCCGACTTCTGGCTCGGCGTCGCCTGGCGCGCCGTCGGGCTGGCGCTCATGCTCACGGTCGCGGTGCGGCTGACGATGCGCTGGTTCCTCAGCACACTTCCCGCGCGCCGCGTCGCTTTCGTGATGCCGCTCGCCATCCTGCTCTGGTGCTACGGCACGGTGCAGGACTCACTGAGCTTCGCCTTCGGCTGGGAGAGCGGCTGGCTGCAGTTCATCCCGCCCATCGCGATCGCCTTCATCCCGCCGGCGTTCGTCGGGGGAGTGCTCTACGCGCGCGGGCTGCGGTCACGCGTCGCCGACCTCGTCATCGTGGCCCGCGACAAGGTGGACCGCGCGCTCTGGGAGACGAGCCTGGCGCGCACGCTGCACGACAACTCCCTGCGCGTGTACTGGTGGGACGAGCAGCTGAGGGGGTACGAGACCTCCGACGGCGAGCGGATGCCCGACGGGGCGTCGCGGGATCGGCCGGGCCGCTCGACCCTCGCCATCGACTCCGATCAGGGACCGATCGCGCTCATCGAGCACGACGTCGCCCTCAGCCAGGATGCCCGGCTGCTCGACGCCGTGTCGTCGGCGCTGCTCCTCTCGGTGGACAACGACCGGCTCCGGCAGCGCCTGGAGCGCACGCTGCAGGAGGTCAGGGAATCGCGCCTGCGCATCGTCGAGGAGGGCTATCTGGCCCGTCGCCGGCTCGAGCGCGACCTGCACGACGGCTCGCAGCAGCAGCTGGTGTCGTTGGCGATCGGGTTGAGGATCGCGGCGACCAAGGCGCAGACGGCCGGTAACGACGAGGTGGTCGCCGACCTCGAGCGCGCGTCCGACCAGCTCGCCGATGCGCTCCGCGAACTGCGCGAGCTCGCCCGCGGCATCCACCCGACCGTGCTCACCGACGGAGACCTGCGCTCGGCCATCGAGGAGCTGGCGCTGCGCAGCCACCTCTCGGTCGAGGTGAGCGTCGACACCGGCGACGACCGGCTCAGCGAGGTCATCGAGGAGACGATCTACTTCTCGGTCGCCGAGTGCCTCACGAACGCGGCGAAGCATGCGGCCGCGCGCAACTGCGCCGTCACGGTGACACGCACGGACGGCACGGTGTCGGTGATCGTGAAGGACGACGGCCGCGGCGGTGCCCGCATCGAGGCGGGCGGCGGGCTCGAAGGCGTCCGCGACCGCGTCGAGGCGGTCGACGGTCACGCCGAGGTGCAGTCGGTGGTCGGGCTCGGCACGATCATCGAGCTGACGATCCCGGTGCCGGTGGCGGCCGGATAGCTGAGGGATGCCCGCTGCCGGCTGTGCCTCAAGCCGCCGGTCGCGCCGCGTACACCTGGTTGCCGATGGTGAAGGCGGACCATCCCCCTGGACAGCTCACGGCCTTCGCGGGAACGCCCGCCGTGGGCCACCAGCTGTCCTGCACCGCCGGCTTCGGGATGTCGGCCGGCTTCTCGCAGGTGCCCTTCACGAAGTGCGTCTTCGAGGTGTAGGTGAGGATCGCGGCCGCGTTCTGCGTGTCGTAGTCGACGCGGATGATCGTGGCGTCGGCCGGGATGAAGGTCGGCGAGCCGAAGGCCTTGGTCGCGCTGGGCGTGAGCTCCTTCGCGGTGTCGAAGATGGCGGCGTCCACGTGCGGGGCGAACGCGCTCACGACGGAGCATCCGGAGAGGCCGATGGTGACGACGGACGCAGAGATGACAGCGGCGACGAGACGAAAACGGTGCACAGACACTCCAGAGCAACAGAACGGTAGACGTTCAGTCAAGCGCATCAAGCTGTGCGGTTCATCGGTCGTTCGGATGATCTTCGTCGGCGGGATCGAAGCGTGCCGTCCGCAGGTCGACGCGGTAGGCGCTCGACCCGACGCCGAGCAGCGGCGTGGACTCCGCGCGGTAGTGCTGCAACGCGATGTGCTCGTGGTTCGCCGCCGGATGCCCGCTCGCCCGCACTACGCGCCACCACGGCACATCCGACCCGTAGTACGCCATGATCTGGCCGACCATCCTGGCGGCGCGGGAGCCGAGGACGGCCGCGACGTCGCCGTAGGTCATGACGCGACCGGGCGGGATGCTGTCGACCACGGCGAGCACGCGTTCGACGAACGGTGGCTCGTCGGGAGCCGGCTCAGAGCTCGAGGGCACCGATCGTCTCGCCGTACTGCGTCTCGCCCGCCGGGTTGAACCCGCTGCGGATGAAGAACTGCTCGGGGCCGAGCTCGCCGGACTCCCAGATGACGAAGAGCCGGCTGAGACCGCGACGGCGCGCCTCGTCCGCCAGCGCCCGCACCGCGAAGGTTCCGACTCCGCGGCCCTGGTCGTCGGCGTCGACGTTGATGCGCCACAGGATGGAGCGGAACTCCTCGTGCTCGGCATCCGGGTCGAAGTTGCCCATGATGAATCCGACGACCATGTCGCCGTCGAGAACGACGCGCTGCCAGGAGGTCGCCGGGTTGCTGACCACGGCGGCGGCCGAGTACGACACCGGCGACACGAACTGCTCCTGACCCGGTTTCAAGCTGAGAGCGTTCGCCGCCACGATGTTCGACGCGCTCAACTCTTCAAGTCTCAACTCAGCCATAGCGACAGGGTAACGTGCGGCCGACGCGCAAGCATAGTCGGCCGGAGGAGGACATCGTCCGCTGACAGCGGATCCATAGGCGCCGTGAGGATGCCGGGAAGATTTGTCTCGACGTCAAGATAGTTGGTCGGCTCGGGTAAGCTGTTGTCGGCCAAAAGATGGCACAGACTTGAGGAGATCCATTGGAAAAGATCAAGGTTGACGGCACGGTCGTCGAACTCGACGGCGACGAGATGACCCGCATCATCTGGCAGTCCATCAAAGATTCGCTCATCCACCCGTACCTCGACGTGAACCTCGAGTACTACGACCTCGGCATCCAGAAGCGCGACGAGACCGACGACCAGATCACCGTCGATGCTGCCAACGCCATCCTGAAGCACGGTGTCGGCGTCAAGTGCGCCACCATCACGCCCGACGAGGCGCGTGTCGAGGAGTTCGGCCTCAAGAAGATGTGGCGCAGCCCCAACGGCACCATCCGCAACATCCTCGGCGGCGTCGTCTTCCGCGAGCCGATCATCATCTCGAACATCCCGCGCCTGGTGCCCGGCTGGAACAAGCCGATCGTCATCGGCCGTCACGCCTTCGGCGACCAGTACCGCGCCACCGACTTCACCTTCGACGGCCCGGGAACGCTGACCATGAGCTTCCAGCCGGCCGACGGCAGCGAAGCCCGCACGTTCGAGGTCTACCAGGCCCCCGGCGCCGGCGTCGCGATGGGCATGTACAACCAGGACGCGTCGATCCGCGACTTCGCGCGCGCCTCGTTCAACTACGGTCTCGACCGTCAGTACCCCGTGTACCTCTCGACCAAGAACACGATCCTCAAGGCCTACGACGGCCGCTTCAAGGACCTGTTCCAGGAGGTGTTCGACACCGAGTACAAGGACAAGTTCGACGCCGCCGGCCTCACCTACGAGCACCGCCTCATCGACGACATGGTCGCCTCGAGCCTCAAGTGGGAGGGCGGCTACGTCTGGGCGTGCAAGAACTACGACGGCGATGTGCAGTCCGACACCGTCGCGCAGGGCTTCGGCTCGCTCGGCCTGATGACCAGCGTGCTGACCACGCCCGACGGCAAGGTCGTCGAGGCGGAGGCCGCGCACGGCACCGTCACGCGCCACTACCGTCAGCACCAGCAGGGCAAGCCGACCTCGACCAACCCGATCGCCTCGATCTACGCCTGGACGCGCGGTCTCGCGCACCGCGGCAAGCTCGACGGCAACCAGGACCTGATCGACTTCACGCACACCCTCGAAGACGTCGTCATCAAGACGGTCGAGTCGGGCAAGATGACCAAGGACCTCGCGCTCCTGGTCGGCCCGGACCAGCCGTACCAGACGACCGAGGAGTTCCTCGCGACGCTGAGCGACAACCTGCAGGCACGCCTGGGCTGAGCCCGGTCCGCGCTGTCGAAGGGCCCGGTGGGAGCATCCCGCCGGGCCCTTCGTGCGTTCGTCGGCGATTGGGCCTGCGCTCCGTCGTCGGTTAGGTTCGTGGAATGCGCTCTGCCTCTGGGGGAGCTTCGAACGCGGTCGCCGTCGTGCGCCGCGAGATGAGGATGAGATGACCACGAACGCAACCCGCTTCTCGATCGCCGCCGCCGTTCTCGCGACGGTTGTCACCCTGACCGGATGCTCGGCCGCCGCCCCGAAGGCGAGTTCGACCCCCACGCCGTCCGCCAGCGCGTCGGCTTCGGCATCGGCTTCGGTATCGGCGCCCGCCTCGCAGACCCACGCGGAGGCCTGCGCCGTCGTCACGAACGGCTTCACGAGTGTGGCGAAGCTGCAGGGCGAGGCCGCGTCGGTGATGAACGATCCGTCGAAGGCCGCCGCGCTGCTGAAGAAGGTCGACGTCGCGGTGCAGTCCATCGACCAGAAGGTCGGCAACGTCGATGTGAAGAAGGTCACGTCGTCGGCGGCCACGGCGATCCACGACTACGCCGCGTACATCGACAAGGCGATCAGCGACCCGACGTCGATCGACGTCACCGCCGTCAAGAGCAAGGCCGAGGCCCTCGCGGCCAAGTTCCAGGCCGTGCAGGCCGAGTGCGCGTAGCTCTGCTGACGCGCAGCGCCGCTGACGCGTGCCGCCGCTGACGCGTGCCGCCGCTGACTCGTGTCGTGCGCAATCGCACGACGCGTGTCGCGCGGTGCGCGTTTGCGCACGATCGGCGGGCAGCGCGCCGGCGCGCCCGTGTTTCGGGCGTGGATCGCGAGCGGCGCGAATGTTACAAGTCGGTAAAGCGTGGGGAAATGGCGGCCGAAGGCTTGCATTCATTTTGTTCGTAAGCTTTACTAACAAACATGACGACATCGGATGTGCAACGCAGCACAGCGACCGGGCCCGTGCCCGGCGCAGTGCCCGGCGTCCCCGTCGTCACGGCAGCGGCCGCCGCTCCTGGTTTTGCCACCGCGCCCGCCGCCACTCCGGGCTTCGCCCCTGGCCGCGCGCTTCGCCCCATGGTCAAGGTCCTCCCCGAGCACGCGCGCAGCCACAACCGCTCCCTCGTGCTGCAGACGCTGTACCGCTCGGGGGAGCGCAGCCGCGCCGACATCGCCCGTGAGACGGGACTGACCCGCGTCACCATCTCCGACCTCGTCGCCGAACTGCTCGCCGAGGGCCTCGTCATCGAGCTCGGGCAGCGCGAGTCCGCCCGCCCCGGCAAGCCGGCCCGTCCTGGCAAGCCGGCCGTGCTGCTCGACATCAACCGCACCGCGTACCAGATCGTCGGCCTCGACCTGAGCGAGCACGCCACCTTCCGCGGCGCCGTGATGGACCTCGACGGCACCATCCTCGAGCGCGCGGACGTTCCGCTCGAGAGTGCGACCGGCGACGACGCGATCGCGAAGGTCGTTCAGCTCGTCAATCGCCTGCTCACCCTCACCACGGCGCCGATCATCGGCATCGGCGTCGGGTCGCCCGGTGTCGTCGACCTGACCGGAACCGTGCTGACCGCCCCGAACCTGGGCTGGGTCGACGAAGCACTGCAGCAGCGGCTGCAGGCGCACACCGGGCATCCGGTGGTCGTGGCCAACGACGCGAACGTCGCGGTGCTCGCCGAGCACGGCTACGGCGACGCTGCGGGCGACATGATGCTCGTCACGGTCGGCCACGGTGTCGGCGCCGGGCTGCTCGTCGCCGGCGCACTCGTCTACGGCAGCCGCTTCGCCGCCGGCGAGATCGGCCAGGTGATGGTCGGCACCGACCTCGGGCTGGAGGCCACGTACAACCGCGACCAGGTGCTCGAGCACTGGCTCAGCGTGCCGCAGCTCCAGCAGCGCATCCGGGAGGCCGAAGCGGCCGGCTCGGACGCCGCCCCCATCCTGCGGGAGGCAGGGCAGCGCCTCGGCATCGCCCTCGCCCCCGTCGTCGGAGCGCTCAATCTCTCGGAGATCGTGCTGAGCGGTCCGGCAGAACTACTCGATGGCGCACTCGCCGAGGCGACCATCCAAACGCTCCGCAGCAGGACGATGGCCGAATTCCACGGCGATCTCACGCTGCGGATGACCACGCAGGGGCAGGACATCGTTCTGCGCGGCGCGGCCGTACTCGTCCTCTCCGGACAACTCGGGGTCTCGTAACACAGCACCGCCCGAACCGAATCGAATCATCGACCCCAGCACCAACGGTGTGGCAATCGCACACATCGACATCGAAGAAAGGAACAGCAATGAAGAGAAAGCTCGTCGGCCTCGCCGCTGTGGCTACGGCTTCCGCTCTCGTGCTCGCCGGATGCTCCGCCGGAGGCGGCGCAAGCGCACCCAGCACGGACGGCAAGGGTAAGACGGTCACCCTCTGGCTCGTCGGCGCCGACACTCCCGACCCGCTGCGCGCCTACCTCAAGACGGAGTTCAAGAAGGAGACCGGCGCGACCCTCAACATCCAGCAGCAGGACTGGGGAGACATCGTCACCAAGCTGACGACGTCGCTTCCGGACGCGAACAACACCCCCGACGTCACCGAGATCGGCAACACCCAGTCGCCGACCTTCACCAACGTCGGCGCCTTCCTCGACATCTCCGACATGTACAAGGACCTCGGCGGTTCCGACCTCCTGCCGTCCTTCGTCGAGGCCGGCAAGGTGGACGGCAAGAACTACACGCTCCCGTACTACTTCGGTTCGCGCTACGCGTTCTACCGCAAGGATGTCTGGAGCGCGGCGGGCGTGCAGGTTCCCACGACGCTCGACCAGTTCAACACCGACGTCGCGACCATCACCGCCAAGAACCCGAAGGGGATCAAGGACTTCTCGGGCTTCTACCTCGGCGGCCAGGACTGGCGCAACGGGATCTCCTGGATCTTCGCAAACGGTGGCGACATCGCGAAGAAGGAGGACGGCAAGTGGGTCGGCACGCTCGACTCCGAGGGATCGCTGAAGGGTCTGCAGCAGCTGCAGGAGCTGTACAAGAACGCGTCCAAGGCTCCGAACGACGCCAAGGACTCGAACCAGTACATCTACCTGAACGACAGCGACCAGATCCTCGACGCCGCCGGCAAGAAGACGTCGGACACGTCGCTCTCGGCCGCGACCATCATGGCTCCGGGCTGGGCGCACTGGTCGATCGGTGACGCCTCCACCAAGGACGGCAAGGTCGTCCGCACCTGGAACGACGACACGTTCGGCACGTTCGCGCTCCCGGGCAACGACGGCAAGCCGGCTCCAGTGTTCGCCGGTGGCTCCAACATCGGCATCTCGGCCAAGAGCAAGAACCCGGGCCTGTCCAAGACCCTCCTGAAGATCATCTTCTCGAAGGACTACCAGGAGATGCTCGGCAAGAACGGCCTCGGCCCGGCGAACAGCAAGTACACCTCCTCGCTCGGCGACGACCAGTTCGCGAAGGCGCTCATCGCGTCGGCGTCGAACTCGAAGCTGACCCCGGCCGCTCCCGGCTGGGCCGCTGTCGAGGCGGGCAACGTGATGGAAGAGTTCTTCAGCAAGATCAAGGACTCGACCGACCTCAAGGCACTGGCGCAGGAGTACAACACCAAGCTCAACGCCTTGATGAACGTCAAGAACAAGTAGCACCCACCCGTAACACCCGGCAGTCGGGGGCGCGGAACGACCTTCCGCGCCCCTGCTCCTGCCCTCAGACTTTCAGGAAGGAGGACAGACGTGACCACCACCCGGCAGACCCCGTCCGTGAACACCGCGCCGCGCATCCCGCAGGCGACGCCGCAGCGCAGGAAGCGCTTCCAGTTCACCCCGTACGCCCTGCTCATCCCCTCCGTCGCCATCCTCATCCTCGCGCTGGGCTATCCCATCGTGTGGCAGCTCATCACCTCGATGCAGAGCTTCGGGCTCGCCCAGCAGTTCGGCCAGCCGGCCCCCTTCGTCTGGTTCGAGAACTACATCACCCTGTTCTCCGACTCGTACATGTGGGTCGTCGTGGCCCGCTCGATCGCGTTCTGTCTCGTCACCGCGTTCGTCACGGTGGTCATCGGCATCGGACTCGCTCTCCTGATGAACGCCGTCAACAAGGCCGTGCGCATCATCATCCAGATCTCCATGCTCCTCGCCTGGGCGATGCCGGTCGTCGCCGCGATGACGGTGTGGAACTGGCTGTTCGACTGGCGCCGCGGCATCGTCAACTACACCCTGACGTCGTGGGGCCTGGACTTCCAGAACCACAACTGGCTGCAGAACCCGCTCTCGTTCTTCTTCGTCGCGATGGTGATCGTGGTCTGGATGAGCGTCCCGTTCGTGGCGTTCTCGGTGTTCGCCGGCCTCACGCAGGTCTCGGGCGAGGTGCTCGAGGCCGCGCAGATGGACGGCGCCAAGAGCTTCCAGCGGCTGCGGTACATCATCCTGCCGATCATCCGGCCCGTGCTCGGCATCGTGCTGCTGCTGCAGATCATCTGGGACCTGAGGGTCTTCACCCAGATCAAGCTGCTGCAGGACAAGGGCTCCATCGCCAGCGAGACCAACCTGCTCGGCACGTACATCTATCAGCTCGGCGTCGGCTCCAGCGACTTCGCGATGGCGAGCGCCGTCTCGGTCTTCGTGCTCATCCTGACCATCGCGATCAGCTGGTTCTACGTGCGCAATCTGCTCAAGGAGGACGAGTCATGAGTGCTGTCACCTCGACCCGCGTGGAGTCGGCGGCCGATTCCGCCGCTCCCGCCCCCGCTCGCAAGCTCCGCCAGAAGATCAAGCCGTCGCGCGTGATCCTCGGCATCGTCGGCGTCGTCATCTCGCTGATCTGGGTGTTCCCCGTCTACTGGATGGTGAACTCGTCGCTGCTGCCCAACGTGGTGCTGCAGAACACGACCCCGACCTGGCTGCCGTTCGGCGGCTCGTGGGACAACTTCGCCGCGGTCATCAACGGCGGCACGTTCTTCCCCGCGCTCGGCATGAGCCTCATCATCGCCATCGTCACCGTGGTGTTCTGCATCGTGTTCGCGTTCCTCGCGGCCCTCGCGATCAGCCGGTTCAAGTTCCGCGGCCGCAAGTCGTTCGTGCTCGCCGTGCTGCTCATCCAGATGCTGCCGGCCGAGGGCCTGTTCATCGCCCAGTACAAGCTGATGGGCAGCCTCAACCTGCTCAACACCGTGCTCGGCGTGAGCATCATCTACATCGCCGCCGTCGTGCCGTTCACCATCTGGATGCTGCGCGGTTTCGTCGCCGGCATCCCGGCCGACCTCGAAGAGGCCGCAATGGTCGACGGTCTCAGCCGCACGCAGGCGTTCATGCGCATCACCTTCCCGCTGCTGGCCCCCGGGCTCGTCGCATCCGGTGTCTACGCGTTCCTCCAGGCGTGGAACGAGTTCACCGTCGCGCTCGTCATCCTGCAGGAGAACTCGAGCCAGACGCTGCCCCTGTGGCTGCGCGGCTTCATCCAGCAGTCCGCCTCACGGGCGACCGACTGGGGCCAGGTCATGGCCGCGTCCACGCTCGTGGCCGTTCCGGTGATCATCTTCTTCCTGTTCGTGCAGGGCCGGATGACCAGCGGGCTCGTCAGCGGGGCGGTCAAGGGGTGAGCGGGCCCTCCGCCACCGACCAGCACGCCGCCACCGACCAGACCTCCGCCACTGAGCAGCACGCAGCCGCCGACAGCACCACGCCGCTCGCGCATCTCCGCCGCCAGGTGGCAGCGACACTGCTCCCGGGCTTCGTGGGGACGACGCTGCCGGACTGGCTCGCCGTTCGCCTGCGCAACGGCTTGGGCGGGGTGTGTGTGTTCGGTCCGAACATCACCTCGCTCACCCAGCTGCGCGCGCTGACCGACGCGATCTACGCCGCGAATCCGGATGCGATCGTCGCGATCGACGAGGAGGGCGGCGACGTCACGCGCCTGTACTACGGCACAGGATCGCCGTATCCCGGCAACGCCGTTCTCGGGCGCCGTGGCGACGCCGCGTACACCGAGTCGGTGGCGCAGCGCGTCGGCTGGGAGCTGCGTCGCGCCGGCTGCAACCTCGACTTCGCGCCGGATGTCGACATCAATTCGAACCCGGACAACCCCGTCATCGGCGTGCGCAGCTTCGGCTCGTCGCCGGCTGTGGTCGCCGAGCAGGGCGCCGCGTGGACGCGCGGGCTGCAGTCCGCCGGCGTCGCCGTGTGCGCCAAGCACTTCCCCGGGCACGGCGACACGGCGCAGGACTCGCACCTCGTGCTGCCGGAGGTCGACCTCTCGCTCGAGCGGCTGCGGGAGCGCGAGCTCCGTCCGTTCCGCGCCGTCATCGAGGCCGGCGCGCGCAGCGTGATGACCTCGCACATCCTGCTGCCGCAGCTGGACGCCGAGCGTCCAGCCACCTTCAGCCCCACGATCATCGAGGGGCTCCTGCGCGGTGAGCTCGGGTTCGACGGCGTCGTGGTCAGCGACGCGCTCGACATGAAGGGTGCGAGCGGCGAGACGGGCATCCCGCCGGCCGCCGTGCTGGCGCTCGCCGCCGGCTGCGACCTGCTCTGCGTCGGGACCGAGAACACCGACGAACAGCTCGGGCAGATCGAGGATGCGGTGGTCGCCGCGATCGCCGACGGCCGGCTGAGCGCCGCCCGGGTCGCGCAGGCGGCCGAGCGCGTGCTCGCACTCGCCGCCGATCTGCACGCAGAGAGCGCGCAGAAGCCGATTCCCGCCGATCCGTTCGCCGGCGCCATCGACCCAGTCGACATCGCCGCGGCCATCTCGACCTTCGACATCGCGCCGCACGCGGCCGAGTGGGTCGCCGCCAACCGCGGACCGTACTCGATCGTGCGCATCGACACCGTGGCGAACATCGCCGTCGGCGTCGCCCCGTGGGGGCCGTTCGCGGAGGCCGCTGCCGACCCGGAGTCCGCCGTCGCGCGCGCCTTCGAGCAGAACCCGCTCGTCGTGTTCACCGAGGGCGACCATCCGGATCTCGTGCTCGCGGCCAAGTCGCCGGTGCTCGTGATCGGCAAGGACAACCACCGGCACGCCTTCGCCCGCGCGGCGATCGATCGGCTGCGCGCCGAGCGCGACCGTGTGCTCGTGGTCGACATGGGCTGGCCGAGCGACGACCGCGCCTATGCCGACGTCGCCACCTTCGGTGCCTCCCGCCTGGTCGGCCGCGCCCTGCTCGCGTACCTGGAATCCGGCTCGTGAGGCTCGGGATCGACATCGGTGGCACCAAGACGGATGCGGTGGCCATCGACGATGCGGGCGGCCTGTCCCAGCGCATCCGGCTGGCCACGGGCTTCGGATCGATCGCCGTCGTCGAGACGGCCGTCGCCGCCGTCGCGCGGATCGGCGAGCTCACCGGGCTGCCCGCGAGCGGGTTCCAATCGATCGGCATCGGCATCCCCGGCATGGTCGACAGCGCCTCCGGGCACGTCGCCCACGCGGTGAACCTGGGCCTCGAGCGTCTCGAGCTCGGCGGAGAGCTGGCCGGACGCCTCGGCGTCGGGGTGCGCATCGAGAACGACGTGAAGGCCGCCGCGGTGGGCGCGTACCACCTGATGGGACTCGACGGCACGATGGCGTACCTCAACCTCGGCACCGGACTCGCCGCCGGGATCGTGGTCGACGGGCGGCTGTGGCGCGGCGCCGACGGTATCGCCGGGGAGATCGGGCACATCCCGGTGGACCCCAACGGCGTGATCTGCGCGTGCGGTCAGCGCGGCTGCCTCGAGACGGTCGCGAGCGGGTCGGGGGTCGCGCGCCAGTGGCGCACCGACGATCCACTTCCTGTTCGCTCGCTGTTCGCCGCAGCCGCCGACGGCGACCCCGAGGCGAGGGCCATCAAGGCTAGGCTGGCTGCGGGCATCGCCTCCGCGGTGCGGGTCCTCGTGCTGACCGTCGATGTCGATTCCGTCGTCATCGGAGGTGGCCTGAGCCATCTCGGGGACCGGCTGCTGTGCGATGTCCACGAGGTGCTCGACGAGTGGGCGCAGGCGTCGCCGTTCCTGGCGTCGCTCTCGCTTCCCGAGCGCGTGCGCCTCATTCCGGAAGGTTCACCGGCCGCCGCCATCGGCGCGGCCCTCGTGGGAGAGAGCTAAGTGGCAGAGATCGTCGTCGTACCCGACCAGAAGCAGGCGGGCGAACTCGCCGCGCAGTCCATCGTCGACCTCATCGCGAGCCGACCGGATGCCGTGCTCGGCCTCGCGACCGGCTCGACCCCGCTCGCACTGTACCGTGCGCTCACCGCGCGGGTCGCGGAGACGGGCATCGACGTCGCCCACGTGCGCGGATTCGCGCTCGACGAGTACGTCGGGCTGCCCGCCGACCACCCCGAGTCGTACCGCTCGGTGATCACCCGCGAGGTCGTGGAGCCGCTCGGCCTCACCCCGTCGCTCATCCACGTTCCGAACGGCGCGATCGACGGCATCGAGCACGCCGGGCCCGACTACGAGCGCGCGATCGCCGAGGCGGGCGGCGTCGACGTGCAGATCCTCGGGATCGGCACCGACGGCCACATCGGCTTCAACGAGCCGGGTTCGTCGTTCGCATCCGCGACGCGCGTCAAGACGCTCACCGAGCAGACCCGCCGCGACAACGCGCGATTCTTCCCCTCAGAGGCCGACGTGCCGATGCACTGCATCACGCAGGGGCTCGGCACGATCCTGCGCGCGAAGCACCTGCTGCTGCTCGCGTTCGGCGAGGGCAAGGCGGAGGCCGTCGCCGGCGCCGTCGAGGGCCCCGTGTCGGCGAGCAACCCGGGATCGGCCATCCAGCTGCACCCGCACGTCACGGTGATCGTCGACGAGGCCGCTGCCTCCCGGCTGCAGAACATCGAGTACTACCGCTACGCCTACGCGAACAAGCCCGCCTGGCAGACGCTCTAGCCGCAGTAATCGAGTCCGGGAGAAATCGTCCGCCCTCCGGCGGGGCGCGCGATTTCTCCCGGACTCGACGGCGTCGGCGGCGGGTCAGACCAGCGGCAGGCCGGCGGCGAAGACGCGTCGCACGTTCCACTCGTGGTCGAGGATCACGGCGTCGGCCGCGTAGCCCGCGTGCAGCCGGCCGAGCCGGTGGTCCTCGCCGAGCACCCGCGCGGGCGTGAGCGTGAGCGCCTCGACGGCGCGGGCGGGCTCGAGACCGACGAGCTCGACCGCGTTGCGCAGCGCGACATCCTGCGTGAGGGTCGAGCCGGCGATGGTCTGCGTGCCGGAGAGCACCGCGAGCCCGTCGTGCACCGTCACGTTCAGCGAGCCGAGCCGGTAGTCGCCGTCGGTCGCGCCGGCGGCCGCCATCGCGTCGGTGACGAGCGCGACCCGGCCGGGAGCCGCCGTGAACGCCAGTTTGGCGACCTTCGGATGCACGTGCAGGCCGTCCAGGATCAGCTCGAGCGTCACATCCGGGTTCTCGAACGCCGCGACGATCGGCCCCGGCGCCCGGTGGTGGATGCCGTTCATCGCGTTGAAGGCGTGGGTGAGCACCCGAGCGCCGACCTCGAACGCGCGGGTCGCCTGCTCGTAGTCCGCGGCCGTGTGGCCGATGCCGACGACCGCGCCCGCCTCGATCAGCACCCCGATCGTCTCGAGCGCGTTCGAGAGCTCCGGCGCGATGGTCGCCAGCCGCAGCGTGCCGCGTGCGGCGCCGATCAACTGCTCGACCATCTCGGGGCCGGGCTCGCGGAGGAACGCGGCGTCGTGCGCGCCCCGTCGCTCGATGGCCAGGAAGGGCCCCTCGAGGTGCGATCCGAGCACCAGCGGGTCGTTCGCGGTCAGCTCGGCGACGATGGACAGGCTCTCCCGGAGCGCGGCGAGCGGATTGGCGACGTGCGAGACGAGCGATCTCGTCGTGCCGTGCGCACGATGGGTCGCGAGGCCCTCCAGCATCTGCTCGGGGCCGTCGTCGAACGGGTGACCTCCGCCGCCGTGGCAGTGCAGGTCGATGAACCCGGGCGTCAGCCAGTGGCCGCCCGCGTCGACGATCTCGCGGCCGGGCGCCTGCGCTGCCGCGTGCCAGCCGGTGCCGGATCCGGTGGCTCTGATGGTGTCGCCGTCGGCGACGAACCAGAAGTCGTCGACCAGCCCGTCCGCGTCGATCTTGCGGGCGCTGTGGACGACGAGTCCGGTCATGCGATGCTGCCTTTCATCGGAATTCGGCGCGTCCGTTGATCACGCCGCTCACGGTTGCGATGACGGCGAAGACGATCGCCACCACGGGCTGGCCGAGATCCCACCACGCGAACGCGGCGGCCAGCATCACCACGATCTCGACGAGCGCCTTGACGAACGGGTCGACGCGCAGCACGGCCTTCGGCGACCGGAACAGGGCCCAGAGCACGATCGCGATGAGCGGAGCGCCGATGCCGACCACGATGTTCCAGGGGAGGGGCCAGGCCACGAAGCCCCAGAAACCGAGCGAGAAGATCGCGAACAGCTCCAGCAGAAACCGGATGACGTCGTTCGGGGAGATCTTGATGTCGCTCTGCGGGGTCGGTGCGTCGGTCACCAGGCCATTCTAAGCGGGCTCGAACCTGCGGCCCGGTGCGGTCTCGCGCGTCTCAGCGGAAGATGATCGTGCGCGCGCCGTCGAGCAGCACGCGGTCCTCGGCGAACCACTTCACCGCCTGGGTGAGCGTGCGGCTCTCCTCGTCCTGGCCGATGGCGACCAGTTCGGAGACGCTGCGCGAGTGGTCGACGCGCACGACGTTCTGCTCGATGATCGGGCCCTCGTCGAGATCGCTCGTCACAAAGTGCGCCGTCGCACCGATGAGCTTGACGCCGCGGGCGTGCGCCTGGCGATACGGGTTGGCGCCCTTGAAGCCGGGAAGGAACGAGTGGTGGATGTTGATCGCGCGCCCTGCGAGGCGCTCGCAGAGCTCGGGGGAGAGGATCTGCATGTAGCGCGCCAGTACGACGAGCTCGATGTCGTGCTCATCGACCGCCTCGAGCACGCGCGCCTCGAAGGCGGCCTTGCTCGCCGCATCCGTGACGGGGTGCGACTCGAACGGCACGCCGTAGAACCCGGCGAGGTCGCGCAGGGTCCCGTGGTTGGAGAGCACGAGGGGCAGCTCGACCGGCAGCTGCCCGGCGCGCTGGCGGAACAGGAGGTCGTTGAGGCAGTGGGCCGCGGTGGAGGCGAGCACCAGGGTGCGCAGCGGGCGACCGACGTTGTCGACCTTGTGCGACATCCCGAACCTCGCGACGACGGGCGCGAGCGCCTGCTCGAACTCGTCGCGCGTCGCCTCCGACTCCACCTGCAGGCGCATGAAGAAGCGGCCCGTGTCGCTGCTCGCGAACTGCTGGCTCTCGGTGATGTTGCCGCGGGCCGCGACGATCGCGCCGCTGACGGCGTGCACGATGCCCGGCTTGTCGGCACAACTGAAGGTGAGCACCCAGTGGTTGGGCTGGGCCTCGGCGGCAGCGTTCGCGGTGGTGTCGGTCACCCGTTCAGGGTAGCGGGATCCGCGTCCTTGGTTTGGCGAGGCCCTCGTCGTACTGCTCGCGTGCCATCCGCCGCCATTGACGGGGAGGGGCGCGGTGAAGTTGGATCGGTGCATGACAAGCCTTGGCGAGGACAGACCCGACGCGCCCCCCGCGCCCGCTCAGGCGCTCGGAGTGGAGCTGAACGGTCTCAACACCATCCACGAGAGCGAGCGCAAGGGTCGCGCGCGTGACCTGTTCTGGCCGTGGTTCGGCGCGAACGTGTCGGTGTTCGGCCTCGCGTACGGCTCCTTCCTGCTCGGCTTCGGCATCTCCTTCTGGCAGGCGACGATCGTCGGCGTCGTCGGCATCGTGATCTCGTTCCTGCTCTGCGGGTTCATCTCGCTCGCGGGCAAGCGCGGGTCGGCGCCGACGATGGTGCTGAGCCGGGCGGCATTCGGGGTGAACGGGAACCGGGTGCCCTCCCTGCTGTCGTGGCTGCTCACCGTGGGCTGGGAGACGGTGCTCACGGCGCTCGCCGTGCTCGCGACGGCGACCGTCTTCACCCAGCTGGGCTGGGAGGGCGGCATCGCGACCAAGGTCGTCGCGCTCATCGTCGTGGCCGCGCTCATCATCGTCGGAGGCGTCATCGGGTTCCACCTGATCATGCGGATGCAGATGATCATCACGATCGTCACCGGTGTGCTCACCGTCGTCTACATCGTGCTCGTGCTCGGCCACATCGATCTCGGAGCCGTCGCCGCGCTGCCGGCCGGCGATGTGCCGCACGTCATCGGCGGGTTCGTGTTCATGCTGACCGGCTTCGGCCTGGGCTGGGTGAACGCGGCGGCCGACTACTCGCGCTACCTCCCGCGGGCTACGCGGAGCTCCGGCGTCGTCGGCTGGACCACGTTCGGGTCGTCGCTGGCTCCGGTGATCCTGCTGATCTTCGGCATCCTGCTCGCGGGTTCGTCGAAGGAACTCAACACCGCCATCGCGGCCGACCCGATCGGCGCACTGGCCTCGCTGCTGCCCACCTGGTTCCTGGTGCCGTTCGTGATCGTCGCCGTGCTCGGACTGGTCGGCGGCGCCGTGCTCGACATCTACTCCTCGGGGCTGGCGCTGCTCAGCGTCGGGGTGCGCGTGCCGCGGTTCGTCGCGGCGGGCATCGACGGCGTGATCATGACGGCCGGCGCCATCTACGTCGTGTTCTTCGCCGGTGACTTCCTCGGACCCTTCCAGGGCTTCCTCATCACGCTCGGCGTGCCGATCGCCGCGTGGTGCGGCATCTTCATCGCTGACATCCAGCTGCGCAAGAGGGACTACGCCGAGAAGGAGCTCTACGACGCGCGTGGACGGTACGGGAGCGTGCGCTGGCTGCCGATCGGGCTCATCGTGCTCGGCACGGTGCTCGGCTGGGGGCTGGTCACCAACACGTATGCGCCGTGGCTCGCCTGGCAGGGCTACCTGCTCGCGCCGTTCGGGCTCGGTGGCAAGGAGGGCGACTGGGCGTTCGCGAACCTCGGCGTGCTCGTCGCGCTGCTGGTGGGGTACCTCGGCACCCTGATCTTCTCGGCGAGGGCCGTGCGCAGCCAGGAGGAGCGGTGACCGATCCGGTGCTGGTCGTCATCGACATGCAGCGGATCTTCGGCGACCCGGCGAGCTACTGGTTCACGCCCCGCTTCGCCGAGGCCGCGGTGACGATCGAGCGGATGCTCCCGGCGTTCGGGGAGCGCGTCGTCTTCACCCGGTTCGTCGCACCCGAGCATCCGGTCGGTGCGTGGGTGCCGTACTACGAGCAGTGGCCGTTCGCGCTCGTGGCGCCGGATGATCCCCTCTACGATCTCGTCGAGCCGTTCGGTACGGCGCTGGCCGAGGCCGAGGCCGAGGCCGAGGCCGGGCACGGGCCGCGGGTCGTCACCGAGACCACGTTCGGCAAGTGGGGCGCGGCGCTCGCGGACGCCACCGGCGGGAGCGACGACATCGTGCTGGCCGGCGTCTCCACCGACTGCTGCGTGCTGTCGACGGCGCTCGCCGCGGCGGATGCGGGCATCCGGGTCAGGGTCGCCGCCGATGCGTGCGCGGGGCTCAGCGACGCCGACCACCAGCGCGCCCTCGACGCGATGGCGCTGTACGCCCCGCTGATCGAGATCACGGACTCCCAGCGCGCGACCGCGGGCATCCGGTAAACTGTTCCGTGGTCGCCGGTTCTCGAGCGGCCCTGGGCGCGCACATCAGCGCGTAGTCGACCTGCCGTTCGTGGAGAACCCGAACCGTGCGGGGAACGCCGTTCGTTGGACAGCTTCGTCATGTCTGCCACTTCAACGTCGCCACTCAAGACCGTACAGAAATTCCCCTGGGTCGGGCTCATCGCGCTCGCCGGGGCCGTCTTCCTCTCTGTCACCAGCGAGATGATCCCCACCGGGCTGCTGCCCGATATGAGCGCGTCCCTGGGCGTGAGCGAGGCGCAGATCGGCCTCCTGGTGACGGTCTTCGCCTTCACAGTCGTCATCACCAGCACGCCGCTGACCGCCCTCACCCGGCGGTGGCCGCGGCACGGGATGATCGTCGGCATCCTCGTGGTGCTCGCCATCAGCAACCTGCTCACCGCGATCGCGCCCGACTATACGTTCGTCGTCGTCTCGCGCATCATCGGCGGCATCGCGCACGGCATGTTCTGGTCGATCGTAGGCGCCTACGCCGGGCACCTCGTGCCCAAGGAGCAGATCGGCCGCGCCGTCTCGATCACCCTCGGCGGCGGCACCCTGGCCTTCGTCTTCGGTGTGCCGCTCGGCACCTTCGCCGGCCACCTGTTCGGCTGGCGGCTGTCGTTCGTGTTCCTGGCGGTGCTCATGCTCGTCGGCGCGGCCGTCGTGTGGAAGTTCCTGCCGAAGGTCGAGCGCGACGACGAGGCGCACCCGAAACGCGAGCGCGGCGTCGTCCGCCCGAAGGACCCGACCATCGTCGCCGTCATCATGGTGTGCCTGGTGGCGGCCGTCACCATGATCGGCCACTACTCCTTCTACACGTTCGTGGTGCCGTTCCTCACCGATGCGATGGGCGTGCCCGCCGCGAGCGTCGGCGGACTCCTGTTCTTCTACGGCATCGCCGGGGCCGCCGGCCTCGTGATCGCAGGATCGGTCTTCGGTCCGCGTCCGCAGCTCGGGCTGGTGCTGGCGCTCGTGGTGACCGGACTGGCCGTCGCGGCGCTCGCCGTCTTCGCGTCGATGCCCATCCTGGCCATCAGCGCGTTCGTGCTGTGGGGTCTTGCCTTCGGCGCCCTGCCGCCGCTGCTGCAGACCCGTCTGCTGCACACGTCTTCCCCCGCGTTCCGCGACACGGCCAGCGCGCTCTACACGACCTCGTTCAACATCGGGATCGGCGGCGGAGCACTGCTCGGCTCGGTGATCTTCGACCTCGGCGGCCTGCTGGTGCTGCCGTACTTCTACATCGGACTGCTGGTGGTCTCGCTGGCACTGGTGTTCGTGATCGGCCGGATGACGCGGGCGCGGGCGCTCGCGGCCTGAGCCGCGCGCACCGAGCTCCCCCACCTATGCGCCCTCACCTCGCCTGAGCCCGGAGTGAGTGGTCAGTAGTTGTCGCGTAGAAGGGCTACCCCGGCCGGCAAGCGACAACGAGTGACCGTTCACGAATCCGGATCGGTGCCGGACTGTGGATAACCAGGCACCGGCACGAAGTCTCGGGCGGGCACGCCGGGCACGCCGGGCGCGCTGGGCGCGTTCGTGCGTCGTTGAGGGGTGGCGAACGCAGGCTCCGTCGGCGTGTTTAGACGCGTTTGCCGCCCCTCAACGGAGTGGGACGAGGGGGGCTCCGGCGGTCCAGACCTGCCGGACGTGGAAGTCGGCGTCGAGCAGCACGGCGTCGGCCGCGTAGCCCGGGGAGAGGCTGCCGAGGTCGTGGCCGCGGCCGATCGCGCGTGCGGGCGTGGCCGTGAGGGCGAGCACGGCGTCCTCGACGGGCAGACCGACCTCGCGCACGGCGCGGCGGAGAGCGTCGTCGAGCGTGAGGGTCGATCCGGCGATCGAGCCGCCGTCGGCGAGGCGGGCGACGCCGTCGCGGACCGTCACGCCGAGGGAGCCGAGCACGTAGTCGCCGTCGCTGGAGCCGGCGGCGGCCATCGCATCCGTGATCAGCGCGACGTGGCCGGGGGCCGAGGCGAATGTCATCCTCACGACCTCCGGATGCACATGGATGCCGTCGTTGATGATCTCGAGCGTCACGCCGTGGGTGCGCGCGGCGGCCGCGACGGGACCGGGCGCGCGGTGGTGGATGCCGTCCATGCCGTTGAAGGCATGCGTCAGGATGCTCGCGCCGGCGTCGAAGGCCGCGAGCGTCTGGTCGTAGTCGGCGCCGGTGTGCCCGACTGCCACGGCCACCCCGGCCGAGGAGAAGGCGCGCACCGCGTCCAGGCCGCCCGGGAGTTCGGGGGCGAGGGTGATCTGGCGGAGCGTCCCGCGGGCGGCCGCCAGGAGCACAGCGATGTCGTCGGGGGTCGCAGAGCGCAGCAGCGCCGGGTCGTGCGCGCCTTTGTGACCCGCGTCGAGGTACGGCCCCTCGAGGTGCGAGCCGAGGATGCGCTCGTCCGTCTCGACGAGGTCGGCGACGGCGGCCACCCGCTCGGCCAGCGCGTCGACAGGAGCAGTCACGAGCGAGATCACGAACCGGGTCGTTCCGTGCTGCTGGTGCAGCGCGAGGGCGGTGCGGATGGCGTCCGGTCCGTCATCGAAGGCGGCACCGCCTCCGCCGTGGTTGTGGATGTCGATGAAGCCCGGGGTGAGCCAGGCTCCCTCGGCATCCACCACATCGGCGGGCGCCCCCACCTCCGACGACTCACGGCCGCCCTCGCGCCAGCCGCTTCCCGACCCGGTGGCGGCAACGCGACCGTGCTCGAACCGCACCCAACCGTCGTTCTGCACGCGCCCGTCGGTGACGATCCTGGCCGAGTGGACGACCGTGACGGGATGCGCTCCGGTGACCGGATGCGTACCGGGGACGGGATGCGCGCCGGAGTCCGGATGCCCTGTGTCAGCGGTGCCCATTACGCGACGATCACCTCGACGCCGTGGTCGGCGAACTCGGCGCGTTGCTCGGCGGTGATGCCGTCGTCGGTGATGAGCGTGGTGAGGATCTTCGGGCCGCCGAGTGTCGCGAAGGCCTTGCGGCCGATCTTGGAGGAGTCGGCGACGACCACGGCGCGGGTGGCGCGCCGGGCCATCAGCGAGTTCACGCTCGCCTCGCCTTCGTCGTGCACGGTGGCGCCGACGACCGGGTCGATGCCGTTCACGCCGATGAACGCGATGTCCATCGTGATCTTCTCGAGCACGACGTCGCTGTACGGCCCCACCAGCTCGTACGAGCGGGCGTGCACGACGCCCCCGGTGACGACCGTCTTGATCTGTGGGCGCATCACGAGCTGCGCGGCGATGTTGATCGCATTGGTGACGACCGTGAGGTTCGGATGCGGGGACGGCTCCATCAGGTCGGGCCGCGAGCCGAGCACCGTCGCCACGGCCGTGCTGGTCGTGCCGCCGCAGAGGCCGACGACCGCGCCGCGCGGAACGAGCGCGCTGGCCGCCAGGGCGATCCGCAGCTTCTCGGGCGCGTGCTGCTCCTTCTTGTACCGGATGGGCAGGTCGTACGCCACAGACTGGCCGATGGCCCCGCCACGCGTGCGGGTGAGCAGCTGCTGCGACGCGAGGGCGTCGAGGTCGCGTCGCGCGGTGGCCGCAGAGACGTCGAGCTTGAGCACGAGGTCGTCCACGTCGACCTGCCCGGACTCGGCCAGCAGGTCGAGCACGGCGTTCAGACGCTCGGCACGGTTCATCGGTGGAGCCTCGCGCAGCGCTCGGCAGGCGTCGTCATCAGCTTCTGGCTCCTTCTGGCGCGGGTTCCGTCACGGCGAACAGCGTGAGGAGGCGTGCCGCCTCGGCCGTCACCGCGGTGCGTCCCTCGCGCAGGTAGCGACGCGAATCGACCATCTCGGGACGCTCGGCCAGGGTGCGCCGCACGGCAGCCGTGAAGGCGGCGTTGAGATGGGTGGAGACGTTGACCTTGGTGATCCCGGAACGGATCGCCGACACGATCGTCTCATCCGCGACCCCGGAAGAGCCGTGCAACACGAGGGGAACGGGGACAGCCGCGTGCAGGCGCCCGATCAAGCCGAGGTCGAGGGAGGCGGTCCGTTCGGTCATGGCGTGGGAGCTGCCGACCGCGACGGCGAGGGCGTCGACGCCTGTCTCGTCGACGAACCGTCGCGCCTCATCCGGATCGGTGCGCACCCCCGGCGCGTGCGCGCCGTCCTTGCCGCCGATCTCGCCGAGCTCGGCCTCCACGACGACGTCGTTGGCGTGCGCGTACTCGACGACCCGCACGGTGGCCTCGACGTTCTGCTCGTAGGGGAGCTTCGCGCCGTCGAACATCACCGAGCCGAAGCCGAGGTCGATCGCCTGGCGGGTCAGCTCCTCGTCTTCCGCGTGGTCGAGGTGCACGGCGACCGGCGCCTGCGAACCCGCGGCGACGGCCAGGGTCGCGCGGGCGATCGGCTCCAGTCCGCCGTGGTAGCCGACGCAGTTCTGCGAGATCTGCAGGATCACGGGCAGGCCTGCGTCCTCCGCGGCGGCGACGAGCGCCTCCGCGGTCTCGAGATGGATGACGTTGAACGCGCCGAGCCCGGTGCGCCGGGAGACGGCGCCGTTCAGCAGGTCGGCGGTGGGTACGAGAGGCATCGGCGGCTTTCCGGATCGTCAGGTGGTTCGTCGGGCGGTGGGTCGTGAAGCGTTGGCGTGAAGCGTGGGTCGTGGGTGCTGGCGGTGATCGCGCGGGCGGGTCGGCCGTTCAGCCGGAGAGCTGCACCGCGTCTTCGAGCGCTGGGTACGACGGATCGAGTTCGCCGGCGAGCGGCGCGAGTACGGCGGCGGCCGACCACGCGGTGGCGAGCGACAGGATGGCGGGCAGTCCGCCGACACCGGCCGCGAGGCACGACGCGACCGCAGCGACGGCTGCGTCACCGGCGCCGGTCGCGTTGCCGCGGAGCGCCTGCGGCAGCCGAGCGTGCACGGGACGGCCGGGCGCGTCGGCCGCGACACCGATCATCCCGTCTTCGCCCAACGAGACGATCACGAGTCGGGCTCCGAGCTCGAGCAGCCGCGTCGCCCCCGCGACGGGATCGCTCTCGCCCGTCGTCTCGGCGAGCTCGCGGCGGTTCGGCTTCAGCACGGTCGCGCCGGCCTCCGCGGCCTGCAGAAGCGCCGGACCGATGGCGTCGATGATGCTCGGGATGCCGCGGGCTGCGGCGATCCCGGCCAATCGCGCGTAGAGATCGCCCGGAGCTTCCGGCGGCAGGCTGCCCGATGCGACCAGGCAGCTCGCGGGCACGGCCAGGCGCTCGGCGGCGTCCAGCAGCGCCGTCCACTCCGCCTCAGTGAGCGCGGCGCCGGTCTCGTTGAAGATGGTGGTGAGCCCGGAGGCGTCGTCGACGATCGCGACACTGCTGCGGGTGGGGCTCGCGACCGGGACCAGCTCGTGCGGCAGCCCCGCCGAGAGCAGGTCGTCTCCGAGCCGGACGCCGGCCGGTCCGCCCGCGGTCGTGAGCGCGAAGGAGGCGCCGCCGGTCTGGGCGATCACCCGCGCGACATTGAGGCCCTTGCCGCCGGCACGGACCGCCGGGGGAGCGACGCGATGCGACTCCCCGACGTCGAGCACGGGCACCCGGTAGGTGAGATCGATCGCCGGATTGGGCGTCACGGTGAGGATCACGCAGACACCTCCAGCCCCGCGCGGGGCGGCTGCTCCGCCGGCGTCAGGGTGTCGACCAGGTCTCGTGCCCGCAAGGCGGCGCCGATCACACCGGCGTCCTCGCCGATGCTCGCGGGCAGCAGCAGGGGTCGGCGCTGGAAGGTGAGAAGCGCATCCAGCCGCTCCGCGAGCGGCTCGAACAGGGCCGGTCCCGCCTGCGAGAGCCCGCCGCCGATGACGATGGCCTCCGGCGCGAGCAGCGCGACCGTGTGCGAGAGGTCGAGGGCCAGGGCATCCAGTGCGCTCTCCCAGATGAACTGCGCGTCCGGGTCGCCCGCCTGCGCGCGCTCGAGCACCTCTTTGGAACCCGCGACCGGCGTGCCCGTGCGCCCGGTGTAGCGCCGGGCGATGGCGGCGGCCGAGGCCACCGCTTCGAGACAGCCGCGGCCGCCGCAGGCGCACTCGGGGCCGTCGGCGACGCGGGAGTGCCCCATCTCGCCGGCCATGCCGCCGCCGGCGTACAGCACGCCGCCGATGAAGATGGCGCCGGCGATCCCGGTGCCGATCGCCATCACGACGACGTCGCGGAACGGAGCCGCTGCGCCGAGGCGGTGCTCGGCCTCGCCGGCGCCGCGCACGTCGTGGCTGAACGAGACAGGCAGGTCAACCGCTGCGGCGACGCGGTCGCGGAACGGGTAGTCGTGCCAGCCGAGGTTCTCGGAGAAGACGCCGATGCCCGCCTCGTCGTCGACGTGACCGGGTACGAGCAGCCCGATGGCGCGCGGCTCGATCTCCGGATGCGCGGCGCGGAACCGTGCGGACGACCTCACGACGGCGTCGACGACGAGATCGGCCGTGTGGTCGCCGTCTTGCGGGGTCCGGATGCGCTCCAGCCCGAGGATCGTGCCGCCGGCGTCGATCAGAGCGGCCTTCATGTCGGTGCCGCCGACGTCGAAGGCGAGCACGGCGCTGCCGGCGCCCAGGTCAACGGTGCCGGTGCGGCCGGGGGCGCTGCCGGTGCGGCCGGGGGAGGGCGGCGCTGCTGGCGACTCTGCGTTCACGAGGCCAGGATGACAGATCGGGTGAGGTTGCGGGGACGGTCGGGGTCGAGCTCGAAACGTCGGGCCCGCGCGAGGGCGACACGCTGCGCGCGGACGAGATCGGCGAGCGGGTCGACGGGAGCGTTCTCGAATCGTGCGCCGGTCACCGCGACGTCGGCGGCCAGTCCCTCGGGAGCGTCGCCGAACATCCAGCTCACCCGGCCGGGGGCCGCGATGGCGATCGGGCCGTGGCGGTACTCCTTGGCCGGGTAGGACTCGGTCCACGATTGCGAGGCCTCGCGCATCTTCAGCGCGGCCTCGTGCGCGAGCCCGACGGTCCAGCCGGCGCCGAGGAACGTGTACTGGTCGGCGCCGATCAGCGCGGCGTCGAGCGTCTCGTCGATCGCGGCAGCAGCGTCGCGGATGGCGGCGTCGAGGTCGTCGCCCAGCGACGCGCGCACGAAGGCGAGCGCCGTCGTCGCGAACCGGGTCTGCACCACCGACGTCTCGTCGGCGAAGGGCAGCGTCACGACATCGTCGACGAGGTCGACCAGCGGCGTCTCCGGATCGCCGACGATGCCGATCGTGCGAGCCCCGTTGCCGGATGCCCGCAGTCCGTCGAGCAGTTCGAGCACCTCGGTCGTCGTGCCGGAGCGGGTGATCGCGACGATCGCGTCGTAGTCGCGGGTGTCGAACGGCGCGGATGCACCGGGCGTCTCGGAGGCGGCGAACGCGTCGGTCACACCGAGTCCCGCGGTCTCGCGGAGTGCGGCGTACGACTGCGCCATGAACCACGAGGTGCCGCAGCCGACGACCGCGACGCGCTGCCCGGCGGCCGGGAGGAGCTTCTGCTCGGCGCGCAGTTCGGCCGCGCGCGCCCAGGTCTCCGGCTGCGAACGGAGCTCCGCTTCCATGTGCGCTCCGGGGTTTGTGGCTTGCGTCACAGCGTCGTCTCCTCGTCGTCTGTCGCCAATGATGTGTCAATGATCGCTTATGAGCGATATGTCTGTCTAGTAATCATCTTCAATCGTTATTTGGCGCTTCGAGTCCGTCTGGGGACGGCCGTGTAAACGCCGTGTAACGATGTCTGCGCGGTTCCTTGACGTGAGATCACCAGCGCGCAATGATCGATCATCAATTGAACGCAAATGTTTATTTGCGGCACAAATGAGTCATAAAGCATCATCCCCGACGCACCGCCGCGCAGAGATACTTCGCATTCAGCGACGGTTCGTTCCATTCGAGAGTGAGGAAGTCAATGAAGAAGTCTCTGCGGTGGGGGGCCGCTGTCGCAGTCGCGACGGCCGCCACCATGACGCTCGCGTCCTGCGGTTTCAGCGGCGGATCCGGCGGCAGCGCGTCGGGCGGCTCCCAGTCACTCGACCTCATGGTCGCCAGCTACTCCGACAACACCAAGGCGGAGTGGCAGGAGATCATCAAGGACTTCGAGGCCAAGAACTCCGGCATCACGGTGAACCTCGATGTCGAGTCGTGGACCGACATCAACAACGTGATCAAGACCAAGGTCGCCGCGGGCAAGCAGCCCGACATCCTGAACATCGACGCGTTCGCCGGCTTCGCTGCCGACGACCTCCTCTACCCGGCCAAGGACGTCGTGTCCGCGAAGACGCTCGACGACTTCCAGACCGCGTTCAAGGACAACGCGAGCATCGACGGCACCCAGTACGGGCTTCCGTTCATCGCCTCGGCGCGCGCCCTGTTCTACAACAAGGACGCGTTCGCGAAGGCCGGCATCAGCGCGCCGCCCAAGACCTGGGCGGAGTTCGAGACCGACGCCGCGAAGCTGAAGGCCTCAGGCACCACCGGGTACGGCATGCCGCTCGGCAGCGAAGAGGCGCAGGCCGAGACCGCCATCTGGTTCTACGGTGCCGGCGGTGGCTACGGCGACGCCAAGACGCTGACCATCGACAGCCCGGAGAACGTCGCCGGCGCCACCGAGATGCAGAAGATCATCACGTCCGGCGTCACCGAGGCGAACCCCGGTTCGACCAACCGCACGCCGCTGATGAACGTCTTCATCCAGGGCAAGATCGGCATGCAGATCGGCCTCCCGCCGATCGTCGGCCAGATCAAGGACAAGAACCCGAGCCTGAAGTACGGTATCGCTCCGATCCCGACCAAGGACGGCTCCTCGTTCACCCTGGGCGTCGCCGACCACCTGATGGCGTTCAAGAACAAGACCGACAAGACGGCCTCGATCAAGAAGTTCCTCGACTACTTCTACAGCGCGCCCGTCTACAGCAAGTGGGTCGGCGCCGAGGGCTTCCTGCCCACGACCAAGACCGGTGCGGACGCAATGGCCTCCGACGAGACCATCAAGCCGTTCCTCGACCTGCTCCCCGACGCCAAGTTCTACCCGTCGACCAACCCCGACTGGGCTGCGGCGCAGGGCGCCATCCAGAGCCAGATCGGGCAGCTGGGCCAGGGCGCGAACCCGGCCGACCTGCTGAAGTCGATTCAGGCGAAGGCCGACGGCAAGTAACCGCAACAGTATGAGTGACACCATCGAGAAGACCCCGACGGGGGCGGCCACCGGCCGTCCCCGTCGCGGGGCGAGCGGACGGCCACGGCCCGGCGGAACACCCGGCGACCTGTGGCACGCGGTTCCGTGGACCCTGCCCGCCCTCATCCTGATCTTCGGCGTCGTGCTGTTCCCGGCCGGCTACATGATCTTCAACTCCACCCGCAAGATCTCGGTCGCCGGCGTCGACCACGGCTCCGTCGGGTTCCAGAACTACCTCACGGTGCTCGCGCGCCCCGAGCTCCCCGGCATCCTGCTCAACACCCTGTTCTGGGTGGTGTCCGTCGTCGTGATCACGGTCGTCATCTCCCTCGCGCTCGCCCAGTTCCTCAACAAGAACTTCCCCGGCCGGCAATGGGTGCGGATGGCCATCCTGATCCCGTGGGCGGCCAGCGTCGTCATGACGACGACCGTGTTCGTCTACGGTCTCGACCCGTTCTACGGCATCATCAACAAGTTCCTCGTCGATGTGCACCTCCTGTCGGAGCCGTTCGGCTTCACCAAGGAGCCGCTGCCCGCGTTCCTGTCGTCGATCGCCATCGCGGTGTTCGTATCGCTGCCGTTCTCGACCTACACCCTGCTCGCGGGTCTCGCCGGCATCCCGGGCGACATGCTCGAGGCGGCCAAGGTGGACGGCGCGGGACCGGCGCGCACGTACTTCAGCGTGACGCTGCCGAACCTCCGCAACGCGATCGCCCTCGCCAGCCTGATCAACATCATCAACGTGTTCAACTCGCTGCCGATCCTCAAGCTCATGACCGGATCGATCCCCGGCTACAAGGCGGACACGACCACGACCTACGTGTTCAAGCTCCTGCAGAACGAGCAGCGCATCGACCTGTCGAGCGCACTGAGCGTGATCAACTTCCTGATCGTGCTGGTGGTCGTCGCCCTCTACCTGTGGATCGTCAAGCCGATGAAGGAGGTCTCATGACCGCCCCCGCCCCCGTGGCGCTCGCCGGCGCTGACACCCCCGTGAAGCCGGCGCGACGTCGGCAGCAGGAAGGCCGGTTCACCGGGCGCGTCGCCGGCCGGATGGTCGCAGGCCTGGTCATCGCGTTGATCTTCGTGCTGCCCTACCTGATCATGCTGATCGGGTCGTTCAAGAGCCGGGACGACATCCTCGCGGTGCCGCCCAGCTACCTGCCGAAGACCTGGCATCCCGAGAACTACCTCACCATGTGGTCGACGCCGGAGACGCCGCTGCCCGAGAACCTCATCTCAACCATCGTCATCTCGGTCTTCGCCACCGCGCTGGTGCTGCTGGTCTGCGTTCCCGCTGCGTACTACACGGCGCGGTTCCGCTTTCCGGGGCGTGGGGTCTTCCTCTTCCTGGTGATCGTGACGCAGATGCTGCAGCCGACGGTGCTCGCCACCGGCCTCTTCAAAGAGATGGTGGCCCTGGGGCTCAACGACACCTGGCTCGCGATGATCCTCATCAACGCCGCGTTCAACCTGGCGTTCGCGATCTGGATCATGCACAACTTCTTCGCGGGGGTGCCGAAGGAGGTCGACGAGGCCGCCCAGCTCGACGGCGCCGGCAAGTGGACGGTGCTGTTCCGGGTGCAGCTGCCGCTCGTCTGGCCCGGCATCGTCACGGCGATCATCTACACCTTCGTGGCGTCGTGGAACGAGTTCGCGGCGAGCCTGGTGATCCTGTCCACCGACGGCAACCAGCCGCTGTCGGTCGCGCTGACCAAGTTCGTCGGTCAGTACGACGCGGCCTGGCAGTACGTCTTCGCCGTGTCGATCGTCGCGGTCATCCCGGTCGTGGTGCTGTTCATGCTGATCGAGAAGCGCCTGGTCGGCGGTCTCACGCAGGGCAGCGTCAAGTAGGCCGGAACGGAGCGCCCGCGCCGTGTGGCGCGATGCGGGCGCTCCGTTCCTGTACGTTTTCGGGTCCGATCGATTGCGGGTTGACCCTCGACCCGGCGTACCATCTCGTGAGGGGGCGCGCACTCGATTTCGGGATTCTGCGCGGGTTTGGAAACGCACGGAGTGGAGGAGCAGGGCGGCGTGCTCATCGACAGGATCGCGCTGGCGCCCTCGACCATCCGTTTCGGGGCACGACAGCACCGCTGGTGGATCGTGGTGCTCGGAATCTTCCTCGCGTCGCGCGTCTTCACGACCACCCTGATGCTCACGCTGTTCCTCACCGCGTCCGCCGGCGACTGGAGCTTCGCGAGCTCGCGCGCCGACCCGACCTTCTTCACCTTCTCCGGTTCGTGGGACGCATCGTTCTACCGGCAGATCGCCGAGATGGGGTACCCGTCGTCGATCCCCACCGACGGCTCCGGCAACGTGGTGCCGAACGCCTGGGCGTTCCTGCCGCTGTTCCCGTGGATCGTCAGCGGCGTCATGTTCGTCACCGGGCTCGCGTTCTACCAGGCCGGGGTGATCGTGGCGACGCTCTTCGGGGCCGCCGCCGCACTCGTGCTCTACCGGCTCGTCGCGTCCCGCGTCGGCGCCACCAGCGGACTGTGGACCGCCGTCTTCTTCTGCTTCGGGCCGCTCTCGTTCATCCTGCAGGTGGCGTACGCCGAGTCGATGTTCTTCTTCCTGCTGTTCGCCTCGCTCTGGGCGATCATGTCGCGCCGCTACTGGTGGGTCATCCCACTGGGCGTCGCTGCGGCGTTCACCAAGCCGGGGGAGCTGGCGCTTCCGCTGACCATCGGCATCCTGTTCATCGTGCGCCTGGTGCAGCAGCGGCGCGGCGGTGAGGCCTTCCGCTGGCGCGAACGGGTGGCGATGATCGTGACCGCCGGCGTGACCGCCGTTGCCGGCCTCGCCTGGCCGCTCATCGCGTCCGCCGTCACCGGCTTCCCCGGCGCCTACCTGCAGACCGAGCTCTCCTGGTGGACCGGTTTCGTCGGCCGGGTCGCGTTCGTTCCGATGACGCCCTGGTTCCTGTTCACCTGGCGGTACGCCAGCGTGATCGGCGCCGTGCTGGTGGTCGCGGCGATCGTCGGCTACGTCTGGTTGCTGCGGCGGCCGAGCATCCGGGCACTCGGCACGGAGGTGGTGGCCTTCGCGGCGAGCTACGCGCTCTACCTGTTCGCCGTGTTCCTGCCGCAGGAGAGCCTGTTCCGGCTGCTGATGCCGCTGTATCCCCTGGCGGGTGCCCGCGGGCTGACGCACAATCGGCGCGCCAGGATGACCGTGCTGATCACCGGGATCGCGCTGCAGCCGGTCGCGATCTTCCTGCTCTGGTTCCTCGGCTACCCCTGAGCGCGGCGCCTGGCTGCGTCAGACGGACGCGTGCTCGTGCCAGGCGATCTCCGGCACCCGGCGGAAGTTCGTGCCCGCGGCCGCCCAGTGCGCGCCCAGTGCGGCCAGCCGCGGTGCGAAGTCCCCGAAGTCCCGCACGCTCTCCACGTCGGCCGTGTCGGCCGGCGCCGGTGACCACGCCACCTCGGCGACCGCGGCGAGGCGCGGGAACACCATCTCCTCGACGTCGTCGATCGTGGCGAGCGTCTCGGTCCAGACCGGACCCTCCACGCCGAGGATGTGCGCGTCGCCGAGCCCGGGCACGATGCGTGCAGGGTCCCACTCGTACGACTGCCGGATGCTCGTGGGGCCGTCGGCCCAGTCCTGCCCGAGGCGGTCGCCCTCCTCGTACACGATGTCGAGGTAGGAGACGTCGGCGGGCGACATGATCACCGAGCCGCCCTGGCGCACGAACGAGAGCGTCTCGTCGCCTGCGCTCTCCCGCGGCGTCAGGAAGTCCCAGTACTGGCCGATCGTGCCGCCGGGGAGCGCGTCGCTCTTGCCCATCTCGTGCCAGCCGGCCGGCGTCTTGCCGTGGTCGGCGACGATCGCCGTCGCGCGGGCGATGAACCGCAGGAACTCACCGGGGGAGGTGCTCAGGCACTCGTCGCCGCCGATGTGCAGATAGGGGCCGGGGGTGAGCGCCGCGACCTCGCCGACCACGTCGTCGATGAACTCCCACGTGCGCACGTCGTCCGCCTGCAGCGTGCTGAAGCCGACCTTGGAGCCGGTGTAGAGCGCCGGGGCGGCGCCCGACGGAGTGAGCTCGGGGTACGAGGCGAGGGCGGCGTTCGTGTGTCCCGGCATGTCGAGCTCGGGAACGATCGTCACGTGGCGGGCCGCCGCGTAGGCGACGAGCTCGCGGAACTCGTCCTGCGTGTAGAAGCCGCCGGCGCTGCCGTCGCTGCCGGTCGAGCCGCCGTGCGCGGTCAGGTTCGGCCAGCGCTCGATCTGGATGCGCCAGCCCTGGTCGTCGGTGAGGTGCAGGTGCAGGTGGTTGATCTTGAGCAGCACGATCGCGTCGATGAAACGGCGCACCTCGGCCGGCGCGAAGAAGTGGCGGGCGACATCCAGCATCGCCCCGCGATACGCGTAACGCGGCCGGTCGCGGATGATCACCGGCTCGATCGTCAGCGGGTCCGAGGCGCACTCGACCGGGAGCAGCTGGCGCAGCGTCTGCACGCCCCAGAACGCCCCGGCGGCGCTCGCGGCCCCGACGCGCACGCCCTCGGCCGTGACGGACAGGCTGTAGCCCTCGGCACGGGAGTCCTCCGGCACCTCGTCCTCGGCGATCACGATGGCGATGTCGCCGAAGGCCGGTGGTTCGTGCACGACCGTGAGGTCGCGGCGGCAGTCGGAGGCGAGCTCGGCCAGCAACAGTTCGGCCACTTCCCCGGCTCCTGCGCCGGCGACGCTGACCCGGGCGCCCGGCCGGAGTGTGAACGGTGCGCCGTCGACGGACTCGGCGGAAACGGGATGGGGGATGACCGGGATCGGCTCGCCTGCGGGCACGCGTTCTCCTTCTGCTGGGTAAGAGCTTTGGTGAGAGAGGCCGACGCTGCCCGCCCGCTGGACGACCATCAGCGAGTATTGCAGGGCTCTTAACTAAAGGGCAAGGCCCGAGAGCGCGTTCGGGCTTTGCTATGCTTGCGATCGTCGCGACTGGCGCTCAAATGGTCACCATTGGGAAGCGACACGGAGCCTTGATCAGATCGGGTGGATTCGGCCGCGCGCCTGGGTCGATACGGATTCTCTGTCCACCCCTGTCATAAAAGGAGCCGGTTTTGACTGACACACTTCCTTCGACGTTCACCGCCCCGCTCGCCGAGGTCGACCCCGAGATCGCCGAGGTGCTGCAGCTCGAGCTGGGCCGCCAGCGCGACTACCTCGAGATGATCGCGTCCGAGAACTTCGTCCCCCGCGCCATCCTGGAGTCGGTGGGCAGCGTGCTCACCAACAAGTACGCCGAGGGCTACCCCGGGCGTCGCTACTACGGCGGCTGCGAGTACGTCGACATCGCCGAGCAGCTGGCGATCGACCGTGCCAAGAGCCTGTTCGGCGCCGAGTACGCCAACGTCCAGCCCCACTCCGGTGCGAGCGCGAACGCCGCGGTCCTCTCCGCGATCGCCACCCCGGGCGACACCATCCTGGGTCTCGAACTCGCCCACGGCGGTCACCTGACCCACGGCATGAAGCTCAACTTCTCCGGCAAGCTCTACAACGCCGTCTCCTACGGCGTCGACCCGGAGACCTTCCTCGTCGACATGAACGTCGTGCGCGACAAGGCGCTCGAGCACAAGCCGCAGGTCATCATCGCGGGCTGGTCCGCGTACCCGCGTCACCTCGACTTCGCCGCGTTCCGTGCGATCGCCGACGAGGTCGGCGCCAAGCTCTGGGTCGACATGGCGCACTTCGCCGGTCTCGTCGCCGCAGGGCTGCACCCGTCGCCCGTCCCGTTCGCCGACGTGGTGAGCTCCACCGTGCACAAGACGATCGGCGGCCCGCGCTCGGGCTTCATCGTCGCGCGCGACATGGAGCTGGCCAAGAAGCTCAACTCCAACGTCTTCCCCGGCCAGCAGGGCGGCCCGCTGATGCACGTGATCGCCGCCAAGGCGACCGCGTTCAAGCTCGCCGCCACCGACGAGTTCCGCGACCGTCAGGAGCGCACCATCCGCGGCGCGCAGATCCTGGCCGACCGTCTGACGGCGGAGGACTCGCGCGCCGGCGGCGTCGACGTGCTCACCGGCGGCACCGACGTGCACCTGGTGCTCGCCGACCTGCGCCACTCGCAGCTCGACGGCCAGCAAGCGGAGGACGTGCTGCACGAGGTGGGCATCACGGTCAACCGCAACGCGGTCCCGTTCGACCCGCGCCCGCCGATGGTCACCTCGGGGCTGCGCATCGGAACGCCGGCGCTCGCCACCCGCGGCTTCGGCGACGTGCAGTTCACCGAGGTCGCCGAGATCATCGCCGCCGCGCTGCAGCCGGGTGCCGACACCGGAGCCCTGCGCGCACGCGTCGGCGCGCTGACGGCCGCGTTCCCCCTGTACCCCGGCCTCACCCCGTCGGGGCAGGACGCCTTCCCGGTCGAGCTCCCCTCCTCGATCTGAGACGGCGCCGAGACATGACCGCACAGATCCTGGACGGCAAGAAGACGGCAGCGGCGATCAAGGCCGAACTGAAGGAGCGGGTGGACGCCCTGCGCGAGCGCGGTGTCGTACCCGGGCTCGGCACGGTGCTCGTCGGCGACGACCCCGGTTCGCAGTGGTACGTCGCGGGCAAGCACCGCGACTGCGCCGAGGTCGGTATCTCGTCGATCCGCCGTGACCTGCCCGCCGACATCTCGCAGGCCGAGCTCGAGGCCGTCGTCGAAGAGCTCAACGGCGACCCCGACTGCACCGGTTTCATCGTGCAGCTCCCGCTGCCCCCGCACATCGACACCGACGCGATCCTCGAACTCGTCGACCCCGCCAAGGACGCCGACGGGCTGCACCCGACCAACCTCGGCCGCCTGATGCTGAACGTCAGCCGACCGATCACCACGCCCCTGCCGTGCACCCCGCGCGGTGTCATCGACCTCATGCTGCGTCACGGGATCGACCTGAAGGGCAAGGACGTGGTCGTGGTCGGCCGCGGTGTCACCGTCGGCCGCTCGATCGGCTCGCTGCTCACCCGCCGCGAGATCAACGCCACCGTCACCCTGACCCACACCGGCACCGTCGACCTGGATGCCCACCTGAGGCGTGCCGACGTGATCGTCGCCGCTGCGGGGGTCGCCGGCCTGGTCACCGCCGACAACGTCAAGCCGGGCGCGATCGTGCTCGACGTCGGCGTGAGCCGCATCGAAGACCCCGAGACCGGAAAGAGCCGCGTCGCCGGCGACGTCGCCCCCGACGTGGCCGAGGTCGCGTCGTGGATCTCCCCGAACCCGGGCGGCGTCGGCCCGATGACCCGCGCGCTGCTGCTGCAGAACGTGGTCGAGTCGGCCGAGCGCTCGCTGGAGGTCTAGGGCGTGGGCGAGCCGGGCGTGGGCGAGCAGAGCGTGGGCGAGCAGGGCGTGGGCGAGCAGAGCGTGGGCGAGCAGAGCGAGCAGGCCGAACGGGAGCGCACGCACCCCGCCGTCCAGCGCGTGGAGCAGGCGCTGCGCGACGGCGGCGTCGAGCCGCGCATCCGGTGGTTCGAGACGGCCACGCCGACGGCGGTCGCCGCGGCGGCCGAGCTCGGCATCGAGGTGGGCGCGATCGCGAACTCCCTCGTGTTCACGTTCGACGACGAGCCCCTGCTCGTCATGACCTCGGGCGCGCACCGGGTCGACACCGCGTTCCTCGGCGAACGCCTCGGCGGCCGCATCCGCCGCGCCGACGCCGAGACGGTGAAGGCGGCGACCGGTCAGACCATCGGCGGCGTTGCGCCCGTCGGCCACCCGGCGCCGATCCGCACGGTCGTGGACGTGGCGCTCGCCGGCTATCCGGAGGTCTGGGCGGCCGCCGGGCACGCGCACACGGTCTTCCCGACCACCTTCGACGAACTGGTGCGGCTCACCGGCGGCGAGCCGGGGCCGGTGGAGCCCTCGGAGGTCTAGTCCCGGTCAGCGCGGCCGGTGCGCCTCGGTGATCTCCAGGTAGGCGGCCGCGTTGCGCAGCACACCCGCGCGCTCCTCGTCGGTCAACTCGCGGCGCACCTTTCCCGGCACGCCCGCCACGAGCGATCCGGGCGGGATGATCGCGCCCTCGAGCACCAGGGTGCCCGCGGCGAGCAGCGATCCGGTGCCGACCACCGCGCCGTTCATCACCGTCGCGTGCATCCCGACCAGCACGCCGTCTTCGATCGTGCAGCCGTGCAGCACCGCGTTGTGCCCCACCGACACGTCGTCGCCGACGGTCAGGGGGAAGCCGGCGTCGACGTGGCACGAGACGTTGTCCTGGATGTTGCTGCGTGCGCCGACCACGATGTCCTCCGACTCGGCGCGCAGCACGGCGTTGTACCAGACGCTCGCCCGCTCGCCCAGCCGCACGCGTCCGGCCAGTACCGCTCCCGGGGCGACGAAGGCGGTTTCGGAGACGGTCGGCGCCGCCCCGTCGGCAAGGGTGTGGATGCTCATCCCGTCAGCCTAGGCCGCGTGTCTGCGCCGGGTGCGCCCGCATGATCGAATGGTGGGATGGGCAGGCACCACAGAACCACGCCACGCAGGGCTGTCGCCGTCGGCCTCGGCGCCGCCGTCGGCGCGTCCGCCGTGCTGGCGGCGAGCGAGTGGCTCACCTGGCGCGCGTCCGTGCAGGCGCTGCCGCTCGGCCGTCTCGACCCGGCGATCGGCGAGCCGGACGAGGTCGTGCTCGTGCTCGGCTTCGCGTCGAGCAGCAGCGGACGGGTCAACGCCGTGCAGCGCTGGCGCACCAGGATCGCGGTGCGGTCGGTCGACCCGCGAACGGCCACCTTCGTGTTCTCCGGCGCCGCGACGCGGTCGGAGCGGTCCGAGGCCGCGCTGATGGCGGACTACGCCGTCGCGGTACTCGGTGTGCCGGCCGACCGGGTCGTGCTGGAGGAGCAGGCGCGCTCGACCTGGGAGAACATCCGGTTCTCGCTGCCGCTCATCGGCGACGCGCCCTCGGTCAGGATCGCGTCGAACACCTTCCACGCCCTGCGAGCGCGCCGATACCTCGCGCAACAGGCCCCGGAGGTCGCTGCGCGACTGCGCCGCGCGCGGGACTACCGGCCCGGCGAGTTCGCGCCTCTGAAGCCGGTGCTCGTCGTCTACGAGTGGGTGCGTGCCGCGGCGGTCACCCGTCGTGCACGACGATGAAGCGGTCGCGCACCACCCGGCCGCCCGGCTCGTCGAGGGCGGCGCGCACCTCGTCGAGGATGCTCGGCGGCATCGCCAGCGGGGCCTCGTCAGGTTGTTCGACCGTGCCGGAGGGGTAGTCGACGCCCGGCTGGTTCGACATCTCGACGTGCGCGCCGAGCAGCGTGCGCACCGGCACCGCCGACCCGTCGCGGAACGCGATCAGCCGCTCGATGGTTCGCACGAAGTCCGGACGATCGCGTACGTAGAGGTTGCCGGGGCAGATCGTGTCGCCCGTGAACAGGATGCCCGTCGCGCGGTCGAAGAACGCCACCGCCGACGGCTCGTGGCCGGGCGCGCCGATGAGGTCGAGCATCCGGTCGCCCAGGTCGAAGCCGACGATCTCGGCCGGCCACGACCGGAATCCGAAGAAGCCGATCACCTCGGCCGCGGTGGTTCCGACGACGGTCGTCGCCGGGCGATCGGCCAGCAGGGCGTCACCGGCGATGTGGTCGCGGTGCGCATGCGTGTGCGCGACCACGAGGGGGTACGGCCGCACGAAGCGCGCCGGATGGCGGCGCAGCCAGTCCTGGGTGAGCTCGTCGATCGTGCGGCGCAGCGGGAACACCGCCTCGTCGGTGGTCGCCCCCGTGTCGAGCAGGAGCGATCGGTCGCGGCCGAACAGCAGGAACAGGAACGGCGCCTCCCAGTGGGAGGTCTTCGGCTGGCGGATCTGGACGGTGTCGGGGTCGAGCCAGGTGAGCTCCGCGTCGGTCATGCCGTCAATTCTCGCGCTTCGCGCCCTCCGACGGGGTGACGGTGAAGAGTTCCGGCTGACCGAAGCCGTGCTCGGCGAAGGCGCCGTCGAGTGCGACGAACACCCGGGACACCGCGTCGGTCGGCACGAGCGCGATGGCGGAGCCGCCGAAGCCGCCGCCGGTCATCCGGGCGCCGATCGCGCCGTTCGCCTGCGCGGTCTCGACCGCCAGGTCGAGCTCGGGCACGGAGATCTCGAAGTCGTCGCGCATCGAGCGGTGCGACGCGTCGAGCAGCTCGCCGATCGCGGTCGGGCCGGACTCCCGCAGGGTGCGCACGGTGTCGAGCACCCGCTGGTTCTCGGTGACCACGTGCCGCACGCGGCGGAAGGTCACGTCGTCGAGGACCTCGCGTGCCCGGTCGAGGTCGGAGACGGACACGTCGCGCAGCGATTCGACGCCGAGGGCGCGCGCCCCGGCCTCGCAGGAGGCGCGGCGCTCGGCGTAGCCGCCGGTCGCGTGCGCGTGCTCAACGCCGGTGTCGATGATCACGATCTCGAGGCCGGCCTCTTCCAGCCCGAGCGGGATGATCTCCGCTTCGAGCGAGCGGCAGTCGAGGAACACCGCGGAATCGTGCTGGCCGAGCAGCGACGCCGACTGGTCCATGATGCCGGTGGGGGCGCCGACGACGACGTTCTCGGAGCGCTGGCCAACCGCGGCGAGCGTGCGGCGGTCGAAGCCCAGCTGCCACACATCGTTGAGCGCGAGGGCGACCGCGCCCTCGATCGCGGCCGACGACGACAGCCCGGCGCCGACCGGCACGTTCGAGTCGATCAGGATGTCGAAGCCGGGCACGGCGCTCAGGTCGGCGCCGAACTGGCCGAGCGCCCAGGCGACGCCGAGCGGGTAGCCCGACCAGCCGCCGAGCGTGTCGGGGCCGATCCGGTCGAGGTCGATCTCCACCACCTCGTCGGCGAAAGAGCTGCCGACGCGCGCGATCCGGTCGTCACGCAGGCCGAGCGCGGCGACCGTGCGGCGGTTGATCGCGAACGGGAGCACGAAGCCCTCGTTGTAGTCGGTGTGCTCGCCGATCAGGTTGACGCGCCCGGGGGCGGACCAGAGGCCGTCGGCGTCGCGGCCGAAGATCTCGGCGAAAGCGGCGAGGGTGTCCTGGCGCAGGTCGGTCATCGAGGGGGCCCTTCAGGAAGCGGTGGGGGTGGAAGCGGGTGCGAGACCGGCGATGCCGGCCGGCAGTTCGCCGACGGGGGTGTCGCGATCGGCCCGTGCGATCGCGTCGCGCAGCCGGTCGGCCGCCTGCTCCGGGGGGATGTCGCCGATCCAGGCGCCCATCGCGGACTCGGAGCCGGCGAGGTATTTGAGCTTATCCGCTGCACGCCGGGGCGAGGTGATCTGCAGCATCAGCCGGATCTCGTCGCGGCGCACGCCCACCGGCGCCTGATGCCAGGCGGCGATGTACGGGGTCGGCGAGTCGTACAGCGCGTCGATCCCGCGCAGCACCCGCAGGTAGAGAGTGGCGAGTTCGTCGCGCTCGGCGCTCGAAGTCTCGGTGAAGTCGGCCACGTGGCGGTGCGGCAGCACGTGCACCTCGACCGGCCAGCGCGCGGCGAACGGCACGAACGCGGTCCAGTGCTCACCGGCCAGGATCACGCGCTCGGACGCCCGCTCCCGCTCGAGGATGTCGGCGAACAGCGTGGGTCCGTAGGCGTCGAGCGACCGGATGAGCGCCGTGGTGCGCGGGGTCACGTAGGGGTAGGCGTAGATCTGCCCGTGCGGGTGGTGCAGCGTGACGCCGATCGCCTCGCCGCGGTTCTCGAACGGGAAGACCTGACGCACGCCGGGCAGCGCCGAGAGCACCGCGGTGCGGTCGGCCCAGGCCTCGATGACGGTGCGCGCGCGGGAGGGGGTAAGGGTGCCGAACGATCCGGTGGTGGCCGGGCTGAAGCAGACGACCTCGCAGCGGCCGACCGAGGTGCGGGTGCGTCCGAGGCCGACCTCGGCGAGGTCGTCGAGGCCGCTCGGCGCGTTCTCGTCGTCGAGCAGCGGTCCGAACGAGGGCGACTTGTTCTCGAATACGGCGACGTCGTAGAGGCTCGGCACCTCCGAGGGGTTGCCCGGCGTGGCCGGAGCGAGCGGGTCCAGTTCCGCCGGAGGCAGGAAGACGCGGTTCTGGCGGGAGGCGGCGATCGAGATCCATTCGCCGGTCAGCGGATCCTGGCGCATCGTCGCCGTCGCGGGACGCGGTGCCGGCTCGCGCAGGTCGGGGGCGCGCTCGGGGGAGAGGGTCGTGTCGGCGTCGTCGTAGTAGACGAGCTCGCGGCCGTCGGCCAGCCGGTGTTCGCGCTTGGTGATCTGAGGCATCGCCGCCCTTTCGGTTTCGAAAGCAAATCTAGCGTTCCGGTTTCGTATTGACAAGTAAACGCAAGCGCCGGAGCATTGCTGCATGAGCGAACCGCTGCCAGCCGCCCTCCGCCGTGAGCGGATGCTCGAGCTGATCGGGGAGCACGGCTTCATGCGGGTCGGCGATCTGAGTGAGGCGTTCCACGTCTCCGACGTCACAGTGCGCACCGACCTCGATCACCTCGACCGGCTGCAGAGCATCCGGCGTGTGCACGGCGGTGCGGTGCTGCGCGGAACCGGGATGCGCGAGCCGAGCTTCGAGGAGTCGCTCGAGTCGTCCGCCGAGGAGAAGCGGCGCATCGCTCAGCACGCGGCCGCCGCCGTCGAATCGGGGAGCAGCCTCATCCTCGACGTCGGGACGACCACCACCGCCATCGCGCGCGCACTCGTCGAACGCACCGACCTCGACGACCTCACCGTCATCACCAACGGACTCACCATCGCGCTCGAACTCGAGCAGGCCATCCCGCGCTTCCAGGTGGTCGTGACCGGGGGCAGCCTGCGCCCGCTCCAGCACTCGCTGGTGGAGCCGCTCGCCTCCACCCTCCTCGACCGGATGCACGCCGACCTGGCGTACATCGGCTGCACCGGCGTGCACCCCACGGGCGGCATCACCAACGTCAACCTGCCGGAGGCCGACCTCAAGCGCGTGATGGTCGGCGCGGCGACCAGGGCCGTCGTGGTGGCCGACGGGTCGAAACTGGGCCGCACCCACCTCGGCAGGATCGCCGCGATCGACGAGGTCGACGGCCTCATCACGGGGTCGACCGCCGACGACGCCGTGCTCGCCGAGCTGCGCAGCGCGGGGCTCGACGTCACCGTCGCCGCCTGAGCGGAGGCGCGGCAGAATCGCCCCGCCGCCCGCGGCTCCTCGGGCATACCCTGGTGCCATGCGCGCACCGACCGGCACCCAGTATCCGCTCGCTCTCGGCCCTCTCACCGCCACCGTCACCCAGGTGGCGGCAGGCCTGCGCTCCCTGCGCCACGGCGATACCGACCTGACGGAGCCGTATCCCGAGAGCGCCACGCCGCCGTCGGGCTGCGGCATCGTGCTCGTCCCGTGGCCCAATCGCGTGAAAGACGGCGCGTGGGATCACGACGGCACGACGCGGCAGCTGGCGCTCACCGAACCGGCGCGCAGCAACGCGATCCACGGACTGCTCCGCTACCGGCCGTACGAGCTCGTCGAGCACACCGCGTCGTCGGTGACGCAGTCGGCGGCGATCGCGCCCGAGCTGGGCTATCCCTTCGTGCTCGACACCACCGTTCGGCATCAGCTCACCGCCGACGGCCTCACGGTCACGCACACGATCGTCAATCAGGGCGTGGATGCTGCTCCGGTCGCGGTGGGCGCGCATCCGTACCCCAAGATCGGCGGCGTCCCGACCGGGGAGCTGACCGTCACGGTCGCCGCCGAGACCCACCTCGACGTCGACGACCGCCTCAACGTGGTGGGGGAGTCCGCCGTCGCGGGCACCCGGTTCGATCTGCGGTCGGGGAGGCTGGTGGCCGACCTGCAGCTCGACGACGGCTTCGCCGGCGTGCCGCTGGTGCAGGGGCCCGGGGGCGGCATGGCCGAGCACGTCATCGCCGCTCCCGACGGCCGGCGGATCGTCGTCTGGGGGGACGAGGCGTTCCGCTATGTGCAGGTGTACACCTCGCGCACCTTCGCGACCGAGACCGCGCCGGACGTGGCGCTCGCCGTCGAGCCCATGACGGCGCCCGCCAACGCGCTCAACACGGGGCGCGGCCTGCGCTGGCTCGCACCCGGCGAGTCGTGGACGGTCTCCTGGGGTATCCGACACCTGAACTTCCCGGCCTGACGGCATTTCGCGGTCCGCCACGCTACGGTGGGTGGATGCGTGACGGGGGGCGGACGAGCGGCACGATGCGCCCGTTCTGGCCCGTCAGATCGCGCGCCCAGGCCGGCGTTCTCGCGGCCACAGCGCTCACGGTGCTGGTGATCACCTTCCTCGCCGCGGTCATGGTCGGCCTCGCCGTGCGGTCGCCGACGGCCGCCGTGCGGCAGAGCATCGAGGCCGGTCCCGCCGCCGCCGTCTCGCTCGCGCTGCAGGCCTCGCTCTCCGAGGACGGCGACGCGCAGGACGCGGTCGTGCGTGCGACCATCGCGAAGAGCTTCGCGGGAACGGCCGTCACGGTCGACCGCACCGCGTACGTCGCGAGCACGGCGCTCACCACGAGCGGCCGCTCGGTGCTGGCACTGGCCGGCGACGACGCCGTGGAAGCGCGTGCGACGCTCGCGGCCGGCAGCTGGCCCGGCGCATCCGGCGCATCCGGCGCGACCGGCGAGGTGGCCGTCGACCGCGAGCTCGCCGCCGCCCTCGACCTGGCTCCCGGCTCCACGCTCACCGTCGCCGGTGCCGACGGGCCCGTCACCCTGCGGGTCACCGGCGTCTGGCGCGCCACGCATCCGGACGCCTCCGCGTGGCTCGGCATCACCGCCGGCACCGGCGGGACCGATGGTCGCGTGATCGTTGCCCCGGACATCCTCCCGACGGTCTCGACCTCGCCCGCCGCGCAGTGGGTCGTCACCCCGGACGCCCGTCGCACCACCGCCGCGCAGCTGCCCGCACTGCGCACCGCCTTCACGCACATCGCCGACGCCCTCACCGAGAAGCCGAACGCGGCGAGCTCGCCGTTCGCCGGACTCGGCGGGGCGGCGGCGACCGTCGCCGACATGCAGCAGTCCGTCGGCGCGCTGAGCGCTGTCGTCCCGGTGCCGCTCGCCGTGCTGGCGGTGTGCTCGGCGATCGCGCTCATCCTGCTCGCCCAGCTGCTGGCTCGCTCGCGATTGACCGAGACGCGGCTGCTGCGGGCGCGGGGCGCGACCGTGGAGGATCTGCTGCGGGTGGGAGCGGTGGAGTCGGCCGTGGTGGCGCTCGCCGGGGCCGTACTCGGCGCCGTCGCCGCGCAGGCGGTGCTGCTCGGCCAGGTCGGCCCTCCCGGCGGCTGGCCCACCGGCGTGCTGGAGGTCGCCCTGCCGCCGCTCGTGGTCGTGATCGTCGCAGTGGCCGCCGCCCTGCTCATCACGGGTCTCTCGGCCCGCTCCGCCACGGGCGCACCCGGTGCGGTGGAGGCCGGGCGCGGGCGCTCGGCCGTCTCGGCCGGGCTGGCCGTGCTGGCCGTGGTCGCCGCCGGGGTCACGCTCTGGCGCTTCCTCTCGTTCGGGTCGCCCGTCGCCGCGGACGGACGCGTCGACCCCGTCGGCGTCATCGCCCCGGCCGCGGTGCTCTGCGCGATCGCGATGCTCGGCCTGCTGCTCTTCGGGCCGGCCGCCGCCGCGGTCGAGGCTGTCGCCGCACGTGGTCGTGGTGTCGGGGCCGTGCTGCCCGCCCGTCAGGTCGGACGCGGCCTGGCCCTGTTCGCCGCACCCGTCGCCCTCGTCGTGCTCACCGTCGGGGCCGCGACCTTCTCGGCCGGCTACGTCGGCACCTGGAGCGGCTTCCTGCACGACTCCTCGCGCCTCGTCAACGGCTCGGACGTCCGCGTCGCGCTGGGGGTCGAGGGCAGCACCCGCGGACCCGGCGACGCGACCGGCGTCGCGAGCCTTGCCAAGGACCCGTCCGTGTCCGCAGCGGCCCCGGCGCTCACCACGGACGCGGACTTCGGCCAGGGGACCATCACTCTGGTCGCGGTCGACGCGCGGAGCCTCCCCGAGCTCACCCGCGTCGGCGCCTACATGTTCGACGCCCCGACGGTCGCCCGTCAGCTCACGGCCGGTGCCGGCCTGCGCGGGGTCGCGCTCCCGCGCGGGGCTTCGGAGGTGACAGCTCAGGCCGGGGTGGTCGTCCCGGCGACGCCCGGAGAGCCGGCGGCGACGCCCCCGATGCTGAAGCTCACCTTCTGGGTGAGCGACGCGGCCGGTGAGGTCATCCCGTTGCCGGCGGCCACCACGATGAGCACGTCGACATCCGTGCGCGACGGTGTCCCCGGCACCCAACATGCTGCCCTGCCCGCCGGCGGTCCCTGGACCCTGGTCGCGGTGGACACCCACCTCGACACCGGGGCGACGGCGACGGCGGCCGAGGTGAGCATCCGGTCGCTGGCGACGCGCACCGGCGGCACCTCGACCCCGCTCGCCCTTCCGGATGCCCAGCAATGGCAACCGGCGACGAAGGCGTTCGGCGCACCGTTCTCGCTCGAGCCGCTGACGGGCGGTACGGGCGGCATCGGCTACCGTGCCGCGCTCGTCCCACCAGGCGTGGACAACGCGGTGCGGCTGATGCCCGCGGGCGGCGGGAAGGTGCCGGCCGTCTTCACCCAGGCGGCGGCCGCCGCGAGCTCGCTCACCGCCGGCGAGTCCGTCTCTGTGCAGGGGACCTGGGTCGACGTGGACGCCACCGTCGCCTCGGTCGTCGCTGCGGTGCCCGGCACGAACGAGCAGACCGCCGTGCTCGTCGACCTGCGCGCGCTCGACGACCAAGTGCTGCGCACCTCTCCCAACGCTCCCCGGCTCGGCAGCGTGTGGCTCGCCACCGATCGGCCGGATGCGGTGGCCGCGGCCGTGCAGCGGGCGGCGGGCGCCGACGCGGTCGTGAGCACCGCATCCGGATCATTCGTGGCGCGCTTCATGGCGAGCGCCATCGCGAGTCTCTGGCTGGGCACCGCCGGCTGCGCCGCCCTGGCCCTCGTCGCTCTCGGCGCCGCGGTCGCCGCCCTGCTCAAGCGCCGGCGCGGCGAGGTGATCGTGCTGCGTGCCGTGGGCATGAGCGGCCGCCAGCAGGCCGCGAGCCGGCGCCTCGAGGTGGTCGGCGTCGTCGCTGCTGCGGCGGTGTTCGGCCTCGCCGGCGGCGTCGCCGTGTTCCTGCTGGCCGGGAACGCCCTCGCGCGGCTCTCGGTCGTGACCGCCCCCAGCACGCTGGCCGTGCAGGGGCAGGTCGATGTGGTCGGGCTGCTCGCGGCTCTCACCGCCGTCGGCGTCGCGATCGCCCTCGTGCTCTGGTTCTACGGGTCGCGGGTGCGGCGACAGGTCGCCGACACCGCGTACCGGGAGGAGACCCGATGACCGCAGGGGCCTCGACGATCAGCGGCGCCGGACTGGCCCGGCGGGCGATGGGCGCCTTTCTCGGCGGCCTCCTCCTGCTCGGCGTCGTCGTGCTCGTCGCCACCACAGCGGTGGCGGCCTGGCCCCGGTTCGCCAGCACGCTCCTCACCGATGACCTGCAGTATCAGGTCGGGCAGACCCAGGCGGTCAACCGCGACCTCGTGACGCTGGTCGTCACCGGCGGAGACCTCTCCGGCATGCCGCAGAGCGCCGCCGCCACCTGGAAGGCGATGCCCGGAGCGCTGCAGTCGGTGCGGAACGGGATGAAGCCGGACCTGCGCGCCGTGACCGCGCCCGGCGACTACTCCGCCCGCAGCGACACCATCGGGATCGAGCCCCCGGCCGGCGCGGCGAGCAACAGCCGGTACGGCGCCATCCTGGAGGCGTACGGCAGCCTGCGCGACGTCTCCGTGCTCGACACGGGCGCGTGGCCGGCGCCCGCCCCGCCGACCATCCGGCAGGGCTCTGTCATCGAAGTGGTGCTCTCCACCGCCGCGGCCGGCGAGCTCGGCTGGAAGGTGGGGGAGAGCCGGGGATCGTCGCTCGGCGAGGACCCGATCTCTCTGAAGCTCGTCGGCACCGTGCACCCGAAGAGCGCGGGTGCTGACTTCTGGGCGCTCGACACCGAGCGCGCGCACGGGTTGTTCGCGGACCACGGCGACGGCGGCAAGGAGTACCAGGGCATCGCCTGGGTCGACCCCGGCTCCTGGCCGGCCATCGCACCGACCATCGGCTCGGCGATGACCGCCGGCTGGTTCCCCGTGCGTCCGAGCGCCTTCTCGGTCGACCGGATCGACGCCGTGAAGGGCGACCTGAACAACTTCCTGGCCTCTGCGCCCAGCGTGAGCATCGACTCGGTCGTGACGCCGTTGCGGTTCAGCACGGCGCTCGACCGGACGCTCGACGAGTTCCTCACGCAGGCGCAGCCGGCCAACACCCTCTTCGCCATCCTGGCGGCCGGACCGCTCGGGGTGGCGATCGCCGTGCTCGTGCTCGGCGTGCGTCTCGTGCTCGGCCGGCGGCGCGACGCCCTCGCCCTGATGGCGGCGCGCGGAGGCTCGCCCGGGCGGCTGCGCTGGGGTCTCGCGCTGGAGGGCGCTGTCGTCTCCGTACCGGCGGCCGCCCTCGGGCTCGCCGCGGCGCTCGCCCTCACCCCGCGCGGCGGCCCGGTGACCGTCTCGATCGTCGCGGCCGTGCTCTGCGCGCTGACGCCGCCGCTCGTGCTCGCCGTCGCGGCCGGTTCACTCGGACCGCGCGACGATCTCCGGGGCGAACGGGCGGCCAGACGGCGTTGGGGCTGGGTCGTCGAGCTGATCGTCGTCGGACTCGCCGTGCTCGGGGTCGTCGCGCTCTTCCAGCGCGGCATCGCCCCGCGCGATGCCGGCCTCGGTGTCGACCCGCTGCTCGCCGTCACGCCGATCCTGATCGCGCTCGCCGCCTGTCTCGTCGTGCTGCGCATCTACGCCGTGCCGCTCGGCTGGCTCGCCCTCTCGTTCCGCCGGCGGCCGGGCGCCGTCGCATACATCGGCTCGACCAGCGCCGTCCGATCCCGCGCCGGCGGGCTCTGGCCCGTCTTCGCGCTGGTCGTCGGCGTCAGCATCACCGTGTTCTCGGTGAGCATCCTGTCGACGGAGCGGGCCGGGATCGAAGACGGCGCGCGTGCCCGCGTCGGTGCCGACCTGAGCGTCAGCGCCGCCTCGACCTTCACCGACCAGCAGGTCGCGCAGCTCCAGAAGGTCGCGGGGGTCGCCCACACCGCGGTCGTCGAGTGGGCGGGCGGGCTGCAGATCCAGGCCGGAACGATCGGCGGCGACCTCTCCGGCTACCTCGTCGATCCGAAGCAGTTGGCCGTCGTCGAGGCCGACCTCCCCGAACGCGCTCGCATCTCGACGGCGCTCACGTCCGTCATCCCCGGTCGCACCGGAGCGGTGATCGGCGGCTGGTCGTCGCAGATCCCGATCACCAGCGCCATCCTGTACGCCCAGACGAACGTGCACCTCGCCGTGACGGAGTTCGACTACAAGCCCGGCGTCTACCTGTGGGACGCCGAATGGGCGATCATCGACAAGACCACCCTGCCCGCCGACGCCGGCGTCACCGGCAAGCCGAACACCGTGCTCATCGCCCTCGCGCCCGGCGCCGACGCCGCGAAGGTGCACGCGGCCCTCGAACGGATCGCCGGCGACGGTGCGAAGATCGGAGACGCCATCCAGGAGCAGAAGACGCTGCGGCAGGCGCCGCTCGTCTCCGGACTCGAGACCATCGCCCTCATCTCGATCGCGCTCGCCGCGCTCATGTGCATCGGTGCGCTCCTCCTCACGCTGGTGATGAACACCGCCTCGCGCACCCGCCTCGTCGCGACGCTGCGCACCATCGGATTCACGAGCCGGCAGACGGCCGGTCTGGTCGGCTGGGAGCTCGGACCGATCCTCGTCGTCGGGCTGATCGCGGGCATCCTGGTCGGTCTCGCCCTGCCGCCGATCGTGCTGGCGCCCGTCGACCTGAGCGGGTTCACCGGTGGCCCGATCGCCCCGGACATCGTGATCGACCCCGTGCTCGTCGCTGTCGCCGCCGGAGCATTCGCCCTGGTCACGGCGCTGGCGACACTCATCGCCCTCGCGGGCGCCCGGCGCCGGTCGCCCGCGGCCGTGCTGCGAGCTGGAGGAGAAGAATGACGGATGTGACGGAAACGAAACAGGAGGCAGACGCGAGCATCGTCTGCTCCGACCTGGTGCGGATCTTCACCGCGGAGGGCGTCGAGGTGCAGGCGCTGCAGGGCCTCAATCTGCGGGTGCGCAGCGGCGAGCTCGTCGCGATCGTCGGCGCCTCCGGATCGGGCAAGTCGACACTGCTCGGCATCCTCTCCGGTCTCGACAAGCCGACCGCCGGCGCGGCCTCGGTCGCCGGGCGCGATCTGCTCGGACTGACCGCCAAGCAGCGCGTCGCCTACCGCAGGCACACCGTCGGTTTCGTCTGGCAGCAGACCTCGCGCAACCTGCTGCCCTACCTCACCGCCCGCGAGAACATCGCGCTCACGATGTCGCTCGCCGGGACCCCCGGCCGCGAGGCGCGGTCGCTCGAACTCCTCGACCTCCTCGAGGTCTCGCACTGCGCCGACCGCCGGCCGGGCGAGATGTCGGGCGGCGAGCAGCAGCGCACGGCCATCGCCGTCGGCCTCGCGAACGATCCCCACGTGCTGCTCGCCGACGAGCCGACCGGCGAACTCGACGAGGCCACCAGCGCCGAAGTGCTCGAGGCGATGCGCGGCGTCAACCGCGAACTCGGCGTGACCACCCTCATCGTCACCCACGACCCGGCCGTGTCGGAGCACGTCGCCCGCACCGTGCAGATCCGCGACGGCCGCACCTCGACCGAGGTGCTGCGCCGCACCGGCATCAGCGAGAGCGGCGACGAGCACACCGTCGCCGAGGAGTTCGCCGTGCTCGACCGCGTCGGGCGTCTGCAGCTGCCGCAGGAGTACCTCACGAACCTCCGGATGCGCGACCGCGTGCGCCTGGCGCTCGAAAGCGATCACGTCGGCGTCTGGCCGCACGAAGACGAGGGGGAGCACGATGACGCTCGCTGAGACGGACGCGGGCCGAGCCGGGGAGGCCGCCGCAGCCCACGACGCCGCAGCGCACGCCACCCCGGAGCCCATCCTGCGCGCGGAGGGCGTCACCCGCGTCTTCGAGAGCGCTGCCGGCGAGGTCACCGCCGTCGCCGACGTGTCGCTGGTCGTGCATCCGGGCGAGCTGCTCGTGATCAAGGGGCGCTCCGGCTCGGGTAAGACGACCCTGCTCAACGTCCTCGGCGGGTTGGACCGGCCGACCGCAGGGACGGTGTGGCTCGAGGAGATCGAGCTGACCGCGGCATCCGAGGCCCAGCTCGTCGACGTGCGGCGATCCCGTCTGGGGTTCGTCTTCCAGGCGTTCGGGCTCGTACCGGTGCTCTCCGCTGCCGAGAACATCGAGGTGCCCCTCCGGCTCCTCGGAACCCCGCCCGGCGAACGGGATGCGCGGGTCGCAGAACTCCTCGACCTCGTCGGTCTCGCCGGACACGCCAAGCAGCGCCCGACCGAGCTCTCCGGCGGGCAGCAGCAGCGCGTCGGCATCGCACGGGCGCTCGCCGCCCGACCCCGCGTGCTCTTCGCCGACGAGCCGACCGGGCAGCTCGACAGCGTCACCGGCGCCGCCATGATGGACCTGCTCGTCGACCTCGTGCACCGAACCGGCGTCGCCGCCGTCGTCACGACGCACGACCCGCTGCTCATGGCCCGTGCCGACCGCGTGCTCGAACTGCACGACGGTCGCCTGCTCCCGCCGCCGCGGACGCGCGGACGTCACGCCGCGCCCACCGAACCGGATGCGCCGCGTCCGCCCGGGGACACCGAGTCGGTCTAGCCTCACCGTCTCCTCCCTGCGACCGGCGCGCGGTGAGCTGCGTCGGCTGATCACGCTGACCCACGCGTAGGCGCTCCCTCGCCGCACGTGGAGCTCCTACGTGCACGCGCACCATGCAAGCGTTGCACCGCATGGATTGCTAGGGCTTCTACGCCACTTGGAGTCCCCGCAGAGGATGAGGACGCCCCACCCAGCAGCGCGCATGACAGCAGCGCATCGGGCACCGAATCCTCAGACCATTGGAGACCAAGCATGCCCTCGGAACACACCGCGACCACCACGAAGTCCGGCCGCAAGCGACTCATCATAGGCGCGTGCTCGGTGCTCGCGGTCGGCGGTCTGCTGACCGCCGCAGCCTTCACCGACGTCGCGAACATCAACCTCGGCGCCGGCTCCGACGGCATCATCGGTGGTGAGGACTCGACGTTCGCTCTCCTCGTCGCCGACGCCGACGCCGACGGCAACCCGATCACGCCGGTGGACGACAGCGACTGGGTCTCCGCGAACACCGCAGCCGGAATCACCTACAACCTCGCTGGAGCGGAGCTGCTCGTGCCCGGCGACAGCGTCTCGGTCGACATCCCGGTCAAGAACGACAGCGTCAACTTCGACGCCCTCCTCGGGGCGAGCATTGTGAACATGGACCCCACGGGCGACAGCACCCTCATCGACGCGCTGCGCTTCACCGTCACCTTCACCGACGAGGACGGCGTGCAGAGCACGGTGATCAGCGACGCCGCCCTCGCCGCCGCAACTGCGGCGCTCGGCACGGCGACCCTCAGCCCGGGTGCCGACGGCGAGTTCGGGGTCACCGTCAGCCTCCCGTCGACCGCCGGCAACGAGATGCAGGGCAAGACCGCCGAGATCCGCGCCGTCATCGACGCCCAATCGCAGGCGGTCTGACCGCCGTCGGTGGTGGGTGCGCCGGGCCCGCGGCCCGCGCACCCGCCGCCGCCATTCCGATCACGCAGCAACCCCGAACCTGAACGTGAGGACACCCCTGTGCCTGTGCGCAGTCACACCACCCGTCTGGCGGCCGCCCTCGGCGTCTTCGGCCTCGCGGCCGCCCTGACCGGCGCCGCGGTCTTCGTGAACGAAGACGTCAGCGTTCATTTCAACGGCACGGACAACCGTTTCGCCATCGTCGCCGCGGCGGCCGAGGGGCACACCTGGACGCCGACGGCAGCCGAATGGCACGCCGGCAGCGCCGACCCGATCATCCTGGACCTCGGCGACGCGGACTCCGGACCCCGCGTGATCACCCCGGATGACCCCATCGAGGTCAGTATCGCCGTCAAGAACGACGGCCCGCTCGATGGCCTGCTCTCCCTGCACATCGACGACGTCGGCGTGGCCGCCGGCACCCAGAACCTCTTCGGCAGTCTGCAGTTCACCGTGACCGAAGGGTCCGACACCCTGCTCGACCGTCAGACCGCGGGGACGACGCCCCTCTCCTACTCGTGGCCGGCATCCGTGCCGGAGGGAGCGTCCAAAGTGCTCAGAGTGCGGATCTCGCTCCCGGCCACCGCGACCGACAACACCGGGTCAGCAGCCGGCATCCGCTTTCGCTTCGAAGGAGTGAACGCCTGATGACCCGCATCCCGACGCGCATGCGCGCGTGGCGGCCCACCCTGCCGAGAACGGGAACGTACCGGGCGTCCCTCGCCGTCGGCTGCGTCCTCGCCCTCGCGATCGGCTCCACCGCCGGCGCGTGGACCCACGAGTCGACCGGCACCTTCGCCGAGCTCCAGAACCCGGCGAAGCTGCGGCTGCTGGGCAGCAGCCCGTTCGCCGACCTGGCAGGGACGACACTCAGCCAGGCGGCGGAATTCGTCACCACGCCGCCGCCCGGCACACCCTGGTCGTCGATCACACCCCTGACCTTCACCAGCCCCCTCGCAGCGATCGACGCCGACGGCACCGGGCATCCGCTCGCCGTGACCGTCACGCTTCATCCGACTCCCGGATCGGACAGCCGCCTCATGGCGGCGCTGCGGTATCGCCTCAGGGATTCCTCCGGAGCATTCTCCGCGGCGGATCCCTGGCGCTCGATGGACGCGTTCAATGCTCTGCCCGCCGCGCAGCGCACCATGATCGTCAACGGCGACGACTCGAACAGGGCGACGTTCTCCGTCGACGTCCTCCTCGACGCGGACGCTCCCGTCCCACCAGACGGCGAGACGTGGGACGGAATGTTCGTCGCCCAGCTCGCGGGAACGGTCACGCCATGAGATCAGCCATAGCGCTCACCCTGACCTGCCTTCTGATGGCGTGGACACTGCTCACCCCATCGACCGCGCACGCTGCCGAGAGTCACGACGTGCAGGTGACGTTCCCCGCCCCCGGGCACAGCACGACATGGGAGGTGCCGATCGAGGGTTCGAGCGGTTCCGAGGCGTCCGCTGCGCGCGTGCTGCTCGGCTCCGCTCTGGTACTGCCCGACGAAGCGGTGCAGCCCGTGCTGCGCCTCACCGACGCGAACACCGGGGAGACACTGATGCCCCCGACGCCGCTGCGCGAGCTCAGCGCGACCGGCTACGACCTGCGGGCCGCCGACGGCAGCGTGCCCTCGCGGGTGCGCGGGGAGCTGTCCCTGCCGCGCGCCGCGGGAAACGCCTACCAGGGCGTCTCGCAGACCGTCACCCTCCGTGTCTCGACCGAGATCGACGATCGAGGCCCCGGGCCGGCAGGGGCCGGGGAAGAGGATGACGGCCTGGCGGCGACGGGTATGAACCTGCTGTGGCTGATCGGCCTCGGAGCGGGCCTGGCGGCCGCGGGGATCCTCCTCGCCGCCGGCGCACGACGTCGCCGCAACGACACCGCACCCACGACCTCCGAGGAGGCAGGACGATGAAGAAGCTCTCCCCGAAAACCTGGGCGGGTGTGGCGATCGCGACCACCCTGACCGCAGGGATCACGCTCACCGCACTGTTTCCGACCGCGGCCGCCTACACCGATCTCGGCAATGTGTCCCTGGGCCCCACCGTCGACACCGATCGGTACGACGGCGTCGGGCTCTTCGGCGCCGACTCCATCGTGCTCGACCCGGCCACGGCGACCCTCCCGATCGAACACGCCCTCGTACCCGGGTTCTCCTACGACGCGAGCGTGTCCGTGTTCAACAACTCCAGCACGCGCACGAGCGAGATCACCGTACGACTACTCGGCGGGGCCGTCTCCGCCTCCCGGATCGACGTGTCCGGGCAGCACCTCGTCTCACTCTCCATCGACGGGCAGCAGGTGCTCGACCGGGTACCGCTCGCCGACGCGCACGCCACCATCACCCTGCCTCCCCGAGCGGGGGCGCTCCTGCAGCCGGGCGACACCTGGTCCGGCAGCACGAACGAACGCGCACGCCTCGATTTCACGCTCGAGTATCCACTGAACGCGACTACAGAGGACCTCCACGATGGCGCGGTCTGTTGGCAGGTCGCCCTCACCGCGACACCGCGACCCTCCTGAAACCCGCGATCTCAAGCCCGCGACCCGGCCGGAAAGGACCCCCCTCCCGATGCGTACCCCACTTCGTCTTCCGGCTGTGCTGCTGACGGCGTCATTCGTCGTCAGTGCCGCGGTGGTGACGAACGCCGGCCCGCTCGCGGCGCGCGATACGAGAGCGGCGTACACGTCCGACGGATACCTCTCGACCGCCGAGCAGTACTCGCACTGGAAGGAAACGGTCTACGCTCCCGACCCCGCCTTCGACTCGAGCACCGGGGCGAACAGCGTCGTCTATTCGATCGCTGTCGATGATGACGGCAAGGTCCTCGCCGTCGGCGAGTTCAACGCCGTCAACGGCACAGCAGCGGGCAAGGTGGTCCGGCTGAACCCGGACGGCAGCACCGATCCCACCTTCGACACCGGCACTGGACTCCAAGGTGCGCCGTACGACGTAGCCATCGATGCCGACGGCAAGATCCTCGTCGGTGGCGTTTTCCGCGCCTACAACGGCACCGCGGCCGGCGGGGTGGTGCGGTTGAACCCGGACGGCAGCCTCGACTCCACCTTCGACACGGGCACCGGCATCGCCAACGACGGCCTTACCTCGGCAAGTGTTCGCTCTGTGGCCCTCGCCCCGGACGGCAAGATCGTCCTCGGCGGTCAATTCAGCAGCTTCAACGGCCGACCAGCCCGGAGTGTGGTCCGGTTGAACGTCGACGGCAGCGTCGACCCGACGCTCATCGCCGGCAGCGGCGTCAGTTCCGGCACGACGGATCTGGTGTCGGCCGCAGCCGTCGACGCAGACGGCAGGATCCTCCTCGGCGGCCTGTTCTCCGGGTTCAACGGGGTACCCGCCGGCAACCTGGTCCGGTTGAACGTCGACGGGAGCGTCGACACCGGGTTCAGCCCCGACGATCGAGGCCGTCTCAGCGGCCTGTTCCTCGACCCGGATGGCAAGATCTTCCCCCTCGGCTCCGGCGCCCTGGTCCGGTTGAATCCCGACGGGAGCCCCGACTCCGCCTTCGATACGGGCGCCGGTACTGATGAATCGGCCTGGGATGCCGCCGTGAACACCGATGGCACGACCCTCGTCGTCGGCAGCTTCACGACCTTCAACGGCGCGCCGGCCGGTCACGTCGTCCGGCTGAATCCCGATGGGAGCACTGACCCGACCTTCAGCGCCGGTACCGGCACCGATTCGGACATTCGCTCCGTCGCGCTCGACCCCGAGGGCCGAATCGTCATCGGCGGCTTCTTCACGACCTCCAACGAGATACCAGCCAACCACGTCGCGCGTCTGACACTGCAGACCGTGCCCCACTGAAGCCGCCCGAGCCGAACCGCTCCGATCCGATCCGAAAGAGCCTCAATACATGCGTAAGCCCCGTGTTCGTCCGGCTCTGCTGCTGACGGCGTCGTTCGTCGTCAGTGTCGCGGTGGTGATGAGCGCCGGCCCACTCGAGGCGCATCCCACGAGTGCGTCGTACCGATCCGATGGCTATCTGTCGAGCTCCGAGGAGCTCTCGCATTGGGTGGACACCATCTACGCGCCCGACCCGGCCGTCGACATCGGCACCGGCGCGGACGGCTCCGTGCAGGCCGTCGCCGTCGACGCCGATGGGAGGAGCCTCCTCGTCGGGGACTTCACCGCCTTCAACGGCACAACGGTCGGCCGCGTGGTGCGGTTGAACACCGACGGCAGCGTCGACACCGCTTTCGACACGGGCAGCGGCGCCAACGACACGGTGCGGGCGCTCGTTGTCGACGCTGAGGGCAGGATCATTCTTGGCGGCGACTTCACCGCCTTCAACGGCACAACGGTCGGCCGGGTGGTGCGGCTGAACCCCGATGGCAGCATCGACGCCACCTTCGATACCGGCATCGGCGCCAGCAGCACCGTGCATGGGGCCGCGGTCGACGCGGACGGCAGAATCGTCATCGTCGGTGCCTTCGCCGCGTTCAAAGGCACCTCGGCGGCGAACAAGGTGGTGCGGTTGAATCAGGACGGCAGCATCGACAACGACTTCACCGCCAACACGGGTACCGGCGCTCCCGGCGGCGTCATCCTGGACGTCGCTGTCGGCGTGGACGGCACGATCCTTCTCGCCGGTACCTTCACCACCTTCAACCGAACAGCAGTCGGCAACACGGTGAGGTTGCAGCCGGATGGCCGTACCGACACCACCTTCGACACCGGCACCGGATCCGACAGCACCGTGCGAACCATCGCGATCGACCCCGACGGAATGGTCGTCCTCGGCGGTGATTTCACCACTTTCGACGGCACAGAGTCGGCATCGCTGGTCCTCCTGCACCCGTCGGGCGCCGTCCACACCCGCTTCATCGGCAGCGGTGACAATTCAACGCGAACCGTCGCCCTGGACGCCGACGGCAACATCTTCTTCGGTGGCGTCCGCGCCGACGGGACCGGCCGGTTCGCGCTCCTGAACCGGGACGGCCGCGCCGACACCTCCCTCACCACCGGCACGGGCGCGGACGGCTCCGTCAATTCGGCCGCGTTGGACGAGGACGGCGCGCTTCTCCTCGGCGGCGACTTCACCACCTTCAACGGCGAATCGCACAGCAGGGTCGTGCGGCTGACCCTGCAGGTCGTTCCCCACTGAAACCGCCCGAGCCGATCCGCTGCCCGCGCGGCCGCGCGTTCAGCTGCGTGCGAGCTGCGGGTAGAGCACCCGCACGTCCTGGTTCAGCACCGCCTTCACGGCCTGCGCGGTCTCGCCCACGATGGCCTCGACGTCGCCGGCCTCGACGACGTCGAACGTCTCGGTGACGACCTGCGCCGGCGGCACCTTCACCCCCGTGGCGTTGGCGGCCATCTCGGTGTCGACCCAGCCGACGTGCACCCCGACCACCTGGATGCCCTTCGGCGCCAGTTCGACGCGCGCCGAGTTGGTCGCCGACCACAGTGCCGCCTTCGTGGCGCTGTACGAGCCGAGCGCCAGCCAGCTGAGCGCGGAGAGCATATTCACGATCGCCCCGCCGCCGTTGCGTTCGAGCACCGGTGCGAAGGCGCGGGTCACCAAGACGGGTCCCCAGAAGTTCGTGTCGAACTCGCGGTGGATCTCGGCGAGGTCGCCCGAGACGAGCGACTGATTCACGCCGATGCCGGCGTTGTTGACAAGCACCGTGACATCACCTGCCGCCGCGGCTGCCGCCTCGATGCTGTCGGCGTCCGTGACGTCCAGCGCGAGGGGGACCACGCGCGGATCGTCCGAGACGATGCTCTCCGGTCTGCGGACGGCCGCGTAGACCTTCGAGGCGCCGCGTTCCAGCAACTGGGACACGAACTCCGCCCCCAGCCCGCGATTCGCGCCGGTGACCAGGGCGACCTGTCCATTGAGATCTGTCATGACAATCCTCCAGAGGATGCGGTGAACGGTGTCGAAAATAAACCGATCGGTTTACTCGATGAAGCCGACAATACACAGATCGGTTTACTTTTCGCAATCCCGATTCTAGAATCGACCCATGACCGTCGTCGCCGAAACCCCCAACCCCAAGCCCAAGCCGCGTGAGCGCGTGCTCGAGGCGGCGGCGCGGCTGTTCCTGCGCGACGGCATCCATGTCGTCGGCGTCGACCGCCTCGCCGACGACGCCGGGGTCTCCAAGCGCTCGATCTACCAGCACTTCGAGAGCAAGGATGCGATCGTCGCCGAGATGCTGCGCGTCTACGGTCCGCGCGTGGTCGCCTCCTACTTCGACACCACCGACGAGCGAACGCCCCGCGAGCGCGTGCTGCACGTCTACGACGCTCTGCACGAGGCGGCCGAGGCGTCCGACTTCTTCGGCTGCCCCTTCGTGAACGTCGCCACCGAATTGCGCGACCGCGAGCATCCCGCAGCGCTCGTCGCGCAGCACTTCAAGCGCGAACTCACCGAGTTCTTCGAGCGGCAGGCCGTGGAGGCCGGCGCGGCATCGCCGCACCTGCTGGCCGTGCAGCTCACGCTGCTCTTCGACGGGGCGTCAGCCAGCGCAGCGCTCCGCGGAGGCACGCCGCTCGCGGCCAGGATGGCCGCCGAACAGCTCTTCGATGCCGCCGTGGACTCCGGCGCAGCCGGCCGGAGTTAGCTGACAGGGGCTAGCCCACCCGAGCTAGTCCACCGTCAGAACGCCTCGCCCGGGTCGATGTCGTGGTCGTCCTCGTCGTCCTCTTCGTCGGACATCGCGAAACGCTCCACATCGTCGAGGGCCGGCGCCTGTGCGTCGCCCGATGCGCTCCCCTCGTCGAGGAAACCGCTCCCGTCGGGATACCCGGCCTCGTCGGGATACTCGATCGACTCGCGTTCAGTCATCGTGACCACCTCCGCGACCCAGCTTGCTACTCCTGCTTCAGTGAGCGCCAGCCCCCGGCGCGATTATTCGCCACGATCCGGCGCAGGAACTCCAGCAGGGCGTCCCGGTCGATCGGGTCGCCCTCGCGGAAGCCGATCGTGCGCGCCGTCTGGTTGCCGTGGCCTGCCGTGATGAGCCCGGCCGGATCGGGCACGATCGCGCCGTCGTAGACGAAGAGGTTCACGTGGTCCTTGGCCGCCAGGAAAGCACAGACGTTGCCGTCCAGCACGAAGTAGGGCTGCACGGTGCGCTTGATCGTCTCCTCGATGCCCGGATCGGCATCGTGGATGATGTCCCGTAGCCGCTGGAGCAGCTCGCGCTGCCAATCCGGCCGCGCGTCGATGTACGCGTCGACGCGCGGATCCTTCGTGTAAGCGGTCTCTGCGGCGCCCATGCCGACAGGGTAGCCCCGTCGTCGGGCGTAGCGTGCCGGGCGTGTCCGCCGAAAACGCCTCCGCGGCACGGCGCGGAGCCGTCGTGCTCCTCTGCGCCGTGCAGTTCGTCGACGTGCTCGGGGTGACGAGCGCGACGACAGCGGTTCCCGAGATCCTGAAGGGCGTCGGAGGCACCGAAGCGTCCGCCTCGCTCATCATCGCGTCGTACGCCATGTTCTTCGGCGGTCTGCTGGTGCTCGCTTCGCGGCTCGGCGACCGGTTCGGGCACCGGCGCATCCTGCTCACCGGCATCGGCATGTTCGCCATCGTCTCCGCGGCGGGCGCGCTCTCGTCGTCGGTGATCGCCGTCGTGGCGACCAGGGCGCTGCTCGGCGCCGCCGCCGCCCTGTCGGTTCCGAGTGCGCTCCGGCTGCTCCTCGCCGCCGCGCCGGAGGGGCCGCGGCGAACCGGGGCGCTCGCGCTGTGGAGTGCGGCCGGCGCCGCGGCCGGCGCGGCCGGCTTCGTGGTCGGCGGGCTGCTGACGCAGCTCCTGGACTGGCGCGCCGTTTTCTGGATCAATGCGCCGATCGGCGTGCTGCTGTTCGCGGGCGTCCTGCTGCTCATCCCGGTCCTGCCGACGGGTTCCGCGATGCAGCGCTTCGACGTGCTGGGCGCGGTGCTGCTCATCCTCGCGGTGATGTCGCTGGTCGTGGGCACCGCCCTGCTCGAAGCGGAGGGCACGCGGGTCGTCGGCCTGATCGCGATCGGACTCGCCCTCGTCATCGGCAGCGCCTTCGTGCTCTGGCAGCGCCGCGCGCGTGCACCGCTCATCCCGGCGGATGCGGTGCGTTCGCCGAACCTGCGTGCGGGCACGGTCGTCTCGTTCGTCAACACCGCGGCCACCAGTTCGGCCTCGGTGCTGGTGACGCTCGAACTGCAGGACGCTCTCGGGCTGTCGCCGTTGCAGGCCGGGCTCTCGCTGGTGTGGCTGAGCGTGGCCGTCGCCGTCGGTGCGGCGGTCTCGAGGCCACTCGCGCGGCGACTGCAGCCGAACCGGATGGGCGCGCTGGGGCTGGCAGCGATCGGGGCGGGCGACCTCGTGCTCGTGGTGTCCGCCGGAACCGTCGCCGGAGCGATCGCGGGCACCGTCGTGCTGGGCGCCGGACTCGGCGTCGCGTCGGTGGCGGGCACCACGATCGGCACGACCGTGCCGGCACGGCTGGCGGGGGTCGCGACGGGCATCCTCAACACCGGAGCCCAGCTCGGCACGGCGATCGGCGTGGCCGTGCTCGTGCTCGTGTCCATATCGACCAGTGCCGCCCTGGCCTGGGGGATCGCCGCGCTCGCCGCGGGGGCGACCGCTGGGTGGCTGGTGTTCCGGCGCGCGGTCCCTGCCGAGGAGTAGTGTCGCGCCGGCGCTGGCCGGTCGGCGGCACGATCGCTACGGCACGATCGCTACGGCACGATCGACAGGAAGATGAACGCCGCGAACAGCACGAGGTGCACCCCGCCCTGCTGACGCGTCGCCCGGCCGGGGACGATGGTGAGCACGCTGACGATCACGGTGAGCACCAGCAGCACGATCTGGCTCGCGCCCAGGCCGAGGTGCAGCGGCCCGGTCAGCCAGATCGACGCGATGGCGATCGACGGGATGGTCAGGCCGATGCTCGCCATCGCGGAGCCGAGCGCCAGGTTCATGCTGGTCTGCATCCGGTTGCGTGCCGCGGCCTTCGCCGCAGCGATGCCCTCCGGCAGCAGCACGAGCAGGGCGATCACGACGCCCACGAACGACTGCGGGAAGCCGATGGCCGCCACGCCCGCCTCGATCGACGGCGACTCGAGCTTCGCGAGCCCCACCACGGCGACGAGGGCGACCACGAGCAGTCCGAGGCTGATCATCGCCGTACGGGTCGACGGCGCCTCGGCGTGGCTGTCGTCGTCGATGGGCTTGCCCTTCGAGGTCACCGGGAGGAAGAAGTCGCGGTGCGCGACGGTCTGCGTGAACACGAACATCGCGTAGAGCACCACGGATGCGATGGCCGCGAACACGAGCTGGCTGGGCGAGAACTGCGGTCCGGGGGTCTCGGTGAAGGTCGGCAGCACCAGGGTGAGCGTGGCGAGGGCCGTGACCGTCGCGAGCGCGGCGCCCGTGCCCTCCGCGTTGAAGTGCGTCGTCGCGCGCCGGGAGGCCCCGAGCAGGAGCGAGAGGCCCACGATCCCGTTCATCGTGATCATCACGGCCGAGAACACCGTGTCGCGGGCGAGCGTGGCGGAGTCCTTGCCGCTCGTCATCAGCGTGACGATCAGCGCGACCTCGATCACCGTGACCGCGACCGCGAGCACGAGCGAGCCGAACGGCTCGCCGACCTTGTGGGCCACCACCTCCGCATGCTGCACCGCGGCCAGCACGGTTCCGGCGAGGACGACAGCGACCAGGCCGATCAGGAACGGACCCAGCTTCACGTTCCAGACCGCCACGAGCAGCACGACCCCGACGATCGGGACCACGATCGGCCAGAAGCGGACGGCCCACGCAGCGATGGCTCTCATCCGTCCATCATGGCAGGCGCGCGCACGAGCGGCCCGCCCGGGATGGGGACGGGCCGCTCGGCGATACCGCGTGCGACGGAGGGGTCTACATCGCCGGCGGCATCAGCACGGTGTCGATGAGGTACACCGTGGCGTTGGCCGTGTGGACGCCGCCGCAGATCACCTTGGCGTTGTTCACCATCATGTTGTCTCCGGTGCCGCTGACGGTGACCTCGCCGCCCTCGACGGTCTTGTGGGTGCCGGCGATCTTGTCAGGGGCGATCTGGCCGGGGACCACGTGGTAGGTCAGGATCTTGGTCAGCGTCGCAGCGCCGGCATCGGTCTTGAGCGAGTCGATCGTGGCCGCCGGGATCTTCTTGAAGGCGTCGTCGACCGGGGCGAAGACGGTGAACTCGCTGCCGTTGAGCGTGTCGACCAGGTTGACCTTCGGGTTGAGCTTGCCGGACACCGAGGCGACCAGCGTGGTCAGCAGCGGGTTGTTGCTCGCTGCGACGGCCACCGGGTCCTGGGCCATGCCCGAGACCGAGCCGGCGCCGCTCGGAACGGCCTTCGCGTAGGCCGCGCATCCGCTGCCGACCAGGTCGGCCGCCGGATCCATGGTCGACGCGCTGGCGCTCGGAGTCGTCATCGACGAGTCGCCGCTGCTGGAGGAACCGGATCCGCTCGACCCTGAGGAACACGCCGAGAGACCGAGGGTGGCCGCTGCGGCGAGTCCCAGAACGGCGATGAGGTGACGTTTCTGAACTCGCATGGAACTACTCCTTCGTATGGGATCAGCCGCGGCTGGGAGGCGGCTTACATCAGGGCATTCGGCACTGCCCGGCGATCGGATTGGGAATCGTGCGAATCAATCCGCGCGCACCTCCCGTTCCGAACCCCAGGCACCCCGACGGAAGGTCATCACGTGTACCTCACTCTCGCTCTCATCGGATTTCTCGGTGGGCTCATCACCGGCATCTCGCCGTGCATTCTGCCGGTCCTCCCGGTGATCTTCTTCTCGGGCGGCGTGCAGGGCGCGCGCACCTCTCGCGCCGAGAAACGGGCGGCGGGCGCTGGGTCGTCCGATGACGCCGAGCGTGCATCCGGTCTGTCGGGCGGGGGAGCGGTCGCCACCGCCACCCGCACCGAGGCGCCGCCCGCACCGGCCGAGCCCACCGTCTCCCGCTGGCGTCCCTACCTCGTCATCCTGGGTCTGGTCGTCAGCTTCAGCGTCTTCACCCTCATCGGCTCGCTGCTGCTCGCCCTGCTGCACCTCCCGCAGGACGTGCTGCGCTACGCCGGCATCGTCGTGCTCGTGCTGATCGGGGTCGGGCTCATCGTGCCGAAGTTCGAGGAGTACCTCGAGAAGCCCTTCTCCTGGATCCCGCAGCGCAACGTCGGAACCGAGCGCGGCGGCTTCGTGCTCGGCATCGCACTCGGCGCCGTCTACGTGCCCTGCGCCGGCCCGGTGCTCGCCGCCATCACCGTCGCCGGCTCCACCGGCCGGATCGGCATCGAGACCGTCGTGCTCACCGTCACCTTCGCGCTCGGCGCCGCCATCCCGCTGCTGATCTTCGCGCTCGCCGGGCGCCGGGTCGCCGAGCGAGTCAGGTCGTTCCGCAAGCACCAGAAGGGCATCCGGATCACCGGAGGCGTGCTCATGCTGGCGCTCTCCGTCGGTCTGCTCTTCAACCTCCCCCAGGCGCTGCAGCGGCTCGTCCCCGACTACACGAGCGCGCTGCAGGACCAGTTCTCCAACTCCGATCAGGTCTCGCAGGCCCTCAACCTCGGCGGCATCGTGAACGCGCAGAACAAGAACCTCTCCAAGTGCACCAACAACGCGGATGCGCTGCAGAGCTGCGGCACCGCACCCGACATCACGGGCATCCAGCAGTGGTTCAACACACCGGGGAACAAGCCGATCGCGCTCTCGCAGCTGAAGGGCAAGGTCGTGCTCGTGGACTTCTGGGCCTACTCCTGCATCAACTGCCAGCGATCGATCCCGCACGTCGTCGCGTGGGACAAGGCCTACAAGGCCGCAGGGCTCGACGTGATCGGCGTCCACGCCCCCGAGTACGCCTTCGAGAAGGTGCCGGCGAACGTCGAGGCGGGCGCGAAGGGCTTCGGCATCACCTATCCCGTCGCGATCGACAACAATCTCAGCACGTGGACCAACTACCGCAACCGTTACTGGCCGGCCCACTACCTGATCGACGCGAAGGGCGTCGTGCGCAACGTGCAGTTCGGTGAGGGCAACTACGCCTCCACCGAGAAGCTCATCCGTGAGCTGCTGCAGGATGCGAAGCCGGGAGCCTCGCTGCCGGCCGCCACCGAGGTGCGCGACACCACACCGAAGAGCGGGACCACCACGCCCGAGAGCTACCTCGGCACCACCAAGGTCGTGAACTTCGGCGGAAGCGAGAAGTACTCGTCGCAGACCGGTTCGTTCGCCTTCCCCGCGGCGCTGGGCGCCAACCGGTTCGCCCTCGACGGCGCGTGGGCGCTGGCGACCCAGTACATCCAGCCCACCACCGCGGATGCGAAGGTACGGCTGAACTACACGGCCGGCGAAGTGCGCATGGTGCTGGCGGGCAGCGGAACCGTCTCGTACACGATCGGCGGCGCCACCAAGACGCTCCACGTCTCGGGGACGCCGAACTCGTACCGACTGCTCAAAACGAGCGGTGCACATACCGGTACGGTCACGGTTATCGTGCCACGCGGGGTTCAAGCCTATTCATTCACCTTCGGAGGGTGATGTGATGGGGGAATGACCGTTCCCCGTCCCGTCCGAGCGTCCGTCCTGATCGCCGCCGCGGCAATGGCCCTGGCGTTGACCGCCTGCTCGTCACCGACCTCGGGGCCGACGACGCCCTCGCCCTCCGCGTCGGACTCGTCGTCGCCGAGCTCGACCTCGACCGCGACGCCGCGACCGACCGGCACGAGCACGGCCACCCCGATCGACGGGCAGTGCGCCACCTCAGACCTGTCGGGCGCGATCGGCCCGGGCGCGGGTGGTGCAGCCGGCAGCATCGGCGTCACGATCGTGCTTACCAACACCGGTTCGTCCTCCTGCGATCTGCAGGGCTGGCCGGGTGTCTCCTTCGTGGGCGACGGCAACGGCACTCAGCTCGGCAAGTCCGCCGAGCTCGACCGCTCCACGCCGCATCCCACCGTGACCCTCGCGCCGGGCGGAAAGGCGTCGGCTCCCCTCAAGATCACCCAGGCGGGCAACCTCCCGGAGGAGGAATGCAAGCCCAAGACCGCCGACGGCTTCCGCGTCTACCCGCCGGGATCGACTGCGTCGCTGTTCATCAAGACGACCGACTACACCGCCTGCACCGTGCCGACGGCCTCGCTGCTGAGCGTCGGGGCGCTGGTCGCCGGCTGACCGGCGGATGTCGGAGGTCGGGCGCAGACTGAGAGCATGCCGACGCCGCGCGAGAGACTCCTCCTGATCTTCGAAGCCGAGCACCCCGAGACGGCCGATCGCGCCGTCAAAGACGAGGCCATCCGTCGCACCTTCGGCATGGATCCTGCGCAGTACCGTGCCCTGATCGCCGAGCTGCAGCGCCGCGAGTCACACGCCGACGCCGCCTGAGCACGCGAGCGCTGCCGCCCGGCGGTTGATGCGGTCCTACTCGATGCTTGTTGCGATCGTCCCGACGCCGAGAGCCGCCAGGATGCCCGCCGACACCCGCTCGAGCGTCTTCGTGACCCGGGGCCGCCGCAGCCACACCACCGCACGCGACGCGAGCACCGACACCACCGCAAGATAGACCAGCGCGACCAGCGCGTCCACGGCGCCGAGGAGCATCGTGTTTCCGATGGCCGCGCCGTCCTGCGGGATGAACTGCGGCGCCACCGCGAGGAAGAACAAGCCGACCTTCGGGTTGAGCAGTGTCGACACCGCGCCCGCGATCAGGCTCGAGTGCAGGCGGACGCGCGGCGGCTCGAGCTCGAGCCGGCCGGCTCCGCGCCGGGAGGCGAGGAACGCGCTGACCCCGAGGTAGACGAGGTAGAGGCCGCCCACGATCTTGATGATGCGGTACGCCTCCGCCGACTGCTCCAGCAGCGCCGCCAGCCCGAACGCCACGGCCGCCGCCCAGATGAGCGACCCGATCGCCGAGCCGATCGACGCCGCGATGCCCGCGCGCATCCGCACCAGGCTGTAGCGCAGGATGAGGAACGTGTCCGGGCCGGGGGTCAGCGCGAGGACCGCGCACAGCCCGGCGAACGCGAGGATCGAGGCAGCCGTCATCCGCACATTCTACGGTCGGGACGCTTGGCACTGATCGTCGAAAAAGCAACCCGGTACCCCGGGTGCGCCGAACGGCCTACCGTCGCTGACGAGCCGGGTCGCAAGGACCGGCCCACGACGAGAGGACCACCGTGGCAGCCACGAACACCGACACGAAGACCGCGACGAAGACCGCGCGGAGCAGGGCCACCACCGCGAAGGCGCACACCGCCGGAGCCGCGTCCACGCGACGCGAGCACGCCGAGCACGGCTTCGTCGCCTCCGCCGAGCTCACCGCGGCGATGCAGCGGGTGCACGTCGACCTCATCGAGCTCCACCTGCAGGGCAAGCAGGCGCACTGGAACGTGGTCGGCAAGAACTTCCGCGACCTGCACCTGCAGCTCGATGAGATCGTCGAGTCGGCGCGTGAGTTCAGCGACGTCGTCGCCGAGCGGCTGCGTGCACTGCACGCGACACCGGATGGCCGCAGTGCGACCGTCGCGAAGACGACGAGCCTGCCCGAGTACCCGAACGGCGAGGTCGACACCGCCGAGGTCGTCGACCTGATCACCGAGCGTCTCGAGGCCACCGTCGCCACCATGCGCGACGTGCACGACGACGTCGACGAAGAGGACCCGACCACCGCCGACATCCTGCACGAGATCATCTCCACCCTCGAGCAGTACGCCTGGATGGTCAGCGCCGAGAACCGGACGCCCTCCGCCCGGTGACCCAGCCCTTCTCGAACGAACAGCGCGCGTACCTCGCCGCCGCCGAGCAGTGCGGCGGGAGGGTCGCGCCGCTGCTCGACGCCCTGCGTGTCCTGGACCCGGCCGTGCTGGCGCCGCAGCCGGCGTCCGGCGGCACCGCGGAGCGCTTCCGGTTCCTCGCGGCCGTCGCCGAGGCGGACGTGACCGCAGCACGCGTGATCGAGCCGCACCTCGACGCCGTCGCGATCCTCCAGGAGAGCGGTGCCGATGCGCCGCCGGCCGGACGCACGTGGGGTGTGTTCGCAGCAGAGGCGCCCGGTGCCGGCCTGCTGGCGACCGAGCGGCGCGACGCCGGCGGGTGGCAGCTCGACGGCGTGAAGCCGTGGTGCTCGCTCGGCGCGCAGGTGACGGATGCCCTCATCACGGCGCGCACCGACGCGGGGGAGAGGCGTATGTTCAGCGTCGACCTGCGGCAGCAGGGCGTTCACGCCGAACCGGTCGAGTGGGTCGCCCGGGGACTGGCGGAGGTCGAGAGCGGCCCGCTGGAGTTCGGTGACGCCGTGGCGGAGCCCGTCGGCGGGGCCGGCTGGTATCTCACCCGTCCCGGCTTCCGCTGGGGCGCGATCGGCGTCGCCGCCTGCTGGTGGGGCGGCTGCCTGCCGCTGTATGCCGCGCTCCGGGCTCGTGCCGGGCGAGACGGCGCCGGCCCGCTGGCGGCCGCGACCGCCGGGCGGCTCCACCGATCCCTCGACGGGGCGCGCCTCCAGCTGGCGCACGCGGGCGACGTGATCGACGACGGAGGCCTGGACCCCCACGCCGCCGCCGTGCTCGCGCACACCGTGCGCGGTCAGGTCGCCGATACGGTCGTCGAGGTCCTCGGCGCCGTCCGCGACGTCCTCGGCCCTGCGGCTCTCGCGTTCGACGAATCGATCGCGCGCCGGTACGCCGATCTCGACCTCTACGTCTCGCAATACCATCGCGGGCCGGACGACGTCTCGCTGTTCGAGCACCTCCGCGGCGAGGCCGGACCCGCATGGTGACGTTCGATGCGGTGCGCGCCCGCACCGGCGCCGCCGAATGGGCGGCCGATCCGCGCTGGGGCGACGTGCCGCCGTTCGACGTCGGCGCCGTGAGCGAACTGATCGTCTTCTCCGCGCATCCCGACGACGAGACCATCGGCGTCGGCGGCCTGCTCGCCCACGCCGCCGAGCACGGCGTTCCCGTGCGCATCATCGTGGCGACCGCCAGCGGCGATGACCGCCGGCCCGACGAGCTGGCCGACGCGCTGAGCCGGCTCGGCCTCGCATCGCACGTCGAAGCCTGGGACCTCCCCGACGGCGCGCTCAAGCACCACGCGACCGCCCTGCGTGACCGCATCGACCGGGCTCTGGCCGATGCGGACGATCGCGTGCTCGTGCTGGCGCCGTGGCCGGCCGATCGCCACGGCGACCATCGCACCCTCGGCCGCGAGGTCGGCTCCTCCGCCGCACTCGCCGCACGAGAGGTGCTCTTCTACCCGATCTGGCTCTGGCAGTGGGGCGAGCCCGACGACGCTCCGTGGTCCCGGATGCTCGCCGTCCCCCTGACCGACGAAGCGCGGCGCCGCAAAAACGACGCACTCGACGCCTTCCCCTCCCAGCTGCGGTCGGCCGCCAATCCCGATGGAGTGCTGAGCGAGGAGTTCGTCGACATCGTCCGTACCGGCCCCGAGGTGCTCATCCGCCCGGAGCGGAACCCGACCGCGCTCGAACGCGACGCGCACTTCGAGCGGCTGCACGCCGGAAGTGACGACCCGTGGGCCGTGCGCAGTCGCTGGTACGAGCGACGCAAACGCTCTCTCCTGCTCGCCTCCCTTCCGGCCGAGCGGTACGGCCGCGTGCTCGAGCTCGGCTGCTCCATCGGGGAGACCACCTTGCTGCTCGCTGAGCGGAGCGACACCGTGGTCGCCGTCGATGGTTCCGCTGCCGCCGTCGCCACCGCGAGGGGGCGGCTCGCGGCGCAACCGGGCGTCTCGGTCGAGCGGATGCACGTGCCCTCCGCCTGGCCCGCGGGTGCCTTCGACCTCATCGTCATCTCCGAGGTCGCGTACTACCTCGCCGACGACGAGTGGCTTGCCACCATCGAGCGCTGCCGGGAGTCGCTCGCGCCCGGCGGGGTCGTCGTGCTCTGCCACTGGCTGGGCGCAGCCGATGATTTCGCCCAGAGCGGTGAGCAGGCGCACGCCGTGTTCCGCGCCACCGCAGGGCACGCAGGGCTCGCCTCCGTCGTCGAGCACCGCGACGCCGCGTTCCTGCTCGAGGCCTTCCAGGCAGACGGAGGGACACCGCGATGACCACCTCGCCGCGACACATCCTCGTCGTCGTGCCGGCACGCGACGAAGCGGAGACCCTCGCCGCCTGCCTCGGCTCCATCATCGACGCCTGCGCCGTCGTGCCGTCTGCCGCCGTGCCCTCCGCCACCGTGACCATCGTGCTCGTGCTCGACAGCTGCACCGACGACTCCGCCTCCATCGCCGCCGGCTTCCCGCAAGTCGTCGTGGTCGACGAGGATTTCGCCGACGTCGGACGAGCACGCGGCCACGGTGCCGCCCTCGGGCTGCGGCTGATCGACGACGATCCCGCCTCCGTCTGGATCGCCACCACCGACGCCGACAGCACCGTTCCCGCATCCTGGCTCCGTGCCCATCTCGACGCAGCGCTAGCCGGCGCCGACGCCTTCGTCGGGGCCGTCGTCCCCGTGCTCGGCGAGCTCGATGACGTGCGCCGCGCCGAGTGGCTGCGGACGCACAGCCCCGGCTCCACGCTCGGACACGTACACGGCGCCAATCTCGGCGTGCGCGGCGACGTCTACCTCCGCGTCGGCGGCTTCCTGGCCGCCGCGACCGACGAAGACGTCGACCTCGTGCGTCGCCTGCGCGCCGGCGGACACGTCGTCGCCGAGTCCGAGGGCGCCCCCGTGCTCACCTCGAGCCGCCTCGTCGGCCGCGTCGAGGGCGGCTACGCGCGGTATCTGGCCGACCTCGCGCCCGGCTTCGCCTGATCGCCTCGTCGGGAGTCAGAGCGTCGGGATGAGCCCGCCGTCGATCGTGATCGCCGACCCCGTCAGGTTCGGCAGGCGCTCGTCCGCCAGGAACGCCACCACCTCCGCCACCTCGCTCGGCTGCGTGAACCGCTTCGTCGCCGACGACGAGAGCGCATTCTCCGCCACCTGCTCCGGCGTGATCCCGTTCGCCGCACCCACCGTGTTGGCTACGCCGGCGTTCCCGAGCCACAGGTCCGTCGCCACCGGCCCGGGGTCCACCGAGTTGACCCGGATGCCCGCCGGTCCCACCTCCTTCGACAGCGCCTTCGCGAAGTTCAGCAGAGCCCCCTTGGCCGCGCTGTAGTCCATCACGCCCGGATCCGGCAGGAACGCGTTCACCGACGCCACGTTCACGATCACGCCGGAGCCTGCGGCGAGCATCCCTGGCACCACCGCCCGGCACATCCGCACCGCCGCCAGGAAGTTGAGATTCAGCGACGCCATCCACTGCTCATCCGTGATCGACAGGAAGCCGTCCACCCGGCTCGTCGTCGCGCCCACATTGTTCACAAGGATGTCCACCCGGTCACCCGCCGCCGCCACGAGCTGCTCCGCCGCGCCAGGCTGAGACAGGTCCGCCGAGACGAACTCCACCCCGCCGCCCGCGTCGTGCGGGTCGTGGGAGTCGTCCGCGATCAGCGCATCGAGTTCCTGAGTCGACGAACGCGCCCCCGCGATCACCGTGCAGCCGTCGGCCAGCAGTCGCTTCACCACCGCCAGCCCGATCCCCTTGCTCGCTCCGGTCACGATCGCCGTACGTTGTGAGCTGCTCATCCTGGGTGCCTTCCCGTCGCTCGCTCGTCACCGGCGTCGATCGGCCGGATGCCCCGCGTGGCACCAGCGTGCTGGATGCGCGAACCTCGTGTCAACGGTTCCGGGGTGCGCCGTCGCGCTGCGGGTTGCGCCGTCGCGCTGCGGGTTGCCGGGCTGCGCCGTCGGCACGGCGTATCCTGCCAGAGGCGACGAGAACCTGCGCGTCGCCCGGAGGGAGAACCACCACCGTGGATGCGTCGCCCACGACCACACGCTGCCGGCAGTGTGGGGGAGCAGCCACCCTGCACCGCAATCCGTACGTCGGCGTCGACCTCTCCGTTCACGAGTACTACATCGACTGCGTGCGCTGCGGCATCGTCGGCTTCGTGCCCGCCGACCGCGAGCCCGAATCGCGTCCCGTGCGGCGGCGCGGCTTCTGGGCGCGCCTCTTCGCCCGCTGAACTCCGCGGAACCTGGTTCGAGAGATTTCTGGGAAAAACGCCCCTTCTCACAGTGTCAGCGCGCACACTGTACGTGGATCTGTCCGGACGTCGCCCTGAGCCTCGCTCGCGGGCGTAGCCCCATCCCCTCGGACCCACGGACCACAGAGGAGATGAGGACATGGGCACCCTGACCTATGACGGCGCGACGATCGAGTTTCCCGACCGTCTGCTCGCGCACCTGCAGATCGTGATCGTCACCAAGTTGCGGCGACGCGAGGGCTTCGCGATGACGTGGCAGCATCCGGAGGACCTCGACGACGGCCGCAGCGCGATCTGGCTCGATGCCTCCATCCCGCTGCACTTCACCTTCGACGGGCCCCGGCCCGCCGCCATGAGCCGCGAGTGGCTCTCCAAACTGACCGACACCGCGAACGCGAACACCGGTCTTCTCGTGCTCGACGAAGGCCCCGAGCGGGAAGAGGCGCTCGAGGGCGCGCCCCGCGTGAAGCGCGTGAGCGAGTACACCTAGTCCCGGCGACCCGACTGAGCCCGGGTGACGTACCGAGCCGCGTGACGGGCCGGCTGCTTCTCAGTCCGTCGCGCGTCGATAGACGTTGACCACGACCCCGGATGAGAGCGCGCGGTTCTCGACGAGCGCGAGACGGGTGCGCGGGAAACCATCGCGGAACAGTTTCTTGCCCGTGCCCAGCACCAGCGGGTAGACCATCAGTCGGTACTCGTCGACCAGATCGTGCTCGGCCAGCGTCGCGATCAGATCCGCGCTTCCCCACACCCGGATCTCCCCGCCCGGCTCCGCGCGCAGCTTCCGGATCGCCTCCGGGACATCCGGACCCAGCAGCTGCGTGTTCTTCCAGCCCACCTCCGTGAGCGTGCGCGACGCCACGTACTTCGGGACGCGGTTGTACCGGCGGGTCAGCTCGCCCATCACGCCGTCAGCGTTCTCGTCCCACACGCCCCAGGCGCCGGCCCAGATCTCGTACGTCTTGCGTCCGAGCAGCAGCCCCTCCGTGCGGCTCTCCCACTCCTTCACGAGCGAATTGCCGATCTCCCCGGACGGGTCGTGCTCCTCGTCGTACGCAATCGACCAGCCGCCGAGTTCGAAGCCGCCCTCGCGGTCCTCATCCGGACCGCCCCCGGCTTGGATGACTCCGTCGAGCGTGATGAATTCCTGAACCACGATCGAGCTCATGTCGCACTCTCCCTGCGCATCGTCGGCACGTCGCCGTCGCCCCCGGCGTCATCGCTGCGGCACGGCTCGCGACGAACACTACCCATGGGTGCCGCGAGCGCAATCCCCGGCGTGGAGGCTGGTTCGAACTGCTCTGCGTCATCGCGGGCTGGGGATACAGCGTGCTCCTCACCGCAGGCGTGACGGTGGCAGTGTTCCGCGCCGGCAGACCAGTGCGCTCATCGGCGGGTGAACCCCGGACAGACAAGTGAAGTGGGCCCGGTGGGGCTCGAACCCACGACCCGCGGATTAAAAGTCCGCTCAGGTTCCGCGCCAGGGGAGTCGCGCCTCCGAAAATCCGCGGAATTCCGCGCTTTTGGAGCACATTGAGATCTCTATGACCTCAGGTGATCTCATACAGGTGTGGGCAAAGTGTGGGCACGGCGATGGCCTCCACCGCTCGACGAGACTGTGATGTCTCAGGACATCTCTGACAAAACTGTCTCAGGACATCTCTGACAAAACTGTCTCAGGACATCTCTGACACTTGGTGCATCAGGACATCCCTGACGCTTCTGTCTCAGGACATCGGTGACGCTTCTGTTTCAGGACATCGGTGACGCTTGAGGGTCAGAGGGTTGTTCGTCTGCGGCCGCGAGGTTTGCCGCTTCCGACGTATTTGGTTCCGGGTGCCGGCCAGGGCTGTTCGATGAGGAGGGTGCCGCGGTCGTCGAAGACCTGGACGGTCTGGTCGGTTTCGACGATGTAGGCGATGGTTCCGGTGAGGGTTCGGCTGACGTGGAAGCGGATGCTGCGGGCCACGATAGTTCCGGTGTCGCGGATGCGGGTTGCTCTGATTCCGTCGGGTGTCAGAGCGGCTGAGGGGCGTGGAGTTGGTCGCGGCGGGGTGACGGCTGGTGTCGCTTCCCAAGCCTGTTGTGGTGTGATCCGTCCTGGCAGGCCCTGGTGGGGACGTTCGGTGTTGTAGATGGTGTCGAACGCGTCGGCCTGGGTCTGCAACTGCTCGAAAGTGGCCGCCAGCGGTTGCTTGTCGAGGTAGCGGAACAGGGTTTGGTGGAAGCGTTCGTTCTTGCCCTGCGTGGTCGGTTTGTAGGGTTTCCCGGTGATCGGCTCGACGCCGAGGGAGGTGACATAGGAGACGAGCTGACCCAGGACACCGCGCCGGGACGGGTTCAACGCCGCCCCGTTGTCACTGAGCGGACGCTGCGGAACCCCGTGGGCCGAGATGCCCTTGGCGACGACGACGATCGCGGCCTCGGAGGTTTCACCCCAGGCAACATGGGAGGCGACCGCGAGCCGGGAGTGGTCGTCGATGAGTTGGAAGATCACGCATTTGCGTCCGCCGGTGAGGGCGTATTCGGTGGCGTCCAGCTGCCAGCACGCGTTCGGCGCCGGATAGACGAACCGCCGGTAGGACGCCCGCGGCTTCTTCCGGGGTTCGATCCGGGCCACCCCGGCATCGCGGAAGATCCGCGCCCCCGACGCCGTGGACGGCACCGGGTCCATCCCGAACGCTCGCATCTTCTCGTGAACACTGATCGGGCCGTGATCCAGGCCAGACTGCTCCAGTGCGGCGCGCACCCCGATCGCCCGCCCGCCCACCTCATTCCCGACCCTCGACGGGCTCTGCTTCGGGCGTCTCAAGCGCGGCTCTAACGCCGCCGCCGGTCCGTCGTCCGCCGCCCGTTTGCGGATCGCGCAGAACGTCTCTCGGGAGATCCCGTGCTCGGCGCAGAACGTGCTCACGGCTCCGCGCGGTGCATCAGGCCGCCATTGAAGGATGGCGAGACGGACGCGAGGATCGACGGGTTCAAGACGGCTCATCCCTCAAACGTCCCGGTTCGGCAGGAGCGTCGAGAACGGGGGAACCCCTCATGGGCGCGATCACGGGCGCCCGTCCAACTCGAACTAGTGCGAGACGCCTCGATGTATCCCGTTTGCGGGGTTGCTGGGTGAGGCACGGCTCTGCCTACTCTGAGACCGTATGAATTTGGGGGATGCATTGCGAACGAAGTTGATCGCAGCCGGGGCGGTGCTTGGGATCGTGTTACTCGGACTTCCCGGCTGCTCCCACGGACCTGACCCGCAGACAGTGAAAATGAACACCGTGCTCGCGAATCTCAAGCTCGCAACTATAAGCAACTTCGCATGCGATTACACATACGAGCCCGGGCTCATCAATCCTGATGGCAACCCACACCAGCGCTCGATCGCCCTGTCCGGCGACGACCATCGCGAAGAGGCAATTGCGCGATTGGAGCACGCTGGGTTCGTACTCACAGACGATCTCGGGGGTCACGCCAGGTTCAAGGGTCCCAACGGGATGCAGGCCGGTGTTACTCCATCGGACCCTGATCGAGCAGGGACGGATATTCGCTATGACAGCAAGTACACGTGCTCCGTTCCTACCAATGGGATGACGGAAGTCACCCTGACGCTCAAGTGAGCGGAACGCGACTCCCGCCCGCAGCGTCCAACTCTGCAACGAGTCGAACATCATCGCCGAGCGTCAGCGCTTCCTGCCGAGCCGGCAAATATCGGGGAGGAACTGTCAAGACCAAACACCGCAGAAGTGTCAGAGATTTATTGATGCAGAACTGTCAGGCATGTCCTGATACATAACGACCGCTCGACGAGACGCTCAGCTGCCCCTCCAATCGGGGCCTGCGAGTCCTACCGGTCTCGGCGACAATGAGGAAATGCCGGGGGAGCGCATCTACGTCGAGATCGACATCCGCTGCGCGGTCGACCAATTGTGGACACTGACACAGGATCCCGCGCTACACCCCCGCTGGGATCTCCGGTTCAGCTCGATCGTTCCGATCGAGCAACTCGCGAGCGGTGGTTACCGGTTCCAGTATGAGCGTCGCCTGCCTTTCCACACCATCGTCGGGATGGGCACCTCGATCGGTGAGCGCAGCAGACCCGACGGCACACGGACCTCCGCCCTGCGATTCACGACGGCGGACAGGCTGTCGCCGCTAGGAGCAGGGCGCGGATACTGGCGCTACCTGCCAAGCGAGTCCGGAACGATGTTCATCACGGGCTACGACTACGAGCCCGGGTGGGGCCGCGCCCTGGATTCGATCCTGATGCGTCCGTTCATCGGGTGGATGACAGCATGGAGCTTCGACCGGCTGCGGATCTGGGCGGAGACGGGGACACCGCCCGAGGCGTGGCCTTTGTGGTCCGTCCTGACGTTCTGGCGCGCGGATCGGCCACGCGCCTCCCGCTGCCTTCGCGCGCCGCGCTCCTCACGGCGCGCGGACGTGCCGCCCTCGACCCTCGCGACCTTGGAGGCCCCTTGACGTCGATCTTCGAGCAGGCGCTCGGCGAGGATTTCGCCCGGCTGTCGCCGATGATGCGGAAGCGGTTCGGCGTTGGCCTGGATGCCGGCTACGCGTGCGTGGGGACCGGCGTCATGTCGCGGATCCGGCGCGGACCGTGGTGGGTCGTGCCGTTCCTGCACATCGGCAAGCTGCGGAACATCCTCATCCCCGATGTAGGCGAGAATGTGCCGTTCACGATCGAGAATTACCCGTACCGCGACCCGTTCGGCCGGGAGACCGTGACCTTCGTGCGCGAGTATCGCGTCGGCCGGCGCCCGAGCCGGTTCGACGCCACGATGATCCTCAATGACGGTCGCGTGCTCGATTACCTCGGAACGCATCAGCACCTCGCGGTCGATCTCGCCCTTCGGGTCGGGTCGGACGGCTCTCTGCACCTGGAGTCGGGCGCGCAGCGGTTCTACGAGGGAAGGTTCGTCGGGTTCCGCTTCCCGATGCTGTTCAGCGGGCACGCCTCGTTGCACGAGTGGTTCGATGAGAAGTCGAACGTCTACCGCATCGAGCTCGAGGTGAGGAACCCGGTATTCGGTTTCCTGTTCGGCTACGCGGGTCAGTTCCGCTGCGAGTTCCCGGGGGCCTCCGATGCCCCCGCGCGGCTGAAACCCGTGCGGCACGAGAGTCGCGTGTGACCCGGTCCGCGTTCGAGGTTGTACTCGGCGCGGACCTCGCCCGTCTGCCCGAGCCGTTGCGTACCCACGTCTCAGCCGGTGCCGGTGTCGGGCACGGTGTGTTCGAGTCGGCTGGATGCACGCGCCCGGTGCTCCGACCGCTGCTGCATACGATGGCGCGACAGCGAATACTGTTCCCCGATTTCGGATCGGACGTTCCGTTCCGCATCACCAATACTTCAACCCCGAACGGCGGGCTCCACGCCGTCCGGACCTTCCGCTTCCTGTCGGGCGACCGCCGACTCGAGGACACCCTCCGCATTGTTGACGGCCACCTCCACGATTTCATGGGCCGTCGGAACGGGTTCGAGGTGCGCATGCTGGTCACGGCCGACAGCGGCGGTCTGCATTTACGCTCCGACCGGCAGTGGGTGCACATCGGTCGTGGACGGGTACCGGTCCCCCGACTCGCCACGGTGACCGTGCACGACAGTGTCGTAGGCGGGCGGCGTCGCATCGACGTGCGGCTGTGCAGCCCGCTGCTCGGCGAGTGGTTCCACTACGTCGGGATGTTCGACTACGGCACCGAGACGAGCCTGCGACCGGCTCGCTGAACTCCGCTAGTAGTGATAGCGGCCCTGAAGAATGATCACATAGGCGTCGTCGACGAGATACACAAGTCGATTCGCCTCATCGATGCGTCGTGACCAGGCTCCCGCTAGTGCGTGTTTCAGAGGCTCCGGCTTGCCGATGCCCTCGAATGGGTCGTCGCGCAGGATGTCTTCGATCAGGAGGTTGATGCGCTTGAGCGTTCGCCGATCCTGGCCCTGCCAGTAGAGGTAGTCCTCCCAGCCGCCGGCCGTCCAGGCGAGCTTGCGACTACTCACCGGTCAGGTCGTGCTCGGTGATGTCTCCCGAGCGTGCGCTCTCGATGGCGTCGATGAGGCGCCGTGCGTTCTTGGGGGAGCGCAGGAGGTAGGTGGTCTCGAGCAGCGAGTCGTACTCGTCCTTGGACATCAGCACGGCCGAACCGCGCTTGGACGTAATCTCGACTTCGGTCTGGTCGAGGTTGACGCGTTCGATGAGGCCGAACAGGTCGCTGCGAGCCTCGCTTGCTGTGATGGCCATGATTCCTCCAAGTGGTACGAGATATTGTACCATTCAAAAGATCTATGGGGCCTCACGGGTCGGGAAGTTCGATAACGCCATCCTTCTCGGCTGGGTGATCGCCTGTGGCCATGTCCTCCTCCAGGTACAGCGTGAGGTAATCACTGTCGATCGGTCGCCCAGTGGGATCAAAGACGTTGTACCGCCGGCGGTAAAGCGCATCTGAGTACTCTCGGTGGCGGAACTCGAGCGTGACCACAATGTCAGGCCAGCCTCCGCTCACGCGGACTTTTACTTCCTGATACGGGCTCTCGACTTGGTGGACCTGGTCGTCGCGCCTCGTCCAGATCGTATGCGGTTCGTCCAGCGAGCGGAGCTGTTCGACCACGCGACGAACTGCGAGCCGGATATATTCCGGGCTGAGCTGCGCGAGCACCCACTCGATTCCGTCGACACCTGTGAGGTCGACGTGATCGCGCGCGTCGTCCTCGAAAGCTCCGGTAGGTGCGTCCTCGGCGCAGCTTTCACCCCAGTCCTCCGTAGGCAACACCGCGGCCTCGTAGTCGTTGACAGACAGAGTCGAAGGAATCCCGGCGGTGAAGTCAACCACGATCTGGCTCTGAGGGTAGGAGTAGCTGATCGCGCCCCCCTCTTCGTCTAGCGTTCCGACGGGGTTGGTCGGAAAGAACGTGATGACCGTTCGGGGGCCAACCTGTTCGATCTCGGCAACTGTGCGGTCGATCTTGAGCGTGTCGATACGCCCGTCGACACTGAAGCGGACGAGCTCGGCCGGTGCGGATGGGCCTGGCAGGGGCGGCGGGTCCAACCGCTTTCCTGATTCCTCGCGGATGTCGCCGGGCGCGAACGCGAACCAGCCGTACGAGACCTCATCGTCGGAGTTCTCGAATTCCTCCGTTGCACCGATGGTGGCGACGTCGGAGTATGTGCCCACTCGTTCTTGATGCCAAAGCTCTTCGCGCCTCTGAAAGTCGTTCCATGACTCCAGCGGCAGGCCCGCACCATCGAAGGACGGCGCTTCCTCGATCTCGCCTTCGCCGGGAAGCGGTTCCGGCGAGGGCCACGAACGATCACTGGCCCAGATCCCTGCTGAGTCGACCCCGATGACAGAGAACTGTCCGATGTCAACGCCGACGGCGGAACCGTCTTGGCTGATCCGGACGGCCGTGGACCATCCCCTTTCGACCGTGTCAGGGCCATCTTCCTCGTACACCACCCAGATTGCATTTGGGGCAGCTACCAGGTGTGCAATCGCGGTGCGTCGAGGTAGGGGCGCATTCGGCCAGGTCACAAAACGGTCCGCATCCCCGCTCTGGAGCAACGCCACCGGGCGGCGCTGGTCGACTAGGAACCGAACTCCGCCGAGCTCGACAGGAGGAAATGGGTTCAGGTGAGGTGGCGCCACGCTCACACTCTAGGGGCGCTAGATCCTCGATGTATTCGCCTGGCTGGATCGGGCGGAGTCACTATTACGTTTGCTGAGCGCTTGCCGGCTGAGACCCGTCCGGGCTGCGAGTGAGTTCCAACTCTCGCCCACCACGCGAAGCTGTGCAATCAACTCGTCCCGCTCGAGAAGCGATGCGTCCTGTTCGCGACGGAGTCGATCGACAGTCCGCGAAACCTCAGCGAGCCTCTTGAGGGCGTCGACGCGCGTGCCCCATTTAGCCTGCAACTCCAACATCGCGTCAGCGGCGTGACGCTTTGCGGCCTCGCGATCGCGGTCTTCCGCGTGCCGTATAGCGGCGGCGTCGCGCGCTTGGCGCTGCCGCGCGTAGGACGCCTCGCGCCGCCCTGCCTTGCCGGAATTCCCCCGATTTGCCATGCAACCGGGTTTACACGCGACCACTGTCATTCACTGGGCTGCCGAAGGTCTCCACTTAAAGTGCCTACGTGCATTGGCTTTCGATCTATCTCTGCGTGAATCGTCCGCTTTCCTTGTCTGCTTCAATCTTCGTCTTCTTTGTCCTCGGCCCTCTTTTCGGTTGGTCTCATCGTTCTTGGTTTCGACTACTTCTCTATTGGTTGTCGTCTCTCGCTTACCCTGGGCTTCGCCGGCCGCATCCAACCGCTTTTCGCAACGCAGGTTCAGGGACACGAGCAAATGTCCGGACTTGCTCAACGGCGAACAGGCCAGGACGCCGGTTGTTCTCGGGAAGCTTCTGCGCGAATCGTGCCTGAGGCTGGCTGACCGCACGTGAGTGGATACACTCGCGCTGTGCCGAAGCTCCCGCCCGTGCGTCTACGTCGAACAGGCCCAGTCATCATCGCGGCGGTTCTAGCGTGCTGCTACGCATGCGTGCTGGTAGTTCTCGCAGGCTTTCTCGCCGTCCAGTGGGCCACGGGCCAGGGCATCATCGGCCACCTCACGACCAATGCAGCCAATCGCGGCGTCGCTTTCATGATCGTGGCCTGTGTGGCCGGTGCGCTGTTCCTGGTCGTCGGTGCGCTGGGGGCTATGAGAGGTCGCCGGGGCCTGGCGGCAATCGTGCCGCTCGCACTCGTTGTCCTCATCGGCTGCATCGGCGAGCCGATCGACATCTCGGCTGGCAACCCACTCGCTGAGAACCTCATCGGCGCGGCGATCGTCGCAGCGGCAGCTGTGCCGGTGGTGCTGCTCCTCCTGCCGAGACGAGCGCCAAGGGTCCGCCCGGTAGGTTGAGCGCCTTGACGACGGGCCCTCATGCCACATACGCAAGGATCGAGTAACACCGGGAGACGCCGCCCGGAAGGATTCATCAGTGGGCAGAGGCGCTCAGCGCGGCGAATCACAGCTCGTGGCTGACTTGGGTCTGCCCGAAGTTGGTTCGGCATTTCCCGACGGTCGCCTGGGGAAGCGTCCTCCCGGCCTGCTTGAACCACTCGTCCCGATGTCAGCGGTAGTGCGGCTCCTGCATCGTCTGACCTTCCACGCCCGGAAGCGCAAGGATTTCGCGGATCAACTCTCGCGGGCCAGCGACGACCGTGTACGGTGCGTCCACCTCGATGGAGAGGCACCAGGCCTCATCTGCCGGCCAGATCAGTTGCGGCATGATGCCGTCGATGTCGCCCGGAACCCATCCGAGCCCCGCACCGTATGGCCAGTCCGGTCGCGCGAGGGCGTCGAGGCTCGTTGATCCGAGGACATATCTGCGGTCGGGGAGGTCGAAGCGGGGCTCGCTGAACTCCTGGACCTGCCCGCGCATGGCCCGCTCGAAGGCGCCATGCTCGAAGTCATCCATCGCCACCAGGCGCGGATCGGTCGCTCGGAGCGTCCTCTCGATCGGGTCGTCGTGCGGCAGCTCGGGGTCCGAATCGACGTCATCGCTGAATATCGCGTACGTCCCCATGCTGGAGGCACCGAATCCCCAGCCCTCCCAGACCGCGACGGTGATCGCATCGGCGTTGCCGGTATGCGCACGCAGGGCGGGCACGAACGATGCGAGCAGGGCCGGGTCAATCCATCCCTCATGCGGCTCGGCGATCGACCAGCCATCGGTCCACTGTTCTGCGGTGCGTTCGCGGGTGATGTCCAGCCACTCGGTGGTGGAGTCCAAAGTCACATCGTTACGCGCAGCCACATCCGCCCAGCTCCAGACCTCCTCGCGGTCGTCTGCGTCGTTATGCGCGTCGACGGGGTGCAGGACGCGCGCATAAGCGGGCATGCCCGAAGGCACCATCATCCCAAGCTCGGGTATTCGCTCTTGCAGCCAACGTCCGCGCAGCGGATCGACGAACCAGTCCATCCGACCATCGTGGCACGCACGAGGATCGCTGGCCGGGCGTCCATCAGTGGTCTGGTGAACTTGGTTTCGGCGTTGGCAGCTGAGCGCACCCCGTTTTGGGTCGCTTCGTGAAACGAGACATACGACTAGCGTCGGCGGTGGGTCTATCACCGGGTGTTCTTCGCGCTGGCCGGCTCACGGGGGGGGGGGAGGCGGTCGTGGGGATGTGGGCGGAGCCGGCTGTGGACACCCGGCTGATGAGGAACAGCCGCACGCAGGTGTGGTTGTTCATCGCATTGACCCTGGTGGTTTTCGGTGGAGCGTTCGCTTTGTTCACAGTCGCCGGCAACGCCGGCTTGTATCGGTCGCCTCCAGTCGCGCAGTTGGCACGGGGCACTTTTGACTACCTCGATGGGCTGTTCCTGGTCATGTGGGCGTGGACGTTCCAGCGCTTGAGCGTGAACGACGGGCTCCAATATCAATTCCAGCTGCGTACGGCGCGACCGTCGCGAAGCCGAGCGTCGGACGTGTGGGGCTTCGCCGGGTTCTCGATCGTCGCGGTCCTGTGGGGAGTACTCGCTGTTCACACCGTCTTCGCCGCCCGTGCGGTGGACCCCGTATATGTGAACCGTTTGCCTCCCGGTGTGCCGGCGGACTCACTGCAGCACGGCGTCGTCGAAGTCACGATCACCTACTTCGTCGTTGTCGGCCTCGTGCTCGTCCTCAACGTGATCGCGCGCCTGTGCAATCCGATCGACTTCGACGAATACGAGCGATACGCCCGCAGGATCCTGCACCTGTCCCCTCGAGAGCCGGTTCGATAACCCAATAGACAGGGAAACGGCCAGCGCCCGTAAGTCCATCCGCTAACGGGACGGTTGAAGCGGAGCGCGCCGTGGTAGCACCGAGCGCCGAGCGATGCGCCAGCCATGTTCGGTTCTATGCAGGACATCGTCGTAGACAACGGATCCGGTCGTTCCGCCACTCATTACCGCCAGCCCCTTGCTGCGGACGTGCGCAACGTCGTCCGCGAGGTGGGTGACGATCACGTTCGTCACATGGTGGCCAATCGGATTGGCGCTGCCCAAGTCTCTCCCGGCTTCGACGACAGCGTTTATCCCCACGAGTTTCCCGTCGCCGTAGGCCGAGAGGTCATAGACAACATCGGCGGTGAACAATTCTTCCAGCCGCCCGAACTCGCCCTCGTCCATCAAATGACCGTGCAGATTGATCAACTCGCGGATCTCGATCCGATCGTCGCTCGACATCGCGTACCGCCTTCGCTCTTCGGGGGCCGGGCACATGGGAACTGGAGCTCCCTACACAGTTGTCCACTCGCCCCGAGGACCAAAGTCCCGCCGCCATCACCCATACCCTGACCGTATCGGAAGCCGATCCCTGAGCGGGCGCACGTTGCGCGCAGCCGAGCAGGATCCCTCACTATGGTCTGGAGCGCTTCGCGTACCTCCATATGGCCGCCGCAACGATGATCACGACAATCACACCGACGACGAGCAGCACCCAGTCCGGCAAAGGACCAATGCTGCCCATAGTGTCATCACACGTCTGACCGCTGGCCGGCGCGGTCGCGCACGACGCGAGGATCAGCTGGCGTAGCAAGCCCATCACGGGATTATCGAGTTCCCTGGCGAGTCGACCTGCGACCAAGGGTCCAACCGACGACGCCGGCGACTACCAGCAGACCGGCCACCGCGGTTCCAACACCCGCGGCCCGCGCTGCCGTAAGCGGGTACATCCCAGTGAATGAGAACGACTCTCCGGACAGCGGCGTATATGCGGTCCAGCCGAACTCGACCGGGGAGAACAGCAGGATTGCCGTGCCAACCAGGATCAGAACAACAGCTGCCACAAGAAGCACCCACAACACGATCCGCCTTCGCATGTGCTCGTCGACCTACTTCAGGGTCACGTCAGCAGGAGGCGCCCATACGACGACCAGTGCGGTCGCTAGCGGGCCGAGAAGGAGCCCGAGCACGAACCACACCCATCGACGGCGCCGCTTCGTTTCGGCCGGGCCGGCGTTGACTATAGCCAACGCCAGCCACCAACCGCTGTTCTCATAGATCGTTGTGGTCGAGCTCATCACCGCAGCGTAACGAATCGGAGTGTTGTGTTGGTCTTCCGACGGGGTCGGAAGAACTCTCACCGAACTATTCGCGATGTCAGGAGAGGACCCATCAGCTCGCGCTCGCGCTCGCGCTCGCGTTCTCGTCGTTGGCGGCTCTAGACCGTCTTGTGCGCGAGAAGTATGAGCCCCGGCGCCGTCGATGCGGGGTCGAGAGTTGCTTGCAGGTCGATCACGAAGCCGCGCGCCTCGAGGAGTTCGGCAAAGGTGTCCAAAGAACGCTTGACCATGTGCACGTTCATGGGGAGCCCGCCGTAGCCCTCGGTCTTCGTGTGCGTTGATGCTCCGAGGTGGCCGCCGACGAGCAGGTAGCCGCCGGGCTTCAACTTTTCGAAGAACTGCGCGAGGACAGTGCTGAGAGAGMTGTCGGGGACGTGATGGAGAACCCACCAGCAGGTGATGCCGGCGAGACTCCGGTTTGGGGAGGGAAGCTCTGTGATCGACCCGACCTCGAAACTGATTTCCGGGTAATTCGTGCGCGCTATCTCAATGAGCCGGGGTGAAAGGTCGATG
>NZ_JBFTHV010000006.1:0-262892 GCF_056394405.1 Leifsonia sp. 10N434 | reverse complement strand
CCTCGAAACTGATTTCCGGGTAATTCGTGCGCGCTATCTCAATGAGCCGGGGTGAAAGGTCGATGCCACTGATGTTGAGACCGCGGTCGCGCAGGTAGGCCGTGACCCAACCAGGGCCGCAGCCTGCGTCGAGGACGCGCCCCTCCCGTACAACAAGCGATGAGAAGAGGTCCAAGAATGAATTTGCGACCGGCACCCGGCCCATCGCAGCCCGAGTGAAGTCCGCGTAGTTATCTGCAACGGTGTCATACGACTGGCGAGTGATTTCAATCCAATCCGGGTCGCTCACCCGCCCACCATAGAGATCCGATCAACTCCCCGGCGCTACAACACGCTCGAGGCGGCGAACCGGTCACAGAGCGATCGTCACTTATCGCCCGTAAGCCGATCCCCAAGCGGGCGGCTGGGCATTGCGAGAACCGCACGGCTTCGCGACCAAAGACGACGGCGACACGGGCATCGGGATCGCCGCCGCTTTTGAGAGTGCCTCGACGGAGCAGATCGCGATGGATGACATCGCTCGCAACTGCGCCGTTTCGAATTTCGTCGGAGCAGTCCGATAGTCAGCTGGCCGTAGTGGGGGCGACAAGTGTCCCCAAGTCAATCGGTTCCGTCGACGGGTACTGCTCGATCGATGAAATCAGTGCGATATCCCGAGGCGTGGAAAGTTGTACCTCAGTCATTCGTGTTCCTACTACTCTCTTACCTAGGACGCGTCCTCTCTTACCTGGGACGCGTCAGCTACCGTCTCAAGTTGCGTCAGCGTGGACTTAGTCGTGATGGACCGCACAACACGTGTCGTTCGTGGCGGACGCTGACGCCGGCTGGTGCGGTCCGGCCTCTCGCATCGCGAGTAAAAGGGGAAGCATTTCGACCCGCACGCCGACGCCGGAGCTGAAGCGTCCCCGAATCCGAGACCCGTCCAATGCGGAGTCGATGGTCAGCCTGCGACCGTCTCCGTGAGACCGGTGATTTGGGCGCGGCCGATGATGTGGGCGCGCAACCGGAGGCCAATGATTGCGGGCGTCACATCTGCTGTTACCTCGAGAGCGGGCACGTCGAGGGCGCTGAGCGTGTAGACGTACCGGTGGGGTCCGGTGCCTACGGGTGGCGCCGCGCCGATGAAGACGTTGGAGCCGTATTCGTTGCGGCGGCGTGCTGCACCGACGGGGAGGAGCGTGTCGTCAGTACCAGCGCCGCGGGGCAAGGAGGTCGTGGTCGCTGGGATGTTGATGAGCGTCCAGTGCCAGAACCCTGACCCGCTGGGGGCATCCGGGTCGAAGACGGTGAGGACGAAGCTCTGCGTCTCGGCGGGTGCTCCCTCCCAGCGGAGCTCTGGTGATCGGTCTTCACCTCCCGCTGCGGCGCCGCGGACCCAGTTCGGCAATTCTTTGCCGTCGGTGAAGTCCGGACTGGCGAGAGTGAAGGTGGGAACGTTTGGCAGCTTCCAGTTGGGGTCGTTTGTCATGTCGTTGCCTTTCGTGTGCGGGGTTGGTCGTAGATCAGAGATCGCGGCTGCCGAGAGGGATGATTGCGCGGCGCCAGGTTGCGTTGACTACGGATGCGAAGCAGCCGTAGAGGCCTAGTACTCCTACGATCAGGCCGGTGTATCCGGCGACTCGGGTGATGACTTCGGAGGAGGTGTACTCGGCGATCGCGAGCAATATGAAAGTGATGGCGGCCGCGGTGAACAATGCCGTCAGCAAGTTCGAGATTCGGATGCAGGGGACGATCATGAAGGTGGTGAACACCGCCCAGAGCAGGAGGAAGGTTCCCATCCCTGCTCCCCCGGCGTCGTGGAGAACGTTGGGTGTGGTGACCGTCCACCAGTAGGCGAGCCAGAACGCGCCGTACGAGACGAAGGCAAGGGCACCGAAGGTGTTGGCTTGCACGAACTCCCAGATGCCGGCGATGAGCTGGGCTATCCCTCCGTAGAAGAAGCCGAGTCCAAGGACTGCGGTAGCGGCGGTGGGGACGATGCCTGCGTTTCCGAAGCTGAGGAGTGCGGTTGACATGCCGAATGCGCCCAGGCCGAGCGCGGCGGGGTCGGCGATACCGGGGATGACAGGGTGGTGGCTGGCAGCGGCCGGCTTCGGAAAGGTGGTCGCTGGTTGTGAAGAGTCGGTCATAGTCGGGGCTCCTTCTCGGGGTGGTTTGATGTGCTGAATCTGACGCGTGTACGGCGGGTTGAGGGTGTTGGCAGGGCTTGGACGAAGACACCGATCACGGCGACGGCGACAACGACGACCGCGTAGAGGATCACGGCGGCCGACAGCCCGAGCGGGACGATGAGGAAGCCGGCGATGATTGCGGGAACTCCGAATGCGAGGTAGTTCACGACGTAGATCGCGGAGAACAGTTCGCCTCGTTTGTGGGCGTGGGCGTGGGGGATGACGAGACCGACAGCGCCGGCGAAGGCCATACCGAACCCGGCGCCGCTGACAATCGTGCCGACGACAAGCAGGGCGACGGATGCGGTGTGGATCGCGACGATACCGCTCAGCATTCCGAGGGCTATCAGGAGCATCCCGATGGTGGCGCCGGTGCGGGCGCGAAGTCGTTGGCTGATGACGACGGTGATCGCGCCTGTAGCTGAAAGCCCGGCGATGAGCAGGCTGCTCTGGAATTCGTCACTGATCGCGAGGACGTCGCGGGCGGTTTCCCCGACGACGGAGAGGTAGAACCCTCCTGCCATCCAGACGGCTGTTGCGATGGGCACTGCTTTCCAGAACGCGCGGCGGGCCGCCGGCGGGATGGACACACGGGGAGTGAGGCTCCGTACTGCTCCCGGCCGTCGCGACGATGATTCACGGACCAGGGCGACACCGGCGAGCCCGACGGCGAAGAGGCACGCGAGCACGGCGAAGATCACTGGTTTCGGGTCGAGGCTGTACTCGGCGACGGCACCGGCGAAGACAGCTCCGGTGGCGAGACCAGCGAGGGGGCCGACACTGCCGAGCGTCGCAGTGAGGCGAGCTCGGCGCTCTCCTGCGAAGTCGGCGATGGCGGCGGAGATCGCACCGGTAGCTGCTCCTGTAGCCAAGCCCTGAAGGGTGCGGGCGATCACGAATGTCCAGATGTTGTCGGCGATCAGGAAGAGAATCATGGAGGCCAGCTCGACCGCTACGGCGACGAGTACGACGGGGCGCCGGCCGATGTGGTCCGACAGTCGTCCCACGACCAGCAGGGCGACCAGGATTGCGAGAGCGTAGACCGCGAACGCGGATGTGAGCAGCCACGGCTCAAAATGCCATTGGTTCAGCAGCAGGGGTAGAAGCGGGCTGGGTGCAGCGGCTGCGGCGAAGAAGAGGAACAGGACCGAGGTCATCGCGGCCAACCCGAAACGGTCGGAGCGTGATCCGGCACGTCGGTACGAAGGCTTGGCCTTCACACGCTCCTGCTGCGACGCGCCGCGTACGTCGCCCCGTGCAGTGAGGTTGGACATGGTTGGTGGACCTTTCGGAAATCTTGGAAGAGGGTGGAAGCGGGAGCGTCGCTGTCGGCTACGTAGGACTGTAGAAGTGGCCCTTTGGTCCCACATCCCCCGGTCGGGGAGCTGACCTCACCTGACGCGGGACGGGACCCTGATGGCAGCTACCCAGTCACTCGTTGCGGAGCAGCGTGAGCGTGCCTACGTGCCAGCTCTGCGGCGAACAGGATGACCGCCAGTGCAGCTGGAACCAGAGCCCCTTGATCACTGAAGAGGGTGGCTCCTGTCGCCCCCATCAGGCAGCCGCCGACGAATCCGGCAAGCAACGGCCAGCTCGCAGTCCATCGAGCGCGTGCATCCGTCGCTGCGCCTCGAGTACGCAGAATGTCTGTCACGGCGACGGTTGCGGCGACAAGGTTGCCGGTCATCACGGCGGTGGACAGGGCGCGGGGCGGAACGATGTGCAGGTAGGCGTTCTGTGTCGCCATCGCGCAGACAGCGCAGATCCCGATCACGATCGCCATGCCTTCCTTAGGGTTGGCGGATGCGTGTGTGGTGAATGAGAGGATGCCAGCGGCGACAAGGAACGCGGCCTGCGCCCCGAACAGCACTGTGGTTACGTTCGGAGAGTCAGCGCCGATACGTCGCGCAGCGATGGTCGCCACCGCTGTCGTGAGGATGAACACGGGGATGGCGAGGACTGCGACGATGTCCGGTGGTGTGCCGGTCACGATGTCGGCCGCGACGACGACGAGGTTGCCGGTCACATGGGCAGAGAAGAACCCGCCGAGTAGAAGCCAGCTGGTCACATCGGTGACACCAGCGATCAGGCTAAGCACCGTCGGGAGGAGAATCGCCCGGTTCATGGCCGCGTTTCCTTCCGCAGAAGCCCGTAGAGGTGCGTCGGCACGGCGAGGCCGACGGCCATCGCCATGACGATGACGAGGGCGGTGATTCCATCGGAGATTCCGCCGAGCAGCTGTGGATCGGCACCCCCGAACGGCAGGCTACCTAGAGCGTTGATCGCTCGGAAGACGAACACCCCGGGGACGAGCGAGACGACGGCGGCGAAGCCGATGCCGGCGAAGGGATGTGGAGTCGCCGCGCGATCGGAGCGAGAACGATGCCGACGAACAGGCACGCGAGGAAGGCGCCGATGACGATGTTCACACCCCAGACGCTCATCGCCCACCAGCGCAGCCCGTGGGCGATAGCGCCGACCACGACCGGCCAGGCGAGAAGCCGGTACGGCATCGAGAAGTACACCGGGTAGGACGCGGCGGCGATTGCGGCGGCTGTGACGTCCAGCCAGAACGGCACGGTGCGCCCTGCCGGGTCGTTGGGCAGATCGGTGCCGAAGATCGCCAGCGCGACCGCCAAGCCTGTCCCGATCGACAGCAGCAGGATCGCTGCGTAGCCGAGGCGGGCGAAGCCGATCGGGATGCGCAACGCGAGCACGTCGAGGGCGCCGTTGAGGATGTGAGGGCCGGGGACCAGGATCATCGCCGGGCACACTGCGATCAGTCGCAGCGACGAGCTGAGGTCCGCCTGCACGGCCAGCCCGCCGATGATGCCGGCGAGGAACGCGGCAGCGAACACCTGCCCGATCGGTCCGACGTGCGCCCGGCCAAGCAGGCGGCGGATCGCACCGCCCAGCGCAGCACTGCCTGCGGCGAGCAGCACCGCCGTGGCATCCTGGGCGCCGAAGATGATCGCCAGGGAGCCGCCGCCGGTCGCGCAGGCGAGGAGGAAGATCCACAGGCTCGCAGGCCGGACCTTCCGAGCGCGGCCGAGCGCGGCGGCAAGATCGGTGCGGCCCGCCGCCCTCTCGCCGAGCTGGTCGATGGTTCGCATCAGCACGGCGACTGCGCGCATCGAGATCCCGGTCGGTGATGCCGGGACGATCCGTGCCGGTGCTGCATCCCGATCGGATGGGTCGGTGACGGTCACTGCCGTCCACTGGGGAACGAGTTCGAAGTGGGTTCCGAGGCCACGGTTCATCCTCTCCACAGCGGCGAGGGTCACCGACGTGGTTTCGCCGGAGGCTTGCAGCAGGGCTGCGGCCCCGGCGACGAGGTCCTGGTCGGATGCGCTCGTCGCTGGTGCCGCAGCCTGAACAGCTGTGTCGCTCATCAGGCGCCGCCGACGCCGGTCCCGACAAGGGATGCGGGGATGACGATGCTGTCGAACTGCTCTGCAGTGACTTTGCCCGAAGCCAGAGCGGCCTCCCGGAGCGTCTGGTCGTTCGCGAGAGCGTTTTCGGCGATGTGGGCGGCGTTCTGGTATCCGATGACCGGGCTCAGCGCGGTGACCAGCATCAGGCTCTCCCCCACATAGGAGGCGATCTTCTTCGCGTTGAGCTCGGTGCCTTTCACCGAGTAGGTGAGGAACTTCTCCACGCCGTCGCCCAGGATGCGGGCCGAGTGGAGGAAGTTGTTGATGATGATCGGCCTCATCGCGTTGAGTTCGAAGTTGCCCTGCGAACCGGCGAACGCCACGGCGGAGTCGTCTCCCAAGACTTGGATGGAGATCATCACGATCGCCTCGCACTGGGTGGGGTTGACCTTGCCGGGCATGATCGAGGATCCGGGCTCGTTGGAGGGCAGCACCAGTTCGGCGAACCCGGTGCGTGGGCCGGACGCGAGCCAGCGCATGTCGTTGGCGATCTTCATCAACGCCACGGCAACCCCGCGGAGGGCGGCGTGGGCGCGGACGATGGCGTCGAGCGAGCCTTGCGCTTCGAACTTGTTCGGCGCAGTGACGTATTTCTTGCCGGTGAGCTCGGCGATCTTCGCAGCAACCGTCTCCGAGAACCCTGCGGGAGCGTTCAGACCGGTCCCCACTGCTGTGCCGCCGAGGGCCAACTGCAGCAGGCCTTCGCGGGAGTGCTCCACCTCGCGAATGACCCCCTCCAACTGGGCGGCGTAACCTGACCATTCCTGGCCGACGGTGAGCGGCACCGCATCCTCGAGGTGGGTGCGACCGATCTTCACCACACCCATCCATTTCTTCGCTTTTGTGTCGATCTCAGCGTGCAGCTCACGCAGCCGTGGCAGCAGGCGGTCGTCGATTTCGGTGATCGCAGCGATGTGCATCGCGGTGGGGAAGGAGTCGTTGCTGGACTGAGCCATGTTGACGTCGTCATTCGGGCCGACCGGGTGCTGTGAGCCGAGGGTGCCGCCAAGCAGCTGGATGGCGCGATTGGAGAGCACCTCATTGATGTTCATGTTGCTCTGCGTGCCTGACCCGGTCTGCCATACATATAGCGGGAACTCCTGGTCCAACTTGCCGGCGATGGTCTCGTCGGCCGCTTGGACGATGACCTTCGCCTTCCAGTCCGGGAGCCGGCCCGCTTCCTGGTTGACAAGGGCGGCGGCCTTCTTGACGATGCCGTATGCGCGGTACACCTCGACAGGCATGTGGTCGTTGCCGATGGAGAAGTGCTGCAGTGACCGCTGGGTCTGAGCACCCCAGTAGCGGTCGGCTGGGACCGACACGGTGCCCATGCTGTCGAATTCGGTGCGCTCCCCGGTTGCGTCGAGGCCGAGGGGTACGTCCGTGTAGATGGGTGTGACGGTGGCGTTCTGTTCGGCGGTGGTACTCATGGTTGAACCTCCAATGTGATGGGTGTTGTGGTGGTCAGACGGGGTTGTGGTGCTGTTCGAGGAGCGTTTCCCAGTTCTGCGGCAGGCGCTGGGCAGGTCCGGGAACGGTTTGGGTGTCGGGGTGGCTTTCAGGTGGAGCCATCTGGGGGCCGTCGACGAAATCATTGGTGCGGTAGTCCCAGAACCAGTCCTCTCCCGGCTCGAAGCTTCGGATGATTGGGTGGCCTGTCTGGGCCGCATGTTTGGTGGCGTGTTTGTTCAGGGAGGCGTCGCAGCAGCCGATGTGACCGCACTTGGCGCAGCGGCGAAGATGCACCCACCAGCTGTGTTCTTCGTCGCATTCGACGCATCCGGTGCCGCTTGGCGGAACGCGGGGGTCGATGGCGGGATCAGTTCGGCGGTTCACGGGGCGCCGCTTCGGACAGCGTCGGATGCTCGGACGTTGGCGGCCGAAGGTATCCGGCTCGCTCGGCGAAGCGGCGGCTTCACAACGCGGGTGCCCATCATTGGCCCGGAGACGGGTCGCGAGGGTTGCTCCTCGGCACGATGAGCGGGTCGATGGGAGTGAAGGGGAACTCGGGCAGGTCCTTCTCCGGTACCTGGAAAGTTGCAGCGAGCACTTCTCGCGAGAAAGCAGTCGCGCTGGCGCGGTAGCCGACGTCGCCAGGTACGAATTGGTCGAAGAAGATCAGGAATTCGATTCCCTCGTCGCTGAGCGCCTCAATGTGGTGCGGGTACGCGCGCGGTACGAAGTAGGCCTGCCCGGGGCGCAGCTCGTAGGTGTCCACGGTGCCATCGGGGTCGAGCACGGTCATACGGGCGTGACCGCTTTTGACGTAGCCGAGTTCGGCGGTGATCGGGTGCCAGTGTGGTTCTCTCATTCCTACGCCGTTGATGTTGAGCGAGTACATCGAGAGGTCTTCCAGTGCCGCCCAGAACTGTTTGCGGGCAAGCTTCGCGTGCCCGTAGGGGTACGCCAGAGGTGCGATCTGCCCCTCCGCATCGAAGAGATGGGCGTTGGGCAGGCCGACGTTGTCGGGGATGCTTGCGCTGCCCGTTCGTCGGATGATCTGCGGTGCGTCACCACGGGGGAAGCCGTGGAAAGCCGATGCCGGCAGGTCGTATGTGTTGCCGAGCACCGCGTCGCTCATCACGTTGACGCTGTTCTGGAAGGAGAAGTGCTGCGGTTCACCGGTGCGGAGTGCCGCGATGATCTCCGCTTGCTCGTCCCCGACGTTCTCGATGTGATAGACCGCACCTGACGCGACGTGGTACATCTGCCCGGTCTTGACGAGGAACGTCGCGAATTCGTCGCCGGTGGCGAGCATCGACACCAGGACGGTGCCCTTGGTGACGTAGGCGATCTGGTTCGAATTAACGTTCCACTGTGGCTCGCGGATCGCTCCGGGCTCCAGCACGATCCGTTTGAGGGTCATGCCTTCGAGGATGGGGAAGTTGCCGGTGCTGAGCTGGGCGACCGACCCGAGGTCGCTTTCGAAGGTGGGTGCAGCCTCGACGAGGGAGGCGACGTGGCGGGATGGGGTGTTCATGACGGTCCTGTCTGGTGGCCGGTCGTCACTTCGCGATGAACGCGAGGATGTCCTGGTCGAGTTCGTCCTGGTAGGCACCCCAGATGCCGTGAGAGGCGCCGGGGTATATCTTGAGGCTGCCGTCGCTGACCAGTTCGATCGACTTCTTCGCCGCCGCCGCGATCGGAACGATCTGATCGGCGTCGCCGTGGGCGATGAAGACGGGCACGTCGAGGGATTTGAGGTCGTCGGTCTGATCGGTCTCGGAGAACGCCTTCACGCAGTCATAGGCGGCGATGAGGTTCACGAGCATTCCTTGGCGCCAGAAGTCCTGCTTGAGTCCGTCGCTGACATCGACGCCGGGCCTGTTGCCGCCGTAGAACGGCACGGCCAGATCGAGCCAGAACTGCGAGCGGTCTGCAAGCACGTTGGCGCGGATGCCGTCGAGGTCCTCGATCGGGGTGCCGTACGGGTTCGACTCCGACTCGAGCATGATCGGCGGCACAGCCCCCGCGGTCACGACCTTGGCTACCCGGCCGTTGCCGAACTGTGCGGCATAGCGCACGACTTCTCCGCCACCCGTGGAGTGGCCAATCACGACGACTTCGTGGAGGTCGAGGTGGTCAATCAGTTCGGCGAGGTTTTTGGCGTAGGTGGTCATGTCATGACCGGTCGCGACCTTCGACGAGCGCCCGTGACCGCGGCGGTCGTGGGCTATGACGCGGTAGCCGGCGTCGTAGAAGCGCTTGATTTCAACCTGCCAGGCGTCAGAGGACAGCGGCCAGCCGTGGCTGAGCACGATCGGCTGACCGGTTCCCTGGTCGGTGTAGTAGATCTCCGCGCCGTCGGTGGTGGTGAAGTAGGGCATGGTGTTCCTTTCGTTTGGGATTGAGTGCGTCGGCCGCGACCGCTGCCGAGGGGAGAGTTCACGAGTTGGTTCGCCTGGACGCGGGCGTTGAGGTGGAGTGGGTTGCAGCGCTCGCTTAATCTGTGGGCGGTTGGTGAATCCGTCCCCAGGTCAGCTCGACGTGGTAGCTGCGTCCGTCGGGTGAGGTTGTCTGGAGCGTCCTGCCTTGCAGGAGGTCGCCGTTCACGGTGAAATGCCGCACTTGGTCTCCTCCTTGCCATCCGGGGAACAAGGCGATGTCGATGTGGTGGGTGACGGTGTCACTGGTGGCATCGAGCGTGAATGGTCCGCCGTAGGCGATGAACTGACGCGCCATCGCAGCGAGGTCTGCGTCGCTGGCGTTCTGCGGCTCGGTTGCGGAACCTGCAGGCCGTTTCATGCTGCCGAGCACAGCCGTCACGATGCCGTTTGCGCTGTAGCTGAGGTAGCCGGCGGCATCGTCGCCGAACTGCGGTCGGCGTTCGCCGTCCGCGAAGACCTCTTCGGCGCTGACGAATGCCCAGGCGCCGCTGAGGTCACCGATGGTGGTGGTCATTTGTGTTCCTCCGGTTTCTTGTGCTGTTTCTGGATGGATCGGGCCGGGTCCGCAGCCCAGGTGGTGCGGCTGCGACCGATCTGGATAAGGTGGTGGACGTCGACGGCGGAAGCCAGGGCGCTTGCTGCTCGGATGGTGTCGTCGTCGTACTGCGTGGGCCGGGAGGTGTGCTGCTGGAGGTGCTCCTGCCAGCTGCCGACCGCGAACACCTCGACGAGGTCGCCGGGGCTCTCCCGGTCTTGGTACAGAGCCCAGGTGCGTGCGCCGGTGCGTCGCCGGCTGTGTTCGACGAGTTTCATCTGCTCCAAGAACGCCAACCGGTCCGTCTCACCGACGTCGTAGCGGACGATTGCGAGCGTCTGGGCGCTGGCGTCGATGTCGGCGCCGTTGTCAGCCGCGAGCGGTAGAGGTGCTGTGTGTCGTTTCTTCTGTTCAGTCGGAAGCAGCGGCCACAGCAACTGTGTTGCAGCGACGCAGATCACTAGGACACCCGCCACGGCGGTGGTCGGCGCTGCGCCCACCCACCCCGCAATCCCTCCACTCAAAGCGGCGCCGAAGCCCAAGGAGCCGAAGAGGACCATCTGGTAGATCGACAGGCCGCGAGTTCGGACCCAGACAGGGAGGAAGGATTGGACGGCCCCGTTCAGGGTCGCCACGACACCGATCCATGCTGCGCCGACGAGCGCTAGGACGGGCAGCGTCACTGTTACGACTGGGGAGAGCGCCACAGCGATCGCTCCTGCACCGAAGAGCACGGACGAGATGAGTACGGTGCGGTTGGGTCCGAGGATGTCGCGGACGAGTGGGGCGAAGGCTGCGGCGGCGACGGAGCCGACGCCGAGACCGGCCAGCAGTATCCCGTAACCGGCCGCATCTAGGTGGAGACGGTCGGTGGCGAGTAGGGGTAGCAGAGCGAAGAGGACACTTCCCGGAACGACGAAGAGGCCGAGCCGTACGTAGATTCGGCGGACGACGGCCGCGTGAGCGACGTAGCGCACACCGGCGCGGGTGGCCGCGATGAACCGCTCAGGCTGGTGCGGGTCGGGGTGATAGCTTCGCCAGCAGACCAAGACCACCAGGAACACTGCGAACGACGCCAAGTTCAGCGCGAACACGTAGGTGACGCCGAGACCTGACAGGACCAGCCCGGCGATCGCCGGTCCGACCGCACGGGCAAGGTTCACGGAGATTGCACTCAGTGACGCGGCATTCGGGATCATCCGGGTGGGAACGATTTCTGCTGAGATCGCTCCGTAGGCCGGGAGTTGAACTGCGGACGCCGCCCCCAGGAGCAAGGTCAACACAAGCAGCAGGTAGGGGGTCATTTCGCCGGCCACGGTCACCGCGACAAGTGCCGCACTGATGAGTACCTGCGCAGTCTGGACCCAGATCAGCAGGTTGCGTCGGTTGAGGAGTTCGCCAAGGACTCCGGCAGGGATACCGAGAAGCAGGACGGGAAGGGCGGAGGCGGTCTGGACGAGGGTGATCAGGAGCGGGGAGCCGTGCTGCTCGATCATGAACCATTGCGCGCCGACGGTCTGCATCCAGCTGCCGATGTTGCTGATGAGTGCGGCGACCCAGAGAGCACGGAAGATCGGCACGGTGAGCGGCGCAAAGACCCGGACGCGCTCCTGCTTCGGCTTGGGCGTCGCGATGTTGTTCACGAACCCGTTCCGATGATCCGGGGTCGGTGGCGGCTGGTCTCGAGCACGACCTTGCCGACGGTGCGCCCGGACTCGAGCATCTCGTGGGCACTTCCAGCCTCAGCCAGCGGGAAGACAGTGTCGACGATCGGCCGAATCACCCCGGCCTCGACGAGTGGCAGCACGTCACGGGTGACACCCGCGACGATGGCAGCCTTCTGGTGCGCGGGCCGGCCTCTGAGGAGAGTCGCTGAGATACTCGCGCGGCGCGACATGAGTTCCCACAGGTCGAAGGTGACGCGTTCTGCGGTTCCGCCGATGATGACGAGGTGCCCATCGTCGGCGAGGCATTCCATGTTGCGTCGCAAGTAGGTGGTACCGACGATGTCGAGGATGGCGTCGACGCCACGTCCGCCGGTGGCGGCAAGGGTTGCCGCTACGAAGTCGTCGGTGCGGTAGTTGACGGCCCGGGTCGCTCCGAGCCCCATGGCAGCGAGTGTCTTTGCTTCGCTGCCTGCGGTGGTGATGATGTCGGCGCCGATCGCGTTTGCCCATTGGATAGCGAAGGAACCGATTCCGCTGCCAGCCCCGTGGATGAGCACGGTTTGCCCGGCGGTGAGGCCGGCGATCATCGCAAGGTTGGAGTAGACGGTACAGGCGACCTCGGGCAGCGCAGCAGCTTCGATCATGCTCAGACCCGGTGGGATGCGCATCACCTGCGCTGCAGGAGCAATCGCTTCTTCGGCGTATCCGCCTCCTGCGACGAGAGCGCACACCTGATCGCCGGGCCGCCAGGCAGTGACGTCGCCGCCGACGGCGGTGATAGTGCCAGCGACCTCGAGGCCGAGTCCCGCTGGTGCGTTGGGCGGTACAGGGTACTGTCCGCGTCGTTCGAGCAGGTCGGCGTTGTTCACGCCTGCAGCGGCGACCTCGATGCGCACCTCATGGAGCCCCGGCTCGGGCCGTTCGATCCGCACCAGTCGGAGAGCTTCAGGTGGGCCGGGGTGGGTAAAACGGATCGCGGAAGACATCGAGGTGGGTTTCCCTTCGGGGGCAGCCGTGACCGAAGGGGGCTGGTCGCCCCCTTCGATCACTTGGCTACTCAGTGCTCGTCGTAGTGATCCCCGTGAAGGGCGTGACGGTGCGAGTCGTGGATGTAGTCGACGTGGTCGCCGTGAACGACCGTGTCGTGGCCGCATCCGTCGCCGTGTTCGTGCACCTCGGTGGTGTGATGTTCCGCGTGCACGTTGTCCGTGGTCATTTCTGGGCCTCGGATGTGGCTCAGGCCGCGGCGGCTTCGGCAGCGCGGGCGTTCGCGAACGCCGCGATGCTCTGCGCGTAGTGCGGCGTCTCGACCTCGCAGTGCGCGCCGGAGGCGTGCTGACGGGCGGCCGCGGCGTCTTCGAACGTCTGACCGCTGGCGATGATGAACTTCAGGAAGTCCTCCGTCGGGTGCGACGTGACCGTGTTGACGTAGCGCAGCTGGTCCCCCTCGAGCTGCTCGATTCCGAGTTCCCAGATCACCTGCGTGGTGGTCCAACCGGAAGGCGAGTAGACGTCGGAGATCGACACCATCTTGCAGTAGTGCGGGCTGGCGACCTCGTACCGGTACTGCTGGATGACCAGGCCGGAGCCGATCATCTCCACGTTGATCGACATCGGGGTGCCGTCGTCGTCCACGGTGTAGCCGGCGGCCTTGTGGTCGCCGGGCGCACAGCGCTGGTACTCGTGGGTCGGCAGGGTCTTCAGCCACTGCTCGATGTCGATGTGCTCGAACGGGGCAGTCACATCGGCGGTGACCACGGCGTGCGAGAGAACGAGGTCGTCGCGAACGATTACGCTCATGGGATTTTCCTTCCAGTTGTGCCGGGTTTCCGGCGGGGCTGCGTGGCCGGAGCCACTTCGTCGGGTCTGAAAACCCGCACCTGGAACGTTAGATAGGCGTCAGGCACCCCACATCCCCCGGCTTGAAAGCCCACCTCGCATGGTCAGGGACCATCACAGGACGGACCGTTCACGGGGCCGAGGTGCGCTAATTTGGCTTCGTGCCCGAGAAAGCCCAGCAAGCGCGCCGAATCGGCCTCGACGCCCTTTCAGGGAGCAGTGCCGGGAGATATCACACGCCTATCCGCGGGCGCTCCGTTGAGATCCACCAGACTGATCAGGCTTTCGATATCGCAGCTGGCGGCGGTCGCGCTGTCACCCTGCTCACCGGCGACGCAGGCATTGGGAAGACCCGCATCCTTCAACATGCCCTGCACACCGCCAGCGGCCGCGGCTGGTCGAGAATGGTCGTCGCGCCGGACATCGACTCGGCACTATCCCCCCTCGCCGCCTTGATCGCTGCCGCCACCCGCACCGATCCACCTCTGGTGACTCATGACGACCTGGTCCCGGTGATGCAGGGCGCCGCTCCCAAGTACTGGCTCACTCGCATGATCGCCGACGGGTTGGAAATCGCCGCGGGCCGGACCGGGGTACTCGTGGTCGTTGACGATCTGCAATGGCTCGACGCCGGGTCGCTCGGAGCAGTCGCCGCCCTGATCCACGACCTGAATGGCATCCCGATCTCCTGGCTTCTCGCAACTCGGACTGGCGTGTACAGCGACGCGCATCAACGCTTCCTGTCTCAGGTGAGCGACATTGGCAATGTTGTCGACCTGAGCCCGTTGGATGCCTCAGCTGTTGAGCAGATGACACTTGACGCGCTCGGAAATCTTCCAGGGCCACGGGTCAAGGCCGCAGTCGAGCGTGCAGATGGCTACCCCCTCTTAGTGCTCGAGCTTCTGCGCGGCCTCGAAGAGGAAGGTCTGCTCCAGTCAACGCGCGGGATGGTCGAGTTGGAGGAGGACGCCCTTCCCGCTCGCTTCGGGACCTCAGCACGGGACCGACTGGGCCAACTGAATAGGGATGCGCTTCGAATCGCTCAGATTGGAAGCCTGTACGGTCGCACGTTCCCTCTGTCCGGCGTTCTGGACATCCTCGGGCAAACGGCGGCTCAGGCAGCGCCTGCGGTTCAGGAGCTTCTGGATCTCGGGTTCATCAACGACACCGGGACCGCGCTGGCGTTTCGACATGACACGGTACAGACGGCTGCAGCAGATAGCCTCTCCCCCACGCTCCGTCGAGCAATGTCGCGGGAAGTCATTCACCGACGCCTTCGCGGAGGCGAAGGCGTCGCCACGCTCGCGTCGACAATCGCGTCTGTCGCCGAAGCCGGCGACGACGACTCGATCGAGTTGCTCTTCTTGGCGGCCAACCAGCTCGCCACCACAGATGTGGAGGGCGCGGCCGGGCTCGTCGTCATGGGCGCGCAGCTGACTGCCGGGAGCCCCGCCTACGCTGGCCGAGTCGCGTCCCTCCTTCCCCTCATCCTCGCCGGCGGCCGCATCGAGTCAGCGCTGGAAATCAGTCGATCGATCAAACCGTTCCTCGACGCGGACTCGCGAGCACGACTCAGCCTGGCCTTGGCCAGACAGCTCACCGAATCCGACTTCGACGGCGCCATCCGCGAGACAACGACCGGTCTCGCCATCCCGGGGATATCGGACCAAGTAGTCGTCGAGCTGCTTGCGGTTCGCGCGCTGAACTTTGCGAATAAAGCCGACGAGTCCGGACTTCGTACGACCCTAGAGCGTGCCCGCGCGGTGGCTGACGACGATCGAGACGGCGTCGCTCTAGCGACCATCGACGCCACCGAATCGGTACTTACATTCAATCAAGGACGTTTCGAAGAGGCCGAAGAACTCCAACGTCGAGCGACGGAAAGGATCGCACGGGCCGGCATCCCGGCTGGCCTGTGGCTGCCTGAAGGTCTGTGGATGGCGTTCATGCGCAACAGCCGTGGTGACTGCAGCGAAGCTCTGCAGATGACCGACGATGGGCTGCACGAAGCACGGGTGGCAAGGAACGTCATAGCCGAGGCGTACTGGATGATGGTCCGCTCTCGAGTCCTCTACCACCTGGGACGTATCGACGACGCCCGCACCCAAGCAGAGACCGTCCTAGAACTGGGAGAACAACTCGGACTCGGGGACTTCATGAACGCCACCGCCGGCGTGGTTCTCCACCGCATCTCGCTTCGGACAGGAGACATCGAGTTGCGGGAGAGGATGCGCCCGCTCATCCAAGGTCTTGCCGACGGAGTCGGACTCACCAGGACCGGCAATTGGAGCCTCGCCATGGAAGACGTGGAACGGCAACGCCCTGCTGACGCGTATGACCACTCGAAGTTGGCCATCGCCACTCTTCGAGATGCGACCCCATCCATGACGAGTCCGGCCGACTTCGCTGACGATTTCGTTCTCGCATACATCTGCCAGCTCGCCGGAGACCTCGAGACCGTGGACGTCATCGTGGACGTTGCCCAGGCACGCGCCGACCTGAATCCGGACAACGCTTTCGTAGCCGCCGTCGCACACGCTACGCGCGGAATCCGCGATCACTCCCCCGACGAGCTCCTCTCCGCTGCGGAACTGATGCGATCCGGCAGCCGCCCCTTGGTGGCCGCCACTCTCTTCGAGGCGGTCGGCATCTTCGCTGACGACAACGCCGTGGCAACGACCGCACTCACTGTGGCGATGCGTTTGTATGACGGCTGCGGGGCAACACGTGACGTGAGCCGGGTGCTTCAGATGCTGAGAGGCAAAGGTGTTCATCAGCGGCTCGTCGGCCCAAGCGACGCCACCGGCCTATCCCAGCGAGAGCGTCAGGTCGCGACTTTCATCAGCTCGGGCCTGACCACTCAGCAGATCGCCGACGAACTTCTCGTATCACCGCACACAGTCGTCACCTACATCCGGCACATCTACTCCAAATGGGGTGTAAACACGAGACGCGAGGTCACTGAGCGAATCTTGGAGCTCGGGGGACGTTTCTGACCAGACTCGACGATTGGCACCGGCGATACTCGGGTTGAACGTGTTCGACAACAACGGGAGCACCGCGCAGGCAACTGCAGACACCGCGCTCGAGCCTTACCCAGACCTAGCCGCAGAGTAGAACAGGCATAGATTCCTCGGCAGGGAGAACCGAGATCGTGCAGAACGATTCGTCTGCGGACGCCCGGTCAACGGTCGCTCGCCGAAACGCGCCCGAACCGCAAAGTGAGGGCCATGTTGTCAACAGCAAGTTGAGCACGGGATTCCCGTATACCTGTCCCGCAAATGGGCCGGGTGAAGGGGCCCCAAACGCTACACGCTCGCTACGACTCGGCCGCAGAACAGGCTCCCTCGCCCGGACGCGTGATCGCTCAGACGGCCGGCGGAATTGCCGCGAGCACTTCTCGTCTGTTGCTGCGCCGCGGTTCTCAGGAGATTGTTCGACAGAACCCGCCGACTAGATTGTCCCGAACGTCGAAACAAACAAACTCCATGGCGGAAAGACAACCTCTGGCGACGTCTCCAGAATCCCTCGAAACCTGACGCGCAGCGACGATCGCCGGCCGCCACACAACGTCACGAATTGGATTTGTGGGCCCTTCGGGGAGAGGATCGTTGCTTGTGCGCCACGCTCCCGCCGACCATCGGGAACATGCCGGCGTCCGCATGCGTTTGGGTGATTCGAACCACGAAAGAGGCCTCACAGTTATGAAACATCTCAGAAGTGTCGGCGCGCTCGCCGTCGCGGCAGCCCTGGTACTCACCGGCTGCACCGCGGCGTCCTCGAGCTCCGGCGGATCCACCAGCGCCACCACCAAGGGCGGCACACTCACGATCCTGACCCAGCAGACCCAGATCGACCTCGACCCGGCGAAGAGCCAGAACCTGGCGATCACCACCCTCGGCCTCATCGAGCGCCGCCTCACCACCTGGCAGATCAGCCCGGATGCTCCCGCCAAAGTCGTCCCCGACCTCGCCACGAACACCGGTACGCCGAGTGACGGCGGCAAGACCTGGACCTACACCCTGAAGGACGGCCTCAAGCTCTCCGACGGCTCGCCGATCACCTCGGCCGACATCAAGTACGGTGTCGAGCGGTCCTTCGCCCCTGAGCTCTCCGGCGGCCTCAGCTACCACAAGTCGCTCCTGGTCGGGGGCGCCGCGTACAAGGGACCGTACAGCGGAGGCGACCTCGCCTCGATCGAGACCCCGAACGACAAGACCATCGTCTTCCACCTGACCAGCTCCTACGGAGACTGGCCGTGGATCGCCTCCATGCCGGCGTTCGCGCCCGTTCCCAAGGCGAAGGACAACCCCAGCACCTACGGCCAGAACCCGGTGGCAAGCGGACCGTACAAGGTCAAGACCAACCAGCAGGGCACCGCGCTCACGCTGGTGCGCAACCCGAACTGGTCGGCCTCGACCGACTCGGTGCGCACGGCAGGACCCGACAGTGTCGTGTTCAAGATGAGCCAGGACGCCGGCACCGCCGCGCAGACCCTGATCGCCGACATCGGTGACGCGAAGAACTCGTTCGGCGCCCAGTACCTCGGTGCCGCACAGCTCGCCCAGGTCGACAAGAACCCGTCGGTGAAGTCGCGTGTCGCGACCTCCAAGGCGGGCCCGCTCGGCTACCTCGCGATGAACACGCAGAAGGGTGCGCTCAAGGACCTCAAGGTTCGTCAGGCCATCCAGTACGCGGTCGACAAGAAGGCGTTCATCATCGCCACCGGCGGCGCGAAGACCGCGACGGCCGCGACGACGCTGATCACCCCTGGAATCCCCGGGCGCGTCGACTACGACCTGTACCCGGCCGGCGCCGACGGTGATGTCGCCAAGGCGAAGTCGCTGCTCAAGGAGGCCGGTCACTCCACCGACCTCAACCTGACGCTGCTCACGCAGAACGACTCCGCGTCGCTCGCGCAGGCTCAGGCCCTCCAGCAGGGCATCGAGCGTGCCGGCATCAAGGTGACCCTCAAGCCCGAGGACTCGAACACCTATTACGCCGACTCGACCGCCGACACGGCGAACTACGACCTGAACCTGAGCTACTGGCAGGCCGACTTCCCGAGCGCGAACAGCAACATCCAGCCGCTGTTCGACTCGAGCCAGATCGGTGGCGGCGGTTACAACGTCGCACGCTACTCCAGCCCCGAGGTCGACGCGCTGATCGCGAAGGCGACCGGCGAGGTGGACCAGGAGAAGGCGCAGGCGCTCTGGGCCGAGGCCGACAAGCGGATCATGCAGGACTCGCCCGTCGTGCCGCTGACCTACACCAAGCAGTCGTTCCTCCGCGGCTCGAACGTGCAGAACTTCTTCATCGCTTCGTTCCCCGCGTACCCGAACTACCTCAAGGTGTCGCTGGGCAAGTGAGCTCCATGCACACGGACGCCGTGCTGGCGGTGAACGGGATCTCGGTCTCGTTCACCGCCGGCGACGGCTCTTCACCGCGCTCGACCCGCACCGTCGTCCACGACGTCGGGTTCGAGCTGCACCGCGGTCGCGTACTCGCCCTGGTCGGGGAATCCGGCTCCGGCAAGAGCGTGACCGCGATGTCGGTTCTCCGGCTCCTCCCCGGCAACGCCGTCGTCGACGGCTCGATCGAGCTCGAGGGCGAGGACCTCGTCCGCGCGAGCGACGAACAGCTCCGGCGCGTGCGCGGCGGCCGGATCGGCACCATCTTCCAGGAGCCGATGAACGCCTTCAACCCGGTGATCGCGATCGGGCACCAGATCGCCGAAGCGCTCCGCACCCACCGGATGACCTCCGACCGCTCCTCGACGAACGAGCGTGTCCTCGAACTCTTGCGCAGCGTCGGGCTGCGCGACCCGGAGCGGATCGTGCGCGCCTACCCGCACGAGCTCTCGGGCGGCCAGCTCCAGCGGGCCATGATCGCCATGGCGATCTCGTGCGACCCTGTCGCTCTCATCGCCGACGAGCCGACGACCGCGCTCGACGTCACCGTACAGGCGGGCATCCTGGACCTGCTGCGCGATCTGAAGGAGCGCAACGGCATGGCGATCCTGCTCATCACGCACGACATGGGCGTCGTCGCCGACCTCGCGGACGACGTCGTCGTCATGCGCGAAGGTGTCGTCGTCGAGCGCGCCGACGCCACCGAGCTCTTCGCCAACCCGCGCGAGGAGTACACCAGAACCCTGCTCGCCTCGGTCCCGCGTCTCGGCGACCAGCGACCGGATGCCCTGATCGCCGATGCCGAAGCCCCGTCGAGCGCCGCCGACGCGGCCGACGCGCCCGTGAGCGCCGCCGCCGAGCTGCGCGACGTGAGCATCGTCTACGGCAACCGCAGCTGGGGCCGGCGCAGTGCTCCCGCGGTCGCCGACGTGAGCCTGCGCATCCGGCGCGGCACGTTCTTCGGACTGGTCGGCGAGTCCGGCTCCGGAAAATCGACGATCGGGCGAGCCCTCGCCGGGCTGGTGCCGGTGTCGCACGGAGCGGTCACGGTCGACGACGTGGACCTCGCCACCGCCTCCGGAGCCGAGCTGCGTCGTGCGCGCACGCGGATCGGCTACGTCTTCCAGGACCCGGCATCGTCGCTGAACCCGCGGTTCACGATCGCCCAGTGCATCGAAGAGCCTCTACGACTGCACACCCGCCTCACCCGCGCGGAGCGGGCCGCGCGGGTCGCCGATCTGCTGGCGGCCGTTCAGCTCGACCCGGCGATGGCCGACCGCTTCCCGCACGAGCTCTCCGGCGGTCAGCGCCAGCGGGTCGCCATCGCGCGCGCCCTCGCGCTGCGGCCATCCCTGCTGATCGCCGACGAGCCGACGAGCGCCCTCGACGTCTCGGTTCAGGCCCGGGTGCTCGAACTCCTCCGCGAACTCCAGGAGGAGTTCGGTTTCGCGTGCTTGTTCATCAGCCACGACCTGGCCGTCGTCGAACAGCTCGCCGACGACGTCGCGGTGCTCCACAACGGGCGCATCGTCGAGGCAGGGCCCGCAGCACGCGTGCTGCTCGCACCCCAGGAGGCGTACACGAAGCGCCTGCTGGCCGCGGCGCCTGTCGCCGACCCCGTCGCCCAGGCCGCACGGCGCGAGACCTGGCGCGTGCTCGACGCGGAGGCCGCAGCCGCCGCCCCGTCCGCCGGCGCTGCCGGGGCCGCCGACGGGAGGGAGGTCGCGTGACCACGGCCGCATCGCTCGATCGCGAGGCCGTCCCGGCCCGCAAGACCGGCTTCCGCCACGTCGTGGCGCATCTCCGCTCCGACCCCTGGGCGAGCGCGGGCGCCATCACGATCGCCGTCTTCCTCCTCGCGGCGATCTTCGCGCCGCTGCTGACGGCCATCCCGGGCCAGAACCCGTACACGTACCACCTGGACACGCTCGACGACTCGGGCGCGCCGATCGGCTTCGGCGGCGGCATCAGCGCCACGCACTGGTTCGGGGTCGAGCCCCTCACAGGCCGCGACCTGTTCTCCATCGTCGTCTACGGCGCGCGCACGTCGCTCCTCGTCGGCATCAGCGCGACGATCGTCTCCGTCACCATCGGCGTGCTGGTGGGCATCACGACCGGCTACGCCGGAGGCTGGTACGACCGTGGCATGAGCCGCGTCATCGACGTCATCTTCGGCTTCCCGAGCCTGATCTTCATGATCTCCCTGACCGCGATCGTGCCGACGTCGTTCCCGAGACCGGCCCTGATCATCCTGGTCATCGGATTCTTCGGCTGGCCGCCCGTGGCGCGCGTCGTGCGCGGCCAGACCCTGTCGCTGCGCGAGCGCAACTTCGTGGTCGCCTCGGCCGCGATGGGCGCCCGTCCGCTGCACATCATCCTCAAGCAGGTGCTGCCGAACGTGGCGGCGACGATCATCGTCTACTCCACGATCCTCATCCCGGGCATGATCGGCACCGAGGCGGCTCTGTCGTTCCTCGGTGTCGGTGTCCCGCCACCGACGCCGTCGTGGGGTCGTACCATCGGCGACGCCATCAACTGGGTGCAGGTCGACCCGATGTACCTGGTCTTCCCCGGTGCGGCGCTCTTCCTGATCACGCTCGCGTTCAACGTGTTCGGCGACGGTCTGCGCGACGCCCTCGATCCCCGCCAAGGAGGGAGGTCCCGATGAGACTCGCCGCCTTCATCGCCTACCGCCTGCTCGGTGTGATCGTCGTGCTCGCCGTGATCGCCACGATCACGTACGCGATCTTTTATCTGCTCCCGACCAACCCCGCCCAGCTCAGCTGCGGCCGGCCGTGCACCCCCGAGAACCTGGAGCGCGCCAAATCGTTCATGGGGGTCGACCTCCCCTGGTTCGAGCAGCTGTGGAACTTCCTCAAGGGCATCGTCGTCGGCCGCACCTTCGGCAGCGGCCAGGCCGAGGTGGTCTGCCCGGCGCCGTGCTTCGGCTACTCCTTCCAGCAGAACGCCACCGTCACCGACCTGATCTTCTCGCGCTTCCCGGTCACCGCCTCGATCGCGATCGGCGCCGCTATCGTCTGGCTGGTCTTCGGCGTCGCCGGCGGTGTCGTCTCGGCCCTGCGCCGCGGCACGGCCGTCGACCGCACCATCATGACGGTGGCCATCGCCGGCGTCTCGACCCCGAGCTATCTCGTGGGTCTCCTCGCCATCCTGTTGTTCGGCTTCACCTTGCAGATCCTGCCCACCGGCGGATATGTGCCGTTCACCGACGATCCGGTGCAGTGGTTCCTGCACCTGCTGCTCCCCTGGTTCACTCTGGCGTTCATCAGCGGCGCGATCTACGCCCGACTCACCCGCGGTCAGATGCTCGAGGTGATGGGCGAGGACTACATCCGTACCGCCAGGGCCAAGGGACTCACCGAATCGAAGGTCGTCGTGCGCCACGGACTGCGCAACGCGCTGATCCCCGTCGTCACGATCTTCGGGCTCGACCTCGGTGCGCTCCTGGGCGGCGCCGTGATCGCCGAGAAGGTGTTCTCGATGCAGGGGCTCGGAGCGATGCTCATCGACGCGGTGCACGGACTCGATCTGCAGCTCGTCGTCGGCTTCACGCTGTTCTCGGCGTTCCTGATCGTGATCGCGAACCTGATCGTCGACCTCGTGTACGGCATCATCGACCCGCGGGTGAAGGTCCGGACCTGAGTGCGACCGGGGCTAGGACCCCGCGCGCAACGACCCGCGCAGGAACGGCAGCAGCGGCGCGCGGTAGACCAGCCTCGCAGGGCCGTCGGGGCCGACGACCGCTGACGCCGCACCGAAGCGCCACACCCGGTTGTACAGGTAGACGCTGACGGTCGCCTCGCCGTCTGCAGACGCCTGCCACGTGCCCGTCCCCCACTGAGCCGGATGCCCGTGCCCGTCGAACACGACGGTCGGCTTCGGATACCAGCCGAGGCGCGGGCGCCGGAGCTCGAGTTCGAATCGTCGCGGTGCGGCGGGGGCTGGTGTCGGGTCTGGCACTCCCCCAGCATACGGATCCTCGACGGCTTCGGCTTCTGGCGACGGCCCGCGTCACGTCTTTCCGGGCCGTCGCCCCCATCGGGCGACGGCGTCGTCGTCCGTCCCGATACGGTCCGAGCGCCTGTCTTTCCCGATTGGGACGAACGATACGCCGAACACCTGGAGGCGCAATGGGAATGCGACTATTCCGCGGAGCCCGTCGCGCCCGGGCCATGCCCTTGCTGTGAGGCGCGACCCCGTCGTCGCTGCACGAACATCGCCGCCGCACGGTCGGCGAGCATCGCCGCGAAGGCGACGGCCGGGAGCAACGGGGCGATCAGGAGCAGAGCATCCGGCGCCCGCACCGCGGCGACGCCCGCCACCGCCACACCCAGCGAGGAGAAGGCGACCTTGAGCCCCCCTACAGTCACGAAGACCTGGGCGCGTGTGCCCTCCGGCGCGAAGTCGGACCGCGCCGTGAGGCTCGATGCGAATTGGATCGCGCTCACCGCCCCCACCAGCCCGAAGGCGAGGGCGTTCACGACAGAGGGAAGCGGCAGAGCGATCAGCACGAGGCAGCAGGCGCTCACGAGGGCCGTCCAGCCGACGGTCGGCTCGGGAGCGGTCCGGAGCGGTCGGATGGTCACGGCGACGGCGCCGACGAGGTTCCCGGCCCCGAACAATGCGACGAGCAGAGCGACCTCACTCGCTCCGGCGCCGGCCCGGATGCCCGACGCCAGCCCGAGCAGCGGCACGGCGCCCACCGCGGCGGCCGTGAGACACACGACGAGGGTGACCCGCCGCAGCGGACCGACGGTGAAGACCGTCGCGAGAGCACGCCAGAACGGGACGGCCTCCGGGGCGGGCTCCCCTCGGTCGTCGGAGGTGGCGCTCCGTCGGGCTATCAGGAGCACGACGATCGCCGCGACCGCAGCGGAGCCTGCCAGAGCGATGCTCGCCCAGACGGCGGAGGACGAACGCGCGACGAGCGCGACGACGACGGGCCCGATGGTCGCAGCCACCCCGTACGTCAGCGCATCCGCCCCCTGTGCGCGCCGCTGGGCGCGGGCCGTCGGCGCGACGAGCTGCCCCAGCTGGCTGCTCAGCCCTCCGGTCAGGAGCGGTCCGCATGCCCCGGCGATCACCAGGGCCACGACGCTCGGCACCACGAAACCACCCACGATCAGGACGGCCGCCGTCGCCAGACTGACGCCGTAGAGCAGGAATGCGCCCGCGAGCATGATCCGCGGGCGCCGCGTCCGGTCGAGCACCGGCGCCAGAAACGGACCGGCGAGATGCGGTGCCGTCAGCGCGGCGCCGAACAGTCCCACGAGCCCGGACGTCGCTGGACTCGCCGCGGCGAGCAGGACCACCGCCACGATCGCGCCCGCATCGGCGCTGCGGGCGAGCGTCGCGGCGGAGAAGTACGCGATCAGCCGTCTCACGCCGACACCTCCGTCACGGGTTGAACCAGTGACGCCAACATTGACCCGAGCCACGTCACCTGTCAAGGTAGTGACGTGGTTTTCTCCTTCCTCGCCGGCAATCTTGCCCTCGACTTCGTCGCGACCGTCGCCTCGCGCGACAGTGTCGCCGAGGAGAAACTGCGCGCCCCCGCCGACCTGCACGACTGGATCGCAATGGCCGGCATCGTCGACGAGGCCCCCACCGTCACGACCAGCGGTCTCACCGATGCGCTGGAACTCCGCGAAGCGGCGTACACCGCTGTGCGCGCACACACGCAGGGCGGAACGCCGCCACCTTCCGAGCGGGCGGTACTCAATCGGTTCGCCGCGCATCCCGAGCCGGTGCCGTCCATCGACGCCGACGGTGTACGGCGCCGCGGTGATCTGGACGCCGTGCTCTCGGCGATCGCCCGTGCGGCTCTGGCCGCTCTCAGCGACGACCGCGTCCGGTTCTGCGACGGCGATGACTGCACTCGGCCCTACATCGACACGTCGCGCGCGCACAATCGCCGCTGGTGCGGCATGACCGGCTGCGGCGACCGCGCCAAGTCCGCCGCGTACCGCGCCCGCGTGCGCACCGCACACACGCCCTGACGGGACGGTCCCCTCAGCCGCCCGCGGCGACCGGCCGACCTCAATCGCCGTCGGCGCCGACGAGCCTGCCGTTCTTGGACAGCTCGGGATCGGTGCACGACGAGAGGTCGAAGCAGCAGGGGCGCCGTTTGCCGTTCCGGAGTTTCGAGATGCTCACCTCGACCCGTCGGTCGCGGGTCTCGGGGTTCTTGGTCGCGTTGATCCAGCGCACCCACTCCCAGCGCGCCATCGGACTGATGTCGGTCCACGTGCCGGAGAGGTCGGGAGCGTCGTCCAAGGCGCCTTGGAGATCAGCCGGGATCTCGGGTTCCGGCCACTCCGTGACAGGTTCGAGCTCGACGTCGACCTCACCGTCGGCGACGGTCAGCGCTTCCCGCATTCGCTCATCGACGGCGAGCCAATGGCCACGCAGGCCGTCCGGCTCCAGCACCGTCTGGAATACGCGCCCGTTGATCACCGCCGTGACCGCGACCTGACCGCGGGACGGGAGCTCGGCGCTCGCCTCCGCCGGCAGCCGCATGATGGGTCGGTCACCGATCCACTGCACCTCGGCGTCGAACCGGATGACCGGCGGAGCCGCAGCGTTCCGCGCCGGCGCTTTCTCGACCATGTCTCCCAGTGTACGAAGGCGTGCCTCCTCGCGACTCCCTTTTCGCAGATCGGCCGTGGGGGCTTGCCGCACGACCCGAGCCAGCAGCAGGATGGTGAGCCGTGACGGTTTCCGAGGGTCCCCTGTTCGACGTGATCATCAGCGGTGGCGGTCCGACCGGCATGATGCTGGCGAGCGAGCTCCGGCTCCATGGCGTCGAGGTGCTCGTTCTGGAGAAGGATGCGGAGCCGAGTCCGCTGGTCCGCTCGCTGGGGCTGCAGCCGCGCAGCATCGAGATCATGGATCAGCGTGGACTGCTGGACCGGTTTCTCGAGCACGGCCAGCGGTATCCGGGTGGCGCGCGACGCTTCGCCGGGATCGAAGCGCCGTCGTCGTCACCCCTCGACACGGCGCACGGCTACATCCTCGGCATCCCGCAGCCGGTCACCGACCGGTTGCTGACCGAGCGTGCTGTCGAGCTCGGCGCCGACCTCCGGCGCGGCCACGAACTGGTCGGCCTCGAACAGGACTCCGACCACGTGACGGTCGAACTCTCGGACGGCACACGCCTGACCTCGCGCTGGCTGGTCGGCTGCGACGGTGGCCGCAGCCCGGTGCGCAGGCTGCTGGACATCGGGTTCCCCGGTGATGCGGCGCAGACGGAATGGCTTCTCGCCGAACTCGAGGTGACGATGCCGCCGAACGAACTGGCCGCGGTGTCGGATGAGGTCCGCAAGACTCACAAGGGTTTCGGGATCGGCCCTGCCGGGTACGGGCTGCACCGCGCCGTCGTACCGGCCGCGACCGTCGCGGAGGATCGCACGACTCCGCCGACCCTGGAGGAGTTCCGGACGCAGCTGCTCGCGTATGCGGGCACGGACTTCGGCGTCCACTCTCCTCGCTGGCTGTCCCGGTTCACCGATGCCACCCGCCTGGCCGAGCGATACCGCTCCGGCCGCGTGTTCCTCGCCGGAGACGCGGCGCACGTGCATCCGCCGCTCGGAGGCCAAGGGCTCAACCTCGGCATCCAGGACGCGTTCAACCTCGGCTGGAAGCTCGCCGCCGAGGTGAACGGCTGGGCGCCGGGCGAGCTGCTGGACAGCTACCACGCCGAGCGCCACCCGGTCGGCGCCGATGTGCTGACCATCACCCGTGCGCAGTCGGAACTGATCGCTTCCGAACCGGGACCGCAGGCGGTGCGCCGCCTGGTGACGGAGCTGATGGCCTTCGACGATGTGAGCCGCTACCTGATCGAGAGGGTCAGCGGAATCGGGGTGCGCTACGACTTCGGCGACGACCGCGACCTGATCGGCAGGCGGCTGCGCGACATCCGGCTGTCGCGGGGTCGGCTCTACGACCGGATGCACGGAGGGCGGGGGCTCCTCCTCGACCGCACGGGCGGGCTCTCTGCGACCGGATGGTCCGACCAGGTCGATCACGTCATCGACACCAGCGAACAGCTCGACGAACTCGACGTGCCCGCCCTGCTCCTGCGTCCGGACGGTCATGTGGCATGGATCGGCGACGACCAGCACGACCTCACGATCCACCTGCAGCGGTGGTTCGGCGCCGCCGCTTCCGGCTAGTCGCGCGCGCTTCGTTCGGCGAGGCGCGCCACCTGGCCGGTGTGCACGTCAGCCACCCACTCCCAGCCGTCCGTGGCCGACGGGCCGATACGCGGGTCGCTGGGATCGCGGCGGTCCCGCAGCGCCTGCAGATACTCGCGGTCCTGGTCGATCCGCGCCCGGACGTCGTCGGCTCCCCCGACGGACCCGTGACCCGGGATGACGACCGCGACCTCGCCAGCCACGCCCTCGAGCAGCCGCAGCGCGGCGAGGTAGTCGTCGATCGGATCATCCGGGGCGTTCAGATCGAGCATGGGGATCAGGACATCCGACAGCATGTCTCCCGCGACCAGGACCCCATGATCTTCAATCAGCAGGGCGGCATGGCCGGGCGCGTGCGCATGATGCTCGAGGATCCGCACCGCGGGACCGTCCCAGGGGAACTGCGGCGACCCGGCAGGCAGCCCCGCGATGTGGCCGAGCAGGTCGAGCGGCACGTCATCCGGGATGCCGAACCGGCGAGCATCGATGCCGTTGGACAGCCGCTCGCGGGCGGTGTCCGCGCACAGTGCGGTGGCCCACCGCGGTATGTCGCCCAGAACGGGATGCCACAGCAGGTGATCCCAGTGCGGATGCGTCGAGAACCCTGCCACCACCGTCTGGCCCGAATCAGCCAGGTCATTCGCAAGACAGGCGATCTCGGCTTCGTGCACACCGGCATCGATGAGCAGCACCCCGGCTGCCCCCTGAACGACGACGGCGTTGCTCTGACAGAACGCGCTCTCGTGGACGAACACACCATCGGCGACCCGGTTCAGCATGGCTGAAGAGTACGCCGCGCGGCGCCGGCGCCGGAAGACCGGCGTGCTCGCAAACGGATCTCAAGCAACGCGTGACAGCGACCTGATGGTGGAGATGGGGGGAATTGAACCCCCGTCCACTGCTGTGGTCATATGCCTTCTACGGGTGTAGCCAGTACAAGCGTTCTACTCGGCTCCGGAATTTGCCACTGGCACCTAAACCGACGAGCCCAGTCTCAGTTGAAGTCCCTCTGCGCCCTCAGACGAAACGCAGAAGCAATCTCTCTAAATTACGCCAGGATCCGGGTAGAGAGCATTCCCGGTCTGACGGTCTCTATAAGTTGCGAAGGAACTTACGCCGCGAGGGCGAAGTCAGCCTTGGCAGAGACAGTGCTGTTTGAATTGGCACTTATAGTTTGCAGACATCGTTTACGAGATAAGCCTGCATCCTCGACCCGCTTCTCACACTCTCGCAGACAATGTCGAAACCGATCATCCCCATGCGTGGCCGGTGAGGCCTGGTCGCTGTCACGCGCTGTTGAGTTGTTGCAGATACATACTCGCCCCGATGGGCGAGCTACTCAGTGTATAACAACCGGCACCGCTGTTCTATGCCACGATCGAACAATGGCCGAGACGATCATCACCGTGCAGGGCGAATACGAGCTCCACCATCCCGCGGAGCGTGGAACCGTGGGGCTCTCGATCTCCTACCAGGGCGACGCGCGGGATGAGGTCCTCGCGCTCACGACGCAGCGTCACGTCTCGCTCACCGACGAGCTGCGGGACCTCCATCATCCTCAGTCCGGACCGGTCACGTGGTGGGCGTCGGACCAGCTGCGGGTCTGGGGAGACCGCCCCTGGAACCAGGACGGCCTGCAGCTGCCGATCGTCTACCACGCCGAGGTCGGCATCGAGGTGAAGTTCAGCGATCTGGCCGCGTTGTCGGACTGGGTCGGGGTCGTCTCCCTTCTCGACGGGGTCAGCGTCTCCGGCGTGAGCTGGGACCTCACGGAGGCACGACGGCAGACCCTCGTGCAGGAAGCCAGGCGCCGAGCCGTCGAGAATGCCGTCGCCAAGGCGACCGTCTACGCCACCAGCCTCGGACTCGGCACCCTCAAACCACTCGCACTGAGTGATCCAGGGATGCTCGGCGACACGTCATCGCCCGCGCACCCCATCGAGCCGATGTTTGCGCGCGTCGGCTCGGCGGACTTCCACGGCGGCACGCTCGCGCTGAAGCCGGAAGACATCACCATCGCCGTGCAGGTGCACGCGCGCTTCGCGGCATCCTGAACGTCGTCAGGGCTTGGTGCCCGGCCGAAGCGGTGGTCGCATGGCCGATTCGTCTCCCGCCAGCACACGCGTCGCGGTGATGGTGTCCCCGCTCGGGTGACCCACGATCGTGACCGCGTCGCCCACGGCGAAGTCCGACCGCGTCGATGAGCCGGAGACGCCGAACTGCGTCGACGAGGTGATGCCGACCATGACCGTGCCCTCGCGCTGGGTCTCTACGGTCCAGGTGGAGCCCGAGATCTTCTGGATGGAGCCCTGGATGACCACCCGGCGCCCGGTCTGCGGAACGGGGTTGTCCGGGTCGGACTTCCCGGGCGCACCACCCTGCGAGCCATCGCCCTGCGAGCCGCCCTGCGACCCGTTGCCCTGTGATCCGTCGCCCTGAGGGAGCAGTCGCGAGATCGAGTGCGAGTGAGCGACTCGGGCGACGACGGAGGTCACAGCGAATACGCCGACCGCCATTGTTCCCACGAGCACGATGAACGCGAGCACAGCGGTCGCGATGGCGAAGGCGAGTCCGTAGCGTCGATAGAAGGGCTCGGGCGCGGCGGGCGTCGCAGGCCCCGCTGGTCGTGCTGCCGGCGGTGGCGGAGGTGCAGGCTGTGGCGGACGGTGCTCATCCATGCCTCAATGGAACCACCGCCCACCACGCAACGGGCTGGGAATGTCTTATGTGTGTCTGGGAGCGAGCCGCTACGCGGGGTCGACGAGAACCGCACGCAGCTTCGCCAGCTCCAGTTCGTCGAGGCCGGCAGCGAGCAGGTACTCGCGCACTCCCCCGTGCCGGCGCACGATGCGGTCGATCACGGCTTCCATCGCCTCGGGAGGACTGCCGCCCATGATGACCCGGAGGTCGGGCGTGACCTCGACGCCGTGGCTGGCGACCAGTGTCAGCATCCGTTCGAGCCAGTCGCCGGCCAGGTAGCCCTGGGTCTGCGCGTAGTCGTCCACCACGGTCTCGCGGTCGACGCCGACGGCGAGCAGAGCGAGGGCGACCACGATGCCGGTGCGGTCCTTGCCCGCCGTGCAGTGCACGACGACGCCCTCGTCCGCGGTGTCCGCGATCTCCCGCAGCGCCGAGACCACCACGTCCGTGTGCTGGAAGACGATCTTGTCGTAGAGGTCGTCGAGGGTCGCTCCGATCGTCGACTGCGACGCACCGGATCCTTCGAACACGGGCAGACGCAGCACCTCGACGTCGAGTCCATCGAGGTCGTCGGGCATCGCCTCGGTCTCGAAGTCGTCGCGCAGGTCGATGACGACCTTGACGCCCAGCTCGCGCAGTTCGGCCTTTCCGGCGTCGCCGAGGCTGTGCAGTCCGTCCGAGCGGAACAGCTTGCCCGAGCGCGTAATACCGCCGTCGACGGGATAACCACCGACATCGCGGAAGTTGAACGTACCGGGGACGGGGATGCGGGCGGCGGCTGGGCTCATGCTCTCAGTCTGGTTCACTCGCCGAGGTGGCTGCGACTCGACATCGCGCGATCCGCCTCGCGCTTGTCCTGACGCTCGCGCAGTGCCTGGCGCTTGTCGTACTCGCGCTTACCCTTCGCGACGGCGATCTCGACCTTGGCCCGGCCGTCGCTGAAGTAGATCTGCAGCGGGACGATCGTGTACCCGCCCTCTTTCACCTTGTTGTGGATCTTGAGGATCTGAGCCTTGTGCAGCAGGAGCTTGCGCTTGCGCCGCGGAGCGTGGTTGTTCCAGGTCCCGTCGGCGTATTCGGGGATGTGCACCGCGTCGAGCCAGGCCTCCCCGCCGTCGACGAACGCGTAGCCGTCGACGAGGGACGCGCGACCGGCCCGCAGCGACTTCACCTCGGTCCCCGTCAAGACCAGACCGGCCTCGTAGGTGTCTTCGATGGTGTAGTCGTGGCGGGCTCTACGATTGGTGGCCACCACCTTCTGGCCACGTTCCCTGGGCACAGCTCACTCCTGACGCGTTCGATCGGATGCCGCCCGGCACGCGCCGGGCAGCCGTCCACTCTAACCCGAACTAGACCTTCAAATACCGGGAGATGGCGAAGTTGGCCGAAATCGCGGCAAGCACGATGCCGACGAGCAGCAGGATCGGGGCGACGACGAACAACGCATCGGAGTCGCCGACGAAGTTGATCGACTTGATCTGATCGGCGAGGTAGCCGCGCACGAAGACGTGCACGATCGCCCATACCGCGACGGCCGCGAGAATCGACCCGATCAGTGCCGCGAACACGCCCTCCAGGATGAACGGCGTCTGGATGAACCTGTTCGACGCGCCGACCAGCCGCATGATACCCAGCTCCCGTCTTCGCGAGAACGCCGACAATCGGATGGTCGTGGCGATCAACAGCGCCGCGGCCACCAGCATCAACGCGGCGATGCCGATCGCGGTGAGGCTCGCGGCACCCAGTATCGAGAAGATCTGGTCGAGGTAACTGCGCTGGTCGACGACGCTCTGCACGCCGTCGGCGCCGGAGAGCGTCTCGGTCAGCACGGCCGATTGGCTCGGATCCTTGAGGTTGATCCAGAACGCCTGCGGGATCATCTGCGGCGTCACGAACTCCGCGATCTGGTTGCCCTTGAACTGCTGCTTGAACTGTTCGTAGCCCTGCTTCTGGTCCTGGAAGTAGAACTTCTGGATGTACGGGGCGAGCTCCGGCGACTGGAGCTGCTTCTTCACCGCGGCGATCGACTGGTCGGTCGCGGCACCCCCGGGGCAGCCGTCGGTGTCGAGGCACATGTAGACCGCGACCTGGGCGCGGTCGTACCAGTAGGTCTTCATCTGGCCGATCTGCATCTGCAGCAGCACAGCGGTGCCGACGAAGGTCAGCGAGATGAAGGTGACGAGGATGACCGAGATCACCATCGAGACGTTGCGTCGCAGGCCATTCGCGGCCTCCGACCAGATCAGGCCGAATCTCATTTGGTCGGCCCCACATTCTGCTCGCCGCGTTCGGTGTCATCGCGGAGGCCGCGGAGGTCGAGATTGGCGGTGAAGTTCAGGTGATCGGGCAGCTGCTCGCCGTTCGAGGGTGCGGGCGGCACGGTCGCCGGCTGCTCAGGCACAGGCTGGGGCGCTGCTGTCTGCGGCGCCGCCGGCTGCTGGTAGATCGGCTGCTGCGCTGCGGCGGGAACGTCCTGATCGTTCCAGCCCGGCGCCGTCACGGGGGCCGTGTACACGGGAGCCGGCGCGGTGACCGGCGTCTGCGGGTTGGAGGTCGGAACCTGAGGACGCCCCATCGGTGCGGCCTGCTGCGGCGCGTACGCGAGCTGACCGACCGGCGCGCCCACGGCATCCGGCTCATCGGGCACGATCGCGGACGCGGTCGGGATGGCGGCCGTGAAGCCGTATCCGCCGTGGCGCTCGTCGCGCACGATCTGGCCGTTGACGAGCTCGATCACGCGGCGCTTCATCTGGTCGACGATCGCGGCCTCGTGGGTGGCCATCAGCACCGTGGTGCCGCCGGCGTTGATGCGCTCGAGCACGGCCATGATGCCGGCACTCGTCGCGGGATCGAGGTTTCCTGTCGGCTCGTCGGCGAGAAGCACCTGGGGCTTGTTGACGACGGCGCGGGCAATGGCGACACGCTGCTGCTCTCCACCGGAGAGCTCGTGCGGGAGCCGCTGCGCCTTCCCGTCGAGGCCGACCATCTTCAGCACATCCGGAACGGCCTCCTGGATGAAGCCACGGGACTTTCCGATCACCTGAAGCGTGAAGGCGACGTTCTGGAACACCGTCTTGTTCGGGAGCAGGCGGAAGTCCTGGAAGACCACGCCGATGTTGCGGCGGAAGTAGGGGACCTTGCGGCTCGAGATCGTGCCCAGGTCTTGGCCGAGCACGTGGATCTTGCCCTTGGTCGGTTTCTCCTCTTTGAGGATCAGCCGCAGGCAGCTCGATTTGCCCGAGCCGGACGCGCCGACGAGGAAGACGAACTCTCCGCGCAGCACTTCGAGATTGATGGCGTTGAGTGCGGGGCGCTGTGTGCCCGCGTACTGCTTGGATACGTGTTCGAACCGGATCATGACTTCTAGAGACTAAGCAACACCGGCGCGATCCGCAGCAGCGACATGCCAGGGCGGCCCAAGCCTGATAGGCCTCCGAGTGAACGCCGGATGGTCGCTATCCATGCCGGACGAACTCTGCGCGACCCGCCCGTCGGACTACGCGTCGGCCTTCGCGCCCGCGCGCCACCGGATGCCGGCGGCGATGAAGCCGTCGAGGTCGCCGTCGAACACGTTGCTGGGGTTGTTGACCTCGTAGTCGGTGCGGAGGTCCTTGACCATCTGGTACGGAGCGAGAACGTAGCTGCGCATCTGGTCGCCCCAGCTGGCGGTGATGTTGCCGGCCAGCTCCTTCTTGGCCGCTGCCTCCTGCTCGCGCTGCAGCAGGAGCAGACGGCTCTGCAGCACGCGCATCGCGGCGGCACGGTTCTGGATCTGGCTCTTCTCGTTCTGCATCGAGACCACCGTGCCGGTCGGCAGGTGGGTGATGCGAACGGCGGAGTCGGTGGTATTGACCGACTGCCCACCGGGGCCGGACGAACGGAACACATCCACGCGGATGTCGTTCTCGGGGATCTCGATCGACTCGGTCTCCTCGATGAGCGGGATGACCTCGACGGCGGCGAACGATGTCTGACGCTTACCGGCCGAGTTGAACGGGCTCATGCGGACGAGCCGGTGCGTGCCGGCCTCGACGCTCAGCGTGCCATACGCGTACGGCGTGTCGACCTCGAAGGTCGCTGACTTGATGCCGGCCTCTTCCGCGTAGCTCGTGTCCATGACCTGCACGGGGTACTTGTGGTGCTCGGCCCAGCGCAGATACATGCGCAGGAGCATGTCGGCGAAGTCGGACGCATCGACGCCGCCCGCACCGGCGCGGATGGTCACCACGGCGGGCCGCGGGTCGTACTCCCCGCTGAGGAGGGTCTGGACCTCGAGCTCGCCGAGGGTCTTCTGCAGAGCCTCCAGCTCGGTGCGCGCCTCGGCGGCGGTCTCCTCGTCGCCCTCGCCGTCGTTCGCCATCTCGATGAGCACCTCGAGGTCGTCGAGGCGCTGCTGGATCGAGTTGATGCGGGCGAGCTCGGACTGCCGGTGGCTGAGCGCGCTCGTCACCTTCTGGGCACGCTCGGTGTCGTCCCAGAGGTCGGGCACGCCCGCCTGCTCACTGAGGTCGGCGATCTCGGCGGTCAGCGCGTCGACGTCGACCACCGATCGGATGTCCGAGAAGGTTGAGCGCAAGTCGGCGATCTGCTGCGAAAGGTCCAGTTCCATCATGTCGCCGTCCAGCCTACCGGTGCGGGCTGCGCGTGCACCCAGCGGGAACCGACCGGGAGACGGGCAGTTGTAGTGTGTTAACGAGATGACTTCCGACCAGCGCCCCTTCAGTTTCCGGTCGGTCGCACTCGCGGCGTTCCTCCCCACCCTGCTCTTCTCGATCGGCGAGGGCGCCATCATCCCGATCATCCCGATCGCGGCCGGCAACCTGGGAGCGAGTCTCGCCATCGCCGGACTGATCTCGTCGATGGTGATGCTGGGCGAACTGGTCGGCGACATCCCGAGCGGGTGGGTCGTCTCGCGCATCGGCGAGCGCACGTCGATGATCTACGCGGCTGCGCTCGCGATCCTCGGCGTCGTCGTCTGCCTCATCGCACCGAACTACTGGGTGCTGATGGGCGGCATCTTCGTCGTGGGTCTCGCCACCGCCGTCTTCGCCCTGGCCCGGCACGCCTTCATGACGTCGTACGTTCCCGCGCGCTACCGGGCGCGGGCGCTCTCGACCCTCGGCGGTATCTTCCGCGCCGGATGGTTCATCGGGCCGCTGATCTCCTCCCTCGTCATCGCGCTCACGGGGTCGACGCAGTCGGTGTTCTGGATCTTCATCATCAGCTGCCTCGGGTCTGTCATCGTTCTGATCGCCCTGCCCGACCCCGAGAAGATGTTCGGGCCGTCGCCCACGGTCGTCGAGCACGGCGAGCAGTTCACGGAGGGCGAAGAGGAGGCGGACGAGCGCACGCGCGGACTGTTCCGCACCATCTGGTCGTTCCGGGCCGTGCTCGCCAGGATGGGTACCGGGGTCGCGCTGATCGGAGCCATCCGCTCCGCACGCACCGTTCTGATGCCGCTGTGGGCCGTGAGCATCGGGCTGAGCGAATCGAACACCGCCCTCATCATCGGCATCGCCGGCGCCGTCGACTTCGCCCTGTTCTACGCCAGCGGCCAGATCATGGACCGCTGGGGCCGCATGTGGAGCGCCATCCCGTCGATGCTCGGGCTCTCGGCCGGCTTCATCACCCTCGCCTTCACCCACGACCTGGATGCGCGGGTCGCCTGGTACATCGGCGTCTCGCTCTTCCTGTCGGTCGCGAACGGCATCGGCTCCGGCATCATCATGACGCTGGGAGCCGACCTCGCGCCGAAGGACGCACCGGCGCCGTTCCTCGGCGCCTGGCGGTTCGCCGGCGACGCGGGGCAGGCTGCCGCCCCTCTGCTCGTCTCGCTGCTCACCGCCGTGGCCTCGATCGCGGTCGCCAGCGGGGTCATCGGCGTCCTCGGGCTGGTCGGCGCAGGACTGCTCGCCCGTTACATCCCCCGCTTCGTCCCCCGCCGGCCGCGTCCCGCCTGACCCTGGCGCGTGCGTCCGGCCCCTCGTTACCCTGGGGCTGGAATATGCGGCGGCGCGGCCCGGTTGAGGTGCATGCAAACGCATACAACTAGACGGGATTGCGACCATGGCGAAACTCGAACTCGGCATCGACACCTTCGGTGACGTCACCAACGGACCGGACGGGCAGCCGCTGACGTACGGCCAGGTGCTGCGCAACGTCGTCGAGGAGGGTGTGCTCGCCGATCAGGTCGGGCTCGACTTCATCGGCATCGGCGAGCACCACCGCGCCGACTTCGCCGTGTCGGCCCCCGAGGTCGTCCTGGGCGCCATCGCCGGCCGCACCGAGAACATCCACCTCGGCACCGCCGTGACCGTGCTGAGTTCGGACGACCCCGTGCGCGTGTTCGAGCGGTTCGCGACCCTCGACGGCGTCTCCGGCGGTCGCGCCGAGGTGATCCTCGGGCGCGGCTCGTTCATCGAGTCCTTCCCGCTGTTCGGTCTCGACCTGACCCAGTACGAGGAGCTCTTCGAGGAGAAGCTCAACCTCTTCGCCGAGCTCCGCAAGGAGGAGCCGGTCACCTGGAGCGGCGCGCTGCGTGCCTCGCTGGAGAACCAGTCCGTGTACCCCAAGCTCGACAACGGTCCGCTGAAGACCTGGATCGGCGTGGGAGGCAGCCCCGAATCGGTCGTCCGTGCCGCGCACTACGGCCTTCCGCTCATGCTCGCGATCATCGGTGGCGGACCGATGCGGTTCCAGCCCCTCGCGGAGCTCTACCGTCGCGCGCTCGAGCAGTTCGAGCAGCCGACCGACCTCCCCATCGGGGTCCACTCCCCCGGATTCATCGCGGCGACCGACGAGGAGGCCAAGGAGATCCTGTGGCCGCACTACGAGGCGATGACGAACCGGATCGGCCGCGAGCGCGGCTGGCCGCCGGCGACCCGCGCGCGGTTCGAGCACGAGGCCGGCGAGGACGGCGCACTGGTCGTCGGATCCCCGGAGACGGTCGCTCAGAAGATCGCGTACGCCGCGAAGGGGCTGGGTCTCGAACGGTTCGACCTCAAGATCAGCAACGGGACGCTCGGCCACGACCACCTCATGCGGGCGATCGAGCTCTACGGCACCGAGGTGGCGCCGCGGGTGCATGAGCTATTGTCGTAGCCGCGCATAGCGCGACCGCGGGAGTGGTGAAATTGGCAGACACGCAGGATTTAGGTTCCTGTGCTTTCGAGCGTGAGGGTTCAAGTCCCTTCTCCCGCACTCCATTCGTTGAGGGGCGGCAAATGCGCCTAAACACGCCGGATGTCGATGTGTTCGCCACCCTTCGACGACGTTCGGGGGCCCGTCAGACCACGGGATGATCTTTCGGGCGGCGCACAGGATTCGCACCGATTCCGCAGGTCGGCGCGGCTAAACTCTGAGCATCCGTCGACCCATCCGCTCTGGAGAATTTTGATCCATCACGCTGCACTCATCCCGTGGCTCGATCCGCACACCATCATCACCGGTGCCGGACCCTGGGCCCTCGTCGTAGTCTGCGCGATCGTCTTCGCCGAGACCGGCCTGCTCGTCGGCTTCCTGCTCCCCGGCGACACGCTGCTCGTGATCTCCGGCCTGCTGACCAACACGGTGCTCGTGTTCGGACTCGACATCTGGTGGGTCGCCCTCGCGATCGCGTTCGCGGCGTTCCTCGGCGGCGAGGCCGGCTATCTCATCGGCCACAAGCTCGGCCCGCGCGTATTCGAACGCAAAGAGACCGGTCTGTTCAGCATGGAGAACGTGCGGCGCACCAACAAGTTCTTCGATCGCTTCGGCGCCCTCGCCGTCATCCTCGCCCGCTTCGTGCCGATCGTGCGCACCTTCGCGCCGGTCGCCGCCGGGGTCGGGCACATGAACTACAAGAAGTACTCGCTGTACAACGCGGCCGGTGCGCTCCTGTGGGGCGCTGGCCTGACCTACTTCGGCTTCCTCATCGGGTACATCCCGCCGGTGGCCGACTTCGTGCAGAAGTACATCGACGTCATCCTGCTCGGCGCCGTCGTGATAACGCTCGTGCCGACGCTGTACCACTACATCCAGACCAGCCGGAAGGCGAAGAAGAACGCCGCCGCCCGCGCCGAGGCCGACCACGTCCCCACCGACGACGAGGTCTCCCTCGACCCGGGCATCTTCCAGAAGAAGCAGTCCGAGAGCTGAGACGGGTCGGCGCCGCGCGGTCAGCGGTGCAGTTCGTCCTCGTGCGCGGCGTGCTCCGCCGGCTCGAGCTGGAAGGTCGAGTGCTCGACGTCGAAGTGGGCCGACAGGCATCCCGACAGCTCGTCGAGCAGCTCGCCGGTCTTCCCGGAGCGGAACACCTGCGGCTCCACGACCACGTGCGCCGTGAACACCGGAGCGCCGGACGTGATGGCCCAGACGTGCACGTCGTGCACCGCGACGACGCCCTTCGTGCCGCAGATGTGGTCACGGATCTCGGCGACGTCGGTGTCGGCGGGAGCGGACTCGCTGAGCACCCGCACCACATCGCGCAGCAGTGAGAAGGCGCGCGGCACGATGAGCGCCGCGATCAGCAGCGATGCGATCGCATCCGCTGCCACGAAACCGGTGAGCATGATCACGACGGCCGCCACGATGACCGCTACCGACCCCACCAGGTCGCCGAGGACCTCCAGGTAGGCGCCCCGCATGTTGATCGATCCGGATGCTGCGGGACGCAGCACGAGCAGTGCCACCGCGTTCGCGACGAGCCCGATGATCGCGACGATCAGCATCGGCGTGCTCTGAACGTGCACATCGCCGCCACCGACGAGCCTGCCGATCGCGCCGACGGTGACGCTGACGGCCACCACGACGAGGATCACGCCGTTGATGAGCGCACCGAAAACCTCCGCGCGCTGGTAGCCGAAGGTCTGACGATCGCTGGGCGGCCGGGCGGCGACGATCGTCGCCATGAGTGCCACGATGAGGCCCGTGACGTCGCTCAGCATGTGACCAGCGTCTGCGAGCAGGGCCAGCGAGCCGCTGAGCAGCGACCCGGCCACCTGCACGACGAAGACCGCCCCGACGATCCCGATCGCGATCAGGAGACGACGGCGGTTCGCGTGGTGCGCGTGGCTGTGGTCGTGACTCATTACTTCAACGGTAAGCAGTGCCGGTGCGGCGCGCCAGAGCGCGCGCCTAGATAGGAATGAGTGCCGTTCTCATCAGCCTTCCGCGACCAGCGCGCGCAGGGCGGGGACGACGGCTGCGAACGCTCGGGCACGGTGGCTCTCGGCGTTCTTCACGGCGGGGCCGAGCTCGGCTGCGGTCGCGTCGTAGCCGTCGGGGATGAAGATCGGATCGTAGCCGTGACCATGCTCGCCACGGGCCTCCGGCGCGATCCGCCCGGGCCAGAGACCCTCGACGATCGTCTCATCGCCCTCCGGGGTCACCAGCGCCAGAGTCGCCGTGAAGTGCGCGGCTCGCGACTCCTCCGGCAGATCGGCGAGCTGGTCGAGCAGCAACCGCAGGTTGGCTTCGGCGTCGCCGTGTCTGCCCGCCCAGCGCGCCGAGAAGATCCCCGGTGCGCCGCCCATCGCATCCACGCAGATGCCCGAGTCGTCGGCAAGCGCCGGCAGCGACGTGTGGGCGGCCGCGGTTCGAGCCTTGATGAGCGCGTTCGCGGCGAACGTCACACCGTCTTCGACCGGCTCCGGACCGTCGTACGCGACGATCTCCAGCCCCGGCACGGCATCCCCGAGGATCTGCTGGAACTCGGCCGCCTTGTGCCGGTTGTGCGTGGCCAGGACGACCTGCACGGTCAGCGCCCCTCCGCGAGCACCGAGGTCTGGATGCCCGCGAGCGTCTCGGCGCCGCCGAGCGCGAGGTCGAGCAACGAGTCGAGCTCGCGACGGTCGAACGGTGCGCCCTCGGCGGTCCCCTGCACCTCGACGAACCGGCCGCGGCCGGTGACGACAACGTTCATGTCGGTCTCCGCCCGCACGTCCTCGACGTACGCGAGGTCGAGCATGGGCGTGCCGTCGATGATGCCGACCGAGACGGCCGACACGGAGTCGATCAGCGGCGTCGCGCGCTGACCGATGAAGCGGTGCTCGCGACCCCACTCGAGCGCGTCCGCCAGGGCGACGTATGCGCCGGTGATCGCCGCGGTGCGCGTGCCGCCGTCCGCCTGCAGAACGTCGCAGTCCAGCACGAGGGTGTTCTCGCCGAGCGCCTTCATGTCGACGACGGCCCGGAGGCTCCTGCCGATGAGGCGGCTGATCTCGTGCGTGCGGCCGCCGATCTTCCCCTTGACCGATTCGCGGTCCATCCGGTCGTTGGTGGAACGCGGGAGCATGGCGTACTCGGCGGTGACCCAGCCCTTGCCCTTGCCCGCCATCCAGCGCGGAACGCCGTTGGTGAAGGAGGCGGTGCAGAGCACCCGGGTGTTGCCGAAGGAGACGAGGGCGGATCCTTCTGCCTGCTTGCTCCAGCCGCGCTCGATGGTGACCGGGCGGAGCTGGTCGGGGGTGCGCCCGTCGGCGCGGGTGATGTCGGTCACGGGATCTCCTTGGTGGGGGTCTGCGGTGGGCTGTCGTGGGGTCTGCTGGCTGTGGTGGGGTCTGCTCGGCTGTCCGGATGGTGCGGCGAGCGGGGTCAGAGTCGCGGCAGCTCGATGACACCGGTCTGGACGAGGTCGACACGCGACACCTCCGGACCGATGAAGCGGTGAGCGAGCCGGAGGAAGTCATCGGCGTCGATGCCGGTCGCCTCGTACCGGATGCTCGGGGGCGCCGTGACCGTGCGCTCGAGCCCCTGCCCGACCAGTGTGCGGTACACATCCTTAGCGGTCTCGGTGTCGCTGGAGACGAGCGTGACGCCCTCCCCCATCACGTACGAGATGGCGCCCTTCAGGAACGGATAGTGCGTGCATCCGAGCACGAGGGTGTCGACGTCGGCGTCGCGAAGCGGCCTCAGGTACTCGGCGGTCACCCGCAGCACCTCGTCTCCGCTGGTCACCCCGGCCTCGACGAACTCGACGAAGCGCGGGCAGGCCTGCGTGAACAGTTCGAGCGACGGCGCGGCGGCGAACGCGTCTTCGTACGCGCGGGAGTTGATGGTTCCAAGCGTGCCGATCACGCCCACCCGGTTGGTGCGAGTTGCCGCCACCGCGCGACGCACCGCGGGCTGGATGACCTCGATCACCGGCACCGAGTAGCGCTCGCGCGCGTCGCGGAGCATCGCCGACGACGCGGTGTTGCAGGCGATGACGAGCATCTTGACGCCCTGATCGACCAGGAAGTCGAGCACCTCGAGGGAGTAGCGGCGCACGTCCGCGATCGGCTTCGGACCGTAGGGAGAGTGCGCCGTGTCGCCGACGTAGAGGATGGACTCGTTGGGGAGCTGGTCGCGGATGGCGCGTGCGACGGTGAGTCCGCCGACACCCGAGTCGAAGATTCCAATCGGTGCATCGGTCACAAGAAGACACCATACAACGCCGCGCTGAGCCCCGTCCGCCGGGCTAGGCTGAGCGGGTGACCGGCTCATCAGCGCTCTTGACCGACCGTTACGAACTCACGATGCTCGATGCCGCGCTCCTGGCCGGCACGCACGATAGAGAGTGCGTCTTCGAGGCATTCACGCGACGCCTGCCCACCGGCCGCCGCTACGGCATCCTGGCCGGGACGGGGCGCCTGCTCGATCTCGTGCAGCGGTTCCGCTTCGAAGAACCGGAACTCGAGTGGCTGCGCAGCAACCACGTCGTGCGGGATGCGACGCTCGACTGGCTCGCGGACTACCGCTTCAGCGGCACCATCAGCGGCTATCGCGAGGGTGAGGTCTTCTTCCCCGGCTCGCCCTTCCTCGTCGTCGACGCCCCCTTCGCCGAAGGGGTCATCCTGGAGACGCTGATCCTCAGCGTGTTCAACTACGACTCCGCGGTCGCCAGCGCGGCCGCCCGCATGGTCACCGCCGCCGTCGGCCGCCCCCTGGCTGAGATGGGCTCGCGCCGCGCCAACGAGGGCGCCGCCGTCGCTGCAGCCCGCGCCGCCTTCATCGCCGGCTTCAGCGCGACCTCCAACCTCGAGGCCGGACGCACCTGGGGCGTGCCGACGATGGGAACCGCGGCGCACGCGTTCACGCTGCTGCACGACTCGGAAGAGGACGCGTTCCGAGCCCAGGTCGACGCACTCGGCCCGGGAACGACGCTGCTCGTCGACACCTTCGACGTGGAGCACGCCATCGACCTCGCCGTGAAGGTGGCGGGCCCGCAGCTCGGCGCCGTGCGGCTGGACTCCGGCGACCTGCCGAACCTCGTTCGCACCGTGCGCGCGCAGCTCGACGGGCTCGGCGCGACGAACACGAGGATCACCGTCACCAACGATCTCGACGAGTTCACCATCGCGGCACTGCAGGCGTCGCCGGTCGACTCCTACGGGGTCGGCACGTCCGTCGTGACCGGGTCCGGGTTCCCGGCGTCCGGCATGGTCTACAAGCTGGTCGCCCACCGCAGCCACAACGGCGACGGCGAGTGGATCCCCGTGGCGAAGAAGTCCGAGGGCAAGGCGAGCATCGCTGGTCGCAAGCATCCGGTACGGCGGCTGAACCCGTCGGGGACGGCGATCGCCGAGGCGATCCACATCGTCGAAAACGGAGCGGCTCCCGACGACAACGGACGCTCGCTCCTGGTGCCGTTGATGACGGACGGCGAGGCGCATCCGGAGTTCTTGGGCGCGGCCGGAACCATCGCTGCCCGTTCGCACCGCGAAGCTGCGATGCGGGAGCTGCCCGATCAGGCCTTCCGGCTGGGACGCGGGGATCCCGTGCTTCCGACGATCTACGTCTAGCGGTCGACGATCTACTGCGCGTGCGCGTTACTCGTCGCGCAGCTTCGCGTAGATCTCCTTGCACGTCGGGCAGACCGGGAACTTCTCCGGGTCGCGGCCCGGCGTCCACATCTTTCCGCAGAGCGCCTTGACCGGCTTGCCGGTCATCGCCGACTCGAGGATCTGCTCCTTCTTCACGTAGTGCGAGAAGCGCTCATGGTCGCCCGGGTCGACGTTCTGGTTCTGGAGCAGCTCCTCGAGCTCGCGGTCGAGCGTTGCCGTTCCGCCGCCGTCGGGGATGCCACCGGGTTCGGAGATGCTTGCGTCGTACATGCCGTCCAGTCTAAATCGCTTGGCGCGGTCCGACGCTCGGCGCCTTCGACCGCCCGGCCGGTCGGACTGCTCGCTGCGTCAGTCGTTGCGGTTGGCGAACGCCATCAGTTCCGGTCCGCGACGGTCGAACGCCCTGGCCCCCAGATAGAGACCGCCGAAGAGACAGCCGAATCCCAGCACGATGGCGGCGACGGGCGCGATGCCGAGCCAGATCGGCGAGACGGTGAGTCCGAGCACCAGGAAGACGATGATCGGCGACGCCAGGATGATGATGGCGAAGAAGCTGATCGACTGCACCAGTGCGGCGGACGCGCCCGAGGTCTGCGGCTGGGTGAACGGGCTGTCCCCCGGCTTGGTCGCCGGATACGGGAACACCACGGATCCGACGCTGGAGAGTCCGAGCCCGATGAGCAGGATGGCCCCGCTCAGCGCGCCGACCGCCGGTAGCACCGCCCAGTCGCCGAAGACGGCAGTGGTGATGAGCGAGCCGATCACGACCACCGGGATGCCGACCAGGATCGGCGGGAAGATGCGGCCGACCCGGTCGGCGATCCCGCGCGTGCCCGAGACGATGTGCAGCCAGATCGCCGTGTTGTCATAGGCGATGTCGTTGTGGATCGTCCAGCCCAGGAACAGGCAGATCATCGGCAGCGGCACGAGCGATGCGTAATGGGCCGGGATGCCGCCGAGCGTGAGTGCCACGATGATGAGGATCGGCACGGCGGGGATCATGACGATCGCGATCCAGTACCGGGGATCGCGCCCCCAGTAGGTCATCGACCGGGCGGCGATCGCCGCGGTCGGGCCACCGCGGAGCCGCCCGAACCAGCCGAGCCCCACATAGGCCTTCACGTTCGCTTCGCGGGCGGGCGTCACCAGCATCTTCGCCACCAGCGCGGTCCAGGCGAGCCAGAGGAGACCGACGGTGGCGACGGCGATCACGAGCTTGAGCAGTGCTGCTCCCCACGCCCCTGCTGCTCCATCGCCGGGGATCGACCAGGCAGCGCCGAGCGGCGTCCAGCCGAGCCACGCCGAGAAACCGGAGACGACACCGAGACCGTCACGGCCCCAGTCGACAGTGAGCAGGAGGAACACCACGGGCGACACCAGCACGATGATCAGGATGCCGATCACGCCGCCGAACTCCCGCGAGCGACGCGTCGCGAGCGCGAAGGAGGCGAGCGATGTGGACACGCGTGACGCGAGCACGCAGGTCAGGATGATGAGCACCGCCGAGATCAGCGCCATGATCGTGGTCGCCGGGTCCCGTGACCAGGTGATGACGGTGCCGAGCGAGCAGATCGTGAGCACCAGCGACGGCACGCCGATGAGCGCGGAGAGCAGCAGGCCGGTCGACAGCTGCCTGTTCGGCATGCCGAACAGGGAGAACCGGCGGGGATCGAGGGTGTCGTCCACGCCGAAGATCAAGGGGAGCACGGCGAAGCCGAGCACGACGATCGACCCGATGACGACGAGCACCGCCTGCACGGAGGCGACGTCGGGAACGAGACGCGCCCCGATCAGCACACCGACCACGATCACCGTGATCAGGAGGCCGTAGAGCAGCCCGAACACCAGACCGAACACCTGCCAGGGGCTCCGCCGGAAGGCGTTGCCCATCAGCCTCAGCTTCAGTCCGAGAAACTGTGCAACCACTCCATGCCTTCCGCAGCCTTGCGCCCACCCGCGAGCTCGACGAAGCGTTCTTCCAGCGTCTGCTCGCCGCGCACCTCGTCGATCGTGCCCGACGCGAGCACCTGACCGCGCACGATGATCGCGACGCTGTCGCAGACGCGCTGGATGAGGTCCATTCCGTGACTCGAGAGCAGCACCGTGCCTCCGGCCGCGACATAGCGCTGGAGGATGTCGATGACATTCGCTGCCGAGACCGGGTCGACCGATTCGAACGGCTCGTCGAGGACCAGCAGACGGGGCGAATGGATCATGGCGGCCGCGAGCGCGATCTTCTTGGTCATGCCGGCCGAGTAGTCGGCGACCAGGCGGTTGAGGGCGTCTTCGATGCCGAAGGCCTTGGCCAGATCGGCGGAACGGGACCGGACGGTGTTCGCGTTCAGGCCGCGCAGCGTGCCCGCGTAGTGGAGCAGCTGTGCGCCGGTGAGCCGGTCGAACAGCCGCAGTTTGTCAGGGAGCACGCCGATGGTGCGTTTCGCCTTCACCGGATCCGCCCACGCGTCGACCCCGTGGACGACGACGCGGCCGGCGTCAGGGCGCAAGAGGCCGGTGACCATCGACAACGTCGTGGTCTTGCCGGCGCCGTTCGGGCCGACGATGCCGTAGAACGAGCCCTCGCGAACCTCGAGCGAGACGCCGTCGACGGCGATGGTGTCACCGAAGCGCTTGTGCAGGCCGGTGATCGACAGCACGCTCGGCGCGATCGGTTCCGCTGCCCGCGCCGGGGCGGGCTCGGGGACATCCGGCTGCTCGGTCACCTCGACGGCGACCTCGGGAACGACCGCCGGCGGTGTGACCACCGTGTCCACCTTTTCGATCGTCTCGACGGTCTCGACCACGATCGCCGTGTCGGCGGCGGGTGCGATGGTGTCGACCTCCGGCGCCACGACCTCGGCCGCTGTCTTCGCCTTCGGGCTCGATGTGCGCGCGCCGGCCCCACGGGCACCGGATGATCCAGCAGACTTCGTGCGCGGGCTGCGTGCCGGCGTCGTGCGCGTCGTCGATCCGGCAGCCGCGGCCGCCGTCTTCGCCGGGCCCGAGGCCGGTCGTCGTGTCGACGTGCGTGCCGGCGCGGCCGGGCGCACCCCTTCGTCGTCGCCCGTCTCTGGCGCCATTCCGTCCCCCGATCGATCCCCCACCGCTGCGTTCTTCGAGCGCGTCGGGCGGGGCTTCGACGCCGGCTTGACGGCCGCCGTCTGCGCCGCCGCGGCACCTTCGCTCGCCTCCGCGCCCGCCACCTGGTCGGGCTCGGGGCTGTCGGAAGGCACGCGCTCGGAACTCACCCCGCTAACGTACCAAGCCCTCCTCGGCTTGGCACACCCGGCAGGCAATCTGTGGAAACCGGAGCCTAGGAAAGTCCTGTGAGGAAAATAACGACCCCGCAACGACCTGCGTCAACCCCTGCCCCTCGAAAGGGTGCGCCGGTACTCTGGTGGAGGCATGAAGGGGTGTCGATACGCGTAAGTGCGGGTGAACCCTGGGTGAACCACTTCCAGATCCGGTGAATCGATGGTGATGACTCCATCGAATCACGTCCGCACGGAACTCAAGGAGACAATTGTGACGACCCAGGTAGTGATTCTGGCCGCCGGCATGGGCAGCCGCCTCGGACGCAGCCTTCCCAAGCCGCTGACCGAGCTCAGCGACGGCCGCACGATCATGCAGCAGCAGTTCGACAACATCCACGCCGCCTTCGGCAAAGACGCCAAGGTGACCATCGTCGTCGGCTACAAGCTGGAGCACATCATCGAGGCCTTCCCCGACGCCTCCTTCGTCTACAACGAGCAGTACGACCAGACCAACACCTCGAAGAGCCTGATGCGCGCCCTGCAGGCGTCCGGCAACGGCGGCGTCCTGTGGATGAACGGCGACGTCGTCTTCGACCCTGCCGTTCTCGTGCGCGCGGCCGCCGCGGTCAACCGCGACCAGACCTTCGTCACCGTCAACACGTCGTCGGTGGCCGACGAAGAGGTCAAGTACACGACCGGTCCCGAGGGCTTCATCCACGAGCTGTCGAAGACGGTCAAGGGCGGCCTCGGCGAGGCGGTCGGCATCAACTACGTCTCCAGCACGCACAAGGCGGCGCTCCTGCGCCAGCTCCAGCGTGTGGCCGATCAGGACTACTTCGAGCGCGGCATCGAGCTTGCCATCGAGCAGGACAAGATGCTCGTCGAGCCGATCGACATCTCCGACCTGTACGCGGTCGAGGTCGACTTCGCGGAGGACCTCGAGCGGGCCAATCTTTTCGTATAGTCGTACAGGCTGCGTGACGAGCATGCAGCCACGATCAATACGATGGGTTCTGTGACCAGTACATTCAGCGCGGTGCGCCCTGCGCAGCGGACCCGTTTCGCGCGCTATCGCCACTCCCTCTGGTTGCTGACGGCGCGCGATCTGCGCGTGCGGTACTCCACGAGTGCGCTGGGTTACCTCTGGTCGATCCTCGATCCCCTGGTGATGAGCGGGATCTACTGGTTCGTGTTCACGCAGGTCTTCAAGCGGGACGTGGGCGAGAACCCGTACATCGTCTTCCTGCTCGCCGCCCTGCTGCCATGGATGTGGTTCAACGGCGCCGTCTCCGACAGCACCCGCGCGTTCCTGCGCGAGTCAAAGCTGATCCGGTCGACGATGATCCCCCGTTCGATCTGGGTCAACAGGATCGTCGCGTCCAAGGGCATCGAGTTCCTGCTCGCGCTTCCCGTGCTCGCCGTCTTCGCGATCTTCAGCGGCGCTCGCGTCAACATCGACATCCTGCTCTTTCCGCTGGCGATCGTCATCCAGACGGTGCTGACCGTCGGCGTCGGCCTCATCGTCGCGCCGCTCGTGGTCTTTTTCCGCGACCTCGAGCGCGCCATCAAGCTCTTCCTGCGCTTCCTCTTCTACGCGTCGCCGATCATCTACAGCGCGCGCGACCTCCCGGCCGCGATGCACGGATGGGCGGCGTTCAACCCCCTGACCGGCATCTTCAGCCTCTATCGGTCGGCCTTCTTCCCGCAGGAGCTCAACTGGTACCTGGTGGCCGTGAGCGCGACCATGTCGGTCGTCCTCCTTCTGATTGGCTGTCTGGTGTTCAAGCGCTTCGAGCGCGACGTCTTGAAGGAGATCTAGGTGGCGCCCGTCATCGCCGTGACCGGACTCGGAGTGCGCTTCCGGCGCAATCGTGGTGGCCGTCGCTCGTTCAAAGACCTCTTCTCGAACCGCCAGCGGCGCATGCGACCCGATGACTTCTGGGCCCTGCGCCAGGTCACCTTCGACGTGCAGCCCGGCGAGTCCATCGGCGTCGTCGGCCGCAACGGTCAGGGCAAGTCGACCCTGCTCAAACTCGTCGCCGGTGTGATGCTCCCCGACGAGGGAAGCGTACGCGTCGCCGACGGCGTCGCTCCGCTGATCGAGATCACCGGCGGCTTCGTCGACGACCTGACCGTGCGCGACAACGTCTATCTCACGGCGGGCCTGCACGGGATGTCGCGGTCGCAGATCGACGAACGGTTCGGCAGCATCATCGACTTCGCCGAGATCGGCGACTTCGTCGACACCCCGTACAAGCACCTCTCCTCCGGCATGAAGGTGCGCATCGCGTTCTCCGTCATCTCCCAGCTCGAAGAGCCCATCATCCTCGTCGACGAGGTACTCGCAGTCGGTGACCGCGGGTTCCGGGAGAAGTGCTACCGCCGCATCGAGGAACTCCTGGAGGGCGGCCGCACGCTGTTCTTCGTTTCGCACAACGAGCGCGACCTGCGCCGGTTCTGCACCAGGGGGCTGTACCTGGACAAGGGCGGCCTCGTGCTCGACGGCCCCATCGACGACGTTCTCGAGCTGTACAACCGCGACTACGGATCCTGAGCCCGGATCGGCTTCGCGTCCTCCACAGACGACGGATCTTCGAGGTTCTCCACCGAGATCGGCCCTCCTCCGGCGGATGCCGGTGGAGCGTCGGACGCGGTGGTTACTTTTGCCGCATGGTTCGTTGTCGAGGTCCCCGTCGTCCGTTGTCCGTCCGCCGCTCACGCGGCCCCGCCTATCAGGTCCCGTGGCAGGTCGACCGCGGTGCACCGCCCGTCTACCGGCTGGTGAACACCGGGCCGCACGTGCTCCGCGGGGTCACCGTGAGCGTCTCCGGCCGCTCGCAGCTCCGAGTGAGCGCGCCGGCCTCGATCGCCCCGGGTGCCGCCGTCTCGGCCATCGTCACCGGCGACGACCTCGCACGGGACACCGTGCTGGTCATCCGCTGGTTCCCGCCCGACGGCAAGGAGTACCTCTGGCACGTCAGCTTCTGAGGCTCACGGGCCGGGTCCGACGATCGGTCCCGGCCCGCGGCTGGAGCCCGGTGCACGAGCTCAGCGACGCATGCTCCGTGCTCGCAGGAACTCGGCAGCCGAGAACACCTGCAGTTCCTCCGGCAGGTGCGCGGCCTTGATTCCATCGGTCAGGTGTCCGACGTCGACACCCAGAACGCCCGCGATGCGCACGATGGTGTGCAGGCTCGGGTTGGCGCAGCCGCGCTCGATCTTGCCCAGGTTGGTCACGTGCATCTGGGCGAGATCGGCCACACTCTCCTGACTTAGCCCGAGCTCGATGCGCGCGCTGCGCACCCGCTCCCCGAAGATCCGTGCAGCGTGCGAGTGTGGGACAGCCATACAACATAACTACGGGCGCACGTGCGGTGAATGCCAGAGTCGGTGAGCCTCCCGTTCCTCGACCTCGGACACCGGAGACAGACATGGCTTGTATTTTCTGGGTGTCCTCCGCATACGACCGTCGTTCGCCGACGCACGACCTAGACTCGGATGGATGGCGAAACAGCAGAAGCCGATCGTGTCGGTCACCGGCGGCCCGGCCAAGGGCGGAGACACCCCGCGCGCGCTGAACAACACGCTCGACCGCTTCCTCGCCATCCAGCGCCCTGTTGTGCTCGCACATCTGCGGAGCATCCGGCGCCGTCATCCGGAGGCAGATCCCGCCACCCTGGCCGGCATCCTCGAGCGTCGCTACCTGGCGGCGGTGACGACGGGCGGCGCTGCTGTCGGCGTGACGGCCGTCATCCCTGCGATCGGCACCGGGGTGACTCTCGCGCTGTCCGGGCTCGAGACCGCCGGGTTCCTCGAGGCAACCTCCCTCTACGCGCAGTCGCTCAGCGAGCTGCACGGCATCGCCGTCGACGACCCCGAGCGTGCCAGGGCACTCGTGCTGACCATGATGCTCGGCCGGGAGGGCTCCGATCTGGTGCGTCAGCTCGCCTCGCAGGCCACGGGCGCCGGGGGTACGCGGTCCACGTACTGGGGCGAACTCGTCACCACGAGCCTGCCCAGCATGCTCGTCGGACCTCTCGTCGACCGGCTGAAGAACGCCTTTGTGCGTCAGTTCGCCGTCCGCGGTGGCGCCAACCTGATCGGCCGGGCGATCCCCTTCGGCATCGGCGCCGTCATCGGCGGCACCGGAAACAACATCGTCGGGCGACGCGTCGTGCAGAATTCGCGTCTGGCCTTCGGCGCGGCGCCGACGAGTTTCCCCCCGGCTCTCGCACCGGCCATCGTCACAGTGCGGGTGCGCCCCGATGGAAGCATCGCGGCACGCTCTCTCAATGCGGCCGTCGGCGGAGCGCGCCGTCTCGGCAGTGTCGCAGCCGAGTCGACCGGCCGCGCCGGACGCGCCGTCCGCGGAGTGATGCCCCGCCGTCGCGCCATCGAACGCTCGGCGAGCGCCGACTCGGCCGGCACGCCGGCCCCCACCACGCCGGATGACGACGACGAGCGAGCGGACGACTAGACGATCGGCGGCCGCCCCGCGAGGGTCATCCGCCACACCGTGCGCCACGAGATCGGGCGCCGCTCGCCCGGATCGCTCCGCCACCCTTCGGCCCAGCCGCCGAACCAGGCGCGCAGCACGGCCGGCTTGCGGAACCAGCGCAGCAGCTGGATGCCCGTCCACGAGCCCACGTAGATCGGGACCAGGACGGCCGGCAGGTTGCGCCGCGCCAGCCATACCCGGTTGCGGGCGTTGAGGCGGTAGTAGTCCGCGTGCCTGGTGGGCGAGACCGCGGGGTGGTTGACCTCCAGGTCGCCCGCGTACCACGCGCGCAGGCCTTCGTCCCAGACCTTCCACGCCAGGTCGATGCCCTCGTGCGCGTAGAAGAACGGCGCTGCCCAGCCGCCAGCTGCGTCGAAGACGCTCCGGGGCATAACGATCACCGCCTCCAGCACTGAGAACACGGCGCTCGGATGCGCGGGGTCGCCCTTGCGGATGCGCGGGATCCAGCGCCGCGGCGACATCGTGCCCGACGGGTCGACGATCCGCGGCTGGATCATGCCGAGGCTGGGATCGCGGTCGAGCAGGCCGATGGCGTCGGTCAGGAAGGACGCGGACGGGATGCTCGCATCGTCGTCGAGGAAGAGCAGGATCTCGCCGTCGGCCACCGGGACTCCCCGATTGCGGCCGGCGGGGATCCCGAGATTCTCGGGGAGGTGCAGCGAACGCACGCCCGCGGGCAGCGGCGGCTCGGAGGTCGATGGGTCCCAGCCGTTGCCGACGACGACGATGTCGGTGACGACCCCGGTTTGAGCGAGCACCGAATCGATCCCGCGCCGGAGGTCGTCGGGGCGCGTCCCCTGCGTGAGGACGATGACGCCGACGTGGGGCTCAGACACGGACGCGCTTCGACGCCATGATCGTCACGAAGTGACCGACGAGCGCGAGAAGCGCCAGCGGCACCAGAGCGACGAGCAGGATGCGGTTCGCCAGCTGGTCGCCGATGAACAGCCCCACCACCGAGAACGCGAAGATCAGCATGGTCAGCTCCACCGAGTGGTAGAGCCGATGGAACGGCACGTAGCGCGCAACCCGTCGAAGCCGTGCGACCGCACCGTGGGTCGGGGCGTACTCGCTCTGGGTGTCGGCCAGTTTCGGCAGTCCGGCATTCGCGCGCGCGACGCGCACCATGTCGTTGAGCGCCTTGTTCAGCACGATGATGAGGGCGAGCAGGGTTCCGAGGTTCGTCCACAGGTAGTCGTCCGGCGTCTGGAACGGGTATCCGGCTGCCCGGATGCCGAGGGCGATGGCGATCAGCGTCTCGGTCGAGTAGTGGCCGACGTTGTCGAGGAAGATCCCGGCGGGCGACGAGGTGCCGCGCCAGCGGGCGACCTCGCCGTCGCAGCAATCGACGAGCATCTGCAGCTGACCGAGCACGAGCGCCAGAGCGGCTCCTCCGATGCCGGGGATCAGCAGGCTCGCGGCGGCCGCCCATCCGGTCAGGATCATCAGTCCGGTCACGCCGTTGGCGCTGATCGACGTCTTGAGCAGCCACCAGGTCAGGTAGGGCGACAGATTGCGCAGGTAGAGCGACGCCGTCCAGTGCTCGGCGTTGCGGCGGCCGCGCACCTCCGGCGGCTGGGCGACGGCACGCAGCTCGGCGATCGACGTCGGGCGCACGTTGCGCGCTCCGGGGACTGGGGCTGACATTGCTACCTTCCCGTGTGGGCGGTGATGTTGCGGCTGAGCGACAGGAACCCGAGCAGGAATCCGATCCCCCAGCAGAAATGAATGCACGGCAAGACTACGAGAAACCACAGGAACGAGCGAAAACCGTCGCGTCGGCCCCACACCACGGCGGAGGCCACCACGATGAGCGCGTAGAAGACGGGGACGGCGAATCCGAGGAGCAGCCACGGCTGAGCTCCGACCACCGCCTGCACGATACCGGCGATGCCGACGAGGAAGCCGAGCACGACCGCGACCACCATCGCCGGAGGCACGAAATAGCGGACGCCGTTCGCGGACGGGAAGCGACGTGCGAGTTCGCCTCGCCAGACCCCGGTCGAGACGAACTGCCGGGCGAGCCGGTACAGGTTGGGGCGCGGCCGGTAGGTCACCTTCAGCTCGGGCGTGAACCACACGGTCCCGCCGGATGCCCGAAGCCTCCGGTTCAGCTCCCAGTCCTGCCCCCGCTTGATGTCCTCCGCGAAGAGCCCGACGTCGAGCAGCCGCTGCCGCACGAAGACGCCGAGGTACACCGTCTCTGCCGGGCCCGCCTCGCCTCCGACGTGCAGCTTCGTTCCGCCGAGACCGATCCTGCTGCCGTAGGCCCGCGCGACGGCCTTCTCGAAGGGGGTGGTGCCCTGCGCGTCCATCAGCCCGCCGACGTTGTCGGCGCCGGTGGAGATGATCGTCTCGACGGCGATGCGCGCGTAGTCCGCCGGCAGCACAGAATGGGCGTCGACGCGGATGACGATGGGGTAGCGGGATGCCCGGATCGCGAGGTTCAGTCCGGCCGGGGTGGAGCCGACCACGTTGTCCACGACGCGGATGCGCGGGTCGACCGCCGCCAGTTCCTCGACCAGCTCGGTCGTCCCGTCCATGCTCGGGCCGAGCGCGAGGGTGACTTCGAACGGCCCTTCGTAGTCCTGCTGCAGCAGGCTGTCGACGGCGGCGCGCACGTGCGTGACCTCGTTCAGGACGGGCATCACGTACGAGACACCGGGAAGGGTGTTCTGTGCTGCGTCGTGCGCCATCTGATCCATTCGTCGTTCGGGACGATCGAGCTTATCAGCCGCCACTCCACGCGCCTGGGAGGGTGCGCAGAACGGCAGAGAGGCCGCCCCGCTGTGCGCGGGACGGCCTCTGTTTCGGTTCGAATGGATCAGCTCGCGGGGAGCGATCCCAGCGTGACCGTGGCGGTCTTCGTCTGACCGTTGCGGATGTAGGTCACGTCGGCCTTCGATCCTGCGGCCAGCGCGCGCACCTGGGCGGTCAGGTCGGTGGCGCTGGTGATGGGCAGGTCGTTGAAGCCGACCACGACGTCGCCGGCCTTGAGACCGGCGCCCGCGGCCGCTCCCCCGCTGGTGACGTCCTTGATCAGCGCGCCGACCGTGGTGGCCTTGCTGTCGGAGCTGGCGTCGGCGACCGAAGCACCGAGCAGACCGTGGGTCGCCTTGCCGTCCTTGATCAGCTCGTCGGAGACGCGCTTGGCGAGGTTCGACGGGATCGAGAATCCGACGCCGATGCTGCCGGACTGCGACGAGCTGGAGGTGCCGGATGCGCTCGCGATCGCGACGTTCACGCCGATCAGCTCGCCCTTGGAGTTGAGCAGCGCGCCGCCTGAGTTGCCCGGGTTGATCGCGGCATCGGTCTGCACGACCGGGAGCGAGATCGTGGCCGTCGACTGGGTCTGGGTGTCGCCGCCGGAGCCGGAGCCGCCCTGGCCGGGGAAGTCGAAGTTCCACGGGTTGCCGTTGCTGTCGCCGCCGCTTCCGCTGCCACCGTCGGTCGAGCCGTCGGACGACTTCGGGGCGGCCGATGATGCGATGCTGATGCTGCGGTTGAGCGCGCTGACGATGCCGTCGGTGACGGTTCCGGAGAGACCGAGCGGGGCGCCGATGGCGACCGCGGTGTCACCCACGTTGAGCTTGCTCGAGTCGGCGAACTTCATCGGGGTGAGACCCTTGGCGTTGTCGAGCTTGATCACCGCGAGATCGGTGGTCGGGTCGGTGCCGACGATCTTGGCCGTGTAGATCTTGCCGTCGTTGTCCTGCACGGTGATGCTCACGTTCGAGGCCTGGCCGTCGAGGGTGACCACGTGCGTGTTGGTCAGCACGTACCCGTCCGAGGACAGGACGATGCCGGAGCCGGTGCCACCCGAGCTGCTGCCCGAGACCGAGATGGTGACGACGCTCGGGGAAGCCGCCGCCGCGACGGCGGTGACCGTGGTCGCGTCGTTCGCGTTGTTGACGGTGATGTTCTGCGGGCCGGTCGCCGTCTTCACGATGGAGCTTCCTGCACCGGACGCCGCGTAGATGCCGACACCGGCTCCTGCACCGGCGACGCCGCCGATGAGGGCGCCGATGGCGAGGGTCGCGATGATGGCGCCGGTGTTGCGCTTCTTGGCCGGCTTGTCGGCGGTGACCACACCGGGAGCCGCAGCGTACTGCTGGTGGTGGGCGTTCGGCGCGTACGGCTGCTGCGGGGTGCCGGGGTAGGCGTGACCGGCAGGCTGGCCGAACGATCCCTGGCCGTAGTTCGGCTGGGGCGCGGTGGGCTGAGCCCCGGTCGGCGCACCGTAGGGCTGCGGCGGAACGGGCTGGGTCGGCTGGGTGCCCTGTGCGGCGGGCGCAACGGGCGCTGCCGACGCGGCCGGCGCAGCAGGAGCGACGGGAGCCTCGGGGGCTGCGGCTGCGGGGGCCGGCGCTGCCGGAGCCTCCGGCTGCGGCACGGTGGCCTGCGTGTCGGCCGGGGTCTCGGCGTTCGTCGCGGGGGTGTCGGGAGTGCTCACGTTCTCAGCATCCACGACCGACTCGGTGTCGGCGTCGTGCTGGGGCTTCGCGGGCTCCGGAGTGATCGGGGTGTCGGTCATGATGTGGTGCTCCTTCCAAGCACTGACAGCTTGGAACCCGAACCTGAACGTTCTATTTGCGGGTGCTGTGGGCCACCTACCGCGTGCCAATGACTCTGCATAACGTATCGAATGCAGCGCGGTCCGTCACGCCGTAGGTTGGGAGGAGGCGACGAGAGGATTCCCATGACGGTCGACGGTTCGTGGCAGCGAGCGGCGCGCGGCGCCGGTCTCCTCGGCGACGACGGCTCGATCGCCCCCACGATCTTCGCCGAGATGAGCGCGCTCGCGGTGCAAACGGGAGCCATCAACCTCGGTCAGGGCTTCCCCGACGAAGACGGCCCTGCCGCCGTTCTCGACGCCGCCGTGGCCGCCATCCTCGGAGGCGGGAATCAGTACCCGCCCGGCATCGGCATCCCGGACCTGCGGCTCGCCGTCGCCGAGCACCAGCAACGGTTCTACGGTCTGGCGGTCGATCCGGACAGGGAGGTGCTGATCACGGCCGGCGCGACGGAGGCTCTCGCCGCCACGCTGCTCGCGCTGCTGGAACCGGGTGACGAGGTCGTGACCTTCGAGCCCTTCTACGACGCGTACGGAGCGCTCATCGCGCTCGCGGGCGGGGTGCACCGCACCGTCCCGCTCCGGCTCCCCGGCTTCCAGCCGGATCTCGACGAACTGCGCTCGGCGGTCACCGACCGCACCCGCGTGATCCTCGTGAACACCCCGCACAACCCGACCGGCACCGTGCTCTCCACAGACGTGCTGCAGGCCGTGGTCGAGCTCGCCGAGCGGCACGATGCGTACATCGTGACCGATGAGGTGTACGAGCACCTGACCTTCGGTCCGCGCCACGTTCCGATCGCGACGCTCGAGGGCGCCAGGGAACGCACGATCACGATCTCCTCCGGAGGCAAGACGTTCAACACGACCGGATGGAAGATCGGCTGGGTCACGGCGCCCGCCGACCTGATCACCGCGATCCTCACCGTGAAGCAGTTCCTCACCTACGTCAACGGAGCACCCTTCCAGCCGGCGATCGCGACCGGTCTCCGCCTCGGCGACGAGTACTTCGCCGGCATCGCCGCCGAGCTGGGCCGCAAGAAGGACCTGCTCTCCTCCGGGCTCGCCTCCGCCGGCTTCGACGTCTTCGCCACCGACGGCACGTACTTCGTGGTCGCCGACGCCGCCCCGCTCGGGTACGACGACGCCGTCACGTTCTGCCGCGAACTCCCGCGGCTCGCCGGCGTCGTCGCCGTGCCGGTGTCGGCTTTCTGCACCCGCGACTACGCGGCGAGCACGGCATCCCTCGTGCGCTTCGCCTTCTGCAAGCGCGTCGAGGTGCTCGAGCGGGCTGCAGCTCAGCTGGCCGTCCTCGGCCGCACCTCGTAGCGGCGCAGCACCAGGCTCGGATTCGCTTCGCGCACGTCGCGGAGACGCGCGGCGGACACCTCGGCGACGGCAACGCCCGTCGTCTCGCCGAGTCCGGCGAGGGCCACGCCCATCGGATCGACGATCAGGCTCCCGCCGACACCGATCGGCGGCGTGTGATCCGCCGCCGCGATGTACACCGTGTTCTCGATCGCCCGCGCGGTGAGCAGCGTGCGCCAGTGCTCCTCCTTGAGCGGACCGCGCACCCATTCGGCGGGCACGAGAACCAGCTCGGCCCCGGCGTCGACGACGCGGCGGGTGACCTCAGGGAACCGGATGTCGTAGCAGGTCTGCATCCCGACGCGGATCCCGTCGACCTCGAACGTCTGCAGGGCGTCCAGGGCCCCCGCGACGACCCAGTCCGACTCCGAGGCGCCGAAGGCGTCGTAGAGGTGCTGCTTGCGATAGGTGGCGACGACGTCTCCCACCGGTGAGACGGCGACGAGCGTGTTCGAGAAGCGCTTGGGATCGTCGGTCGACTCGACCAGCCCGGCGACGATGTGGATGCCGTGCTCGCCCGCCGCCGAGACGAGCGAGCCGACGAACTCGCCGTCCAGGGGCTCCGCATTGCGCACGAACGCCTCGCCGAGCGGATCCACGAAGAACGAGGAGTACTCGGGGAAGACGACGAGACGCGATCCACGCGCTGCGGCGATCGCCGTGAACACGGCGATCAGGTCGCGGTTGTGCACGCGGTCGTCGGTCGGCGCGAACTGGGCGACGGCGACCAGGATGCCGGGGGCGGCTTCCGACATCGCGCTAGTCCCGCATCTCGATCGACGCGGACTCCATCTCGAGCGCCGCCGCTTGCAGGGGCAGGTGCAGGCTGATGGAGGTCCCGACGCCCTCTTCGCTCGCGATGTCGAGCCGGCCGCCGTGCGCGGTCACGATCGCCTTGGTGATCGTGAGTCCGAGCCCGACACCGGGCACCGCGTTGCGGGTCGCGGTGGACGCGCGGAAGAACCGGGTGGAGAGCTGACCGAGCTCGACCGCGGGGATCCCGATGCCGGTGTCGGTGACCGTGATCACCGCTTCCTCGGGTTCGGTGCGCAGCGAGACGGTCACCGTTCCGCCCGCGGGGGTGAACTTCACCGCGTTGGAGACGAGGTTGTCGATCGATTGCCCGATGCGCACCGGATCACCGGGGATCACCGTCGGTCTCTCCGGCACCTCCGCCACCAGGCTCACGCCGGCATTGGCCGCGATCGGCCGTGACGTGTCGACCGATGCGGCGATGACCGTATCGAGCTCGACCTGCTTGATGGCAAGCGGGAAGCGGCCGGACTCGACCTGCGCGGTGAAGAGCAGGTCGCCGACGAGCTTCAGGAGACGGTGCGCGTTGCGTTCGGCGACCCCCAGATACTGCAGCTGCTCGGCCGACAGCGGGTCGTCCTCGTCGTCGCGCATCAGTTCCAGGTAGCCCAGGATCGAACTCAGCGGTGTGCGGAGCTCGTGCGAGATGAGGCCCACGAACTCGTCCTTCAGGCGCGCGAACTCGCGGGCCTTGGTCATGTCCGTCGCGACGAAGATGAAGCCGACGCGGTGCCCGTTCTCGTCGAGGCGGGGCGTGGCGGCGACCTGCACGGGCACGTGCTTGCCGTCGGGACGCACGTAGGTCCAGTCGCGCACATCGGCGTACCCCGAGCGCACCGCATCGACGAGAGCGGAGAAGTCCTCCGCGCTCGAGACGGTCGTCAGCCGCGCATCCATGTCGCGGAGCCGCTCCTCGAGCTCCGAGATGAGGTGGAAGTCGACCATGTGATGGGTGCCGTCGAGCACCTGCTCCGAGGTGAGCCCGAGCATCTTCTCTGCGCCCGGGTTCCACACATCGATGAGACCGTCGAGGTCGGTGCCGATCACCGACTGCTCGGTGACCGCGTTCCAGATGCTCTGGATCAGGCGGTTCGCCGTCTTCAGCCGGGCCTCGTTGAGCGCCAGCTCGTCGGAGGCGCGCACCGCGTCGTCGAGCAGGGCTTTGCGCTGTTCCGCCGCCCCCTGCGCCGCGGCGAGCTGCTGCCTCACCCGGTGCGCGATCTCGTTGATCACGCCGGCGACGATGAGGTAGATGAGCGGCGAGAAGAACGCGCGCACCCACTCGGCAACGCTGGTCGGCTGGTCGCTGAGCAGGAGCGGCGCGAGAAGCACGAGGAAGACGCCGAGCGCGGCGATCAGCACGTTGAGGCGGCCCTCCTCCGAGGCGATCCACACGAAGGGCAGCAGGATCAGCACTCCGAACGGCGAGGCCGATCCACCCGTGCCGAGGCGGAAGAAGCCGACCGCCACCAGGGAGAGCACAGGGACGATCAGGGTCCACTCGGTGCCGATTCGCTGCCACGGGAGCGCCGCCGCGAGCACCGAGGCGACCGCGATGAGCACGATGCCCGTGACGAACGAGGGGATGTCGGCGACCGTCGGCTGGAACGGCAGCAGCATGATGATCAGCGCGAGCGCGAACCCCGCGATCGTCGGGACCTGCTTGAGCATCGGCGAGGGCGACTCGATCGAGATCCGCTTCAGCCAGCGATCGATGGTCATGCGATCGCTCCGATGCCGAGCATCTCCCGGATGCGCCCGGAGAGCGCCTTCGGACTGAACGGTTTGATCATGAAGCCGTCGGAGCGGTCCGCCACCACGCCGTGATCCGTGAGCAACTGCACCGACGCCGAGACCATCAGGATCAACGTCTTCTTCATCTCCGAGTCGGCGCGGATGCTCTCGGCGACCTGCACGCCGTTGAGGCCCGGCATCGAGATGTCGAGCACCGCCAGGTCGATACCGCCGGCGCGCACGGCGTCGAGCGCCAGCCTGCCGTTGTCGACCGCCGCGACGACCTCGACTCCGGCGCGCTCCGCCGCGATCACCATCAGAGTGCGGATGTCGGCGTCATCGTCCGCGACGACGACGCGCTTGACGACGTCCGTCACGAGAAGAACACCACCCTGACCACGATGATCGCTGCGAGCACGACCACGGCGATACCCGCATACGGAAGCAGGCGGTACTCCGATCGCCGGTTGTCATCGATCTCCTGCTGCAGCTCGGCGCGCAGTTCGCTGTTGACCTCTGCGGGACTCATGGGTTCGTCCTTCTGGCTGTTCCGCTCGCGGAAGCACCGGCCGTCATGCCGGTACCCCGGCGCTCTCGAGGATGCGTGCGACGCGGTCGTAGCGACCGACATCCGCGGCATCGTGACTGTCTGTGGAGGCGACGATACGCGCATCCGCGGCGATCAGGGCGGACACCGCGTCCGGCCCCGGGCACGCCCACTTCTCGTTCACCTCGACGATGGTGCCCGTGGCCGCCGCCGCCTTCGCCCAGGCGGTCAGGCGCTCGGCACCGAGCTGCTCTTCGGCGAGGCCCACCTTGGGCAGGATCGAGAACCAGTGGGCGAGCTGCGCGTTCGGCGTGCGCTCCATCGCCCGGATGCTGGCCGTGACCAGCAGATCCAGCGCATCGTCGGCCGCGAGACCGTTCGCAAGCCGCTCGCGGGTCGCCGACGGGGACCACGGGCCGTCTGTGCCGGGGAACTGGTGGTCGCCGATCACGACCGTGTCCACGCCACCTGCCGCGCCGACCAGCAGGTCGGCCGGGGTGTCGACGGCGCCGGAGGAATCGAGCAGTTTCGCCTCGACCCCGGTGAACACGGTCAGGCCCGCCGGAACCGCCTCCGCGGCGACGGCCGCGACGAACTCGGGCACCCAGGTGGTCCACATCCGCACATGGTCGATGAGCCGGATGCGCTCGAGTCCGACGGCGGCTGCGGCGGCCAGATTCTCGGCCAGGCTGCTGACGGCATCGTCGGAGAACGTGGAGTGCACGTGGAAGTCTCCGCGCAGCAGTCCGCTCCGCGTCACCGTCATTCTTCGCCGGGCCCCTCGCTGTGCGCGGCGTTCTCGGACACGAGCACGTCGGCGGGGTCGAGGAACACGTCTTCGAGGTAGCGCACGTTGGCGATCTCGGCGAACTCCACCTGATCGGGCACCGGACGCCCGAGCACGAGGTCGAGGAGCAGCGACGGCATGTCGACGCCTGCGGCGATCGTCAGCGGCATGGCGCCGGGGAAACGCGGATTGACCTCGAGCAGCGCCGGCTCCCCCGTGCTGCTGTATCGCAGCTGCACGTTGGCGACGCCGGTGAGTCCGATCGCCCGTGCGACGGCGGCGGCCGTCTCGGAGAGCTCGGCCCGGCGGACCGTGCGCCCGGCGATCGAGACGCCGGAGTCGACGCGCTCGCGCGAGCGCGGGACGGCGGCGATCACGTGCCCGTCGAGCCCCGCGATCACGTCGACCGAGAACTCCTCGCCCGGCAGGTTCTCCTGGATCAGGATGCTGTGGTCGGTGCCGAGCGCCTCCAGCGCCACCCTGTCGGCGATGAGCTTGACGCCACGCGAGCCCGCGCCGCTGCGCGGCTTGACGATGACCGGGAAGGTCCAGTCGGCGCCGACGCCCTCACCGTCGAGCAGGTGCGTCTCCGGCACGCGGACGGACGGTGTGCAGCGCTCCGCGAGCTGGAACTTGTCGAGGCACACGGTGAGGGTCTCGAGGCTCGGCGCCGCGAGCGCGGTGCCGACGGCCTGCAGCTCGTCCCGGCGAGCCGCCAGTCCTGGCAGCTCGACGTCGACGGTCGAGAACAGCACGTCGATGCTGTCGGAGGAGCACATCGCGATCAGCTCGTCGACGAACGTCTCCGACCGACCGGCCGGCACGATCCGCCGGTTCTCCGCCTCGACGAGGTAGAGCCCGCTGGCCCAGCCGTCCATGTCGGCGGCGAGCACTTCGACATCGTCGCGGGCGAGCAGGGATCGGATGACCGCGACGCCGGCGGGTCCGCCTGCTCCGGTCACGAGCACTCGTGTCACTGATTGTTCCCTTTGAATCGGGTGCCCGCCGTCATCGACGAGGCCGGCACGGAGATGTCTGCTGTGTCCTTGATGACTTCGAGCGGCTCGCAGTTCGTCCCGCCGCCGAACCGCGACCAGTAGCGCGCGGTCGCCAGCACGAAATCGGGCTCGAGGTAGGCGCGCAGCTCGGTCTGCGAGCGGAAGCAGTCGATGAGCGCGAGCTTCGATTCGGTGAAGCCGTCGATCGGCACGAACCGGGTGGGCCGGTAGTCGATCGTGGCCGACGGGCTCTGGTAGCAGCAGACGGTCCGCACCGACCGCGTCGCCACCAGCGTCGCCGAGTGCACGGCCCGGTGGTCCTGATGACGGTCGTGCGCCGAATGCGTGTAGACGATGTCGGGCCGGACCTCGGCGACGACGCGCTCGATGATGCTCACCGTGGGGTCGGCGGCGGAGATCCGCGTGTCCTCGAGGTCTTCGAGGAAGAGCCGCGCGCCGAGGAGTTCCGCGGCAGCGAGCGACTCGTGCTGGCGGTCGTTCGCGTCGCCGCCGCGCGCCCCGCGCGAAAGAGTCAGGATGACGACGTCGTTGCCGGCGTCGCGGTGCGCCGACAGGATGCCTCCGACGCCGATCTCCACGTCATCCGGATGCGCGCCGATCGCGAGCACGACCTGCGGCGCCTGCGCGGCCTTCCTGGTGCGGCCCTGCTCCGCGAGGCGGTTGACGATGGAGACGAGATCGGCCGAGGCGATCGGCTTGGTGAGGAACTCGTCGGCCTGGGCGCGCAGAGCCGAGACGGCGTAGTCGACCGAGACGTGCGCGGTCATGACGACGACGGGCATCCCCGGATGGCTGGCGCGCAGCGACTTGAGGAGGTCGAGCCCGGAGATGCCGGGCATCTCGATGTCGGTGATCACGACATCCGGCTCGAATTCGGCGATGCTCTGCAGGGCGATGGCCGGGGCGGTGATCGCGAGCACGACGGCGTCGGCCCGCTTCTCGAGCACCGTCTTCATGTAGAGGGCGACATCGGGATCGTCCTCGATCACGCAGACCCGGTACTTCTGCATCCCACTGACCATCGGCATTCCCCCTCTCGGTCCGACTCTATCGGCGGAACGCGATCATGTCTTTGTATTGAAACCCCGTGTGCGAGGGGTTCGCGCGCGCACCGGGCGTGTCCTGGCCCTGGGATGCGGCGCCGATTTTTCTGTTGGCCGACCTTCGTGCTAGAGTCAATTCTTGTGCCGCGGGGTGGAGCAGCTCGGTAGCTCGCTGGGCTCATAACCCAGAGGTCGTAGGTTCAAATCCTGCCCCCGCAACAAGAAAGGCCCGGATTCCCTTGGGAATCCGGGCCTTATCCTTTGGATCGGCGCCCCTCAGCGGGCGAAGACGACGTGCTCCAGGTCGAGGATGCGAACGCCGTCGGCCTCGAGTTCACGCGTCACCCGCTCCGCGATCGCCGCGGCCGGTTCGCCGTCGTCGTAGGTGGTGTGGCCGTCGCTTGGCACCGTCACGTCGAACCCGTGTGCGAGAGCCCCCCTGCTCGTCGCCTGGATGCACAGTTCGCTCTGCAGCCCGGCGACCACGACCGCGTCGACGCCCATCGCCCGCAGCACATCTGCCAGCGCCGGGTTCGCCTCGAACGTGTTGCTGACCGCCTTGCGGACCACCGGCTCGCCGGGGAGCGCCCGGAAGCTGAGCTCCCAGCCGGGAGTCCAGGGCTGGTCGGGCTCGCCGACCGCTCCATCGTTCTGCACGTGCACGATGGGCACGCCGGCCGCGCGGGCACGCTCCAGCAGCTCGAACAGCGCCGCGCGGAACGTCTCCGCCTGCTCGACGGCGGTCTCGCCCTCCAGCATGTCGCGCTGCGCGTCCACCAGGATCAGTGCGTTCCCCATCCCGCCATCTTGCGCCCGTCCAGCCGGAATCGCCACCCGTCGCTTCCGTCGTGCGCAGCGGCCGTTCGCTAGGGTCGACTGCGGGGAGAACGCGCGTCGAGGAGCGGCAAGTGGCAGAGGATCACAGCAAGGCGACACAGGCCGCCGTTCGTGAGCGCAATCTCACGAGCGCACTGCAGCTCGTGCTGTCCGGCAGCGGAACCGCCACGCGCGCGAGCATCGCCCGCCGCACCGGCCTCACGTCCGCGACCGTGTCGTCCCTGCTCAGCGGCCTGTTGGCCGACGGCCTGGTGCTCGAGGGTCAGCGTGCGGAGAGCACGGGAGGCAAGCGCGCGACCACGCTCCAGATCGACCCCTCTCGACACGTGCTGCTCTCGGTCATCGTGCAGCCCGGCCTGGTGCGCGGCGCCGTGGTGAATCTGCTCGGATCCGAGGTCACTTCCCTGTCGCAGAAGCCGGTCACGCCGGGAGCGATCGAGGACGTGCAGCTGGTCGTACGCCGCCTGGTGGCCGCGACCACCGCTCGCGTCGTCGCCGTCGGCGTCCAGGTGCCCGGCATCGCCGACGGTCCGCTGATCCGCGAGAGCGTGCAGCTCGGCTGGAGCGACGTCAACCTGTCCGACGCCCTGCGCGACATCGTCGACGCCCCCGTGCACCTCGTGAACGACGCGGACGCAGAAGCGCTGGCCGACTACGCGACCTCCGATCAGTTCGGCGCGAATCAGATGTTCGTCTCGCTCAGCACCGGCGTCGGGGCCGCGTTCATCGTCGACGGCTCCCTGCTCGCCGGCGCCGCGCATCGGGCCGGTGAGATCGGCCACGTCCCCGTGCTCTTCGGGCCGGATGCGCCGCTCTGCGCCTGCGGCAACCGCGGCTGCCTCGAAGAGGTGGTCTCGGTGACCTCGCTCGTCGGACTCCCCCACGGCACCGACCTGGAGTCAGTGGATGTCGTCGCGCTCGCCTCGACCCAGGAGTCGCGTGAGCGGATCGCCTTCGGCGCCCGCGTGCTGGCGCGCGCGCTGCTGCTCGTCGGTGCCGCCCTCGACGTGCCGAACGTCGTGCTCGGCGGCACCGCCCCCAAGCTCGGTGACGAGTTCATCGGGCACCTGCGGGCGGAGGCCGCGCGTCACACCGTGCGCGCGGCGATGCCGCTCAGCTTCCGCTATGCCAAGGTCGCCCTGGAGCAGCCGTTCCGCGGCGCTGCCCAGCACGCGTTGCAGTCGACCCTCGGGGTCTCCTGGGCCCTCTGAGGCGTTCCGGAGGCTCCGGGCGTGCTCGGGTGACCGACCGGTGACCGACCGGCCTCAGCGGGCCGTGAGCAGCCGGATGAGCGCGGCGCCGCGATCGCGGTCGAAGCCGAACGTCGCGACGTCCGCGTAGCTGTGCCCCGTGAGACGGTGGCCCATGTCCACGACGAGCACCGAGTTGCAGGATGCGCGGATCGCGTCGATCACGACTCTCGCATACGCAGTGCGCTCGTTGTCGATCCCGACCACCACGACGGGCGTGCGGGTTGCGAGCACCAGATCGGGGTCGTCGTGCGGCCCGACGGTCACCACCGGATTGTCCACCCAGCGCAGCGTCCTGTCGGAGCCGGGCTCGCCCCAGATCTCGGCGAACGTTGACCAGCGCGGGACGCCGAGCACGTCGTTGTCGATGCTCGCCAGCCGGACGACGGTGCACCGCCCGCGGAACAGGGGAAGGGACTCCTTGGCGCGCGGTGCGATCGCGAAGGACTCCACGACAGCGGTGTCGGTGTCCTCGCGCTCCAGCACCAGAGTCATCAGGAGACCCCGAGCTGCGCGGAGAGCACCATGACGACACAGCCGCGGAGCACGATGTCGCGCCCCTGACTGGTCATCCGGATCGTCGCATCCGAATGGAAACCGGCCATCGTGCGGTTGCGGAGCGTCTCCCCGACCGCCTCGAGGAGCGGCCCGTCGACCAGTTCCTCCGGCCCGCTGACGACGACTTCGGAGAGGTTGAGGGCGCCGACGATCGGTGCGAGGGCGACACCCAGCCGTTGCCCGGCCTCCCTCAGCACCGGCGCGACGGGTTCACCGGCGATGGCCGCCGCGGCGACGCGGGACTCGAGCCGGGGCACTGCGAGCCAGGCCTCAAGGCACTTCTCACGGTCGTACGGGGCTTCCGGTCCGTCGTCGGTGCCGACGATCACCTGACCGATCTCGCCCGCGGCGAACCGGCTGCCGAACACGAGGGCTCCCGCGACCAGCAGGCCGGAGCCGACGCCGTGCCCGACCTTGACGAGCATCATGTCCCCGTGCGCTCCCCCGAACCCGTGTTCGGCGAGAACGGCGACGTTCGCGTCATTGGCGACGAAGACCGGGAGGGCCGTGTGCTCGGCCACGATGCGCTGCAGGGGGACGTCCGTCCAGCCCAGGTTGGGCGCCGCCACGACGGTGCCGCTCGGCTCGACGATGCCCGGCGACCCGATGCCGATGCCGAGGATGTGCGCGCTCGTCGCATCCACCAGGCGGTCGACCAGGTCGAGCACCTTGGCCGTCGCGTCGCTCCCGCGGCTGCCGGCGAGCGCGACCTCGGCGCTCGCGAGGATCTCGCCGTCGATGTCGAGCACGGCGCCGCGGAAGACCGAGTGCTCGCTGAGGTCGATGCCGATGATCTGCGTGGTGGCGCGGTTCATGTCGAGCAGCACGGCGGGCTTGCCCGGCCGTGAGTCGTCGCGCTGGCCGAGTTCGACCACGAGGCCCTCGGCGATGAGACCCGCGACGAGGTCGGAGATCGTGACGCGGGTGAGGCCCGTCTCGCGCGCCAGGTCGGCTCGGCTCACCTGCCCGGCGCGGTACAGCGTCTGGAGCACGAGTGAGCGGTTGTGGTTGCGAGCGTGCTCGGGGAGCACCTTCGCGCTGGGGCGCAGAGCCCGCCCGGGAACCATGCCCCGATCGCCCGGATGGGGTGCGATCTCACCGAGCGCCGAGCGCCGTCCTTCGTCCACCAGCATGTTTGTTAGTAAAGTCGACAATCAAAGTTTACGCAAGCATTTCCGTGCTCGAATTCCGCCCTGGCGGGAACCGGCGGCCACCGCGCGTCGACGAGGAGCCGAACTTTGTATAGGGAGCGAACATACGCCGACACACCGACGGCCCGCACGGTTGTCCGTGCGGGCCGTCGGTGCTGATCGTCCTGCTACTTGCTCGAAGTGGAACCCTCCGCCTGCAGCGCCTGCTGCAGGGCCTTGGTGAGGCGCGCGTCGGCCAGGCCGTACGCCGTCCAGTCGCCCGCCTTGAGGGCGGCCGCACGGTCGGTCAGCGCAGCGCGCGCATCCAGGAGGGCCTGCTGCAGCGCAGCGTTGTTCGTCTCGGTCGATCCGGACCCGCCGCCGGAACCGGTGGACGGCGGAGTCGTCCCCCCGGTCGTCGGCACGTTCGTATCGCCGGCGGTCGCACCGGAGTCGCCCCCGAAGAGCACATCGAGCGCCTGGTCGAGGGTGTCCTCGAACGCGATCTTGTCACCGAACGCGACCAGCACCTTCTGCAGCAGCGGGTAACTCGTCTCGCCCGTCGACTTGACGTAGACCGGCTGCACGTAGAGCAGTCCGCCACCGACCGGCAGCGTGAGCAGGTTGCCGTTGATGACGTCGGTCTTGCCCTGTCTCAGCAGGTTGAGCTGCTGAGAGACGCTCGGATCGGAGTTGAAGCTGTTCTGCACCTGCCCAGGCCCTGGCACCGTATCGCTCGATGGCAGGGTCAGGAGTCTCAGTTTGCCGTAGCTGTCCGCCCTCACCCCCTTCGTCGACCCCGCGTTCGAGTCGACGGAGAGGTAGCCCTTCAGCACCGAACGACTGGCCTCGCTCGAGGCCTGGGGTATGAAGGTGGTGTACAACGAGAACTCCGGCGCCGTCTGACCCGGCATCTGCATCGTCAGGTAGTACGGCGGCTGCAATGTCGGGCTGCTCTGCGCGGAGACCGGGTCGTTCGGAGTGGTCCAGGCGTCTTCCCGCGAGTAGAACGAACCGGCGTCGGTCACGTGGTACTGGCCGAGGACCGAGCGCTGCACCTTGAACAGGTCGGCCGGGTAGCGCACGTGACTCATGAGCTGAGCGCTCATGTCGCTGATCGGCTTCACCGTCGTCGGGAAGATCTTCTCCCACGTCTTCAGCACGGGGTCCTTGTCGTCCCACGCGTACAGCGTGACCGAACCGTCGTACGCGTCGACCGTCGCCTTGACCGAGTTGCGGATGTAGTTGATGTCGTCGAATGCGTACGCGGGCTTCGGCGTCTCGGTGTCAGCGATCGCGTCGCTCAGGCTGCCGACGTGCGAGTACGGGAACTGATCGCTCGTCGTGTAGCCGTCGATGACCCACTTCACCCGGCCGTCGACGACCGTGGGGTACGCCTGCGAGTCGAGCGTCAGGTACGGAGCGACCTTCTGCACACGCTTGATGGGGTCGCGGTCGTAGAGGATCTGCGAGTCGCTGTTCACCGCATCCGACAGCACGATCTGCTCGTCCTGGAACTTGAGGGCGTAGACGAGGCGCTTGAAGATGTTGTCGAGCTTCGGTCCGCCGTTGCCGTCGAAGGTCGTGTACGTCTGCTGCGCGTCGCCCTCCCCGCCCGGATAGTCGAGCTCGACGGCCTTGCCACCCTTCGGCCCGCCCACGATGGAGTACGTCGGCGACTGCTGGCCGAAGTAGATGCGCGGCTCATAGGTGCCGAGCGAGCCCTTGCTCGGGATGCCCGACTCCAGGAAGACCGGCTGCCCGTCGGTGGAGCGCTGGTTGCCGTACGCGGCCACCAGACCGTAGCCGTGCGTGTACACGACGGTGTCGTTGTACCAGTTGCGGGCGCTGGTCAGACCGGACTGCTGCAGCTCGCGCACCGCGACCACGGCATCCTGATCGTTGCCGTCGATGTTGTAGCGGTCGACCGCCAGGTTGTTCGGGAACGCGTAGTACTGGCGGAACTGCTCCAGCTGGCGGAACGACGGGCTGACGACGGCCGGGTCGATGATGCGGATCTGTGCTGTGGTCTGGGCGTCCTTGCGCAGCGCGCCCTGCTCGGCCGTGGTCTTGGCGTTGTACGGGATGACGTCGATGCTGCTGAGCCCGTAGGCGTCGCGTGTCGCATCGATGCCGCGTTGCACATACGGCGTCTCGAGCGTCTTCTGGCTCGGCTCGACCTGGAAGCGCTGGACGATCCAGGGATAGATCGCGCCGACCACGAGGGCGGCGACGATGAGCAGCGCGGTTCCGACGATCGGGAAGCGCCAGCGGCCGATGAAGGCCGTCACGATGAACAGCACGGCCACGAACACGGCGATGCCGGCGAGCACCGCCCGTCCGGGGATGGTGGCGTTCACGTCGGTGTACGCCGCGCCGTTGATCATGTCGTTGACGTTGGCGTCGGTGACCGTCGCGAACCGGTCGAGCCAGATGCTCACCGCCTGCAGCAGCAGGTAGAGCGCCGCCGTCACGGCGATCTGGATGCGGGCCGACTTCGAGATGCGCACCTCGCGGCCGCTCACCCGGATCGAACCGTAGAGATAGCACGTTGCGAGCGTGGCGATGAGCGAGATGATGACGACCGCCGAGGCGAACCCGACGAGGCTGCGATAGAACGGCAGCGCGAACAGGTAGAACCCGATGTCGAGATGGAACTGCGCGTCGGTCTTGCCGTACGGCGTGCCATTGAGCCACAGCAGCACGGTCTGCCAGCGCGAACCGGCCGAGACGCCGGCGAAGATGCCGAAGACGATCGGGATGCCGTACATCGCGAGACGCCGGAGCGGCTCGATGACCTGCTGATACCGGTCGAGCTGCGTGTTGAGCTTGGCGTAGACCGGGCGGAGCCGGTAGGCCAGCTGGATCGCGAGCCAGAGCGGCACGGCCATGCCGAGGAACCCGATGAAGAACATCACTCCGGCGGCCAGCCACTGCGTGGTGAGCACGTTGAGGAAGCCCAACTGCTGGTACCAGAGGATGTCGGCGTACAGTCCCGCGAACACGAAGAAGAGGATGACCAGAGCGACGATCACGCCCAAAGTGATCCAGATGGCCGCACGGCGGCGTCCTGGTGGTCTAACGGCTGCTGTTGAACTCACGAATGGGCCCTCATTGCTCTCGCGTGGAAAGGTCAGGAACCATCCTAGGCGCGGCACGCTGCGAGATTGCTGCGCTCGGGTTCGCTGTGAGCGAGCCTATGTAAGCGCTATGAACAGACGTGCGGCGCAGGCGGGCGTCAGGAGGCCGGGCAGGTCGCGAGCTTCGCGGTGCTTCCGCCCGAGCTGACCGCCTTGAGCGCGGCGAGCGAGTCGTCGAGCGTCTTCACGGCGAAGACCTTCAACCCGCTCGGGATGTGCCCCGTGACCTCGTCGCAATTGGACTGCGGCGCGAGGAAGTAGGTCGCGCCGGCCGCCCTGGCCCCGTACATCTTCTGCCGGATGCCGCCGATCGGGCCGACATTGCCTTCGTTGTCGATGGTGCCGGTGCCCGCGATGCGCTTTCCGCCGTTGAGCTTGCCGGGCGTGAGCTTGTCCATGATGCCGAGCGCGAACATCTGACCGGCGCTCGGCCCACCGACGTTGTCGAGCTGGATCTTCACGTCGAACGGGAAGGTGTAGTCCATCCCCGCTCCGATGCCGAGCACGGTCTGACCGCCGGATTTCACCGGAGTGATCGAGACGGTGGAGGCGGCGCCATTGCGCGTGATGCCCACCTCGGCCGGCTTGGTCGTGCCGTTGGCCGAGACCAGGGTGCGCAGCGACTGCACCCCCGGCACCGGCTTTCCGTTGACGCTCGTGATCTCATCGCCGACCTTGAACACCTTCTCGGCGGGCGTGCCCTTGATCACTTGCTTGACCGCGACGGCCTCGGGAAAGGTGTAGCCGAGCTCATTGAGGGCGGCGGCCACGGCATCCTGCTGCGAGTTCACCATCAGTGCGGCGTTCTCCGCGTTCGACTGCTCGGTGGTGGTGCCCGGAGGGAACACGACGTCGACGGGGAGCACGGCCTTGCTCGGCTGGAACCACGCGCTGACGATCTCGAACCAGCTCGGGCGGTGATCGGGATCGCCGACGAGCGACACCGTGAGGAGGTCGAGGGAGCCGGCCGTCGGATAGGTCTTCTGACTCGGGATGCTGATCAGCGGCTTCGCGTCCGGGTTGTCCGCCGCGCCGACCGGCTGGTCCTTCCCGAGCGTGTTGAACACGGGCCCGGGCTGCTCGATGACGTACGGCGCCGGAACCAGGGCGAGCACGAGGGTCAGCACGAAGGCGAGGCCGACCAGCGACCATCCGATGACCACGCGGCGCGGCGGCGCAACGCGCTGCCGTTCCTCCGCGGACTGCGGCTGGAGGTCGTCGTCGGTGAAGAGGCTCACTCGATCCCTTTCGTTTGTTCGCCACGGGCGCACGTCCCGGGGCTAGAGCCTAGGCCAATTCCCACCTTGCGCCGCTGAACACGGGCTAGCGTAGATTCCAAGCCTGAAAGCCGCACCACACGAAAGAGGCAGACGATGGCCGACGACCCCAACAAGGAACCGGACGACGAGTTCCGCGACATGCTGCGCGAATTCCTCTCGGGCAACTCCTCCATCGACCCGAGCCAGCTCGCGGGAGCGGCCGGCCTGCCGAACGATCCGGCGAGCATCCAGCAGCTGCTCGGTCAGCTCCAGAACGCCATCCGCAGCACCGATGGCGGCATCAACTGGGACCTCGCGCTGCAGCAGGCGCGCACGCTGGCCTCGGATGGCGCGCACGCCGTCACCCCGGCGGAGCGCGCGACCCTCGACCAGGCTTTCAACGTCGCCGCGCTCTGGCTCGACGACGTCACCACGGTCTCCGAGCTCACGAGCCCGCCCCAGCTGATCGGGCGCGCCGAATGGGCGCGGCAGACCATGCCGCTCTGGTCGCAGCTCGCCGAACCGGTCGCACTGAGCATCTCGGATGCCCTCACCCGCGTCCTCACGGAGCAGGCGCCGGAGGAGATGCAGGGCATGATCGCCAACGCCGGCCAGGTGATGCGGTCCATCGGAGGTGCCCTTTTCGCCATGCAGCTCGGCCAGGTGGTCGGTCAGCTCGCCAAGGAGGTCGTCTCCGGCGGCGACATCGGCATCCCGCTGATGGAGGACGGCACCGCAGCGCTCATCCCGCAGAACGTCGAGGAGTTCGGCGACGGCCTCGACATCCCGGTCGACCAGGTGCAGCTGTACCTCGCGGTGCGCGAGCTCGCGCACGCCCGTCTCTTCCGTCACGCCAAGTGGCTTCGGCTGCAGCTGCTCACCCAGATCACGGCCTTCGCCAAGGGCATCACCATCGACACCGACCGACTCGAAGAGCTGGCCGAGAGCTTCGATCCGTCGAACCCGGAGGAGCTCCGCGAGGCCATGGTCAGCGGCGCGCTGATCCCCCCGAAGTCGGACACCCAGCTCGAGGCGCTCGCGCGCCTCGAGACGATGCTCGCCCTCGTCGAGGGATGGGTCGACGTGGTCACCGCCAACGCCACCACACTGCTTCCGCGCACCGGCGCCATCGCCGAGACGGTGCGGCGCCGCCGCGCGTCCGGCGGACCGGCCGAGTCGGCCTTCGCCACGCTGGTGGGGCTGGAGTTGCGCCCGCGCCGGCTGCGCGAGGCGGCCGCGATGTGGCAGGCCGTCACCGACGCCGTCGGACCCGACGCTCGCGACAACCTCTGGTCGCACCCCGACCTGCTCCCCCAGTCCGCCGACCTCGACGACCCGTCCGGTCTGGTCGCGCGTCTCGTCGCCGCGGCGAACGGCGAGGAGCCGGAGTACGACGCGGTGGATCAAGCACTCGAAGACCTGCTCCGCGGCGACACGGAGCGTCCGAAAGAGGACTAGGGAGCGGGTCGCCGACCCGTCGCACCGACGCCTGTGGATAACTTCTGCGGGACGCATGCCGTTCACGGCATGATTCCTGCATGACTTTCGCACTCGATCCGCGCATCCACCGCGTCTGGCGCACACCGCACATCCTGCAGTTCGGGGTCGACCGGCCCCTGCTCACCCTCACGGGGCTCAGCAACGCGGAAGAGCGGATGATCGTGGCCCTCGACGCGGGCGTCACACTCTCCGGGCTTCAGCTCGTCGCGCGCAAGGCGGGTGGGGACGTCGCCGACGTCGACCGCTTTCTCACCCGGGTGTCACCGCTGCTCGCGAAAGCACCCACGCCGGCCGCGCCGCCGTCGACGGTGGTGCTCGACGGCGCAGGACCCGCCGCCACGCGCATCGGCCAGGTGCTGCGAGAGAGCGACCTGGATGTGCGCGCCGGGCTGCGCTGGTCCGATCCGGCGGTGCGCGCGGCGCGGGCGGCCGTGATCGTCGCGTCGTTCGCCGTCGAGCCGGAGCGGCACGGGCGCTGGCTCCGTCGCGACGTCCCGCATCTCCCCGTCGTATTCGGTGACGACGCGGTGGCGATCGGCCCGTTCGTCGAACCAGGTGAGGGAGCCTGTCTCGGCTGCATCGAGCGGCATCGCGCCGACGCCGAGCCGGAGTGGCCGGCGATGGCGAGCCAGCTGTACACGCGGGACTCCGGACGTGAGAGCAGCCTGGTGAGCACGGCCGTCGCCGCGATCGTCGGGCGCCTCGTGCTCGAGCGCCTGCACAGCGATTCGCGCCGTGCGGCGGAGGTCAGCCTCTCACTCGACTACGCGACGGGCATCACGACGGCGCGGGGGCACTCACCGCACGCGGACTGCGGGTGCCGAGCTCTGCCAGGAAACGGGACGGCTGACGTGCTGCGGCCCGGCCGCCCGGATTTCCCGTCGCCGACCAGGTGAGCTTCAGCCGGCGTCGCGCACGGGTGATGCCGACGTAGAGCAGCCGGCGCTCCTCGTCGATCTGCTCGAACGTCTTCGCGTAGCTGATCGGCACGAGGCCCTCGCTCAGCCCCACGAGGTGCACCGACTCCCACTCAAGTCCCTTGGCCGAGTGCAGGGTGGCCAGGGTGACCGCCGAGCGGGTCGGTTCGTGCTGGCCGGCCTGACGGGCGAGCAGCTCATCGGTGAAGCGGCGGAACGTGGTGCCGGTCGGCACCTGGTCGACGAGGCCCATGATCGCGTTGAGCGATTCCCAGCGATCACGCACCGCGCCTCGCGCCTCGGGCGGGTCCTGGCTCCAGCCGAGCGAGCGCAGTACATCGCTGACCGACTTGAACAGCGGTTCGTCGCCGATGGAGACGCTCGCCGCTCGCAGCGACATGATCGCCTGCCGCACCTCGGGCAGGTCGAAGAAGCGCTTCGCTCCACGGATGTGGTAACTGATCCCCAGGTCACCGAGCGCCTGCTCCAGCACCGCGGCCTGCACGTTCACGCGGTACAGCACGGCGATGTCCTCCGGCTTCGCTCCGTCGGCGATCTCCGCGGCGATCCGCTGGGCGACGGCGCGCGCCTCCGCCCGGTCGTCCGCGAAGCCGGTCGGCGGCGGCACATCCGCCTCGGCCGCGGCATCCGGCTGATCGCGCTCGGTGGACGACCGCAGGGTCAGCGCCCCGGTCCGGCCGCGCATCAGTCGGTTGGCCGCGTCGACCACCTCCGGTGTCGACCGGTAGTTCTGCTCGAGTCGCACGACCGTGGCGCCCGCGTAGTGCCGCCCGAACTCCAGCAGGTAGGAGCTGCTGGCCCCGGCGAACGAATAGATCGTCTGGCTCGCATCGCCGACGACGCAGACATCGCGCCGGCCGCCGAGCCAGAGGTCGAGCAACTGCTGCTGCAGCGGCGAAACGTCCTGGTACTCGTCGACGACGAAGAACCGGTACTGCTCGCGCACCTGCATCGCGACGGCCGGTTCGATCTCGATCATGCCCGCGCAGACGAGCAGCACGTCTTCGAAGTCGAACTGCTTGCGCTCGTCCTTCAGGTCTTCGTAGGTCTGCTGCATCAGCACGATCTGCTCGGCCGACAGGTTGCCGGGCAGTGTGCGAGACGCCAGCGCTCCCCCGTACTGCTCGATGCTCAGGCCGGACACTTTGCGCCACTCGATCTCGGCCGCGACGTCGCGCAGCGTCGCCGTGTCCACCTTGAACCCGAGCCGTTCGGCGGCGTGGCCGAGGATGCGCCCCTTGGCGTCGAGCACGCTCGGGAGCTGGCCGCCGACGACCTGGGGCCAGAAGAAGTTGAGCTGCGAGAGAGCGGCGGCGTGAAAGGTGCGCGCCGCGACGCCGCCGGCGCCGAGCTGGCGCAGGCGCCCCCGCAGTTCGGCCGCTGCACGGTTCGTGAAGGTCAGCGCCATCACGCGGTTGGGGGCGTACGCGCCGCTCGCCACGCCGTAGGCGATCCGGTGCGTGATCGCCCTGGTCTTTCCCGTGCCGGCGCCGGCCAGGATGCACACCGGGCCCAGCAAGGCCTCGGCGGCCACGCGCTGCTGGGCGTCGAGGCCGTCGAGGAGGTTCTCCGGGGTCACGGTGCGACCGGAGGCTCGTCGAGCGATCCGCCGTACCAGTCCTCGATGAGCGCTCGCGCGATCGACGACCGGCCGGGCAGGATGACCTGGTCGCGCGCTTCCCACAACTCGTCGCGGGCGAACCAGCGCAGGTCGAGGATCTCCTCGCCGTCCGGATCGAGCGCCGCAGGGTCCTGGTCCTCCGCGAGGCGCGCGGTGAAACCGACCATGACGGAGGCCGGGAAGGGCCACGGCTGGGAGCCCTTGTACTCGGCGTCGACGACCCGGATGCCCGCCTCTTCGTAGATCTCGCGCTCGACGGCCGACTCGAACGACTCCCCCGGCTCGACGAACCCGGCCAGCAGGGAGTATCGGGACTGCTCCCACATCGCGTTCGAGCCGAGCAGCAGCCGGTCGTCGCGATCGAGCACCGTCACGATCACGGCGGGGTCGGTGCGCGGGAACACCTCGGAGCCGTCTTCGAAGCAGCGACGCACCCAGCCGGCCTGTTCTACGACGGTCGGGGTCCCGCAGCGCGGGCAGTGGGTGTGCGAGGCGTGCCAGTTCGCGATGGCGAGCGCCTCGGTGAAGAGCCCGGCATCCCGGTCGCTCAGGGCGGTCGCGACAGTGCGGAGGTTGCCCCACCTCGCCTCGTCGGGCTCGAGCTCGGCGGCTGCGGCGTCGGTGAGCACCTCGAGCACTACGGCGCTGCCGGCCGGCTCCGTCGCGGTGGCGACGAGCGTACGACCGAGGTAGACGCGCACGAGGGCGGACGTCACGCGCTCCACCGGCAGCAACTCGAGCGCAGCGATGCCGGTGGCGGAGCCCCAGCCATCAGCGGCCGGCGTTGCGGCCTCGACGCTCTCGGCCGTGAGCAGAGCGCGTCCCTTCCACAGCGCGAGCACGCGTGTGGCGGGATCGTCCCAGAGTTCGTCGAACAGCGCCGGACGCGAGCGCGACACGTGATCGCGGTCGATCGCGTGCCGCGACAATGGCAGAGCGCTGAGGGGGAAGGGCGACATCGGGGTCCTTTCAAGGCGTGGCGAACAAGCCCACGCGGGGAAGTCCATTTAACCTAGGAAACATGGCCAGATCCCATCTCACTCTAGCCGCGCTGGCCACCTCGGCTGTCGCCGGCCTGGAGGTCTCCGGTACCCGCAGCTACAGTCTGGGCGGGGCGGCGGAGTTCGACTCCGCATTGCTCAGCGGCCGGGACGGGCAGACCTGCATCATCCGCGTGCCCACGTCGCAGGCCGCCGAGACCGAGCAGAGCGCCGACCTGGTCGCCCTGCGCGCCCTCACCACCGGCATCAGGAGCCGCCTCCCCTTCGATGTCCCCAGCTACCTGGGCCAGACGCCGATCGGGGGCACCCGCGCTGTGGTCTACGACTTCCTCGCCGGCCACCACATCGACATCGACGACATCCCGCCGGGCGACGGCCTCGCCGGATCCATCGGTCACGCGATCGCCGCCATCCACACGCTGCCGACCAACTTCGTGGGCGAGGCCGGCCTGCCCGTGCTCAGCGCCACGGAGTGCCACACCTCGACCACCTCACTGATCGAGTCCTCGGCGTCGACGGGGCTGCTGCCGAGCGCGCTGCGCGACCGGTGGCGCGACGCCGCGGCAGACCATTCGCTGTGGCAGTTCCAGCCGACCGTCATCAACGGCGCGCTCACCGTCGACTCCTTCCTCGTCGAAGACGAGAGCGTCACGGCCGTGCTCGGCTGGTCGGCGTTGCGCGTCGGCGACCCGGCGCGCGACCTGCACTGGCTGCTGGCGATGAGCCCGGATGCCACCAGCGGCGCCCTCGGCGCGTACGCCTCGACCCGTCAGGTCGCCACCGACCGGCAGTTCACGCAGCGCGCGATGCTCTATGCGGAGCTGGAGGTCGCACGCTGGCTGCTGCACGGCCGTGAGGTGCGCAATCAGTCCATCGTCGATGACGCCGTCGAGATGCTCGACGGTCTTGTGGACCGCGTGCACACCAACTCCGCGACCGCGCTCTCGACCGCCACGGGGCCGATCCTCGCGATCGACGACGTCGAAGCGATGCTCGACCGCACCCCGGGCGACCGTCGCTCCGACGAGTACGGTCACGCCGGCGGGATGAAGCCCGTGGTCGAGGACCAGAGCGAGCGCAGCTCCTCCTCCGAGTAGAGACGTTCGGGCCGGATGACGAGGTCGTCGGCGACGAAGTAGAACACGGCGTCGATCCGTTCGGGCTCGATGCCGGCGTACCGGGCGTAGGCGAGCCGGTAGAGCGCGAGCTGAAGCTGCTTGCGCTCCAGGTCGTCGGCATCGCGCGGCGCCTTGCCGGTCTTCCAGTCGACGATCTGCACCGTGTGCGCGCCGTCGTCGGCCGGGTAAACCGCGTCGAGCTTGCAGACGACGACGTGGCCGGCGAGCGTGACATGGATCTCCAGCTCCACCTCCCGAGGACGTCGTGCCGCCCATTCGCTGGCCGCGAAGGTGCGCTGCAGCGCCTCGAGAGCGTCGGCCTCGAGAAGCTCCCCCGCGGGGTCGTCGAGTTCGGTGGCCGTCGCGTCGATCACGTCGGAGCCGCCGGCGATCGTGCCGTAGCGCTGCTCGACCCAGCCGTGGAACAGCGTGCCGAGCCGCGTCTGCCGGTAGGGGCGTTCCGGCATCGGTCGGCGCAGGGCCGCCGCGACGGAGGCGGGGTCGGTGACGTAGTCCTTGAATCGCGATGCGGGGATGCGCGCCGGAAGCTCGACGAGGCCGGCGTGCGCCGCCGCGGTCGCTCGCTCGGCGAGCAGCAGATCGATGTCGTGGGCGTACACACCCCCCGAGCCGGTGCCGCGCTCGGCGGCCGCCAGTACAGCCGCGGCGGCCGCCTGCACGCGCGAGCGACGCGATCCCAGCGGATCCAGCGGCCACAGCACGGTTTCGGACGACAGGGTCAGCGGATTCTCCTCCGGCTCGTCGCAGTCGGGGAACGCGTCGGACGCGATGAGACCGGCGGCCTGCAGTTCGAGGAGGAAGAGGCCGGGGCCCCGTGGCTTCGTCTGCGTCGACCAGTACGAGCCGGAGAGCAGCAGGCTCTCCCGCGCACGCGTCACCGCCACGTAGACGAGCCGTCGCTGCTCGGCCGCGTGCCGCTCGACGATCTCGTCCTGGAAGGTCTTCACCGCCTCGTCGACGTCCTTCTGCGTCTCCGCGGTGCGCCAGGCGAGCATCGGCAGCTCCGATGCGTCACCTCGGAACTCGAACGGGAGCGCGCCGAACTCGAGCCAGCCGCGTTTGCTGAGCGGACCGCCCGGCAGCTCGCCGTCCACCATGCGGGGCACGGCCACGATGTCCCATTCGAGCCCCTTCGACCCGTGGATCGTGAGGATCTGCACCGTTCCCGGCTCGGGCTCCTCGCTGCGCGGCGCGAGGTTGTCGCGCTGCTCCGCCTCGGCGAGCCACGAGAGGAAGGAGCCGAGCGTCGCCTGGTCGTCGCTCGCGAGGTACGACGACACCTGCTCGGCGAAGGCGTCGAGGCTGGCCTGGCCGAGCTGTGCGGTCTCGTTGGCGGCGACCTCGATGTCGAGCAGCAGCTCCTGCTGAACGAGGGTGACGAGGTCGAGCAGGTCGAGGCCGACCCGCGAACGCAGGTAGTCGAGCTGACGCCCGGCGGCGCGCATCCGCTGGAGGCCCTCGGCACTGAAGCCCGTGAGCTGGGTGTGCCCCTCCGGTGCCTCGACCACGAAGTCGAGCGCGTCGACGAGCGATGCCGACTCATCGCCGGCGACCGACTGCCGCAGCCGTTCCCGCACGGCCGGGTCGAGCTCGCGGAAGCGGTGGTCGCGCGCGGCCAGCCAGGACGCCACGCCGCGCAGGGTCGCGATGTCCTTAGGGCCGACGCGCCAGCGTGCGCCCGTCAGCACCCGGATGAGCTCCGATCCGGCGGTGGGGTCGTGCATCACGCGCATCGCGCTCACCAGGTCGGCGATGACCGGCTGCTCCAGCAGGCCACCCAGACCGAGCACGTGGTACGGGACGCCGTGCCGGGCGAGCGCGCCGGTGAACGCGTCGATCTTCTTGATGGAGCGGCACAGCATGGCCGCACTCGGCGGCAGGCCGTCGTCGTCGCGCCGGGACAGCCGCTGAGCGAGCCAGCCGGCGATCTCCTCCGCCTCATCGGCGACGGTCTGTTCGAAGCACACATCCAATTCGCCCGGTGTCGCCCCCGGCCGGGCGCCGAGACGCTCGACCTGCACGGGCGACGAGGCCGACAGGGGCTCGACCAGGGTGTTGGCGGCGTCGAGCACGTGTGTGGGATTGCGCCACGAGGTGGAGAGGGCGTACTGCCGCGCACCACCGCGCGTGCCTGTGAAGTCCAGCGAGAAGCGCCCGAGGTTGGCAGCGCTCGCGCCGCGCCAGCCGTAGATCGACTGGTGGGGATCGCCGACGGCCATCACGGCCTGGCCGGAGAAGAGCCGGGCGAGGAGCCGGGTCTGAACGACCGAGGTGTCCTGGTACTCGTCGAGGAGGATCACGCGGTAGCGCTGCCGGTAGTCGTCGACGACGGCGGGGAGCCGCTCGCTCACGCGCAGCGCGAGCGCGACCTGGTCGGAGTATTCGACGAAGCCACGGCGCACCTTCTCGGCGGCGAACTGCTCGGCGAGCGCGAGGAGCGGGGGAAGCGAGCCGACGGCGGCGACCGCCATGCGCACCGATGCGTACACGTCTTTCACCCGGCCGCTGCCGGTCGGCAGCTCGGTGAGCGCGGCGAACCGCTCGGTCATCCGCTCGACATCGGACGCCTCGACGACGTTCTCGCTCAGCGCGCGGCTCAACGAGATGACCGCGCTCGTCACCTGGTCGACGCTCTTCTCGAGCTCGACCAGGCGGTCGTCCGTGCTGGTCACGACCAGCCGGCGCGCGAGCTGCCAGGCGGAGGCTTCGCTCAGCACCGCCGATTCGGGCTCCCGGCCGATCAGCAGCGCGTTCTCGCGGAAGATCGCGTTCGCGAACGAGTTGTAGGTCGCGACGGTCGGTGCGTCGAACGGGTCGAAGGCGACGTCGGTCAGGCCGGAGGCGACGAGCTGCTCGATGCGCTTGCGGATGCGCACCGCGAGTTCCCCGGCCGCCTTGCGGGTGAAGGTGAGGCCCAGGATCTCGGAGACCCCGACGTGACCGTTGGCGAGGAGCCACACGACGCGGTTGGCCATGGTCTCCGTCTTGCCGCTTCCGGCGCCGGCCACCACGATCGCCGGATCGAGGGGAGCCTCGATCACGGCCTGCTGCTGGAGCGTCGGCGTCGGCAGCCCGAGGGCCTCGGCGATCTCGACGGCGCTCACCCGGCGCGCCGGGCGCGCCGCCTCTTCTGCCAGGGCGAGTTCGACCAGGTCCAGGGTCGCGTCGTCGACCTCCCACTCGAGCAGGCCGTCCCTGTTCTCCTCGGTCATGCGCTCACCGCCGGGACCAGGTGGATGCGGTACTCGTACTTCGCATGCGGGTCGCGTTCGTCGAGGTCGAGCACAGCGACGAAACTGTTCGCGGCCATGCCTCCGGCTGCGGTCGCGACGCGCTCGCGGAGCCGGTCGAGGCCCTCGGCGTCGAGCCGTTCCTGGGCCGCCTCGCGGTAACGCCTGCCGCCGGTCCCGCTGCTGACGAAGAGCAGCTTGGCACCACCCGATTCCAGCCCGGACTCCCTGGCCTGCTCGACCGCGTCGTGTGCGAGGGCCAGTTGGTACGCCCCGAGCTGCGCGTGCTGCGCGACCTTCGCCGCGGTCGGCACAGTCTTGCCCGTCTTCAGGTCGACGATGACGATGGTCCCCTCCGGTGTGCGCTCGACCCGGTCGATGGTGCCGCTGACGGTCGCCTGCCCGAGCTCCAGCGTGAAGGCGCCCTCGGAGCCGAGCAGCACGCCGCCCGAGCGCTCGAAGTCGCGCAGGTACTCCGACACCCCCTCGGTGAGCCGCCGAGTGCGGCGCCGCTCCTTCTCTTCGAGCCACGGCGACTCGAAGCGCAGTTCCCCCCAGCGCTCCTCGACGCCACTCCACAGGTGCTCGACGCTCAGATCGGCGTCGGGCTCGGTGCTCACCTGCTCCATCACGGCGTGCACGACCGTGCCGATCCCGGCGGCCAGCCCGCTCGGCGACGAGGCCATCGCATCGACGAACCAGGCCAGCGGGGACTTCTCGAAGGTCTCGAGACGGGAGGGCGAGACGCGAACCCGGGCATCCGGATCATCGAGGTCGACGAGCGGCTCGTCGGTCGACGGCTCGATCAGGCCGTACCACTCGACCGGGTCTGCGCCCTGCACCTCGGCGACCGCGAGGCGAGCGAGCGCTTCGGCCGCGTCGGGCGATCCCGTCGTGACGAGACGGCGGCGAAGGCGCCCCACCATGCCGCGCAGCGAGAGCGGATGCGCGGCGTCGTCGGTGTCGTCGAAGGCCAGCTCCGCCGCGAGCCGCAGGAACGGCGACGGCTGCTCGTCGTCGTTCGCCGTCGCGGTGAGGATCACCTGGCCGCGCGCCCGGGAGACGGCGAGCGCGAACATCCGGAGTTCGTCGCCCATCACCTGGGCGCGCTCGTCGACAGTGCCGGATGCCGTGCCGTCCACGGCATCGCCCAGCTTCTGCGGATGCAGCAACGAGCCGCGCAGCCGGAGGTTCGGCCAGACGCTCTCCTGGAGGCCGGCCACGGCGACCACCTCGAACTCCATGCCGATCGTCGCGCTCGGGGTGCAGACCAGCACCGCCTCCGCGGCCGTCTGAGCGGCGAGCGTGTCTTCGGGGACCTCGGCCTTGAGCACCTCGTCGACGTAGTCGGAGGCCGGACGTTCGGGCGAGCGCTCGACGAACCGCCTGGCCGAGGTGAAGAGCGCGACCACGCCGTCGAGGTGGCGGTTCGCCTCGTCGGCGACGATCCCGCTGCGCTCGGACTGCTCGAGCCAGCGTTTCGCCAGCCCGCTGCGTTCCCAGGCGTGCCAGAGCAGCTCCTCCACCGTCGCGCCCGCTGCGGCCTTCTCCCGGCCGGCATGCAGCGTCTCGGCGAGCCTGGCCGCACGGCGAGCGGGCGCCGAGTCGATCGTGGCCAGTCGCCCGGGCGCACCGAGTGCCTCGACCAGCAGTTCGTCGCCCGACCGGTTGCCGTCGCCGGCCAGTTCCTCCTGCCGCAGCGCCAGGCGGAGCCGACGCAGACTCACGCCGTCGAGGCCGCCGAACGGGCCGAGCAGGAGGTCTGTGGCGACCGAAGCGGTGAGTTCGACCGCGTCGAGCTCGACGCCGATCACCGTGATGAGCTGCCGGGCGGCGTAGTCGTCGCGCAGGGCACGCCCGGCGACCGACGTCTTGGTGGGCACCTCGGCGACCGCGAGTGCCCTGGCGAGCGCCGGCACGTGCGCTCCGGAGCGCACGACGACCGCCATCTCGTTCCACGGGACGCCGTCGAGCAGATGCCGCTCGCGCAGCCGGCGGGCGAGCCTGGCCGCCTCGGCCGGGGCCGAGGACGCCTCGATCCGCACGATGGGCTGTGCGGTGGGAGCGATCGTGCTCTCGGACGCGGCGGCCAGGCGCTGCATGCCGGCGGCGGCTGTGCCGATGCGCTCCGTCACGAGCGACGTCAGTCGCCGCAACGGAGCGCTCTGGCGATGCGCCGTTGCGAGCACGAACCGGCTGACCGGCACCCCGAGGCGCGCCTGCAACTGCCCGAGTGCTGCCGCCTCGGCTCCGCGGAACGTCGTCGATGCGACATCCGGATCGCCGAACGCCACGATCGCGACGCCGCGACCGGCGAGCGCCCGCAGCAGGCCGACCGTTGCGACCGTCGCCTCCTGGATGTCGTCGACCAGCACCAGTCGCAGACCGCTGAGACCACCCCCATTGCGCACGACGGCGACCGCCTCGGCCACGAGCTCCGCCGAATCGACGAACGCGCCGCGATAGCTGTCGACGACCCCCTGATACTCCGCGATGAACCGCGCGGCGGCGCGCCACTCGTCGTGCCCCGTGATCGCGCCCAGCTCGGAGAGCCGGCTCGGGGTCACACCGTGCTCGACGCACCGCGCCATCAGCTCGCGCAGCTCGGTGCGGAAGCCGCGGAGCATCCTGACCTCGGAGCTCAGCGGATCGGGCCACGCGGGGCCCGTGCCGTCTTCGAGGTGGCCGGCGAGGAGCTCGGCGATGATCTGGTCCTGCTCGCCGCCCGTGAGCAGCCGAGGGGCGTCCCGCGCCTCCGACCGCGCGCGCTGACCGACGAGCTGGAACGCCAGGGAGGTGGCGGTGCGGGCCAGCGGGCCGTTGCTCGGCACCCCGATGCGGAGCGCGATGCGGTCGCGCAACCGCGTCGCGGCCGACCGGGACGCGCTCAGTGCCAACACCTCGTCGGGCGCGTACCCGCGCACCAGCACGCGCTCGGCGATCGCCTCGACGAGCGTGGTCGTCTTGCCCGTGCCGGGCGCGCCGAAGACGGCAGCGGACGCTCTGTCTTCGAGCGTGAGGACGGCGAGCTGCGAGTCGTCGAGCGAGAGGTCGATCCGGTCGCTGACCGCCTGTCGGCGGGGCCGGAAACCTCGGATCGTCATGATTCACACGGTACCGGCGTCCGCCGACAGAGAACGCGGCGCAGCGCCGATGGCTGCGTGTCGTAGTCTGAACTCACATCCGCCGGTCAGATTCGAAAGGCACCACACGTGGAGATCCGCATCGGAATCGTCAACGCTCCTCGCGAGCTCAGCTTCGAGTCGACGCAGTCGGTCGACGAGATCGCCGAGCAGGTTCAGTCCTCGCTCTCCGGCGGCACGGGCTTCCTGCGGCTGACCGACGACAAGGGCAAGGTCTACCTGATCCCGACGGCCGGTATCGCCTACGTCGAGATCGGCAGCGACGAGGCTCGCCGCATCGGCTTCGTCGGCTAGCGACACCGCGGTGGAACTCCTCTTCATCGCCCTCGGCGGCGCCATCCTCGGACTCGGCGCCCGTTACCTGCTGCCGCACCGCCACACCCACGGCGCCGTGCTGGTCCCCGCCATCGGCGTCATCGCCGCCAGCGTCCTCTGGGTCGCCCTCACCTGGGCCGGCCTGAAATGGAACGGCGGATGGATCTGGTGGATCACGCTCGTCGGCACGGCCGTCATCGTGACCGTCGCCGACCTGGTGATCGGGCGCGTGCGCACGAGCAGCGACGACCGCCTGCTCGCCCAGCTCACCAAGGGCGCGGTCGCCCGCTAGAGCGGTGGCGCGCCGCGTCAGGCGGTCAGACCCAACGCGTCCATCCGACGGGTGTGCGCCGCGATCAGTTCGGTGAAGATCGGCTCGATGCGCTCCTCGTCCGTCCTGGTGTTGCCGGACAGGTGCAGCGCGGACCGGGCCACCAGCAGGGTGTCGCCGACGAGCCGCCGCCCCCACATCGCGAGGCGCGACGCCAGTTGCGGATCCGCGCCGATCTCCGTGCGCAGCACGTCCATCACGCCGTCCTGACCGCCGTCCGACCCGAGAAGGGCCGCGATCCGCGGGCCGACGTCGCCGGGCAGCCCCGCCGCGAGCCGGATGAAGAAGTCGTCGAGCAGCCCGCTCGTCACCTCGACGGCGAGCAGGGTCTCGCGCCAGTCCGAGCCGGTCGTGAGAACACTGAACCCGTCGATCGCGTCGGCGAACGGCTTCATCACGTCGGCCGGGTCGTCCCCCCGTCGCCGGATCTCCGCGATGATGCCCTGGTGCTTCGACAGCGACGCGCCGGCCGCCAGCGCGACCTTCTCCTTGGCGGAGAGGTCGTCGACCTGGCCGACGACGCGGGACAGCGCCTGGAACGACTCGAGCTGCAGGTACGCGGCCTGGCCGAGATACGGCAGCAGGTCGGGCATCACTTCGTGCAGGTCGACCCTGGTCGCATGCGATGGGGTGTCCCGCGGTTTGAGTCGGGGAAGCTCGACCGGGGGCCGGCGTCGGGATAACCAGGATGCCACGTACAGCAGTGTAACGGGGAGGTCCAGTAAGCTTGACCTGCCGTCGGCGTTGGATCGACGGCCCTACGCCTGCGATGAGAGACAGGGCGTAGACCTTTCACCTCTATTCGAACAGGCATAACTTCGTGACTTTCTCCGAACTCAATATCGATCAGGACATGGTCGACGCTCTGGCCGCCAAGGGCATCATCGAACCGTTCCCCATCCAGGCGCAGACCATTCCGCTCGCCCTCGACGGCCAGGACATCATCGGCCAGGCGAAGACCGGAACGGGCAAGACCTTCGGCTTCGGCCTTCCCATCATCCAGCGCCTCGGCCTCCACCCGGAGCCCGGCGTCCAGGCGCTCGTCGTCGTCCCCACCCGCGAACTCTGCGTGCAGGTCTTCGAAGACCTCTCGCAGGCGGCCGCGAACCGCGACACCGACGTCGTCGCCATCTACGGCGGCAAGGCGTACGAGGGCCAGATCGCCCAGCTCAAGTCCGGCGCCCAGATCGTCGTCGGCACGCCGGGTCGTCTGCTCGACCTCGCCGGCCAGCGGCTCCTCAACCTCGGCAATGTGCGCGAGATGGTGCTCGACGAGGCCGACAAGATGCTCGACCTCGGCTTCCTCGCCGACATCGAGAAGCTCTTCGCCCAGACTCCGGCGACGCGCCACACCATGCTCTTCTCGGCCACGATGCCCGGCCCGATCGTCGCGCTCGCCCGCCGCTTCATGACGCGCCCGATCCACATCCGCGCCACCGACCCCGACGAGGGTCAGATCCAGGCGAACATCAAGCACCTCATCTACCGGGCGCACTCGCTCGACAAAGACGAGGTCGTCGCCCGCATCCTGCAGGCCGAGGGTCGCGGCAAGACCGTGGTCTTCACGCGTACCAAGCGCGCTGCGGCCAAGCTGGTCGAGGAGCTGAACGACCGCGGCTTCAACGCGGCCGCCGTGCACGGCGACCTCAACCAGGAGCAGCGCGAGCGCGCCATGGCCGCGTTCAAGGCCGGCAAGAAAGACATCCTGATCGCGACGGATGTGGCGGCGCGCGGCATCGACGTCGAGGACGTCACCCACGTGATCAACCACACGATCCCCGACGACGAGAAGACCTACCTGCACCGCGCAGGACGCACCGGCCGTGCCGGCAAGACCGGCATCGCCGTGACGTTCGTCGACTGGGAAGACCTGCACAAGTGGGCGCTCATCAACCGGGCGCTCGAGTTCGGGCAGCCGGAGCCGACCGAGACCTACTCGTCGTCGCCGCACCTGTTCAGTGATCTCGACATCCCGACCGGCTCCAAGGGCCGTCTGAAGCCGACGCCCGCCGTCAAGACCGAGTCCGCTCCGCGCGGCACGCGTTCCGAGGGCAGCGGCTCGCGCTCCGGGTCGTCCGAGGGCGACCGCAACCGCAACCGCAGCCGCACCCGCGGCGGGCGCCCGGCCGGCTCCCCCGCCGGCGAGACCGCGCCGTCCGGCGACGTCTCGCAGGCCGCGGGCACCCACGACGGCGGAGGCACCGAGCACCACGACGGCAACAGCGCCCCGCGCCGCCGCCGGCGTCGCTCGCGTGGTGGCGCCCCCACCACTCCCGCCAGCTGACGCACCAGCGAAGCACCGAGCCCCGTCCTCACCAGGACGGGGCTCGCTGCGTTTGGGGCCGCTACGCCCATGCGGCGCGGGTCAGTACCAGTCGCGAGTCAGTGCCAGTCGCGGGTCAGTACCAGTTGTGGGACACTTCGTGCGCCCAGGCGCCGCACGGGGAGCCGTAGGCGCGGCTGATGTAGTCGAGACCCCAGTTGATCTGGGTGTTCGCGTTGGTCATCCAGTCGGAACCGGCCGTCGCCATCTTGCTCGCCGGCAGCGACTGCGGGATGCCGTACGCGCCGCTCGACGTGTTGTAGGCGTCGGCACGCCATCCGGACTCCTGGTTCCACAGCCAGATGAGGCAGCTCATCTGGTCGCTCCCCCAGCCGTAGGCGCCGAGACGACTCGCCGCGTACGACTGCGCGGCGGCGGGGTCGGACGACACACCTCCCGGCGGCGCCCAGCCGTCGGCGCTGCCTCCGCTGTTGGCTGCGGCTGCGGCAGCGGCGGCGGCAGCAGCCGCCGCTGCGGCAGCGGCAGCCGCCTGGCCCTCCTGGTAGGCCTTCTCGACCGACGCCGCTTTGTGCTGCAGCGCTGCGAGTTGTGCGTACAGCGTCGTCGCGTGCTGCTTCTGCGTCGCGAGTTCCGCGTCGGCCGCCTCCTTCGCCGCCTTGGCCGCCTCCAGCGCCTTCTGCGCCGCCACCGCCAGCTGGTCCCGGATCTTCTTCGCAGCGGCGGCCTGAGTGCTGAGGGACTGCGAGAGGTTCTTCTGCGCGCTCGCCTCGGCGAACAGGGCGCTCGACTGGTCGGTCAGCTTCGACATCGTGCCGAGCTGGTACAGCAGCGCCGAGGATCCGCTCGCATTGTTACCGGTGAGGAAGAGCCGCAGAGAGAGCTCGGTCTCTCCCGAACGAGTCAGCTGCGAGGCGAGCGTCCCGCTCTGAGTCCGCAGCGACTCCGCCTTCGTGGTGGCCGCCTTCGCTCGCGCGGTCAGGTCGTCGGACTTCTGCGTGGCCGCGCTCAGCGCCGCCTGGGCCTGGCCGTACTCCCCCGCGCGCTTCACAGCGAGGTCGCCCGCCGCGTTCGCGGCCGTCTGCAGACCGGCGAGCAGGGTGTTGATCCGATCGACCTGGGCTTGACTGGCGGAGGCGCTGGACTTCGCTGCCTGCACATCGTCCCAGGAGGGGTACGACGTGGCAGCGGTCGCCGGTGCGGCACCTCCCGCGGCGATCAGTGCGGTGACGAGCACCACGGACGCAGCGGCGGCGGACCAGTTCGATCGCCTCACGCAGTCACCTCCCGTTGCTTTCCCCGGTCCAGGCTAAGCGCGGATCGTCAGGACGCGTAGAAGGGCGCCGCGCCTGTCGCTTCTTCGATGATCCGGTCGAGGACGTCCGGCGAGGTGGTGTTCTCGCCCAGGCGGTTGGGCTTTCCCGAGCCGTGGTAGTCGCTTGATCCCGTGATCGCGAGTCCGTATTTCGCTGCGAGTTCGTGCAGCCGGAGCTTTCCGTCCTGCGTGTTCTCGCGGTGATCGATCTCGAGACCGAACAGCCCGGCGTCGACCAGGCGGGCGAGCCTCTGCTCGGGGATGACGCGGCCGCGGCCGCCCGTCCCCGGGTGCGCGAGCACGGGAACGCCCCCGGCCTCGCGGATCAGCCGGACGCCGGTGAGCGGCTCCGGAGCGTAGTGCGGCTGGTAGTAGCCGCCGCGCCAGTGCAGGATGCCCGCGAAGGCGGCGCTGCGGTCGGGAGCGAATCCGCGGGCCACGAGCGCGTCCGCGATGTGAGGACGGCCGACGGTGGCTCCGGCGGTCGCCTGAGCCATCACGTCGTCCCAGGTGATGTCGTAGTCTTCGCCGATGCGCCGCACCATGTCGGCCGCGCGGCGGAGCCGGCCGCTGCGGATGCGCTCGGTCTCGGCGACGAGCGCTTCATTCGCCGGATCGAAGAGGTACCCGAGCATGTGCACGCTGGCGAACTCGACGCGGGTGCTGAGCTCCATCCCCGGGATGAGCGTGACGCCGACCTCGGCCGCGGCGACGGCGGCGTCCGCCCAGCCGGCCGTCGAGTCGTGGTCGGTGAGCGCGACCGTCCCGAGCCCGGCGACGGCAGCGGCACGCACCAGTTCGGCGGGCGTCTCGGTGCCGTCGGAGACGCTCGAATGGGTGTGCAGGTCGACGGGACCCCGGAAGCGTCGCGCATCAGCCATGCACTCCATCCTAGGAGTGGAAGAATGGGAGCCATGTCTTCGCAGTCGACCAGTGAGCAGACCACCTCAACCCCCGAACCCCGCGCGACCTCCAATCGCTCGACGACGCCGGGCTCCGACGGGTTCAAGGAGTACATCGGCAGCGGCTGGGCCGACCGCGCCGAGCCGATCCCGGAGGCGCGTCGACAGGCCTCCTTCGCCGCGGCGCGGCGCTCCCGCATCTCCGAGCTGTACCCGGGCAAGCGCCTGGTCATTCCTGCAGGCCGCCTGAAGCAGCGCTCGAACGACACCGACTACGCCTTCCGCGCGCACTCGGCCTTCGCGCACCTCACCGGCTGGGGTTCGGACTCGGAACCGGGCAGCGTGCTCGTGCTCGAGCCGACCGCCTCGGGACACGAGGCCACCCTCTACTTCCGTGAGCGCGCCGGGCGCGACTCCGACGAGTTCTACGCCAACCCCGAGATCGGCGAGTTCTGGATCGGGCCCCGTCCCTCGCTCGCCCAGGTCGCGGGCGACCTCGCCCTAGAGACTCGTGGCATCGCCGACCTCGTCGCGGTGATCGACACCGCAGACGCCTCCACCGTCATCGTCCGCGAGGCCGACAGCGAGCTGACCGACCAGATCGACACGGGCCGTCTCGTCGCCGCCGGCGACGATGCGACGGCGGAGGACCACTCCGAGGACGACCAGCTCGGCCGCGATCTCTCCGAGCTGCGGCTCGTCAAAGACGAGTACGAAATCGGCGAACTGCGGGCCGCCGTCGCCGCGACCGCCAGCGGGTTCGACGACGTGATCGGCGACCTCGAGCGCATCACGGCGCACCCGCGGGGCGAGCGGCTGGTCGAGGGCGTCTTCAACGGACGTGCCCGCGCCGACGGAAACGCGGTCGGTTACGACACGATCGCCGCCAGCGGGCCGCACGCGTGCATCCTGCACTGGACCCGCAACGATGGTCCCGTCGTGCCGGGCGACCTCATCCTGCTCGACGCCGGCGTCGAGGTCGACAGCTACTACACGGCCGACATCACGCGCACGTTCCCGATCGACGGGACCTTCTCCCCGACTCAGCGCCTGGTCTACGAGACGGTGCGGGAGGCGGCCGATGCGGCGTTCGCGATCGTGCGCCCCGGCATCCGGTTCCGTGAGATCCACGCGACGGCCATGGAGGTCATCGCCCGCCGCACCGCCGAGTGGGGTCTGCTGCCCGTCAGCGCGGAGGAGGCCCTCCAGGCCGACAATCAGCATCACCGTCGCTACATGGTGCACGGCACCAGCCACCACCTGGGACTCGACGTGCACGACTGCGCCCAGGCGCGTCGCGAGCTCTACCTCGACGGTGTGCTGCAGCCGGGCATGACGTTCACGATCGAGCCCGGGCTGTACTTCCAGCCGGACGACCTGACGGTGCCGGAGGAGTTCCGCGGAATCGGCGTGCGGATCGAGGACAACATCCTGGTCACGGCCGACGGCGCGGAGAACCTGTCGATCGCCATCCCGCGCACGGCCGACGACGTCGAGGCCTGGGTGCAGCGACTGAAGTAGGGGCCGCTCAGCGCTGGCCGTCGGCCGGCGGCTCGCCGACGACGGGCGGCGCCGGCTGCACCGGCGGCACGTCCTGCACCGGCGGGGCCGGCGGCGCCTCCTGCACCGGCGGCGCGGGCGGCGGATCCGACGGATGCGCTGCGACCGGCGGGTCGGACGGGTGCGCGTACGCGGCATCCTGCCCGCCGTTGCCGCCGTGCATCAGGTTGCGCGCGCGGTTCGCCAGGTCGGGATCCACCAGCACCGAGTAGCTCGTCGCGATCACCTGCATGACCGAGGTGTAGTCGCGGCGGCGGCGGTTGATCGCGTACGAGACGATGCCGAAGAGCATGCCGAAGCCGGCGCCGATGAGCACGGCGGCGACCACGAAGCCCAGATTGGTCGCCGGCGAGAAGATCACCAGCAGCAGCCCGAAGAAGATACCGAGCCAGGCGCCGGAGGCCGCACCCGCCAGAGCGACCCGCCCCCAGGTCAGCTTGCCCGTGACGCGCTCGACGCTCTTGAGATCGCTGCCGATGATCGACACCTTGTCGACCGGGAAGTCGGCCCGGGCCAGCACGTCAACCGCCTGCTGGGCCTCCGGATAGCTCTCGAAGGTCTCGACGACCTCGCCGCGTGGCAGCGTGGGGAACAGGGCGCGGTTGCGTCCGCCAAGCGGACTCGGTGTGCTCATCGCCCTATTCTTCCACCCGGCGCGGTACGGCGGCTTGCAGGGCTTAAGTTATTACATGTGAGTGCCACGAGAGTGTTCGTCGCCCGCTTGGCCGGGTGCACCGTCTTCGACCCGCTCGGCGACCGCGTCGGCAAGGTGCGGGACGTCCTCGTGGTCTATCGCAAGAACGATCCGCCCCGCGTCGTCGGCCTGATCGTCGAGATCCCCGGCAAGCGCCGCGTCTTCGTCTCGATCGGCCGGGTCACCAGCATCGGCAGCGGCCAGATCATCACGACCGGCCTCATCAACGTCCGCCGCTTCGAACAGCGCGGCGGCGAGGTGCGTGTCATCGCCGAGATGCTCGGTCGCAAGGTCGAACTGACCGACGGCACGGGCGAGGCGACCATCGAAGACGTGGCGATCGAGGAGTCGAGCACCGGCGAGTGGGCGATCAGCCAGCTGTTCGTGCGCCGCCCAAAGACAGGGCCGTCGCCGTTCGGCAAGGGACCGACCACTTTCGTCTCGTGGAGCGAGGTGCGGGAGAAGCAGGCACGGGGTGAGGCGCAGTCAGCGGAGCAGCTGATCGCGACGTACTCGGAGCTGAAGCCGGCCGACCTGGCCAACACCCTCCTCGACCTCCCCGCGCAGCGGATGCTCGAGGTCGCTGAGGAGCTCCCCGACGACCGGCTCGCCGACGTGCTCGAGGAGATGCCCGAGAGCGAACAGGTGCAGATCCTCGCCCAGCTCGACGACGACCGCGCCGCGGACGTCCTCGACCAGATGCAGCCCGATGACGCGGCCGACCTGATCGCCCAGCTCTCCGACGAACGCGGGGAGCACCTCCTCGAGCTGATGCAGCCGGAGGAGGCGGAGGACGTGCGCATGCTGCTCACGTACGCCCCCGACACCGCCGGTGGGCTCATGACGACCGAGCCGATCATCGTCTCGGCCGACGCCACCGTCGCCGAGGGGCTCGCGCTCATCCGGCGTCACGAGCTCGCGCCCGCGCTCGGCGCGGCGGTCTGCGTCACCCTGCCGCCCTACGAGGCTCCGACCGGCCGCTTCCTCGGCCTCGTGCACTTCCAGCGGATGCTGCGCTATCCGCCGCACGTGCGGCTCGGCACGCTGCTCGACCCCAGTCTCGAGCCGGTGACGGCCGACACGAGCGCGGCCGAGGTGTCGCGCATCCTGGCGAGCTACAACCTCGTCTCCCTGCCCGTCGTGGACGACAACCACCGCCTGGTCGGGGTGGTGACCATTGACGACATCCTCGACTACCTGCTCCCCGACGACTGGCGAAGTCGCGACGACGAAGACGACGAGCCCGTGAAACGCGCGCCCGTCTCCGATCAAACCGGCAGTATCCGAGTCGCGAGCGGAAGGAGGAGCGGCAATGGCCCGAGGTAAGCAGGACACCAGGCTCGACGCCCCCAAGGGTCTGCGCACGACTGTGCTCCCCCGGCGCGGCACCGGGGTGGAGCAGAGCGACCGGTTCGGCCGCTTCACCGAGTGGATCGCGCGCGCCATGGGCACCCCGTGGTTCATCCTCGGCCTGACGATCTTCGTGATCTTCTGGATGGCGTGGAACACCCTTGCTCCAGTCGCCTGGCGGTTCGACTCGATCGCGCTCGGTTTCATCGCGCTGACCCTCGTGCTGTCGCTCCAGGCGTCGTATGCCGCACCGCTCATCCTGCTCGCTCAGAACCGGCAGGACGACCGCGATCGCGTGCAGATCGAGCAGGACCGGCAGCGCGCCGAGCGCAACCTCGCCGACACCGAGTACCTCGCCCGCGAGGTCGTCGCGTTGCGGCTGGCGGTCAAGGACATGGCGACGAAGGACTTCATCCGCGCGGAGCTGCGCTCCCTGCTCGAAGACCTCGAGAGCCGCGACGACGAGGACGGCGAGACGGCGCGTGCCTGACCTCGCCGCCGCGATCGGGCGCGCCCTCGGCGGCGTTCTCGATCCGGAGATCCGCAAGCCCATCACCGAGCTCGACATGGTCGGCGACGTGGTCGTGGACGCGGCGGGGAACGCCACTGTCGGCGTCAAGCTGACGATCGTCGGATGCCCGGCCGCCGACACGATCGAACGGGATGTGCGCGCCGCCACCGCCGCGGTCCCGGGGGTCACCGGCGTCTCGGTGGAGGTCTCGGTGATGTCGCGGGAGGAGCGCAGGGCGCTCACCGAGAAGCTGCGCGGCGGCCGTGCGGCTCGGGCGCAGCAGTTCGGACCCGATTCGCTCACCACCGTGTACGCGGTGACCAGCGGCAAGGGCGGCGTCGGCAAGTCGACGCTCACGGCCAACCTCGCCGTCTCACTGGCCGAGCGCGGCCTGCGGGTCGGAATCGTCGACGCCGACGTGCACGGCTTCTCGATCCCGGGCATCCTGGGGCTGGTCGACGAGAACGGCAACGCCCCGCGGCCGACCAGGGTCGACGACATGATCCTGCCTCCCGTCGCCTACGGCGTGAAGGTCGTCTCGATCGGCATGTTCGTCGACTCGCCCTCGGCGGCCGTCGCGTGGCGCGGCCCGATGCTGCACCGAACCATCCAGCAGTTCCTCGGCGACGTGTTCTTCGGCGACCTCGACATCCTGCTCCTCGATCTGCCGCCGGGCACCGGCGATGTCGCGATCTCCGTGGGGCAGTTGCTGCCCAATGCCGAGGTGCTCGTCGTCACGACGCCCCAGCCGGCGGCCGCCGATGTGGCCGAGCGGAGCGGGGTCGTCGCGCGGCAGACCGGCCAGCGCGTCGCCGGCGTCATCGAGAACATGGCCGGGCTCCCCCAGCCGGATGGCAGCATGCTCGAGCTCTTCGGGTCGGGCGGCGGGGCCGAGGTGGCCCGCCGGCTGTCGGCCGGACAGGATTCGCCCGTGCCGCTGCTCGCCTCCGTCCCGCTCAGCATCGCGCTGCGGGCGGGCGGGGATGCCGGCGCCCCGATCGTGGTGACGGATCCCGCCGACCCGGCCGCGGCCGCCATCCGGTCGATCGCCGATCATCTGGCCACCCGTGGCCGCGGCCTGTCCGGTCGCAAGCTCGGTCTCAGCGTCTCGTAGAGGCGTGCCGGAGGCGTTCCCGGAGGCGTTCCGGAGGCGTCAGCGCGACGGCGGCTCCACGATGCGCGCGAGCAGTTCGACCAGCAGTCGCTCCGTGACTTCGTGCGGCAGCGCCTCGATCAACGCGAGGAACGGGGCCATGTCGTCGGGGAGCCGCGCCCCCGACGGGTCGTCGCTGTCGCCGGCCAGTCCGATCGCCTGCAGGATGCCCGCGGCGGTGTCCGAGTCGAGGGGGCCGTCCACCAGTCCGGCGGGAAGCGCGCCGAGCACGGCGGACGGATCCGCCGCCGGCTCACCGCGCACATCGTCGGCCGATGCACGCAGCGCCGCCTCGAGTTCGTCGAGCAGCTCCTCGGTCACCGGCGTGATCGTCAGGTGCGTCGTGTGCGGCAGGTGCGTCTCGTCGGCCTGGGCGAGCCCGGGCTGCAGCTGAAGGAGCCAGCCGCGACGGCGCGCCCGGTCGGCCCAGTGGTGCGGGTCGACGCGCCGGTGCTCGGGGACGCTCTCGTCCACCGCGACCGCGAGCAGCGGACCGACCGGGTCGCCGACCACGCGCAGCCCGTCGATGTCGCCGATGATGTCTGCCAGGGCTCTGGTGGCCCGCCCGCACGATTCCGCGAGCTCAGCGAACCCACGGGCGCCGAGGGCCTGAACGATCGCCCACGAGGCGGCAAGGGCTCCCGCCGACTTGGAGCCGAGCATGGTGGGGTTCACCACCGGGTAGCCCGGCCATCCCGTCGTCGCGAAGTACTGGGCGCGCTGACGGTCGCGGCCGCGCTGGAGCAGCACGCTCGCCCCCTTCGGCGCGTAGCCGAACTTGTGCAGGTCGGCCGAGATGCTCGTCACGCCCGCGACGCGGAAGTCCCAGAGCGGCAGCGGCGAGCCGTCCGGCCGCCGCCAGAACGGCAGGATCCAGCCGCCGATGCAGGCGTCGACGTGGCAGGCGATCCCCGCCTCGTCGCAGGCGGCGGCCACCGCGGTCACCGGATCGAGCGTCGCGTACGGATACGACGGCGCCGAGACGACGACCAGTGCGACATCCGGGCCGAGGCGGTCGATGATCGCGGCCGGGTCGACCGCGCCCGTCTCCTGGTCGATGGGCACGAGGTCGAGCGCGAGGTCGAAGTAGTGCGCGGCCTTCTGGAAGGCCGCATGCACCGAGACCGGGGCCACCAGCCGCGCACGGCCCTCGCCCCCTGCGGAGCGCCAGACGTCGCGCGCGGTCTTGACCGCGAGCAGGCACGACTCGGTGCCTCCGGTCGTCACCGTTCCGACGACGTCGTCACCGCCGTTCAACAGCTCGCGTGCGAAGCCGAGCACCTCGCGCTCCATCACGGCGACCGAGGTGAACGTGGTCGGATCGAGGCCGTTGACCGGCTGCACCAGCCGGATCGCGTCCGCCGCGAGCTGGTCGATCGCGGCGACGCCCGAGTCGTAGACATAGCTCAGCACGTGACCGCCGTGCGTCGGGGCATCTGCCGCCCTCAGCGCCGTGAGCCGGGCGAGAATCGCCGTGGAATCAAAGCCGACCATCGATGTCCTCCTTGCGCAGGCGGTACCGGAACAACGGGATGAGGCTCGCGGCGACGATCGCAGCAGGCACGACGCTGAAGCTGAGCACGATACCGGCGACGGCACTGGCGGGCTGGGTCTCGCCGGCCGCCACGACGGCCGGTGTTGCCGTGCGGGCGACGTAGCCGGTGACGGCGAGCACGACGGTGAGCACCGTCGCGCCGAGGGCCATCCCCGTCGTCTCCCCCGCCGTCCACATGCCGCCGAACGTTCCGGCGCGGCCGGAGCCGTTGCGCGCGGCGTCGTGCGAGATCACGTCGGGCAGCATCGCCATCGGCAGCGACTGCATCCCGGCGTATCCGGCGCCCACCAGCGCGACCGGCAGATACACCCAGGCGCCAGGCGCCCAGAGCAGCGCCACCATCGACAGTGCCGCGAGCCCGAACAGGATGCTCGCCGCGGCGAATCCGCGCTCCTTGCCGATGCGGCGCGACACGACCTGCCACAGCGGCGTGACGACGAGCGCCGGCCCGATCAGCGCGACGAAGAGGAACGTGACGGCGTCCTCCGAGTGGAGCACCCACGTCGCGACGTAGTTGGCGCCGGCGAGCATCACGCCGGTCGCGAGGCCCTGGAGCAGGAAGGTCAGCAGCAGCGCCCGGAAGGGCTGGCTGTCGCGCAGCGCCCGGATGCCGGCGGCGTAGTTCGTGCGCAGCGTCGTCGCGACGCTCTCCCGCGGCGGCGCCGGAGCGTCGATCACCGGGATGCGCGGAGCGACGAAGCTCGAGATGAGCATCCCGACCCCGATCACCACCCCCGCCACGACGGCCATCAGGAGGTAGCCGGCGAACTTGTCGTCGCCGCCGAGCGCGCGCAGCGCCGGACCGCCCGCCCCGAAGAGCAGGATGGCGAAGGTCAGCACGACCACCCGCCAGGTCAGCAGCCGCGTGCGCTGGTCGTAGCCCGAGGCGAGTTCGGCCGGCAGCGCGATGTACGGCACCTGGAAGAGGCTGAAGGCGGTGGCGGTGAGAAGGAAGGCGATGAGCACCCAGATCGCGGCGATCGGCTGGATGGTTCCCGGCGGGACGGCGAACGTGACGATGAAGAACACCGGCAGAGCGATCGCGCCGAGCATCATCATGCCCCGGCGGGTGCCCGTGCGCGCCAGCATCCGGTCGGAGCGTGCGCCGATCACGGGGTCGATCACAACGTCCCAGATCTTGGCCACGGTGACGACGACGCCGGCGACGATGGCGGCGACACCGAGCGTGTCTGTCAGGTAGTAGACCAGCACGAGGCCCGGCAACGTTGCGAAGCCGCCGGTCCCGAGGGATCCGATGGCATAACGGGCGATCGTCCTGCGGGAGAGCAGCTGCTCCGTTGCGATCATTCCCGCATGCTATTGGATAAAACGGGTCAGGTGGACTCGCTGTCGAACGGAGGCAGCGCGCCGGCCTGCAGTTTGCGCTGGCGCTGGGCGTAGGCGGACTCGGTGACCGGTTTGATCGCCGTCGCCGTGGCCGTCACGGTCGCCGTGTCATCGTCGAGCAGGGCCTCGCGGATGATGCGGCGCGGGTCGTACTGGCGCGGATCGAGCTTCTTCCAGTCGACCTCGTCGAACTCCGGGCCCATCTCGTCGCGCATCCGGTCTTTGGCCCCGTTGGCGAAATCGCGGAGGGACCGGGTGAACTGACCGAGCTTGGCCGCGTAGAGCGGCAGCCGCTCCGGGCCGAGCAGGAACGCCGCGATCACACCGATGATCAGCAGCTTCTCGAAGGTCAATCCGAACACCGGATAAGCGTAACGCGGAACGCCTGCACGAAAGCTGCGATGGCGGGCCGTATCCTGGTGCCCGAGATCACCGGGAGCGCTGTGTCAGACAAAGAATCGAATTGGAAGTTCGCCGACGAGGTCATCGTCGAGAGCGAGGTCGTCGCGCGGGCGCGTCAGCAGTCGCTCGAACTCGGGATCGACCCGATCGCACCGAGCGTGGGTGCGCAGGCGGCCGTCGTCGTCGCGGCGACCGCTGCCGAGAACATCGTGGAGATCGGCACGGGCGTCGGTGTCTCCGGGCTCTGGCTGCTGACCGGGGGGACGCGGGCGTCCCTGACCTCGATCGACTCGGAGCTCGACCACCAGCAGCACGCCCGCGGCTTCTTCACCGACGCCGGGATCGCCTCGAACCGCGTGCGGCTCATCACCGGGCGCGCACTCGACGTGCTCCCCCGCATGAACGAGAACTCGTACGACATCGTCTTCATCGACGCCGACCCGCAGTCGGTGATCGAGTACGTGGAGCACGGCCTGCGTCTCGCCCGCCCGGGCGGCACCGTGCTGGTCGCGCACTCCCTCTGGAAGGGCCGCGTCTCCGACCCGGCTCAGCGCGACGACGTGGCCACGGGCTTCCGCACGCTCGTCACCGAGACGGCGGCATCCGGTGCTGTCGTCAGCGCGCTCTCGCTCGCCGGCGACGGCCTGCTCCAGATCACCAAGCTGGTTCCGTAGCGGCTGCGCCGCGCAGGCATCGCACGACAGACGAAAGAACGGGCCCCCGCGGGGGCCCGTTCTTCGTCGTGATCAGGATGGGGCGACGACGCTCGCCAGTGCGTCGTGAAGCTCTTTCGCCTCCGCGTCGTTGACAGAGACGACGAGTCGCCCGCCACCTTCGAGCGGCACTCGCACGATGATGAGCCGACCCTCCTTCACAGCCTCCATTGGCCCGTCCCCGGTCCTCGGCTTCATGGCCGCCATGCAGCTCCCCTTTCGTGGATGTCTTCTCATTATCTGTCATCGGCGGTTGCCTGAGGAAATCGTGTGTCTACCCGCGTCGGCGCGTCGCGCCGATCACGGCGGCGACCAGTCCGCTCCGTCGACCCCCCAGCAGACCAGCAGCCACCCCACCTGGAGCGCGAGGAAGAGCACGACGAGAGCCGTGCGGTAGACCCTGCTCTTCGGAATCGCCAGGGCGCCGAGCAGCGGGAACAGCGGCATCAGGAGCCGGAAGGTGCTGGATTGCGGGAAGAACACCGCGAGCAGGTAGACGGAGTAGGCGATGATCCAGAACCGCAGATTGGGCCCGAGTCGTTTCACCGGCGGCGTGAAGAGCGCGATGCCGAACAGCACCAGCACGATCAGCAGGGTCACGACGCCGAGCCAGCCGGGCAGCCCGAGCATGTAGCCGAACCACCAGTCCGCTCCTTGGAACCACGACGAGAACGGCACCAGATGCGTGTACCCGATGTACGGCGCACGCCAGGCGAGCTCGGTGTCGGTGTACGCGGTCCAGGATCCCGTCGCGATGCCGGCGATGGCGGGCCAAGCGAGGCCGGCCAGCCCGCTGAACACCGTGAGCGAGACCCCGAGCACCCGCTCTCGCGGCGGGAACGGATCGCTGTCGCGCTTGACCCAGCGGTAGACCACGTGCATCGCGAGGGCGAGCGCGAAGGCAAGTCCACTCGGGCGGGTGAAGGCCATCACCAGCACCACCGGGAACAGTGCCACGTACCGGCGCTCGACGAGCAGGTCGAGCGCCACCACCAGCAACAGGATGTACAACGACTCCGCGTAGGCCAGCTGGAACAGCGGAGAGACGGGCGAGACGCAGAACAGCGCGACGGCGAACAGAGCGGTCGACGGCGAGAAGCCGAGCGTGCGCAGCAGCCGGTGGAAGACGAGCGCCGCGCCCGCGCCGCACAGGAACGAGACCGTGACGGCGGCGACCGGCCACGGCATCGTGGTCAGGAACTCGACCACGTTCACGACGCCCGGGTACACCGGCATGAAGGCCCAGGCGTTCTCTGTGACGTGCACGCCGTCCACCGTCGGCAGCGCAGCGGGATATCCGCTGATCGACACGATGTTGTACCAGCGGCCGTCCCAGATCGCGGCGAAGTCGAAGTAGCCGGGATGCGCGGCCGTCCACTGGTTCATGCCCTGCGCGTTCGCCAGGATCAGCAGGAACGCGGTCGTGACCGCGCGGGCCGCCAGGTAGACCGCGAGCACACGCACCCACCAGCGCGTCCACCACGGCGCGGCCTCCCGCTGCGCCGGGCGCTCGAGCAGCCGGTGCTGGGGCGCGGCCTCCTCAGGCGCGGCCGGCACCGGTGAGCCAGGCACGGAGACCCGTTTCGACGGCGGTGATCTGCTGCACGGCGACGCGCTCGTCGTCGGCGTGCGCCTTGAGCGGGTCGCCGGGGCCGTAGTTCACCGCCGGGATGCCGAGCGCGCTGAACCGGGCGACATCGGTCCAGCCGTACTTGGGCTTGGCCACGCCGCCGACCGCCGCCAGGAACTCCTGGGCGAGCGGGGCATCCAGACCGGGCCGTGCGCCGTCGGCGCGGTCGACCACGGTGATCTCGTAGTCGCCGAAGAGCTCGTGCATGTGCTCGATCGCCTCGTGCGAGCTGCGGCTCGGAGCGAACCGGTAGTTGATGTGCACCATGCACTCGTCGGGGATGATGTTGCCGGCGACGCCGCCGGTGATGCCGACGGCGTTGAGGCCCTCGCGGTACACCAGGCCGTCGACCTCGACCTCGCGCGGCTCGTACGCAGCGAGGGTGTCGAGGATGGGCGCAACCTTGTGGATGGCGTTCTCGCCGATCCAGCCGCGGGCGGAATGCGCGCGGAGTCCGAAGGCACGCACCTCGACGCGGAGGTTGCCGTTGCAGCCGCCCTCGACCACGCCGTTGCTGGGCTCGCCGAGGATGGCGAAGTCGCCGGTGAACAGGTCGGGCCGGTTGCGCGCGAGCCGGCCGAGGCCGTTGAGCTCGGCGGAGACCTCTTCGTGGTCGTACCACATCCACGTCACGTCGATCGCGGGGTCGGTGAGCTCGGCGGCCAGCTTGAGCTGCACGGCCGTACCCGACTTCATGTCGACGGTGCCGCGGCCCCAGAGGTACTCGATGCCGTCGATCTTCTCGAAGCGCGTCGGAAGGTTGTTGTTGAGGGGCACAGTGTCGATGTGGCCGGCGATGACGGCCCGGCGTTCGCGCCCGAGGTTCGTGCGCGCGACGATGGTGTCGCCGTCGCGGATGATCTCGAGATGGCCGAAAGCGCCGAGCGCCTCCTCGATCTCGTCGGCCAGCCTCTTCTCGTTTCCCGACACCGACTCGATGTCGCAGATCTGGCGGGTGAGGTCGATGGACGAAGCGCTGAGGTCGAGAGGCACCCTACTAATCTAGAGGCATGCCCACCGACGTTTCCTCCGAATCCTCCGCGCCCCGCCACGCCTGGGGATACGGCCTCGCAACGATCGCCGGCGACGGCACCGTTCTCGACACCTGGTTCCCCGAGCCGAAACTCGGCGGCCTTCCCGCGGGGCGCGACCGCTGGATCGCTCCCGCCGAGCTCGAGGAGCTCGCCGGCGACGACGCCCGCCGCAACGTGCGCGTCGACATCGTCACGGTCGAGATCGACCTGGATGCGGCACCCGCGTCGACTCCCGACGCCTACCTGCGCCTGCACGTGCTCTCGCACCTGCTCGCGCGCCCGAACACGGTGAACCTCGACGGGATCTTCGGTCATCTGCCGATCGTGGCCTGGACCAACGCCGGGCCGGTCAACCCGGCCGACCTCGATCGCCTGCGTCCGCGGCTGCAGCGGGCCGGCATCCACGTGACCGGCATCGACAAGTTCCCCCGCCTGCTCGACTACGTCACCCCCGCTCGCGTGCGCATCGCCGACGCGTCGCGGGTGCGCCTCGGCGCGCACCTGGCGCCGGGGACCACGGTCATGCACGAGGGCTTCGTCAACTTCAATGCCGGAACGCTCGGCACCTCGATGGTCGAGGGACGCATCTCGCAGGGTGTCGTCGTCGGCGACGGCTCCGACATCGGCGGCGGCGCCTCCATCATGGGCACGCTCTCGGGCGGCGGCACGCAGCGCGTCGCGATCGGCGAGCGGGCGCTGCTCGGCGCCAACTCGGGCATCGGCATCTCGATCGGAGACGACAGCGTCGTCGAGGCGGGCCTCTACGTCACGGCCGGCACCAAGGTCGTCGTGGTGGGCGGAGCGCCCACGGCCGACGGACGCCCGCAGACCGTCAAGGCCGTCGAGCTCTCCGGCACCCCCGGGCTGCTCTTCCGTCGCAACTCCGTGAGCGGCGCCGTCGAGGTGCTGCAGCGCTCGGGCGGCGGCATCGAGCTCAACGCGGCGCTGCACGCGTAACGCAGCGCCTCGTCGGAGTCAGACCATCGCGAGCACGCTCGCCGGGTCCGCGAGCACCCGGCCGATATCGGCGATGAAGCGTGCTCCCTGCTCGCCGTCGACGACCCGGTGGTCGAACGACACGGCGAGCGTCACGACCTGACGCAGGGCGATCTCTCCGCGGTACTCCCACGGCTGGCGTCGCACCGCCCCGAGGGCCAGGATCGCGGACTCCCCCGGCGTCAGGATCGGCGTCCCCGCATCGACGCCGAAGACGCCGACGTTGGTGATCGAGATCGTGCCGCCGCTCAGCCGCTCCGGTGTCGTGCGGCCTGCCCTGGCCGTCTCCGCCAGCGCCCGGATGCTCGTCGCCAGGCCCGCGAGATCGAGCGCGTCGGCATCCGGGATCGTCGGCACCACGAGCCCGCGCGGCGTCGCGGCCGCGATCCCGAGGTTCACGTAGCCGAACTCGACGATCTCCTGGGTGTCGTCCTCCCAGCGGGCGTTGACCGACGGGGTGCGCCGCACGGCGAGGCACAGGGCCTTCGCCGTCACCGCGAGCAGCCCGGGGCGGCCCTCGGCGAATTCGCGCTGCGAACGCAGGCGCTCGAGCAGCTCCATGGTGGGCGTGACGTCGACGGTGAGGAACACCGTGGCGTGCGGTGCGGTGAACGCGCTGCGCACCATCGCGTCGGCGGTCCACTTGCGCACCCCCTTGATCGGGATGCGCGTCTCGCGCGGCCGGCGTTCGCCTGGCTCGCTCGTTCGTGTCTCGACGACCGAGTCCCGCGCCTGCTCGACCGGCGGCGCGACCGGCGAGGCCTCCGCGAAGTTCTCGACGTCGTGGCGCGTGATGAGGCCGCGGTCCCCGGTGCCGGCGATGGCGGCGAGGTCGATGCCGCGCTCTCTGGCGAGCTTGCGCACCGGCGGGGTCGCCCGCGGGCGTTCGAGCACGGTGATCGCGGTGGCGCCGTTCGACGCGGGTGCCGACGCGCCTGCCGAGCCCGACGAGAACGACGAGACCGACGAGACCGGCACCGCGGCCGTCGCGAGGCCCGGCCGCTCCCGGCGGCGGGGGTGACTCGTCGAGTCCGCCTTCGCGCCGTAACCCACGAGGTTCGGCTCGGGCGCCGCGCTCTCCGCGGAAGGAGTCTCGCCGTCGGCGGGAGCCGACGCGTCCGGGATCTCGAACGCGACGATCGGGTCGCCGACCGAGACCGTCACTCCGGGTTCCACGAACAGGCGCGACACGATGCCCGAGTACGGCGCGGGAAGCTCGACCAGCGCCTTGGCGGTCTCCACCTCGGCGATGATCTGGTTCAGCTGCACGGTGTCGCCGACCGCGACATGCCACGACACGAGTTCCGACTCCGTGAGCCCCTCCCCGAGATCGGGCAGAGCGAACTCCTTGATCGCGCCCATCAGTCCTCCACCCCGGTGAGCGAGTTGGGGCGGTCCATCGCGCGGTCGATGCCGTCGAGCATCCGGTCGAGGTCGGGCAGGTGGGAGCCCTCCAGCTTCGCGGCCGGGTACGGGATGTCGTGGCCGGTGATCCGCACCGGCGCGTGCTCGAGGTAGTAGAAGCAGCGTTCGGTGATCGACGCGGCGACCTCGGCCCCGATCCCTCCGGAGAGCGGCGCCTCGTGCGACACGACCAGGCGTCCGGTCTTGCGCACCGAGGCGATGATCGTGTCCATGTCGAGCGGAGAGAGCGAGCGCAGGTCGATGACCTCGACCGAGACGCCCTCGTCGGCGGCGGCGATCGCCGCATCCCGGGCGACCTGCACGACGCCGCCGTAGGTGACCACCGTGACGTCCGTGCCCGGCACGAGCACGCGCGCCGTGCCCATCGGGCGGGCATCGGCGAGCGGGGCGGTCTCGTCGACCTCACCCTTCACGTGGTACCGCCGCTTGGGCTCGAAGTAGAGCACCGGGTCGTCGGACGCGATCGCCTGCTGGATGAGCGTGTAGGCGTCCTGCGGATCGGACGGGCTCACCACCCGCAGCCCGGCCGCGTGCGCGAAGTAGGCCTCCGGGGAGTCGGAGTGGTGCTCGGCCGCGCCGATGCCGCCCGCGAACGGCACGCGGATCGTGATCGGCATCCGCACCGCTCCGCCCGTGCGGTAGTGCATCCGGGCCACCTGGCTGACGATCTGGTCGAAGGCCGGGTAGATGAAGCCGTCGAACTGGATCTCCACGACCGGGCGGTACCCGCGGTACGCCATCCCGACAGCGGTGCCCAGGATGCCGGACTCCGCCAGCGGCGAGTCCATCACCCGGCGCGGTCCGAACTCGGTCTGCAGTCCGTCGGTGACCCGGTAGACGCCGCCGAGCGTTCCGATGTCCTCGCCCATCAGCACGACGCGGTCGTCGCCGGCCAGGGCGGTGCGCAGCCCCGCGTTGATGGCCTTGGCCAGCGTGAGTGTCGTCATCGTCCGTCGCCTCCCACGAAGGTGCGCAAGTACCGGCTGTAGTGGTCGCGCTGGCGGGTCAGCCCGGTGTGCGCTTCGGCGTACACGTTGTCGAACACGCTCATCGGGTCGGGATCGGGCAGGGCGACGCAGGCGGCACGCAGCTCGGCGGCGACACGGTCGGCGACCGCGGCCACGGCCTCCGCCCGCTCGGGCGTGAGGGCGCCGTGCGCACTGAGCAGGGACTCCACGCGGGCGATCGGGTCCTTCGCCTTCCACGCGTCGAGCTCGGCGGGGTCGCGGTAGCGGGTGGGATCGTCCGCGGTGGTGTGCGGGCCCATCCGGTAGGTGACGGCCTCGATGAAGGTGGGGCCGCCTCCGCTGCGCGCGCGGTCGAGAGCGGCGCGAGTCACCGCCATCACCGCGAGCACATCGTTGCCGTCGACCCGCACGCTCGGGATGCCGAAGCCGGGAGCGCGCTCGGCGATCGGGCGCTGCGCCTGCAGGGCGACGGGCTCCGAGATCGCCCACTGGTTGTTCTGGCAGAAGAAGATGACCGGGGCGGCATAGGTGGCGGCGAAGATCATCGCCTCGTTCACGTCGCCCTCGCTGGTGGCGCCGTCGCCGAAGTACGCGACCGCCACGGCATCCGTGCCGTCGGCCTGGATGCCGAGTGCGTAGCCGGTGGCGTGGAGCGTCTGGGCGCCGATGATGACCTGCGGGGTGGCCATGTTGATGTCGTACGGGTTCCAGCCGCTCTGGGCGACACCGCGCCACACCTTCACCAGGTCGCCCAAGGCAGCGCCGCGGCAGTAGGCGACGCCGTTCTCGCGGTAGCTGGAGAAGACGAAGTCGTCGCGGCGGAGGGCCCGGCCGGAGCCGATCTGCGCCCCCTCCTGCCCGAGCAGCGGGGGCCAGAGGCCGAGCTCGCCCTGGCGCTGCAGAGCGGTCGCCTCGGTGTCGATGCGGCGGATGACCACCATGTCCTCGTACAGCGAGAGAAGCTGGTCGTCGCCGATGTCGGAGATCCAGGCGTCGTAGCGCACGTCGCTCAACCGATCCCCTGCCGAGGTCAGGAGCTGCACGGTGTCGAGTTCGCCGAGGTGGAGTTCACCGAGGTGCACCTCGTCCATCCGGCTTTCGCCGTCGGAGTCCCTCAGGGCTGGCTGATTGTCGATCGTCACGGTTCACGCAACCTTCACTCTCACGCCCGATCCGCGTGCTTGTGGCTCGCAGGATCGGCTTCCGGCCCCATCGCCGGAATTACTTGGAAGGCTACGCCGAGAGGTCAGCCAGCACAATCAACGGCGTGTCGGGTGGGCACGATGCACTATCCTGGCGTGTCGCCCGATGCTAGGTTTCGCACTATGCCCACCATCGACAGCACCGATCGGCGCATCCTCGTGGCGCTCACGGACGACCCGCGCGCGACCAATGTGACCATCGCCGACCGTCTCGGTCTCAGCCGCAACACCGTGCAGGCGCGCGTCGCAGCCCTCGAGCGCTCCGGCGTCTTCCTGTCGTTCGACCGCCGGATCAGCGCGCACGCCGCCGGCTACCCGCTGGCCGCGTTCGTGACGGTGCACGTGCAGCAGCAGAAGCTCGCCGCCATCGTGGAGCAGCTGGCGACCATCCCGGAGATCGTGCAGGCCCACGGCCTGAGCGGCCCCTCGGATCTGCTCGTGCGCGTGGTCTGCGTGGACGCCGAGGACCTGTTCCGCATCACGGGCGCCATCCAGGCCTGCGACGGCGTGGAGCGCGCCGAGACGGCGCTCGACATGGGCGAGCTCATCCCGTTCCGCCTGCACCCGCTGCTCGCCCGCGACGCCGCCCGCTGAGCCCCGGCACTGCGATCGAGTCCGAACTTGTTGCACCCCAGTACGGCGTGTCGCGAGCAACAACTTCGGACTCGATCGCAGTGGATGGGGCGGGCGCAGACGCACGGATGCCCGCGCAGCGAGGCTGCACGGGCATCCGGGTGGTGCGGGTGAGGACTAGCCTTCGGCGGGAGCCTCCGGGCCCTCGCTGGCGGCGTCGCGCCCGTGGGTGTCGGCGTCGTCGGCCTCTGCGAGCACCGGAGCGAGCGACAGCTTTCCACGGTCGTCGATCTTGGTGATCTCGACCAGGATCTTCTGGCCGACGTTGAGCACGTCTTCGACGTTCTCGACGCGCTTGCCACCGGCGAGCTTGCGCACCTCGGAGATGTGCAGCAGGCCGTCCTTGCCGGGCAGGAGCGAGACGAACGCACCGAACGCGGCGATCTTGACGACGGTTCCGAGGAACTGCTCGCCGACCTCCGGGTTGGTGGGGTTCGCGATCGCGTTCACCTGGGCACGGGCAGCCTCGGCCGACGGACCGTCGACGGCGCCGATGTACACGGTGCCGTCTTCCTCGATCGAGATGTCGGCGCCGGTCTCGTCCTGGATCGCGTTGATCGTCTTGCCCTTCGGGCCGATCAGCTCACCGATCTTGTCGACGGGGATCTGCACCGAGATCACGCGGGGCGCGGTCGGAGCCATCTCGTCGGGCTGGTCGATGGCGGCGTTGAGCACGCTCAGGATGGTCGTACGAGCATCCTTCGCCTGCTTGAGCGCACCCGCGAGCACAGCCGAGGGGATGCCGTCGAGCTTCGTGTCGAGCTGGATGGCCGTGACGAACTCGCTGGTGCCGGCGACCTTGAAGTCCATGTCGCCCAGCGCGTCTTCTGCACCGAGGATGTCGGTGAGCGCCGCGTAGCGGGTCTCACCGTCGACGGTGTCGGAGATGAGGCCCATGGCGATGCCGGCGACCGGGGCGCGCAGCGGCACACCGGCGTTCAGCAGGGACAGTGTCGAGGCGCAGACCGAACCCATCGACGTCGAACCGTTGGAGCCGAGAGCCTCGGACACCTGGCGGATCGCGTACGGGAACTCCTCGCGGCTCGGCAGAACCGGAACGAGCGCGCGCTCGGCGAGGAAGCCGTGCCCGATCTCGCGACGCTTCGGCGAACCGACGCGGCCGGTCTCACCGGTCGAGTACGGCGGGAAGTTGTAGTGGTGCAGGTAGCGCTTCTTGGTGACGGGCGACAGCGAGTCGATCTGCTGCTCCATCTTGAGCATGTTCAGCGTGGTGACGCCCAGGATCTGGGTCTCGCCGCGCTGGAAGATCGCCGAGCCGTGGACGCGCGGGATGACCTGCACCTCGGCGTCGAGCGGACGGATGTCGGTGAGGCCACGACCGTCGATACGGATGCCCTCACGCAGCACGCGGCCGCGCATGACGACCTTCGACACCGACTTGTACGCCGCAGAGAACTGCGTGAGCACCTCGGCGTCGAGAACTCCGGCCTCCACCTTCTCGGTGAGAGCCGTCTTGACGCGCTCCTTGAGGGCGTCGTCGGCGTTCTGGCGCTCGATCTTGTCGGCGATCTGGTAGACGTTCACGAGCTCGTCGTAGGCGAGGCCGGCGACGTTGTCGTAGGTCTCCTGCGAGTAAGGCAGGAACACCGGGTACTCGGCGATGTCCTTGGCGGCCTGCTGCGCGAGCACGTTCTGAGCGGCGACGAGCTGCTTCAGGAACGGCTTCGAGGCCTCGAGGCCCTGGGCGACGACCTCTTCGTTCGGCTTGGTGGCGCCGCCCTGGATCAGGTTCCAGCTGCCCTCGGTCGCTTCCGCCTCGACCATCATGATCGCGACGTCTTCGTTGCCGTTGGCGTCGGTGATCACACGACCGGCCACGACGATGTCGAAGACGGCCTCCTCCAGCTGCGACGCCTTCGGGAATGCGATCCACTGGTCTTCAGCAGCACCGTTGCCGGGGATGAGCGCGAGGCGCACCGCACCGATCGGGCCGCTGAACGGCAGGCCGGAGATCTGGGTCGACATGGACGCCGCGTTGATCGCGAGCGCGTCGTAGAACTCGTCCGGAGCGATGCTCAGGACGGTGATGACGATCTGCACCTCGTTGCGGAGGCCGTCGACGAACGACGGGCGCAGGGGGCGGTCGATGAGACGGCAGACGAGGATCGCCTCGGTCGAGGGGCGGCCCTCACGACGGAAGAACGAGCCGGGGATCTTGCCGGCGGCGTACGAACGCTCTTCGACGTCGACGGTTAGCGGGAAGAAGTCGAAGTTGTCCTTCGGGTGCTTGCTGGCGCTCGTCGCGCTCAGCAGCATGGTCTCCTCGTCGAGGTAGGCGGCGACTGCGCCCTGTGCCTGCTGTGCGAGGCGTCCGGCTTCGAACCGGACCGTGCGGGTGCCGAAGCGTCCGTTGTCGAGAACGGCTTCGGCGAATTTGATTTCGGGACCTTCCAAGAGGTCTTTCTCCTTTGTTTTACGTCGCCACCCCGTGTGGGCGGCGACTCATACATCGGAGCAGGGGAACAGGCAGATCGACGCGCTCGGTCGCGCGTACGTGCGGCATCCAGGCGTCGATGTCGACGCCGAGGTTGGTGCCCGTCTGGCCATCAGTAGAAATACACGGTTGCGTCACTGTGTCGATCGCACAGGGCATCCGGATACCACCACCGAGGACCAGCTCCTGCCAGCCTGCTCCGTTTGGTGCTCGTTGTTCAGTTGCACTTCACTGGTCGGCACACAGCCAACCCCGAGAATCCTAGCAGGTGAGCCTGTCAATCCCGCAGAGCGACCGTCGCGCGCGCCGCATCGGCGAGCGCCTGGCCGTACGACGGCCCGTACGAGGCGGCGTGCACGACGAGCGGGTGCAGCTGGTGCAACGGGATGCGGTCGCGCCAGCCGGGTCTCAGTGGCGCCTCGCCGTCGTAGCCGGCAACGATCGCGTCGAGGTACGGCGCACCGAAGAGCTGGAGCATCGCCAGGTCTGTCTCGCGGTGGCCGCCGTGCGCCGCCGGGTCGATCAGGATGCCGCCCCTGGCGTCCCAGAGCAGGTTGCCGTTCCAGAGGTCGCCGTGGATGCGTGCCGGCGGCTCGTCGTCGTCGAGGGCTCCCGACGCGATCCGGTCGACAGCCTCCCGGATGACCGGAAGCTGTTCCGACGTCACTCCGCCGGCATCCACGGCGATGTCGAGGTACGGCAGGATGCGGTCACGGGCATAGAAGCGGCCCCACGACGTCTCGTGGGCGGCGGGCAGCGGACGCCTGCCGATGAACAGCGGGCCGTCCCAGCCGTCGGGCGGGGCACCGAAGGCTGCCGCGCCCGACGCATGCGTGATCGCGAGCGCGGCGCCGAACGCGCGGGCCGCCTCCGGCGTCGGCCGGGTCTCCTCGATGCGCTCCAGCTCGATCCGGCCGGGCGCTACGTCGATCACCTCGACCACGCGGGCTCCGCCCCGGTCGGTCGCTTCGGCGAGCCACTCGAGCCCGGCCGCCTCCCCCTCGAAGAACCTCGTCGGAGCATCCGCCCGCTCCTTCACCACGGTCTCACCCATCCCCCGAATCTACTGCGAACGAGTCCGGGAGAAGTCGCGCCTGATCGCACGATCCGGCCGATTTCTCCCGGACTCGATTCCGGGGGGTATGGGCGCGCGGGCTACTCGATCGAGAAGCCGCCGATCATCGCGCCGAAGTCGCCTTCGAGCGCGAACGGGTCCTTCACCATCGAGCTGCGGTCCGACGCGCTCACCAGGGCGGAGAACTCGCCCGCCGCCCGCTCGATGCGGTCGGGCAGCGCCTTGACCGTGTCAGCGCCGCTCCCCCAGTCGGCCGAGGCCGCATACACCGAGGTCGGCACGACGACGCCGTGCAGGTAGGTGAACATCGGGCGCATCGCGTAGTCGAGCGCGAGCGAGTGCCGCTCCGTTCCGCCGGTGGCGCCGATCAGCACCGGCATCCCGTCGAGCGCGGTGGGGTCGATCACGTCGAAGAACGACTTGAACATCCCGCTGTAACTCGTCGTGAAGATCGGGCTGACGGCGATGAGGCCGTCGGCGCCGGTCACGGTCTCGATCACGTCGGCCAGCGCCGGGCTCGGGAATCCGGCGAGCAGATTGTTCGTGACGTCCTTCGCGGTGTCGCGCAATTCGATCGTCCGCACCTCGACCTCGACGCCCTGCTCGGCGAGGCGACGGACGGTCGCCTCCGCGAGCCGATCGGCGAGCAGCCGGGTGGACGACGGCTGGCTGAGGCCGCCGGAGACGACGGCGATCTTCTTGGCGGTCATCACTTCACCTCCGAGGAGAGCTCGGCGTCGGCGGCGGCGTCGGCGGACGCGACCAGCTCAGCGGCGTCGCGCTCGGCGACCATCGCGGCGTGCGTCGGGCCGTCGGGCACGTGAGCGGGACGCAGGGTGTCGAACTCCTTGCGGAGCACCGGCACGACCTCCGAGCCCAGGATGTCGAGCTGCTCGAGCACGGTCTTCAGGGGCAGGCCGGCGTGGTCCATCAGCCACAGCTGGCGCTGGTAGTCGCCGACGTAGTCGCGGAAGCCGAGCGTGCGGTCGATGACCTCCTGCGGGCTGCCCACGGTGAGCGGGGTCTGCGAGGTGAACTCCTCCAGCGATGGACCGTGTCCGTAGACGGGGGCGTTGTCGAAGTACGGCCGGAACTCGTTCACGGCATCCTGCGAGTTCTTGCGCATGAACACCTGACCGCCCAGTCCGACGATCGCCTGGTCGGCGGTGCCGTGACCGTAGTGCTCGAACCGCTGACGGTAGAGCGCGATCATCTGCTGGGTGTGCGATGCCGGCCAGAAGATGTGGTTCGCGAAGAAGCCGTCGCCGTAGTAGGCGGCCTGCTCGGCGATCTCGGGGCTGCGGATGCTGCCGTGCCACACGAACGGCGGCACGTCGTCGAGGGGGCGGGGCGTCGACTGGAAACCCTGCAGCGGAGTGCGGAACTTGCCCTCCCAGTCGACGAAGTCCTCGCGCCACAGCCGGTGCAGCAGCGCGTACTTCTCGATGGCGAGCGGGATGCCCTGGCGGATGTCCTCGCCGAACCACGGATACACGGGGCCGGTGTTGCCGCGGCCGAGCGTGAGGTCCATGCGGCCGCCGGAGAGGTGCTGCAGCATCGAGTACTCCTCGGCGATGCGCACGGGGTCGTTGGTCGTGATGAGCGTGGTGGCCGTCGACAGGATGATCCGGTTGGTCTTGGCCGCGAGGTAGCTATTGATCGCGACCGGGCTCGACGGGAAGAACGGCGGGTTGTGGTGCTCGCCCATCGCGAACACGTCCAGGCCGACCTCCTCGGCGTGCTGTGCGATCGTCAGGACGTCCTGCAACCGCGACGCGTCGGTCGGGGTCTGACCGGTGGTGGGGTCGGTCGTGATGTCGCCGACGCTGAAGATACCGAACTGCATTTTCGCTGCTCCATTTCAATGCGTTTGCATGTAATCGTCACAACTGCACGGGGGCCCCTGCTATTCCCGCACCGCGAGTGGGCGCCGCGCAGCCGTCGCGGCGCCCACGATCCCGATGCCGATCAGGGTGCCGAGCGAGTTCGCGACCAGGTCGCGCACGTCGCTGAACCGACCGGGGATCACCAGCTGAGCGCCCTCGATGAGACAGGTCGCCGCCACACCGATCACCAGCGCGAGCCACCAGCGGTGCACCCCGAGCAGCAGCGTGAACAGCACCCCCATCGGAACGAACATCACGATGTTCGCCGTGAACTCCGCGCCGTCGTACGTCACCCAGGCGGTCGGCGGGAACCCCCGCAGCGCCGCGACGATCGCACGGGCAACGGCGCTGCCGGTCGAGTCGGGCGACTGCGGCAGCAGCGTGATGAGGCCGACGGCGACGAGATACACGAGAGTCACGGCGGCGAGCACGGGATGACGGCGGATCACGTTCCTATCGTGGCGTACCGCGGCGCGCCCGTCAGAATGAGCTATGACCAACGAGAGTCCCGCCCGGATCCCGATGCTCCGCACGCGCATGACGGCCCGCGACACCACCGAGTCTCATCGGGTGTCGAGCCCGCTCGAGCTCCTGTTCGACCTGACCTTCGTGGTGGCGATCGCCCAGGTTGCCGCGCAACTCGCCGCGGCGGCCGAAGAGGGCGAGATCCTGGCGAGGCTCGGGCCGTACTGCATGGTGTTCTTCGCCATCTGGTGGGCCTGGATGAACTTCACGTGGTTCGCCTCGGCGTACGACACGGACGACGTGCTCTACCGGGTGACGACGCTCGTGCAGATGGCCGGTGTGCTCGTGCTGGCCGCCGGCGTGCCGACGGCGTTCGACCACGGCGATTTCACGGCGATCACGATCGGCTACCTGATCATGCGGATCGGACTCGTGAGCCAGTGGGTGCGGGCCGCGATCGAGCATCCGGATGGCCGGGTGACGGCGCTGCGCTACGCGGCGGGCATCACCCTGGTGCAGGTCGGCTGGCTCTCCCGGCTGGCGCTTCCCGCCGAGTGGGGCTGGTGGACCTTCGTGATCCTCGCGGCCCTCGACCTGTCGGTGCCCCTCTGGGCCGAGCGCACGGGGAAGACGGCGTGGCATCCTCACCACATCGCGGAGCGCTACGGCCTGTTCACGATCATCGTGCTCGGCGAGTCGGTCTCGGCCTCGGCCATCGGCGTGCAGAAGGGCCTGGCGGACAGCGGCGTGACCGCGGCCCTCGTCACGATCGCGGCGGCCGGACTGGTGCTGCTGTTCGGCCTCTGGTGGCTGTACTTCCTCGAACCGGCTGCCGAGGGGCTCGCGAGCCGCCGGGGACGCTCGTTCTACTGGGGCTACGGCCACTACTTCGTCTTCGCGTCGCTCGCCGCCCTCGGCGCCGCACTCGAGGTCGCGGTGCAGGCCGGCGCCGCGCACGACGGCGCCGCACATGGAGAGCTCCCCGACCTGGTCGTCTCGTACGCGATCGCCGTTCCCGTGGCCGTCTATCTGCTGATGCTCTGGGCGCTGCACGCGCCACTGGTGCCGGAGGTGGTCATCCGCCCGCTGAAGACGAGCGGGGCCGTGATCGCGGTGCTGCTCCTGCCGTTGGCCTCGGGGGTGATCGGCCTGGTCGGCGTCGTGGTCGGTATCGCGGTCGTCGCCGCAGCCCTCGTCGCCCTCACCCTGCTCGACCAGGCGCTCGCGGCGCGGCGCTGACCGCGACGGCCTCGCCGGCCGCGCGTCGACCGGTGACCGTGCGAACGATTCCGGCGACCATGAGCCCCTGGCCGGCCAGGTAGGTCAGCATGATCAGGAAGTCGATCTGCCACGGATGGAAGCCGGGCAGGAACAGCCGGAAGCCCAGCAGCGAGTCCGACACCAGGAACGCCGCGGAACCGATCGCGATCCAGCGGTCGCAGGCCGACCCCACGGCGGCGAGCGCCCCGAGCACGAGCCCGTAGAGCGCAAGAGGTGCGAGCATCGCCCCGGCATGCGGCGCCAGGATGCCCACGAGCCCCACCCACCACACCAGGTAGACCGCGGCCCACCAGCGGGGACGCGCTCGCACGCGCATCCGGCGCCAGAACAGGGTGAGGTAGGCGAGATGACCGAGCAGGAAGAAGCCGAGGCCGATCAGGAAGCCAGGGCCTGCGTCCATCAGGGAGACGTCGCCGAGCCAGCCGAACAGGATGGCCAGCGAGGCCAGCAGCGCGACCTCGCCTCGGCGCCGGGGCAGCGCCCAGAGCAGGGCGACCAGCAGCGCCGGCATGAGCAGGGGTTTGGTGATGGCCGTCAGCGCATCGATTCCGAACAGCTGGGAGACCAGATGGAGGATGCCGACGACGATGTACGGCAGGAACGGGAGCGCCACGCCACGAGCGTAGCGGTTCGCCCTCCCCCGGAATGACGAACGGGCCACCACCCGGAGGTGATGGCCCGTTCGCAAGAAGTTCGCGTCAGCAGCGAAGAGCTGCCGCTGTGACTCCCGAAGGGTTCGACAGCGCCTTAGCGGCGCAGACCGAGACGCTCGATGAGCGCGCGGTACCGGTTGATGTCGATGTCCGACAGGTAGCCGAGCAGGCGGCGACGCTGACCGACCAGGAGGAGCAGGCCACGACGCGAGTGGTGGTCGTGCTTGTGCTCCTTGAGGTGCTCGGTGAGGTCCTTGATCCGCTTGGTCAGGATTGCAACCTGGACCTCGGGGGATCCGGTGTCACCGGGGTGGGTCGCGTACTCTTCGATGATCGCCTTCTTGACATCTGCATCAAGTGCCATAGAGGGATCCCCTTTCTCTTCGTTGCGCGGTGCCCGGGGCAGAATGCCTGGGCTCTCTTTATCCGCGGCCGTCAGACGGCAACCTGGAAAGTCTACCAGAGGGATCCTGTGGCGGTCGCCGGACTCAGGCGGCCTCCGGCTCGGGCTCGAGCAGGGCGAACGCCCCTCCGAACGGGTCGACGACCGTGACCCAGCGCCCGACACCGGGGGCGGAACCGCGTTCGCTGAGCAGCGTGCCGCCCAATTCGGTGAGCCGGACGACTGCGGCGTCGAGGTCGGCGACGTTGAAGTACACGAGCCAATGGGGCGGGATGTCGGCGGCAGGCTCGATCGCTCCGGCGACCGAGGTCTCCCCCACGTCGAACAGCGAATAGACGCCGTCGCCCATCGCCATCTGACTCGTGCCGACGCCGAGCACGTTCTCGTAGAAGTCGAACGACGACTCGCAGCCGCCCTCGACCAGCTCGACCCAGTCGACGGCGCCCGGTTCCTCACGCAGCCAGGGCGAGTCCTTCTCCTTCTGCCACAGCCCGAACACCGCACCGGCGGGGTCGGCGACGATGGAGAGCTGAACGCCAGGGGCGAGCTCGCCGGGCGGCTGCAGGACCGCTCCTCCGGCCGCCGTCGACGCGGCCGCGGACGCGTCGATGTCGTCCACTGTGAAGTACGTCGTCCACACCGAACGGCTGCCCTCCGGCATCGTCGGCGGCAGCGGGCCGATCGCCGTCACGGGCACTCCGCGCATCGTCGCCACGGAATAGCCGCCGGTCTCGGCGGACGCGGCCGGCAGCTCCCACTCGAACAGCTGACGGTAGAAGGCGGCGGCGCCGGCCTGGTCGGTGCTCTGCAGATCGACCCAGATCGGCGTGCCCTGCGGGAAGGAGTCGATGATCGGCATGGCCCACACCATACGCCGGTGGTCCGGCGCCGCGCGAGGGCGTCGGCCGCGCACGGACGAAGGCGGAGTACGGTGCGGACCATGAAGGCACTCCAATATCGCGAGATCGGTTCCCGCCCAGAAGTCGTCAGCATCCCGGACCCGCAGGTCGGTCCCGGCCAGGTGCTCCTGAAAGTCACCGCTGCCGGGGTCTGCCATTCCGACGAGTTCATCATGAGCCTGCCGGCCGAGGCGTACGTCTACGGTCTTCCCCTCACCCTCGGTCACGAGGGGGCGGGCATCGTCGAGGCGGTCGGCGAAGGGGTGAGCGGCGTGAAGCCCGGCGACTCCGTCGCGGTCTACGGACCATGGGGCTGCGGCCGCTGCCACATGTGCGCCCAGGGCAAGGAGAACTACTGCCTCAACGCAGAGGCGGAGGGCATCCGGCCGCCCGGACTCGGGGCGCCCGGCTCGATGGCCGAGTACATGATCGTCGACAACGAGCGCCATCTCGTTCCGCTCGGCGATCTCGACCCGGTGAAGAACGTCTCGCTGACGGATGCCGGGCTCACGCCTTACCACGCGATCAAGACCTCACTGCCCAAGCTCGGCGCCGGGACCACCGCCGTCGTGATCGGCGCCGGCGGACTCGGACACGTGGGCATCCAGATCCTGCGGGCGATCAGCGGGGCGACGGTCGTCGCCCTCGACGTCAGCGACGAGAAGCTCGATCTGGCCACCCAGGTAGGCGCGCAGCACACCTTCCTGTCGAATCCGGATGCGGTGGGCGCCGTGCGCGACCTCACCGGCGGCCGCGGGGCGAACGCGGTGTTCGACTTCGTGGGCGTGCAGCCGACGGTCGAACTGGCCTCGGCGATGGCGGGAACGGAAGGGGACGTGACCATCGTCGGCATCGGCGGCGGCGTACTTCCCGTCGGCTTCGGCCGCATCGCCTACGACGTGGCCGTGCGCACGCCGTACTGGGGCTCGCGGGCCGAGCTGATCGAGACCTTCGATCTGGCGCGCGCAGGCTCCGTCGAAGTGGAGATCGAGACCTACAGCCTCGACGAGGCCCCGAAGGCGTACCAGCGGCTGCACGAGGGCAAGATCCGCGGGCGCGCTGTCATCCTGCCGAACGGCTAGCCCGCGGGCTGCGGATGCGCGGAGCGGGCGATCGCGCGCGACAGCAGCCGCAGGCCGTCGGGCACATCCGCCTCGGCGATCGAACCGAACCCGAGCAGCAGACCGTCGGGAGCACCGTGGCCGAGGGTGAACCGGGAGAGCGCCTGCATCGCGACGCCGGAGGCGGCGGCGTCGGCGACGACCCGGGCGGCGTCGAACGGGATCGACGTATCGGCGGCCACGACGCACAGGTGCAGGCCGGCGACCGAAGGGACCACGCGCATGCTCTCGCCGAGAAGACTCTCGACGTGGGCGGCGATGCTCCGCTGGCGGGCTCCGTACGCCTTGGTCGCCTGGCGCACGTGCCGCGCGAAGCCGCCCGAGTCGATGAAACGCGCCATCGCCGCCTGGGTCAGGTAGTCGTTGTGCCAGTCGGTCAAGCGCTTGGCGCTGCGCAGCGCGGGCATCAGCGATGCCGGGGCGATCAGGAAACCGAGCCGGAGCGCCGGCAGCATCGTCTTCGAGAAGGTGCCGACGTAGACCACTCTTCCTTCGCCGTCGAGACTCTGCAGCGGGTCGAGGGGCCGATCGGCGAAACGGTACTCGCTGTCGTAGTCGTCTTCGATGATCACTGCGTCGTTCGCCGAGGCCCAGGACAGCAGTGCCGTGCGGCGCTCCAGCGACAGCACGGCGCCGGTCGGGAACTGATGCGACGGGGTGGTGTACACGAGGCGTGCGCGGGGCGGCACCGAGTCCACCCGGATGCCGTGCTCGTCGACCGGCACCGGCACGACCCGGGCGCCCAGGGTCTCGAACAGCTGTCGCACGGGCGGGTATCCGGGGTCTTCGACGGCCACCAGATCACCGGGATCGACCAGGATGCGGGCGATCAGGTCGAAGGCCTGCTGGGCGCCGCTCGTGATGAGCACGTCGTCGGCGGCGGCATCCACCGATCGTGCGACACCGAGATGCCGGGCGAGAGCCTCGCGCAACCGTTTCAGACCGGCGGGGTCGGCGTAGTGGGCGGAGCGCAGGATGCCGCCCCGCAACTCTCCGGCGACGAGCCGCCGCCACTGCTCGATCGGGAAGAGCGCCGGGTCCGGAGTGCCGACGCTGAAGTCGTAGGCGATCGGCAGCGGTTCCGTCCACAGCGGGTCGTCGATGTCCCGCCAGTGCATACGAGGGAGTGCGCCGGCGTGCCGGCCCGCGTGCGGGGAGTCGCCTCGCCTGGCCGCGCGGCGGGATGCGACCGTCGACGGCGCGCCGGTGGCCGCGACGTACGTTCCTGAGCCCACTTTCGATGTCAGGTAGCCCTCGGCCGTGAGACGTTCGTAGGCGACCGTCACCGTCGTGCGCGAGACCGCGAGCTGCGACGCCAGATCGCGCGAGGCCGGGAGCCGCTCGCCGCGCCGCAGCCGCCCGTCACGGATGGCGTCGCGCAGCTGCCGGTAGATGCGGTCGGCGCGGTCGCCCCTGCCCTCGATCTGAACGTGCACATCCATCCTGGCCTCCCGATTGGTCTGATCAGAACCGTATGAATTGGATCTTACTGCGGGCCAATGGCGCTTCTACTCTCGAGGCATGACAGAACGAATCGACATCTCGTCCCTGGTCCCCGAGGGGTACCGCAAAGTGATCAACCTCGACGGCTACGTCGGCCAGCGCGTGGAGCAGCCGCTCGGCGACCTCGTGCGCCTGCGCGCCTCCCAGCTCAACGGCTGCACCTTCTGCGTCGACATGCACTCGGTCGACCTGCAGACGGCCGGGGTGCCGCTGCGCAAGATCTTCTCGGTCATCACCTGGCGCGAGTCGGAATGGTTCAGCGAGCGGGAGCGCATCGCCCTCGAACTCACCGAGGAGATCACGCTCATCCAGGGCGGCGTCTCCGACGAACTGTTCGCCCGGGCACGTGCCGAGTTCGGCGACGAGGGCCTCAGCGACCTCATCCTCGCCATCGGCACCATCAACATCTGGAACCGCATCGCCATCCCGACCCTGATGGCGCCCCCGGCGCTCTGACGCACGGAGCGCGAGAAGGCCCCCATCCGAAACCGGACGGGGGCCTTCACACTGTTCGCGACGGGATCAGCTGACGCCGAGCAGGTCGATCACGAAGATCAGGGTCTTGCCCGACAGCGGGTGACCGCCACCGGCCGGTCCGTAGGCCTGCGCCGGCGGAACGGTGAGCTTGCGACGGCCGCCGACCTTCATTCCGGGGATGCCGTCCTGCCAGCCCTTGATGAGGTTGTTGAGGGGGAAGTTGATGGACTGCCCGCGGCTCCACGACGAGTCGAACTCCTCGCCCGTCTCGTACTCGACGCCGAGGTAGTGCACGTCGACCTTCGAGCCGGGGGTCGCTTCGGGCCCGCTGCCCTCCACGATGTCGACGATCTCGAGCGTCTCGGGAGCCGGGCCCTCGGGGGCGTCGACCTCGGGCTTCTGGTTGGTGTTTTCTGCCATGCGTCCATCCAAGCCGCTCACGAGCGTCCGCGTCAAAGGCGTTCGCTCAGCGCACATGTCCGAAATCCGCTCTTGCGCTCGTCGCCGATGCGGAGCAGTCTAAAGACAGATCTCATAGATCAACTCGTCGTCCGGGAGAGTCGCAGGCATCGCCGCACCACCGGACGATGAGTCTGTTAACGCCCGTGTCGCATCCGGGCTGTGGCATCCTGACGGAATGAGCGATTCCGGGTCGGCCAGCCTCGTCAGCGGCGACGTCCGCACCCACAATCTGTCGCTGCTCATGCGACGGCTCGTGGATGCCGGCCCGAGCGCACGCAGCGACCTCGCCTCGGCCACAGGGCTCGCCCGCGGCTCGGTGACCGCCCTCGTCGGCGTGCTCATCGAGGCCGGCCTGGTGCGCGAGACAGAGGTGGTGCCCGGCGAGGGCGCCGGCCGTCCCCGGACGCTGCTCAGCATCGCGGCGGACTCCGTCGCGCTGCTCGCCCTGCAGTTGGACGCCGACCGGGCGATCGCCGTCGCTCACGACTTGGACGGCACGGAGCTGCTGCGCGTCGCCGAACATCACGGCCGGCCAATGGGAGACCCGGAGGCCGTGATCGATGTCGCCGCGCGGGTGCTGGGATCCGCCCTCGACGACCTCGAGGCCGGCGGACGACGCGTCGCCGGCCTGACTGTCGTGGTGTTCGCGCCGGTCGGCGAGGAGCCGCGGGTCGTCGTCGCCGACACAGACCTCGGATGGGGGCGCGTCGATGTCCTCGCCGGCCTGCGTGCGCTCGAGCCCCGGCTTCCGCGCTCGGCCACGCTCACCAGCGACGTGATCGCCGCGGCCCTCGCCGAGGCCAGCCTGATCGACGACGTGACCGATCTGCTCTACCTCAAGAGCAACAGCGGTATCGGAGGCGCGATCATCTCGGGAGGCGTCCTGGTCGAGGGGCGCCACCACCTCGCCGGTGCCCTCGGCCACATCGCGGTGGACTACGACGGCGCGCTCTGCGACTGCGGCCAACGCGGGTGCCTGGTCACCGTCGCCGGCCCGGATGTCGTGCTCGAGCGCGCAGGACTCGCCGACGTTCTGCAGCACGACGGCCTGACGCGCGCGCTCGAGCTCCTCGTCGAACGCGTGCACACCGGCGACGAGGAGGCCACCGCCGCGTTCGTCGCCGCTGCCGACTGGGTCGCCCGGGCGATCGCCATCGTGCGCATGACGCTCGACCCGCAGATCATCCTGCTCGGAGGGTACTGGGCCGAACTCAGCGATCTCATCGGCGCTCCCGCCGCGCAGCGGATGCGCTTGGCCGCGTACGGCAACGAGCTCGCTCCCCCTCCGGTCGTCGCGGGCACCCTGGGCGCCGACGCCGCCATCCTCGGCGCGCTCTGGCGGCTCCGCGCCGACCTGCTCGCCGACCCGCTGGCCCTCTCCGCCTGACCGTCCGAGCGACGTCGGCCGATGGCTGACTCCGGCCTAATTGATTCGAGGGTTGAAGTATTTACACCGAGACCTCATACTCATAACCGAGCGACGCACGGTTTCTCCCGCGTCGCACGGCTCCCGAAGGGCCGCAACCCACTCAACGAAGAGGAGTGTTGTGTCTACGCATCCACCCGAGTTCGACGCCGTCGAACCCTTCGCCGCCACAGCGGCTGCAGCATCCCCCGCCCCCACCGACCTCGGCGATGCCGTCGTCGTCGACCGCGCGACCGCCGAAGCCGGTCCCACACCCTATTCGCCCTCGAACCGGCGCCCCCTCCTCCCCTCTCTCGCTATCACCTCGCTGGTGCTGTTCGCCACGTATTCGGGCCTGATCGCGGTGCTCCTCCCCCTTCAGGTCACGGCCATCGATCCGGTGCACAAGATCAACAACCTGGCCATCGTGACGACGACCTCCTTCGTCTTCACGCTCTTCGCGCAGCCGATCGTCGGAGCCTTCAGCGACCGGACCCGCAGCCGGATGGGCCGCCGCGCCCCGTGGATGATCATCGGAGCCGCGGTCGGTGCCGTGTTCCTGGCCGGCCTCGGCAGCCTCAGCTCGATCCTCTGGATCACGATCTTCTGGGTCGTCATCCAGGTGTCGCTGAACGCGCTGCAGGGTCCCCTCACCGCGATCACCCCCGACCGGTTCCCGCGCAGCAAGCGCGGAGTCGCGTCGGCCATGGTCGGCATCGGAACGATGGCGGGCGGCACGATCGGCGTGCTGGTCGCCGGGCAGTTGGCCGCGAACATCGGGGTCGGGTACACGATCTTCGGCGTCGCGGTGCTCGTCGTCACGCTCGCCTTCGTGTTGATCAATCGGGACTACTCGAGCCGCAACGCCGTGCACCCTCCGTTCAGCTGGAAGACCTTCGCCGCCGGCTTCTGGATCAACCCGCGGAGGAACCCCGACTTCGCGTGGGCCTTCGCCGCCCGCTTCCTGTTCATCCTGGGGTACTTCGTCACCTTCGGGTACCAGTTGTTCATCCTCACCGACTACATCCGGATGACCACCGAGCAGGCGACCGGCGCGATCGGTCTGCTCAGCATCGCTTCGCTCGTGACCACCGTGGTTTCGGTGTCCCTCGCCGGATGGCTGAGCGACAAGCTCGGCCGCCGCAAGGTGTTCATCTACGCGGCGAGCGCACTGATGATCGTCGGTCTCGCCATCCCGCTGATCTCCCCCACCCTCACCGGGATGCTGGTGATGAGCGCGATCAACGGATTCGGCTTCGGCCTCTACATGGCGTGCGACACCGCCCTGATGACCGAGGTGCTGCCGGGCGGCGGCACGGCGGCGGCCAAGGATCTCGGCATTCTCAATGTCGCCACGAACATCCCGCAGGCCCTCAGCCCGACGGTCGCGGCGGTGCTGATCGGCGTGGTCGGCGGATTCCCGGCCCTGTTCGTCTTCGGGATGATCGCCGTCGCGCTCGCGGCTTTCGTCCTCATCCCCATCAAGAGCGTTCGTTAGGAGAATGACAGTATGAGCACCCCCACCACCCCGCCCGAGGTCGACACCACCGCCGGACGCGTCCGCGGCACCTGGCGCGACGGGTCGGCCGCCTTCCTCGGCATCCCGTTCGCCGAGCCGCCGGTCGGAGACCTCCGTTTCGCCGCCCCGGTGCCGCACCGATCCTGGCCCGGCGTGCGCGACGCCGTCGAGTACGGCGCCACACCGCAGCGCGCGGCACTCAGCGAGGTCACCCTCATCCCGGAGCCGTCGATCCCCGGGGACTCGACGCTGAACGTCAACGTGTTCACCCCCGCCCCGGCCGACACCGGAGCCGCGCTGCCCGTCCTCGTCTACATCCACGGCGGCGGATTCGTCGCCGGGTCGCCCGCCAGCCCCTGGTACGACGGGGCCGCCTTCAACCGCGACGGCGTCGTGACCGTGTCGGTCTCGTACCGCCTGGGCTTCGACGGCTTCGGCTGGATCGAGGACGCGCCGCAGAACCGCGGCATCCTTGACTGGATTCTCGCCCTCGAGTGGGTGCGGGACAACATCCGGTCGTTCGGCGGCGACCCGTCGCGCGTGACGATCGCCGGGCAGTCCGCCGGCGGCGGCGCGGTGCTCAGCCTGCTCGCGGTGCCGTCGGCGGCGTCGCTCTTCCACGGCGTGATCAGCATCTCGGGGGCGACGAGCGATCTTCCGCTCGCCGAGGCGGAGACGCTGGGCCGGCGCCTCGCCGCGGAGGGAGGCGTCGAGCCGACCCGCGCCGGCCTCGGAACCCTCGATGAGAGCGTCGTCCTCGACCTGCAGGCGAGGATCGCCTCTCCCGTGCCCGAACCGGATGCCACGGGCGACGCCGACCCGCTGGCTCCCCTGGTGGCGCTCGCATCCGGCGGACTGAGCTGGGGGCCCGTCGTCGACGGCGAGCTGCTGCCCGAGCCGATCGCTGCAGCGCTCGCCCGCGGCGTCGGCGCCGACAAGGCGCTGGTGCTCGGCGCGACGGACAACGAGTTCAACATGGCGCTCGCGCCGCAGGCGGACGCCCTCGCCGCCGTGCCGGCCGCGGCGATCCTGTCCCGCTTCGGTCTCGCCGACGACACGGTCGCCGCGTACGCCGAGGAGCACGCTGCGTCGGGGACGGCCGGCGTCATCGGCCAGTACCTGACCGACCGGATGTTCCGCACCACCGCCCTCGCGCTGGCCCGGGAACGCGCGGCGACGGGAGCACCGACCTGGCTCTACCGGTTCGCCTGGGCATCGCCCACGATCGGAGGAGCCTGCCACTGCCTCGACATGCCGTTCTTCTTCGACTGCCTCGGCAGCGACCGTGTCGACTACATCGCCGGCCCGAACCCGCCCCAGGCGCTCGCGGACGACGTGCACGGCGCGGCCGTGGCATTCATCACGACGGGCGACCCCGGCTGGACGCCGTTCGACACGACGGATGAGCCGGGCCGCGTGTTCGATGTACCGTCGCGCACCGAGGCGCGAGCATACGCCGACGTCGAGCTCCTGATGCCGGCCGCCACGGGCGTCGGCGTCGCGGCGAACGCGTAGTCCACTCCCGTCGACCACCCCGCGCGGCCGGACCTTTCACCGGCCGTGCGGGGTCTCGTCATCCAGCGCCGTTCAGCCGAACACCTTGCCCGGGTTCAGGATGCCCAGCGGGTCGAACACCGACTTGAGCTTGACCTGCAGATCGTAGGAGTCCGGCCCGAGCTCGTCGGCCAGCCAGCGGCGCTTGAGCACGCCGACCCCGTGCTCGCCCGTCAGCGTGCCACCGAGCTCGATGGCCGTGCGGAAGAGGTCGTTCGCGGCGTCCCAGACCGCCTCCGGCACGACGTCACCGCTGTAGACGAAGTTCGGGTGCAGGTTGCCGTCGCCGGCGTGCGCCACGGTCGGGATCGCGATGCCGTGCCGCGCGGAGATGCTCTCGATCGCCGCGAACATCTCGGGCATCCGGGAGCGCGGGACCGAGACGTCCTCGATCAGCACCTCGCCCGTGGCGGCGAGCGCCGGATGGAAGGCGCGGCGGATCGCCAGCAGCCGTTCGCCGGCCTCGGCGTCGACGGAGACCTCGACGGTGCCCCCGGCCTCCCGGATGACCTGTGCGGCCGCTTCGGCGTCGTCGGCCGCCGAGAGCCCGTCGAACTGGGTGAGCAGGTAACTGCCGCCGTGGGTGACGCCGAACGCCTCGGCGATGACCTGCTCGCCCAGGTAGGCCGAGATGCGTTCCAGCGAGGGGCCGTCGAGGATCTCCATGACCGCAGGCCGCAGCCGGGACGCGGTGACCCGGGCCGCGGCTCCGGCGGCCGTGCGCACATCCGGGAACAGGGCGCCGATGGTGGTGGGGACACCGGGCGGGATCGGGAGCACCCGCACTGTGGCCCCGACGATCACGCCGAGGGTCCCCTCCGAGCCGACGAACAGGGCGGTGATGTCGAAGCCGGTGACGCCTTTGACGGTGCGGTGGCCGGTGCTGATGAGCCGTCCATCCGGCAGCACGATGTCGAGGGCGAGCACGGCTTCGCGCGTCACGCCGTACTTGGCGCAGAGCAGACCGCCCGCGTTGGTCGCGATGTTTCCGCCGACGGTCGAGATCGCCTTGCTCGCCGGGTCGGGCGCGAACCAGAGGCCGAAGGGCTCCAAGGCGGCGTTGAGGTCGGCGTTGATCACGCCGGGCTCCACCACGGCGAGTTCGTCGTCGGCCGAGATCTCGACGATGCGGTTCATCCCGGCGACGCTGAGCACGATCGAGCCATCGGTGCCGTTCGCGCCGCCGGCGAGGCCAGTGCCGGCGCCGCGGGGCACGACGGGCACGCGGAACTCGCTCGCCGCCCGGAGGGTCGCCTGCACGTGCTCGACGGTGGTGGCGTGCACGACGGCCAGCGGCCGGCCATCGGCGATCCATCCGGAGCGGTCGGTGCGAGCTGCCTCCAGCTCGGCGTCATCCGTGCTGAGCACTCCCGAGGCGACCGCCTCGTCGCCGAGTGCCGCCCTGAGCCAGTCGAGAACATCCATGCCACTCACTCTAGAAGCCGCCCGCCCCGCTTCCGCGCGCACTCCGCCACCACCGGCGATCGAGTCCGAAGTTGTTGCACCGCAGCCTCGGCGTGTCGCCGCAACAAGTTCGGACTCGATTGAAGTGGGCTCGGGGCGGGGCGGGGCGGGGCGGGGCGGGGCGGGGCGGGGGCGGGGCGGGCGGGAGGGGGCGCGCGGGTGATGTCCGAAATCCGCTATCGGATGTCGGCGGGCGGTGGCAGGCTGGGCGCATGAGCAGTGCACACGCAGTCCTGGAGCGGCCGGAGGAGTTCGACGATCCGGTGTTCGCCGAGCGCTACCGCGCCATGAGCGCCCGGGATGCGCGCTTCGACGGCCAGTTCATCACCGGCGTGCACTCCACCGGCATCTACTGCCGCCCGAGCTGTCCGGCGGTCTCGCCGAAGCCGTCGAACGTCACCTTCTACCTGACCGCAGCGGCCGCCCACGAAGCCGGGCTGCGTGCGTGCAAACGATGCCTGCCGGATGCCGTGCCGGGGTCGCCCGAGTGGAACATGCGCGACGACCTGGCCGCCCGCGCCATGCGGCTGATCGCCGACGGCACCGTCGAGCGCGAAGGCGTTCCCGGCCTGGCCCACCGCCTCGGGTACACCCCACGACATCTCGGCCGGGTGCTCGTCGCCGAGCTCGGCGCCGGTCCCCTCGCCCTCGCCCGTGCGCACCGCGCGCAGACCGCCCGCCTGCTGCTGGCCGGCACCGACCTGTCGATCACCGACGTCGCGTTCGCCGCGGGGTTCACGAGCGTTCGCCAGTTCAACGAGACGATGGCCGACATCTACAGAACGACGCCCGGCGACATCCGATCCGCCGCCGCGCGCCGGTCGGGCACGAAGCGTGCGCCGGGCGGCCACCACGACGCGGCGGGCGACGCGACCGGCGACGCGACCCTGTCGCTGCGCCTGCCCGCGCGTGCGCCGTTCGACGGAGCCGCTCTCCTCGGCTTCCTCACAGCACGGTCGATCGCCGGCGCCGAGCTCGGCGGAGACGGCACCTACGCGCGGGCGATCGCGCTGCCGCACGGTCCCGCGACCGTCCGCCTCACGCTCGGCGGCACCGCGTCCGCGCCGCACGTGCTGTGCGACGCGACATTGTCGGACGTCGCCGACCTCGCACCGCTCGTCGCCCGCATCCGGCGCCTGCTCGATCTCGACGCCGACGCGCAGGCCATCGACGACGCCCTGGCCGCCGATCCCGCTCTCGCGGCGAGCGTCGCGGCCGCTCCCGGCCGTCGCGTGCCGGGGGCGGTGGACGCCGACGAGATCCTGTTCCGTGCCCTGATCGGCCAGCAGGTGTCGGTGCCGGCCGCCCGCACGGCACTCACTCGGCTCACCGAGGCACTGGGCGAGCCGATCGCCCTCGGTGGCTTCACCCGTCTGTTCCCGACCGCCGCCGCCATCGCCGAGCACGGTCGTGAGGTGCTCAGGGGGCCGGCGAAGCGCGTCGGCGCCATCGTCGCGACGGCGGAGGCGCTCGCGACGGGCGACCTGGTCATCGACGTCGGCGAGTCGCGCGAGGAGCTCGAGGCCCGTCTGGTCGCGCGGCCGGGCATCGGACCGTGGACGGCCGGCTACGTCGCGATGCGCGTGCTGGGAAGCCCGGACATCCTGCTGACGAGCGACCTGGCCATCCGGCAGGGGGCGGCCAAGCTCGGGCTGCCGTCCGAGGCACGCGCCCTCGCCGCGCACGGCGCGAGCTGGGCGCCGTGGCGCAGCTATGCAGGAATGCACCTGTGGCGCGCGGCTTCGGCGTAGGATTCCAGACGTAACTGCGCGATCCGGTGAGGAGGGAGCCGACGTTGCCCTCGATCACCGTGGTGATCCCGGCTCTCGACGACGCCGAGATGCTCTCGCGTTCTCTGGCAGACCTGGCCAGGCAGCTGCGTACGGCCGATGAGATCGTCGTGGTCGACAACGGCAGCACCGACGAGACCGCGGCCGTGGCCCGCGCCGCGGGAGCCCGGGTCATCGAGGAGCCGGTCCGCGGCATCTGGCCGGCCGCCTCGGCCGGGTACGACGCGGCGACGGGCGACATCATCGCGCGCCTCGACGCCGACTCGCGACCCCCCATCGACTGGCTGCTGCACATCGAGGCCGAGTTCGTCGACTCCCCCGAGATCGGCGTGCTCACCGGCCCCGGCATCTTCTACGACGGGAACACTGTCGTCGCGGGGCTCGGCCAGCTGCTCTACATCGGCGGCTACTTCTGGTCGATGGAGGTCTGGCTCGGGCATCCGCCGATCTTCGGCTCCAACTTCGCCATGCGCCGCGAGGTCTGGATGCGCGTGCGCGGTCGCGTGCACCGCTCGCTGCGCGAGATCCACGACGACCTCGACCTGGCCATCCACCTCGATCCCGACCAGATCGTGCGTTACGACGAGCGCCTCACCGTCGGCATCTCGGCGCGCCCCTTCTCCACCTGGCGCGGCTTCGGTCGCCGGCTGGGCTGGGCGTACAACACCCTCAGGATGCACCTGCCGGAGGAGGCGCCGTGGCGCCGCCGTGCCGCGCGCCGTCGCTGGGAGGAAGAGCACGCCGACGATCTGCCGGGGGCCGTCGCCTGAGCCGACCGGGGCCGCGGGTCGTCAGGTGACGCGGCGGCGGGTCGTCAGGTGACACGGCAGTAGGTCGTGAGGTAGCCGATGCCGCCGATCGACACGGTCACCGTCGAGTGGTCGCGCAGGAACACCGGGGGCGTGCGCGAGTATCCGGCGCCGCCCGGGCTGCCCGTCGAGATGAGCGTTCCGGGCGGGATGGTCGCCGACGTCGACAGGAACGCGATGATCTCGGCGACGGACCGCACCATGTCGGCCGTCGACGAGTCCTGCAGGATCGCGCCGTCGACGTTGGTGGTGAGCCAGAGGTCTTGCGGATCGGAGATCTCGTCGGCGGTCACCACCACCGGTCCGGTCGGTGTGAAGCCGTCGAACGACTTGCAGCGCGACCACTGCGCCTCCGAGAACTGCAGGTCGCGCGCCGTGATGTCGTTGACGACCGTGTAGCCCCAGACGTAGTCGAGGGCATCGCGCACGGCCACGTTGCGGGCGGGCTTGCCCATGATCACTCCGAGCTCCGCCTCGTAGTCCACCTGCGTGGTCAGGTCTTCGGGCCAGCTCGTCGTGCCCCCGTGACCGGAAAGCGAATTGGGCCACAGATTGAAGACCGTGGCCGCCTTCTCGGTGCGCAGCTTCAGCTCCGAGGCGTGGGCGGCGTAGTTGGCGCCGATGGCGATGACGTGCGGCGGACGCAGCACCGCCGAGGCGTGGCGCAGCCCGCGCACCGGTGTGAGCGAGGTGTGCTGGGCGATGGCGTTGTCCACGACGGCCCGCACGTGGGCCAGACCATCGGGCCCCTGCTCGATGAGATCTTGGAGATCGCGCGGCGCCGGGTCCATCACCTCGTCGAGGAACAGGACGCCGTCTCCGATGACGGCTGCCAGACGCGGCTGTGGGTCTGTGGCGGAGCTGAGGTGCGAGAATCTCACCCGTCCAACCTACCGTCCGGCCCTCACCGCCGACGAAAGCGCCGCGCTACCGGCGAACGTCGCCGGCGTCGGCTAGCGTTGGAGCGTGTCCATCGGTGAGAGGCGTCCGGGTGTCGCCGGAGGCGACGACGACGCCGCACGACTCGACGCGGGGCTGCCCGACGTCGACTGGTCGATCGCGCCCGTCGGGGCGACGTTCTCGCGGTTCGCCGCGCCCAGCGGAGAGCTGGCCGTGGTGTCGCTCGGCGATCCGTCCGACCCGCGCGTCGTCCTCATCCCCGGAGTCACCGGCTCCAAAGAAGACTTCTACCTGCTCGCGCCCATCCTCGTCGCCGGCGGTTACTTCGTGCAGAGCTTCGATCTCGCCGGCCAGTACGAATCGGCGCAGGCCGGCCCGGTGCCGGGCGGCCGGTACACCTACGGCCTCCTGGTCAGCGACGTACTGGCGTTTCTGCGGTCGGGTGAGCCCGCGCACGTGCTCGGCTACTCCTTCGCGGGTGTGCTCGCCCAGCTCGCCCTCGTCGAGCAGCCCGGGCTGTTCAGAAGCCTCACCCTGCTCACCACTCCCCCGGAGCCCGGCCAGGCCTTCCGCGGCGTGCGGGTGATCGGCTGGCTCAGCTGGTTCCTGAACGGCCGCCAGGGCGCCGGGCTGATGATCTGGGGCATCGTCACCAACAAGAACAAGGTCCCGCCGAGCCGGCTCGCGTTCGTGCGTTCGCGGTTCGACCTCACCCGCCGTTCGAGCGTCGACGACATCGTCGGCTTGATGAAGCGGGTGCCGGATGTCCGTGGCCAGGTCAACCGCAGCCGCGTGCCGGTGCTGGTCGCGACGGGCACCCACGACCTCTGGCCCACCCATCTGCACGCCGCCAACGCCCAGGTGCTGGGAGCGACCCTCGCGGTGTACACCACGGGCCACAGCCCGTGCGAGACCGCGCCCCACCAGCTCGCCCGCGACATGATCGCGCTCTTCCACCGCGCAGAACGGGCGGAGCAATCGCGCTGACGCGACGGGCACCCCGTCAGGCGCCTGTCGCGGGCGAGCCGGTGCGAATCAGCTCAGGTTGCTCGCCTTGACGATCGGCACGGCCGTCGTGATGGCCTCGAGGCCACTCAGCCGGGCGGGCGAGAGCAGCTTGGTGACGTCTTCGCGGCTCATCAGCTTGGCATCGACGACCATGTCGGCGACGTTGCCGCCCGTGAGCAGGGCGGTCTTCGCCAGGGCGGCAGCGGCAGCGTAGCCGATGTGCGGCATGAGCGCGGTGATCACTCCGACGGACGAGCCGACCATCGCTCCGAGCCGCTCCTCGTTGGCCGTGATGCCGTCGACGCAGTTCACCCGCAGCGTGTGGAAGGCCTGGGTCATCCAGGTGATGCTCTGCAGCAGCGAGTGCGCGATCACCGGCTCGAACGCGTTCAGCTGCAGCTGACCGCCCTCTGCCGCCATGGTGACCGTGACATCGGCGCCGGCCACGGAGAAGGCGACCTGGTTGACGACCTCCGGGATGACCGGGTTGACCTTGCCGGGCATGATGCTCGAACCGGCCTGGCGCGGCGGCAGGTTGATCTCGCCGAGGCCCGCCTGCGGTCCGCTCGAGAGGAGTCGGAGGTCGTTGCAGATCTTGGACAGCTTGATGGCGCTGCGCTTCAGCGAGCCGGAGAACGACATGAACGCGCCGGCGTCGCTGGTCGACTCGATCAGGTCGGGCGCGGTCTCGAGGTTGAGGCCGGTGATCGCGTTGAGGTGCTTGACCGCGGCGGCCGCGTAGCCGGGGTCGGCGGTGATCCCGGTTCCGATGGCGGTCGCGCCGAGGTTGATCTCCGCGAGCAGCCATTTCGTCTCGGTGAGACGCGCGTGGTCCTCGGTGAGGGTGGTGGCGAACCCGTGGAACTCCTGGCCGAGCGTCATCGGCACGGCGTCCTGCAGCTGGGTGCGTCCGACCTTGAGCACGTGACGGAACTCCTCGCCCTTGCGAGCGAAGGAGTCGCGGAGGAGGGCGAGCTCGTCGAGCAGGTGCGCCAGGGCGAAGGTCAGCGCGATCTTGATGGCGGTCGGATACGTGTCGTTCGTGCTCTGGCTGCGGTTGACGTCGTCGATCGGGCTGATGAACTGGTACTCGCCCTTGCCGTGGCCGTCGAGCTCGAGTGCCACGTTGGCGATGACCTCGTTGGCGTTCATGTTGGTCGACGTGCCGGCGCCGCCCTGCATCACGCCGACGACGAACTGGTCGTGGTACTCGCCGTCGATGATGAGCTGGCAGGCGCGATCGATGAGTTCGGCCTTGTGGGCATCCAGCACGCCGATCTCGAGGTTGGCGCGCGCAGCCGCCTGCTTGACGCTGGCGAGCGCGACCACGAGGTCGGGATAGACGGAGATCGGACGCTTGGCGATCTGGAAGTTCTCGAGGGCGCGCGAGGTGTGCACGCCCCAGTAGGCGTCGGCCGGGATGTCCCTGACGCCGAGCGAGTCGCTCTCGGTTCTGACCGGGCCCCCGTCGGCCGTCGGGGTGGGAACGTCGGAGACGTTCTGTCGGGCGTCCACGACCGGAATGGGTCTCGTCACAGGCTCGTCCATGGTGGCTGTGTGTGCGGTGTTCACGGTGGCTCCGTTGCCTCTCGTTGTGCGTTGGCGGTGAAGGATGTCGGCCGTTCGTGGCCGCCGACGCACCGAGCCTACCTCTGTTCCCTGACCGCGAGGAGGGGCGTGCCGGTCACCCCAGCTTGCGCAGCAGGGTGCGCACGAAGCGGTCTTTCGACGCCGTGTACGGCGGGTAGATCAGCTTCAGCGTGTCCGGCTTGAGCGACTTGCTCAGCACCGCTTTCTCGTGACTGAACGTGCGCAGCGAGTTCTCGCCGTGGTAGGCCCCGGAGCCGCTGTCGCCCACCCCGCCGAAGGGCAGGCCGCCGACCGCGAGATGGGCCGCCGGAACCCCGAAACCGATCGCGCCGGAGCTCGTCTCGGTGGTGAAGCGCTTGCGAATCCTCGGGTTCTCGCTGAAGACGTACAGCGCCAGGGGCTTGTCGCCCTCGTTGATGATCCTGATCGCCTCATCCGGCCCGCTCACCGTCACGATCGGCAGGATGGGCCCGAAGATCTCCTCGCGCATCACCGGGGCGTCGCGCGGCACGTCGGCGAGCACGGTCGGCGCGACGTAGCGGGTCGCCGCGTCGGTCTGACCGCCGACGACCGTGCTGCCAGCGCCGAGCAGCGCCGCCAGTCGCTCGAACTGCCGTCCGTTCACGATGCGCCCGTAGTCGGGACTCGTCGCGGGATCGTCGCCGTAGAGCTCGATGACCGCAGCACGGAACGCCTCGGTCAGCCGGGCGGCGACGGCCGGGGTCGCCAGCAGGTAGTCGGGCGCGACGCAGGTCTGCCCGGCGTTCATGAACTTGCCCCACGCGATGCGGAGGGCGGCAGCCACCGGGTCGACGGTGTCGTCGACGTACACGGGCGACTTGCCGCCGAGCTCCAGGGTCACCGGCGTGAGGTTCTCGACCGCGGCCGCGGCGACGATCCGGCCCACCCGGCCGTTGCCGGTGTAGAAGATGTGATCCCAGCGCTGCTCGAGCAGCTCGGTGGTCTCGTCGACCCCGCCCTCCACGACCGCGACGGCGCGCGGGTCGAGGTATTCGGGCACGAGCCGCGCCATGACCGCCGAGGTGGCGGGCGCCAGCTCGCTCGGCTTGAGCACGACGGCGTTGCCGGCGGCCAGCGCGCCCACCACGGGCGCCAGCAACAGCTGCACCGGATAGTTCCACGGTGCGATGACCAGCACGACGCCGACGGGCTCCCGCACGATCGACGCGCGCGCCGGCATCAGGGCGCCGGGAACGGTGACGCGGCGCGGCCGCAGCCAGCGGCGCAGGTGCCTCAGCATGTGATCGATCTCGCCGACGACGAAGCCGATCTCGGCCACCTGCGACTCGGTCGGGTTCTTGGCCAGATCGGCCAGCAGGGCGTCCTCGAACTCCGCGGAGCGTTCGGTGAGCATCCGGCGCAGTGCGGTCAGCTGCGCGACCCGCCAGCCGCGCGGCTTCGTGATGCCGGAATCGAAGGAGTGACGGAGGTCGGCGACGGTCTGGGCCAGGGTCATATGGCTCATCCTACGGATGCGAGGCGGGCCGGTACTCCAGGTCGAAGATCGCGTGTCCGAGCCCTTCGCCGCGGCGCTCGAACTTGGTGACCGGCCGGTCGTCGGGGCGCGGCACGAAGCGCTCGGCTCCGGCGGCGTTCACGAGTCCCAGTTCCGCGTCGAGTACGACGAGCATCTGCTCGGCGTACGGCTCCCAGTCGGTCGCGAGGCGGAGCACGCCCTGCGGACCGAGCGCGCGCGCCACGTACTCGGCGACGTCGGACTGCACGATGCGGCGCCGGTGGTGCTTGTTCTTGGGCCAGGGATCGGGGAAGTAGATCAGCACCTCGTCGAGCGAACCGGGCGCGAACCCCGTGCGGAGCACCTCGACGGCGTCGCCCCGTACGAGGCGCACGTTCTCGAGGCCGCGGAGACTGCTCTCGCCCAGCACGCGCCCGATGCCGGCCCCGTGCACCTCGATTCCGAGGAAGTCGCGGTCGGGATGCCGCTCCGCGAGGGTGAGCAGGTTCTCCCCGTCGCCGAAGCCGATCTCGATGACGCGGGGCGCGCTGCGGCCGAAGACCGCGTCGAGGTCGAGGCGGTCGCCGGTGAACTCCACGCCGTAGACGGGCAGGAGCTCATCGATGGCGCGCGCCTGCGCTTCGGTCTTGCGGCCGCGGGTGACGAAGCTGCGCGGACGGAGGATCGGGGGTGTCGGGTCTTCCACCCGTCCATTGTCCCCGAGATCGCGGCCGGGTCCGGACGCCCGCTGGGCCGCACACGACTCGACGCCCTCCCGGAAGCCGTCGGGAGGGCGTCGAAGTGCGGTCGCCGGTCGGCCTACAGGAAGGCGAACGGCAGGAAGGCGAAGCCGATCCCGACGCCGATCAGCGCGAGCAGGGCGACGATCACGGCGCCTGCCAGCATCACGGCGTTGAGCACGATGCCCCAGACGGCCATCGTCCTGCTCTCCGGTTCGCGGCGCAGCGCCATGACGCCCGTCACGAGACCGGCGATGGGGGCGAAGAACGTCCAGCTGAAGACGATCGATGCGAGCCCGAGCGCGAGGCTCGTGATGCTCAAGGTCCTGGTGGGCGCAGCCGTCGGTGCCGCGTATCCGTACGCGTACGGTGCGGCCTGCGGTGCCTGGTGGCCTGCGGCGTCGGTCATGATGTTCTCTCCTCGGTTGATGGTGACTCCAGTCAACCGTGGAGCCGCCGCGGCCACCATCCGGTTATCCCCCGGTTCTTCGTCAGGGGATCCCCCGATCTTCCAGGAGAGCAGCAGCTAGGACAGCAGCGTCTCGATCGGACCACGCGCGAAGTAGACGAGGAAGCCCGCGGCCACGATCCAGAGCAGCGGGCTGATCTCGCGCGCCTTGCCCGCGAGCGACCGGATGAGCACCCAGCTCACGAAGCCGACGCCGATGCCGTTGGCGATCGAGTAGGTGAGGGGCATCACGATGATCGTGAGGAACACCGGGAGCACGCTGGAGAACTCGCTGAAGTCGATGTACCGGATCTGCACCACCATGAGGGCACCGACGATCACCAGCGCGGCGGCCGCGACCTCGAGCGGCACGACCTGGGTCAGCGGCGTGAAGAACATCGCGAGCAGGAACAGCACGCCGGTGACGACGCTGGCGAAGCCGGTCTTGGCTCCCTCGCCGATGCCCGACGCGGACTCGACGAACACCGTGTTGGACGAGGCAGAGGTCGCGCCGCCGACCACCGCGCCGACGCCCTCGACGATCAGGGCGGACTGCAGCCGCGGGAACGTGCCGTCCTCGTTCGCCACGCCGGCGCTGCGGGCCAGGCCGGTCATCGAGCCCATCGCGTCGAAGAAGTTCGTGAAGACGAGGGTGAAGACGAGCATGACGGCTGCGAGTGCACCGATGCGGCCGAAGGCGCCGAACACGTCGACCTGGCCGACGAGGCTCAGGTCGGGCAGCGAGACCAGGGAGGACGGCAGCTGAGGAACGGTCAGGTTCCAGCCGGCCGGGTTCTTGCCCATCGAGGGGCCGACGTGCCAGATCGCCTCGGCGATGATCGCGACGACTGTGGCTGCGACGATGCCGATCAGCAGGGCGCCCTTGACCTTGCGGGCCATCAGCACGCCCATGATGACCAGCGCGACCAGGAAGGTCAGCGTCGGGATGGTCGCGATCGATCCGGCCTCGCCGAGCTGCACCGGCGGCGACGACATCGTGGTGGTGCGCACGAAGCCGCTGTCCACGAAGCCGATGAACGCGATGAACAGGCCGATGCCGACCGTGATCGCGGTCTTCAGCTGGGCCGGGACGGCGTTGAAGATCAGCCGGCGCAGACCGGTCGCCGCCAGCAGCACGATGATCAGACCGTTGATCACCACGAGTCCCATCGCCTCCGGCCACGTGACGATCTTGACCACGTTCACGGCGAGGAAGGAGTTGATGCCGAGGCCGGCGGCGAACGCGAACGGCAGGCGCGCGATCAGACCGAACAGCACGGTCATCACACCGGCGCTCAGTGCCGTCACAGCGGCGACCTGCGCACCCTGCAGCGAGTTCCCGGCGACATCGGGCGTGCCGCCCAGGATGAGCGGGTTGAGGATGACGATGTAGGTCATCGTCACGAACGTCAGCACGCCACCGCGCACCTCCGTCGCCCAGGTGGTGCCGCGTTTGGTGATCTCGAAGAAGCTGTCCAGGCGCCCCCGCGTGGTAGGTGCGGGCGTGGTCGGTGCGGAAATGATCGTCTCCCGTAGTATCTCGGTGGGCTCTCGCCGCGAATCGCGACCGGATAAGCCTAAAGCCCTCTCGACGCGAAGGATGCCCTATGGCCCTGCCCTGGAAACTGCACGGTGACGGAAAGAACGTCGGAGCGAGGGAGATCGTGCTCCCCGGGGAGCGGCTCACCTGGCCGCGCACGATCGGCCTCGGTCTCCAGCACGTCGTCGCCATGTTCGGCGCGACGTTCCTCGTCCCCGTGCTCACGCACTTCCCGCCGAGCACCACGCTGCTCTTCTCCGGTATCGGCACCATCCTCTTCCTGCTGATCACGGGCAACCGGCTGCCCAGTTACCTGGGGTCGTCGTTCGCCTTCATCGCTCCGATCACGGCGGCGACGGCCAGCAACGGGATGGGCAGCGCCCTGTTCGGGATCGTCGCGGTCGGCATCCTGCTCGCGATCGTCGGCGGCATCGTGATCCTCACCGGCACCGGTTGGATCGATGCACTGATGCCGCCCGTCGTCGCCGGCGCGATCGTCGCCCTGATCGGGTTCAACCTCGCGCCCGCGGCCAAGAACAACTTCGTCCAGGCGCCGTGGACCGCGCTCGTGACCCTGCTGGCGGTCATTCTGTGCACCGTCCTGTTCAAGGGCCTGCTCGGCCGGCTGTCGATCTTCATCGGCGTCATCGTCGGTTACGTCTTCGCGGTGATCGCCGGCCAGGTCGACTTCTCGACGGTGGCGAAAGCGGACTGGATCGGCCTTCCGACCTTCGCCCTGCCGACCAATCCGTTCGCGGACCCCGGTGCGACGTTCGGCATCCTGCCGGCGTTCCTCCCCGTCGTGCTGGTGCTGGTGGCCGAGAACGTCGGGCACATCCGCGGCGTGGCCCAGATGACGGATGCGTCGGTCAACAAGCGCACCGGCCGCGCGTTGTTCGCGGACGGTCTCGCCACGACGATCGCCGGGTTCTTCGGCGGTTCTGGCACGACCACCTATGGCGAGAACATCGGCGTGATGGCCGCGACCCGCGTCTACTCGACGGCCGCGTACTGGGTGGCCGGCATCTTCGCGGTGCTGCTCGGGCTCTCCCCTAAGGTCGGCGCCGTGATCAACACGATCCCGGCCGGAGTGCTCGGCGGCGTGACCACCGCGCTGTACGGCCTCATCGGCATCATCGGTGTGAAGATCTGGCTCGACAACAAGGTCGACTTCTCCAAGCCGGTGAACCAGTTCACCGCGGCGACGGCGCTGATCGTCGGCATCGCCGACTTCACCCTGAACCTCGGCCAGCTCACGTTCAACGGCATCGCCCTCGGAACGATCGCCGCGATCGTCGTGTACCACCTGATGAGCGCCGTCGCACGACTGCGCGGCACTGACTGACACCGCACCGCCCAGGGACGAACCCCTGACGACGGCGAAGCCGCCGGACGCCATTGTCCGGCGGCTTCGTCGTCTCGGGAGGCGCTGCTCGCGCAGAGCCTAGTTGTGGAAGTACGGGATGATCAGGTACAGCCCGTAGAGGACCGCGCAGCCGCACAGCACGAAGCAGGCGTAGGCGCCCGCGAGCGCGGTGCGCTTCTGCCCGTCGGTGAGCGGGCTCTTGCGCTGCGCCTTGTTCGCCTTCTTGAGGGCGCGGGCGGCCTCTTCCGGCGAGATCACCGTGATGGCATCCGTGAACTCGGCCGGCTCGACGAAGAGGGCCCTGCCGGCCACGGCGAGCAGACGCGTGCCGAGCGCATAGAGGGCGACGACGACGCAGGCGCCGATCAGGGAGGCGGCGAAGACGATGAGGAAGGCGATCCAGTCGATCATGCTGACTCCTTCGCTTTGCCGCGCGGCTTCTTCAGCGGCTTGACCTTCTTGATCTTCACCGCGCGACCGGATGCCGCCACCTCGCTGACACCCTGCACGGGCACCGGCGCGACGGCGTTCTCGCTGTCGACACGGTTGCGGTTCGACAGCCAGAAGATGATCACGATCACGATCACGGCCGCCAGAGCGTCGATCGCGACACCCACCGGTCCGAGGTCCACCAGCCACGCGGAGACGCCGCCGACGATCGCCGCCGCCGGCAGGGTCAGCAGCCAGCCGAGCGCGATGCGTCCCGCCGTCCCCCAGCGCACGGACGCGCCGCGCCGGCCGAGACCGGAGCCGATCACGGAACCGGAGGCGACCTGCGTGGTCGAGAGGGCGAAGCCCAGGTGGCTCGAGGCCAGGATGGTCGCGGCGGTGCTGGTCTCGGCGGCGAAGCCCTGAGCCGGCTTGACCTCGGTCAAGCCACGGCCCAGCGTGCGGATGATGCGCCAGCCGCCCGAGTACGTCCCGATCGCGATCGCGAGGGCGCAGGAGATGATGACCCAGGTCTCCGGACCGGATCCGGCCTGCTGCAGCCCGGCCGAGATCAGCGTGAGCGTGATGATGCCCATCGTCTTCTGGGCGTCATTGGTTCCGTGGGCGAGGGCGACGAGCGACGACGAGAAGATCTGTCCGTAACGGAAACCTCCGCGACCATCCGGCCGCCCGTCGTAGCGTCTCGTGATCCAGTACGCGAGTTTCGTGGCGGAGTACGCGACGACGCCGGCTGTGACGGGCGCGATCACCGCAGGCAGGATGACCTTGTCGAGCAGCACCACGAAGTCGACGGCCCCGAACCCGACGCCGACGATCGCCGCGCCGATGAGGCCGCCGAACAGCGCGTGACTGGAGCTCGACGGCAGCCCGAACAGCCAGGTGATCATGTTCCAGAGCACGGCGCCGACGAGACCGGCGAAGATCAGCTCCGGGGTGATCTGGACACCGCCGTCGCCTTCTTTGATGATGCCGCCCGAGATGGTCTTGGCGACCTCCGTCGAGAGGAAAGCGCCGACCAGGTTGAGGATCGCGGCGAGGGCGACGGCCACTTTCGGCCGCATGGCGCCGGTGGCGATGGGGGTCGCCATCGCGTTCGCGGTGTCATGGAAACCGTTGGTGAAGTCGAAGAACAGGGCCAGTGCGATGACCAGCACGACGATGACGGTGAGATCCACCGGTGCCTTTCTCCTGGAGGGGCTCAGTCTCGTGTCGGAACACAGTGCATCCCGAACCAAGATTTCTTCAGGATTTCATGCAAATGACCTGGCGCAGTTTCGCGACCACGACGATACTCACACGGCTCATCGTGGAGGTCAACTCGGCGTCAGAGGCGGTTGACAGACGTAACACGCAGCACCGCGACGCCCTGCTCCGCCGACGCGCCGAGCAGGACATCGGCGCTGATCCCCCAGTCGTGGTCGCCCGCCGGGTCGGCGAGTATCTGACGCACCCGCCACACACCCTCCGCCGCCGCCGGGGACTCGTCGACGACGATCATCGCCGCGGACCGCGCCGCCGCATCCGTGCCGATCGCGTCGTGTTCGTCGTAGTACGCCTCGAGCGACTCGTCCCAGTCGAGGGCGGTGAATGCCGGCGTCGCCTCTCCGGCGAGCGCCGCCGCCTCGTTCTCGAGGGCGCCGAGCTGCTCTACCTGGTCGAGCGCCGCGAGCTGCACGCGGCGGAACAACTCGTTGCGCACCAGCACGAAGAACGCGCGGCGGTTCGTGGTGACATTGCGCGGTGCGGGAGGCGCGATCTCCTCCGACTCGGCGGCGTGCCGCGCGGCATCCGGATGGATGAGCTCCTCCCACTCGTCGAGCAGGCTGGAGTCGACCTGGCGCACCAGCTCCCCCAGCCACTCGATGAGGTCGTTCAGGTCGTCGGTGCGCAGGTCGGACGGCACCGTCTGACCGAGCGCGCGGTAGGCGTCGGAGAGGTAGCGCAGCACCACTCCCTCGGAGCGGGCCAGCTTGTAGAACGCGATGTACTCGCCGAACGTCATCGCACGCTCGTACAGATCGCGCACGACCGACTTGGGGCTGAGCTCGAAGTCGGTCACCCACGGCTGGCTGGCCGCGTAGGTCACGAACGCCTCCTGCAGCAACTCTGCATGCGGTTTCGGATGCTCGATCGTCTCGAGCGCCTCCATGCGCTCGTCGTACTCCACTCCGTCGGCCTTCATGGCAGCGACGGCCTCGCCCCGCGCGGCGTACTGCTGCGCGGAGAGCACCGGCCGGGGATCGTCGAGCGTCGCCTCGACCACCGAGACGATGTCGAGCGCGTACTCGGGCGATTCGATGTCGAACAGCTCGAAGGCGGCGAGCGCGAACGGCGACAGCGGCTGGTTCAGCGCGAAGTTCGGCTGGAGGTCGACCGTGAGGCGGATCCGCCCGTCGACGTTCTCGACGACGCCGGCCGTCACCAGCGTGCGGTAGAGGCCGAGGGCGCGGCGCGCCAGCGCGAGCTGCCGCTTCCACGGCTCGTGGTTGTCGAACACTAGCGAGCGCACGTGCTCGAACACGTCTCCCCCGCGCGCGACGACGTTGATCAGCATCGCGCTCGTGATCTGCATCGACGAGGTCAGGGTCTCCGGCTCCGCCTCGATGAGCTTGCGGAACGACGGCTCGCCCCACGACACGAAGCCGTCCGGAGCCTTCTTGCGCACGATCTTGCGGCGCTTCTTGGGGTCGTCACCCGCCTTCTCGATCGCCTTGAGGTTCTCGGTCTCGTGCTCGGGCGCCTGGGCGGCCACCGTTCCGGCCGTGTCGAAGCCGGCACGACCGGCGCGCCCCGCGATCTGGTGGAACTCGCGGGCGTTGAGCTGACGCATCCGGGTGCCGTCGAACTTCGTGAGCGCCGTGAAGAGCACCGTGCGGATCGGCACGTTGATGCCGACGCCGAGCGTGTCGGTGCCGCAGATGACGCGGAGCACGCCGCGTTGCGCGAGCTGCTCCACGAGACGCCGGTACTTCGGGAGCATTCCGGCGTGGTGGACGCCGATGCCCTGTCGCAGCAGTCGCGACAGCGTCTTGCCGAACGACGTCGTGAACCGGAAGCCGCCGATCAGCTCGGCGATCGCATCCCGTTGCTCCCGGCTGGCGATGCGGGCGCTCGACAGCGCCTGGGCCCGCTCGAGCGCGGCCAGCTGCGAGAAGTGCACGATGTAGACCGGTGCCTGCGCGGTGTTCAGCAGGTCCTCCACGGTCTCGTGCACCGGGGTGAGCTCGTAGAAGTAGTGCAGGGGCACGGGACGCTCGACCCCGGTCACGACCGCCGTCTCGCGGCCGGTGCGCCTGGTGAGGTCGGCGGCCAGCTCGGTCACATCGCCGAGCGTCGCCGACATCAGGATGAACTGCACGCGCGGCAGAGTGAGGAGCGGCACCTGCCACGCCCAGCCGCGGTCGGGGTCGGCGTAGAAGTGGAACTCATCCATCACGACCTGGCCGACCGGCGTATCCGCGCCGTGCCGGAGGGCGAGGTTGGCGAGGATCTCGGCGGTGCAGCAGATGATCGGGGCGTCGGCGTTGACCGCGGAGTCGCCGGTCATCATCCCGACGTTCTCGGCGCCGAAGATCTCGACGAGCGCGAAGAACTTCTCGGAGACCAGGGCCTTGATCGGCGCGGTGTAGAACGTGCGCTCGCCGCGGGCGAGGGCGGCGAAGTGGGCACCGACGGCGACGAGCGACTTACCGGTTCCTGTGGGTGTGCTCAGGATCAGGTTCGCCCCCGCGACGATCTCGATGACGGCTTCGTCCTGCGCCGGGTAGAGCGTGATGCCGCGCCCGGCGACCCAGTCGACGAACGTGTCGTAGACCTCGTCGTCGCCGGCGGTCCCCGGGCCGTCGTAGCCGGGGATGTCCTCGACACGCAGGCGGCGGGCGGGAGTCGACTCATCGGGTGCTGGCATGGTGGGTCAAGCCTCCCACGGCCGCACTCGCCTGGGTCACAGCTTTGCGACCTAACCTCGCGTCATGGTGTCGTTCTGGCGCCCGGCGGCGACCGGGGTCGCAAGCATTCTGGCCGGAGTCGGGGCCGGTGAACTGGTCAGCTCCCTCTTCGCGCAGAACGGCAGTCCGGTGCTCGTGGTGGGCGCGGCCGTGATCGACCTGGTGCCCGGCTGGCTCAAAGAGGCCGTGATCTCTGTCTTCGGCACGCAGGACAAGACCGTCCTCATCGTGAGCCTCGCTCTGGTGCTGCTGATCGCGGGAGCTCTGGCCGGCTGGCTGGAGAGCCTGCGGCCGCCGGTGGGCCGCATCCTGATCGCCCTCGGCGGCGCTCTCGGCGTTCTCGCCGCACTCACGAGGTCGGGCGCGAGCGTGCTCGACGCGGTCCCGTCCGCGGTCGCCGCGATCGTCGCCATCCTGGTGCTCGGCGCACTGGCCCGGATGCTGCGCGGCACCGCCCCGACGCGGGTCGCGCCCTCCGGCGCCGTCAGCCGTCGGCGGTTCCTCGTCGCGACCGGCGCGACGGCGGCGGGCGGAGCGATCGCCGTGGCGATCGGCCAGGTGGTCTCGAGCGGATACCGGGCGGCGGCCGCGGCCCGTGCCGCCTTCCACCTGCCGAAGGCGGCGGTGGCCGCCCCGCCGATCCCGGCCGGCGCCTCGTTCGACATCGCCGGGCTGTCGCCGATCATCACCCCGAATGCGGACTTCTACCGCATCGACACCGCACTGCAGATCCCCGGGATCGATCCCTCGACCTGGCGGCTGCGCATCCACGGTCTCGTCGAGGACGAGATCGAACTGAGCTTCGCGGAGCTGCTGAAGCTGCCGCTGGAGGAGAGCATCACGACGCTCACCTGTGTGTCGAACGAGGTCGGCGGCAACCTGATCAGCAACGCGACCTGGCTGGGCTACCCCATCCGGCACCTGCTGGCGCGCGCGAAGCCGAAATCGAACGCCGACATGGTGCTCTCGAAGAGCCAGGACGGCTGGACGGCGAGCACGCCGATCGAGGCGCTCACCGACGAGCGCAACGCCATCCTCGCGGTCGGGATGAACGGGCAGCCGCTTCCCCTGGAGCACGGCTACCCGGTGCGGATGGTCGTCCCCGGCCTCTACGGCTACGTCTCGGCGACGAAGTGGGTGGTCGACCTGGAGGTCACCCGATTCGATCGCGCCACCTCGTATTGGACCGACAGGGGCTGGTCGCAGCGCGGCCCGGTGAAGCTCGAGTCGCGGATCGACGTGCCCGCCGCCGGGCGGCAGGTGACGGCGGGGACCGTGGCGGTCGCCGGGGTCGCCTGGTCGCAGCATGTCGGGGTGAGTGCGGTGCACGTGCAGATCGACGACGGCCCGTGGGAGCAGGCGGACATCGCCGACGCCATCTCCGTCGACACCTGGCGGCAGTGGAAGTACGCCTGGAACGCAGAGAAGGGCCAGCACACCATCCGGGTGCGCGCCACCGACGCGAAGGGCAGGGTGCAGACCTCCGCCGTCGCCGACGTCGTGCCCAACGGGGCGACGGGGCTGCACCAGATCTCGGTCACGGTCTCGTAGCGCTCCCCCGAGCCGGTCTAGCCTGGTCACCATGACGTTCGCGCCCCTCGTCGGCATCGGCCCGGAACTCCCGCCGGAGCGCGAGGCGCGCTACGCCCGCACCGCCCGGCTCCCCGGTTTCGGGATGGACGCCCAGCGCCGGGTGCGCAACGCGCGTGTGCTCGTGGTCGGCGCAGGCGGCCTGGGCAGCGCGGTGCTCCCCGGCCTCGCCGCGGTCGGCTTCGGCACGATCGGGATCGTCGACGGCGACCGCGTGGAATGGAGCAACCTGCCGCGGCAGACGGTGCACGGCCCGGCGGACGTCGGGCGATCGAAGGCCGCCTCCGCCGCCGAAGCCGTCGCGCTGCTCGACGACGAGACCGCCGTCGTGGTGCACGACACCATGCTGACGTCCGCCAACGCCCGGGAGATCATCGCCGGCTACGACCTGGTGCTCGACGGCAGCGACAACTTCCCGACCCGCTACCTGGTCAACGATGCGGGCGTGCTCGCGGGCGTGCCGGTCGTCTGGGGCGCCGTGCACCGGTTCGGCGGCCAGGTCGGCGTGAGCTGGGCTGCGGAGGGTCCGCAGTACCGCGACCTCTTCCCCGTTCCGCCGGAGCCGGGCAGCGTTCCGAACTGCGCCGAGGCGGGCGTGCTGCCGTCGGTCTGCGCGGTCATCGGCGGCCTGATGGTGAGCGAGGCCGTCAAGCTCGTGACGGGCACCGGCGAGCCGCTCGTCGGCCGTGTCGTCGTGCACGACGCCCTCAGCGGCGGCTTCCGCGAGCTCGCCTACGAGCGCGACGCCGAGGCCGAGCCGGTCACCCGGCTGATCGATTACGACCTGTTCTGCGGAGTGAGTGCGACGATGACGCCAGGAGAGCTCAGCGCCCGTCTCGAGGCGGGCGAGCCGTTCACCCTCATCGACGTGCGCGAACCCTGGGAAGCCGACCTCGCCTCGATCCCCGGTTCGCTGCTGGTGCCTCTCGCGGTGGTGCAGCGCGACCCCGCCGGCGTGGCCGCCCGGCTCGGCGACGACCCCTTGGTCATCGTGTGCCATCACGGCCCGCGCGCCGAGGTCGCGCGGCGGGCTCTGGACGCCGCCGGCGCACCCGGGCTCGTGCTCGCCGGAGGGATCGACGCCTGGGCCAGAGACATCGACGGGTCCCTGGCGCGATACTGAGGTCATGACCTCCCCCGTATCGGTCGACGAGCACGCCGCTCGCATCGGCCGGATGCTCGCTCCGCTGCTCATGGCCCGTGCGTCCGAGGTGGTCCCGCTCACCGACGCGCTCGGCCGCACGACCGCCGACGACGTGCGCTCCGCCGTCGACCTCCCCCTGTTCCGCAACTCGCAGATGGACGGCTACGCCGTGCGCGCGAGCGACATCGAGACCGTTCCGATCGCCCTCGAGGTGTCGGGCGACGTTCCGGCCGGTCACACCGTTCCCGTCGTGTTGACGCCGGGCACGGCCATCCGGATCATGACCGGGGCGCCTGTGCCGGCCGGCGCCGACGCGATCGTCCCGGTGGAAGACGCCGAGCTGGTGCTCGGCCGCGACGACGACCTGGCCGGGTCCATCGTCGAGGTCCGCCGCTCGCGGCGCGCGGGCGAGTACGTGCGCGAGCGCGGCAGCGACCTGCGCCGCGGCGACGTGATCGTTCCACTGGGCACGCGGCTCGCGCCACGGCATCTCGCGGCCCTCGCCGCTGCCGGGGTCGGCGAGGTGAGGGTGCTCGCTCCCCTGCGCGTCGGCATCATCACCACCGGCTCCGAACTGGTGCGCGGCGATCGCCCCGCGCAGTTCGGGCAGATCTTCGACGCCAACGGCATCGCCCTGGCCGCACTCTCCGAGGAATCCGGCGCCGTCGTCGGCTATCGCGGCACGAGCGACGACGACCCCGCGTCGTTCGAGGGCGTTCTCGCCGACGCCATCGCGGCGAGCGACCTGATCCTGACGTCCGGCGGCATCTCCAAGGGCGCCTTCGAGGTCGTGCGCGAGGTGCTCGAACCGCGCGGCGCGCAGGTCTGCACCGTGGCGATGCAGCCGGGCGGCCCGCAGGCGACGGCCATCGTGGACGGCGTGCCGATCATCTGCTTCCCCGGCAATCCGGTCAGCACGCAGGTGTCGTTCACCGTCTTCCTCCGCGGGATCCTGCGCCGTGCGGCGGCGCTGCCCGACATCCCGGTGAGGCAGGTCCCGCTCGCCGACGCCCTGACGTCGGTGGCGGGCAAGCGGCAGTTCCTGCGCGGACGCCTGTTGCCGGACGGCAGGGTCGAGCAGGCCTCCGGCCCGAGCTCGCACCTCGTCGCCGGCATGGCACGCTCCGACGTGCTCATCGACCTCCCCGCCGACGCCGAGCAGGTCGCAGCGGGCGCCGACGTGACAGTGTGGACACTATGAGCGAGCTGACGCATGTCGACAACGACGGACGGGCACGGATGGTCGACGTCGGCCACAAGGCCGCAACGCACCGGATCGCGATCGCCCGTGGCCGGTTGGTGACGACCTCGGAGGTCGTGCGACTGGTGCGGGCAGACGGGCTCCCCAAGGCCGATGTGCTCGCCACCGCCCGCATCGCCGGCATCGCCGGGGCGAAGCGCACCTCGGAGCTGATCCCCCTCTGCCACCCGCTGCCGCTCGACGCCGTGCACGTCGAGTTCTCGCTCGACGCGGAGGCCGGCACGATCGGCATCGAGGTGACCGCCACGACGACAGGCAAGACCGGCGTCGAGATGGAGGCCCTGACGGGATTGTCTGTCGCCGGCCTGACGCTGCACGACATGGTGAAGGCCATCGATCCGGGCGCGATGCTCACCGACCTGCGCCTGGCGTACAAGAGCGGCGGCAAGCGCGGCGAATGGCGCCGAGCGGGCGAGCCGGATGCGGTCCCCGCCGGCGCCGGAACGGGCACGGGTCAGCCCGCGGCCGAACCGGATGCGCCGGAAGCCGCCCACGCCTCCGCACCGCGCCCGACGGCGATCGTGGTCGTCGCGTCCACCCGCGCCGCCTCCGGCGAGCGGCCCGACGCGACCGGGCCGGTGATCGCGGCCTGGCTCGCCGAGCACGGGCACCCGAGCACCGAGCTGCGGGTGGTGGCCGACGCCGACATCGACCACGCGCTGCGCGCCGCCGTCGCCGCGCATCCGGCCGTCATCATCACCACGGGCGGCACCGGCATCTCGCCGACCGACCGCACTCCCGAGGCCACGGCGGCGGTGCTCGACCGAGAGCTGCCCGGCGTCGCGGAGGCCATGCGCGTGCGCGGACTGGCGCACACCCCGCTCGCTGCGCTCAGCCGCGGCCTGGCCGGGGTCGCGGGCGACACCGTGATCGTGAACCTGCCCGGCTCCCGCGGCGGCGTGGCCGACGGACTCGAGGTGCTCGGCGACCTGCTGGCGCACCTGGTCGACCAGGTCCGCGGAGCGGCGGAGCACGGCGCATGAGCGACGTGTTCGCCCGGATCAGCGAGGACCCGCTCGACACGTCGGCGGTCGACGAGTTCGTCTGGCGCGCGGAATCCGGCGCGGTGGTGGCGTTCCAGGGGATCGTGCGCGACCACGACGGGGGACGCGGGGTCGTGTCGCTCGACTACCGCGCGCATCCGGAGGCCCAGCGGTTCTTGCAGGAATGCTGCGACGAGATCGCCGGTCGCACGGGCCTGCGCGTGGCGGCCGAGCACCGCGTCGGCTCCCTGACGATCGGCGACCTGGCGCTCGTGGCGGCGGTGGCGGCCCCGCATCGTGCAGAAGCCTTCGCGGCGTGCGCGGAACTCGTCGAACTGATCAAGGCGCGCGTGCCGATCTGGAAGCGGCAGCACTTCTCCGACGGCGTCTCCGAATGGGTCGGCCTGTAGAAGACGGTTCATTTCCGCGGATTCGGCTCTAGCATGTGATTCATGCCGCAGATTCGGATAAAACAGGCCGCGTTGTACCTCGGGGTGAGCGACGACACGGTTCGGCGCTGGATCGAGTCCGGCGTCATCGAGAGCGGAAGAGACGACGCCGGCCGCACGGTCGTCGACGGCTTCGAGCTCGCTCAGCTCGCCAAGCAGAACGCGGTGCTCCCCGCCGACCCGTCGGACATCGGCCGGTCGGCACGCAACCGCTTCGTCGGCATCGTGACCGACATCGTCGCCGATCGCGTCATGGCGCAGGTCGAGCTGCAGTGCGGCCCGCACCGTGTCGTCTCGTTGATGAGCAGCGAGGCGGTGCGCGAACTGGGCCTGGAACTCGGGTCAGTCGCCATCGCGGTCGTCAAGGCCACCACCGTGATCGTCGAGACCCCTACTGGGAAGGACTGACCGTGCGCCGCCGCATCACCGCCACCGCCGCATTCCTCGCCGCGATCGCGCTGACAGCGACCGGATGCTCGTCCGCCGGTTCATCGCCGGGCGGCACCCCGTCGGCCTCCGCCGATGCGCTCTCGGGTTCCGCGACGGTGTTCGCCGCCGCCTCCCTGACCAAGACCTTCACCGCGCTCGGCACGGACTTCGAAGCGAAGCACCCGGGCACAACGATCACGTTGAGCTTCGCCGGCTCCTCGGACCTGGTGTCCCAGATCACCGAGGGCGCGCCGGCCGACGTGTTCGCCTCCGCCGACGAGAAGAACATGGCGAAGGCGACGGATGCCACGCTCACCGCCGGCCAACCGGTCGACTTCGCGACCAACGTGCTCGCGATCGCCGTCCCCCCGGGCAATCCCGCTCACATCACCTCGTTCGCCGACCTGGCGAAGCCCGGGGTCAAGACGGTGATCTGCGCCCCGCAGGTCCCGTGCGGCGCTGCGACGGCGAAGGTCGAGGCCTCCACCGGTGTCACGCTCAAGCCCGTGAGCCAGGAGTCGGCGGTGACCGATGTGCTCGGCAAGGTGAGCTCCGGAGAGGCCGACGCCGGGATCGTCTACGTGACCGATGTCAAGGGCGCCGGTGACTCGGTGGACTCGGTGCCGTTCCCCGAGGCCTCGTCCGCGGTGAACACCTATCCGATCGTCGCGTTGACGGGCTCGAAGAACCCGAAGCTCGCGAGCGCCTTCGTCGACTACGTGACCGGGCCGGACGGCCAGAAGGTGCTGGCCGACGCCGGCTTCGGAGCGCCGTAGCCGATGCCCCGCCCATCCGGTCTCGGCGTGCCGCGCTGGATCATCGCTGTCGCCGTCCTCGGCGGACTGTTCGTGGTGCTCCCGCTCGTCGCGCTCATCGCGCGGGTGGACTGGGCGCACTTCGTCCCGCTGATCACCTCACCCTCCTCGGTCGACGCCCTGCTGCTGAGCCTGCGCACCTCCGTGGCCGCCACGCTGCTCTGCATCGTGCTCGGGGTGCCGATGGCGACGGTGCTGGCCCGCGGGTCCTTTCCCGGACAGCGCGTGATCCGAGCGCTGGTGCTGCTGCCGCTGGTGCTGCCGCCGGTCGTCGGCGGCCTCGCGCTCCTCTACCTGTTCGGACGACGCGGGATGCTGGGCGGCGTGTTCGACGTCGCCTTCTCGACCAGCGCGGTGATCCTGGCCCAGACCTTCGTCGCCCTGCCGTTCCTGGTGCTGAGCCTCGAGGGCGCCCTCCGCACGGCGGGGACGCGGTACGAGGCGGTCGCCGCCACACTCGGAGCGGGTCCGAGCACGGTGCTGTTCCGCGTGACGCTGCCGCTCGTGCTGCCCGCCCTGGTCTCCGGCGCCATCCTGTCGTTCGCGCGCGCTCTCGGCGAGTTCGGCGCCACGCTGACGTTCGCCGGCAGCCTGCAGGGCGTCACGCGCACGCTCCCGCTCGAGATCTACCTGCAGCGGGAGACGGATCCTGCTGCGGCGGTCGCGCTGTCGCTGGTGCTGATCGCCGTGGCCGTGGTGGTCGTCGCGGTCGCGCAGGGCGCGGGCGAGCCGGCGCGACGCCGGCGGAGGGCGCTCGCGTGAGCCTGACGCTGGAGGCCACGGTCGCCGAACGGGGCGTGGAGGTCGCGCTCGAGCTCGCCGAGGGAGAGACGGTCGCCATTCTCGGGCCCAACGGCGCCGGCAAGTCGACCGTGCTCGGAGTGCTCGCCGGGCTCGTGCGCGCAGACACGGGCCGCGCCGTGCTCGGCGGCGACACGCTCTTCGCGTCACCGGGTGGAGTCTGGACGCCGCCGCATCGCCGCGGCATCGCGCTGCTCGCGCAGGAGCCGTTGCTCTTCCCGCACCTGTCGGTGCGGCGCAACGTCGAGTTCGGGCCGCGCACAGCCCGGGCGTCCAGGCCGGAGGCGCGCGCACGTGCCGAGCACTGGCTCGGCGAGGTGGGGGCGGGCGAATTCGCCGATCGCCATCCGGCCGAGCTCTCGGGCGGCCAGGCGCAGCGCGTCGCCATCGCCAGGGCGCTGGCGGCGGAACCGCGGCTGCTGCTGCTCGACGAGCCGCTCTCCGCGCTCGACGTCGCCGTGACCTCGTCCGTGCGGCAGATGCTCGCTCGCGTGCTCGACGACCGCACGGCCGTGATCGTGAGCCACGATGCGCTCGACGCCTACCTGCTCGCCGATCGGGTCGTCGTGTTGCACGAGGGGACGATCGCCGAGCAGGGAGCCACGCGTTCCGTGCTGGAGCGGCCACGGCATCCGTTCACCGCAGAGCTGACCGGCGTCGCCCTGCTGACCGGGCGGCGCACGCCAGGCGGTCTCGTGACGGACGACGGCCTCGCGGTCGCGGCCCGCGCGGTCGAGACCGTCCGGCAGGATGCGCGGGTGGCGGCGGTCGTGCGGCCGGCCGAGGTGCGGGTGGAGAGCATCCACGCCCCCGGCGTCGCCCTGGCGGATGTGAACCGTGTGCCGGCGACGGTGCTCGACCTGGAGCCGCGCGGCGACCTCGTGCGTGTGCGCACGGACAGCCTGCCGGCGTTGGTCGCTCCGGCCGCGGTCGCCGAGCTCGGACTCGGGCCCGGCGTCGGGGTCGCGCTCGTCTTCCCGGCCGCAGCGGTCACGATGTACAACGCCTGAGGAACAGCGTACGTCGAGCGGCGTGCCTCGTCATCGACCGCCGGTGCGCTCAGCCGCCGGCGAACGGCGGGAGCACGTCGACGGTCGCACCGATGCGGCGGGCCGGATCGCGTGACACCACGCGGTCGACCAGGAACGAACCGGAGCGCAGAACGCGTGCCATGTCCGCGCCGTATCGCGACTCCAGTTCGGTGCGGAGCGCTCCCAGGGTCGATTCGGCCAGCTCGATACGCTCCTCGGGTCGCCCGGCCGCGTCCTCGGCGGCGGCGAAGTACCGCACCAGCACGGTCTCAGCCACCGATCGCCCCCATGCTGCGCACCGGTGGAACGAAACCGGCCGCGTCGATCCCGTGACCGGCCTGCTTGCCCCACATCGCCGCACGCCACCAGCGGGCGATCTCGGCGTCGTCGGCTCCGGTGCGCAGCAGGTGGCGCAGGTCGGTCTCGTCGTCGCCGAAGAGGCACGAGCGCACTGTACCCTCGGCCGTGATCCGGGTGCGATCGCACGCAGAGCAGAAGCTGCGCGTCACCGACGCGATGATCCCGACCGTGGCCGGGCCGCCGTTCACCAGCCACTCCTCCGCCGGCGCCGACGGGTCATCGCGCCCCGGGTCCGTCAGTTCGAAGCGGGTGCCGAGCACGCTCAGCAGCTCTGCGGCAGGCACCATGTTGTCGCGGGCCCAAGCATGGTCGGCGTCGAGCGGCATCTGCTCGATGAAGCGCAGCCGGCAGTCGTTGTCGATCGCCCAGCCGAGCAGGTCGGCGGCGCCGGCCAGGGTGTCGCGCATCAGCACGGCGTTGATCTTGAGTGGACTGAGCCCGGCCTCGTGCGCGGCACGGATGCCGGCGAGAACGGCCGGGAGGCGATCCCGGCGGGTGAGGGCGGCGAAGTGCTCGCGGTCGATCGTGTCGAGCGAGACGTTGACCCGCGTGAGCCCCGCCTCCACCAGCTCGCCGATGCGGTGGTCGAGCCCGATCCCGTTGGTGGTGATCGAGAGGTCGACCCCGGGCGCCGCGTCCGCGGAGCGGCCGATGATCTCGGCGAGGTCCGCCCGCATCAGGGGCTCTCCCCCCGTGAATCGCACTTCGCGCACCCCGAGGTCGCGCGCACCGATGCCGACGAGGCGGGCGATCTCCGCCGCGCTCAGCAGGTTCTCGCGCGGGATGGCAGGCAGTCCCTCCGCCGGCATGCAGTACGTGCAGCGCAGCGAGCACTTCTCGGTCACCGACACCCGCAGGTCGCGCGCCACGCGGCCGAATCGGTCGACGAGTTCGGCGGTCTCCGGTCGGCCCGCCGTGTCCGGCGGTCCGTACGGACTGTCCGGGCCGGCCACACCGGCCGCTCCGGCCGCTCCGGCCGCGCTGGACCGAAGCGGCAGTCCGAGATTCACGGCGGTCATCTGTTCACCATAGACCGGTGCGCCGGCCGAGGAATATGCTGCGGCCATGGGAATCATCTCTTCCGGCTTCTCCGGCCGCCGACGCACCGATGACCCGCGACTTCCTCCGGGTCAGTACAAGACCGACGGGTTCCCCGTGCTCTCCGCCGGTCCGACACCACGGGTCTCCCACGACGAGTGGGCCTTCACGATCACCACCGAGAAGGGGACCGTGCACCGCTGGAGCTGGGACGAGTTCCTCGCCCTCCCCCAGGACGACGTGAGCACCGACATCCACTGTGTCACGAGCTGGTCGAAGCTCGGCACGTCGTGGCGCGGGGTGAAGCTCGACACGCTCTTCGAGGGCGTCGACACCGACTACGAGTACACGATGGCGCACTCGTACGGCGGGTACACGACGAATGTGCCGCTGGCCGACCTGCTCGACGGCAAGGCCTGGGTGGCGCACACCTTCGACGGCTCCGCGCTCGCTCCCGAGCACGGTGGGCCGGCCCGGCTGCTGGTGCCGCACCTGTACTTCTGGAAGAGCGCCAAGTGGGTGAGCGGCCTCGAAATGCTCCCGAGGGACGCTCCCGGCTTCTGGGAGAGCAACGGCTACAACATGTACGGCGACCCCTGGCGCGAAGAGCGCTACTGGTGAGCACGGTCTGGCACGTCGCCGATGTCGTGGGCGCCCACTTCGAGACGCCCACCGCCCGCACCCTGCGGCTGCGCATCCCCGGCCTGCACGGCCACCTCGCGGGTCAGCACGTCGATGTGCGCCTCACCGCGCCCGACGGCTACCAGGCGGTGCGGTCGTACTCGATCGCCTCGGCGCTGGGCGGCGACGAACTCGAGCTCACGGTCGAGGAGCTCGCCGACGGCGAGGTGTCGCCGTACCTCGTGCGCGGTGTTGCCGTCGGCGATCAGCTCGAGGTGCGCGGGCCTGTCGGCGGCTGGTTCGTCTGGCGGCCGGGCGACGAGACCCCCGTTCAGCTCATCGCCGGCGGCTCCGGCGTCGTGCCGCTGATGTCGATGGCGCGCGCACATGCGGCGGCGGCCAGTTCCGCAGACTTCCGCCTGCTGTACTCCGTGCGCACCCCGGAGTCGGTGTACTACCGCGACGAGCTCGGGATGCTCGAGCACGACGAGTCCGCACCGTTGCGGGTCTCGTACGTGTACACCCGCGAGGCGCCGTCCGGCTGGCCGGTCGCCGCCGGGCGCCTGACCGAGCAGACGCTGTCCGACAGCATCCTGCCGGCATCGACAATGCCGACCTTCTTCATCTGCGGGGCCACCGTGTTCGTCGAGACGGTGTCCGACTGGCTCGTGGCCGCCGGGCACGACCCCGCCCGCATCAAGACCGAACGCTACGGCGGAATCGGAGGCGCGCCATGAGCGACCTGACCGACATGGGCTATCTGGACGGCAACGCGGCGGCTGGGCTGCTGTCGGAGCTGTTCGCCGTCGACGTCACGAGCGCGCGCGGCCGGTGCGCGCACTGCGGCGACATCGCGGTGGTGGCGCGGGCGCGCGTGTACCCGAACGACCACGGCCTCGTGCTGCGCTGCTCGATCTGCGGCGACGTCCTGGCGAAGGCCGTCGAAGAGCCCGGCCGGGTGTGCATCGACCTGCGCGGCCTCGAATGGCTCGAGCTCGCGGTGGAGTGAGCCGGCACCACGCCGCCTGATCGCCGCTCACGGACTGCTCCCACCCGCGATCGCCTAGAATTCTCCGGTGCTCCCCGACTCTCCCTCCTCGAACGCCGACGCCTCCGATCTGACCGTCGACGCGCTGACCGCTGCGGCGAACTCCGCGTCCATCGACCCCGATGACCTCGCGACGACCCTCCGCGTGCTGGCCGACCTCCACCTGCTCGACGAGGAGCACCCCGACTTCGTGAGCGTGCGCCACGCCACCGCCCGGATGTTCAAATCCGTCAAGCAGGAGCGCCGTCGTCAGATCCGCGCGGCCGTCGCCGAGAACGACAAGGCCGTCGTGGCGGCGACCGCCACCGGCGCTCCCGACCGCATCGACGACGAGACGCGCGGCGCCGACCTCACCACGAGCGCCAGCGGATCGTCGGCGGGCACCCTGCTCAAGTCCCGCGCCTGCTACATCTGCAAGCAGCACTACACGCTCGTGGACGCGTTCTACCACCAGCTGTGCCCCGACTGCGCAGCGCTCAGCCACGCGAAGCGCACCGCACGCACCGATCTCTCCGGCAAGCGCGCGCTGCTCACGGGCGGCCGCGCCAAGATCGGGATGCACATCGCTCTGCGGCTGCTGCGCGACGGTGCCCACCTGACCATCACCACCCGGTTCCCGCGGGATGCCGTTCGCCGGTTCTCCTCGCTCCCCGACGCGGGCGACTGGCTGCACCGCCTGCGCGTGGTCGGCATCGACCTGCGCGACCCCGCCCAGGTGATCGCCCTCGCCGACTCGGTCGCCGCGCAGGGCACCCTCGACATCCTGATCAACAACGCCGCCCAGACGGTGCGGCGTTCCCCCGGCTCGTACTCGTTGCTCGCCGAGGCGGAGTCGAAGCCCCTGCCCGACGGCCCGCTGCCCGAGATGGAGACCTTCGGTCACACCAACGACCCGCACCCGCAGGCGCTCGAGGCCAGCGTGGCGTCGCATCCGCTGCTGTCCGTGGCGAGCCTCGCGGGTACCATCGCGGAGCAGGCGGCGCCGTCCGCACTCACCGCCGACGACCTCGCCGCCCTTGCGATGGCTCCCGGCTCGTCGTCCCTCGCCCGTCACGCCGACGGCAGCGCGATCGACGCCGGCGGTCTCGTGCCCGACGTCAACCGCGTCAACAGCTGGACGCAGGCCGTTCAGGATGTCGACCCGCTCGAGATGCTCGAGGTGCAGCTCTGCAACACCACAGCGCCCTTCCTGCTGATCAGCCGCTTGCGAGCATCGATGGCCGCGACCGAGGCCGGGCGCGCGTACATCGTGAACGTCTCGGCGATGGAGGGCGTGTTCAGCCGCCGCTACAAGGGTCCGGGTCACCCCCACACCAACATGGCGAAGGCCGCCCTCAACATGCTCACGCGCACGAGCGCCGGCGAGATGTTCGAGACCGACGGCATCCTGATGACGAGCGTCGACACCGGCTGGATCACCGACGAGCGCCCGCACTACACGAAGGTCCGGCTGGCCGAGGAGGGGTTCCACGCGCCCCTCGACCTGGTCGACGGCGCCGCCCGGGTGTACGACCCGGTCGTGCGCGGCGAGGCCGGGGACGACCTCTACGGCGTCTTCCTCAAGGACTACCGCATCTCCCCCTGGTGAACGGGTACGCTGAGGCTCAGTTGTAGGCCGGTCGACGAAGGATCTCATGTCCAGCACTTCCACGGGCCAGCGGCCCGAGGTCCCCGTTCCCGGCCAGGCGCACAATGTGGCCCGGCCGGCCAAGGTCGGCGTGTTCCGGCACTGGCTCCTCTCCGGCCTCATCGACGAACGCGGCGAGCACCAGGGCCCGCACGCCCGGCGTCCTGAACGCACGCACTCGTGGTGGCAGGTCATGTGCCTCACCGGCGTCGACTACTTCTCGACGCTGGGTTACCAGCCGGCCATCGCGGCACTCGCCGCCGGACTGATCTCGCCCTTCGCCACCGTGGTGCTCGTGGCGCTGACGCTGCTCGGCGCCCTCCCGGTGTACCGCCGCGTCGCCCGCGAGAGCTTCAAGGGCTCCGGATCGATCGCGATGCTCGAGCGCCTGCTCCCCTGGTGGGCCGGCAAGCTGTTCGTGCTGGTGCTGCTCGGGTTCGCCGCGACCGACTTCATGATCACGATCACGCTGTCGGCGGCGGACGCCTCGGCGCACGCAATCGAGAACCCGTACACGCCCGAATGGTTCCACGGCAATCAGGTGGGCATCACGCTCTTCCTGCTCGCCCTGCTGGCCGCCGTGTTCCTCAAGGGCTTCCGTGAGGCGATCGGCATCGCCGTCGTGCTCGTCGCGGTCTACCTCGCACTGAACGTCGTCGTCGTGACCACCTCGATCGTGCAGGTGTTCCAACACCCCACGGCGGTCACCGACTGGTGGACGGCGCTCTTCACCCAGCACGGCGACCCGATCATGATCGTGGCCATCGCTCTGCTCGTCTTTCCCAAACTGGCCCTCGGCCTGTCCGGCTTCGAGACCGGCGTCGCCGTCATGCCCCAGATCAAGGGCAAGGCCGACGACGATCCCGCACGCCCGGCCGGCCGCATCCAGGGCGCCCACCGCCTGCTCACCACCTCGGCGCTGATCATGAGCGTCTTCCTGATCACGTCGAGCTTCACGACGACGCTGCTCATCCCGCAGAAGGACTTCCAGCCCGGCGGCCCGGCGAACGGCCGAGCGCTCGCGTACCTCGCCCACGAGTACCTGGGCAACATCTTCGGCTCGGTCTACGACCTGAGCACCATCCTGATCCTGTGGTTCGCCGGCGCCTCGGCGATGGCCGGCCTGCTCAACCTGGTGCCGCGCTACCTGCCCCGCTACGGGATGGCACCCCAGTGGGCGCGGGCCGTGCGACCGCTCGTGCTGGTGTTCACCGCCATCGCGTTCATCATCACCCTGGTGTTCCAGGCCAGCGTAGACGCCCAGGGCGGGGCATACGCGACCGGCGTGCTGGTGCTGATCACGTCGGCGTCGCTCGCGGTCGCCCTGTCGGCCTATCGCAAGAAGCAGCCGAGGCGCACGGTCGTCTACGCGATCATCACCGCGATCTTCGTCTACACGACCATCGTCAACATCTTCGAGCGGCCCGACGGCCTGCGCATCGCGACGCTCTTCATCATCGGCATCCTGGTGATCTCGATCGTCTCGCGCATCGGTCGCTCCTTCCAGCTGCGCGCCACCAGTGTCACCTTCGACGTGACGGCCCTCGACTTCATCCTCGAAGACGCCGAGGAGGGCGAGATCCGCATCATCGCCCACGAGCCCGACGTCGACACGGACAAGGAATACGCGCAGAAGAACAAGGACGAGCGCAAGTTCAGCCACATCCCGCAGCGGGCGCGCACGATCTTCCTCGAGGTCTACCCCTCCGACTCGTCAGACTTCGAAGAAGACCTGGAGGTGCACGGCGTGGTGAAGCACGGCTACCGCGTGCTCCAGGTGAAGAGCGGCAATGTGCCGAACACGATCGCGGCGGTGCTGATGGAGATCCGCGACGTCACCGGGGTCGTACCGACCATCTACTTCGAGTGGGCGAAGGGGAACCCGATCTCCAACATGTTCCGCTTCCTCATCACAGGTGTCGGCGATGTGGCGCCCGTGACCCGCGAAGTGCTGCGCGAGGCGGAGAAGGACGTCAAGCGCCGCCCCGCCGTGCACGTCTCGTGACCTGACCGCGCGGCGAGCCCGGCTTCTTTCCGCCGCGCGCTGCTGCGCCTTTCGTGCCGCCGCTCTTGCCGCCGGCCTTGCCGCCGCCCTTCGGCTGCGCGGCCGCCTTCGCGGCTTTCTTCGCGCCCTTCTTGCCCTGCGCTGCCTCCGTCGCCGCCACCTCCGGATTGCGCGAGCTGTGCGCCGTGCGGCCGCGGACGATCCCGATGAACTCGTCGACGAGCGGATGCTGACCCTCGCGCGGCCACGCCAGACCGACGCTGCTCGGCTCGGCGTCCTCGAGCTTCATCGCGACGACGTCTCTACGCCGGAACACCTTCGCGACGGACTGCGGGAGCACGGCGACCCCGGTGCCTCCCGCGATCGTGCGGAACAGCCCCTCCGAGGCGTCGTCGTCGAGCACCGTCTGGTCGGCGAGGTCGGCACGATGCAGCTTCTTCTCGAGCGTGAGGAGGTGCTCATGGCTCATCGCCACGACGATGTCCTCCGCATACAGCGGGATGAGGTGCAGTCCGTCGGTGTCGAGGGGTTCGCGCACGAATGCCATGTCGGCGTCGCCGCTGACGAGCATCCGGTGCTGATCGGCGAGTTCCATGCGCACGACCCGGAGTTCGACAGAGGGATGCCGCTGCTCGAACACCCTGGTCCATTTGCCGACCGTCACGCCGAGCGGGAAAGCGATCGTGAACGTGGACACCATGCTCGTAAGGGTACCGGCCCCGCCGGACGATACCCTTGGAGTCATGAGCGCGGAGAAGAAGTCCCAGACGATGAAGGCGGCCACGGCGGCCAAGAAGCTCGGGATCTACCTCCCCGCGGCCCCCGAGGAGTTCCGCGACCGCGAGGTGAGCCGCAGCGAGCTCGCCGAACTGACGGCTGCCGCTCCCGCGTGGCTCGCGACCTTGCGCGCCGACGGCCCGCACCCGCGCGAGGTGGTCGCTCAGAAGCTGGGCATCTCGATCAGCGGTCTGGCACGCTCCGGCGTCGACCAGGCGCTGACCACGGCGGAGATCAAAGACCTCCTCGCCGCTCCCCCGGCCTGGCTCGTGCAGGAGCGCGCGACGCAGGCGGCGGTACGCGCGGAGAACGCCCGCGTGAAGGCCCGCAACGCCGAACGCGCGGCTCGCACCGAGAGCTGATATCGGCGCCGGCTGACCTGGGCGCGGGCTGAGCCCGGCGCCGGCCGGCATCGGCGGCGGCCGATCGGTTCAGGCCGTCGCGTCGCCCGACCGCTTCGCGGCCCTGGCCATGACCTCGGGGCCGGTGACGAGCGCGCGCCGCCATGGCGCCACCCCGTCGATCTCGATCTGAAGCGAGAAGCTGAGCACGGTCCTGATCAGCACGATCAACGCGAGCACGAAGGCATCGGTCAGCGAGGGCGTCGACGTGACGGTGCGCACGAGATCGGCGGCCACCAGGATCTCGAGCCCGAGCAGGATGACCCCTCCGAAGCTCTCCCGCAGGGTGCGGAAGCCGATCGCCCCGTCCTTGGTGCGGATCCACGCGCGCAGCGCGATGGCCACGGCGACGACGAACCCGATGACCATCGCGCTGACGCCGACGACCTCGAAGCCGATGGCGATCGCCTGGAAGAACGGTTGAGCGGTCATGGGTTCATGGTGACACATGCGCGGCGGTGCACAATGGTGCCATGACCGCCAGTGCCGGACGCGATGCCCAATCGGAGATCTATCGCGCCGGCGTCACCGGCCGCACCCCGCGCATCCCGACCGGGTTCCGCGAACTCGAGCGCCTCGCACGGCGCCGGATGTCCCGCGCCGCGTTCGCCTACGTGGCGGGCTCGGCCGGCCTCGAGCGCACGGACAGCGCCGACACCGCCGCGTTCGGGCGCCGCCGGATCGTGCCCCGCGTGCTCCGCGACGTGGCCGACCGCGACCTGAGCATCGACCTCTTCGGCCGCCGCCGCGCGACCCCGCTGCTGCTCGCGCCGATCGGCGTGCTCGATCTCGCGCATCCCGGTGCGGATGCCGCCGCCGCCCGCGCTGCGGCCTCGCTCGGCGTGCCGATGGTGCTATCGAACCAGGCGTCGACGCCCATGGAGACGGTCGCCGCCGCGATGGACGAGGTCTCCCCCGGCTCCGCCCGCTGGTTCCAGCTCTACTGGAGCTCGTCGAGCGATCTGGTCGCCAGCCTCGTCGAACGCGCGGAGCGCTCCGGCTGCGAGGCGATCGTCGTCACCCTGGACACGCACGTGCTCGGCTGGCGGCCCCGCGATCTCGATCTCGGCTACCTGCCCTTCAGCCGCGGCCGCGGCATCGCGCAATACACCAGCGATCCGGTGTTCCAGCAGCTCGTGAAGGCGCGCGTCGACGCCGGCTACACCCGCGCGCGCACCGCGATCACACCGGCGACGATCGCCTCGTTCGCGAGCATCCTGCGCCGCCATCCCGGAACCATCAGGCAGAACCTGCGCTCGCCCGAGCCGTTGGCCGCCGTCGAGACCTTCCTCGATGTCTTCGCGAATCCCGCGCTCACCTGGGGCGACCTGGCGTTCCTGCGCGAACGCACCCGCCTGCCGATCGTGCTGAAGGGCATCCTGCATCCGGATGACGCCGAGCGCGCGATCGACGCCGGAATGGACGCCGTGCAGGTGTCGACGCACGGCGGACGGCAGATCGACGGCGAGGTCGCCGCGCTCGACGCCCTGCCCGCGATCGTCGAGCGGGTCGCCGGGCGGCTCCCCGTGCTGTTCGACAGCGGGGTGCGCGGCGGCGCCGATGTGCTCATCGCGCTCGCGCTCGGGGCCACGGCGGTCGCGATCGGCCGGCCGTACGTCTACGCGCTCGCGGTGGCGGGCGAGGCCGGCGTGCGCGAACTGCTGCGCAACCTGATCGCCGAGCTCGACATCACGCTCGGGCTCGCGGGCGGCCGTGCCGTCGCAGAGCTCTCGCCGGCGGTCCTCGCCCCGCCCCGGCATCCCGTTTCCCGTCAGGAGACGGCGGCCCCGATCAGCGAGAGCAGCGCGCGGCCGTAGGCTGTCGCGGCGTCCTCCTCGTCGAAGTACCGATCCTCTCCGGCCAGCAGGATGGTCACCCGATAGCCGTCGGACGTGCGGGCGAGATGACGGAACGATCCGCCCAGCAGCTCCCGCAGCTGGTCCTCGCGCGGGATCCAGAGTGCGTCCTCCAGCGCGAGCGAGTCGAGCGCCCACTCGGTCGTGCCGTTGAAACCGAGGATCGTGCCGGTGTCGAATTCGTGGGGCTCGATGGTCATCTCGCTGACGGTGAAGCGGTCGCCCGCCAGCTCGGAGCGATCGATCGCGAAGGTGTCGCCGGAGACCGGGTGCCAGCTCAGCCCGGCGGCCCGCAGCTCTCGGGCCAGCTCGTCGGCGATCATGCGCCCGCGGGCGGCCACACGCCGATGATGATCGCCATCACGACGACGGTCACCAACTCGTGTGCCAGGTTGAGAACGGTCAGGCTGCTCGGCCTCCGGTCGAACGCGTCATGGGTGACCATCCTGGCCGCGGTGAAGCCGGCCCACAGCACGCCAGCGGTGAGTACCGCATTCCAGAAGAACGAGCCGCCGTAGAAGTGGAAAGAGATGTCGGTCGCACCGGCGAGCACCCACGCCGTGATGAAGCTCACGACCACGGTGATGATGAGCGGGAACGCCGCCCCGCGCCGCATCGACTCCTCGTCGTGGCCGACCAGCCGCATCCAATAGGCGCCGAACACGCCGCGTGCGTACCAGATCGAGCCGACCACCATGCTGGAGGCCGTGGCGATCAGGACCGCCCAGTAGTTGATGGCAGGTACCATTCGTGCTCCCTCTTCGAGACTGCTCGGAGTCTAATGCCGCGCTCCGACGCGCTACTCGGTGACGACGACGATCTTGCCGCGCACGTGGCCCGCCTCGAGTCGGCTGTAGGCCTCGATGACGCGCTCGATCGGGAAGATCGAGTCGATCGGGAGCACCAGTTCGTTCTCGGCGAGGAGCTCGGCGATCTCGCTCATGTCGTCGTTCGTGGCGGAGGACCCCCCGACGGTGTGCGCACCGCGTGCGGCGGGCCCGAACGCGGCGATCGTGTTGATGCGGTCGACGGGGACGCCGAGCTCGATCGCCGTGTCGATCGTGTCGGGGCCGTGGTTGTCGAGCACCGCCGTGACCCGGTCGCCGTCGTCGAGCACCTCGCGCACCCGGTCGGCGAGGCCGTCGCCGTACTCGACGGGGATGATGCCGAGCCCCTCGAGGAACTCGTGGTTCTCGACGCTCGCGGTTCCGATCACGGTCGCTCCGGCGCGCACGGCCAGCTGAGCGGCCAGGATGCCGACCCCGCCTGCCGCCGCACTGACCAGCACGGTGTCGTTCTCGCCCAGTCCGAGCGAGCGCGCACTCGCCACCGCCGTACGCGCGACGACGCCGAGCGAGCCGCCGACCTCGAACGTGACCGGATCGGGCTTCACGACGACCTGGCCGTCCTCCTGCACGATCGCGAAGTCGGCCATCGAGGCGAACGGCGCCGTGCCGAACACGGACTGCCCCACCGTGAAGCGGGACACGCCGTCGCCGAGCTCCTCGACGAAGCCGGCGAAGTCCTGACCCATGCCGCTCGGCACCGTGACACCCATGCGCCCGGCCGCGCGTTCATCCCGGTACGCCTTGGTGTCCATCGGATTGAGACCCGCCGCCATGACCCTCACCAGGATCTGGCCGGGCCCCGGCCACTGTCGCGGCCGGTCGACCACCTTCAGGGCATCGCGCGAACCGAACTCGTCGAACTGAACGACTCTGGGCACAGGAGCTCCTTTCGTCTGTGACGGTGAGCCTAGTCCCCTGCGATCAGCCGAAGAGCAGTGCAGCCTCGTCGTACCGCGCCTGCGGAACGGTCTTCAGGCCGCCGGTCGCGTCGGCGATCGAGACGTTGACCACGTCCGTGCCACGCAACGACACCATCGAACCCCAGCGGCCCTCGTACACGGCGTCGATCGCGGCCATGCCGAGACGCGTCGCGAGCACCCGGTCGTAGGCGCTCGGCACTCCGCCGCGCTGCATGTGGCCGAGCACGGTCGCCCGCGACTCGATGCCGGTGCGCTCCTCGATCATCGGAGCGAGCATCTCGCCGATGCCGCCCAGGCGCGGCCGGTTGAAGGCGTCGAGGCCCTTGTGCGAGTGCGCCTCCTCCATCGTGTCGAGGTGGAAGCCCTCGGAGACGACGATCACCGGAGCACGCCCGCGGTCGCGCACCGATTCGACCCACTCGACGATCTGCTCGATCGACTGCGGCTGCTCCGGGATCAGGATGGCGTGGGCGCCGCCGGCCATGCCGGAGTGCAGCGCGATCCAGCCGACGTGGCGTCCCATGACCTCGACCACCATGCAGCGCTGGTGCGATTCCGCGGTGGTGCGCAGCCGGTCGATCGCCTCGGTCGCGATCTCGACCGCCGTGTCGAAGCCGAACGAGTAGTCGGTGGCCGCCAGGTCGTTGTCGATGGTCTTCGGCACGCCGACGATCTTGAGACCGGCGTCGGTCAGCCGACGCGCGGCGGTGAGAGTCCCCTCGCCGCCGATGGCGATGATGGCGTCGATACCGTGCTGGTCCATCATGCGCTGGATGTTCTCCGGCCCGCCGTTCTCGCCCTCGAAGGGGTTCGTGCGACTCGACCCGAGAATGGTCCCGCCCTGCCGCGAGAGCCCGCGCACGCTGTGACGGTCGAGCGTCATGATGTCGCCGTCGACGACACCGCGCCAGCCGTAACGGAAACCGGCGAACTCCGAGTCGAACACGCGGTCGCCCTTGAGGACCGCTCCGCGGATGACCGCGTTCAGTCCGGGGCAATCGCCGCCGCTGGTGAGGATGCCGATCTTCATGCTGCTCCCTGGGGTGTTATTCCTACGTGTGAATCATGCCCGACGCCTCGCCCCCAGCACAAAAGCGCCGGATGGCGTCAGAGCCCGAGCGCCCGGGCGAGCTTCGACGAGCTGGCCGAGACGACCGCGCCGGCGTCGAGGAGACGCTGCTCGATCTCGTCGAGAAGAACCGTCCTGCCCTCGCGGGTGTCCGGCGCCCCTCCGAGCAGCTCGACCTCCCACTCTCTCCACTGCCGCACCCCGCCCGTACGTAGATTCTCGCTGGCTACGTGGTCGTCGCAGAGTTCTGCGACGGCGAAGCCGGCGGCATCCTGCAGAATCACGGTGGTGCGCAGATTGGTGACGCGGGCGATCGGCTGAAGGCGTGCATCCCCGATCCTGTCGCGGAGCGTGGCCAGCAGTTCCGCCGGCGGATCGTCGCTGTCACCGGCGCCGAGCGGCCAGTGCAGTTCGGTGCGGCCCTCGTCACCGGGGAGCTTGACGTGCCAGCCCTCGTCGCCGCCTCCATGACGCACCCGCACAGCGATGCGATCGCGCGCGAGGGCGAGGTCGGCGGTGTCGATGTAGACCGCGACGAGCTCCGCCGTCGCCGGGTCGCTCTCGATGGCGACGGCGCCTGCGCCCACCAGACGCGGAGGCACGGCCGAGTCGTCGACGTCGTACTTCCGCTCGATTTCGATCTGGCAGTGGTTCGGCATCCTCCTTGTCTAGCCCAGATCGCCGCTGTCGCGAAATTACAAGACGGGCGCTCCCGGCGCTCCTAGGGTGGGCAGATGACCGAGCACGAGATCATCAACGCCCGCTTCGACGTGACCGGATGGGACCCTGCCGCACTCCCCGGCATCGACGGGGACTGGGCCGGTGCGGTGACCATGCGCAAGACCTACACCGATGCACTGGTCGGCGAGTCTGTGGCGCACTTCGTGTCGTCGGGCACGGAGGAGAGCCGCGGGTACCTGGCGGCGGAGCGCATCACCGGCGAGCTGCCGGACGGACGGCGGGGGTCGTTCACCGTGCATCACGGCGCGCTCCAGCACCCCGGCGACGATTCGGCGTTCGGCTACATCGTGCCGGGGACGGGGACCGGCGACTTCGCCGCGTTCGCCGGCACCGCCAGCATCCTGCACGATGAGAACGGGCCGTACTTCGTCTTCACCATCGGGTGACGCCCAGCCGATGCCCGAGCGGCTCGCCACCGTCTCTCGACCGTGGCTGCCGTCAGGCGTACCCTGGGCTGCATGAGCGAGAGCGACCCTCGCCGCGACGGTGACAGCGACGAGCCTGACGAATTCATCGAGTCGCAGGACGGCGACTACGAACCGGCGCCGCGCATCTTCGACGAAGACGACCTTCCGATCGTCGACGACGAATCGGACGACGAGGTCGTGCCGGACGACGAGCGCCGGGTCCCCCTGGATCCCGACGACGCCGAGATCGCCTGACGCGCCCCGCTAGCCCAGCGCCTCTTCGAGCACGTGGATCAGTGCTGCGAGCTGCACCGAGTCCTCCGACCCGAGCTCGACATCCGAACCGTCGAGCGCGCGGGAGGCCAGGCCCGCCTTGGAGTCGATCAGTTCGGCGATCTTGGCGTCGATGGTCTGCGCCGCGATGATCCGCCACGCCGTGACGGGCTCCTCCTGGCCGATGCGGTGCACGCGGTCGATCGCCTGGGTCTGCTCGGCGGCCGTCCACGACAGCTCGGCGAGCACGACGTTCGACGCCGCCTGCAGGTTGAGGCCGACGCCGGCAGCGGTGAGCGAGCACACGGCCACTGCGACATCCGGATCGTTGTTGAACGCGTCGATCTCTTTCTGACGCGCCAGCGCCGACTGGTCGCCGCGGATCGAGATCGTGCGCAGGTCGCGGGCGGCGAAGGCTTCCTCGGCCGCATCCATCACGTCGATGTGCTTGGCGAAGAACACGACCTTGCCGACGGACCGGGCGAGCTGGGCGGCGTAGTCCGAGGCGAGGTTGGCCTTGGCCTGACCGATCTTGCGCACCATGGTGAACACGTTCTCGCCCGACTTCGCCGACTTCGACTCCTCGAGCTCCGACTGGGCGACCAGCCGGATGAGGTGCCTGCGGTGCGCTTCGTCGTCGCCGTCGAACGAATCCGGGCGGCCGGCGGCGGACGCACGCTCGTACTTGGCCACCAGTCGCGCGGCCAACTCCTTCTCCGCCTGGCGGATGGAGCGGCCGAGGTCGTCGTCGAGCTCCACGGGCAGGTCGACGACCCGCCGGCTCGGCAGGTCGGCCGCGACGTCGATCTTGCGGCGGCGGACGATGCCCATGTCGATGACCGCTTCGCGGGCGGCGGCGTAGAAGCCGAAGTCCGCCGGGGTGAGCTCGGTCTCCTCGAGCCTCTCCATCAACGCCGGCGTCGGTTTGTTGCCGTCGATCCAGCCGAGCAGCTGCCAGATCGCCTTGAAGTCGTCGATGTCGTTGATCAGCGGCGTACCGGTGAGCGCCATCATCAGCGGGTCGCCGTTGGCGCGGATCGCCTCCGCGAGTCCGAGAACGTACTTGGAGCGCTGCGAGTGCAGGTTCTTGATGAAGTGCGCCTCGTCGACGACCATCCCCTTGAAGCCGAGCGTGCTCAGCCAGGCGAGGTGGCGATCGAGCACCTCGTAGTTGACGATGACCACGTCGGCGAAGGCATCCAGGCCCTCCCCGTCGCCGTGGATGACGGTCGCGCGGCGGTGCGGCGTCCAGCGCTCCACCTCACGCGCCCAGTTCATCTTGACGACGTTCGGCACGACGGCCAGCAGCGGGTAGGCGCCGGCGACGGAGGCGGCGAGCACGGACTGCGCCGTCTTGCCGAGGCCGGGCTCGTCGGCGAGCAGGAACGACCGGTGGCCGAGGCGCACGCTCTCGACGAACCGCGCCTGGTGGTGCATCAGCTCGAGTCCGGGAGGCGAGTAGCGGTCGATGGCGGGCGCCGGCGGAAGGTCCATGCTCGCCGCCTGGCCGCCCGAGCCGTACTCGAACGACTTGAACAGCGGGCCGAGCAGTTCCCAGGAGTCGAGCCGGCGGCGTGGCGTCGGTGCCGTCGCCGCGCCGCGCGAGAAGTCCGGCGCGAGGAACGGGTTGGAGAGCTGGCGCGCCCGCACCGACTGCGGGATGACCTGCTTCTCCGCCAGCTCGGGCGGGATGACGCTCTCCTGCTTCGGCGCGATGCGCTCGGTGGTGATGATGAGGTCGTCGGGGCTCAGCTCCGTGCCCGACTCCAGCAGCCAGTCGCGGCGCATCTTCTGCGCGGTGGCGGTGGGCGGCGCCTCGCTCTCGAGCAGGGAGATCAGCGACGTGTCTCTGGCGGCCGTCTTCGCCAGGATCGTCGCGATCCCGTCGAGCCGTTTGAGCTGCTCCGCGCGCGCCGCATCGCTGAGTTCGGTGTCGGTCTTCGCCCGGGCGCGCTCCTCGCGCATCAGGAAGGCGATCACCTGGAACTTGGTGCGGTTGGTGGGTCCGAGCTTCTTGCCGTCGACGGCCTTGGCCTCCACCTCGCGCACCTTGCGCGCGAGCACGGGGATGAGCCCGTCGTTGTTCGCGTGCCGGGCGCGACGCTGCTGCTGCGGGCGCGACGAGGCGGTGCGCTGACCGGAACGAGACATGGTCCTCCAGTGGGTGCGTCGCGCGCCTCGACGGGCGGGACGCCGTGTGGCGTGAGAAATCGGACGCGGCGACCGGACACAGAATCCGGATGCGGAACGCCGACGTGCGCGCCACTTCTGAGGTGACGCACCACCAGTTTACGCGAGGATGAGCGCGCGGGCCACGATCAACACAGGGCGCCGCTAGCGACGCTGGTCGGTCGGCACCTTGACGTTGACGGCGACCGCCACGAACAGCACGGCGCCCGCGAGGTGGAGCACCCGCAGCAGGTCGTCGGGCATGGCGATCGGCCACACCGGATTCCAGACGACGGCGATCGGGATGAGGCCGGCGAACCACCACCACGCCTTGGCCTGTCCGGCGAACACGCAGAGGATCAGCGCGAGGATGCTGACGACGTAGCGCACGTAGAGGTACCAGTCGCTGCCGATCAGAGCGAGACCGGCGACGAGCACGATGGCGCCGAGGATTCCCGGCGCGAGCGCTGTGCGATTGAAGGCCGGCTGTGCGGCGGGACGTGACACGACACCGAAGTCTACGTCAGGCTCCTGGCTGCTCCTGCGTTCGGGCGCAGCGCAGCCGTGAGGCCGGCGCGGTTCTGCTGTACCGCCCCGCCCGGACGAGAGATCGTCGGGCGGGGCGGCATTCGGGAATGGTCAGCAGAAGCCCTTCCGCAGCAGGAACGCGCACGGCGGGGCGTCCGACCCCACACGCACGGTCACAACGGAATGGCGGGCAAGCGCGACGAAGTCGTCGAACTCGAGACGTGTCATCGCGACGCGACGAAGTTCGGCATCAGATGCAATGCCGTTCACCGCGAACGCCACGTCCGGTACATCGTCGAGGGACCCGGTGCAATCGAGGAACATGATCGGTGCCGGGATCTCGTTGTCGAGGGGCAGCACACTGAGGATCGCGTCCGCCGCGGCCTCTGTGGTCACCTCTCCGAGATGTATGACGGGTGAAACAATTTCTTCTTCTGGATAGCCGCTGCCGACAAGGGTAAGCATGTCGCCATCGTGCATGGCATCCAGCGCACTTAAAAGCGCACCAGAAAGCAGCGGGCTGAGGTTCTTCAGCAAAGTCGGGCCTTTCCTGTAAAACGAATATTTCTCAACCCCTATGTGGAGGATAGACCCACCGGTATGTCCTCCCCCACCCCCCGTTGTGGGGTAATCCGCGCGGCACGCCGGGAATCCGCGCGTCCACTGGCATCCCGGACTGCTATGCGCTGTATCCCCGCGCGCGTATATGTCGTCCCGTGACGGCCACCCAGCCCCGGCAGCCGCCCGATCGGAGCCCACTTCGGGCGGCGGCCGGAGCCCGCTCGGAGCCCGATCAGACCGCGCGACGCAGACGCAGGCTGTTGAGCACGACGAAGACGCTGGAGAACGCCATCGCCGCCCCCGCGATCATCGGGTTGAGCAGCCCCAGAGCAGCGATCGGGAGTGCGGCCACGTTGTACGCGAACGCCCAGAACAGGTTGCCGCGGATCACCCGCACCGTCGCGCGCGAGAGGCGGATCGCGTCGGCGACGAGAACCGGGTCGGAGCGCAGGAGGGTGAGATCGCCCGCCTCGATCGCGATGTCGGAGCCGGAGCCGATCGCGATCCCGAGATCGGCCTGCGCGAGAGCGGCGGCGTCGTTCACGCCGTCTCCCACCATTGCGACGATCCGACCCTCTCCCTGAAGCCGCACGACCTCCTCCGCCTTGCCGGCCGGTGTCACCCCGCCGATCGCGTTCCGGATCCCCAGCGGGGCGACCACCGCTCGCACCGTGGCAGCATGGTCGCCACTGAGCACCATCGGCTCGAGGCCGAGTGACCGGATGCGCGAGACGGCGAGCACCGCATCCGGCCGCAGCGGGTCGGAGACGCTGAGAGCAGCCACCACACACCCGTCGACACCGACCAGCACCGCAGTCGCACCGGAGGCACGGATCCCTTCGACGGCAGTGGCGAGGTCCGCGTCGAGCGCCGTGCCGAGCATCCGGAGCACGTCGTCGGGGCGGCCGACGACGACCGCGTGCCCGTCGACCAGGCCGGTGACACCGAACCCGGCGATGGCCCGGAAGTCCGTCACGGCCGGGGCGCTCCCTGGCCCACCGGGCGCGTCCTGCGCCGCACGGGCGACGGCCCGGCCGATCGGATGCTCGGAGCCGCGCTCGACCGCCGCCGCCAGCTGCACGACCCCGGCCGCGTCGGCATCGGCCGCGGTCGCCACCGAGTCCACGCTCATCCGGCCCGTCGTGAGCGTGCCCGTCTTGTCGAAGACGACCGTATCGATGCGTCCGACCCGCTCCAGCACCTCGGGGCCCGTGATCAGGATGCCGAGCTGCGACGCGCGTCCCGTGCCGACGAGCAGCGCCGTCGGGGTCGCCAGCCCCAGCGCGCACGGGCAGGCGACGATGAGCACCGCGATCGACGCGCTCAGCGCCGCCGAGGCGCCGCCGCCCGCGAGCATCCAGATCGCGAACGTCGCAACTGCGAGTCCGATGACGATCGGCACGAAGATGCTCGAGATGCGGTCGGCGAGCCGCTGGATGCCCGCCTTGCCGAGCTGGGCCTGCTCGACGATGGCGCCCATCCTGGCCAGCTGCGTGTCGCGGCCGACCCGGGTTGCGCGCACGACGAGGGAGCCGCCGAGCGCGATCGTCCCGCCGGCCACCGCGTCACCCTGCGCCACCTCGACCGGCACCGACTCTCCCGTCATCGCGCTCGCGTCGACGGCCGCCGTCCCGTCGACCACGGTTCCGTCCGTCGCGATCTTCTCCCCCGGTCGCACCACGAACAGGTCCCCGACCGCCAGCGCCTCGATCGGCACCAGGGTCTCGGCTCCATCGGGTTCGAGCCTCGTCACGTGCTTCGCCCCGGCCTCGAGGAGATCGCGCAGGGCGGCGCCCGCCCGGCGCTTCGACCGCTCCTCGATGAACCGTCCCAGCAGGAGGAACGTCGTCACCCCGGCAGCCACCTCGAAATAGACGGCGCCGGATGCCGCGCCCGGCTCGGCGACCAGGGTGAATGCGTGCCGCATCCCGAGCTCGCCGGCCGTCCCGAACACCAGCGCACCGACGGACCAGAGGGAGGCGGCCGCAGTGCCCAGGGTGACGAGGGTGTCCATCGTCGCGGCGCCGTGCCGCAGATTCACCAGCGTCGAGCGGTGGAACGGCCAGCCGCCCCAGAGCACGACGGGGGTCGCCAGCACGAGCGACACCCACTGCCAGCCCCAGAACTGCCAGGCGGGCACCATCGCAAGCAGCACGATGGGCACGGTCAGGGCGGCGCTCACCAGCAGCCGGATGCGCAACCCGCCGCCGCGTGGGACGGCCGGCGCCGGCGCGTCCGGCTCGATCAGCGTGGCGCCGTAGCCCGCCGTCTCGACCGCGGCGATCAGGGCAGCAGGGTCGAGGTCGGCCGGATACGAGACCCGTGCCCGCTCCATCGCGAGGTTGACGCTCGCGGTGACGCCGTCGAGTCGGCCCAGCTTCTTCTCGACCCTGGCGACGCAGCTCGCACACGTCATCCCCTCGATCGCGAGGTCGAGCTCCGCGACGGTCACAGGAGAGGGAGCAGTCCGGGACGGGCGAGCACGTAGCCCGCCTCCTCGATCGCCGCACGCACGGCGTTCTCGTCGAGGATGGACGCGCTGGCCACGGTCGCGGTGCCGGCAGCGACGTCGACCGCCACCGAGGTGACGCCGTCGATCGCGGAGAGCTCCTCGCTGACGGAACGTGCGCAGTGAGCGCAGGTCATGCCCTGGATGTCGTAGCTGGTTTCCATGTCGCCACCGTATCACGTACCCCATAGGGGTATACGGGATCGGCGGGTTATCCTGGAGGGGTGATCGCAGACATCAAGAAACGCGCCATGCACCGCACGCGCATCCTCGAAGGCCAGCTGAGAGGCCTCGAGAAGATGATCGAGAACGAGGACTACTGCGTCGACATCATCACGCAGTCCCTCGCCATCCAGAAGTCGCTCGGCTCGCTCAACAAGCTGCTCGTCGAGAACCACCTCAAGACGCACGTGTCGGAGATGTTCGAGGAGGGCGGCAGCCAGCGCGACGACGCGATCCTCGAACTGCTCAAGGTGTACGAGCTCTCGAACAACCGGGGCTGATGATGAGCGACCCCATCGAGATCGTCCGCGGCGACATCACCGAGCAGCACGTCGACGCGATCGTCAACGCGGCCAACAGCTCCCTGCTGGGCGGTGGCGGCGTCGACGGCGCCATCCACCGCCGCAGCGGACCCGCGATCCTCGACGCCTGCCGCGAGTTGCGTGCGACGACGCTTCCCGACGGTCTGCCGACGGGACAGGCCGTCGCGACCACCGCGGGCGACCTGCCGGCCGAGTGGGTCATCCACACCGTCGGCCCTGTCTGGTCGTCGACCGAGGACCGCACCGAGCTGCTCCAGAACGCCTACCGCTCGTCGCTGCGGGTCGCCCGCGAGCTCGGCGTCACGACCGTGGCGTTCCCCGCGATCTCCGCCGGCGTCTACGGGTGGCCGATGGACGACGCCGCTCGCGTGGCGGTCAGCACCGTGCGCGCCGTACTCGCGGCATCGATCGGTCCCGTCGAGACCGTGCGATTCGTCCTGTTCTCCGACGAGGCGTACGCGGCGTTCCGTTCGGCTGCCGGAGAATAGCCGGGTGCCGATCCCTCCCTCCTCCGCCGCGATCGACGACGACGCGGCCCTCGAACGCTTCCGCTCGCTGCTGCGCGTGCCGACCATGTCGCGCAACGATGTCGACTCCACCGACTGGGAGAGCTTCGACCGCTTCATCGCGCTCCTGCCCGAGCTCTACCCCGCGTTGCACGCCACGCTCGAGCGCGAGCTGCACGGCCGTTCGATGCTCTACCGCTGGGCCGGCCGCTCCCCGGGCGCACCGACGGTGCTCATGGCGCACTACGACGTCGTCCCCGCGACCGATGACGGCTGGGAGCATCCCCCGTTCGCGGCCGATCTCACCGGTGACCTCCACGACGGCGTCGACGGCCGGGTTCTCTGGGGACGCGGCACGCTCGACGACAAGGGAGCCCTCGCGGCCGTGCTGGAGGCGGTCGACGGCCTGGTCGCCGAGGGATTCACTCCGGAGCACGACGTGTACCTGAGCTTCGGCCACGACGAGGAGACGGTCGGCTCCGGCGCGCGGGCCATCGTCGCCGCGCTGCGCGAGCGCGGCGTGCGACCCGCCCTGGTCGTCGACGAGGGCGGCGCGGTGGTCGAGGGCATCTTCCCCGGTGTCGCGAAGCCGATCGCCGTCGTCGGTGTCAGCGAGAAGGGCATCACGAGCATCCGGATGAGCGTCGAGCAGAACGGCGGCCACGCCTCGACGCCGCCGAAGCTCACGGCCACCGTGCGGCTCGCCCGCGCGATCACCCGGCTCAACGCCCGGCCGTTCCCCGCCCGTCTCAGCGAGACCAACCTGCAGATGGTCGAAACGCTCGGCGCGCACGCGACCGGCCCGCTGCGCGCGGTGTTCACCCGCGCCCGCCGGCTGAAGCCGGCACTCGTCGCGGTGCTGGGCCGGGTCAGCGACGAGACGCGTGCGATCGTGCGCACGACCACCGCCGTGACCCAGCTCAGCGGCAGCCTCGCGGCGAACGCGCTCCCCGAGCGCGCGGAGGCGATCGTCAACGTGCGCATCGCGGTCGGCTCCTCCGTGGCCGAGACGATCCGCCACATCCGCCGCGCCGTGCGCGATCCCCTGGTGTCGATCGAGGCGATCGACCCGAGCGAACCGTCGCCGGTGTCACCCACGACCGGACCGGAGTGGTCGGCGGTGGCCGCGGGCATCGGCTCCGCGCATCCGGATGCCGTTGTCACGCCGTACGTGATGCTCGGCGCCAGCGACAGCCGGCACTTCACCGCGATCTGCGACGCGGTCTACCGCTTCACTCCGTTCGAGATGAGCGGGGACGAGCGGGGAACGCTGCACGCCCGCAACGAGCGGATGCACGTGCGCACCTGGCTGCGCGGGATCGGCTTCTACGCCGCCCTGCTGCGTCAGCGCTAGGCGCGGGCTCTCCGCAGTCGCGCTCCGACTAGTAGGTGCCCCCGAGGTCGGGGAGCTGGATCGCACGGCTGCTCGGCGGCAGCTCCCTGGCGCGTTCCAGTCCGGGGATCAGCTCATCGAGCCACGCCTTGTAGCCGTCGACGTTGAGGTGCAGGCGATCGTCGCTGAAGCGCGGGTTGAGTTCGCCGTCGTCGAGCGCGAGCGCCGGCCAGAGGTCGAGCCACTGCGCGTGCACGGTCGGCGCGAACTGCCAGAGGTGGCGGTTGATGTCGCGGATCTGGTCGGCGAACTCGTGCCCGCGCGGCAGTACCGACTGCACCAGGATGTGCGCCTCCGGCAGCTCCCGGCGCAGCGTCACCAGGATGGTCTCGATGTTGCGCACGACGTGCTCGACCGACCGCCGCCAGGCGAGGTCGTTCGTTCCGATCAACAGCGCCACGAGCGTCGGACGCGCGTTGATCACATCCCACAGCCGCGCGATCACGTCATCGGTGGTGTCGCCGCCGACTCCGAAGTTGTAGATGGTCTCATCCGGTAGCCACGCCTGCCAGTCCCCGCCTTGAATGAGACTGTCACCGACGAGGGCCGTCGGTCCATGATCCGACATCGCACCTCCATTCGTCTGTCCCCCCATCCTCCCCCGCGAGAAGGGGACGCGCCAGTCGTTCCCAGCTGCCGTGCACTTCTAGACTGCGGGAATGGCAACACTCGCTCTGATCAACGGCGCTCCGTCGGCAGGCAAGTCGACCATCGCCGAACGGTACGCCGAGGAGCATCCGCTCGCGCTGGTGCTCGACATCGACGTGGTGCGCGGACTGCTCGGGCACTGGCGCGGCTCCCCCACCGAGGCCGGGCTGCACGCCCGCGATCTCGCGATCGGGATGGCGCGCACGCACCTGCTCGCCGGGCACGACGTGGTGGTCCCCCAGCTTCTCGCCCGAATCGACTTCATCGAACGACTGGAGGCGCTCAGCCTCGAGGTGGGCTGCCCGTTCGTCGAGGTCGTGCTGCTGACCGGCCCCGACGAGGCCGAGCGCCGGTTCGAACGCCGCTCGGCCGCGCCGACCGACGACCGGCACCGCGATGCGAGCGCGCTGCAGAGCACGCCCGGCACCCCGAGCATCCGCGAATACTACGAGCGGATGCTCGGGGTGGTGGACCAGCGGCCCGGCACGGTGCGCATCGACGCCGCGGACGGCGATGTCGACGGCACCTACCGCGCGTTCCTGGCCGCGATGGACGCGGCGACCCGCTAGATCAGCGACTTGGTGTGCCAGACCGTCTTGGTCTCGGTGAAGAACGCGATCCGGTCGAGCGACGGCGCCGCGGCATCCGGGCCGTTCTCGGGCTGAAGCACGCGCTTGAGCGTGTCCGCGGCGGCGATCTGCAGATCGACCCACTCGAGGTCGCCCGCGCCGACGAGGTCGAGCGCATTGACGTCGGCGTGCGAGGCGAGCCACGGCGCGATCTCCGCCGGTGAGCCGGTGAGGATGTTGACGACACCGCCGGGGACATCGCTGGTGGCGAGAACCTCGCTCAGGCTGACCGCCGAGAGCGGGAACCGTTCGCTGGCGACCACGACGACCGTGTTGCCGGCGACCAGGGCGGGCGCCACCGCGCTGACGAATCCGAGGAGGCTGTCGCGCTGGGGAGCGATGACGGCCACCACACCCGTCGGCTCGGGCACCGAGATGTTGAAGTACGGTCCGGCCACCGGGTTCGCGTTGCCCGCGACCTGGGCGAACTTGTCGGCCCAGCCGGCGTACCAGACCCAGCGGTCGATCGCCTCGTCGACCTGCGCACCGGCCGCCGCGACGGAGACGCCTTCTGCCTGCACGATCTCGTCGACGAACTGCGCACGGCGGCCCTCGAGCAGCTCCGCGATGCGGTAGAGCACCTGCCCGCGGTTGTACGCCGTCGCTCCGGCCCACCCGCTGAGCGCCGACCGTGCGGCGACGACCGCGTCGCGGGCGTCCTTGCGGGAGGCCTTCGCCGCGTTGGCGAGGAAGGCGCCCTTCGCCGACACGACCTCGTAGGTACGACCCGACTCGCTGCGCGGGAACTTGCCGCCGATGTACAGCTTGTAGGTCTTCGGCACGGTCAGGCGGCTCATTTCTTTGCTCCCTTGCGGGTCGTGGTGGTGGGTGCGCCGGCCAGCGAGGCCTGAGCCGTGCGTCCGGGCTTCAGGTACGCCGCCAGCCCGTGCACGCCGCCTTCGCGGCCGTAGCCCGACTCCTTGTAACCGCCGAACGGGCTGGCCGGGTCGAAGCGGTTGAAGGTGTTGGCCCACACGACGCCGGCCCGCAGCTTGTCGGCCACGGCGAGGATGCGGCTGCCCTTGTCGCTCCAGATGCCGGCCGACAGACCGTAGGGCGTGTTGTTCGCCTTCGCGATGGCCTCGGCCGGGGTGCGGAAGGTCAGGACCGACAGCACGGGGCCGAAGATCTCCTCGCGGGCGATGCGGTCACTGGTCGACACGTTGTCGAAGATGGTCGGCGCGAACCAGAAGCCGCGCTCCGGGATCTCGCACTCGGGGCTCCAGCGGTCGGCGCCCTCGGCCTCGCCGATGTCCGAGAGCTCGCGGATGCGCTGCAGCTGCTCGGCGCTGTTGATCGCGCCGATGTCGGTGTTCTTGTCGAGCGGGTCGCCGAGGCGCAGCGTCGAGAGCCGCGTCTTGAGGCGGTCGACGACCTCCTCGTGGATCGACTCCTGCACGAGCAGCCGGCTGCCGGCGCAGCACACGTGACCCTGGTTGAAGAAGATGCCGTTGACGATGCCCTCGATGGCCTGATCGATCGGCGCGTCGTCGAACACGATGTTCGCCGCCTTGCCGCCGAGCTCGAGCGTGAGCTTCTTGTCGGTGCCGGCGACCGAGCGCGCGATCTCGCGGCCGACCGCCGTCGATCCCGTGAAGGCGACCTTGTTGACATCCGGGTGGTTCACCAGGTCGCGACCCGTCTCACCTGCGCCGGTGACGATGTTCACGACGCCGGCGGGGAGGTCGGCCTGCTGCACGATCTCCGCGAAGAGCAGCGCCGTCAGCGGGGTGGTCTCTGCCGGCTTCAGCACGACCGTGTTGCCGGCCGCGAGCGCGGGGGCGATCTTCCAGGCGAGCATCAGCAGCGGGAAGTTCCACGGGATTACCTGGGCGGCGACGCCGAGCGCGCGCGGCGCCGGACCCATACCGGCGTGGTCGAGCTTGTCGGCCCATCCGGCGTAGTAGAAGAACCAGGCGGCGACCAGGGGGACGTCGACGTCGCGGCTCTCCTTGATCGGCTTGCCGTTGTCGAGGCTCTCGGCCACCGCGAGCTCGCGTGCGCGCTCCTGGACGAGACGGGCGATGCGGAACAGGTACTTGCCGCGGTCGCTTCCGCTCATCCGCGACCAGACGCGGTCGTACGACCGGCGGGCGGCCGCGACGGCGGTGTCGATGTCGGCGGCGTTCGCGGTGGCGATCGTGGCGATGCGCTCCTCGCTGGCCGGCGAGATGGTCTGGAACGGGGTGCCGTTGCCGTCGACGAACTCGCCGTCGATGAAGAGGCCGTACTGGTCGCGCAGGTTCAGGATCGACCGGGACTCGGGCGCTGGTGCGTATTCGAGGAAACTCATGATTCTGCCTTCGTTCAGTCGATCGTGACGTAGTCTGCGCCGGAGTAGTGCCCGGTCGCCAGCTTCTGGCGCTGCAGCAGCACATCGTTCAGCAGGCTCGAGGCGCCGAACCGGAAGAGGTGCGGCTGCAGCCAGTGCTCGCCCGCCACCTCGGCGACGGTCACGAGGTACTTGATGGCGTCTTTCGACGAGCGGATGCCGCCGGCCGGCTTGACGCCGATGTACTCGCCGGTGAGGGCGTGCCAGTCGCGCACGACCTCGAGCATGCTCAGCGTCACCGGGAGCGTCGCAGCCGGCGAGACCTTGCCTGTCGACGTCTTGATGAAGTCGCCGCCCGCGAGGATCGAGAGCCAGGATGCCCGGCGCACGTTGTCGTACGTGTTCAGCTCCCCGGTCTCAAGGATCACCTTGAGGTGCGCGTAGGAGCCGTCGGCACGGCGGCACGCCTCCTTGACCGCGACGATCTCGTCGAAGACGAGTCCGTACCGGCCGGAGAGGAACGCGCCGCGGTCGATCACCATGTCGATCTCGTCGGCGCCGGCCGCGACCGCGTCCGCCGTGTCGGCCAGCTTGACGGCCAGCGAGGCCCGCCCGCTCGGGAACGCGGTCGCGACGGCCGCGACGGCGATGCCGCCCGGGGTCTTCGCCGCGTGGGCGGCGCCGAGGGCCTCGACCGCGTACGGCACCATGTCGCCGTAGACGCACACCGCCGCCGGCCGCGGGGTCGACGGGTCGCCGGCATCCGGGGTGAGGGCCTTGGCCACGAGCGAACGCACCTTGCCGGGGGTGTCCGCACCCTCGAGGGTGGTCAGGTCGATCAGGCTGATGATCGTGTCGAGCGCCCAGGCCTTGCTGGTCGTCTTGATCGAGCGCGTGCCGAGCCCGGCCGCGCGCTGCTCCAGGCCGACGGCGTCGACTCCGGGGATGCCGTTGAGGTAGCGGCGCAGGCTGGCTTCCGTGAGGTCGCCCCCCAGCACATCCACTGCCCTGGCCGCCGGTGCGAGGGTTCGCACGGGCGGGGTCGTCGTTTCGATGGTCACGACACTCCTTCGTTCTGTCGGCTGAGCTGCTCGAGGTCCGGCAGCTCCGTGGTCTGCTGCTCGGTGCGCCCGAGAAGATGGTTTGCGGTCGCCTCGTCGGTGATGAGAGCGGTGCACAGGCCGCTTGACACCACGGCGTGCGCGACACGGTGCTTGGTCTGGCCGGCGATGACGGCGATGCTCGTGCGCGCCGCGCGGAGCTCATCGAGGGAGATGCCGAGCGTGCGGTTGTTCAGCTCCTCGTCGGCGACCTGGCCGTCTTCGGTGATGAAGCGGCCGACCACGTCGCCGACCGCGCCCTTCTCGGCGAGCGAGCGCACGTCATCCGGGGTGAGGTAGCCGCTGTCGACGTGCACGGAGCTCGTGTCGACGACGCCGGCGCTGAAGAGGTACGCGGACGCGTTGCGGGCGAGTTCGAGCACGCTCTGCACCGAGCGGTCGGCCTCGATGGCGCGCCGGGTGGCGGCCTGCTCGAAGATCGCCGGGCTGGGCAGCAGGGTCGCGGTGCCCTGCGCCTTGCGCGCGATCACCACGGCGGTGTCGGCGGCGGCGGTGGCCTGACGTGTGCTCGAGACACTGCCGTTGATCTGCACGGGGTTGACGCCGACCGCCCACCCGGGGCGCAGGCGCGCGGCGACGGCGTGCAGGGTGCGGCCCCAGCTGACGCCGAGCGTCCGCGGTACGGGACGGAGCGTGGTGAGGTAGTCGGCGGCCGCCTGAGCGACCCGGGCCTGCACATCGGAATCGGAGTCGATCGACGGCACCACCACCGCGTCGGTGAGGTCGTAGAAGCCGCACAGCTCGCGCTCGAGCGAGAACCGGCGGGCACTCGGGTGCACGATCTCGATGCGCACGAAGCCATGCTCACGTGCGGCGACGAGGAGCCGCCCGACCTTCCATCTGCTCACGCTGAGTGCGAGACCGATCTCGTCTTGCGTCTTGCCGGCCTCGTAGTAGAGCTCCGCGGCTTTGACGGCGAGGATCTCGTCGTTGTCATTCAGGGCCACGCTTCCAGCTTAGGAAGGCTCGCGCGCCTGAGCAACGCGCGCGCACCTGTTGCTCATATGAGCAGGCCGGCTTTCCTTTAGGGTATTGAGCGTGCCAACTCCCCTCGTAGTCGCCGTCGATTTCGGCGGAACCAAGGTCGAAGCCGCGCTCGTCGATACCGACGGACGCCTGATCGAAGGCTCGCGCCACCGGCGTCCGACAGGACGCACTGCGACGATCCCCGACCTCGAGGCCTCGGTGGGCGGAGTCGTGCGCGACACCATCGCGGCACTTCCCGCCGGCGCGGAGCTGGTCGGTGTCGGCATCGGCTGCGCGGGACCGATCGACCGCATCCTCGGCCTGGTGTCACCCCTGAACGTGCCCCACTGGCGCGACTACCCGCTGCGCGACTTCATCGCGGGCGTGATCGCGGATGCCGGACTCGACATCCCCGTGACGCTCGAGATGGACGGCGTGGCGATCACCATGGCGGAGCACTGGGTGGGAGCCGCCCAGGGCGTCGACAACGTGATGGGCATGGTCATCTCGACCGGGATCGGCGGCGGCCTCATCGTCGGCGGCCGTGTGATCACCGGGCCGACGGGCAACGCCGGCCACATCGGCCACGTCGAGGTGGGCGACATCATCGGGGACGACACGTTCGGCAACCCCAGCGCGCTCGAGGCGATGGCATCGGGACCGCACACCGTGTCGTGGGCGCGTCGCCAGGGCTTCACGGGCACGACCGGCGAGGACCTCGCGGCGGCCTACGCTGCCGGCGACCCGGTCGCGCGCGCGGCGATCGGCCGCACCGGCGAGGCCGTCGGCCGGGCGATCGCGTCGGCGACCGCGCTGCTCGACCTCGAGCTGGTGGCGATCGGCGGCGGCTTCTCGCACGCGACGCCGGACCTCTTCGACCACATGCGCGCGGTCATCGCGGCGCACTACTTCCCGTACGTGCGCAAGGTGCGCATCGTGCCGAGCGCCCTCTCGTCCGAGGGCCCGCTCATCGGAGCGGCCGCCCTCGTGCACCGCGCGCACCTGCTCCCCTAGCGCTCCGCGCCCCGCACCAGCGCCCCGCACTCCGCACCCCGCACCCCGCACCCCGCAATCGAGTCCGAACCTGTTGCGCTGAACCGCGGCGTGTCGTCGCAGCAACTTCGGACTCGATCGCATGCGGGCGGTCAGGGGTGGGTGGTGTCCTCGAGGAAGCGCGGGCGCGCGACGATCGTGCCGGCGGCCGCAGCCGCCAGGGCGGTCGCGGTGAGCACGATCAGGGCGATCGTCCAGCCGCCGGTCGCCTGGTGCAGCAGGCCGACGACGAGCGGCCCGAGGGCCCCGAGCGTGTAACCGACGCCCTGAGTGAACCCGCTCAGGGCGACCGAGCCCTCGTGCGTGCGGGTGCGGACATTGATCAGCACCAGGCAGAGCGGGAACAGCAGCGGGCCGAGACCGGCGAAGGCGACCCACAGCCAGGTGGCCGTGCCCGGCACGAGGATGAGCCCGAGGTAGCCGATCACGAAGCTTGCGACGCCCGCGTAGATGAGCAGGGCGACGTTCTTCATGCGCGCGGCGAGCAGCGGCACGAGCAACCCGGCCGGGATGCCCATGCCGGCGTACAGCGAAAGCAGCGCGCCGGCCTGCACCGGCGTCGATCCGGCGATGTCGGTCAGGATCTCGGGCAGCCAGGCGAACATGGCGTACGCGTTCAGCGACGACGCCGCGAAGACCACGGCCAGCGCCCAGGCGATCGGCGCGTGCCAGACCCGCCGCAGCGCTTGCGGCCGCGCCTCGTCGACCTCGACGTCATGATCGGGGTGCGCCGGTTTGTGCCGGATGAGGATGGCCAGCCACGGCAGGATCGCCAGCACAGTGACGGCAGCCCACATCCCGACCGAGACGTGCCAGCTCGTCGCGTCGGCGACCGGCACCGCGAGCAGCGGGGGCAGCAGCGTGCTGACCGACATGACCGTGGCGTAGAGCGACGTGACCAGGCCGATGCGGTCGGGGAAGTACCTCTTGACCAACGGCGGCAGCAGGACGTTCCCGACGCCCATGGCGGCGAAGGTGATCGCCGAGCCGATCGCGAGCGCCGCGAACGATCCGGCCGTCGCACGCACCAGATGACCGGCGAGCATCACGCCGAGCGCGATCACCAGCACCGACTCGAGGCTCGCCTTGCGGGTGAACGCGGGAGCGATCAGTCCGAACAGCGCGAAGCAGACCGGCGGGAGCATCCCGAGCAGTCCGACCCCGACGCTGGACACATCGAACTCGAGACGGATCTCGGCGAAGATCGGCGACAGCGCGGCCACCGCGGTGCGGAGGTTGGAGGCGACCAGCAGGATTCCGAGCAGCGCGATCGTGCGGCCGCGCCAGAGCGGGCGGCTGGGGGCGTCGGTCATCAGGCAGGCTCGACAGCGAGGATGCGGCGGGCCTGCGCCACGTCGTCGCCGATCTGCGCGATCAGCGGGTCGATGCCGGCGTACGCCACCATGCCCCTGATCCGTTCGACGAACGCGATCTCGACGTGATGGTCGTAGAGGTCGAGGTCGCGGTCGAGCACGTACGCCTCCACCTGCTTCTGCGGCACACCCTCGAACGTCGGGTTGTTGCCCACCGAGATAGCGGCCGGATAGCGCTCGCCCCCGTCGGTGAGCCAGCCGGCGTACACGCCGTCGGACGGGATGAGCCCCTCGGAATCCGGCGACAGATTCGCCGTCGGGAACCCGAGCTCGCGGCCGCGCTTGGCGCCGTGCACGACGACCCCGCGGAGGGTCGGAACGTGGCCGAGCAGGGTCGCGGCGTGCGCGACGTCCCCCTGCGCCAGCAGCTCCCTGATCCAGGTGGACGACACGCGCCGACCATGCTCCGGCCGCACGTCGTCGATCAGGTGCACGACGAAGCCGTACTCGCCACCCAGCTCGCGCAGCATCGCCACATCACCGGCGCCACGGTGCCCGAACCGGAAGTCGCTGCCGACCAGCACAGCGGACGCATGCAGCCGATCGACCAGGATCTGGCGCACGAAGTCACGCGGCGCGAGGTCGGCGAGCTCGCGATCGAACGCGATCATCAGCGTGGCGTCGACACCGGTCCCGGCCAGCAGATCGAGCTTCTGCTCGATGCTCACCAGCGACGGCGGGCATTTCTCGGGCGCGAGCACCTCGAGCGGATTGCGGTCGAACGTGATCACCGTGGAGACCAGCCCGCCCTCGGCCGCCACCTCGCAGAGCCGCTGGATCACGGCACGGTGCCCGGAGTGCACGCCGTCGAACTTGCCGATCGTGACAGCGCTCGGCCCGAAGCCGTCGGGGACCTCGGCGAGCCCGCGGAAGACCCTCACGCTCGATCTCCATCCGCCACGGTCTCGGCGGCGCTCCGCGGCCGGAGCACCCGCAGGTAGAGGAGCCCGAGGATCGGGAGGGCGAGCGGAATGAACAGGTAGCCCATGCCGTAGACCGACCACACGGTCGCGTCACGGCCGAACGGGTCGACGTCGTGCAGTCCGAGCACGGCGGGAGCGAAGAGGCTCAGGGAGCCGATCACCAGCACGCCGACGAGCTCGAACGAGATCGTGATCCACGCCACGCGGTACCAGGCGCGCCCCGGCGCCACGAGGGCGATGGTCGCCACGATGTAGACGACGGCGGCGACCGCCGAGAGGGTGAAGGCGATGGGCGCCTCGTCGAACCGGTCGATGATCTGGAAGACGCTGCGTCCGGTCGCGGCAAGCGCCAGGACGCCGTAGACGAAGACCAGCAGCCGCCCGATACCGGTGACGCGTCTCCGACTGTCGGTGGTGCCTCGCTCGCGCGCGGACATGGTGTGGTGTGACATCACCTTCGATTCTATTCGCGCGCGCTCAGACGCCCTGCACGAACCAGATCTGCCCCATCCGGTAGACCATCACGGCGATGGCGAGGCAGACGGCGCCCAGGATGACCGTGCTCCAGCGGTTGCGCTCGATCAGGGCCCAGAACCCGCCGGCGAGCGGCAGGATCAGGGCGGAGATCAGGTAGATGTAGAACTCGGCGAGGCTGCCGGAGGGGCCGTTCCCCACCAGCGGCGCGATGATCGCGATCACGAGCTGCACCACCAGGAGCAGTTCGACCAGGGCGACCGCGCCCATGCTGACGTCGCCGGGCACCCGCTTGGCGAGTCCGAGCACGATGCAGAGCACGCCCGCAAGGCAGGCGACGGTCACCTGGACCGTCGTGAACCACTCGATCATGCGGTCGCGATCTCGTCTGTCGGGAAGTTCACGAGACTCCTGGCTTCCTTTCCACGGAATTCGATGAGGCCGACCAGATGCCCGGTCGGCGAGACGGCCGCGACGGGCACGCCGCCTCCATTCTCCCTGTCGGGAACGTGGATGCGCTTGCCGTGCATGAGGTCGATCGCCTGCTGGTCGCTCAGTTCGAACCGCTCGAACAGGATGCTCGCCGCCTCCGCCGCCGGAATCAGCCGGTCGGCGGGGTCGATGTCGTCGATCGGGCGCGCGTCCTCGACCGAGAACGGACCGACGCGCGTGCGGCGCAGAGCGGTGAGGTGTCCCCCGACGCCGAGCCCGGCCCCCAGGTCGCGCGCGAGCGACCGGATGTACGTCCCCGACGAGCACACGACCCGCACGTCGAGGTCGACGGCGCCGTCGAGCCGCGTCGTGCCGAGCAGCTCGAACTCCGAGATCGTCACCGGCCGCGCGGCGAGCACGACCTCCTCGCCGGCGCGGACCCGAGCGTATGCGCGCTTGCCGTCGACCTTGATGGCGCTGACCGCGCTCGGGATCTGCTCGATCTCGCCCGTGAGCGCTGCGATGCCGTCGGCCACCGCGTCGTCGCTGATCGCGACGACCGCAGCCGTCGGTGCCTGCACCAGGATGTCGCCCTCGGCATCATCGGTCGTCGTGGTCGCGCCGAGCCGGATGGTCGCCCGGTACTCCTTGTCGGTGCCGACGATGTAGGTCAGCAGCCGGGTCGACGAGTTGAGGCCGAGGATGAGCAGCCCCGTCGCCATCGGGTCGAGCGTGCCGGCGTGCCCGACCTTGCGGGTGCCCGCGAGGCGGCGCGTGCGCGCGACAACGTCGTGGCTCGTCCAGCCGCCCTGCTTGTCGACCAGGAGGATGCCGCTGCCCGTCATGCGCTCTTCTCGCCGACGACGTCGAGCACCATCTGGAGCTTGGTCTGGAAGGTGCACTCGAGCAGTTCGGTCGCCGCCTCGTCCAGGCCGTACTCCTCCGGCAGCCGCAGCCCCAGCAGCGTGTTCAGCAGCATGCCCTCGGCCAGGAAGGTGCGCACGCGCTCCGGTTCGAAGCGCGCATCGTCGCGCAGCAGCGTGTAGATCGCGATGAAGCCCTTCCGGGCCTGCGCCCCGATGACCGGGTCGTGCCCCATGCTGAACGCCTGCATCAGCGACAGCAGGATGCCGCGGTCCTCGATCAGGTTGACGTAGGCGGTTCCGAGCAGCCGGCCGATCTGGTCCGCCGGGGAGCCGTCGGCCTTCCAGCCGTCGATCGTGGCGTTGAAGGTGACCAGCAGCTTGTCGAGGGCGCGTGCGAGGACCTCGACGAAGAGGTTCTCCTTGCTCCCGAACATGCGCACGACGTAGGGCTGGCTGATCCCCGCCGCCTTCGCGATCTGGTCGGTCGTGGCGCCGAAGTAGCCGCGCTCCCCGAACACCAGGCTCGCTGCCGCGAGGATCTGTTCGCGCCGCTCTCCCGACGGGATGCGGTCGCTGATTTTCTCGGTCACGCTTGACAGGTTATCAGTTGATTACTAATGTCGCCCTCGTAGTAATCATTCAATTACCAATCTGTGACCCGATCCTCTCCGAATCCACGACAGAAACGGCTTCCATGTCCTCCAGCACCCGGCGCGTGCCCGTCTGGCTCGCGATCATCGCCGCATCCCTCCCGATGTTCATGGCGACCCTCGACAACCTCGTCGTCACCAGCGCCCTCCCGGTGATCTCCCGCGACCTCGGCGCCTCCATCGAAGAACTGCAGTGGGTGGTCAACGCCTACACGCTGAGCTTCGCAACGTTCATGCTCATGGCCGTCGCCCTCGGCGACCGCTTCGGCCGGCGCTCGGTCTTCCTCGCCGGCATCGTCATCTTCACCCTCGCCTCCGCGGCGAGCGCCCTTGCGACCGAACCCTGGATTCTCATCCTGGCCCGCGCCGTGCAGGGCGTCGGCGCCGCCGCGTTGATGCCGCTCTCCCTCACACTGCTCGCCGGCAGCGTCAGCGAACGCCTGCGCCCGGCCGCCATCGGCATCTGGGGCGGCATCTCCGGCCTCGGCGTCGCGACCGGCCCGCTGATCGGCGGCGCGGTCGTCGAGGGCTGGAACTGGCAGGCCATCTTCTGGCTCAACGTGCCGCTCGGCGTCATCGCCGTCCCGCTGGTGCTCGCGGCCCTCCCGAACAGCTTCGGCAAGCGGGTCCGTGCCGACGTCGTCGGCCTGGTGCTGGTCGGTCTCGGCGTGCTCGGCGTCGTCTTCGGGATCGTGCGCGGCAATCCCGCCGGATGGGACAGCTTCGAGGTGGTCGGCTCGCTGGTCGCCGGCGCCGTGCTGCTCGGGGCCTTCATCGTCTGGGAGCAGCGCACACCGACACCGCTGCTTCCGCTCCGGCTGTTCCGCGACCGCAGCTTCACCGTCGCCAACCTCGTCGGCATGACCTTCAGCTTCGGGATCTTCGGGGCGATCTTCATCCTGATCCAGTTCCTGCAGGTCGTGCAGGGCCACACTCCGCTCGAAGCGGGCGTGATGACGATGCCGTGGACCTTGGCGCCGATGGTCATCGCCCCGCTCACGGGACTCGTCTCCCCGCGCACCGGCACCCGGCTCCCGATCCTCGTCGGGCTCAGCATGCTCGCCGTCGCCATGGGATGGATCGCCGCCACGCTGTCGGCCACGCTCCCCTACTCGGCGATGTGGCCCCCGTTCCTGCTGGCGGGCATCGGCATGGGGCTGGTGTTCGCTCCGAGCTCGACCGCCGTGCTCGTGAACATGAAGCCGGAGGACCACGCCAAGGCATCGGGCACCAACTCGACGCTGCGCGAGATCGGCGTCGCACTCGGCGTCGCGGTGCTCACCGCGGTGTTCACGGGAGCGGGCGGAACGCTCACCCCCACCGGCTACGTGGACGCGGCCATCCCCGCCGTCTGGGTCGGAGCGGGCGTCCTCGCCCTCGCGGCCGTCATCTCGGTCGCGCTCCCGTCGGGCATCCGGCGGATGCGTCGCGCGGCAGCCGGCCCCGACGCCGCCGAACTGATCGCACAGGCCGAAGCCGGCGAGGGATCGGCGGAAGCGGTCGCTCTGGCGGAGGGCGAGCGGATCCGCTAGCCCCGGCCGCGAATTGGCCTGACCCGGTCGCCCCCGTACGCTGAGACAATGCGTATCGGGGTGATCGGGGCGGGAGCCGTCGGCGGCACGATCGCAGCGCTCCTCGACCGCGTCGGGCACCTCGTCGAGGTCACGGCGCGCGGCGAGCACCTCGAGACCATCCGTCGCGACGGTCTGCGGCTGAGCGGCGCCTGGGGCGAGCACGTCGCCCAGGTCGAAGCCGCCGAGACGCTCCAGGCCGCGCCGGAGCTCGTCTTCCTCTGCACCAAGGCGCAGGATGCGGCGGCGGCGATCCGCGAGAACCAGCACCTGCTGGCCGGTCGCACCGTGGTCGTGGTGCAGAACGGCCTCAACGGTCTCCGCCAGGCGGCGCTCCTCCTCCCCGACTCCGAGTGCGTCGGGGCTCTCGCGCTCTACGCAGCGAGCTTCCTCTCCCCCGGCCGGGTCAGCGTCACGACCGCGGCCAACACCTACCTCGGCGCCGGCGACGGCGAGCCGCCGGCGGCAGTTGTCGCGGCCACGAAGGTCCTCGACGCCGCCATGCCCGCCTTCGCGGTCGCGAACTTCACCGGCAGCCAGTGGACCAAGCTCATCGTGAACCAGATCAACGCGATGCCGGCCATCACAGGTCTGAGCGCGCAGGACACCCTCGGCGACCGCCGGCTGCGCCGCATCGTCACGGCGAGCATGCGGGAGGCCGTGCGGGTCGGGTTCGATGCCGGCGTGCGCTACGGGTCCCTCCAGGGCCTGACGAACGGAATCCTGCGGTTCGTGTCCATCGCCCCGCTGTGGGCCGGGCAGCTCGTTCCGCTCATGATGAAGCGGCGGATGGGCGCGACGCCGAATCCGGGATCGACCCTGCAGAGCATCCGGCGCGGCCAGGCGACAGAGATCGACTATCTCAACGGAGCCGTGGTCGGCGAGGCGCACGAACTCGGCCGCGAGGCGCCGATCAACGCCGCCATCGTCGACCTCGTGCACGAGGTCGAGCGCACCCGCGCCTTCCTGCCGATGGATGCCGTGGTCGAGCGGATGCGCGCCGTCAGGTAGCAGCCCGGTGGCCCGCCCTCAGTAGCTGTCGGCCTCAGCAGCTGTCGGACTCAGCAGCTGTCGGCGAAGACCCGACGGGGACGCTCGGGATCGGCGTCGGACACGAGGGCGCTCGCCCAGAGCCGCGGACTCGCGTCGGCTTCGTAGATCGGGTTCTCCTCGCGATCGACGAGCTCGATCGAGAAGTTCCAGCTGCCGCGGAGCTCCGGGCGCAGCAGGAACTCGCCGTCGATGATCAGGATCGCGTCGGCCTGCGCCGTCTCCCACCTGCTCTCGATGGGAGCGTCTCGTCGTTCGTCGAACGCAGCGGTCTGGAAGCCGGTGCTGCCGGCCATCCGGAATGGGTCGATGAGCACGCGGCGCAGTGTTCCGTAGTCGTAGGCGCCCTCGTAGTAGCGCTGCGCCGTCTCCTCGCCGAGCCGGGTGCGTTCGGCGCGCGACCGGTGGAAGTCGACGATCGACGCGCGGAACGCGTCGTGTCCGGCCTCCTGGAACACGGCGGCGAGGTCGTCGGCGAAAACGGCCGTGTGCGACGGGCCGTCGACGGCCACGATGGTGCGCCCATGACCGTAGTTGTGGGCGATCTCGCCCGCCAGTTCTCGCAGGAACAGCACGCGCGGTGTGGGAGGCAGCTTCATGCCACGAGCCTAGGCCGCGGCGCGGTCGCCGTCACGCGCTCGTCGAGCGCTCACGTGCGTTCGCAGCGATTACGCTGGGATCATGCTCGACGGCCCGGTCTTCCGCGACACCGCGGCGCACGCGTGACGGTCGCCACCGCCGTCGTCGACTGGTACCACGCCAACCGTCGCGACCTCCCCTGGCGGCGCGACGGCTTCACGGCCTGGGGCACCCTGGTCAGCGAGTTCATGCTGCAGCAGACGCCGGTCTCGCGCGTCATCCCGCGGCTCGAGGAGTGGCTCACGCGGTGGCCGACCCCGGCCGACCTCGCGGCCGTCCCTCCCGGCGAGGCTGTGCGCGCCTGGCAGTCGCTCGGATACCCCCGCCGCGCCCTCTGGCTGCACGCCTGCGCGGTGGCGATCACCGAACGGCACAGGGGCGTCGTCCCGGATGACGTGGATGCGCTGCTCGCCCTCCCCGGGATCGGGGACTACACGGCGCGAGCCGTCGCCGTGTTCGCGTACGGTGAGCGCCACCCGGTGGTCGACACGAACATCCGGCGGGTGATCGCTCGCGCCGTCGACGGCCAGGGCGAGCCGGGTCCGCCCAGCGCCAAGCGCGACCTCACGGCGATGGAGGCCCTGCTCCCGCACGAGCGCTCTGCCGCTGCCGCGTTCAACGCCGGCATGATGGAACTCGGCGCGCTGGTGTGCGTCGCCAGGACCCCGCGCTGCGAGGAGTGCCCGGTTCGCGACGCCTGCGCGTGGCGGCTGGCCGGCTATCCGGTGTACGAGGGCCCGCGCAAGGCGGTGCAGAAGAAGTACGAGGGATCCGACCGGCAGGTGCGCGGACTGATCCTCGCGGAGTTGCGCGCGTCGCACATCCCGGTGACGCAGGCCGAGATCGACGCCCTCTGGCCGGATGCAGCGCAGCGCGATCGCGCGCTGGCGGGGCTGCTCACCGACGGGCTGGCGATCGCGGTCGAAGGCGGCTACGTGCTCCCCTGACGAGGCCGCACGGCCCAGGCCCGGCGGCTGCTGCCCGACGCCCGGCGGTTACTGCTCGGCGAACACCAGCGGGTCCCAGTCGAGGATGCGCGACCGGTGCACCAGCCCCTCCGTCCAGAACGGATCGCCCTCGCGGAAGCGCTCGGCGGCCTCCCTGGACCGGAAGATCGCCATCGAGCCCTGCGTCGCGGGCTCGCCGAAGGTGCCGATCATGAGCACCTCACCACCGGCGGCGAACTCGTCGAGGTAGGCGCGGTGCCGGGGGTAGGTGTCGACCAGCTTCTGGAAGTGCTCCGGCCCGGCATCCGGATCGGCGTCATAGAACGAGACGGCGTACATGCCCCTCATTCTGGCCCTTCGATGAGGGCAGCGGGCTAGTCTTCGTCGTCCTCGAACTCGCGCGGCTTGACGTAGGGGTCCTCGTCGCCCGCGTACTGCGCACTCGCGGCGAGGCCGGCCACCTCCGTGTCGCGTTCCCGCGCCTCGCGGAGCAGGTCTTCGATGTGCGCGGCGTTCTCGGGGATCGCGTCGGGGATGAACTCCAGCGTCGGGGTCAGGCGGGCGGTGATGTTCTTGCCCACCTCGGTCCGCAGCATCCCGGTCGCCGCTGTGAGGGCCGCGGCCGTGTCGGTGCGCTCCTCGTCGGTGCCGTACACCGTGTAGAAGACCGATGCGTGCTGCAGGTCCCCGGTCACCTGGACATCGGTGATCGTGACGAAGCCGAGGCGGGGATCACGCATTCCGCGCTCCAGGCGCTTGGCGATGATCACCTTGATTCTGTCGGCGAGCTTTCTCGCGCGTGCCGGATCAGCCATGTTGTCTCTCCTTCACCTGCCGTGATGGGAGGAGGCCCGGAAGGCTGAGCTTCCGGACCTCCTGTTCACGCCTAGACGCGGGGCTTCTCCCGCATCTCGGTCGTCTCGATCTCGTCGCCGATCTGGATGTCGTTGTACTTTCCGAGGCCGATACCGGCTTCGAAGTCGGTACGGACCTCGGTGACGTCGTCCTTGAAGCGACGCAGCGACTCGATGGCAAGGCCATCGGCGATGACCACGCCGTCGCGGATGACGCGAGCCTTGGCGTTTCGCGTGATCGTTCCCGACCGCACGATGACACCGGCGATGTTTCCGAACTTGGAGGAACGGAACACCTCGCGGATCTCGGCGACACCCGACTGGATCTCTTCGAACTCCGGCTTGAGCATGCCCTTGAGCGAGCTCTCGATGTCGTCGATCGCGTTGTAGATGACCGAGTAGAACCGCACATCCACACCCTCGCGGGCCGCACGCTCACGGGCCTTGACGTCCGGACGGACGTTGAAGCCGATCACGATCGCGTTGTCGATGGTCGCCAGGTCGATGTCCGACTCGGTGATCGCGCCGACACCGCGGTGCAGGATGCGCAGCTGAACCGAGTCGTCGACCTCGATCTTCATGAGCGACTCCTCCAGCGCCTCCACGGCACCGGACACGTCGCCCTTGATGATGAGGTTGAGCGCCTCGACCTTGCCCTCTTCCAGAGCACGGGTGAAGTCCTCGAGCGAGATGCGCTTGCGGGCCTTGGCCAGCTGTGCGTTGCGCTCGGCGGCTTCACGCTTCTCAGCGATCTGACGTGCCGTGCGGTCCTCCTCGGTGACGAGGAAGGTGTCGCCGGCTCGCGGAACACTCGACAGACCCTGGACCTGCACCGGACGCGAGGGGTAGGCCTCGTGCACGGTGTCGCCGTTCTCGTCGACCATCGCACGGACACGGCCGTAAGCCGTGCCGGCCACGATCGGGTCTCCGACGCGCAGCGTTCCCGACTGGATGAGCACGGTCGCGACAGCACCACGGCCCTTGTCGAGCTTGGCCTCGATCGCGATACCGCGAGCATCCTTGTTGGGGTTGGAGCGCAGGTCGAGACCGGCGTCGGCGGTGAGCAGCACCGCATCCAGGAGGTCCTGGATGCCGATGTCGTTGCGCGCCGACACGTCGACGAACATCACGTCGCCACCGTATTCCTCGGCAACGAGGCCGAACTCGGTGAGCTGCTGACGCACCTTGGCGGGGTTCGCATCCGGCTTGTCGATCTTGTTGACCGCGACCACGATCGGCACGTTGGCCGCCTGGGCGTGGTTCAGCGCCTCGATGGTCTGCGGCATGATGCCGTCGTCCGCCGCGACCACGAGGATCGCGATGTCGGTGACCTGGGCACCACGGGCACGCATGGCGGTGAACGCCTCGTGACCAGGGGTGTCGATGAAGGTGATGGCGCGCTCGATGTTCTCGTGCTCGGTCCACACCTGGTAGGCACCGATGTGCTGGGTGATGCCGCCGGCCTCGCCCGCAACGACGTTCGCGTTGCGGATCGCGTCGAGAAGACGCGTCTTACCGTGGTCGACGTGACCCATGACGGTGACGACCGGGGGACGGATCTCGAGGTCTTCGTCGGTCTCGTCCTCGAGCTCCTGCTCCAGGTCGATGTCGAAGCCTTCGAGCAGCTCCTTGTCCTCGTCCTCCGGCGAGACGATCTGCACCTTGTAGCCGAGCTCGTCGCCCAGGATGCCGAACGTCGCCTCGTCGAGGGACTCGGTCGCCGTCGCCATCTCACCGAGGTGGAACAGCACGGTGACGAGGTTTCCAGGGCTGGCGTCGATCTTGTCGGCGAAGTCGGAGATCGAGGCTCCACGACGCAGGCGGACGATCGTGTTGCCGTCGCCGCGGGGTACGCTCACGCCGCCCAGCGACGGAGCTTCTCTGAGCTCGAATTCCTGCCTCTTGGCGCGCTTCGACTTGCGGGCCTTGCTCTTGCCGCCACCGCGACCGAACGCACCGGCGGTACCACCACCGGGACCACGGCCACGACCGCCACCACCTGCGGGACGGGGGCCGCCGAAGCCGCCACCGGGACGCTGGAAGCCGCCGCCTGCGCCGGCGCCTGCACCAGCACCGCCGCCGCTACCGGGACGCTGCTGGAAGCCGGGACGCGCGCCGCCACCCTGGCCGGGACGACCAGGACGGTTGCCGCCGCCGGCACCGGGGGCGCCGGGACGGGGCGAACCCGGACGCGGAGGCGTCGGGCGCGGGATGTTGCCGGGCGACGGGCGCTGGCCCATGCCCTGCGAGCTGGCGAACGGGTTGTTGCCCGGACGCGGGGTGGTCGGGCGCTGGCCCATGCCCTGGTTGGAGGCGAACGGGTTGTTGCCCGGACGCGGCGCACCGGGGCGCGGGATGCTGCTGGCCGCGTTGTCACCGCTCGCTGCACGCGGGGTCGCGGGCTTGGCAGCGGCGTCACCGGCAGCCGGGCGCGACGGAGCGGCCTCGGCGGGCTTCTCCGACGCGGCCTTCTCGGCCTCGGCCTTCTTCTCGGCGGCCTCAGCGGCGGCCTTCTGCTCGGCGAGAGCCTGACGCTCCGCCACCGACATCGGCGCGCTGGGCACCGGTGCGCCGGCGGGGCGCGGAGCAGCGGGCGCTGCAGCGGGGGTGGACGGACGCGCGGCGGCGGGGGCCGGAGCCGACGCCTTCTGCTCGCTCGCACCGGCCGACGCTGCGGCCTTGTCGGCCGTGAAGCCTTCCGCCTCGAGCGCAGCACGGAGCTTGCGCGCGACGGGCGGTTCGATGCTGGAGGACGGTCCCTTGACGAACTCGCCCATTTCCTTCAATTTCGCAAGGGCTACCTTGCTGTCGACTCCGAGTTCGCTAGCGACCTCGTGTACGCGTGGTTTTGCAGCCACAATTCTCCTGTCTAGGGGGCCTACCCCTAGCAGGGCAGACCGTTAGTTACGGACGGGTCTCATTTCGAGCCGCTCATTAGTTGTCACTCATTTGAGTTCACTGTGCCGTTCAGCCTGTTCTCTCGTAGTGCGTCCTGGATGGCCTGGGTTCCGAGCATCCCGTCGACCCGCAATGCCCGCCCGAAGGCGCGCCTCTGCAGGGCTTTGTCGAGACACTCGCCAGTCGGATGAAGCCACGCGCCCCGCCCGGGCAGAGTGGCGGACGAGTCCACCACGAGTTCTGAATCTTGGGCGACGACCCTCAGAAGTGAGGATCGGGGAGCGCGAGAACGGCAACCGACGCACGTTCTAACAGGTTCCATCTTACCCCTCCTGAGGTGTCACCGCCGAACCAGGCGGCGCGAGTCCATCCTCCAGGCTATCCCGCGCGCAGAGCCGACGAGGATTGCGCACCGCTTCGGGAGGGTGGAAACTGCGCCTGGGGAGGACTCATGGACGAGACACGGACCGGAATGGCACCGACCGAGGGACTCGCGGAGCGGAGGTGGAGGGGAACGGCCTCGCGCACGGCGGTGTGGGCCGTCGTCACGGCGCTGGCGCTGGTCGCGGCCGGCATCCCGTCGGCGGCGGTGGCGGCATCGACGTCCTGGCTCCAGTACGGCAATGGCCCGACGCACTCCGGTGTGAACGCCGCTGAGACGGTGCTCACCCCCTCGACCATCGGCGGCCTGCAGAAGCAGTACACGGCGACGCTGCCCGGGATCGCCGACAGCCCGCCGGTCTACCTGGCCGCGGCATCCACCCCGGCCGGCATCAAAGACCTGCTGTTCCTCACCACGAAGGACGGCTGGACCGTCGCGGTCGACGCGGCCACCGGCTCGACGCTGTGGAAGCATCAATACGGTCCAGGCAGCTGCCGCATCAACAACGGCACCCAGCCGTGCTACACGACCTCCTCGCCCGCGGTGGACCCGAACGGGACGTCCGTGTACTCCTACGGGCTCGACGGGCGCGTGCACAAATACGCCGTCGGCACGGGAGCGGAGACCACCGGGGGCGGCTGGCCCGAGCTCGCGACGGCCAAGCCGTACGACGAGAAGAGCTCCCCCGCGCTCACGACGGCGAGCGCGGGCGGCCACACCTACCTGTACGCCGCAAACGGCGGCTATCCGGGCGATCGCGGCGACTATCAGGGCCACGTCACGACGATCGACCTCGCCACGGGGACCCAGAAGGTGTTCAACACGCTCTGCAGCGACAAGACGGTCCACTTCACGCCCGCGAACGACTGCCCGCAGGTGCAGTCGGCGGTGTGGGCGCGCCCCAGCGTGAACTACGACCCGGCGACGAACCTGATCTACTTCGCCACGGGCAACTCGGTCTTCGACGGCACGCACAACTGGGGCGACACGGTGCTGGCGCTGAAGCCCGACGGCTCCGGCATCGGCGGCGGTCCCGTCGACAGCTACACGCCCTCGAATCAGGCGGCGCTCAATTCCTCCGACCAGGATCTGGGCAGTTCCTCGCCCGAGATCGTCGCGGCACCATCCGGTTCGGCCGTCAAGAACCTGGGCGTGCAGGGCGGTAAGGACGCCAAGCTTCGCCTGCTCGATCTGAGCGACCTCAGTTCGCAGGGCGGCCCCGGCCACCTCGGCGGCGAACTGCAGCTCATCGCGGTGCCGCAGGGCGGCCAGGTGCTGACGCAGCCGGCCGCGTGGGTGGACCCGGCGAGTGCGACGCCGTGGGTCCTCGTCGCGAACAACAGCGGGATCTCCGGGCTGAAGGTCGTGACCGGTGCCGGTGGACGTCCTCAGCTCACCCCGGTGTGGAAGACAGCCGTGGCGGGCACGTCCCCGATCGTCGCGAACGGCATCGGCTACTACCTGACCAACGGAGGGGCGCGTGCGTTCGACCCCACGACCGGGCGGGTGCTCTGGAGCGACACCTCCGGCACGGTCGGGCTGCACTGGCAGAGCCCGATCGTGGTGAACGGGCACCTGTACTACGCCGACGGGTCTGCGAGACTCCGGGCCTTCGGGCTGCCGGGCGCCGCCCATCCGGTGACGCGCGTGGGCGGCGCCGACCGCTACGCCGTGAGCGCCGCACTCTCGGCGGCCACCTTCTCCCCCGGCGTCGGCAGGGTCTACGTGGCGTCGGGCGCCCTGTTCCCGGACGCGCTCTCGGGCGGCCCGGCTGCCGGTCGCGCCGGCGGCCCGCTGCTGCTGGTGCAGCCGAAAGCCATCCCGTCGACGATCGCCACAGAGCTCAGGCGGCTGCATCCGGCGAAGATCGTCGTGCTCGGCGGGGCGGGGAGTGTCAGCGATGGGGTGAAGACGTCGCTGGGGGCGTTCGTCGCCGGTGGCGCGGCCGCGGTCTCACGGATCGGCGGCTCCGACCGGTACGCGGTGAGCGCCGGCGTCTCGCGGCTGACGACTCCGGTGGCCAATCCCGTGCTCTACGTCGCGTCCGGCGAGAACTACCCGGATGCCGTGAGCGGCGGGGCGATCGCCGCCGGCTCGGCGAAGGGTCCGCTCCTCCTCGTTCACCCGACGAGCATCCCGTCGGTCATCCGCGCTGAGCTCGGCCGCGTGCACCCCGCACGGATCGTCGTGTTCGGGGGGACCGGCTCCGTGAGTGCGTCCGTCGCGACTGCGCTGAAGGCCTACACGACCGGGGCGGTGACGCGGCTCGGCGGTGCTGACAGGTACGCGGCCAGCGCGCAGATCTCAGTATCGGTCGTCACGCCGGCAGCCAGGGTCTACGTGGCGACGGGCACGGTCTTCGCGGATGCTCTCTCGGCCGACCCCGCCGCCGGCACGGCGAAAGGTCCGACGCTGTTGGTGACTCCGCACGGCATCCCGTCGTCGGTCGCGCAGGCGTTGACTCGACTGCGGCCGTCATCGATCGTGATCGTGGGCGGCACGGGATCGGTGGACAACGCAGTGCAGGCGGCGCTGCAGGCGTACATCCGGTGAGCGGGTGAGGAGCTGCGCCACCGGGTCGTCACCGCTGCGCGGCGCCGGCCCGGCGCGAAGATCGCCAWCCAGCCCCGAGGCCTACTCTCTGTCGAGAATGGAGTCGGGCTGGATGCTGCGCTGACGGGCTGCGCCACCGGGTCGTCACCGCTGCGCGGCGCCGGCCCGGCGCGAAGATCGCCATCCAGCCCCGAGGCCTACTCTCTGTCGAGAATGGAGTCGGGCTGGATGTCGATCTTCGCGCCCGTCAGCTTCGCGGCGAGGCGGGCGTTCTGGCCCTCCTTGCCGATCGCGAGCGACAGCTGATAGTCGGGCACCAGTGCGCGCACCGCCTTGAGCGACTCGTCGATCACGAAAGCACTCGTCACCTTCGCCGGCGAGAGCGCGCTCGAGACGAACGTTGCCAGATCGGGCGAGTAGTCGACGATGTCGATCTTCTCGTTGTTCAGTTCGGCCGTGACCGCACGGACACGCTGGCCCAGCTCTCCGATGCACGCGCCCTTGGCGTTGACGCCCGGCTCGGTCGCGCGAACGGCGATCTTCGTGCGGTGTCCGGCCTCGCGGGCCAGCGACACGATCTCGACGACGCCGCTCGCGATCTCGGGGACCTCGAGCGCGAACAGCTTGCGTACCAGCGCGGGGTGCGTGCGCGAGACCGTGATCGACGGGCCCTTCAGCCCCTTTGACACGCTCGTCACGTACACCCGGATGCGCGACCCGTGCGTGTACTCCTCGCCAGGAACCTGCTCCTCCGGCGGGAGGATCGCTTCGACGCTGCCGAGGTCGATGTGGATCATTCGGGGGTTGGGACCCTGCTGGATGATGCCGGCGACGATGTCGCCCTCGCGTCCCCGGAACTCGCCGAGCACCGCGTCGTCCGCGATGTCGCGGAGCCGCTGGTTGATGACCTGCTTGGCCGCGAACGCCGCAATGCGGCCGAAGTCGCTCGGGCTGTCCTCGGCCTCGCCGATGATGTTGCCTTCGTCGTCCTTCTCCGGGACGTACACCGTGACATGACCGGTCTTGCGGTCGAGGTGCACGCGGGCGGCCGGCGGCTCGTCGGTGTGGCCGTGGCGGTGATCCGCCTGATTGGTGTGCTTCAGGTAGGCGGTCAGAATCGCCTGCTCGATAATCTGCACCAGTTCGTCGAACGGGATCTCCCGTTCGCGCTCCATGAGACGTAAGACGCTGAGGTCGATGTCCATGCCGGCCTCCTCTATTCAGATCTTGCCGCCGCGAACTGCGCGACGGACTCAGCTACCTACGGTACCCGATCCTGACCTGCCCGGGAACGGGGTACCGTGAGCGCCATGCCCGACTCCGAAGTCCTCGCGCGCCGAGCCGAGAACAATCCGATCGTCCGCACCCTCGCGCGCGTGGGGAACGCCGCGATCGGCCTGCTGCACATCCTGATCGGCGTGATCGCGATCGCGATCGCCCTGCGCACCGGCGGCGGCAACGCCGACCAGTCCGGCGCCCTGCAGGCGCTCGTGAAGGTGCCTGGCGGTCTCTTCGTCGTCTGGGCCGTGATCGTCGGCCTGATCGCGCTGACGCTCTGGCAGATCCTGCAGACCGTGGTCGCGCGCAAGGCATGGAAACGCGTCTCGGAGATCGCGAAGGGAGTCGTCTACCTCGTGCTGGCGATCACCGCGATCACGGTCGCGTTCGGCGGCGGATCGAACTCGTCCGCATCAGAGAAGTCGGCGAGCGCGAAGCTGCTCGGCACGCCCGGCGGCGTGTTCGTGCTCGCGCTGATCGGTCTGATCGTCGTCGCGGTCGGGATCGGCTTCCTGGTCAGCGGCATCCGCAAGACCTTCGAGCGCGGGATGCGGCTCCCCCCGAACGCGCTCGCGCCGGCGACCGTCACGCTCGGCCGCGTCGGCTACATCGCCAAGGGCATCGCGCTGGGCATCGTCGGCGGCCTGATCGTGGCGGGCGCCGTCACGTATGACCCGGGCAAGGCATCCGGACTCGACGGCGCCCTCAAGTCGCTCACGCAACTCCCGTATGGTGTCTTCCTGCTGCTCGCGATCGGCCTCGGCCTCATCGCGTACGGCGTCTTCTGGTGCGTGCGCGCCGTCGCCATCCGCCTCTGACGCCCGCCGGTTGCTCCGCCTCGCCGAGAGGTGCCGAATGTCGGTCATTCAGGTCGTTTGACGCACATTTCGCACCCGTCGCGCCAGGCCTTCGGGGTCGTCGAAGAGTTGGCGCGAGGTCACTCTCATCACGCGCCAGCCCGCCGCAGCGAAAGCGTCGTATCTCGCCAGATCGTGATTCCATTGGTCGCGCTCCACGCGATGATGGTCGCCCTCGTACTCGAGGATCAGCGACCTCGACGGAACCAGCAGATCGGGATGCAGCGTGCGGCCGCCGACCGTCAGAGGATGGTTGATCAGGACATCGCCGACCTCGAGGTCTTCCACGAGCAGGCGCAGCAACGACTCCGGCCGTGAGTCGCTCCCCCACCGCGCCCGAGCCATCGCGTCGCGACGCGCACGGGCGCCGCGACCGCGGGCGTGCCGGCGTGCAGCGAGGTCGAGTTCATCGACCGTCGCGATCGCCGGTCGGCCTCTGGCGCCGAGAAGATGGTCGGCCGCCGCAACCAGGTCCGATGTGCTGAGCGCAACAGCCAGCTGACACCAGGTGTCCGCCGCTGAGCACACGGGGGTTCCGTCGGGCAACGTCACCACCTCGACGTCGGCCGAAACCCGGTGGCCGACGACGCCCGACGCGCGGGGCGGGGTTCGCGGCGCCACGACCGCGACGTGGACTGCGCGCCCCGTCCGCGGAAGGGGAATCCCGTGAACGATCGCGGCCGTGTGATGGCTGAAGAACTGCCCTGGCAGCATCCGGTGCCGATACGCCTCGACGGCGCTGACGTCGCCGATGGCGTTCACCCCGTGGAACGGGTGCTGCACATCCAGGGCACGAAGCCGCCGGGGTGCGACGCCGTGCTCAGAGGCGACGCTCGTCGCGAAAGCCCTCGGAAGGGTTGCGGGGAGTGGAACGGTGCGGCGCATCCCGCCATCCTCGCCGCGCGCCTCCCCTCAGAACGACCCTCCGCGCGAATCTGTGGAAAACCAATCGCGCGAGAGGTGCCGAATGTCTGTCATTCGGGGTGAATGAGCGACATTCGGCACCTCTCGCGCGAAACGGAGCGCGCGCGTCAGCGCAGCGCGGCGACGGCGTCGGCGACCGGGAGCTGGGTGCGCTCGCCGGTGCGGCGGTCCCACAGCTCGACCACGCCGTCGGCGGCGCTGCGGCCGACGATGACGATCTTCGGCACGCCGATCAGCTCCGCGTCCCCGAACTTCACACCCGGCGACACCTTGGGGCGGTCGTCGAGCAGCACGTCGAGCCCTGCGCCCTCGAGCGCGGCCGTGAGCTCCTCCGCGACCTCGAACACCACCGGCTCGCGACCGGCCGCGACCACGTGAACATCGAACGGCGAGACCGACGCCGGCCAGATCAGGCCCTTGTCGTCGTTGTTGTTCTCGGCGATGATCGCCAGGATGCGCGTCACGCCGATGCCGTACGAGCCCATCGTGACCGTGACGAGCTTGCCGTTCTCGTCGAGCACCTTGAGGCCGAGCGCGTCCGCGTACTTGCGGCCGAGCTGGAAGACATGCCCGATCTCCATGCCGCGGGCCAGCTCCACGGGGCCGGAGCCGTCGGGCGCTGGATCCCCGGGCAGAACCTCGGCGACCTCGACCGTGCCGTCCCAGCCGAAGTCGCGCCCGGCGACCAGGCCGAAGACGTGCTTGCCGTGGATGTTCGCGCCGGTGATCCAGCCGGAACCGTCGACGACGCGCGGGTCGACGACGTACCGGATGCCCGTCGCTCCGTCTTCGCCGAGAACCTGTCCCTCGGCAGACCAGGGACCGATGTAGCCCTTGACGAGACCGGGGTGGCGCGCAAAGTCCGCCTCCGTCGCAGGCTCGATCTCGGCCGGGGCGAACGCCACCTCGGCGCGCTTGAGGTCGACCTCGCGGTCGCCGGGCAGGCCGACGACGACGATCTCGCGGGATCCGTCGAGGTGCGTCAGCGCGAGCACCACGTTCTTGAGGGTGTCCGCCGCCGTCCAGGCGCGGCCGTCGGGTCGCGGGTGCTTCGTGTTGGCCACCTCGACGAGCGTCTGGATCGTCGGCGTGTCCGGCGTGTCCAGCACCTCGAGCGGGGTGAGGTGCTCGTACGAGCGGGTGGGCGGCGCGAGGGTCGTGAACGCCTCGACGTTAGCCGCGTAGCCGCCGGCCGAGCGCACGAACGTGTCCTCGCCGACGGGAGTGGGGTGCAGGAACTCCTCGCTGCGGGAGCCGCCCATTGCGCCCGCATCCGCCTGCACGATCACGTACTCGAGCCCGAGACGGGTGAAGATGCGCTCGTAGGCGTCGCGCTGCGACTGGTAGCTCGCATCCAGCCCAGCGTCCGTGTAGTCGAACGTGTAGGCGTCCTTCATCGTGAACTCGCGCCCGCGCAGCAGGCCGGCACGCGGGCGGGCCTCGTCGCGGTACTTGTCCTGGATCTGGTAGATCGCCAGGGGCAGGTCTTTGTAGCTCGAGTACAGGTCCTTCACGAGCAGCGTGAAGGCCTCCTCGTGCGTCGGCGCGAGCAGCATGTCGGCGCCCTTGCGGTCCTTCAGACGGAACAGGCCGTCGCCGTACTCCTCCCAGCGGCCCGTGACTTCGTAGGGCTCACGCGGCAGCAGCGCGGGGAAGTGCACCTCGTGGGCGCCGGCCGCGGTCATCTCGTCGCGGATGATCGCCTCGATCTTGCCCTTCACGCGCAGCCCCAGCGGCAGCCAGGCGAAGATCCCCGGCGCCTGCCGCCGGATGTATCCGGCGCGGACCAGCAGCCGGTGGCTGATGACCTCGGCGTCGGAGGGGTCTTCTCGAAGGGTCCGCAGGAAATAGTTCGTCAGGCGTGTAGGCACCGTTCCATGTTAGAGGGCACGGCACACTGGGTTCATGCCCCGCAGAGACCCCGCTCGCCTCCACCTGTTCATCATGCTCGGACTCACGTTCACGACCGGCATCATCGACGCCGTCGGCTATCTCGGTCTCGACAAGGTCTTCACGGCCAACATGACCGGCAACGTCGTCATCCTCGGCATGGGTCTCGCCGGCGCCGACGGGCTCCCGATCGTCGGGCCCGCGCTGGCGCTCGGCGGCTTTCTGCTCGGCGCCGCCATCGGCGGGCGCGCCCTCTCGACCTCCCGCACCGGATGGGGACGCGCGACGACCGCCGCGCTGGTCGTCTCCGCCTCGGTCACCCTGGCTCTCGGCGTGATCTCCATCGTCGTGCCCCCGACGCACGGGACGGCGTGGGGCTTCACCCTCACCACGATCCTGGCGACGACGATGGGCCTCCAGGCCGCGACCGCCCGGCGGCTCGCGGTCGCCGACGTCACCACCGTCGTCGTGACATCCACCATCACGGGGCTCGCCGCCGACTCCCGGCTCGCGGGCGGCAGCGGAACACGGTGGCCACGACGGGTGCTGGCCGTCGTGCTCATCCTTGCCGGCGCGGCGGTGGGCGCCCTCCTCCTGCGCGGGAGCGTCGCGCTCGGCCTCACGGTGGCCGGCGCCATCGCCCTCGCGCTGGCGCTCTTCGGCCACGCCCTGCGTGAGAGCCGCCTCTCCCCCGACGAGGCGACAGCGGCCGATTAGGCTTTCGGCATGCCGGACCGCCGCACGCATGTCACCGCATCCGTCGCCCAGAGCGAGCTCGCCGAGTCGCTCGCCGCGCTCCGTTCCGAACTCGGCCTCCCCGGGGACTATCCGCCCGACGCCGTGCGCGAAGCCGAGCGCGCCGCCGCAGAGCTGACGCTTCCGTCCGTCGACCTGACCGCGATCGCGTTCCTCACGGTCGACCCCGCCGGCTCCACCGATCTCGACCAGGCCGTGCACATCGAACGGGATGGCGGCGGCTTCCGCGTGCGATACGCGATCGCCGACGTGCCCGCGCTCGTGCGACCGGACGGCGCCGTCGACGCCGAGACCCGCCGCCGTGGGCAGACCATCTACGCCGCCGACGGGCGCGTACCGCTGCACCCGGACGCCATCGGTGAGCGCGCAGGCTCCCTTCTGCCCGGCGTCGACCGCGGCGCGTTCGTCTGGGACATCCTGCTGGACGCCGAGGGCCGCGAGCAATCGGTCTCCGTGACGAGGGCGCACATCCGGTCGCGGCGGCAATGGAGCTACCCGGAGGCGCAGGCCGCGATCGACGACGGGACCGCGCCGGAGACGCTCGCCCTCCTCGAATCGGTCGGTCTGGCCCGGATCGAGCGCGAGCGCGAGCGGGGCGGCGCCAGCCTCAACGCCCCGGATGAGGAGATCGTGCTCCGTGACGGGGCGTACACCCTCGAGCGGCGTGCACCGCTGCCGATCGAGGACTGGAACGCGCAGATCTCGTTGCTGACCGGGATGGCGGCCGCCGAGCTGATGCTCGGAGCGCGCGTGGGCATCCTGCGCACGATGCCGCCGCCGACCGACGACGCGATCACGGCCTTCCGGGCGCAGACCGCGGCGCTCGGACTCCCCTGGCCCGACGACGAGCCGTACGGCGAGTACCTGCGGCGGCTGGATCACCACGACCCCCGCGCACTCGCGGTCATGCAGGCGGCGACGGGGTTGTTCCGCGGCGCCGGCTACGTCGTGATGGACGGCGAGGTTCCCCGCGACCCGCTTCAGTCCGCCGTCGCGGCCCCGTATGCGCACACCACGGCCCCGTTGCGCAGGCTGGTCGACCGCTGGGTGCTCGTGATCTGCGAGGCGATCTGCGCCGGGACGGAGATCCCGGCCTGGGCGCGCGCGTCGCTCGGCGACCTGCCGTCGATCATGGGCGCATCGTCGCGGCTCGGGTCGCAGCTGAACGCGGCGTCCATCGACCGCGTCGAGGCCGCGCTGCTCGTCGATCGCGTCGGCGACGCCTTCGACGCCACGGTCCTGGCGGTCCGCGGCGACACCATGACGGTGCAGCTCGCCGATCCGGCAGTCGTCGCCTCGGCCCCGCGCCCGGATGACGTGCAGCCGGGCACCGTCGTGCGCGTGCGTCTCACGGCCGCGGACATCCCGACCGGTCGCGTGACCTTCGCCGCCGCCTGACGCACCCGGAGTCGGAGTCGGCAGTCCGAGCCGGCAGCCCGCGTCGGCTCAGTGCGCGCCGACGGTGACGACCGGCTCGCCCGACTCGACCGGCGGCATCTCCGCGGCGAGCCGGTTCGCCTCGGCGATCAGCGTCTGCACGATCTCCGCCTCGGGAACGGTCTTGATGACCTCGCCCTTCACGAAGATCTGGCCCTTGCCGTTGCCGGACGCCACACCGAGGTCGGCCTCGCGGGCCTCGCCCGGTCCATTGACGACGCAGCCCATCACGGCGACGCGCAGCGGGACGCTCATGCCCTCGAGTCCGCTCGTCACGTCGTTGGCCAGCTTGTAGACGTCGACCTGGGCACGGCCACAGCTCGGGCACGAGACGATCTCGAGCTTGCGCTCACGGAGGTTGAGCGATTGCAGGATCTGCAGTCCCACCTTGACCTCCTGCGCCGGCGGAGCCGACAGGGAGACGCGGATCGTGTCGCCGATGCCCTCGGAGAGCAGGATGCCGAAAGCGGTCGCCGACTTGATGGTGCCCTGGAACTCGGGGCCGGCCTCGGTGACACCGAGGTGCAGGGGCCAGTCGCCGCGCTCGGCGAGCAGCCGGTAGGCCTTCACCATGACGATGGGGTCGTTGTGCTTGACCGAGATCTTGAAGTCGTGGAAGTCGTGCTCCTCGAACAGGCTGGCCTCCCAGACCGCGCTCTCCACGAGCGCCTCCGGGGTCGCCTTGCCGTACTTCTGGAGGAGGCTCGGCTCGAGGGAGCCCGCGTTGACGCCGATGCGGAGCGAGACGCCCGCGGCCTTGGCCGCCGCCGCGATCTTGCCGACCTGGTCGTCGAACTTGCGGATGTTGCCGGGGTTCACGCGCACCGCCGCGCATCCGGCGTCGATGGCCGCATACACGTAGTTCGGCTGGAAGTGGATGTCGGCGATCACCGGGATCTGGCTCTTCTTGGCGATGATCGGCAACGCCTCTGCGTCGTCACGGCTCGGCACCGCGACACGCACGATGTCGCATCCGGATGCCGTCAGCTCGGCGATCTGCTGCAGGGTCGCGTTGATGTTCGTCGTCGGCGTCGTCGTCATGGACTGGACGCTGATCGGAGCGTCGCCGCCGACGAGCACTTTGCCGACCTTGATCTGACGGGACTTGCGTCGCGGTGCGAGGGTCTCTGGAACCTTGGGCATTCCCAAATTGATTGCTGCCACGGATGCAATCCTACGCGGCCGGGTGAGAGGTGGCTGGGTCCCCGGTGTGCGCGGACCGACCGGATGCCCGGGCGCCCCGTCGACGCCCCGCCGAAGCCCGGCCGCGCGGCTAGCCGAAGAGGTTGACCGGCTTGACGATGTCGGCGTACACGAGCAGCACGCTCATTCCGCCGAGCACGATCACGACCGCGAAGGTGAGCGGCATCAGCTTGGCCATGTCCACGGGACCGGGATCGCGCTTCTTGAACAGCTTGGCCCACGTGCGCCGGATGCCCTCCCAGAGCGCCCCCGCGATGTGTCCGCCGTCGAGCGGGAGCAGCGGGATGAGGTTGAAGACGAAGAGCGCGATGTTCAGCGAGGCGAGCATCCCGATCATCGTGTAGACCTTGTCGACCACCGGCACCCCGTTGAGCGCGGTGAGCTCGCCGGCAGCGCGGCCGATGCCGACGACGCTGATGGGGCCGTTGGGGTCGCGCTCGCCCGAGCCGAAGGCGGCGTTCCACACGTCGACCATGCGCTGCGGCAGGTGGATGATCACGCCGACGACGGCGCCCGTCTGCGCGCCGACGGCCGGGAGCACCGAGGTGACCGGCTGCGGGACCAGCTCCTGCACGGTTCCGATCCCGACGAAGCCGACGCTCTGCGTGAGCACCGTGCCCGACGAGTCCTTGAGCACCGCACCGCTCGCGTCGGTCTTGGCGACCGTGTTCGCCCGGGGGGTGATCGTGAGCGTCTGCTCCGTCCCGTCGCGCTTGACGACGACGGTGAGCGGGCGATCGACCGACTGCCGGATGATGCCCGTCGACTGCGCCCAGGTGGTGATCGGCGTGCCGTCGATGCTCACGATCGTGTCGCCGGGCTCGAGCCCTGCGGCGGCGGCCGGGCCCTCCGGGTCCCCGGACTGGCACGTCTGGCGGGCGCTGGTCGACGGCAGCACGCACTGGCTGACCGTACCGACCGTGGTGGACGCCTGCGGCGTTCCGAAGCCCATCAGCAGCACCCCGAAGAGCAGGACGCCGATGAGCAGGTTCATGAACGGGCCGCCGAACATGATGATGATGCGCTTCCACACCGGGAGCTTGTAGAAGGTGCGCTCCTCCTCGCCGACCGCGACGGTCTCCATGCTGGCGACGCGCGCGTCCTGCGCCATCGACTGCATGAAGCCGGTGGTGGCGTTGCGACCGGCCGTGCCGTCTTTGCCGGGAGGGAACATGCCGATCATCGAGATGTACCCGCCGAGCGGGATCGCCTTGAAGCCGTACTCGGTCTCCCCGCGCCTGAACGAGAACAGCGTCTTGCCGAACCCGATCATGTACTGCGTGACCTTGACACCGAACAGCTTGGCGGGGACGAGGTGGCCGACCTCGTGCAGGCCGATCGACAGCGCGAGGCCCACCAGAATGATGAGCACGCCCAGGATGAACAGCAGCACGGAATCCACGGGTCAAGGCTAGCCGTGGTCAGCTTGGAACGAGCCGCACAAAGGCTCGGTGCGAGCTATCAGCCGGATGTCCGCCCGGCGTCCGTGGGAGCCGGTTCAGCGCGCGATCAGGCGATCGGCCTCGCCGCGGGCCCAGCGCTCGGCGGCGTGCAGCGTCTCACGGCTGAGCTCGTCGTCCGGTTCGTGCTCGTCGACCACCCGTTCGACCGTGTCGACGATGTCGAGGTAGCCGATCGCGCCGGCGTGGAACGCTGTCACGGCCTGCTCGTTCGCCGCGTTGAACACCGCGGGATACGTGCCACCGGCCCGCCCGACGCGCTTGGCGAGCGCGACCGCGGGGAACGCCTCGGCGTCCAGCGGCTCGAACGTCCAGGTGTGCGCCGTCGTCCAATCCAATGGCACGCCGACGCCGGCCACACGGTTCGGCCAGTCGAGGCCGAGAGAGATCGGCAGGCGCATGTCGGGCGGCGAGGCCTGGGCGATGGTCGATCCGTCGACGAACTCCACCATCGAATGGATGACGGACTGCGGATGCACGGTGACCTCGATGTCGTCGTACGGCACGTCGAACAGCAGGTGCGCCTCGATGATCTCGAGCCCCTTGTTCACGAGGGTCGACGAGTTGGTCGTGACGACGAGCCCCATGTCCCAGGTCGGATGCGCGAGCGCCTCGCGCGGCGTCACGTCAGTGAGCGAGGCGCGACTGCGCCCGCGGAACGGCCCGCCGGACGCCGTGAGGACGAGGCGACGCACCTCCTGGGCGGTGCCGGACCGCAGCGCCTGCGCGATCGCCGAGTGCTCCGAGTCGACCGGCACGATCTGCCCGGGCGCCGCGGCCCGCTTCACGAGCTCGCCGCCGACGATGAGCGACTCCTTGTTGGCCAGCGCGAGCGTCGCGCCCGTCTCGAGGGCGGCCAGGGTCGGGCCGAGGCCGACCGAACCCGTGATGCCGTTGAGCACCACGTCGGCCTCGACGGAACGCACCAGCCGTTCGGCATCGTCGGCGCCGAGCGCCGTCTCGGTCACGCCGAACCGCTCCGCCTGTTCGGCGAGCTGCTCCGCAGCGGTGCCCGCGGTGAGCCCGACCACGGTGAAGCGGTCGCGGTTCGCCGCGATCACGTCGAGGGCCTGCGTACCGATCGAGCCGGTGGAACCGAGGATGACTACTCTGCGCACGCCTTCATCGTACGCAGGCGGCGACCGGCGGGGATCAGCGGCGGCCGGCGGGGATCAGCGCGTGGTCTTGAGGATGTCGATCACGAAGACCATCGTGTCGGTGGCCTTGATGTCGCCCTGGCCGGTCTTACCGTAGCCGTCGGCCGGCGGGATGACCGCGATGACCTGGGTTCCGACCTTCTGCCCTTCGAGCGCCTTCTGGAAGCCCTTGACGACACCGGTGGTCTGCAGAGGGGTGGGGGCGCCGCGGCTCCAGCTGGAGTCGAACATCTGCCCGTTGCGCCACAGGACGCCCTTGTACTGCACGGTGACGGTGTCGCCCGACTGCACGACCTCGCCGTCGCCCTGCTTGAGCACGGCGATCTGGGTGGTCGTGGGCGGGTCGGCCTTCGGGATGGTGATCGTGGGCTCGCCGGTCTTGGAGAGCGTGACCGTCGGGAATCCGGCCTTCGGCGCGACGGGCGTGCCGTCGGCGCGCGTCGGAGCCTTGTCGATGCTGTCGACGACGAAGACGACCGGGTCCGTCGCCTTGATCGAGAGCTGGCTGATGTCGGCCGCGCCGAACATCTCCTTGGCGCTGCCCGCGATCACGACACGCGATTTGAGCGGGAGGCATTCGACGGCGCGCACGAGCCCGGGGGCGTACTTGGTGGCGTCGACGGGGATCGCCTGGGCGCCCGTGCCGCCGAACCCGGTCGCCGGGATGAGCTCCTTGCCGGTCGTGCCGTTGTAGGCCGCGATCGCGATGTCGACGGAGTCGCCGCCCTTGACCTCGGAGCCGTCGCCCGTGATCGCGACGCTGCGCTCCAGCGACGATGCCTTGAGCGGCGTCTTGATCGTCACCTTCGGAGTTGCTCCGAATGCGCCGGAGACGGTGACCGCCTTCGACGCGTCTCCCTCCTTCACGTTGATGCACGCGGTGGACGCCGCGGATGCCGATGGCGACGACGACGCCGTCGGGCTCCCGGAGCTGCACGCCGCCAGGCCGGCGACGACGAGGCCGGCGGCCAGGATGGAGAGGGTTTTACGCACGGTTGACACCTTCGTGATCGGGGGGATGCCGTAACAGTCTGCCGCATGCGGCTTTGCTGAAGCTGACAGCGAGGCGACCTACGATGGAACAATGACTCGCGACTTCTCCGTTCCGCAGACCCGTAAGCTCGTCACCGCCCTCCCCGGTCCCCGCTCCGTCGAACTGCAGGAGCGCCGCGTCGCCAGCGTGAGCCGCGGCGCGGGAACGCTCGCGAACATCTACATGGAGTCCGGCTCCGGCGCCATTCTGGTCGACGTCGACGGCAACCGGCTGATCGACCTGGGCTGCGGCATCGGCGTGACCACCATCGGTCACGCGCATCCCGCAGTCGCAGCGGCCGCGGCCGAGCAGGCGTCGAAGCTCACCCACACCCTCTTCACCGTCACCCCGTACGAGAACTACGTGCGGGTGGCCGAGAAGCTCGCCGAGATCACCCCCGGCGACTTCGACAAGCACAGCATCCTGGTCAACTCGGGAGCAGAGGCGGTCGAGAACGCCGTCAAGATCGCTCGCAAGTTCACGGGCCGGCGGGCGATCGCCACGCTCGACCACGCGTTCCACGGCCGCACCAACCTCACCATGGCGATGACCTACCGCCCGTGGCCGGAGCGCGCGGGAATGGGTCCGTTCCCCGGTGAGATCTACAGCGTGCCGATCAGCTACCCCTTCCGCGACCCGGAGGGGATGACCGGCGAAGAGGCCGCCGAGCGCACCATCGACTACATCAACACCCACATCGGCGCCACCGAGCTCGCCGCCCTGTTCGTCGAGCCGATCCAGGGCGACGGCGGCATCATCATCCCGGCTCCCGGCTACTTCAAGCGGCTCTCCGAGTTCTGCACCGAGAACGGCATCGTGTTCGTCGCCGACGAGATCCAGGCGGGCATCGGACGCACCGGCACCTGGTACTCCATCGAGCACCACGGCGTCGTCCCCGACCTGGTCACGAGCGCCAAGGGCATCGCCGGCGGCTTCCCGCTGGCCGCCGTGACCGGCCGCGCCGAGATCATGGACGCCGTTCAGCCGGGCGGCATCGGCGGCACGTTCGGCGGCAACCCCGTCTCGACGGCGGCCGCACTCGCCGTGTTCGACGTGTTCGAGCAGGAGAACCTGCTCGAGGAGGCCAAGCGCGTCGAGAAGGCCCTGTGGGCCCGGATCGGCGACTGGGCCGAGAAGTTCCCCGTGGTCGGCGAGGTGCGCGGCAAGGGCGCGATGTTCGGCATCGAGCTCGTGAAGCCGGGCACCAAGACCCCCAACCCGGATGCCCTCAAGGCCGTGCTCGCCCACGCCACGGCCAACGGTGTCATCCCGCTCGACGCGGGCAGCTGGGACAGCGTGCTCCGTCTGCTGCCGTCCGTCATCATCAGCGACGAGCTGATCGACGACGCGGCGACCGTTCTCGAAGAGGCGCTCGCGCGCGTCAGCTGAGCGCGGCGTCGAAAGAATGCGGATCAGGCGCTGGCGGCTGCTCGTCGGGGTCGTGGCGGTCGCCACGGCCCTGTCCGTGCTCCCCGCGATCGGTGTGAGCGCCGACGAGAAGGCGTCGTTCGACCCGGGCGACATCATCAGCGACGACAGCTTCTTCAATCCGAACGCGATGACAGAGGCCGATATCCAGCAGTTCCTCGACGACCGGACCTGCACTCCGAAGGACGGGGTGCCCTGCCTCGCCCGCTACCGGATGGACACGCCGGACACCCCGGCGTCGAAGGACCGCTGCACGGCGATCCGCGGCGAACGGGATGAGCGTGCGAGCAGCATCATCGCCCGCGTCGCGGCGGCCTGCACGATCAGCCCCCGGGTGCTGCTGGTGCTGCTGCAGAAGGAGCAGTCGCTGCTGACCGCGCCCAGCGCATCCGGTTATCAGAAGGCCACCGGCTACGCCTGCCCGGACACCGCGGCCTGCGACCGCAAATACTTCGGATTCTTCAACCAGGTGTACCGGGCGGCCTGGCAGTTCAGGGAGTACACGGTGCATCCCACCGACTGGCGGTATCAGGTCGGCGAGAACCGCATCCAGTTCCATCCCGACGCGACGTGCGGCACGAGCCGCGTCACGGTGGCCAACCAGGCGACGGCGAACCTCTACAACTACACGCCGTATCAGCCGAACGCGCAGACGCTGGCGCGTCCGGCCGGCAAGGGCGGCGCCTGCGCGACCTACGGCAACCTGAACTTCTCGCGCCTCTACAACCAGTGGTTCGGCTCGCCGCTCGCCGTGCGCTTCGCCGGCTGGCTGCCCTCGTGCCTCACCTACGTGGGCGGGTTCGGTTGCCCTCCGATCGCGCCATTCGGCCGGATGTGAGCGCGCACATACCCACCAGGGAATACGCACGCGACTAGTCTCGTACGCGTGACGAAGACCGAACCCGACGAGGGGCCGAACGCAGTGAAGCGTCCGGGCTTCACGTATCTGTTCGGGCGCACCGTCGTCGGCGCCATCGCCCGGCTCGTTTACCGGCCGACCGTCATCGGGCGCAAGAACGTGCCGCGCGAGGGGGCGATCATCCTCGCGAGCAACCACCTGTCGTTCATCGACAGCATCGTCATCCCGCTGATGGCGCCCCGCCGGGTGCAGTTCCTGGCGAAGTCGCACTACTTCGAGGGCACGGGCTTCAAGGGCTGGCTCTCGCGCTCCTTCTTCACCGCGATCGGCGCTGTCGGCGTCGAGCGCGGAGCCGGTCAAGCGGCGCAGGACGCCCTCGACCAGTCGAAGCGCATCCTCGACACCGGCGCTGCCTTCGCGCTCTATCCCGAAGGAACGCGCTCGCTCGACGGCCGCCTCTACAAGGGGCGGACCGGCGTCGGCTGGCTCGCGCTCACGACGGGCGCCAAGGTCGTGCCCGTCGGCCTCATCGGCACCGACCAGCTGCAGCCCGTGGGAACCAAGATCCCGCGGGTCAGGAAGTTCACCGTGGCATTCGGCGAGCCCATCGACGTCAGCCGCTACGGGCCGGCAGAGTCCGGTCGCGCTCGGCGTCAGGCCACCGACGAGATCATGGCCGCCATCCACGGCCTCACGGGCCAGGAGCTCGCGGAGAAGTACAACGAGGCTCCCCCGGCCGGCGCGGTCGAGCGCGTGAAGCGCGCCCTGCGTCCCGAGCGGCTCTAGCGGGTCTAGCGGGCTTAGCGGGCCGCTGCGTCTCGCTGCTGGTCCACCGGTTCGGCGTCGTCCTGCTTGGCGCGGTAGGTGCGCGCCTTCTGCCTGTTGCCGCAGACGCCCATGCTGCACCAGGTGCGGGAGCCGTTGCGGGACACGTCGTAGAACGCCCAGCGGCAGTCTTCCGCCCCGCACAGCTTCACGCGCCCGAACCGGCCCTGGATGCTGAGGATCAGGGACGAGGCGACCGCGGCCTCCGCTGCCGTGTGGGCCGCGAGTCCGACGCTGCGCTCTCCGCAGGTCGTCTCCAGCCCGACGGACGGGAGGTCGGCCTCTTCACCGTCGACGACGGCTCGCAGAGCATCCCGCACGCGCTTCGCCTCGGTGCGGTCGCCCGCATCCACCCCGTGCTGCTCGGCCCAGGCGCCGAATCCCGGGGCATCGTCGATCGCGTCGATGCCGTCTTCCACGTCGAGCGTGTTGAGGAAATCGACGAGCAGGTCGGCGCCCAGCTCGGGAGCATTCGTACGCATGTAACCATTGTAACTCAATAGCGGGTTACGGTAAGCTCTAACCATCAAAACAAGTTAGGTGGTTATCATGCATCCGCTCACACTGTGGCTGACGAGCATCGCCGAACTGGGCGAGCGCGAGCGCGACCGTGCGATGGAGCGCCGTCAGCGCGAGTCGCGCGACGACGAACTCACTCCCCTGGCCCGCGACGGCCGCTGGGCAGCCGCCATGCACCGCTGGGCAGAACGCTCCGCCTCGCCGGAGGTCGCGGCTCCCGCCGCCACGGCGCAAGCTCCGCTGGCGCCGATCTCCGCTGCCCCGATCTCCACGGTGCCCACGGCGCGTCTAGGCTGCGCCTGACCCACGCCCACAACAATCGAGTCCGGGAGAAATCGCCGCCGCCGCGAGGCGGACCGCGATTTCTCCCGGACTCGATTGCGTCGGCCGCCGGTCAGGCGAGGACGAGGATCTCGGGGGCGTGCTCGACGGGGAAGTTCATCGACGCGGCGATGAAGCACTTCTCGGCCGCGGGGGCGTGCAGCGCCGCGGCGAGCTCCGCCTGAGCGGGGTCAGCGACCGTGACTCTCGGGCTCAGCAGGACGCTGGTGAAATGGCCGCCGCCGTTCGAGGTCTGCTCCATGACCCCGGTCGCCGCATCCGTGTATCCGACGACCACGACGCCGGCCCGCGCCGCCTCGGCGAGGTAGCTCAGCATGTGGCACTGGCTGAGGGCGGCGAGCAGCAGCTCCTCGGGGTTCCAGCGGTCACGGTCGCCAAAGAAGACGCGGTCGGCCGACCCCTCGATCGGATGCTTGCCCTCCACCGAGACCACGTGGTCGCGCCCGTAGTCCTTGTAGCCGCTCGTGCCGCTGCCGCGGTTCCCTGTCCACTGAAGGTCGATCGCATAGCGGTGGTCGAGGTTCATTCTTCGATTCTCGCACCCCGGCTAAACTCGAGTCATCATGACTGACACTGTGAGCACCGCTGCGCCCGTTTTCTCCGTCGCGCAGGAACGTCGAATCGTCACCGCCATCCCCGGCCCGAAGTCGCAGGAACTGCACGCGCGACGCCTGGCCGTCGTGCCCGGCGGGGTGTCCTCGACCCTGCCGGTGTACATCGCCAAGGCGAACGGCGCCGTGCTCGTCGACGTCGACGGCAACCAGTTCGTCGACTTCGGCGCCGGCATCGGGGTCACGACGGTCGGCCACACCGAGACCGCCGTCGTCGAGGCCGCCGCGAGCCAGTTGCAGGACGTCATCCACACCCTCTTCACCATCACTCCGTACGAGGAGTACGTGCGGGTCGCCGAGCTGCTCGCCGAGCACACCCCCGGCGATCACGCCAAGAAGACCGTGCTCGTCAACTCGGGCGCCGAGGCGGTCGAGAACGGCGTCAAGATCGCCCGCAAGCACACCGGTCGTCGCGCCGTCGCCGTGCTGGACCACGCGTACCACGGTCGTACGAACCTCACGATGGCCATGAACTTCAAGGCCATGCCGTACGCCACCGGCTTCGGTCCGTTCGCCGGCGATGTGTACCACGCACCGAGCTCCTACCCGTACCGCGATGGGCTGAGCGGCGCGGAGGCGGCCGCACGCACGATCGGCTACCTCGAGAAGGTCATCGGCGCATCCGACCTCGCGTGCCTCGTCGTGGAGCCCATCCAGGGCGAGGGCGGCTTCATGGTCCCGGCCGACGGCTACCTCCCGGCCCTCCAGGAGTGGTGCACCGCCAACGGCGTCGTGTTCATCGCCGACGAGATCCAGAGCGGGATGGCCCGCACCGGCGCCTACTACGCCAGCGAGCACTTCGGTCTCGTCCCCGACCTCGTGCTGAGCGCGAAGGGCATCGCCGGTGGCCTGCCGCTCGCCGCCGTCACGGGACGCGCCGAGATCATGGACTCCGCCCAGCCCGGCGGTCTCGGTGGCACGTTCGGCGGCAACCCGGTCGCCGCGGCGGCCGCCATCGCCGTGTTCGAGGAGATCGAGAAGAGCTCGCTGCTCGACGAGGGCGCACGCATCGAGAAGGCGCTGAAGCCGGCGCTCTTCGAACTTCAGAAGAAGTACGACATCATCGGCGACGTGCGCGGGATCGGAGCGATGCTCGCCATCGAGCTCGTGCAGCCCGGCACCGCCTCCACGACCAAGGAGCCGAACGCCGCCGCCGTCTCGGCCATCGCCGCGTACGCGGCCGAGCAGGGGCTGCTGGTGCTCACCGCCGGAACCTGGGGCAACGTGCTCCGGTTCCTGCCCAGCCTCGCGGTCTCCGACGAACTGATCGCCGACGCCGTCTCGGTGCTCGACGACGCCTTCGCCGCCCTGTGAGCGCCGCCGTCTTCAGCGCCGCCGACGCCGTCGAGCTCGCGGTCGTCGAGCGCAGCGGTTTCGTCGAGTCGCGTCACGTCGGCTCGGCGATCGTGCTCGGACCCGACGGCTCCGTCGCCCGCTCGCTCGGGGCGCCGTCGGCGCCGGTCTTCCCGCGCTCCAGCATGAAGCCGTTCCAGGCCATCGCGATCATGGGTTCCGGGGTCTCACTCGATGGCGCCGCCGCGGTGCTGGCCACCGCGAGCCACGCCGGCACCCCCGCCCACCTCTCGGTCGTCCGCGGACTGCTCGCCCAGGCCCAGCTGCCGGAGAGCACGCTCAAGTGCCCGAGCGACTGGCCGCTCGACTCGGCGTCGCGCGACGACGTCATCCGGGCGGCCGAGCACCGGCAGCCGATCTACATGAACTGCTCCGGCAAGCATGCGGCGATGCTGCTGGCCTGCGTCGTGAACGGCTGGCCCACCGAGAGCTACCTCGACCCGCAGCATCCGATGCAGCAGCAGGTGCGCGACGTCGTCGAGCGCCTCACCGGAGACAAGGTCGTGGCGACCGGCGTCGACGGATGCGGTGCTCCCGTCCACGCGATGGCGCTCTCGACGCTCGCCCGTGGCATCCAGCGCATCGCCACCGCCTCCGACGGTTCGCCCTTCGCCCTGTACCGCAACGCCGCGCTGCTGAAGAATGCCGTGCTGGCCAACGGCTGGGCGATCGACGGCCCCGGCCGCGCGAACACCGTGGTGATCGACGAGCTCGGCGTCTTCGCCAAGCTCGGGGCCGAGGGTGTCATGGTCATGGCCGCGCCCGACGGCACCACCGTCGCACTCAAGGTCCTCGACGGCAGCCTGCGTGCGGCGACCATCGTCGCCCTTTCGCTGCTGGCCGACGCCGGCGCCGTCGACCGCAGCGCCGTCGACGCGGTCGCACCGAAGCTCGACCTCGCCGTGCTCGGCGGCGGCGAGCCGGTCGGAGAGATTCGCGCGACCTACGCCGCCTGACGGACCCGACCGCAACGGCCCGGCACTGAACGTGCCGGGCCGTGCGGTTTCGGGGGTCTACCGGATGCGCGCGAGCCGTTTCGCGCGGGCCGCCGAACTGAGCTGCGTGATCAGCACGACCAGGATCGTGATGATGAAGACAGCCGACGCGATCACGTTCGCCTGCGCCGGGATGCCGCGCGACGCCGCGATGTAGATGTACATCGGGAAGGTCGTCACCGCCCCCGCGTTGAAGTTCGTGATGATGAAGTCGTCGAAACTCAGCGAGAACGACAGCAGCGCCGCCGCCAGGATGCCCGGCAGCAGCAGCGGGAAGGTGATGCGCCAGAACACCGCGATCGGCGAACCGTAGAGGTCGCGTCCCGCCTCCTCGAGTGCCGGGTCGAGGCTGGCGACGCGCGCCTTCACCGTCACGACGACGAAGCTGATGCAGAACATCACGTGGGCGATGACGATCGTGCCGAAGCCCTTGTTCACGCCGAGGCTGAGGAACTGGGCGGCCAGACCGGCGCCGAGCACGACCTCGGGGCTCGCCATCGGCAGGAACAGCAGCAGGCTCGTCTGCGAGCGGAACCGGAACCGGTACCGCATGAGCGCGATCGCGATCATGGTGCCGAGGACGGTCGCGATCACCGTGGCGATGATGCCGATGATGATGCTGGCCGCGAACGCGTCGCAGATCCCGGCCGCGTCGCACACGTTCGTCCAGTTGTGCCAGGTGAACCCGCGCCACGCGATGTTGTTCTTGAGAGACGCGTTGAACGAGAAGATGAACGTGTAGATGATCGGGATCATCAGGAACGTCAACGCCAGGAAGGCGTAGATGCCGAGACCGAGACCCTTGAACCGGAAGCCTTTCACAGCAGGTCCTCCGTTCCGCTGCGCTTCACGTAGAAGCCCACGATCACCAGGATGACCGCCATCAGCACCACGGACATCGCGGCCGCGGTCGGGTAGTTCTGCAGCACCAGGAAGTTGCTCTCGATGACGTTACCGATCATCGACGTGTCCGCACCGCCGAGGAAGTCCTGCGACGCGTTGATGTAGTCGCCGGCCGCCGGGATGAAGGTCAGCAGGGTGCCCGAGACGATGCCGGGCAGCGACAGAGGCAGCGTGATCTTGCGGAAGGTGGTCCACGAGCTCGCGTACAGGTCTGATCCGGCCTCGAGGTACCGGGTGTCCAGGCGCTCGAGGGTCGTATACAGCGGCAGAGTCATGAACGGGATGAAGTTGTAGGTCAGACCGAAGATGACCGAGAACGCGGTTCCGGTGACGTGCGCATCCGGTGGCAGGATCGAGAGCGCCTTCAGCGTGCTGGTGAAGAACGAGTCGTCGGAGAGCAGCTGCTTCCAGGCCAGGGTGCGCAGCAGGAAGCTGATGAAGAAGGGGGCGATGACCAGGGTCATCAGCAGGTTCTGCACCAACGGGAAGCGCCGCACCTTGACACCGATGAAGTACGCCAGCGGATAGCTGATCAGCAGGGCGGCCGCGGTGGCGATGGTCGCATACACGAACGACCGGATGATCTGCGGCCAGTACTCGGCGATCGACTCGGTGTAGTTCTCCCACCGGAACGCCGCCTGATACTGACCGATGTCGCCGTCGACCACGGGGGCCTGGAACGAGGTGATGATCAGCGAGATGAGCGGCGTGAGGAAGAACAGCACCAGGTAGAGCACGCCGGGCAGCAGGAGCACGAGTGCGATCCCGCTCCGGCGACGCTGCGTCGGCTCCTGCTCCGTTCCGGGCGGGGCGGCGGTCGTGAAGGCGGCGAGGGCCATCCTCAGGCCCCCTCGAGCTCCGAGAGCAGGCGTTCCTTGGCCTGCGTGGCGATCATGTCCGTGTCGGTGTCGTCGGAGAAGCGCCCGTCGGCCGGCGGCTCGTCGGCGAGCACGAAGGTGTGCTGCGCATCCCAGGCGACCCACACCTCGGTTCCGAGCGCGACGACCGGGCCCGACGCCATGTTCTGGGCGAAGACGACGACGCTGCCGAGACCGGGGATCGCGATGATGTACTGCGTGCTCACTCCGCTGAACGAGACGTCGATCACGCGGCCGGGGCCGAGCTGGTTGCGGCCGGCCGGGACGGCCTCCGCAGTTTCGTGCAGGGTCAGCTTCTCGGGGCGGACGCCCACCGTCACCGAGCCCGTCGTGCGCTGCGCACGCGCCTTCGGAACGGAGATGCGATGGCCGGCCACCTCGACACCGATCGTGTCGCCGCCGCCGTCGAGCACCGGTCCGACGAAGAGGTTGGACTGTCCGAGGAAGTTGGCGACGAACACCGTTGCCGGCAGCTCGTACAGCACCTCGGGCGCGCCCATCTGCTCGATCGAGCCCTTGTTCATCACCGCGACGGTGTCGGCCATGGTCATGGCCTCCTCCTGGTCGTGGGTCACGTGCACGAACGTCAGGCCGACCTCGGTCTGGATCGACTTGAGTTCGAGCTGCATCTGGCGGCGAAGCTTCAGGTCGAGCGCGCCGAGCGGCTCATCGAGCAGCAGCAGGGCCGGGCGGTTGACCACGGCCCTCGCGAGCGCGACGCGCTGCTGCTGACCGCCGGAGAGCGACGCGGGGCGGCGCGCGGCGAGATGGTCGAGCTCGACCAGTCGCAGGGCCTCGTGCGCCTTGGCTACCGGATCGCTGATCCTGCGCCGCCGCAGCCCGAAGGCGACGTTCTCGAGGATCGTCATGTGCGGGAAGAGCGCATAGCTCTGGAACACGGTGTTGACCGGCCGCTGGAACGGCTTCGTGTTCGTCACGTCCTTGCCGCCGATCAGGATGGAGCCCTCCGTCGGCTCCTCGAGTCCTGCCACCAGTCGCAGCGTTGTCGTCTTGCCGCATCCGGACGGCCCGAGCAGGGCGAAGAACGACCCGGCCGGAATGGTGAGGTCGAGGTTCTCGATCGCCGTGAACCCCGGAAAACGCTTCTTGATCCCGACCAGCTGCAGGTCGGCGCCGGACTCGGCGAACACTCCCCTGGCCATCAGGCGCCCAGGATGACTTTCTGGAACGCCGTCTGATACTTCTGCTCCTCGGCCGGGGTGAGGGTGCGGAAGATGTGCGCGTTCGCCAGCGTGGAGTCATCCGGGAAGATGAGTTGGTTGTCCGCGAGGTCGGGGTCGATCTTGACCGCCGCCTCCTTCGCGCCCACCACCGGCGTGATGTAGTTCACCCAGGCGGCGACCTCGGCGGCCACCTCGGGCTCGTAGTAGTAGTTGATCAGCTCTTCGGCGTTCGACTTGCGGGTCGAGCCGATCGGGATGACGAAGTTGTCGCTCCAGAGGGTTCCGCCCGCCTCCGGCAGGATGAACTCCCAGTTGTCGCCGGCCTCGGCGTTGAGCTGGGTGATGTCGCCCGACCAGCAGATCGCGGCGAGCGTGTCGCCGCTCTTGAGGTCGTTGAGGTACGAGTTGCCCTTGATGTTGCGGATCTGGCCGTCGCTGACCTCTTTGGTGATCTTGTCGATGGCCTTGTTGTAGTCGTCGTCGCTGAACTTCTTCGAGATGTCGACGCCCTGCTGCAGCATGAGCAGGCCCATGGTGTCGCGCATCTCGCTGAGCACGCCCACCTTGCCCTTGAGCTCCGGCTTCCAGAGATCGTCGACCGACTTCAGGCCGCCGGGGACCTTGCTCTTGTTCCAGCAGATGCCCGCGAACCCGCTCTGCCAGGGCAGCGACTTCTTGCGACCGGGGTCGAAGTCCGCGTCCTGCAGCGCCGGCGTCAGGTTCTTCTTGTTGGGGATCTTCGCCTCGTCGAACGACTGCACATAGCCGAACCGGATGAGACGCGCGATCATCCAGTCGGTGAGGCAGACCGTGTCGGCGCCGATGTCCTTGCCCAGTGCGAGCTGGTCTTTGACCTTCGCGTAGTAGGTGTTGTTGTCGTCGACGGCGACGTCGTACTTCACCGAGATGCCCGTCTTCTTCTCGAAGGCCTCGAGCGTCGGGTACTTGCCCGCGTCGTCCTGGTCGAGGTAGGCCTGCCAGTTGGCCCAGGTCATGGACTTGTTCGACGACGACTGGTCTTTGGCCGCGGTGGGCTTGCTGGACGCGCCACCGGTCGAGCAGGCAGCGAGGGCGAGGGCCGCCGCACTCGCTCCGGCGCCGGCCAGAATGCTGCGTCGCGTCACCTGCGACTGCGCAACCTGTACGAGCTTCTGGATCATCGGGTCTTGCGGAAGCTGCCTGGGTTTCACTGTGGTGCTCCTTCGGGGTCGAACACGATCACACAACATTCGCTCTGACGAGGGCCCGCGCCGTCGCGGTGGGATGATCCTGGCATACGACGAAGCGATGCGCAGCAGTTAGGGAGCAAATCGGCCATTTGGAAACACAATCTTTACGAAATCCGTTCCGTTCCGCCCATTCCGCGCGGGAAACCGCAGAACGGGCGGTCCACTGGGCGGCAGTACCGATCTCCACTGCCGAGTGCGCTGGCGAAATCGACGATTTCGTCACACAGAATTTACGAAATCAGCAGCCGATTGCACGAAATCCGGTCGAAATCGTCGGTCGGTTGCGGCTAGGGTGAGGTGCGAACCACCCACGTCGACGTGTTAGGAGCCTCATGAAGGTCGCGATCCCCCGCGAAATCAAGAACAACGAGTTCCGGGTGGCGATCACACCGGCCGGGGTCCACGATCTGGTGGCGAACGGTCACGAGGTGTTCGTCGAGACGGAGGCCGGGGTCGGCTCGTCCATCCCCGACGAGCTCTATGTCTCCGCCGGCGCGACGATCCTGCCGGATGCCGCGAGCACCTGGCAGATCGCGGATCTCGTTCTGAAGGTCAAGGAGCCGATCGAGAGCGAATACGGCTACTTCCGTCCCGGTCTCGTGCTGTTCACCTATCTGCATCTCGCCGCGGAGGAGTCGCTCACCCGCGCCCTCATCGACGCTCAGGTCACCGCGATCGCCTACGAGACGGTGCAGCTTCCGAACCGCGCCCTCCCCCTGCTCGCTCCGATGAGCGAGGTGGCCGGCCGGCTCGCGCCGATCGTCGGCGCCAACACGATGCTGAAGCCGAACGGCGGCCCCGGGCTGCTGGTGCCCGGCGTCCCGGGAACCCACCCCGCCGTCGTCACCGTGCTCGGCGGCGGTGTCGCGGGCACGAACGCCATCGGCGTCGCCGTCGGCCTCGGCGCCGAGGTCACCGTGCTCGACACCAACATCGCGCGGCTGCGTGAGCTCGACGCTCTGTACGCGGGCCGCATCAAGACCATCGCCTCGAACAGCTTCGAGATCGACAAGGCGGTCGTCGCCTCCGACCTCGTGATCGGTTCGGTGCTGGTGCCCGGCGCGAAGGCGCCCAAGCTGGTCAGCAACGAGCTGGTGTCGCGCATGAAGCCAGGGAGCGTACTCGTCGACATCGCGGTCGACCAGGGCGGCTGCTTCGCCGACTCGCACCCCACGACGCACGCGGACCCCACGTTCACCGTGCACCAGTCGCTGTTCTACTGCGTCGCGAATATGCCCGGCGCGGTCCCGCACACCTCGACCTACGCGCTCACGAACGCCACGCTCCCGTATGCGCGCGCGATCGCGAACCGCGGCTGGCGTGACGCGCTCGCGGCGGACCCGTCACTCGCACTCGGGCTCAACACCCACGCGGGCCGGGTCACCAATGCCGCGGTGGCCGACGCGCACGGCCTCACGGCGGCGACCCTGGAGTCAGCGCTCTCCTGAGCGGCTCAGCCGGGACGCCCGGGCGTCCGTCGCCCGTTCGTCAGCTGACGTCGAACCACTGATCGCCGATCTCGACCCGCGTCCCGCGCGTCACCCGGTACCGGCGTCCGGCATCGCATTGGCGCGCCTCTGCACCGAGCGGCCGGGCGACCGTGCCGTTGCCGGAGTATCGGTCGCAGATCCAGAGCTCCCCCGCCTCGATCCCGAACTCGAGATGCGTCTTCGAGACCGATCGCGTCGGGTCGTTCACTGCGACGAGCTGATCGACCTGCTCGCCCGGCTGGGTGATCGGGCGTCGGCCGATGAGGCCGGACCCGCCGACCTCGATGCTGTCGCCGGTCGAGAAGCTGAGCGTGTAACGCGCCGGCGGGGCTGCGACGGGCGGCGCCGATTCGATCGGCACGATCGTCATCGCCTGGGTCTCCGGCAGGCCGTCGTCGTCGAGGAAACGACCGGCGACGGCCGGCTTCGGCAACGGCTCGACGATGGTCGTGTCCGACGGCCGCGAGTCCGCGATCGACGGCGGGCGCACACGCGTCGCCGTCACGGAGCTTCCACACGATGGGCAGAACAGCGTGCCCTCGGCCAATTCGCTGCCACACACCCGACAGGTCACGGTCTGCCTTTCTTTCTGTTGGTACCCCACCCACGGTAGCCGAGGGATCGCAGGGAGATCGCAGCGACGAACCGTTTCCAGCGGGTCTCCCGCTTGGCCAGCGCATGTCGCAGATCGTCGACGGCACGCCAGACGGAGTCGGCCTCGGCCGGCGACGGAGCCGTCGGGCTGAACACCGCGCGGTCGGCGACGCCGGCGAGGGCCGCAGCCCGGGAGCCGCCGATCGTCGTCGCCATCTCACGGCGGGTCGCCGCCGGCGGAGGATCGTAGCCGTGGTCGAGGGCGGCGTCCGCGAACTCGCGCCAGCCGCCGGAGATCCGCTCCAGCGCCGTCGGGGCCGACCGCCGCAGCGTGCGACGCCGCCATTTGGCTCCGATCACCGCGAGGAACGGCGCGGCGAGCACCGCGAGCACCAGCAGCACCCAGCCGACGATGACGAGCACGCCGAGGATGGTGTCGAGAACGGGATTGGGGGGTTGCTGATCCGACGTGTCGACCTGCGCCTGCGGCGGCTCCTCGCGCTGGGTGGGCGTGTCGTCGACCGGGGGCTGCACGTTGGTCTGGGGGCGCGAGATCTGGGTGGGCTGATCCGGCTTCTTCGGAGGCACGGGCCGCACCGGCGGCGTGGGATCGACGGTGACCCAGCCGCTCTGCCTGGTCTGCACCTCGATCCATGCTGAGACGTCCGACCCGGTGAGGGTCGCCGACTGTCCGGCGGCGGTGACCTCCGGGGCGACGAAGCCGATGACGACGCGCGCCGGGAAGCCGAGCTGCCTCGCCATCAGCGCCGCGGTCACCGCGTACTGCTCCTGGTCGCCGAGCATCGGGATGTCGGTCAGCAGCTCCGTGATGCGGTCGGCGCCGTGGCCCGAGCGGCTCGGCGGCTCGTCCGGAGCGATCCCGTGGCTGATGTAGCCGTTCTCGGCGAGGCCCTTCAGCGCGGCAGCGAGACGGGCGCCGGTGCCGGTCACTCCTGCGGTGTACTTCTGCAGGGTCTGCTGCAACTCGTCGGGGACGACCGTCGGCTTCGGCACCTCCGCGCTGCCGGGGGTGGTCTTCGCCAGCTGATCGCCGGTGAACTGCGGCTTCACGACGGTGTCCAGCGTGTAGCTGTCGCCGGCGCGGAGCCCGCGGGTCACCGCGGCGGTCCCGGTCACGTCGTTGTAGAAGAACGAGTCGGTGAGGTCGCTCGCGTCGGACCCGGCGAACGTCACCTGCTCCAGCTGGCCGCTGCCGGGCACCCAGGGGCCGGTGTAGCCGCGCACCGTGACGTCGAGGCGGTCGGCGGTGCCGCCGGCCCTGGGCTGATCGAGCCGGTACGGCATCCTGGTGAACGATCCGGACGCGCTGGTGACGTCGTCGTTGCCCACCGAGTACGTCACGCCGTCGTAGGTGTCGAGAGTCGCGATCCGGATGCGCCGGTCGGCGGGGATGCCCCGAACGGTCAGCATGGGCTCCTCGGCCTTCGCCGGCTCGAGATAGGCACGGAATCCGCTCAGCGGGCTCGGATAGGCGCGCGGGTCGAACGGCTGCTCGACAGCGGTGCGCACCACCTGCCGGTCGTTGTGCGCGGGCAGCAGCAGGCTCGCAGCGGTGCCCGCGACGCCCGCGACCACCAGGATGACCGCAGCCCCGGCGACCGTGCGCGCGCCGACGAAGCGACGCTCGCGCGGCGACTCGACCGCCATCCCGCTCTGTTCGGCGAGGCTCCTGATCGCCTCCGACCGCCGTTGCCAGCGCAGCCACATCGTCCAGGCCAGCAGCACGGTCAGCAGAGTGAGGCTGAGCCAGAGCGGCACGGGCGCGGTCGCCGAGCCGAGCAGCACCCCGGCGAGCAGCAGCACCATGGGCGGGATGGCGCCGAGCTCTCCGTGCCGAGCGCGCAGGCCGATGGACGCCGAGACGACGATCGAGAGCAGTGTCAGGATGAACGCCGGCACCAGCAGCGCCTGGTACGACCCGACGGGCAAAGAGATCGTGACGAGCTGCTTCCAGCTGAGCCAGGTCGCCTGCACCAGGTCGACGAAGCCCGGCCAGGTCGGAAGCAGGCCGCCGGCCGAGGCCTGCCCTGGCACCGCGAGCTGCACGCCGGCGCCGAGGAACACGACGACCACGAGGAGGGCGATCACGATGCTCGGCCACCGGAACACGGCCCCGAGCACGGCGATCGCACCGCCCAGTAGCAGGGTCCCGCCCAGCATCACGACGAACGCGGCCGACTGGTAGACGCCCCAGAACGACCAGGCGGCGAGCGCTGTGGCCGCGAGGGAGAACAGCATCGTCACGACCGCGGGTCGCACGCGCATCCGGTTCATCTCAGGCCGCCATCCGCTTGGCGAGGCTCTTCTGCAGGTCTTCGAGGAACCCGATGGTGAGCACGCTCAGCTCCGTGACGCGGCGGAGAGAGGGAACCGCTCCGGCCGAGCAGACGACGGCGACGACATCCACGCCGAGCGGGAAGTGCAGGGAGGCCGCGCGCAGCTGGGCGGCGGTGACGCTCGAACCGCAGATCAGGAAGGCGATCGAGATTCCGGCGGCGCCCTCGGAGGCGACACGGGCGAGCTCTGTGATGCGCAGTGCGGTCTGCGCCAGCTCGACGCCCGCGAGGTCGTCGAGGAGCCGGCCGCGGTTGACGGTGCTCACCCGCCGCACGCTGTGCACCGCCCGCTTCGCGAAGTCGGGCGTGAGAGCGCTCGCGACCACCGATAGGGTGCGCGAGTCCGTGAGCGCGCGGACACCGAGGGAGCCGGTGGCACTCACGGCGAGTTCGAACTCCTCCTCATCCGCGTAGTCCGACGCCGACAGGCTGAGCGCGACCAGCAGGTGGCTGCGCCGGGTCTCCTCGAACTGCCGCACCATGTAGCTGCCGGTCTTGGCCGTGCTCTTCCAGTGGATGTTGCGTCGCTCGTCGCCGGGGACGTACTCGCGCAGTGCGTGGAAGGCGACGTCGCTCGCGGTGAGGTCGCGCGTCGGTGCGCCCTCGAGGTCGCGCACGAAGCCCGTGCTCATGCTCGGGATGGCGATCGTGCGCGGATGAACGAAGAGATCGAGCGACTCGGCCCAGACCACCTCGCGTCGCAGCAGTCCGACTGGGTCGGCGCGAACGGTCCGCACCGGTCCGATCGGCACGATGCCGCGACGCGTGGTCGGCACCAGGAAGACATCGGTGTGCTCGTCGCCGCGTCCCAGCGACGGCGAGGCGAACTCCGCGAGGCCGTGACCGACGGGCACCTCGACGCGCACACCGGGGAGCCGCCGCCTGGTGGGGTTCCTGACGGTCACCTCGCCCGGCGCCTTGTCGCCGACCACGACTCTGTTCGCGGGCAGAGCCAGATGCACCTGATAGGCGTTGCGACCGGCCAGGTAGACCGTGGCGACGACGAGCATCGCGACGGCCGTCCAGCCGATCACCACGGCCTCGGTCCAGCCGAACAGGTAGCCGGAGAGAAGGGCGAGCACGGCGACGGCGATCATCGACCAGCCGAGGGCGGTGATCAGGCCGCTCAGCCAGCGCCAACCGGTGGCGACCGCCGACCACAGCACGCGCGTCGAACGCACCAGCCACACGATGGCGTCCGCCAGCCTCCCGTCGCGGGTGCCGACGATACGTGCGCGTGCGTTGGTGAGCTCGACCTGGGTTCGACTGACGGTGTTCGTCACACGGCGGGCCGATCAGTCGGCGGCGGTGTCTCGATGAGGATCTGGGCCACGACGCTCGAGGTGGTGACACCCTCGAACTCCGCCTCGGGGTCGAGCACGAGGCGGTGCGCGAGCACCGGCTCCGCGAGGGCCTTCACGTCGTCGGGCGTCACGTAGTAGCGGCCCAGCGACGCGGCCATCGTCTTCGACGCGCGCAGGAGCGCGAGCGCGCCGCGCACGCTCACGCCGAGGCGCACCTCGTCGGCCGTGCGGGTGGCGTCGACCAGCCGGGAGACGTAGTCGTTGATGCTGGCATCGACGTGCACGGTGCGCGCCATCGTGCCCATCTCCACGACCGTCGTCGCCCCGATGACCTCCGGCACGATCACTTCGTGCGCCTTGCGGTCGGAGCCTTCGAGGATGCGCAGGGTGGCCTCGTGGTCGGGGTAGCCGATCGAGGCCTTCATGAGGAAGCGGTCGAGCTGCGCCTCCGGCAGCCGGTAGGTGCCCGCCTGCTCGATCGGGTTCTGGGTCGCGATCACCATGAAGGGGGCGCCCACCATGTGGCGCACGCCGTCGACGGTGACCTGCCCCTCTTCCATGACCTCGAGCAGGGCGGACTGCGTCTTCGGGCTCGCCCGGTTGATCTCGTCGGCCAGCACGATGTTCGCGAACACCGGTCCGCGGTGGAACTCGAACGCCCCGCTGCGCTGGTCGAAGATGTTGACGCCGGTGATGTCGCCGGGCAGCAGATCGGGCGTGAACTGCACGCGGTTGCTCGTGCCGCGCACGCTCTCCGCGATGGCGCGGGCGAGGGAGGTCTTGCCGGTCCCGGGGAAGTCCTCGAGCAGTAGGTGGCCCTCGCTGAACAGCGCCGTGAGCGCCAGCCGGATGATGTGGCTCTTGCCGAGCAGCACGACATCGATGTTCGACACGAGACGGTCGAACACACCGGAGAACCAGGTGGCCTGCTCAGGGGTCATGGTCATGCTCTGGTTTCTCTCCGTCGTCTGCGTGAACGTCTCCACACTCACCTCACTCGTCAAGGTTGCTGTCCATCAGTATGCCGGGTCGGCGGCCCGTCACCCTGTCGGTCCGTAGTCGCGCGTGTAGGTCTGCCCGTTCGCCCCGACGGAGATCCGGAGCACCGGCTGCACGCCGTCCGGGACGACGCAGCTCGCCGTGCTGCCGGCGGCCGGCATCGGATACTGCACGCCGTCGCCGCAGGTGTAGGTGACCGAGTCGTACGAACCCGTCGGCCACCCGGTCCAGGTGAACGTTCCGAGGTTCGTGACGGGGTCGGGGGCGAAGTTGAAGCCGTCGATGTTCGCGCTGGCCGCAACTCCCAGATGCTGGCTGTACGTATCGCCCTGCGGGCTGCAGAGCCGTGACCCGCCCTCGTAGACCTCGCAGATCCGGTCGATCCGCAGGGTGAGATCCACTCCGTAGTGGCTGTTCGTGCCGCTCAGCACACCGTTCGTGGCGTTCAGGGAGCCGGCCTCGCTGCTGCCGTCGGCGCCGAGCAGGTGGTAGAACACCTGGGTCGTTCCGCTTCCGCTCCCCGCGGCGTAGGCCAGGTTCTCGAGGTTGAAGTCCCAGATGCCGGTGCCGTTGGCCACCAGCTGCCCGGAGACGGTGGCGCCGGTGGCCATCGCGGGCGCTCGGCGCGGGGTCGCGCTGACGACGGCGCTCGGCGTGCAGCCCTGTCCGTTGTAGGCGTAGACGATGAACGAGTAGTTGTGGTTCGCGCTCAGATTCGAGAACGACATCGAACTGCCGTCGGTGCCGGTCAGCCCCGAGCCGACCTGAAGCTGAGGGTTTCCGCTCTCGACACCCGTGACGGTACACGAGGGTGCAGTTCCGCCCTCGTAGTAGCCGGCGAAGTAGCGCGAGATCGACGCGCCGTTGTCCGAGAAGACGCCGGGCCAGCTGAGGGTGGCCGTGGTTCCGTCCGTCATGCTCGGCGTCGCCACCGGCGCGGTGCCCGTCTGCTGGGGCGGCCCGGCAGGCACGCCGCTCCCCTGCGTCTGGTTCCATGTCGTGCGGCCAGCGTAGAAGTCGTTGCGCGACGAGATCGCGTAGCCGATGGACGCACCGTTGGCGATGCCCGCATCCGTGACGTTCAGCGAGTAGGCGGTGCCGACCGCGTCCCCGCGTGCGACCGAGAGCGACGAGGTCACGCCGCCGACCGAGACCAGGTACGAGGTGATCGGGCTCGAACCCGGGACGGTCGCCGGCTTGGTCCAGGTGAAGCGCAGCCCGTGGTCGAGCGGCTGGGCGGAGACACCGCTCGGCGCGGCCGGGATGACGTCGGACCACACGCTCTCGGCGTACGGCGTCGGATCCGACAGCCCGAGCGCGTTGCGTGCGGAGACGGCGACGGTCACGGCGTTGTCAGGACCGTTGCCCGGCGTCGGGATGGCGCAGGTGGTGGTGGTGCACGTGGTCGTCGAGACCAGCTGGCCGGTGGCGCTGCGGGTGACGTTGACGTCGAAGCCCGTGATCGGCGAGTTGTTGAACGCGCCGGGGATCCAGGAGAAGGTGAGCGAGCGGTCGGCGAAGTTCAGCACCTGCACGTTCGACACCGGCGCAGGGCGGTCCTGCACGGAGATCGCGACCGTTCCCCACGCGTACCGGTCGGGATCGCCCGTCGCGTCGGCGACCTCGTACTGGAGGGTCGTGTCCGCCGGCTCGGCGTCGGCGGCGACCGTGACGCTCAGGGTGGACTTGTCCGCGCTCGGTGTGATGACGACACCGGCCGGCACGTTACCGCTGCCCAGGCCGCGCACGCCGATCACGCGCAGCGGCTTTCCGGGGAACGGATTCGTCGCCTCGTCGTTCGCCAGCACATCGACGACGGTGGTCTTGCCGCGCGGCGCGATGACCTTGTCGGCCGCCGGGCTCGCGATCGGGCGCGTCGACGGCACGACGTTGAGGTCGATGCGCCCGGCCTGTCCGGTGTTGACCGCGTCCTTCACCCCGATCGCGATCGAGGGATGCGCGCCCTTCGCCGTTCCCTCGTCGACCGAGATCGTGAGCTTCTGCCCAGTGAGCGTCGCGCTGGCGCCGACCGGTTTCGGGTCCTGAATGGTGAACTCGAGCTCGCCGCGATCCTTCTCGTACGGGTAGCTGGTCAGCTTGGCGAGGTCGACTGTCTTCGACTGGCCCGGCTCGAAGTCGATCAGCGCCCCTGTGAACACCGGTGGCTGGTTCTGCCGCGCCGTCACCGTGATCGGCAGCACGATCGTCGCGACGTTGCCCTTCGGATCGGTCGCCGACGACCCGTCGGTCACCTGGAACGAGATGGACGCCGGCCCGAAGTAGCGTGAGCTGCTCGTGAACTGCAGCGTGTCGTCGTTCACGACCAGGTCGTCGCCATTGGCGTGCGTCGCGCGCACGGTCGCGGCGTCCGTCAGTCGTACCGAGCGGTTGCCGACGGCGACGATGTAGTCGTTCAGATGGATGGTGAGCGTCTTCTCACTGGCCACCTGGAGCCGGGTCGTGCCGCGTTTCACCTGCGGCAGGGCGTCGTCGTAGCCGGGCACCCGCACGAACGCGTAGCCGGAGATCGACGCGTCTTCCGGATTGGAGACCTTGAACGGGATGATCTGGCTCTTCGCCGTGACCGCGACCCGGATGCGCTTGCCGGCCGTCACCTCGGCATTGTGACCGTAGCCGGGCACGACCTGGAGGTCGAGCGTCGACACCGGACCGTCGGCGAAGAACACGTTCGCGAGCACGTTGACGTTCACGTGGTCTTTGCCGAGGATGTCGGAGAGCCCGAGCACCGTGTCGTCGGCGACAGGGCGCGCAAGCGGGGCATCTGCGCTCACCGTGACCCTGATGAAGTTCTCGCTCGATCCGCCCCGCTCGTTCTGGATCGTGTAGAGGAAGCTGTACGTGGCCTCGGCCTTGGGCGCCGTGACCACCACGAGGTCGCCCTTGATCGTCGCCTTGGCCTTGCCGTCGAGCGACCGCACCTGGGTCACGCCGAGCGGGCTGCCGTCGGGGTCGCTGTCGTTCGCGAGCACCTGGATGGAGAGCGTCTTGCCCGGTCGCACCTTCACGTCGTCCTCGACCGCGACCGGGTTGCGCGCGCCGTCGACCCGCGACGCGATGCCGACGCGCACCGTGCCGGTCGCCCTGGCGCCGAGCGCGTCGACCACGGCGTAGGTGAAGGTGTCGGTCCCCGCGGCGTAGTCGCCCGCCTGGTAGTCCATCCAGTCGGGTCCGGATGCGATGACGGCGCCCTTCTGCGGGTTGGTCTCCTGCCCGATGAACTGCACCGAGTCGCCATCCGGGTCGATCCCGGAGAGCGGGACGGTCACCCGCACCACGTCGCCCGCGAGGACGCGGGAGGTCACCGTCTTGGGAACGGGCGGATTGTTCGTCGCCTCGTCGCGCTCGCGCACCGAGAGCGTGACGTCGGCGGTCGCCCATTGGCCGTCCTCGCCCACCACCCGGTAGGCGGCCGTGAAGTTGCCCGGTTTCGACGGCGCCAGGTAGCGGAGCGAGTCACCGCTCGCGAACAGCAGACCGGCGCCCGCCGGCAGCGGCGTGGCCAGCTTCGGGTCGAGGGTCAGCTTGTCGCCGTCCGGCTGCACGTCGTTGGCGAGCACCGGGATGTCCACGACGTCGCCCACCCGCACCGAGACCGCGTCGGGCGCGGCGATCGGCGGCTGGTGCACGGTCAGGGGAGGCAGCTGTACGACCGTGACCGTTCCGACGGCCTCGGCGAGACCGTTGCTGAGCCGGTAGTGGAAGTCGATCGGTCCGTCGAGCGGACGGTTCAGCGTCACGCGGAGGGTGCGCTGACCGAGGATCTCGACGCGCACACCGGCCGCCACCGGCGGCGGCGTGACGCCCGTGACCAGGAGGACGCCGCCGGACGGGTCGATGTCCGTGGAGAGCACATCGACGTCCTGGGTCGTCTGCTCGCGGATGAAGGCGGTGTGCGGCACGGCGATCGGCGCCGTCTTCGCCCCCGGAGGCGCCTTGACGTCGATGCGCACGGTGCCCGTCGTCGTGATCACGCCGTCCGTCACCGTGTACTCGATATTGTGCGATCCGACCTGGGCGCTGTCGAACCGGAAGCTCCCGCCCTGGTAGTCGGGCGTGAGCGTCGCGTCAGCCTTCGTCGGGACATTGCTCAGTCGCACGGTGCCGGTGCCGCCGCGCACGTGCGCGAGCGGCTGCACGGTCACCTCCTGATCCTGGTACGCCAGCACGGCGAACGGATCGGCGATGATCGGCACCTGGCCGGGCGGCCGCACGGTGACGGCGAGGCTGCCCGTGCCCTGGGCACGGGCGTCCGAGACGATCAACGAGACGTCCTTGAGGCTGCCGCCCTGCGCGTGGTCGGAGAAGGCCACCTGACCCTGAGGGGTGAAGGTCACCGTGTCTGGCGCGGCGACGGTCGCGCCGGCGAGGAAGAACGAGTCGCCATCCGGGTCGTAGCAGTCGCCGAGCACCTGGCTGCTCACCCGTCCTCCCGACTGCACGACGGCCTTCGCCGTCCTCGCGCAGACCGGGGGCGAGTTCTCGGTCGGCGTGCGCACCGAGACGACCACGTGGGCCGAGGCCGTTCCGCCTCGGCCGTCGGAGATGGTGTAGTCGAAGGCGATCGATCCGTGTGCGGTGTCCGGCAGCGTGATCTGCAGCTGCTGGTTGCTGTTCGTCAGCTCGATCGTGCCCTGCTCGGCCGGGATCGCGGTGAAGGAGTCGATGACCAGCACGTCACCGTTGGGGTCGTAGTCGTTGAGGAGCACGGGGAGCGGAGTGACGCGTCCCGGCCGTGCTCCGAACGCATCGGCGACCGCGACGGGCGGCTGCTGCTGCTTCTGATACTGCGGCGCCGTGTCCTGCTTGCGCTGGTCGACGAGCTCCTTCGTGGTGTTCTTGGTGACGAGTTCGTCCCAGTTGTCGATGCGGGCGTTCCCGCTCTGCACCGCCCAGGCGACGCCCGACTTCGTGTCGTTCACCACGACGCGGTCGCCGTTCGCCCGGAAGGTCAGTGCTGCGGCGCTCGGCACCTGGCTGAGCGTTCCCGGCTCGTCCGATCCGCCCCCGGTACAGGTGCGCCAGGTCTCCCCGCCCGTCCACGCCGTGTACGTGCAGTTCCCGACCGTCGCCGGGGCGGCGGGCGCACCGGTGGCCGCCGTGAATGGTTTGGACGGCTTGCTCCCGTCGAGCGGCACGCGGACGGCGCCGGAGGTCGTGGCCAGCCAGACCGCGCCGTCGGAGACGCCGGACTGCTGCAGCACGGCGGTCTCCCCCGTGGCGATCAGCGACGAGAGGTCGACGGAGCGACCGGGCAGGTAGAGCATCCGCTGGTCGGGATCGAACACCGCCCAGGTGGTCCCGGCCACTGTGATGGCATCGTTGGCGCCGTCACCGCGCGCGGGGACGGCCACCGACGTCGTCGCCGGCTCGTCTCCGCTCGTGTCGATGCGGGTGAGCTTGTTCGTGCCGGGGAGGAACGCGTAGAGCACACCGTTGCGATCCATCGTCGTGACCGCCTCGCCGCCCAGGTCGATCGTTGCCGCTGAGCCCGCGTTGAAGTCGCCGAGCTGCTTCACGGTGGTGAGCCAGAGCTGGCCGGTGGTCTCCGAGACGAGGGCCACATGGTCGCCGGCGAGGTGCACCTGGGGATCGCGCGGCGGAAGGGCGACGCTCTTGCCCGCCTCGCTGGTGGCCGGATCGACGACGGCGACGGTGTTCGTCTCCTTGTCGATGAGAAGCACGTTCGCGCCGTCCTGCGCGACATCGAGAGCCTCCCCCGTTCCCGAGACGACCGAATTGAGCTTGTCGATCTCGGTGTTCGCGCGGCCGAGGGACTTCTTGGCGTCACTCGCCACCCACACCGCCGCGTCGTTGAGGTCCATCCGCTGCGCGCTGTAGCCACCGGAGACGACCGCCAGCGTGGTGAGGAGCGCGACGACGGCCGTGCCGCTCGTCGCTGTGGCGACGAGCGATTTGTGGGCGGCGAGCCAGGACATCACTGCCCGGCCGCCCTCTCCACGCATTTCTGGCCGCTCGGCTGCCCCGTCTTGCCGTCGCGGTTGACCGTCACCGTCACGCAGACGGTCTCGCCGGGCTTCGCGTCCACACGGAACTCCGTCGCGTGCTGCACGCTCGGCGGCTGGTCACCGACCGCCACCTGGTACGTGTCGTCGGCCTGGAGACCGGGATCGGACCAGGTGAACACGATCGTCTCGCTCGACACACGCCCGGAGAGGTCGCGCACCGTGGGGATCTCGGAGTTCGCCGACACCTTCACGAGCACCAGCACCGCCGTGATCGCGAGGGCGACCACGAGCACCGAGCAGACGACGACCGAGAGCACCAGCGCCCTCGACCAGCGCGCGGGAGGCGCGGCGGCGACCACGCCGGGAGAGCTGCCGAGGCTCTCGCGCACCACCGTGCGGGTGGGCGCCCGCGTGACCGTCTGCGATGAGGACTGCCGGCGCCGGCGACGGCCCCCGGCCGGGTCGACGGAGACGACGCCCTTGATGCGGGTGCGATCCTCCGGGTCGTCGGCGGTGGCGAGCGCCCAGTCGTCCATCGCCACCTCGATCGGCGTCTGCGGCAGGCCCAGCTCGGTCTCGACGCCCTGCAGTTCGCGGATGAACTCCAGCACGGTGCGCTGCCGAGCGGAGGGCTTCTTCGACATGGCGCGCATCAGCACCTGCTCGAGGCGCGGGGGCACATCCGGTCGACCGATCGGCTGCGGCCGGCCCTTGGTGATGCGCTGGATGAGCTCCGACGAGGTGTTCTCGCGCCCGGCGAGCTCGAACGGCGAGCGACCGGCCAGCAGGGAGTAGATCGTGGCGCCGAGGGCCCAGACCTCGCTCGCGATGGTCCCGCTCGTCTCATCGAGCAGCACCTCGGGAGCCGACCACGGGATGGAGAGACCGATCGCCTCGGTGACGTCGGCCTCGCCGAGCGTCGCGGCGATGCCGAAGTCGCTGAGCACGGGATGCCCGTACGCCGTCGTCAGGATGTTGGAGGGCTTGATGTCGCGGTGCAGCACGCCCGCCCGGTGCGCCGTCTCGACCGCGCTCGCGATGCGCACGCCGACGCTGAGCGCCTCGGGAACCGAGAGCGGCTCGGTGCGGTAGCGCTGGCCGATGGCGGCGGAGCACAGCTCCATCACCAGGTACGGCCGCCCATCGGCCGAGACGCTCGCCTGATAGACGGTGAGGATCGACGGGTGGGTGCTGAGCTGGGCCATCAGGTTGGCCTCGGCCTGGAACATCTGCTTCACATGGCTGGTGACCACTTCGGCCAACATGACCTTGACGGCGACCTGGCGACGCGGCATGTTCTGCTCGTAGAGGAAGACGTCGGCGAATCCGCCGGAGCCGAGAACGCGCACGTAGGAGAAGCCGGGGAGATTCGGCGGTTGTGAGGGCAGGCGCCGCGCCATATCGCCTCCCGGTTCGACTCGTGCACCCGCAGATGCTGGTTTCGTGGTCTCAGGTCCGCCTCGCGCCGCCGCACGGGCCCCTCGGCAATCGTTCCCCTATTCTAGGCAGCGCTCCCTGGGCATCCGGGCTCTGGGCCCGGACTGGGGGCACCACGGAGACCCCCAACTCGGGGGCCATGAAGGGTCGTCTCAGTGCCGGCGTGCCGCGCGACGCGCGACGCCGAGACGGTGCGAACCGCTCTCCGGGGTGGCGAGCACATCGACGACGACCACGGTCACATTGTCGCGGCCGCCGTTGCCGAGAGCGGCGTCCATGAGCTGCTGGGCGGCGTCGAGCGGCGACGACCCCTCGCCGAGGAAGTGCCGGATGCCGTGCTCGGTCAGCTCCTTGGTGAGTCCGTCGGAGCAGACCAGAAGGCGGGACCCGGCGACGATCGGGAGCAGGAAGTAATCGGGGACGGGGTCTTCGTTGAAGCCGACGGCGCGGGTGATCACGTTGCTGTGCGGATGGACCTCCGCCTCGGCGGGCGTGATCGCACCGGCGTCGAGCAGCTCCTGCACGATCGAGTGGTCGAGCGTGAGCTGCTCGAGGGTGCCGTCGCGGTAGCTGTACACCCGGGAGTCCCCGATGTTGAACACGAGCCAGTACGGGTTGCCGTCGACCAGGGTGAGCGCGATGCCGGTGACCGTCGTGCCGGTGCCGAGGTCGGTGTGCCCGACGCCCCGGCCCATGTCGTCGACGGCCGCCCGCAGTGCCGAGGTCAGCGCCTCCTCGTCGACGAAGTCCACCCGCACCCGCTCCGCGAGCCTGGTCACGACAGCGGCGCTGGCGAAGTCGCCCGCCGTGTGGCCGCCCATCCCGTCGGCGACGGCGAAGATCGGCGACCGGGCGACGAGGCTGTCTTCGTTGACGGACCGCCGGTAGCCCTTGTCGCTGAGCGCCGCCCACGCCAGGCTGATGCGCGCGTCGGGGTCACCAGGCACGACCACGGTGTGGCGTCTGTTGCTGCGACCGATCTGGGTCACTCGCGTCCTCTTCTTGTCGAGTCAGGCGAATCGTCGATCACGGTTCGTCCCTGGCGGCAGTGATCTCGATGATATTACCGTCGCCGATCTCGACCTGCGTGCCGGGCAGCACCACCACGGACTCGCCCGGACGCACCCGTGAAGCCTCTCCGCCGGCCGGAGTCACGGTCGTGCCGTTCGTGGAGCGCAGGTCGGTGACGACCACGGCGTCCCCCACCTGCTCGATCTGCACGTGGGTCGACGACACCTCGTGCGCGGGCGAGACGACCGCGACGAGCCGCGGTTCCTCCCCGCTCGAGACACGGAGCATGGCCGGTCGCCGGCCGACGAGCACGGGCCGGTCGAGGGTCAGGATGTCCCCCGATCCGATGCGGACGGCGAAGCGGCCCGGCGCCCGCACCTCGACATCCGGATGGTCGGCGACGGTGTCGTCGACGACCCCGGACTGCGCTTCCCCGTTCGGCGTGTCGGATGGCGCTTCGATGTCGAAAGCGCCGGGGAGCTCGTGCGCGACGGGCTCGATCGCCTCCACCGGAGGCACCTCGCCATCGGCGGCAGGGAGCGCGCCGGCGTGGTCGAAGAGGCTCGCCCCGCGCGGGCGGATCACCGTGTCGTCGCTCGGCACGGCCTCCGTGACGGCGGCTCGCGCGGAACCCGGTGACGCCGGTGCGGAGGCGATCGGGCTGAGCGACCACGCCAGCAGCTCCCCGTCGACGACGCCGCTGCCGAGCGGCAGCGATCCGGCGCTCGCCCGCGCGACCGGCGCGGTCGGGAGATCGTCGCCGCCAAGGACCAGGCCGGTCACGGACCGGAACTCCGCGAGCACCCACGGCTGAACGCCCGCCGCCCCGAATCGGCGCGATCCGCCGACAGAGAAGACGTCGATCACGGCGGCGCCGCGCACGACGGCCGTCACCAGAACCTCGTTCTTCGCGTTCGGCTCCGCGAGCTCGGCGACCGCGAACGACCGCACCGCATCCGGACCGGTCAGCGGGAACGCCCCGACGACCGACTCGATGGTCGCCAGCTCCGAACCGGCGAGCCACCAGACGGCGTCGAGGATCTCATCGGAGACCGTGCTGTCGAAGACCGCGACGAAGCGCAGTCCCGCGACGAACAGCCACCGGGACGGCGCGCCGGCCGGCGCGTACCTGGTGAAGCCGGGAGCCACGTTTCGGTATCCTCCCGAACTCAGACGATGGGTTACGAGCCGATGTAGCTCATCACATGCTTGATCCGAGTGTAATCTTCGAACCCGTAGGCGGAGAGGTCCTTGCCATAGCCCGAGTGCTTGAACCCGCCGTGCGGCATCTCGGCGACCAGCGGGATGTGCGTGTTGATCCAGACGCAGCCGAAGTCGAGCGACTTGGCCATCCGCATCGCGACGGAGTGGTTCTGCGTCCACACCGACGAGGCCAGCCCGTACTGCACGCCGTTGGCGAACCGCAGCGCCTGCGCCTCGTCCGTGAACTTCTGCGCCGTGATCACGGGGCCGAAGATCTCGTTCTGCACCGCCTCGTCGTCCTGCACCAGGCTGTCGATGATCGTGGCCTCGTGGAAGTAGCCGCGGTCACCCTGCCGGTGACCGCCGAGGGCGACGTTCGCATGGTCGGGGAGGCGGTCGATGAACCCCTGCACCCGCACCAGTTGGTCGGCGCTCGACAGGGCGCCGAAGAGGATGTCCTCGTCGTTCGGTGCGCCGGTCTTGGCATTGTCACGTGCGTACTCGGCGAGCGCGGCGACGAACTCGTCGTGCACACCCTCCTGCACGAGAACGCGGGTGGCCGCCGTGCAGTCCTGGCCGGCGTTGTAGAAGCCGGCCGTCGCGATCCCCTCGGCCGCCGCGGCGATGTCGGCGTCGTTGAAGACGATCACCGGCGCCTTGCCGCCCAGCTCGAGGTGCGTGCGCTTGAGGTCGAGGGCCGCCGCCGCGGCGACCTCCATGCCGGCGCGCACCGATCCGGTGATCGAGACCATCTGCGGGGTCGGGTCCGATACCAGCGCCCGGCCGGTGTCGCGGTTGCCGGTGACGACGTTGAAGACGCCCGGTGGGAAGAACTCGGAGGCGATCTCCGCCATCAGCAGGGTCGAGGCCGGCGTCGAATCGCTCGGCTTCAGCACGACCGTGTTCCCGGCGGCGATCGCCGGCGCGATCTTCCAGATCGCCATCATCATCGGATAGTTCCAGGGAGTGACCTGGCCGATCACGCCCACCGGTTCGCGGCGCACGAACGAGGTGTGGTCCTTCATGTACTCACCCGCCGACTTGCCCTCGAGGTTGCGGGCGGCGCCGGCGAAGAAGCGCACCTGGTCGACCATCGGCTCGACCTCGTCGGCCACGATGCCGCCGCGCGGCTTACCCGTGTTGCTCACCTCGACGTCCGCCAGCTCCTCGGCGTTCCGCTCCAGCGCATCCGCGAACCGGAACAGTGCCAGCTGGCGCTCCGACGGCGTGGTGTCCCCCCAGGTCGCGAACGCCCCGGACGCGGCGCGGAAGGCGTCGGCCACGTCTTTCTCCGTGGAGACCGGGGTGGTGGCGATGACCTCCTCTGTCGCGGGGTCGATGATGTCGAGCCGCTCCGTCGCGGTCGATTCGACGTAGTCGCCGCCCACGAAATTCTTCAGTTCCCGGATGCTCATGGCCGTCCCTTTCTGCGTGTTCCGTTGCGTTCGCGCACAAGCTACCCGATGTAGCTCATGACGTGCTTGATGCGGGTGTAGTCCTCGAACCCGTACATCGACAGGTCCTTGCCGTAACCCGAGTGCTTGAATCCGCCGTGCGGCATCTCCGCGACGATCGGGATGTGCGTGTTGATCCAGACGCAGCCGAAGTCGAGGTTCTTGGCGAACCGCATCGCGCGGCCGTGGTCGGTCGTCCAGACGGACGACGCCAGCCCGTACTGCACACCGTTCGCCCAGCGCAGCGCTTCCGCCTCGTCGCTGAACTTCTGCACGGTCTGCACCGGACCGAAGATCTCGTTCTGCACGGCCTCGTCGTCCTGACGGAGCCCCGAGACGATCGTCGCCTCGTAGAAGTAGCCGCGGTCGCCCTGGCGGTGGCCGCCGAGCGCGACGTTCGCGTGATCGGGCAGCCGGTCGATGAAGCCGCTGACCTGCGCGAGCTGGGCGGCGTTGTTGACCGGGCCGAACAGGATGCCGTCCTCATCCGGCGCGCCCGTCTTCGCGTTCGCCCGGGCGTACGCGGCGAGCGCGGCGACGAACTCGTCGTGGATGCCATCCTGCACGAGCAGCCGGGTCGCGGCGGTGCAGTCCTGGCCGGCGTTGAAGTATCCGGCCGCCACGATGCCCTCGACGGCCTGCTGGATGTCCGCGTCGTCGAAGACGATCACGGGCGCCTTGCCGCCGAGCTCGAGGTGGACGCGCTTGAGGTCGAAGGACGCCGCCCGTGCCACCTCCATGCCCGCACGCACGGATCCCGTGATCGAGATCATCTGCGGGATCGGGTTGTCGGTCATCGCGGCACCCGTCGTTCGGTCGCCGGTGACGACGTTCAGCACACCGGCCGGCAGGAACTCGGCGGCGACCTCGGCCAGCAGCAGGGTGGACAGGGGCGTGGTGTCCGACGGCTTGAGAACGGTGGTGTTGCCGGCGGCGAGCGCGGGCGCGAACTTCCAGACCGCCATGTTGAGCGGATAGTTCCAGGGGGTGACCTGGCCGACGACGCCGATCGGCTCGCGGCGGATGAACGAGGTGTGATCCCGCATGTACTCGCCGGCCGAGCGGCCCTCGAGGTTGCGCGCCGCACCGGCGAAGAACCGGATCTGGTCGACCGACAGCAGGATCTCGTCGTCGACGAGGGTCGCGCGCGGCTTGCCCGTGTCCTGCGACTCGGCGTCGGCGAACTCCTCGGCGCGCTGCTCCATCGCGTCGGCGATCCGGAACAGGGCCAGCTGGCGCTCCCCCGGAGTCGTCTCGCCCCACTCCGCGAACGCATCCTGGGCGGCGCCGTAGGCATCGGCGACGTCGTCGGCCGTCGACACCGGAGAGGTGGCGTACACCTCTTCTGTCGCGGGATCGATCAGCGGGATGCGCTCGCTCGCGCGGGAGTCGACGAAAGCGCCGTTGACGAAGTTGCGGAGTTCACGCGTGGGCATCCCAGAGGTCATGCCGGGAGTCTACTGATTTCGATAGCGAAAAGGACAGATTCGTGCGGATTCCCTTGCTCAGCGGCCTTTGCACTGACAGAATCGCTCCATGACCACCCCTCGGGCAGCGAACTCCGCCAAACCCATGCAGATCGACGACGTCTCGAAAGCGATCATCGAGCAGCTGCAGGTCGATGGACGGCGATCGTACGCCGAGATCGGCAAAGCCGTCGGTCTCAGCGAGGCTGCTGTGCGCCAGCGCGTGCAGAAGCTGACCGAGTCGGGAGTCATGCAGATCGTCGCCGTCACCGACCCGATGCAGCTCGGCTTCTACCGCCAGGCCATGATCGGCGTGCGGGTGACCGGCGACACGCGGCTGGTGGCCGACAAGCTGGCAGCCATGCCGGCCGTCGACTACGTGGTCCTCACGGCGGGGACGTTCGACATCCTCGCGGAGGTGGTCTGCGAGAACGACCTCGATCTGATCACGATGCTCAACTCCGAGATCCGGACCCTCGACGGCGTGCTGTCGACCGAGACGTTCGTCTATCTCAAACTCCACAAGCAGTTCTACAACTGGGGAACACGATAACGATGACAACCGTAGAAACGTTCGGCGAACCCATCACATCCAACGAGGCGGACCTGCAGGCCAAGGCCCGCGACCACCTGTGGATGCACTTCGCCCGGCAGTCGGTGATGGAAGACGGCCACGGCGTGCCGATCATCACCAAGGGCGAGGGCCACCACATCTGGGATTCCCACGGCAAGCGCTACATCGACGGCCTCTCCGGGCTCTTCGTGGTCAACGCCGGTCACGGTCGCAAGCGTCTCGCGCAGGCCGCAGCCAAGCAGGCCGAGGAGCTGGCCTTCTTCCCGATCTGGTCGTACGCGCATCCGAACGCCATCGAGCTGGCCGACCGGCTCGCGCACTACGCGCCCGGCGACCTCAACCGGGTGTTCTTCTCCACCGGCGGCGGCGAAGCCGTCGAGACGGCCTTCAAGCTCGCCAAGTACTACTGGAAGCTGCAGGGCCGGCCCACCAAGCACAAGGTGCTCTCCCGTGCTGTCGCCTACCACGGCACCCCGCAGGGCGCACTCGCCATCACCGGCATCCCGGCCATGAAAGAGATGTTCGAGCCGCTGACGCCGGGCGGCTTCCGCGTGCCGAACACCAACTTCTACCGCGCGGGCGAGATGGGTGCCCCGACCGACGACATCGAGGCGTTCGGCGTCTGGGCGGCGAACCGCATCGAGGAGATGATCCAGTTCGAAGGTCCGGAGACGGTCGCGGCGATCTTCCTCGAGCCGGTCCAGAACTCGGGTGGCTGCTTCCCGCCTCCCCCCGGCTACTTCCAGCGCGTGCGTGAGATCTGCGACAAGTACGACGTTCTCATGGTCAGCGACGAGGTGATCTGCGCCTTCGGCCGCATCGGTCACATGTTCGCCTGCGACGAGTACGGCTACATACCCGACATGATCACCTGCGCCAAGGCGATGACGAGCGGCTACTCGCCGATCGGCGCCACCATCATCAGCGACAAGCTGTACGAGCCGTTCAAGCACGGCAACACGTCGTTCTACCACGGCTACACCTTCGGAGGACATCCGGTCTCGGCCGCCGTGGCGATGGAGAACCTCGACATCTTCGAGGAGGAGAAGCTCAACGAGCGGGTCCGCGAGAACTCGCCGCTGTTCCGCGCCGAGCTCGAGAAGCTGCTGGCGCTCCCGATCGTCGGCGATGTCCGCGGCGACGGGTATTTCTTCGGGATAGAACTCGTCAAGGACAAGGCGACGAAGGAGACGTTCGACGACGACGAGTCGGAGCGCCTGCTGCGCGGCTTCCTGTCGAAGGCGCTGTTCGATGCCGGCCTGTACTGCCGGGCAGACGATCGAGGCGACCCCGTCGTGCAGCTCGCTCCGCCGCTCACCATCGGGCCGGAGGAGTTCACCGAGATCCGCCAGATCCTCGAGTCGGTCCTCACCGAGGCGTCCAACCACCTCTGATCGCCCGCACCATCGAGTCCGAAGCTCCTGCGTCGAAATCGCCCGATTCGACGCAGGAGCTTCGGGCTCGTTGTTTTCTCCGCAGTGACGACGGGCATGAGCGCACACTCGTGCGCGCACGGGTGAGGAGTGACGGATGAGTTCGGTGCAGCAGAGCTACTGGTTCGATTCGATCAGCGAGGCCGAGCACGGGTTCCGGCCGCGGCCGGGGCTCACGAGCGACGTGGAGGTCGACGTCGCGATCGTGGGCGCGGGGCTGACCGGTCTGTGGACCGCGTACTACCTGCAGCAGCACGACCCCTCACTGCGGATCGCGGTGCTGGAGAAGGAGGTCGCCGGCTTCGGCGCCTCCGGTCGCAACGGCGGCTGGTGCTCGGCGCTCTTCCCGAAGTCCGCCTCGGCGTTGGAGGCCAGGTACGGTCTCGACGGCGCCGTCGCACAGCGCCGGGCGATGGTCGACACCGTGGACGAGGTCGGTCGCGTCGCCGAGGCCGAGGGCATCGACTGCGACTACGTGCGCGGAGGGACGGTGACCTTCGCACGCTCGCGCGCGCAGCTCGCCGCTGCTCGGGCCGAGTACGCCGAGTCGGAGCGCTACGGCGTCGACCGGGTGTCGCTTCTCGGCACAGAGTCGGTGCGCTCCCGCTACGGCGTGCCGGATGCCGTGGCCGCGACCTTCACGCCGGCGTGCGCCCGCGTGCATCCGGCCAAGCTGGTGCGGGGACTCGCCCGCGTGGTCGAGCGCGCCGGCGCAACGATCTACGAGGGCACCGAAGTGGTCTCCTGGGCCGACGGAGTCGTGTCGGCGATCGCGGGCGGCATCGCCCGCACCGTGAGGGCGGGCACGGTCGTGAACGCCACCGAGGGCTACGGCGCGGCGATCAAGCAGGTCGGCCGGCGCATCCTGCCGCTGTACTCGCTGATGATCGCGACCGAACCGCTCAGCGACGAGACGTGGGACCGGATCGGCATCGAGCACGGTCAGACCTTCGCCGACTTCCGCCACCTGATCATCTACGGTCAGCGCACCGCCGACAACCGCTTCGCCTTCGGAGGGCGGGGAGCGGTCTACCACCTGGGCAGCACGATCAGTCCCGCCTACGAACAGGTGGCCCGCGTGCGCGAGCACCTGCGCCACGCGCTCGCCGCGCTGTTCCCGGATGCGGCGGGCGCACGGATCACCCACCACTGGGGCGGCCCCCTCGGCGTCCCCCGCGACTGGCACGCGAGCGTCGGCCTCGACCGGACTCGACGGGAGGCCTGGGCCGGCGGCTACGTCGGCGACGGCCTCAGCACGACCAACCTCGCCGGGCGCACCCTCGCCGACCTGCTCACCGGGACCACCAGCGAGCTCACCCGGCTCCCCTGGGTCGGGCACCGGTCGCCGCGCTGGGAGCCGGAGCCGCTGCGCTACGCCGGCGCCAACGCCGGGCTGCTCGGTGCGGAGGCAGCCGACCTCGAGGAGCGGCTGACGGGCACCCCCTCGATCGTCGCCCGCCTGCTGGCGCCGCTCACCGGGCACTGACCGAACGCACGGAACCCCCGGCCCGGTGAGCCGAGGGTTCCGTGCGTCGTCGCGTCAGGCGTCGTGGTCTCGTGTCCTCGTGGCCTCAGGCTTCGTCGGAGACGGGCGCGGCGAACTGCGCGTTGTACAGCGTGTAGTACGCGCCGCCTGCTGCGAGCAGTTCGGCATGCGTGCCCTGCTCCACGATCCGTCCGGCCTCCATCACCAGGATCAGGTCGGCGTCGCGGATGGTCGACAGCCGGTGCGCGATCACGAAGCTGGTGCGGTCGCTGCGCAGCGCCGCCATCGCCTTCTGCACCAAGACCTCGGTGCGGGTGTCCACCGAACTCGTCGCCTCGTCGAGGATGAGCACGCTGGGCCGCGCCAGGAACGCCCTGGCGATGGTCAGCAGCTGCTTCTCCCCCGCCGAGACGTTGCCGCCCTCATCGTCGAGCACCGTGTCGTAGCCGTCGGGGAGCGAGTGTACGAAGCGGTCGACGTACGTCGCCTTGGCCGCGTCGAGGATCTCCTCCTCCGTCGCATCCGGACGCCCGTACGCGATGTTCTCGCGGATCGTCCCGTTGAACAGCCAGGTGTCCTGGAGCACCATGCCCATCCGGCTGCGCAGGTCGCGCCGGGTCATCGACGCGATGTCGACGCCGTCGAGCGTGATCCGCCCCGAGTCCAGCTCGTAGAACCGCATCATGAGGTTGACCAGTGTCGTCTTGCCCGCTCCCGTCGGGCCGACGATCGCGACCGTCTGACCCGGCTGGGCGACGAGCGAGAGGTCCTCGATCAACGGCTTGTCCTCGACGTACCGGAACGACACGTCCTCGAACGCCAGCAGTCCCTTGGTGCCCTGCGGGCTCTCGGGCTCGGCCGGGTCCGCCGACTGCTCGTCGGCATCGAGCAGCTCGAACACGCGCTCCGAGCTCGCCACACCGGACTGCAGCAGGTTGGCCATCGACCCGAGCTGGGTGAGGGGCTGGGTGAACTGCCGCGAGTACTGGATGAACGCGGTCACGTCACCGAGCTGCATCACGCCGCTGGCCACCTGAAGGCCGCCGACGACAGCGATCACGACGTACATCAGGTTCCCGACGAACATCATGGCCGGCATGATGATGCCAGAGATGAACTGCGCGCCGAAGCTCGCCTCGTACATCTCCTCGTTCTTGAGCCGGAACTGCTCCTCGACCTCGCGGTGACGGCCGAAGACCTTCACGAGGGCGTGGCCGGTGAAGGCCTCCTCGATCTGGCCGTTGAGCTCTCCGGTGTGCTTCCACTGCGCCACGAACAGCTTCTGCGAGCGCTTCGCGATCACGGTCGTGATGATGAGCGTGAGCGGGATCGTGATGAGCGCGATCACGGCGAGCAACGGGGAGATGATGAACATCATCACGATGACGCCGATCACCGTGAGCAGCGAGGTGAGCAGCTGGCTCATCGTCTGCTGGAGGGTCTGCGAGATGTTGTCGATGTCGTTCGTCACACGACTGAGGAGCTCACCGCGCTGCATCCCGTCGAAGTACTTCAGCGGCAGACGGTGGAGCTTGGCCTCGACGTCCTGGCGCAGGCGGTAGACCGTGCGCTGCGTGATGCCGTTGAGCACATAGGCCTGCAGGTAGCTGAACAGCGACGACGCGATGTAGAGCGCGAGCACCCACATGAGCACCATGCCGACAGCGGTGAAGTCGATGCCGGCACCCGGAGTGAACGTGGTTCCGCTCAGCAGGTCCGCGATCTGGGTCTGCCCGGAGGCCCGCGCACCGGCGATCACCTGCGCCTGGGTCATCCCGCTCGGAAACTGGAGCGAGATCGCGCCGGCGAAGACCAGGTTGATGGCGTTGCCGAGCAGCTTCGGCCCGAGCACGGCGAAGACCACGCTGATCACGGCGAGCAGGGTCACGAAGGTGAGCCCGATCGCCTCGGGGCGCAGGCGGCCGGCGAGACGCTTGGCGGAAGGACCGAAGTTCATCGACTTCTCGACCGGTCCGCCCATCCCGCCGAACGGGCCCCCACCACCGGGACCGCGGCGAGGCGGTGCCGGCCGGACCGGTGCGGCTTCCTGGGTTTCGGTGTCGTCGCTCATGCTGCTTCCTCCGCGGTGAGCTGCGACGAGACGATCTCTGCGTACGTCTCGTTGTTCTGCAGGAGTTCTTCGTGGGTGCCGCGTCCGACCACACGGCCGTCGTCGACCACGATGATCTGGTCGGAGTCGATGATCGTCGAGACGCGCTGGGCGACGATGATCATCGTGGCCTCGGCGACGTCGCGGGCGAGAGCCGCCCGGAGCCGGGCGTCCGTCGCGGTGTCCAGTGCGGAGAACGAGTCGTCGAAGACGTAGATCTCCGGGCGCTTGACCAGGGCTCTGGCGATGGCGAGACGTTGGCGCTGGCCGCCCGAGACGTTGGTGCCTCCCTGAGCGATCGGGGCGTCGAGTCCCTGGTCCATCCGCTCGACGAAGTCCTTCGCCTGGGCCACCTCGAGGGCGTGCCACAGCTGCTCGTCGGTGGCGTCCGGCTTGCCGTACCGGAGGTTGCTGGCGACCGTGCCCGAGAAGAGGTAGGGCTTCTGGGGCACGAGGCCGATGCGCGACCAGAGCAGGTCGGGATCGAGTTCTGCCACGTCGACGCCGTCGACCAGCACGATGCCGCTCGTCGCGTCGAACAGGCGCGGCACCAGGTTGATCAGCGTCGTCTTGCCTGCGCCGGTGCTGCCGATGATCGCGGTGGTCTTGCCGGTCTCCGCGAGGAAGGTGATGTCGCTGAGCACGGGCTGCTCGGCACCGGGATACGAGAAGCTCACATCGACGAACTCGACGGTGCCGTGGGATTCCAGCTGCATGATCGGGTTGTCCGAGGCGTGCACCGACGACTCCGTGTTCAGCACCTCGCTGATGCGTTCGGCGCAGACCGCCGCGCGCGGCACGAGGACCGCCATGAAGGTCGCCATCATCACGGCCATCAGGATCTGCATCAGGTACTGGAGGAACGCCGTGAGGGTACCGATCTGCATGGAACCGTCCTCGATGCGGAAGCTGCCGAACCAGATCACGGCGACGCTCGAGACGTTGAGCACGAGCATGACGATCGGGAACATCAAAGCGAACAGACGGCCGGCGCGCAGCGCGGTGTCGGTGACCTCGTCATTGGCCGTGCGGAACCGGCTCGTCTCGATGTCCTCGCGCACGAACGCCCGCACCACCCGGATGCCGGTGAGCTGCTCGCGCAGCACGCGGTTCACCCGGTCGATCCGCTCCTGCATCTTGCGGAACAACGGGACCATGCGCGTGATGATCAGGCCGACGGCGACCAGCAGGATGGGGACGCTCACCGCGATGAGCCAGGAGAGCTGGATGTCCTGCTGCATGGCGAGGATGATGCCGCCGATCGCCAGGATCGGTGCGGAGACGAGCAGCGTGCAGGTCATCAGCACGAGCATCTGCACCTGCTGCACATCGTTCGTGTTGCGGGTGATGAGCGACGGGGCGCCGAACTTCGTCACTTCGCGCTCGGAGTACTCGCCGACCTTGTGGAAGATCGAGCCGCGCAGGTCACGGCCGACCCGCATCGCGACCTTGGCGCCGAAGTAGACGGCCGTGATCGAACATCCGACCTGCACGAGCGTCACGCCGAGCATCCCGAGCCCGACCCACAGGATGTAGTTCGTGTCACCCTTGGCGATGCCGTTGTCGGTGATGTCGGCGTTCAGGGTGGGTAGCCAGAGCGACAGCAGCGACTGCGCGAGCTGGAACACCACCACGCCGATGAGCAGTGGCCAGTGCGGCCGGAGGAACCGGCCGAGGAGTTTGAGAAGCATGTGGTCCCTTAGTGTGCGGTGGTTTCGGTGGTGCTGACGGATGCGGTGGTGCCGGCGGATGCGGTGGTGCCGGCGGATGCGGTGGCGCTGACGTCCGCGGTGGCGCTGACGTCTGCCGTGGCGTCTGTGAGGGCTGTGAGGGCTGTGAGGTCTGCCTCGCCGATGGCGGAATCGATGACGGCGTCGGCGGGCTCCGCCCTCGGGGTGACGACGGCGAACGGCTTGCCCGCGACACCGATGAGGGTGATGTCGGCGAGCTCGTCGACCCCGAACTCGATGCCCTCGTTCAGCGCAGGGAAGGCCGAGGCGAAGCTGATCATACGCAGGATGTAGGCGATGCGATCCGGCGGCCAGTTCAGCTGGTCGGCATCCGGGGCGAGAATACGCGCGATGATCGCCGCGAACTCGTGCCGTTCCTGCTTGACCGGAGGTCGCTCAGGGCCGATCACGGCCATGATGCGCATAACACTCTCGAACCGCTCGCGCAGCAGGTAGATGATCGCCCGCACCTTGTGCTGCAGCGGGAGCACCGGGTCGATGGAGCGCAACGCCTCGCGAAGCGGCTCGGGGTCGAGGTACTTCTCGATGGCGGCCTGCACGAGCGTCTCCTTGTCGCCGAAGGCACGGAAGATCGTGCCCTCGGCGATCCCGGCCGCCTCGGCGATCTGCTTCGAGGTCACGCCGCGGCCGTGCACGAGCAACAGCGGGATGACGGCATCGATGATCATCGCCTGCCGGTCTTCCACGGAAAGCGGTTGGGCGCGCCGCGGCCGCTCCTTCTCTTCGTTCTCCACGCGAGCACTCTAGTCGGAGTGAGTGCTCACTCACAAGAACGTTTCCGTTCGCTCAGGGCGAACTCGGGACCGCATCGGCTCCGCTCCCACTGCCGCTTCGCGGACATCCGCACAATCGAGTCGGGGATTAATCACGCCCCTGCGCCGAGAGGTGCGATTAATCCCCGACTCGATTGATCCGGCGGTCCAGATCAGGTCAGGTCAGAGCAGCGCGAGTCAGGAGAAGATCGCAGTGATGGCGGCGATCTCCTCGGGCGTGGCGCGCCACGACGTCGCCGCCTCGGCGTTCTGCACAATCTGCTCCGGCTTCGTGGCGCCGGCGATGACGCTCGTGAGGCCGGGCTGCGCCAGCAACCAAGCGAAGGTCGCCTCGAGCATCGTCACGCCGCGCTCGTCGCAGAACGCCTGGTATTCCTCGATGACGTCCCACGGCGCGTTGTCGACCAGGTGCTTGCGGATCATCATGATCCGACTGTCCGACGGGCCACCCTCGCGGGAGAACTTGCCGGTGAACAGGCCGTTGTAGAGGGGGAAGTACGGAAGGAAGCCCATCCCGTACGCGTTCACCGCCGGAAGCACCTCCTTCTCCGCGTCGCGCACCAGCAGGCTGTACTCGTTCTGGGACGAGATGAACTTGGGGTGGCCGTGGAGCTCGGCTGTGAACTCCGCCTCGGCGATCTGCCAGCCGGCGAGGTTGGAGTGGCCGATGTACCGGATCTTGCCCTCGGTGATCAGGTCGTCGAGCGTCGCGAGCGTCTCCTCGATCGGCGTCGCGGGGTCGGGCTGGTGCAGCTGGTAGAGGTCGATCCAGTCCGTGCGCAGCCGTCGCAGCGACGACTCGACCGCGAGCCGGATGTACCGGCGCGACCCGCGGACGCCCCAGTCGGGCCCGTTCACCCCTGCCATGTCCATGCCGAACTTGCTGGCCAGCACGATCCGGTCGCGCTTGCCCTCGAGGGCCTTGCCCATCAGCGTCTCCGAGAGCCCGCGTTCTGCACCGTAGATGTCCGCCGTGTCGAAGAACGTGACGCCCGCGTCGATCGCGGCGTCGATCACCGCGTCCGTTCCTGCCTGCGATTCGGATGCGGTGCCGACGCGTCCGAAGTTGTTGCAGCCGAGGCCGATGGTCGAGACGACGAGTCCCGAGTCTCCGAGCGTGCGGTAGTCGATTTCTGCCATGTTCCGAGTCTATTTCGGCGCACCCGCGGACGGTGACCGTCCTCCACAGCACGACGAGCGTAGAGGTTGTCCCCAATGTCCGATTTCCGCGAGTGGATGTCGGATGGGCCCCCTACAGTCGAACCATGAGCACTTCCTTCGCCTATCTCACGCGCATGAGCAGCCCCATCGGCCGCCTCGAACTCACCAGCGATGGCCAGGCCATCACGTCGCTCTCGATCGAGCGCGACGGCCACCTTCCCCTCGAGGAGCACCAGGAACGCAGCAACGACGTGCTCGAGCGCGCCGTGAAGCAGCTCGATGAGTACTTCGCCGGCGATCGCAAGAACTTCGAGCTCCCGGTCAGCTTCGGCGGTTCCGCATTCCAGCGCTCCGTCTGGGAGAGACTCGGTTCCCTCGAGTACGGGCAGCTCACGTCGTACGGCGAGCTCGGGCTCGAACTCGGCCGCCCGACGGCCGGTCGCGCGATCGGCGGCGCGGTGGGCGCCAACCCGATCCCGATCATCATCGGCTGTCATCGAGTGCTGTCGTCCACCGGCAAGATCACGGGCTACAGCGGAGGCGAGGGCATCCCCACGAAACTGTGGCTCCTCACGCACGAAGGGATCATGCTGGCGGCATGAGCGCACCCATCGACGACAGCTCGCCCGCCTCCCCCGAAACGACGACCGGCTCACTCGAGGGCCCGGCCACCACCACCACCGCCACCTCCCCCGATTCGACCGATGCACCGGATGCCGCCGCCACACCACGCGCCTCCGTGATCGTCGGCGACGACGGGCTCGCGCGCTGCTCCTGGGCCGCGACCGATCCCGAGTACCGCCGGTACCACGATGAGGAATGGGGTCGCGAACAACACGATCCGCGCGCGCTCTACGAGAAGCTGTGCCTCGAGGGCTTCCAGGCGGGCCTCTCCTGGATCACGATTCTGCGGCGCCGCCCGGCGTTCCGCGAAGACTTCTACGGTTTCGACGTGGAGCGGGTCGCCGCGATGACCGAAGCCGACGTCGAACGCCTGCTGCAGGATGCCCGCATCATCCGACATCGCGGCAAGATCGAGGCGACGATCGCCAACGCGCGCGCCACGCTCGCCCTCGATCGACCGCTCGAAGAACTGATGTGGAGCTTCGCTCCCCCGGCCGCAACGACGCCGCGCCCGCGAGGCTGGGGCGACGTCCCCGCCGTCACCGTGGAATCGACCGCGCTCAGCAAGGAGTTGCGCCGCAACGGCTTCCGCTTCGTGGGGCCGACGACCATGTACGCGCTGATGCAGTCCACCGGCATGGTCGACGACCACTTCGAGGGATGCTTCCGGGCCGAGTGATCTCGCGCCGAGCCGCGCCGCGCCGCGCCGCAGTGTGCAGGGTGCAGTGGACTCCGGCCGGCCCCTACTGCGCCGACCCGCCAGAAAAGGCGGGCCGACGCAAAGAGGGTCGGGCCGACGACGGCACTCATTCGGAACGCTGGATTCTCGCTCGCAAGGTCCCCTCCGCACGTGCCCGACCGCAGGCGGAACAGAGACCTCACGCATCCGAACGTTCACAATCGGCGTGAGGGGATTCACGCCGGGTTACCGTGACGTCGGCCCGACAGATCGGCGGGGGTGAGCGCATCTCAACGTCGAGAGCGCCAAACCCACCTCGGCTGGATGCTCCTCCTCTGGCTCGCATTGCCCGATACGAAGCTGTGAGAGCTTCACCTGGTGTGAGCTTATCTCACTTTTGCCGGGTGCACTACCGATTCACGCAAAGACTTGCGCGCCTGCAGTCTTGGGCGGCAGCCCAATTCGGGGGGTCCCCGAGACCGTCGCCGCGACCGGCCGGGATCAGCGCAGAGCCGCCATCAGGGAGCCGCGCTCTCCCGTGACCTCGGGCACGACGAGCTCCAGGTCGCCGACCCCGCCGGCGGAGGCCGGACCACCCGTCGAGAGGCTCAGATCGTAACCCTCCGAGCGCGCCCAGTCGAGCAACTCCGCTGTGCCCGCGAAGTCGATCCCGCACTGGACGAGCGCACGGGCGAACAGCCCCTTCGCCTGCTTGTTGAAGTGATTGAGCGCCCTGGTGTTGCCGGACTCGTCCCGGGCGAGCACCCGCACATAGTGCACGTGCTCGCGCACCGGGGTCGGGCCGAGGGCGGCATACCCCTCCGAGCGCAGATCCAGGATCAGGCCGGGGCGAGCGGCGAGCAGGCCACCGACGACGGGCGCCCACCGCTTCTTCAGGGTGGGAGCGCCGCGCTCGAGCGACAGCCGCGAGTCGAACGAGAGGCGATAGGCGGGGATCAGATCGTCGGCACGCACCAGCCCCAACAACGCCGAATGCACCGCGAGTGACGAGTGCGCGAATGCGCGGGACTCCTCGGACAGCGAGGGGGCGTCGAGGGCGTCGTACAGCACCCCTGTGTAGCGCTCCAGCGCCGGCATCGTCGCGGAGCTGCGGATCGCGCGGTTGCGGTCGACCTCGCCGGCCTGCTTCGGGCCCAGCTTGAGGGCCCGGATGCTCGCCTCGCGGTTGCGGGACAGCTTCGCCACGGCCGCGAGCACCTCGCGTCGCACGCGGGACAGCTCGCCGAAGCCGAGGCCGTCGAGGGCGAGCGGCTCTCCCGCTCCTCCGTCACGCTTGGTCTCGGAGGGCGGTAGAAGGATGAGCACGCTAGCCCTCCAGGAAGGCCAGCGCGATCTCGACGTTCTCGCCGAGCGGCGCCGCCGTGTCGATGGTGACGCGGGGAAGCGACGCGCACGCGCCCTTCCACTCGGCGTACTCGTCGATGCTCTGCTCGACGGCGTAGACGCTCGGCACGACCCGGCGTTTGGAGAGTCGCTCGTTGTGGAGTTCCTCGTCAGAGCAGACGACCTCGATCACGCGCAGCTTCACGTCCGACCGCGCGGCCAGGTCGCGCCACTGCAGACGGGCCGGCTCCACGGCGTTCACCGCGTCGACGATCACCGAGTGACCGGCGAGCAGCACCTGCTCGGCCATGGTCTCCGCAACCAGATAGGCCGCGAGCCCGGTGGGCTGGTCCGAGTCGATCCCGGCCTTGAGGATGGACGCCTCGATCGGATCCACCGATACGGTGGTGGCGCCCATACGGGCACCGAGGATCTCGGCGAGCGTCGACTTGCCCGAGCCGGGGAGCCCGGCCATGGCGATCAGAACGGGGACGCGCACGTCCCCGAACTGTCGATCGATCGGCCCTGCCGCGTCCGCCAACTCAGACCAGCTCTGCCTGACGCGCCACCACGGTGACGGTGTTGTTCTCGACGGAGAGGAAGCCGTCGTCGGCCTGCGCCTTGATCGACTCCCCTCCGTTCAGGGTCACGCGCACCTCGCCGGAGGCGAGGATGGCCAGCAGCGGTTCGTGGCCGGGGAGGATACCGATCTCACCCTCGACCGTCTTCGCGACGACCATGTTCGCCTCGCCCGACCACACTTCGTGGTCGGCGGCGACGACGCTGACGTTGAGGACAGCCATTATCAGCCGTTCTCCTTCTGGATCTGAGCCCACTTCTCTTCGACGTCCGAGATCGAACCGACGTTGAAGAACGCCTGCTCGGCCACGTGGTCGTACTCGCCCTTGGCGATCGCGTCGAACGACTCGATGGTGTCCTTCAGCGGAACGGTCGATCCCTCGACGCCCGTGAACTTCTTCGCCATGTAGGTGTTCTGCGAGAGGAACTGCTGGATGCGGCGCGCACGCGACACCGTGATCTTGTCCTCTTCCGAGAGCTCGTCGACACCGAGGATGGCGATGATCTCCTGCAGTTCCTTGTTCTTCTGGAGGATCTGCTTGACCGTGGTCGCCACGCGGTAGTGGTCCTCGCCCAAGTAGCGGGGATCGAGGATGCGGCTGGTCGAGGTCAGCGGGTCGACGGCCGGGTACAGGCCCTTCGACGCGATCTCACGCGACAGCTCGGTGGTGGCGTCGAGGTGGGCGAACGTGGTCGCCGGCGCCGGGTCGGTGTAGTCGTCGGCGGGGACGTAGATCGCCTGCAGCGAGGTGATCGAGTGACCACGCGTCGAGGTGATGCGCTCCTGCAGAACGCCCATCTCGTCGGCGAGGTTCGGCTGGTAGCCCACCGCGGACGGCATGCGGCCGAGCAGCGTCGAGACCTCCGAGCCGGCCTGCGTGAAGCGGAAGATGTTGTCGATGAAGAGCAGCACATCCTGCTTCTGCACATCGCGGAAGTACTCCGCCATGGTCAGGGCCGACAGTGCGACGCGCAGACGCGTTCCCGGCGGCTCGTCCATCTGGCCGAAGACGAGGGCGGTCTTGTCGAAGACGCCCGCCTCCTCCATCTCGTGGATCAGGTCGTTGCCCTCACGGGTACGCTCGCCGACACCGGCGAAGACAGAGACACCACCGTGGTCCTGGGCGACGCGCTGGATCATCTCCTGGATGAGCACGGTCTTGCCGACACCGGCACCGCCGAACAGGCCGATCTTGCCACCCTGCACGTACGGGGTCAGCAAGTCGATGACCTTGATGCCGGTCTCGAAGAGCTGGGTCTTCGACTCGAGCTGGTCGAACTTCGGGGGCTCGCGGTGGATGCCCCAGCGCTCGGTGATCTCGACGGTCTCGCCGGGCTCGAGGTTCAGGATGTCACCGGTGACGTTGAACACCTTGCCCTTGGTCACATCGCCGACCGGCACCGTGATGGGGCCGCCGGTGTCGCGCACCTCGCCGCCGCGGACGAGTCCGTCGGTCGGCTTCAGGGCGATGGCGCGCACGAGGTCGTCACCGAGGTGCTGAGCGACCTCGAGGGTGATCTCGGTCGACTGCTCACCGATGGTGATCGTGGTCTTGAGGGCGTTGTAGATACCCGGGATCGAGTCGTGCGGGAACTCGATGTCGACGACCGGGCCGGTGACGCGGGCGATGCGCCCCACGCCGGCGGGCTGCTCGGTCGAAGCCTGGGCTTCGGCGGTTGCGGTAGTCATGTGTCTTCTCTTCTCGTTCTACTAAACGTGGGACCCGGTCACTTGGCGGAGGACAGTGCGTCCGCGCCGCCGACGATCTCGGAAATCTGCTGGGTGATCTCGGACTGACGAGCGTTGTTCGCCAGGCGGGTGTAGTCGGTGATGAGCTTGTCTGCGTTGTCGCTCGCAGCCTTCATCGCCTTCTGCGTCGCGGCGTGCTTCGACGCAGCCGACTGCAGCATCGCGTTGAAGATGCGGCTCTCGATGTACACCGGGAGCAGCGAGTCGAGAACGGTGCCGACATCCGGCTCGAACTCGTACAGCGGCAGCACCTGCTTGTTGTCGGGCTCCTCGACGCCTTCGACGACCTCCAGAGGGAGGAGTCGCACGACCTCGGGCTCCTGCGTCAGCATGCTGATGAAGCGGTTGTAGATCACGTGGATCTCATCGACTCCGCCGTCGGATGCATCGCGCAGGAACGACTCGAGGATCGCGTCCGCGATCTCCTTCGCCTGCTCGAATTCCGGGGCATCCGTGCCGCCGGTCCACACCCGCTCGAACGCGCGACGACGGAAGCTGAAGTATCCGCTCGCCTTGCGTCCGATCAGGAAGTAGACGACATCCTTGCCCTGGCTGCGCAGCAGCTCAGCGAGCCGCTCCGACTCCTTCAGCACGTTCGAGTTGAACGCCCCGGCGAGTCCGCGGTCCGAAGAGAAGATGACGATCGCAGCGCGCTCGATCTTCTCCGGCTCGGTGGTGAGGACGTGCTCGACGTTCGAGTACGTCGCCACGGCCGAGACCGCGCGCGTGATGGCCCGGGCGTACGGCGTGGATGCAGCGACCCTCGCCTGCGCCTTCTGGATGCGTGAGGCGGAGATCAGCTCCATGGCCCGAGTGATCTTCTTGGTCGTCTGGGCAGACTTGATCTTCTGCCGGTAGACCCGAAGTTGCGCTCCCATGTATCTCCTACATACCTATCTGCTGTGCCGACGGAATGCCGTGGCTCAGCGCTTCGCCTTGACGATCTGCTCCTGGTTGACATCTTCCTGAGCGATGGCCTCGAACTCTTCGCGCCCGACCGAGGCGAGGGGCTTGCCCTCACCGGTCTGGAACTCGAGCTTGAACTTGTCGATCTCCGAACCCAGCGTGTCGACCGTCTCGTCGGAGAGGACGTTGGTCTCGCGCAGAACGTCGAGGACGTTCGAGTTGCGGCGCAGGTGGTCGAGCAGTTCGGACTCGAAGCGCAGGATGTCTTCGACAGGGACCTCGTCGAGCTTGCCGTTGGTTCCGGCCCAGATCGAGACGACCTGCTCCTCGACGGGGAACGGCGAGTACTGCGGCTGCTTGAGCAGCTCGGTCAGGCGGGCGCCACGAGCGAGCTGACGGCGGCTGGCCTGGTCGAGGTCGGAGGCGAACATCGCGAACGCCTCGAGCGAGCGGTACTGGGCCAGCTCGAGCTTGAGCGTTCCCGAGACCTTCTTGATCGACTTGACCTGAGCGTCGCCACCGACACGCGAGACCGAGATTCCCACGTCGACCGCCGGACGCTGGTTGGCGTTGAAGAGGTCGGACTGCAGGAAGATCTGGCCGTCGGTGATCGAGATCACGTTGGTCGGGATGTACGCCGAGACGTCGTTCGCCTTCGTCTCGATGATCGGCAGACCGGTCATCGATCCGGCGCCCAGCTCGTCGGACAGCTTGGCGCAACGCTCCAGCAGACGGGAGTGCAGGTAGAACACGTCACCGGGGTACGCCTCGCGTCCCGGCGGACGACGCAGCAGCAGCGAAACGGCGCGGTAGGCCTCCGCCTGCTTCGACAGGTCGTCGAAGATGATCAGGACGTGCTTGCCGCTGTACATCCAGTGCTGGCCGATGGCCGAGCCGGTGTACGGCGCGAGGTACTTGAAGCCGGCGGGGTCGGAGGCCGGAGCCGCGACGATGGTGGTGTACTCCATCGCGCCGGCGTCTTCGAGGGCACCCTTCACCGAGGCGATGGTGGAGCCCTTCTGACCGATCGCGACGTAGATGCAGCGGACCTGCTTGTTCTCGTCGCCCGACTCCCAGTTGGCCTTCTGGTTGATGATCGTGTCGATCGCGATCGCCGTCTTGCCGGTCTGGCGGTCACCGATGATCAGCTGGCGCTGGCCACGGCCGACGGGGATCATGGCGTCGATCGCCTTGATGCCGGTCTGCAGGGGCTCGTGCACACTCTTGCGCTGCATGACGCCGGGCGCCTGCAGCTCGAGCTCGCGGCGGCCTTCGGTCGCGATCTCGCCGAGACCGTCGATCGGGTTGCCGAGCGGGTCGACGACGCGGCCGAGGTAGCCGTCACCGACGGGCACCGAGAGGACCTCGCCCGTGCGGGTCACCTCCATGCCTTCGACGATCCCGTCGAACTCACCGAGGATGACGACACCGATCTCGTTCTCGTCCAGGTTCTGGGCCAGGCCCGCGACACCGTTGGAGAAGCGGATGAGCTCGTTCGCCATCACGCCGGGGAGACCCTCGACGTGCGCGATGCCGTCGGACGCGTCGATGACGTGCCCGATCTCGGTGGTGTCCGCCTTGGACGGCTCGTAGTTGGAGACGAAGTCCTTCAGCGCATCCCGAATCTCATCGGGGCTGATCGTTAGTTCTGCCATCGTTGTTCCCTATCTGTGCGGGACTTGGACGTCCCTCAATGCCTGTGTTCGGCAGGAGACCGTGCGGTCAGCCCACCAACTGAAGTCGTAAATCGTGAATGCGCGAAGCGATGCTGCCGTCGATCACATCGTCGCCGATCTGCACGCGCAGGCCACCCAGCAGGGTGGCGTCGACGATCTGGTTGATCTTCAGCCGAGTGCCGTACCGCTGGGAGAGGACGGACTCGAGACGCTTCCCCTGCGCGGCGGGAAGCGACGCGGCGGTGTAGACGGTCGCGACCGTGAGCTCGGACTGGGCCGCAACGGTGTTGGCGGCTGCGCGGAGCGCTTCACGGATGCTGCGTCCACGCGGCTGCAGCACGAGCTGGCGCACGATCGCCGCGGTCTGCGGGGAGGCCTTGCCCTCCAGCAGCCGGTCGACGAGCGCGGCCTTGGCTGCCGGATCGGCCAGCTTGCTGCGCAGCGCGAGTTCGAGCCCTGCGTTGGAGGTCACGGCGCCTCCGAACGTGAAGAGCTCCGACGCGATGTCGATGTCGGCGGGTGCGGACTTCGCGATGGCGCGGATCCCGAGCTCCTCGATCGCGGCGAGCACGTCGGTCGCATTCGACCACCGCTCACGCGCGACCGCGACCAGCAGGCCGAGCGCCGGCTTCGACACCTTCGGGCCGAAGACGCTCGTCACGAGCGCCGCCTTACCTGCCGGGTCGGCCGAAGGGTCGCTGATGACCGAGCGGAGCTGGGCGGAGTCGGCGACGACTCGTCCTGCGGCGAACAGGTCTTCAGCCGTCGCCAGATCGGCCTTGGTCTCCGCGTCGAGAGCCGACACGGACCGGGCCAATGCTTCTCTGGTGGCGCTTCCCATTACTTGCTCGATCCTGCCTTCTCGCTGGCTTCGAGGTCGGCCAGGAACCGGTCGACGATCGCCTGCGAACGCTTGTCGTCATTGAGGGCTTCTCCGACGACGCCGGAGGCCAGGTCGATCGCGAGCGATCCGACCTCACCGCGCAGCGACACGACGGCCGCCTGGCGCTCGGCCTCGATCTGCGTCTGAGCCTGAGCGGTCACGCGCGCGGCCTCGGCCACGGCGTTGTCCTTGGCCTCGGCGACGATCTTCGCGCCATCGGTGCGGGCCTGCTCGCGGATCTTGGCAGCTTCGGTGCGCGCGTCGGCGAGCTGGGCGGTGTACTCCTCGAGGAGTGCCTCCGCCTTGTGCTGCGCCTCGTCGGCCTTCGCGATGTTGCCTTCGATCGCCTCTGCACGCTCATCGAGCAGCTTCTTCATGCGCGGAAGCACGAGCTTCCAGAAGAAGACGAAGATGATGATGAAACAGATCAGCGAACCGACGATGTCGTACCACTCAGGGATGAGCGGATTAGGCGATTCTGTAGCAGCTTTCACCACGGAGTGGATCATGCTTCCTCCTTACTGACTGAGAAAAGAGGACTTAGACGAAGATGAAGTAGGTCGCGATACCGATGAACGCCAGCGCCTCGGTGAAGGCGATACCGATGTACATCAGAACCTGGAGACGACCGGCGAGCTCGGGCTGACGAGCGACACCCTCGATCGTCTTGCCGACGACGATACCCACACCGATGGCGGGGCCGATGGCGGCGAGGCCGTATCCGACAGTGGCAATGTTGCCGTTGATAGCAGCGATGTCCACGTTATGTGTTTCCTTCCGTGATGGCGGTCAGCGCGGGCGCGCTGACCGTTGTTAGTGTTCCTCGGCGACTGCGAGCTGAATGTAGACAGCCGTGAGCAGTGCGAAGACGTAGGCCTGCAGTACTGCGACCAGGATTTCGAAGAGCGTGAAGACGAATCCGAACGCGAGCGTGCCGAATCCGAAGAGCGTCCACCAGCTCCCGGCCGTGAAGAAGAAGAACGCTGTCGCGCTGAAGAACAGCACGAGGAGGAGGTGGCCGACGACCATGTTCATGAGAAGTCGGAGCGTCAGCGTGATCGGGCGCAGGATGAAGGTCGAGACGAACTCGATCGGCGTCACGATGATGTAGAGGGCCTTCGGCACGCCGGGCGGGAAGAGCGCGTTGCGGAAGAAGTTCGACGGGCTCTTCTTGATGCCGGCGTAGATGAACACCACGTAGGCGACGACCGCGAGCACCAGCGGAACGCCGATGACCGAGGTTCCCGCGATGTTCAGGAACGGGATGATTCCCGTGAGGTTCATGAACAGCACCATGAAGAAGATGGTGGTGATCAGCGGAAGGAAGCGCTTGCCGTCCTTCTTGCCGAGCAGGTCTTCTGCGATGTTCACTCGCGTGAAGTCGAGACCCATCTCCACGACCGACTGGAAGCGGCCGGGAACGATCTTCATGCGGCGGGTGCCGAGCCAGAAGACCAGGATGATGGCGAGCACCGCGATGAACCGGATGACCATGATCCGGTTGACCTCGAAGCCACCGATGGAAAAAATTGCGGGCGGGAAGAACTCATCGATCGACGGACCGTGGAAGCTACCGTCATCGGAGCTTGCGGTCTGGACCAGCAGGTTCACAGCGTTAGCTAACAGCGCTATCTCCTGTTTCGGGGCGTCGAGCTAAAGCTCTCGCGACGACGAACATGTGAACACCTTCACAATCGCACCGGCAGAATTCGCTCGGGCAGGTGTGGGGTGGGGGAACTTCGATAACTCTACAAGAGATTTTGCAGGGTAACGAATCGGATACGGCTTACGGCTTTTCCCCAGGCAGTTGCGCATCGCTGACATACGGGATGCGCGATCGGAACACGACCACCATGTCGACGACGAGCGATCCGATGACGCCCACGATCAGGCTCAGGAAGAGCACGATCGGGTTGATCCAGGGCTGGTCGCGCAGCACGACGGCGAGCACGATGAACAGCGCGAACTTGAGCAGCCAGCCGCCGAGCACGATGCCGAAGAACAGCCCGACGAAGAGGTCGCTCCCGATGAAGCGATTGGCGATGAGGATGCTGAGCGCGGTGATGCTGAGGAAGACGACCGCCATCAGCGTGCCGATGAGCGCGCTCGTGACGCCGATCCAGCCGGCGAACACTCCCCCGAGCACCGCCCCCACCACGGCGATCACGATCGCGAGGATCGCGCCGTACTTCAGCACGTCCTTGAAGACGGCCGTCGAGGTGGGCTGTGCAGGCGTAGCCGGGCGCGCCGGCTTTGGCTGGCCGGCCGAAGGCGTTCCGCTCTCGTGGTCGGTCATGGGATCTCCTTGGTGCTGGGCGGGGTGGTCTCGAGTTCTGGCTTCTCGCTGGCGGCGTCGAGCTGGTCGTAGTGCGCCGTCGCATCCGCTTCGTGGGTGCCGGCCGGTGCGAGCTCGGCGGCCGCTTCGTTCGCCTTGCGCCGGCTCAACGGCGCGAGGGTGAACGCCGTGCAGATAACGAGACCGACGGCGACGAAGACGATGGCCATCCAGTAGGGGTCGAAGAAGAACAGCAGGCAGCCGATCGACAGCACAGCGGTCCACGCGTAGAAGATGAGCACGGCATGCAGGTGGCTGTGCCCCATGTCGAGCAGGCGGTGGTGCAGGTGCTTGCGGTCGGCGCTGAACGGCGACTTCCCCGCCCGCAGGCGCCGGATGACCGCGAGCCCGAAGTCGAGCAGCGGAACGATGAGCACGGCGAACGGCAGGATGATCGGGATGAAGGCCGGCACCAGCGACGAGCGGCCGAGCGTCGGCAGCACCTCGGGATTGATCGTGCCGGTGACGGAGATCGCCGAGGTGGCCATCAGCAGTCCGATCAGCAGGGCGCCGGCATCCCCCATGAACATCTTGGCCGGATGCCAGTTGAGGGGAAGGAACCCGGCGCACGCCCCCACCAGGATGGCCGCGATCACGCCGGCCAGGCTGAAGTAGTTCTGCGGGCTGATTTCGCGCTGCAGGAGGTAGGTGTAGACGAGGAAGGTGCCGTTGGCGATCAGGGCGACACCGGCGACCAGGCCGTCGAGCCCGTCGATGAAGTTGATGGCGTTCATCACGAGGACGATCGCGAAGAGCGTGATGATGATGCTCATCACGGGCGAGCCGACGGTGAGACCGCCGATCGGCAGCGAATAGATCTGCACGCCCAGCCAGGCGACCAGCCCGGCCGCGACGAATTGGCCGGCCAGCTTCGTCATCCAGTCCAGGTCCCAGATGTCGTCGGCGACGCCGATGACGACGATGAGCAGCGACGCGCCCAGGATGGCGAGGATCGGGCCGGAGTCGGAGAAGATCAGCCCGAGCACGCCGAACTGGCTGGAGAGCAGGTAGGCGACGCCGAACGCCACCAGGATGCCGAGGAACATGGCGATGCCGCCGAGCCGCGGGGTGGGGCGCGTATGCACGTCGCGCTCCCGGATCTTGGGGTACAGGCGGTACTTCAGGCTCAGCTTGTAGACGACGAGCGACATCCCGAAGGTGATGACGGCCGAGATCAGGGCGAGGGCGAGGAGGAGGGTCACGACTCACGCATCCGACGGGGTCTCAGTGGATGCCGGCTCCGCTGCGTCGCTCGGCGCCAGCTGGTCGCCGACGATCGCGCGGATCTGCTCCTCTGAGACGACCCCGTGGCGCAGGATGCGCAGCGGGCCCGTTCCCGCCGCGAGCGCCGTGGCGTCGATGATCGTGGACGAGGAGTCCTTGCCCTCGACACGGTCGTACGCCGCGCCGGCCTCTCCCCCGTCGAGATAGACCTGGACCGAGTCGCCGAGCATCGCTTCGGCTTCCGCCGCCGTGCGCGCCGCCGGGCGGCCGGTGAGGTTCGCGGACGAGACCGCGAGCGGGCCTGTCTCCGAGAGCAGTTCGAGCGCGATCGTGTCGCTCGGCATGCGCAGGGCGACGGTTCCGCGGGTCTCCCCCAGATCCCAGACGAGCGACGGCTGGGCCGGGAGGACGACGGTGAGGCCGCCCGGCCAGAATTCCTGGACGAGGTCGGTGACCGCCTGAGGAACCTCCTCGGCGAGCGCCGCCAGGGTCGGGATACCGGGGATCAGCACCGGGGGCGGCGACTGCCGTCCGCGCCCTTTCGCGTCGAGCAGGCGCTGCACGGCGGCGGGGTCGAACGCGTCGGCGGCCACTCCGTACACGGTGTCCGTGGGGATGACGACGAGCTCGCCGCGGCCGATGGCGGCGCGCGCGAGCCGCATGCCGGTGAGGAGTTCGGAGTCGACCGAGCAGTCGTAGATGGTTGCCATGTCGGCACAATGATAGTTGAGCGATCAGGGGGTTCCCTGTCGGTGGGTCGATACTGGAGGCGATGGATGTCTACTTCTTCGACTGCGACAAGACCCTCTACGACTACGACTTCCACGAGCGCCTGCCGAAGCTCGCCCAGCTCGGCGGCGTCAGCCAGTACCGACTGGCGTCGACCTGGTGGGCGGGCGGGCATGAGCGCGCGGCCGAGATCGGCGAGTACGCCACCACCGAGGAGTACCTCGAAGCCTTCGCCGAGGTGACGGGGGCGAAGCTGACGCTCGAACAGTGGCAGCAGGCCCGCAAGGCCGCGATGACGCCGATCACGGGCTCGATCGCCGCCCTGCATGAGGCAGCGACGCTCGGCACCGTCTCCCTGCTCTCGAATAACCCCATCCCGTTCAAGGACTCGCTCCCGGTGCTCGCGCCGGAGATCATCGACGTGTTGCAGGGCAACGACCTCGTCTCCGCCGTGCTCGGCGCCCGCAAGCCCGAGCGCCGCATCTACACGCGCGCACTCGGCCGTTTCGGCGTGGTGCCGGGGGACGCCATCCTGTTCGACGACTCGCTCGCGAATGTCGAGGGCGCCCGCGAGGCGGGGATGCACGCGTTCCACTTCACGAAACGCGACGACGGGACCTTCGACACCGAGGGCCTGGTGGAGGCCATCCACGCGTTCGCGGAGCGCGACCGCTGATGCTGTTCGTCTTCGACATGGACAACGTGCTGTACGACTACGACTGGCGGCACCGGATGTCGGCGATGACCGAGCTCACCGGCCTGGAGCTGACCGAGCTGCGCGACCGCTGGTGGAACGCCGAGGGCGAGGGCGCCGCCGAGGCGGGCGCGTTCCCGACGCCGGAGGCGTACCTCGACGCTCTCTCCGCCGCCCTCGAGGTAGACCTGTCGGTGAGCGACTTCCTGCGCGCCCGGGGCGGTGCGATGACGCCCTGGCCGGGATCGCTCGCCGCCGTCGAACGGGCCGCCGAGCTCGGGACGCTCACGCTGCTGACCAACAACGGCCCACTCGTCGAAGCGCATCTCGCCACGCTGGCCCCCGAACTCGTTCCCCTGTTCGGACGCGACCACCTCTTCTCGTCGTCGCACTACGGCGCCCGCAAGCCGGACCCGGTGGTCTTCGAGCGGGTGCTCGAACGCTATGGGGCGGATGCCTCGGAGACGTTCTTCGCCGACGATCTGCCCGAGAACGTGGCCGGCGCGCGGTCCGTCGGGATCTCGGCCCACCTGTTCCGGAATCCGGAAGGGCTGCTGGCGGCGGTCGACGACTTCGCCGTGTCCGTCGCGGCCTGAGCACGGCGGAACGCCGCCCCTCTCCGCAGGAGGCGGGGAGCGACGGCGTCCGACCCGGGATCAGCCGGTCAGCGGCGTCCTGCCTTGCGGCGGAACAGCCAGGCGGCCCAGATGTAGGCGCCGATGGTGATGGCCAGGCACCAGCCGACCGCCCACCACGCGCGGTCGCCGATCTCGGTGCCGAACAGCAGGCCGCGGATGGTCTCGATCACCGGCGTGATCGGCTGGTTGTCGGCGAACCACTGCAGCCATCCGGGCATCGTGTCCGTCGGGACGAAGGCGCTCGACAGATACGGCACGAACAGGAGGGCGAACCCGTAGCCGCTCGCGGCCGCTGCGGTCCGTGCGGCCAGTCCGATGGCCGCGTACAGCCAGGTGATCGCGAGGATGAACAGGGCGATCATCCCGATGGCCCCCAGCCACTGCGCCGGCCCGGCCGTCGGCCGGAACCCGACGAGCAGGGCGACGCCGATCACGACTCCGGTCGCGAGCAGGTTGCGGGCGAGGCTGGCGACGACGTGCCCCGTGATCACCCCGTTCGCGCGCAACGGCATCGTGCGGAAGCGGTCTACGATCCCGTTGCTCATGTCGTCGGCGACATCCACCGCCGTGCTGGAGGAGCCGAAGCCGGCGCAGAGCAGGATGATGCCGGGCACCACGTAGTTCACGTAGTCGCCGCCGCTGTCGATCGCGCCACCGAACACGTAGGTGAAGAGCAGCATGAGCATGATCGGCAGAACGATCGCCATCGTGAGCGCTTCGACGTTGCGGAGCGTGTGCCGGATGCTCCTGCCGACGAACACGGCCGTGCTCGTGAGGGTGGAGACGGCGCGGTCGGCCGGTGCGGCGATCGCGGTGCGGGTGTCGGTGCGGGTGTCCAGTGCGACGCTCATCGGATGACCTCCAGTTCGGAATCGGTGCGGGGTGACCGGTCGGTGAGGGATGTCCGGTCGGTGAGGGCGAGGAACACGTCATCCAGGCTCGGCTTGCGGATGCTCACGCTCGAGCCGGGCACGCCGGCCGCGTCGAGCCGGTCGATGGCTTCGCGCAGGCCGTGGACGGTCCCGTCGGTGGGGAGCTCGCGGACGATCTCGTCGGCCGCGTCGCGCAGCTCGACGACCTCGCCGCCGATCCGCGCCTTCAGTTCGGCCGCGGTCCCTTCGGCGACGACGACGCCGCCGTCGATCACCGCGATTCGGTCGGCCAGCTGGTCGGCCTCCTCGAGGTACTGCGTGGTGAGGAAGATGGTGATCCCCTGCGCTGCGAGTCCCAGGATCATGTTCCACAGGGTCTGCCGGCTGCGGGTGTCGAGCCCCGTCGTCGGCTCGTCGAGGAAGATAACGGGCGGCGTCGCGACCAGGCTGATCGCCAGGTCGAGTCGTCGGCGCATGCCTCCCGAGTACGTCTTCACGCGCTTGCGTGCGGCGTCGGCCAGGTCGAAGCGCTCGATGAGCTCGGCGGCGCGCGCACGCGCATCCGGTGCGTTGTAGCCGGAGAGCCGTGCCATCATGCGCAGGTTCTCCTCGCCGGTGAGCACTTCGTCGACGGCCGCTGACTGCCCGGTGAGGCTGATCGCGCGCTTCACGCCCTCCGGATCGCGGACGACGTCGTGGCCGGCGACGCTGGCCGTACCCGCGTCGGGGTGCACGAGGGTGGACAGGATGTTGATGAGCGTCGTCTTGCCTGCGCCGTTCGGCCCGAGGAGCGCGAAGACGGTTCCGGCCTGCACACGCAGGCCGATCCCGTCGAGCACGCGCTGATCGCCGAACGACTTGCGGAGGTCGGTGACCTCGATGGCGGTGGTGCTGGCTGCCATGATCGTTCCCTTCTGGTCTGGATTGTGTCGGTTCTGGATGATTCTGGGTGGTTCTGATCTGGGTGGTGCTTCTGCGTATGTCGCAAACTGTTTACGTCGCATACGATTTTGTTTAAGTAATACACAGTTCTAGGATGAGTGTCAACGACCGATCAGAAAGGCGGCCCGAATGGCCGACGCCGTCGAAGAAGCGCTCCCCCGCGCCGTCGCCCTGAGCTGGGGCGTGGCCGAGCGACCGCAGCGCGGACCCAAACGCGAGCTCAGCATCGAGCGCATCATCGAGACGGCGATCGAGATCGCCGACACCGAGGGCCTCGGCGCCGTGTCGATGAGCCGGATCGCCACCGCTCTGGGATTCACGACCATGTCGCTCTACCGCTACGTCACCAGCAAAGACGACGTGCTGCTCCTGATGCAGGACGCGGTCTGCGACATCCCGATCCCGCCCGACGACGAGGTGATCGACTGGCGGGCCGGACTGCGCGCGTGGGCCGCCGCCTCGATCCACGTGCTGCAGGCGCATCCGTGGTTCGCGGACATCCCGATCTCAGGCATGCCGCTGATGCCGAACAACCTCGCCATCCTCGACTGGGGGCTGCGCGTGATGAAGGACCTCCCGCTGAGCGAGCCGGAGAAGATGTCGACGGCGCTGCTGCTGAGCTCGTACGCGCGCGCCGTCGGCGTCGTCGAACGAGACGTGACGCAGGCCCGCGCTCGAGAGGACACGCCGGCTCAGCGAGGAGAGGCCTTCACCGAGGCACTGTCGGAGCTCGTGACCGACGAGCGCTTCCCGTACCTGGCTCCGTTGGTGCGCTCCGGCGTGTACGCGGACGCGGAGGGCGAGGACGAACAGGACGACTTCGCCTACGGCCTCGAGCGCATCCTCGACGGGATCCAGCATTACGTCGACGCCAAGGCCACGGGCGCGCCCGTGGTGGCCTACGAGCCGCGGCCGGAGCCGATCCCGCATGACAAGGCGGTGCGCGAGGCCGCGAAGGCACGGCGGGAGGCGGAGGGGCGGCTGCGCGAGGCGCGCAAACGCGAACGCGAGGCGATCGCCCGGGTTCGTGAGCGCGAGCGGAACGCGGCGGAGAAGGCGAAGGAGCGCGACGCGAAGGCGGCGGAGAAGGCTGCGAAAGAGGCTGAGAAGGCGGCGAAGGAGGCGGAGAGGGCTGCGAAGTGAGTGGGGTGCGTGGGGTGCGTGGGGTGCGTGGGGTGCGCGGCGTGCGATCCCTGAGCGACCGGCCTCCACAGGACACAGGACTCGCGCGTTATCCACAGGATAAATAGCTGATCAAAGCCGGTTTCATGGGCCTCGAATGTCAGTGGTCCGTGATGGACTGGGTCCATGACCAAACCAACACCGGCCGCGGCGCTTCGCGAAGCGCTGCTTCCGGTGACCGCTCCCGAGGCTCTCGGCTGCGACGACCTGCTCGCGGCCGTCGGGACCGTCTGCGACGCGCAAGCCGTGCTCGACGCGGTAAAGCTTCGCATCGCCGCAGAGCTGGTTAGCCGATCGGCGGCCCCGAGTGACTCCGACCCCACGATGCGTGCCGGCCACGCGTCCCCCGCCGCCCTCCTGGCGGAACGGTGGCGAATTGCGATGCCGGCCGCCCGTCGGCTCTGCCTGGTGGGCGACGCCGTCTCGGCGAGCACCGGCCCGGCGGGCGAAGACGTTCCGGCCGCGTTTCCGGCGCTCGCTTCCGCGCTCTGCGCGCCCCTCGATGAGGCTCTCGATTCATCGCAGGGTTCATTGTCCGCGCCCACGCCCACGCCCACGATCGGCGTTGAGCAGGCGGCGGTGATCGTGCGGGAGCTGTCTTTGGCGGCGCCGGCGTGTTCGTCGGATGCGCTGGCGCTGGGTGAGCGGCTGTTGGTCGAGAATGCTCCCGATCTGACGGTGGCGCAGTTGCGGGCGTTGGCGGTCCAGGTGCGGGACCGTCTCGACGATGACGGCATCCTGTCGCGGGAGAAGCGTCGCCGCCAGCGCCGCTCGTTGACGATCTCGACCACCGCCGACGGCATGACCCACGTCGACTGGTATCTCGATCCCGAGTCCGCCGGGTATGTGGTCACCGCGATCGACGCAGCCGTCGGGCGCGACCTGCGCACGGTCCGCTTCCGCGACCCCGACGCCGCCACCAACGTCGCCAACGGTGCCGCACACCCGGATGGTTCGCACGCTTCAAGTGCACCGAGTGAGCCGGTGGAGTCTCGGAGCATGGCGCAACTGCGGTCGGATGCAGCCACCGACATCTTCCGGCACCGCATCA
>NZ_JBFTHV010000005.1:0-301414 GCF_056394405.1 Leifsonia sp. 10N434 | reverse complement strand
ACGTCGTTGGTGTTCACGGATGCGCCGTTGAAGGTGAAGAAGCTGTTCAAGCAGCAGTTGCGGTGGGCGCGCGGGTCGCAGTACAACACGTTGCGGATGCTGCCCTGGATGTTGGGCCATGCGCCCCTGTTGGCGTTCTTCTTTGTGACCGACATCATCCTGCCGTTCGTGTTGGCGGGGGTGCTGGGCGGGTGGGTGTATCGGGCGTTCACCGGGCAGGGTTACAACTTCTACCAAGGGTTCCTGGCCGAGTACGGGGTGCAGGCGGGGATCCTCGCGGTGATCGCGTTGATGGTGGCGTCGTCGGTGATCAGCATGTCGATCCGGCAGATCCGGCACCTGTCGGAGAAACCTTCCGACTTCTTCCGGCTGCCGGTGTTCATCATCGTCTCGACCTTCTTCCTGATGCCGATCCGGCTCCTCGGCTTCTTCCGGATGGCACACGCCTCCGGGTGGGGCACCCGCGCCGGCGCCTACGCCGGCGGACCCGCCGAAATCACCGCCGACGACGCCATCCCCGACAACACTGCGGCAGACACCGCCGGCGACGCGACGACCGCCGGTTCGACCGGTCCCGCGATTCCGGATGCCGTGGGCGGCGTCACGACGGCGACCGCACTGGCGACCCGCGCCGAGGTGAAGGCGGCGGCCGCTACCAAGCCCGCGAACAAGACCACGACCAAGCCCGAGCGGCGCCGGCTCAACCCGCTGGCCGCCATCCCGTACCTGATCGGTATCGCGATCCTGACCCTGGAGGCCTTCTTCCTTGTCTAACAGTTCGTTCTCCTGGTGGGCGCAGAGCAAATCGCGCTCACAGGCCACAACGGCCGCCTTCCTCGTCCTCGCCACCGTGCTCGGCGGCATCTCGTACTTCGTCTGGTCGTCCCCGGGCAGCCAGGTGCGTCAGGCGGTCACCGCCGCTGTCGACGTCGTCAACCCCATGGCCGCGCAGAATGCCACGCTCAAGGAGGCGCTCGGTTCAGCGAGCACCACGATCGCCTCGCAGAAGATCGAGCTGAAGAAGCTGCAGAGCAAGGTCGTGGCCGCTCAGGCGGCGACCGCCAAGAAGCTCGCTCAGGCGCAGCAGCGAACGCTCGTCGCCGAGAACGCCCTCGCGGCTGCCAAGGCCCAAGTGAGGGCAGCGACCGCCGTCGGCACGGCAGCGGGCACCACCGGCGCGGCCGGTACGGGAGCAGGCTCGAGCGGCGGCGGCACCGGAGGATCCGGCGGGACCGGCAGCACCGGCGGCACCGGCGGAACCGGTTCGCAGCCGGCACCGATCACGGCACCGTCCAAGGCCGCGCTGCTGCAGCCGGCCAACCGCTACTTCGGGATGTACACCGAGCAGGCGCCGTTCAACTGGGCGACCTTCGACGCGACCTCCGCGAAGATCGGTGTCACGCCCAACGTGGTCGGCTACTTCAGCGGCTGGGATGAGACCTTCCGTGCGAACGCCGTCACCCGCGCCTGGCAGCAGGGCCGGCTCCCGATGATGACCTGGGAGTCGCGTCCGATCAGTGCCGGAAACGACACCGTCGACGCCCCGGAGTACTCGCTGCCCAAGATCATCGGCGGCTCGTTCGACGCCTATCTGCACCAGTACGCGAAGGACATCGTCGCGACGGGGCTCCCGTTGGCCATCCGGCTCGACCACGAGATGAACAGCAACTGGTACCCGTGGGTCGAGACCGACGGCAAGGGCAACTCGGTCAACGGCAACAACGTCGGCGACTACGTGAAGATGTGGCGCCACGTGCACGACATCTTCCAGTCGGAGGGCGCCAACTCTCTCGTGATGTGGGTGTGGTCGCCGAACATCGTGAACAACCTGCCCGCCACGCACAAGGCAGACGGCTACCTCGCCGGCCTCTACCCCGGCGACCAGTACGTCGACTGGGTCGGGCTCTCGGGTTACCTCCGGCCGCCGTACAAGGCCGATAACGACTACACCTTCGACTACACGTACGGCGAGAGCCTGAAGGAGCTTCGGGCGATCGCGAAGAAGCCGATCATGCTGTCTGAGATCGGCGCCTCGGAGACCGGCGGACACAAGGCGGCGTGGATCTCGTCGTTCTTCGACGGCCTCTCCAAACCGGAGAACAGCGACATCGTCGGGTTCTCCTGGTTCAACCTCGCGGTGACCAGTTATGTCGAGGGCGTGCGCGCCACGAACGACTGGCGCATCGATTCCCGCGCCGACTCGTTGTCGGCGTTCATCGAGGGCCTCACCCGCCCGGAAGACCATTTCACGCTCACACCGGCCAAGTGAAAGGACAGACCATCATGAAGAAGTCAGAACAGCCCGCCCCGCGCATCAGCGTGATCGGCACCGGATACCTCGGAGCCACCCACGCGGCGGCGATGGCCGAGCTCGGGTTCGAGGTCATCGGCGTCGACACCGACCCCCGCAAGGTCGAGGAGCTCCGCGAAGGACGCGCCCCGTTCTTCGAGCCCGGGCTTCCCGAGCTGATCACCAAGCACGTGGCATCCGGTCGGCTGCGGTTCACCACCGACATCGCCGAGGCGGCCGCCTTCGCCGACGTGCACTTCATCTGCGTCGGCACCCCGCAGCAGTCGGGGAGCTTCGCGGCGAACCTCAGCTATGTCGAGGGCGCGGCGCGCTCGATCGCGTCCAACATGACGCACGACGGCCTGATCGTGGGCAAGTCGACGGTGCCGGTGGGAACCGCGGCCCGGCTGCGGGCGATTGTCGCCGAGGTGCTGCCCGAGGGCATCCAGGCCGAGCTGGTCTGGAACCCCGAGTTCCTCCGCGAAGGAAAGGCCGTCGACGACACCCTCGCTCCCGACCGCCTCGTCTTCGGCGGCACCACCGACCGCTCCGAGGCGCTGCTGCGGCAGGTCTACGCGACGCCGATCGCCGCGGGCACCCCCGTGCTGGTCGCCGACCTGCCCACCGCCGAGCTCGTGAAGGTGAGCGCGAACGCGTTCCTCGCCACCAAGATCTCGTTCATCAACGCCATCTCCGAGATCTGCGACGCCGCCGGCGCCGACGTCTCGCTGCTGGCGGATGCGCTGGGTCACGACGTGCGCATCGGGCGCCAGTTCCTCAACGCGGGCCTCGGCTTCGGCGGCGGATGCCTGCCGAAGGACATCCGGGCGCTCATGCACCGCTCGGGCGAACTCGGCGCGTACGCGGCGGTCGGACTGCTGCAGCAGGTGGACGAGATCAACATGGGCCGACGCCAGCGCGTGATCGACCTGGCGCTCGAGGCGTGCGGTGGTTCCGTGCTCAACCGCCGGATCGGTGTGCTGGGCGCTGCCTTCAAGCCGCACACCGACGACGTGCGCGACTCGCCGGCGCTCAACGTGGCGGCGGCCCTGCACCTCCGTGGCGCGCAGGTCGTCGTCTACGACCCGCAGGCGCGCTCAACCGCGCAGCGCATGTTCCCCACGCTCGGCTACGCCGACTCGATGGGCGAGGCCGTCTCCGGCGCGGACGTGACGGTCGTGCTCACAGAGTGGCAGGAGTTCGTGGACGCCGATCCGGTGACCCTCGGAAACCTCGTGCACACCCGCACGATGATCGACGCCCGTAACTGCCTCGACGCGGTGGCGTGGAGCGCCGCCGGCTGGAAGGTGCTCTCGATGGGCCGCGTGCCCGAGGTCGCACCGCTCGACGCCGACCTGGCCGCGCTCGCCACCGCCCGCTGAACCGAAAAGGACATCACCATGACCAGTTATGTGACCAAGGCCGTCATCCCGGCGGCCGGCCTGGGGACCCGCTTCCTCCCCGCCACCAAGGCGATGCCCAAGGAGATGCTGCCCGTCGTCGACAAGCCGGCCATCCAGTACGTGGTGGAGGAGGCGGTCAACTCGGGACTCCACGATGTTCTGCTCGTGACGGGGCGCAACAAGAACGCGCTCGAGAACCACTTCGACCGGGCCACCGAGCTCGAGGACACGCTCGAGAAGAAGGGCGACACCGACCGGCTCGAGAAGGTCAAGCAGTCCACGACGCTCGCCGACATGCACTACGTGCGGCAGGGCGACCCGAAGGGGCTCGGCCACGCCGTGCTCCGGGCCAAGATGCACATCGGGCACGAGCCGTTCGCGGTGCTGCTCGGCGACGACATCATCGACGCGCGCGACCCGCTGCTCAGCCGGATGCTCGAGGTGCAGCACGAGCGCAACACGACGGTGGTCGCCCTGCTCGAGGTCGACCCGAGTCAGATCCACCTCTACGGTGCTGCCGCCGTCGTCGAGACGGACGAAGACGACGTGGTGCGGATCACGGGGCTCGTCGAGAAGCCGGACCGCGCGAGCGCGCCGTCGAACCTCGCGGTCATCGGCCGCTACGTGTTGCGCCCGGAGATCTTCGACATCCTCGAGAAGACGGAGCCGGGCAAGGGTGGCGAGATCCAGCTGACGGATGCGCTCCAGGGCCTCGCCTCGGCGCCCGACTGGACCGGTGGCGTGCACGGCGTGATCTTCCGCGGCCGCCGCTACGACACCGGAGACCGCCTCGACTACATCAAGGCGATCGTCCAGCTCGCCGCGGATCGAACGGACCTCGGTCCGGACCTGATGCCGTGGCTCAAGGACTTCGTCGCCGAGTCGGCCAAGAACGACGCGCCGACCGCGCCGGTGGACGAGCCCGCGGCGACGCCGTCGGTCGCGCCCAAGCCGGGCAAGCCGGCGACGCCGTCCGTTCCGTCTCGCGAACTGGTGCCGGCGGCGGCCCTGGTCTGACGGGCTGTCACTGCAAGCGCCTCGGCCTCGGGGTCACTCCTCCAGGCCGAGGCGCTTCAGCGTGTGCTTCTCGCTGTGCCCGGCATCCGTCTCGATCTCGTCGACCGCGATCGGGATGCCCGGGCCGATGGCCAGCCACACGAAACCGTCGCGGTGCACCAGCGGAACGAGGTCGGTCGTGCCGTCTTTGAGCAGGGTGCGCACCCTCTTGAGGAGCGCGTAGCCCTCGGACGGCCGCGTCACGTAGGTCTTGCGGCGGTAGTGCACGACATGTGCGACGGTCTTCGCGCTCAGTCCCGCCACTTCGGAGTCGGTCAGCGTCTCGCTCATCCTCAGTCCCTTCATCGCACGTCGGCCGTAGACCGTCGGCGCCCACTGACGGTACGCGCGTCGCCGACGGAGTCAAGACGGAGGCGTCGGGGGCGGGGCAGGGGCGGTGGCGCGTACCGTGACCATCGGCTGCCGCGCACCGCCGTCAGTCGCACCGCAGCCAGTTGCACCGCAGGCAGCCGCACCGCAGCCAGTGAGGAGAACGGAATGCACGCCACCAGCATCATCGCGAACCTGAAGGTCGACGACCTCGACTCGGCGAAGGCCTTCTACACCGACTATCTCGGCTTGCGAACGGAGGAGTTCAGTCTGGGCTGGGTCGCCCGCTATGTCTCGCCGGATTCGGCGGCGGCCAAGGTCCAGCTGGTGACGGGCGACGCCACGGCGCCGGAGGACTCGGTCATCTCCGTGCACACGGATGACGTGCGCGGCGCCTACGAGGAGGCGCGCGAACGCGGTTACGAGATCGTCCACCCCCTCACCACCGAGGAATGGGGTGTGACACGGTTCTTCGTGCGAGCACCGGACGGGACCGTGATCAACGTCGTGAGTCATCGCGACTGACCTCTCGCTACGGTGAGACGATGACCGATTCCACACCGTCTGCCACTGCTTCTGTTCCTCCGACCGCTGTCGAGCCCGGGCTGCTCGACGCGCTCGCCGACCGGGGCTGGCCGGCCCTCGAGCGCGAGAGCTGGCACGACTGGTCGTTCCGCTTCTCCGGCGGCGTCACCGATCGTGCGAACTCGGTGCTGCCGAGCGGGGTGGTGCCGGATGTGCGCGAGGCCGTCGACGCGGCGGAAGCGGCGTACGCCGAGCGCGGGCTGCGCACGCGGTTCCAGCTGAGCCCCGCCACAGACCCTCGCGTCGCCGACGAAGTGCGCCGCCGCGGCTACGAGGAGCATTCGCCGACGCGCATCCTGGTCGCCGGGAGCCGCGCCGTCGCGGAGCGCGGGATGGCGCGGGATTCGTCGGATGAGGGGATGGTCACGATCGCCGATACTCCCGACCGGGCCTGGATGGACGTGTGGTGGTCCGTCGACGGGCGCGGCGGCGCCTCCGAGCGGGAGGTGGCGGCGCGCATCCTCGCCGGCGGTCCTGGCCTGTACGCGTCGCTGTCGGCACCCGCGTCGCTCGCCGCTCCCGCTTCGATCGCCGCTCCCGCATCCGCGTCCGCGACGGTGGCGGTCGCTCGTCTGGCACTCGTCGGCGACTGGGGTGGGCTGTTCGCGGTTGCGACGAGTCCGGATACGCGCCGCCGCGGATTCGCACGACGCCTGATCGTAGAGCTCGCTGCCGAGGCGCGGGACCGCGGCATCCCGAACCTGTGGCTTCAGGTGACAGCCGCCAACACCGCCGCCCTCCGGCTGTACGCGGAGCTCGGCTTCGCCCCCGCGTCGTCGTACGCCTACTGGGCCGCGCCGTAGCGCACTCGATCGTGCGCAACCGCGACACCGGCGGCGCCGGTCGTGCGATAACGCACCACCGGCGGCCCGAGCCTTAAACGCCGATGCCGGGCACGTGAACACTAGGGTTTGTTCACGGGCCCGGCATACTTCGGGGTTACCGCTGGAGGATTATTCGGGTTCCTCAGCCGGCTCTTGAACTCTACCCAATTCGGGGCCCGTGTGGGTCAAAATGAGGACACGATTTGTACCCCAGTAGGAGTGTCATTTTTGGCCCCCGAGTGGGGACGCTTGCTCTGATCGCGTCGCTAAGTCGACGGGATGACGCAAGTTCGTGCGTTCGCCTCTCCGAGCCCGTTTATGAGGTGCCCGAGCGCCGCCCTCAGGAGGCGGCGTCCCGCGCGATTCCGAGCTCCAGTACGAGCGCGGCCACGAACGCGTCGATGTCGTGCTCGGTCGTGTCGAACGAGCACATCCACCGCACCTCGTTGCGCGCCGCGTCCCAGTCGTAGAACCGGAAGTGCTCGCGAAGGCGGTCGGCGATGCCGGCGGGCAATGTGGCGAACACCCCATTTGCCTGCGTCGCCTGGCTGAAGCCGACACCCTCGATGGTGCCGTCGGCGATACCGGCCTCGAGCGCGGTGCGCAGGCGCGTCGCCATCGCGTTCGCGTGCGTCGCCGATCGCAGCCACAGGTCGTCGGTGAGGAGCGCGATGAGCTGCGCCGAGATAAAGCGCATCTTCGACGCCAGCTGCATGTTGAGCTTGCGCAGGTAGATGAGCCCTTCGGCGGCGGCGGGATTCAGCACCACGATGGCCTCGCCGTAGAGCATGCCGTTCTTCGTGCCGCCGAAGCTGAGCACGTCCACGCCCGCGTCGGTGGTGAAGGCGCGCAGCGGCACGCCGAGGGTGGCTGCGGCGTTGGCGATGCGGGCGCCGTCCATGTGCAGCTTCATTCCGAGTGCGTGCACGTGGTCGGCGATGGCCTTCACCTCGGCGACGCTGTAGGCCGTGCCGAGCTCGGTCGTCTGGGTGATCGACACGACGAGCGGCTGTGCTCGGTGCTCGTCGCCCCAGCCCCACGCCTCGCGGTCGATCAGCTCGGGCGTGAGCTTGCCGTCGGGGGTCTCGACCTGCAGGAGCTTGATGCCGGCGACGCGCTCGGGCGCGCCCGCCTCGTCGGTGTTGATGTGCGCGGTCTTCGCGCAGACGACGGCGCCCCAGCGGGGGATCATCGACTGGAGGCCGACGACGTTTGCGCCCGTGCCGTTGAAGGCCGGGAACACCTGCACGCCGTCGCCGAAGTGCTCCGCGAACACGTCGTGCAACCTGGCGGTGTAGACGTCTTCGCCGTAGGCGATCTGGTGGCCCTCGTTCGCAGCGGCGATGGCGTCGAGGATCTCGGGATGGACTCCGGCGTAGTTGTCGGAGGCGAAACCGCGGAGCGAGAGGTCGTGGAGTTGTAGCGTCACCGTTCTATCCTCGCAGGATCGGTGGGCTGGTTCGTGCCGCCCTCCGAGGCTGTGAGCAACTGGCGGACGCCGTTGATGGTGGAGGGCGCTTCGTCCCACAACGCAGCGACCCGGGAGGCGAGTTCGTCTTCGAGCCCGGCCAGGGACTTCACGACGAAGATCGCCGCTGCCGCATCCGGTGCGTCTGCGGCGAAGCCCTTCGAGATCGCGCGCGTCCACGCATCCGCCGCCGCCTTCGCTGCCGCGTAGTTCGCACCGCCCGGGTACGGGCGGTCGACCGCGGTCGACGAGACGACCGCGAGGCGTCCGGCGGGCGACGCGACGAGGTCGTCGTAGAACACCCGGCTGGTGTTGCGGAGCGTCGCGAACGACCGCTCGAGGAAGGCCCAGTCGTCGTCCGACTGGCCCGTGATCCCGCCACCGCCGCGCCAGCCGCCCACCAGGTGCACGAGGCCGTCGATGCGGGCGAACTTCACGTGGATGCGCATGGCGAGCTCGGTCACCGCCGAGTGGTCGGCGAGGTCGCAGACGCGAACATCGACGCCGGGCACGGCCTCCGCCAGCGAATCGAGGCGCTCCCGGCTGGTGCCGACGGCGAGCACGGTGGCCCCGCGCGCGACGAGGGCACGGGCAACGGCCTCGCCGCTGGCGCTCGTCGCGCCGGCGATCAGCACGATCCGTCCCGCGAGGGAGCCCTGCGACCCGGATGTCTCCACCCGGGTCGCAGGCACGGAATCCTCGCTCACGCCGCCGCGGTCCCTGCGGCCCGCGCCGAGGTCTCGGACGCGTCGGACTCGCCGGTGATGCCGGCCGTCGACTCGATGACCGAGGCCATCTTCTTGTTGAGCGCCTCGTAGAACATCGAGAGCGGGAACTCGTCGTCGAGCACGGCGTCGGTGTAGCCCTTCGGCACACCGGCGAGCGTCTCGTCCGGCAGTCCACGGGCCCAGTTCGACGCGGGGTTCGGCGTGAGGGTGCGCGTGAGCATCTCGTACGCGGCGAGCCAGTGCGCGACCTTCGGCCGGTCGATCGAACGCCAGTAGAGCTCGTTGATCTGATCGCTCAGCGCGACCACGACATCCGGGACGTCTGCCCAGTCGATGGCGAGCTTGGTGTCCGTCCAGTGCAGCACGTTGTGCTGGTGCATCCACGCGAACAGCAGCTGGCCGCCGAGTCCGTCGTAGTTGCGCACGCGGCTGCCGGTGATCGCGAACCGGAAGATCCGGTCGAAGATCACGGCGTACTGCACGAGGTGCGCGTGCTCCAGGATCTCGCGCTGCGCGGGCGAGAGCTCGGACTCGGGAAGGGCCGAGAGCTCGCGCTCGAGCCGCACCGACTCCCGGAAAGCGGTCAGATCGCAGCGCAACTCCTCCAGTGAGTACAGGAAGAACGGCATCCGCTGCTTGATCATGAACGGGTCGAACGGCAGGTCACCGCGCATGTGGCTGCGATCGTGGATCAGATCCCACATCACGAAGGTCTCTTCCGTGAGCTTCTGATCGTCGAGCATGCCCGCGGCGTCGGCCGGCAGTTCGAGCTTCGTGATCTCGGCCGCCGCCCGCACCACGCGACGGTAGCGTGCCGCCTCGCGGTCCTGGAAGATGGCTCCCCACGTGAACGTCGGGATCTCGCGCATCGCCACGGTCTCGGGGAACAGCACGGCCGAGTTCGTGTCGTAGCCGGGCGTGAAGTCGACGAACCGGATGGGCACGAACAGCTTGTTGCCGTACTCGCCCGCCTCGAGCTCACCCACGAACTCGGGCCAGATGACCTCCACGAGCACCGCTTCGACGAGTCGGTCGGTGCTGCCGTTCTGGGTGTACATCGGGAAGACTACGAGGTGGCCGAGCCCGTCGACGCGGTGCTGCTGCGGCTGGAAAGCCGTGAGCGAGTCCAGGAAGTCGGGCACGCCGAATCCCTCGCCCGACCAGCGCCGGAAGTCGGCCGCGAGCGCGTCGAGGTATGCCGCGTCGTGCGGGAAGTACGGTGCCAGCTCGCCGATGGCCGCGACGATTTCGTCGACGTGGCCGGCCGCCGCGGCCTTGTCGGACTCCTCGGGGATCGAGCCGTCCTTCAGCTGTGTCGGCTGCAGAGCGACCGCCGCCTCTTTGAGACGCAGCCAGGCCGGATGCGCGGCGAGCGAGCGAACGGAGCGGGCGTCCTCGACGACCTCGGGTTCTCCGACAATTGCATCCGTACGGAACTGGGAAACGAACTGAGACATGACGAACCTCCCGTCGCTGGGCTGGCCGCTGTGCGGCACGGTGTGGACCGAGTGCAGGCGCACTCGCTTCGAGCCTATCCAGAAGGTCTGGATGTTTTCTTGCCCGTACTGTTCGATCCGTGCGTGACGAGGCGGGTTCGCGCCGATTTTCGCCGTTGAGAGGTCAGATGATGCGCGGAATCGCCTGCCACCGCGGCTCGCCCGGCCGCTAGGCTCTGGCCATGACCAGTCCAGCGACGGCCGCCGCGGTCGAGGCCGCACTCGCAGAGGTCGCGGACGCCGACGACGCCGTCTTCCTGCAGCGGTTCTTCAAGACGGGACCGGGACAGTACGGCGAGGGCGACGTGTTCATCGGAGTGCGCGTTCCCCGGACCAGGGCGGTCGCCAAGCGGTTCTCGGCTCTCGACCTCGGCGAGATCGAGAAGCTGCTCGACAGCGAGGTGCACGAGCACCGGCTCGCGGGCCTCATCATCCTGAACCGGCTGTACGAGGTCGCGAGCCGCCCGCGCACGCACGACCCGGCGCAGCTCGATCGCATCGCCGACTTCTATCTGCGGGCGGTGCGCCGGGGGCGCGTGAACAACTGGGACCTCGTCGACGGCTCGGCCGAGTTCGTGCTCGGCGAGCATCTGGTCGACAGGCCGCGCACGGTGCTGTTCGAGCTGGCCGAGAGCGACGTGCTCTGGGAGCGCCGCGTCGCCGTGCTGTCGACCTTCGCCTTCATCAAGCACGGCGACGCGACCACGACGCTCGAACTGGCCGAACTGCTGCTGGACGACCGCGAAGACCTCATGCACAAGGCGGTCGGCTGGATGCTGCGCGAAGTCGGCAAGAGGGTCGACATCGGCGCGCTGCTCTGGTTCCTCGACGCCAACGCCGCCCGGATGCCCCGCACGATGCTGAGCTACGCCACCGAGCACCTCACGCCGGAGCAGCGGGCCGACTACCGGTCGCGGCGATGAGCGGCCGGATGATCCGATGGAGCGGCGTTCAGCCAGGGTTGCGATGATGGGGTCATGACGAGAACGGTGCGGGGCGCACGAGTGCTGATCACGGGCGCAGCGTCGGGCATGGGTGCGCTCTACGCCGAGCGCGCCGTGCGCGAGGGCGCGCGGGCTGTCGTGCTCTGGGACCGCGACGAGGCCGCGCTCGACGAGGTCGTCGCACGGCTGCGCACCGTGGTGATGACCGACCGCGAGGCGACGGCGTGGGGCGCGCCGGACCGCTCGCCGAGTTCCGCCGCCGGGCGTCCGGCGACCACCGTGCACCCCTATGTCCTCGATCTCACCGAACTCGGCGCCATCGCCCAGAGCGCGCAGCTGGTGCGCCGCGAGCTCGGCGGCATCGACGTGCTCATCAACAACGCGGGCATCGTGCGCGGCAAGTACTTCTGGGAGCACGACAACGGCGAAGACACCCGCCCGACCATGCAGGTCAACGCGCTCGCCCCGATGTACATCACCCGCGAGTTCCTGCCCGGCATGATCGAGAGCGCCCGCGAGGCGCGCGTGGTCAACATCGCGTCGGCCGCGGGCACGGTCTCCAACCCCCGGATGAGCGTCTACGCCGCCTCGAAGTGGGCGTTGATCGGCTGGAGCGACAGCCTGCGGCTCGAACTGGTGCAGCAGGGTTTCGAGCACGTCCGGGTCACGACGGTCGCCCCGAGCTACATCTCGACCGGGATGTTCGAGGGTGCGCGCGGCCCGCTGCTCACACCCGTGCTCACGCCGGAGTACGTGGTCGACAAGGTCTGGCGCGCGATGCTGGCCGGTCGCCCGCTGCTCATGCTCCCGTGGTCGGTCGGGCTCGCCCGCACGCTGAAGGGCGTGCTCCCGACCCGCGCCTGGGATGCCGTGGCCGGCCGCGTCTTCGGCGTCTACTCCTCGATGGAGGGCTTCACCGGCCGACCGCCGCGCGCGTGACGCCCGACGTCCGGCCGTAATTCCGGAACATCGGGCCGGGCTCGCGCCGAACCGACACCTGGCGACGCGCCGTACCCCCATCCGAGTGCCATTTCTGAGAACTTTCACATAAAGTAGCTCCTCAATCGAACTCATCGACGCGTTGGGGGCCCATCGTGAGCAATCCATCCTGGACTCAGGTCATCAAGACGGCCGACGGCGAGCAGCCCGAACTCAAGCGGGCGCTCGGACCGGGACTGCTGCTGCTGTTCATCGTCGGCGACATCCTCGGCACCGGCATCTACGCGCTGACCGGACAGGTCGCCGCCGAGGTCGGCGGAGCGGCGTGGCTGCCCTTCATCCTGGCGTTCGCGGTCGCGACCGTCACGGCTCTGTCGTACCTCGAGCTCGTGACGAAGTACCCGCAGGCCGCCGGCGCCGCCCTCTACACGCACAAGGCGTTCGGCATCCACTTCTTCACGTTCATCGTGTGCTTCATCGTGATGATGTCGGGCATCACCTCGGCGGCGACCGCATCGAGGGCCTTCGCCGTGAACCTCACCGTGGGATTCGCGCTGCCCGCCGACAACACGGTCACCCTGCTGATCGCCGTCGCGTTCATCGTGCTCATCATGCTGGTGAACCTGCGCGGCGTGACGGAGAGCGTCTGGCTCAACGTGGTGCTGACGCTCGTCGAGCTCTCGGGACTGCTGCTGGTCATCATGATCGGGCTGTGGGCGATCGCCGGAGGCAACGCCGACCTCTCGCGGGTGGTGGCGTTCGAGACCCCAGAAGACAAGGGCCTGGTGCTCGCCGTCAGCACCGCGACCTCTCTCGCGTTCTTCGCCATGGTGGGCTTCGAGGACTCCGTGAACATGGCGGAGGAGACGAAGAACCCGACGAAGATCTTCCCGCGCATCATGCTCACCGGCCTCGGCATCACGGCGGTGGTCTACGTGCTGGTCTCCATCTGCGTGGTCGCGCTCGTGCCGATCGGAAAGCTCGCCGGCAGCGAGACGCCGCTGGTCGACGCGGTGCAGGCGGCGGCGCCCGACTTCCCGATCGCCGACCTCCTGCCGTTCATCTCGATGTTCGCCGTCGCCAACACGGCCCTCATCAACATGATGATGGCGAGCCGCCTGCTCTACGGGATGAGCAAACAGAGGGTGCTGCCCAGCTTCCTGTCGAAGGTGCAGCCGAAGCGGCGCACGCCGTGGGCAGCGATCGTGTTCACCAGCGCGCTCGCCGTCGGCCTCATCGTCTACGTGTCGCTCGACCCTGAAGGCTCGGTGGTCGCGCTGCTGGGAGGAACGACCTCTCTGCTGCTCCTGGCCGTGTTCGCCGTGGTGAACGTCACCGTGCTGGTGCTGCGCCGCAAGCCGGTGGATCACAAGCACTTCCGCACGGCGCGGCCGCTGCCGATCATCGGCGCGATCTCCTGCCTCTACCTGGTGTTCCCGTGGACGTCGGGTCGCCCGGTGGGCCAGTACGGAATCGCTCTGGTGCTGCTGGCGATCGGCGTCGTGCTGTGGGCGATCGCTCGCGCGTTCACTCCGCGCCGCAACGATCGGGATGCTCCGCCGCGCGTCGATGCGGATGCGCCGGCGCCCCGCGACCGGTAGGACTCAGCCCCAGCGGCGTGCCGACCAGCGCTCGAAGAGGCCGACGATCGAGTCGGTCAGCTTGCCGATGATCGCGAGAAGGATGATCGCGAGGAACAGCCGGTCGGTGCGCCCGTTGTTCGACGAATCACTGAGCAGGAACCCGAGCCCCATCGACGCGCCGAGCAGCTCGGCCGCGACGAGGAACAGCCAGGACTGGGCGAGGGCGAGGCGCAGCCCCGAGATCACGGACGGGAGCACGAAGGGCAGCTGCACGGTCGTGAACAGCCTCACCCCGTTGAGCCCGAACGCCCGGCCGGCTTCGACGAGGTGCCGGTCCACGTTCTTCAGGGCGGCCGCCACGATCGTGTAGACGGGGAAGAACGCACCGATCGCGATCAGGATGATCTTCGACTCTTCGCCGATCTTGAACCAGATCAGCAGCAGGGGCACCCAGGCGAGCGACGGAACGGCGCGGATCGCCCCGAGCGTCGAGCTGAAGAGGATGTCGGCGAACCGCGACAGCCCGACGAGCGCGCCGAAGATCAGCCCGAGGCCGGCCCCGAAGGCGAAACCGATGAGCACGCGCTGCGTCGAGATGGCGATGAAGAGGCCGAGCACCCCGCGCTGGGCGAGGTCGATCGCCGCGTCGACGACCATCGCGGGAGAGGGGAGCAGGGCCGAGCTGAACGCACCGGAGGTCGAGGCGATCTGCCACGCCGCCAGGATGATCACCGGCAACACGAAGCCGCCGACGATCCGCACCGAGCGCCGGGAGAGGAACGGGACGCGCGCGTCCGCCCCTGTCCCGGCCACTGGGCGCCGGTCCGACGCGGACCGACCACGGCCGCCCGCGACGGACGTGCCGCCCAGCGAGGCAGTCACGATGGGTCCGTCGCCCTCCGGTGCGTTCTGATAGCTCATGCGGGAACTAGCCCCCGATCGCGCTCGGGTCGGCCGACTTCACGAAGCTGGGCTCCAGGAGCGACGAGAGCGCCTTGTCGATGTCGGCCTGCGAGCGCACGTCGTCGGACTGGACGAAGATCGGGCCGACCTTCTTCAGGACCTTCAGCTGCGCGTCGCCCGGAATCGGGGACACGTCGAGGTTGGTGCGCTCGGTGATCACCTTCGTGGCGACCGCGGGGTCGATGCCGGCGACGTCCGCGAGGATCGAGGCCGTCTCATCCGGGTGATCGAGCGCCCAGGCACGGGCGTACTCGTACGTGTTGACGACCGTCTGCGCGACATCCGGCTTCGATGCCAGGAAGGACTCCGTGGCATTGAGGAAGCCGTAGGTGTTGAACGCGACGTTGCGGTAGATGAGCTTCGCACCCGACTTCTCGGCGTTCGCCATGATCGGGTCGAGTCCGCTCCACGCGTCGACGGAGTTGTTCTGCAGGGCGGCCCAGCCATCCGCGTGCTGCAGGTTCTGGATCGTCACATCCTTCGCCGAGAGCCCGTTGGCCTCGAGCGCCTGAAGCAGGAAGAAGTACGGGTCCGTGCCCTTCGTGGCCGCGATCTGCTTGCCCTTGAGGTCTTTCACCGACGTGATCGTGGACTTCGGACCGACCACGATGGCCGACCACTCCGGCTGCGAGAAGATGTCGATCGTCTTGATCGTCGAGCCGTTGGCGCGTGCGAGCAGGGCGGCCGAGCCGGCCGTGGAGCCCACATCGATCGCGCCGGCGCGGAGGGCCTCGTTGGCCTTGTTCGAGCCCGCCGACTGCACCCAGTTGACGGTGATGTTCTGCTTCTTCAGCGCCTTCTCGAGCCAGCCCTCCTTCTTGATGACGAGGCTCAGCGGGTTGTAGGTGGCGAAGTCGATGTTCAGGGTTCCGCCCTGCGTGACGCCGGAGGTGCTCTTGGCCGCCTCGGCGCTGGCGTTCTCGCCGGCGACGCAGCCGGAGAGCAGCAGGGTCGCGGCGGCGGCGACCGCGGCGACGGCAGTGATGATGGTGGGTTTACGCATGGTGCCTCTCTAGGGATGCTGTGTGGTCGATCGGTGCGGCTGTGGATCGGTACTGCTGTAGGCCAGTACTGCTGTGGATACGTACTGCTGTGGGTCAGTACGGGAAGGCCGGGATCGGCGCGGCGGCCGGAACGTCGCGGGCGTGACCGTGGCGGTCCACACCCAGCAGGTCGAGGAGTTCAGCTCGGAGCTCCGCGAGTTCCGCGGAGCCGCGATCTCGCGGACGTGATCCGGGCACGGTGAGGACGCGCCGGATGGTCGCACCCGGTTCTCCGTCGTCGGCGCCCAGCAGGATGATGCGGTCGGCGAGTTGGAGTGCTTCGTCGACGTCGTGCGTGACGAGCAGGATGGTGGTCGGTGCGGCGGCGTGGACGTCGAGCAGCAGGTCCTGCATCTTGAGTCGAGTCAGGGCGTCCAGAGCGCCGAACGGCTCGTCGAGCAGCAGCACGCCGGGGTTGCGCGCCAGGGCGCGGGCCAGCGAGGCGCGTTGAGCCATGCCTCCGGAGACCTCGCGGGGACGGAGGGTGGCGGAGGCCGACAGTCCGACGAGGTCGAGCAGCTGGGCCACCCGATCGGCGCCGGCGCGTCGGTCGATGCCGCGCGGGAGGCCGAGCGCGACGTTGTCGGAGAGGGACCGCCAGGGCAGGAGCCGCGGTTCCTGGAACCCGACGGCGCAGCGCCCGTCGATACCGGCGACGGCTGTTCCATCGATGAGGGTCGTGCCGGTGGTCGGTGCGTCGAGGCCGCCCGCGATCCGCAGCAGCGTGGACTTTCCGCATCCGCTCGGGCCGAGGATCGCGACGACCTCACCGGCTCCGATCGTCAGCGAGACGTCACGGAGGACGACCCGTCGCCCGTCGGGGGCGCTCGCGGTGTCGGATGCGCTCGTGCTGACTGCGCTCGCCGCCTGGGCGCTGCCGCGCTTGCGCTTCGCCGTCTCGACCACGAAGGCGCGCCCGACGTCGACGAACTCGACGGGAACGGCGGATGGGGTGGACGGCATGGGCTCGCTCGTGGTCGCGACGGGTAGGGAGGGCTGTCTAGCTGCGACGCTACCGATCGCACTCCACTGCTGCCCAGCGTGGCGAAACCTGACGTAATGAAAGTTGTACGGGTCGGCACGACCCTGCGAGCGGGCCCCTCCGGTGACCGGTGGTCAGCCGAAGATCATCGGACGATCGTCGTCGTCTTCGTCGTGCGCTGCGATCTCGAGGTCGACCAGCACGGGCACGTGGTCGCTGGGCGCTTCGCCCTTGCGCTCGTTGCGGTGGATGCTCGCGCCGGTCACCAGATCGGCGAAGGCCTTCGAGCCCAGGATGAAGTCGATGCGCAGGCCCTCGTTGCGCGGGAAGCGCAGCTGCTTGTAGTCCCAGTAGGTGTAGCCGACGGGCACGAGCGGGCGGACGACATCGGTCAGGCCGGCGGTCTCGAAGGCGCTGAACGCGGCGCGCTCCGGCGGCGAGATGTGCGTGGACACCCCGGGGACCAGGCTCGGGTCGCCGACATCCGAATCGAGCGGCGCGACGTTGAAGTCGCCCATCAGGGCGAAGGGCAGGTCGGGCTTCTCCGCGAGCCAGCGCTGGGTGTCGGCCGCGAGCGTCGCGAGCCAGTCGAGCTTGTAGTGGTAGTGCGGGTCGTCCAGTGCGCGCCCGTTGGGCACGTAGAGGCTCCAGATGCGGATGCCGTCGACCGTCGCGCCGATCGCGCGCGCCTCCTTCGGCAGGTCGGGACCCTCTTCACCCTTGAGGAAGCCGGGCATGTCGGGGAAGCCGATCTCGACGTCTTCGATCGGGAGACGGCTGGCGATCGCGACGCCGTTCCACTGATTGAGACCGTGGAGCGCGACCTCGTAGCCCGCGTCTTCGAACAGCTGCGTCGGGAACTGCTCGGGCTTGCACTTGATCTCCTGCATGGCGAGCACGTCGACGTCTTCGCGCACCATCCAGTCGACGACCCGGCCCACTCGGGTGCGGATCGAGTTCACATTCCAGGTCGCAACGCGCATATCCCGATCGTATCGGCCGCTACCGACGCCGTCGGAACGGGCGGCCGAGCCTGTGGGGGATTCACCCATCGGCTGTTTTGTGAAGGAGGCGGATGACCGGCCTTCCCCTCTAGAATCGGGGACGTGACCGACGCACGACAGCAGCTCATCGACTACATCTCGGCCGAGGCCGTCTTCCACGGCGACTTCACGCTCACCAGCGGCAAGAAGGCCACCTACTACGTCGACCTGCGCAAGGTGAGCCTCGACCACCGCGTGGCGCCGCTCATCGGTCAGATCATGATCGACCTGATCGCCGAGGTGCCGGATGTCGTCGCCGTCGGCGGCATGACGATGGGAGCGGACCCCGTGGCCGCCGCCATCCTGCACCAGGGCGCGGCTCGTGGCCTCTCGTACGACGCCTTCGTCGTGCGCAAGGAGCCCAAGGACCACGGCCGCGGCAAGCAGGTCGAGGGACCCGACCTCGCGGGCAAGCGCGTCATCGTGCTCGAAGACACCTCGACCACCGGCGGATCGCCGCTGAAGGCCATCGAAGCGCTGAAGAAGGTCGGGGCCGAGATCGCCGCCGTCGCCGTGGTCGTCGACCGCGACACGGGCGCGCGCGAGGTCATCGAGTCTGCCGGATACCCCTACTACGCCGCTATCGGCCTCGAGGATCTGGGGCTCGCCTAGTGGTCGACGACCGCGACCCGGACGACGGCGAGGGCGAGGCCGGCAACGGCTCCGCGTCGGCGGAGCCCGAGTTCGGCAGCTCGGAGTGGCTGCTGCAGCAGCTGAGCGGCGGTCGGCTCACGGGTTCGAGCGGTCCCGACGACGCGACGTCGGCCGATGCGGACGCCGACTCCGACGCCGACTCCGGCACCGGCGCCGGCCCGGCTGAGCCTGAACCAGCCGCGCCTCCGGTTGCAGCGTTCGATCCGCAGTTCGCGACGCCGGAGCCCACGATCGAGCTGCCGGTTCAGTCGCCTGTCGAGCCCGAGTCGGCGCGCGCGCCGGCGGTCGCCGATGAGACGCCCGTAACGCCGGTCACCCCTCCGGATGCCCCGGCCACCGCACCTGCCGGTGAACCGGCGGAACAGCCGACCGCGTTCGTCTGGAACCTGACGCCGGGCGTCGGATCCGATCCTCTCGTCAGCGAGCCGGAAGACACGGAGACGGCCGGTGCCCCGGCTGTCGACGCGAGCGAGGGACACGGGGCGCATGCCGCGCTCGGCGGCCTGTTCGCCACTGACGTCGCCGCGGCGGGAACACACACTCCGGATGCGGTTCCCGACGCCCCTGAGGCGCCATCGACGTCGACGTCGCCTGCGGACGCACCCGGGGCCCCGCCCGCGACTCCTCCGGCCGCGTCGCCGACGCCGACCCAGACGCCGAGCTTCTTCGAGGCGCTCCGGATGCCGGAGCCGCCGACCTGGAGCCTGATCGCGCCGGCGGACGAGCCCGGCTCGGACGCCGACGCTTCGGGCGACGACACGCCTTCGGAATGGGACGTCGACGGCGAGCCTGCGGCTCCCACCCCGTCGTCCTGGAACCCGTTCGCACCGGCGACGCCCACCTCGCCGTCGGCACCCGCGTCCACGCCTGTGGCTGCGGCGTCGGAATCCGGACCGGCCGCGCAGGCTGGGCCGCCCGCGCCGGCTGCAGAGCCCGCCCCGACCACGCCGACCGCACAGCCTGAGCCGACCACACCACCCGTGCCGGTGGCCGAGCCGCGATCCGTGACCCCCGAGGCTCCCTTCGTTCTGACGCCCCCGGTCTTCCCGCCGGCAGCCGACCTGCCCGCGACGCCGGAGCCTCCGGCCGCCCAGCCCGTTCCCGAACCGTTCGACGCGCGCACGCCGCCCACTCCGGCACCGATCGTTCCGCCGCGCACACCGGAGGAGTCGATCTTCTTCACCCGTCCGGTCGACGCGATCCCACCGACGCCCGCGACGCCGCCCGCGCCGCCGCCAGCGACGCCGGCCGCGCCCGCGCCCGCCGCGGCGCCACCGGCGGCCGCCGCTCCACCCGTGGCGTCGACGCCCCGCGCGAATCCGTTCGAACCCATACCGACCCCCACCACCGCGTCTACGCCGGTTCAACCCGCAGAGGCAGCGGCGCCTTCGGCGCCGACCGCGCCGACCGCGCCGGCCGACCCGGATGCGAAGGGCGGCGACACGTCGGAGGGGCACGGCCTCGCGGCTCTTCTCGGCTTCTTCGATGCAGCCGACGACGACACCGACGATCAGGCGAAGCCCACAAGCCGTTCCGTGATCGGCGACACCACGGGCATCATCCCGCTCCCCGGCACGGCCGCACCGAGCGCACCCGCGCCGGCCGGCGATGACGCGGGCGCACGCGACGGACTCCCCGCGCCGTTCGGCGCTCCGCCGTACGGCTCAGGAGCGCCATCAGCGGATGCCACGGGAGCGGCGACGGCCGCGTTCGGTGTCGCCCCGGTTCCCGGGAACGACGGTGCCGCCTCGCTCCCGCCCACGCCGCCGCTGCCGACGACCCCGCCGGTCGCGGAGCCCGCCACCTCGTCTCTCGTTCCCCCCATCGCGACGCCTCCCGTCGTCCCGCTCGTGGCACCCCCGGTGCTGCCTCCCGTCGACGCCGACGCGCTCACCGAGCCCGCGGTGGTCGGCGACCGCGCTTCGGCCGCCGACACCCCGACCACCAAACTCGACACCCGGGAGATCGCGGCGCTGCTGAGCGCGCGCACCGGCGATCCGGACCCCGACAACGTTGCCACCCGCGACCAGCCGGCCGAGACGCCGTCCGAGCCTGCGGGCGCCGGACCGGATGCTCCTGCGAATGCGCCGCAGACCGGCGCCGTCCCTCCGCTCGAAGACGCCACCCTCCTCATGGGCGCGCTGCCGTCCCCCGCGACGCAGCAGCTCGACGCCGAGAGCCTGGCCGACGCCAGCGAGCCGGTCTCCGGTTCGCGACCGGCCGCCGACTCGATCCTCTTCCCCGAGCTCGCCCCGACCGCGGCCACCACCGTGATCCCGTCGTCGAGCTCAGCGGCGGGCGGAGCGGCGCAGTCGACGACCGCACTCCCGACTCCGGCGCAACCCGGAGGGACCGGGGGAGGAACCGGCGGGGCGAGCGGCTCTGACGGCGGGGCCGGCGCGGCCGGCAACGCGCGCACCAACCGCCTCCTGCTCTACGTCGCGGGCGGACTCGCGATCGTTCTCGTGCTGATCGGTCTGTTCGCTCTGGGAACCCGGCTGCCGACGCTCTTCGCCGGTCCGGCCGCGGCACCCGTCGCCTCCGCGACGACGAAACCGACGCCATCCCGCACGCCGACGCCGACGCCCACCCCGACACCGACCGTGCAGCCGAAGCCCGCCGGTCCGCAACCCGCCGGGGTCCGTGCCTGGAACACGCTCGGCGGCGGCGAGTGCATCCAGCCGTACTCGACCCCGTGGGCCGAGACGTTCACGGTCGTGGACTGCGCGACCCCGCACGCCGGTCAGATGATCTACACGAACATCCTCTCGGCGGATCCGGCGGCGGCGTATCCCGGTGCGGACGCTCTCGCGGCGCAGATCAACGCGCTCTGCACGAAGCCGGGAATCCTCGATCTGAACGCAGCGGCCGCGTATCCCAATCTGCAGATCCAGGGCACGTTCCCGGCGACCGCGGAGCAGTGGAAGGCCGGGCAGCGCTCGTACTACTGCTTCGTCAGTCGCGCCGGCGGTGAGCCGATGACATCATCGGTGGCCGGCCCCGGCCCGACGGGCTGATCCGCGTCGACTCAGAGGTCGGACTCGACCGGCTCCTTGACGATCAGCTCGCTGACGCCCGAGAGGATCTCGTCGGGCCGGAACGGGTAGCGCTCGATCTCGCTCTGATCGCTGATGCCGGTGAGCACGAGGATGGTGTGCAGGCCCGCCTCGATGCCCGCGACGATGTCGGTGTCCATCCGGTCGCCGATCATCGCGGTGTTCTCCGAGTGCGCACCGATGCGGTTCATGGCCGAGCGGAACATCATCGGGTTCGGCTTGCCGACCACGTACGGCTCCATGCCGGTCGCCTTGCTGATCATCGCGGTGATCGCGCCGGTCGCCGGCAGCGGTCCCTCGGCACTCGGGCCCGTGGCATCCGGATTGGTGGCGATGAAACGCGCACCCTTTCCGATCAGGCGGATCGCCTTGGTGATCGCGTCGAACGAGTAACTGCGCGTCTCGCCGACCACCACGTAATCGGGATCGGTGTCGGTCATGATGAAGCCCGCCTCGTGCAGCGCGGTGGTCATGCCGGCCTCCCCGATCACGAACGCGCTGCCGCCGGGCATCTGCGACTTGAGGAAGTCGGCGGTGGCGAGCGCCGAGGTCCAGATGGACTCCTCCGGAACGTCGAGACCGGATGCGCGCAGCCGGGCGGCGAGGTCGCGGGGCGTGAAGATCGAGTTGTTGGTGAGCACGAGGAACGGCGTGCCCTGGTCGCGCCACTGCTGGATCAGCTCGGTGGCACCCGGGAGCGCTTTGTTCTCATGGACGAGCACGCCGTCCATGTCGGTCAGCCAGCATTCGATCTCGTCGCGTCGCGCCACGCAAACCCCTTTCAACGGGTACAGCTTATGGGGTGGGCTGTTGCCGCGGGGTTTCGGGAGGGTTCCCTGCGTGTGCCGGGATGCTGAACGTCGCCGGGGTGCGCGGGGCCCTGCCGTTACGCTGAAGTCGTGGACACCGAACCCGATCCCGCCCCGGCCGCGACCCCCGAGCTCACCACGAACGGCGTCGGACCCTGGCTGGGCGAATGGCCGGACGATCCGCACTACGACATCGAGCTGCTGAAGCACGGCGACACCCGCAACGTCATCGACCGGTACCGGTACTGGCGCATGGAGGCGATCGTCGCCGACCTCGACGAGCACCGGCATCCGTTCCACGTGGCCATCGAGAACTGGCAGCACGACATGAACATCGGGTCGATCGTGCGCAGCGCGAACGCGTTCGCCGCCGACACCGTGCACATCATCGGGCGCCGTCGCTGGAACAAGCGCGGCGCGATGGTCACCGACCGCTATCAGCACGTGCGGCACCACGACGACGTCGCCGGGTTCGTCGCGTGGGCACGGGATGCCGGCCTTCCGATCATCGCGATCGACAACGTCCCCGGATCGGTCATCATCGAGACGTACGCGTTCCCGCGCGACTGCGTGCTGCTGTTCGGTCAGGAGGGTCCCGGCCTCTCCGATGCCGCCATCGAGGCCGCGGATGCCGTGGTCGAGATCTCGCAGTTCGGGTCGACGCGATCGATCAATGCGTCGGCGGCCGCCGCGGTGGCGATGCACGCCTGGATCATGCAGCACGTGTCCTGGCGCTAGCCCGGCACGTCGGCTAGCGGTTCGTCACCCGCCAGACGAGCTTGAGCGCCGACCAGTCCGTGTCGGCTGCGGCCACCTTGACGTCGACGAGGCCACGCTCGAGGGCGGTGTTTCGGATCAGATTCTCGTCGATGTCGCTCGCGTGCCCCGCCGCCTTGCGCGGCCAGGCGACCCAGAGCATCCCGGACGGGCGGATGCGCGCGCCGAGCGCGTCGAGCTCGTCGACGAAGTCGGCGGCCTCGCGATAGAAGGCGAGGATGAGGCCGGCCGGCTCCTCTGCCGACGGCTCCAGCCAGTCGATCGCCCCGGGGCCGCCGTCGAGCGGGATGCTCCAGCCGGCGTCAGCGTGCAGCACCTGCGCCCGCGTTCCCGGCTTGAGGCCGAGCTTCTTCCAGAGCGGGGTGCCGGAGTACCCGGCCGGCGCCGCATCCGGTGACCCGGCGAGCTCCCGTGAGCCGGCGGTATCCCGTGACCCGGCGGCATCCCGTGAGCCGGCGGCATCCGGGGTCATCCGGCGTGCCCGGGCCAGCCGGACTCGTCGGCGATGCGCTCGATCGCGTCCTCGTCGAGGTCGTAGACCGTGTGACCGTCGTCGGCCGCCGGCGCCGTGACGACGTGGGCGCGGATCGGCCCGGCCGCGGGGACCTGCACGAGCGCGAAGCCGGAGCCGCGAACAGCGCGCTCGTGCCCGGCGGGTGAGAGCACGTCGGTGGTGTTGGCGACGGCGGGCGCGACCACGACGGGGATCCTCGACGGACCGGCGCTCGTGATCAGTGCGTGGTGGTAGTGCCCGGCCAGGATCAGCCGCACGTCGGCGGCGGCGCAGACCTCGAGGAACGGCGCCGGGTCGACGAACTGCAGGCGCTCGAACAGGCCGGTCGTCGGCGGGACGGGCGGGTGGTGCAGCGCGACGACGGTTCCGCGCGGTGCCGGCTCGGCGAGCTCGTCGGACAGCCGGCGCAGACGCTCGCCGTCGACCATCCCGTAGGCGGTGCCGGGGACGGTGCTGTCGACGGTGATGATGCGCACGCCGCCGACCGTGATCGAGCGTTCGGCGGCGCCCAGAACACCCTCGAAGTTGCCGAGGACGTCGTGATTGCCCATCGCGTAGACGATGTCGGCTCCGCGCTCGGCGGCCCAGGGCTCGAGTCGCTCGGAGAGCAGGCGGTACGACTCGATGCTGCCGTCGTCGGAGAGGTCGCCGGATGCGACGACGACGTCGACCGACGCGAGGGAGGCGGCCCGCGCGAGCACGCGGTCGAGGGCGGCGAGGGTGTCGACCACGCCGTAGTGCAGCCGCCCGTCGCCGTACAGGTGGGTGTCGCTGAGATGCAGGATGCGCAACGATTCGCTCACGCCCGACACCCTACTCGCAGCATCCGTCACGGGTTCGCGGGGCCGGGTTCGCAGCTCCGGAAGACCGGGCATGGACACCCGGAAATCGCGTATAACTCCGGAACCCCGAGCCGGATTCGGCCCGGGGTTCCGGAATTATGAGGCGAGGGAGGGCGGTGGTTAGCCGATCAGGCTCGGGCGCAGGTCGCGCAGCGTGCGGAAGTGCGTCATCCGGGTCACGCCGATCGCCGAGAGCAGCAACGCGATGAGCAGCCACAGGGCGAGCACGCCGGCATCCGCCCAGGCCGTGGCCGGGTTGCCTCCGTACATCAGCTGCCGGATGCCGTCCACCGCGTACGACATCGGCAGCACGTGGTGCAGGGCGGCGAGCGGCCCGGGCAGCGTCTGCCAGGGGAAGGTACCACCGGCCGTCACGAGCTGCAGCACCATCAGCACGAGGCCGAGGAATTGCCCGACGCTGCCCAGCCACACGTTGAGGGCCAGGATGATCGCAGCGAACGTCAGCGACGCGAGCGTCATCATCCCGAACATCCCGAGCGGGTTCTGGATGCTGAACTGCAGCGCCCAGGCGACGATCGAGAAGAGGCCGATCATCTGCACCGCACCGAGCAGGCCGGGGGTGAGCCAGCCCGCGAGGGTGATCTTGAGCGGGGAGTGCAGGGCGGTGATCGCGCGTCGCGACACCGGCTTGACGATGAGGAACAGGGCGTAGATGCCGATCCAGGCCGCGAGGGCGACGAAGAACGGTGCGAGACCCGCGCCGTAGGTTCCGGCCGAGGTGATCGAGTCGTTCTTCAGGTTCACCGGGTCGGCGATGGTGCTCGCCTGCTTCTTCTGCAGTTCGGGGGAGTTGTCGGGGATCTGCGCGACGCCGTCTTTCAGGCCGTCGCTCAGCTGCTGGGTTCCGGCGTGCAGCGTGGTGAGGCCGTCGCGGAGCTGGGCTGCGCCGGTTGAAGCCGTCGCGGCGCCGGTCGCGAGCTTCGACGCCCCGGCCGCGGCCTCCTTGGTCTTCGACGCGAGGGTCGCGGCACCGCTGGAGGCCTCCTGCGACTTCGACGCCAGCGTGGCGCTGCCCGAGGCCAGCTGCGACGCACCGGCGGAGACCTGGTTCGCGCCGTCCGAGAGCTGGTCGACCTTGCCGACGAGGGTCTGCACCTCTGAATTGCCCCTCTGCGCCGTTTCGAAGAGCTCTCTCGCCCTCGCGAGCTGGTCGGGCGTCGCGCCGGCGTCCGTGAGCTTCTGGAGGATGGCCGTCTCCTGGCTGGCGGCGAGGTCCGCGAGTTGTTGTGCGGCCGTACCGGCGTCATTGGCCGCGGAGGCGATCTGCTGGTTCCCGGTCGCCACCTGCTGCGCACCCGATGCCACCTGCTGCGCCCCCGACGAGAGCTGGCCCGCCCCTACCGCGAGCTGCGCGTTGCCGTCGGCCAGTTGCTGCGAGCCCGTGGCCAGCTGCGACGTCCCGGTGGCGAGCTGGGCGCTGCCGGACGCGAGCTGCGCATTGCCGCTCGCGAGAGTCGCCGCACCCGACTGTGCGGTCGCGCTGCCGTCGACGAGCTTGTCCGCACCGTCGACGGCGGTGACGAGCTTTCCGCGGATCTCCGCGAGGCCGAGCAGGAACTGCTCCGCCGCCTGCTGGTTGACCTTCTTCACGATCGACGTGCGGATCTTCTCGGCGGCCTGCGTTCCGATGGTCGACGCGAGGTAGCTGTTCGTGTCGTTCGTCGTGAGGGTGACCTTGGCCTGGCGCGGCGACGATCCGGATGCCGAGGCGAGCGCCTCGGAGAAGTCGGCTGGGAACGTGATGCTGAAGTCGTACTTCGAGTCGTCGACACCGCTCGCCGCCGAGTCGGTCGAGACCCGGTGCCAGTCGAACGAGCCGTCGCGGATGAGTTCCTGGGCGACCTCGTCGCCGTAGTTCGTCGTCTTGCCGTCGACCGTCGTTCCGGTGTCGTCGACGACGATCGCCGCGGGGATCTGGTCGAGGTTCGCGTACGGGTTCTGGTTGGCCCAGAGGTAGAGCCCGCCGTAGAGCACCGGCACGGCGATCAGCGCGATGAGCGCGACGATCGACATCGGGCTGGAGGTGAGACGGCGGAACTCCGCCGCGATCATCTGGGGGATCTTCATTCGGGGTCCTCTGCGAGAGCCGTTGCGTGCAGCTCTGATTCGGTGAGTGCGATGTCGGCGAGAGTGGCGCCGGACTGTGCGGGGGCGACGATCACGTCGGGCAGTTCGTCGGTGTCGTCGCGGCCGGGGTCTTCGTCGAAGGTGTCGGCGGCGGCGCGGTCTGCGCCGTCGGGCTCGTCGGCGCCGTCGGGCTCGTCGGCGGCCGGCTCGACGCGGGCTGCGAGCGTGCGAGGCGTGGTGGCGTCGTCGAGCCGGGCGACCAGCGACGAGGCGGCGATGGCCGCCGCCGACGCATCGCCGGCGACGATCAGGATGGCGATGTCGCGGGCCGCCAGGCGCCTGGCCAGCTCCCACCACTCGTTCGGGTCGCCGCCGTGGCGGTCGGGTGAGGTGATGACGAGGCCCTCGACGCCGTCGCGCATGAGCGCGAGCTCGGCGAGCAGCCGGATGCGCACCGTCGGCGGGATGGTGCCGATGGCGTAGCGCGCGAACTCCGAGACGCCGAGCTCGTTGAGTGCGCGGTTCACGGCGATCGGATTGGACGCCCGTCCGGCGAACATCAGTTCCTCTGCCACGATGCCGGCCACGGTGACGTCGGGCGCGGGCTCGCAGACATCCGGGGCGTCGATGAGGGCGATGCGCTTGCGCATGGCCGAGTAGTCGGCGGAGCCGTCGATCGTCACGGTGCCGGCGTCGGGGCGCATCCGGCCGGAAGCGATGAGGCCGAGCACAGTGGGGCGCTGTTCCGTCTCCGCGCGTGCCAGTGTGACCTCGCCGGTCTGGAACGAGGCCGAGGTCGGCGGGAGCGCTGCGTTGCGGGCGCCCTTGGCGACCCGGTCGAGCACGATCTTCATGCGGGGGTCCTTAGCTGAAAGCGAGTTCGGGGGTGTCGGCGATGAGGGCGTCGGATTCGCGCCAGCTGAGACCGGCGGCACTCAGTCCGGCGAGCATCACCAGCCGGTGGCCGGCCTCGCGCGAGAGCCCCGTGCGGGTCGCCTCGTCGAGCACCGAGATCGCGGCGTTCTCGATGAGCCGCGACACCGTGTCCACATCGAGGTCGGTGCGGATCGTGCCCGCGGCCGTTCCGCGCTCGACGGTCGCGTTGAGTCGCTCGCGGGCGGGGTCGAGGGCCGCGCCGACGCGCTCGCGGTACGGACCGCGCACGGCGAGGGCGGCGCTGACGCGCACGTGCTCGACCTCGGCCCAGAGGGTGGCGCCGTAGAGGGCGATCTCGACCCGGGCATCCGGATGCGCGACGGGCTCGAGCAGCGCGGCGAGGCGTGCTGCGCCCCGCGTGAACACATCGACGAGCAGGTCTTCGCGGTTGGCGAAGTGCCCGTAGAGCGCGCGGCGGCTGAGGCCGGCACGCGCGGCGATCGTCTCGAGCGAAGCGTCGATGTCTTCGTTCAGCGCGGCGGCCGCTGCGGCGAGGATGGCCTCGCGGTTCTCGGTGGCGTCGCGCCGTGGAGCGCGGGTGGATGGAGTGGTGGGCACGGCATCCATCGTACTATCTTGCACACGATTGTGCAAGATAATCGGATGGTGTCGGCGATGGTCCGAGCGGCCCCGAACATGGCTCGAAAACCTGCCGCGATAGGATCGAGTGCGACGGTTGCCAGGCCGGCTGACGGCTGCTCCGGCGCGCTCCATCCCATCGAGAGGACTCAACAGTGCCCGCGATCGTGATCATCGGAGCCCAGTGGGGCGACGAAGGCAAAGGCAAAGCGACCGACCTCCTCGGCAGCCGCATCGACTACGTCGTCAAGTTCAACGGCGGTAACAACGCCGGGCACACGGTCGTGGTCGGCGACGAGAAGTACGCGCTGCACCTGCTGCCGTCCGGCATCCTGACCGAGGGCGTCACCCCGGTGATCGCCAACGGCGTCGTCGTCGACATCGAGGTGCTGTTCGAGGAGCTCGACGGCCTGATCGCCCGCGGCGTCGACGTGTCCCGACTCAAGGTCAGCTCGAACGCGCACGTGATCACGCAGTACCACCGCACGATCGACAAGGTGACGGAGCGCTTCCTCGGCAAGCGGCAGATCGGCACCACCGGCCGCGGCATCGGCCCGACCTACGCCGACAAGATCAACCGGGTGGGCATCCGGATCCAGGACCTCTTCGATGAGAACATCCTGCGCCAGAAGGTCGAGGGTGCGCTCGACCAGAAGAACCACCTGCTCGTCAAGGTCTACAACCGCCGCGCGATCTCGGTGGACGAGGTGGTCGAAGACCTGCTCAGCTACGCCGAGCGCCTGCGCCCGATGGTGGTCGACAGCTCGCTGCTGCTGCACGAGGCGCTCGAAGACGGCAAGTTCGTGCTGTTCGAGGGCGGCCAGGCCACCATGCTGGATGTCGACCACGGCACGTACCCGTTCGTCACGTCCTCGAACTCCACCTCGGGCGGCGCAGCGACCGGATCGGGCATCGGCCCGAACCGCATCGACCGCGTGATCGCGATCGTCAAGGCGTACACGACCCGCGTCGGTGCCGGTCCGTTCCCGACCGAGCTGTTCGACGAGTGGGGCGAGTTCCTGCGCGAGCGCGGCTTCGAGTTCGGCACGACCACGGGCCGTCCCCGCCGCACCGGCTGGTACGACGCTCCGATCGCCCGCTACTCCGCCCGCATCAACGGCGTCACCGACTTCGTGCTCACCAAGCTGGACACCCTCACCGGCATCGACCGCATCCCGGTCTGCGTCGCGTACGACGTCGACGGCGTGCGTCACGACGAGGTCCCGGCGTCGCAGAGCGACTTCCACCACGCGACGCCGATCTACGAGGAGTTCCCCGGCTGGCAGGAGGACATCAGCGGCGCCCGCACGTTCGAGGACCTGCCCACGAACGCACAGGACTACGTGCTGGCGCTCGAGAAGCTCTCGGGTGCGCGCATCTCGGCGATCGGCGTCGGCCCGGCCCGCGACGAGATCGTCGTGCGCCACGACCTGATCGGCTGAGCGCAGGCGCAGGCGCAGGCGCAAGCCGCGCTGCAGCCCTGACTCTCGCCACGCCGTCGGCTAGAACCAGGTGCTGAGGCGCGGCGGCGTCGCGGTGCGGAAGAGGCGGTCGAGGGCGGCCGCGTCGCCGGTGACCTTTCCGGCGACGGAGAGACCGCGTGCGGCGTCGTGCCCGAGGTAGACGCTGCCCAGCGCGTTGACGGTCAGTGAGACATCCGGATCGTCGGTGGTGGTCTCGACGGTCGCCTGGCCGCCCGAGACGGTCAGGCGGTAGCGGCCGCCGGTGAAGCCGAGATCGTCGGCGACGTCGAGAACGAGCTCCCCGTCGTGCTCGTAGCGGCGGGTGGTCAGCGCCGCGGGGACATCCAGGATGCGCACCCAGAGGTGGTCTTCGACCCCCGTCACCCGAGCGCCCCGGATGTCGGAGACCAGGAAGGGGAGCGGCTCGTCCAGCCCGCGCGTGGTCACATGCACCTGCGCCACCAGGTCGAGCTCGAGCAGGAACCGCCACAGCGCGGTCAGGGCCTCGTCCGTCGCCGCGGCGAGGTAATTGACCTCGATGGTGTGCTTGGTGAAGTCGTCGGCGTCTTTCGCGAGGTAGCTCACGAAGCCCTCGGGTTCGCCCGCGGGGGAGTCGTAGCGCACGAGCCGGTACTTCTCGGCCTCCGGCGCTCCCTTTCGCGGCCCCATGAGGCGCTCGGCGAGGTACGGGGTCATCGCGATCTCGCCGGCGCGGCCGGCCATCACCCGGTCGAGCACGGCGTTGCCGTCTTCGCGGTAGTCCGCGGGGTCGGTGAAGGAGAGCCGACCGACCGTGGCCGGTCCCGTCCAGCGGACGCGCTTGGTGTCGACGCGCCACTCGGTGGCGAAGGTGGCCGGGCCGAAGCCCCAGCGGCCGTAGATCACGGACTCCGACACGGTCAGGATGGCGACCGGGACGCCGAGCGCGTGGGCGACCCGCAGCTCGCTGCCGAGGAGGGCGGTCGCGACGCCGCGGCGACGGTGCGTCGGGGCGACCGTCACCGAGCTGATGGCCCACGCGCGAACGGTCGCTCCGCCGGGGACGGTGAGCGGCGCCACCCAGGAGTTGACGGTGCCGACGGGTGAGGCCGACGACGGGATGACGTCGTCGTAGACCGCCGTGGTGCGACGGTCGCGCAAGAGCTCGCGCGACTCGGTCAGGGCCTCGGCGCTGTCGCGTCCGCCGAGGAAGCCGCGGGAGTCCGCGTGCAGCCACTCGTCGAAGACGGCGTCGTCGGTGGTGTCGACGAGAGCGAGGCGGAGGCCCTTCTCCGACAGGGCGCGGGCGGACTGCTCATCGACGGGCTGGGTCAGGTGCGGCTGGTTCTCGTGGGTCTGAGTCACCCGTCCACCGTATCGGGCGGGTCTGCGGGCCGCGAGGGTGCGGAGGATCGTGACCGGGTCGGTTCACTGCTCTGCGGCAGGCGCGGAGGGGCCGCGTCGGTGGAGCTACGACGCGGCGGGCACCATGGCGACGGCGTCGATCTCGACGAGCGCACCCGGACGCGCCGGAGTGACGGCGAGAACGGTGACAGCCGTGCGATGGTCGCCCCAGACGGCGCCGGTGGCGGCGTAGGCGTCGGTCGGATCGATCCCCGCCGCGAGGTAGATCGACAGTTTGGCGACGTGCTCGGGGCCGGCCCCCGCCTCGGCGAGCACGGCGAGCAGGTTGCGCAGCGCTTGCTCGGTCTGCGCGTGGAGTCCGTCGAGCAGGGCGCCCTCGCTGTCGGTGCCGTTCTGGCCGCCGACGAACAGCGTCGGACCGGCGGGAACGATCATCCCCTGCGCGAACGCAGGGCTGCGGTAGAGCTGGGCCGGATCGACGGGTGTTGGTACCTCGGTCATGGTGTCATCCAATCGTTTCCATCGTGCGATCACCGCGAGTATCGCAGCGTCCCCCGACATCCCGCCAGTGCTCGCGCCGCCTCTCCTCGTTCGCTCGCGCTGACTTGCGTCGAATGTCGGGTCCGGAGCCGCCGCAACCCGACATCTGCCGCAACTCGAGGTCGACCGCCCCGTGGTACCGCGGACTACGTCGCTGGGATGAGACGCGGCCCGCCAGGATCGAGCGCACGGCCGATGCGCGCCGGTGGCCCCGCCGGAAGCATGGGGGGATGACCTCTCCGCAGTCCTCCTCCGCCCAGCTCGCCGCCGCTGCTGCTGGACATCCCGCCGGCCGCGACGCGCAGCCCGTCGCGCCGCAGCCCGCCGTCGCGCCGCAGCCCGCCGCCGCACCGCAGCCCGCCGTCCTCGCCGCCACCGGCCTCCTCAAGTCGTACGGTGCCGCCACCGCGCTCGCGGGCGTCGACTTCCGCGTCGCAGCCGGCGAGTCCGTCGCCATCATGGGCGCATCCGGCTCGGGCAAGACCACCCTGCTGCACTGTCTCGCGGGCATCATCCGGCCGGATGCGGGGCGCGTCTCGCTCGCGACACCGCACGGCGTCGTCGACGTCACCGGCCTCGGCGAGAAGGAGCGCTCTCGCCTGCGGCGCGAGGCGTTCGGCTTCGTCTTCCAGCAGGGGTTCCTGCTGCCCGAACTGACGGCCGTCGAGAACGTGGCGCTGCCGCTGATGCTCGGCGGAGCCACGCGACAGGCCGCCGAGCAGAGTGCGGCGTCCTGGCTCGCCGCGCTGGGTCTCGCCGGCTTCGAGTCCCGGCGCCTCGGGCAGCTCTCGGGCGGCCAAGCGCAGCGCGTCGCGATCGCCCGGGCGCAGGTGACGGGAGCATCCGTCGTGTTCGCCGACGAGCCGACCGGGGCGCTCGACTCGCGCACCTCCGCCGAGGTGATGGATGCGCTCATCGCCTCCACCACCGGCCGCGGCAAGTCGCTGATCGTCGTCACGCACGACGAGGACGTCGCCGCCCGCTGCTCGCGCGTGCTCCAGCTCGCCGACGGCCGCATCGTCGACGAGGCGGTGACGGCGTGACCACTCTGCGCATCGCCTGGCTCCTCACCCGCCGCAGCGCCGCCGACCGCAGCACTGTCGCGCTCCCGCTGATCGCGTTCACGGTCGTCAGCGCGCTGCTGCTCATCGTCTCGGGCGGAGGACGCGCCTTCTTCTCCTGGACCGGCGAGACCGCCTTCCTGTACCAACTGCTCGCCGTCGTCGCGCTCGCGCTGCTGATCGTGCCGCTCGTCGCCCTCGGCGGGTCCGCCGCGCGGCTGTCGGCCCGGCGTCGCGACGACCGCCTCGCGAGCCTCCGGCTCCTCGGCGCGACTCCCGGCATGGTCACCGCTCTCACCGTCATCGAGTCGACCGTGCTCGCGCTGGCCGGGGCGCTCGCCGGTGTCGTGGTGTATCTGGCGTGCGTGCCGCTGGTCGGCCTCATCCCGTTCCGTGGCGAGCCCCTCGGCGCGGACGCGGTTCTGCTGCCCCCGATCGTCATCGCGGGAGCTGTCGTCGCCATCGGTGCGCTCGCCGCCGTCAGTGCGGTCGTGGGGCTGCGCGGCGTCATCGTCTCCCCGCTCGGTGTGCGCACCCGCCAGACCGCGCCCCGGATGCACTGGGTGCGCATCGTCGTCGGCATCGCGGTGATCGCGGTCACCTTCGCGGCGATGAGTCTGCTGCAACTGGCCGCCGGGTTCGGGATCGTCCTCCTCGTGCTCGCCGTGGGCTTCGGAGGGACGGTCGCGGTGCTCAACCTGATGGGACCGTGGGTGCTGCGACTCGCGGCATCCGGCCAGGCCAAGCGGGCGAAGACCGTGACGCGCCTGCTCGCGGCCCGCAGCATCCTGGAGTCGCCGAAGGCCGCCTGGCGGCAGGTCGCGGGCGTCGCGATGACGAGCTTCATGGCTGTGTTCGCCGGAGTCGGCGTCGCCCTGCTCGGGGTGATGGGCGACAGAGCCGACCACGACACCGTGCTGCTCTACGCGGACATCCGCACGGGCGTGATCATCACGGTGGTCGCGTCGTTCCTGATGGTGGCGTGTTCCGTCGGCGTCAACCAGGCCTCGGCCCTGCTCGATCGCCGTGCGCTCTACGTGAGCCTCGACAGACTCGGGATGCCCGAGCAGACCATGAACGCGGCCCGGTCGCGTGCCGTGCTGTCGCCGCTGCGCATCACGACCGTCGGATCGGCCGTCACCGCAGCGATCGTGGTCTTCCCGCTGACGGGCGTGGCGCTGCTCACCGCTCCGGCGACGCTGGTGATGATCGCGGCCTGCCTGGCGGCGGGCATCCTCCTGGTCTGGCTCGGGCTGCTGGCGACGCGTCCGGTGCTGTCGCGGGTGCTCGCGGAGCAGGCGCCGAGCCTCTGAAGCGGTGCGGCCCATGGGTTGTTCGTCGGCAGCTGCAGGTGAGTGGTCACCAACTGTCGTCTGAACCGGCGAATCCGGCCTCTGAGCGACAGTTGGTGACCACTCACCGAGCCGGGCCGGGCCTCCCCGCACGTCGCGCGGCGAAACGCACCGCAACGCGCAAGGGCGCCGGATAGGCTCGACGCATGGGTCAGAACGAAGACGAGGCCGCGACGATCGCGCAGCTCCACAGCATCCGCCAGAGCATCGACAACATCGACGCCGCGCTCGTGCACATGCTCGCCGAGCGCTTCAAGTTCACGCAGCAGGTGGGCACCCTGAAGGCCGTGCACGGCCTCCCGGCCGCCGACCCCGAACGCGAGCGGGAGCAGATCCAGCGGCTCCGCGCCCTGGCCGAAGAGAGCCACCTCGACCCGGCCTTCGCGGAGAAATTCCTGAACTTCATCATCGCCGAGGTCATCCACCACCACGAGCGGATCGCCACCGAGAGCACCAAGTGAGCTGGGACCCGCACGCTCTCCCGCACGCCGTCGGCACGACCGTCATGGTCACGGGTGCCAACGCGGGAATCGGCTTCTTCGCCAGCGAACAGCTCGCGCGCGCCGGCGCCCACGTCATCCTGGGCTGCCGCAATCCGGAGCGCGCCGAGGCCGCCGTCTCGGCCATCCGGCGACGCGTGCCCGGCGCGAGCGTCGAGGCGACCCCGATCGACGTGTCCGACCGGGGCTCGGTCGCAGCAGCGGCAGCGTCGCTCCTCGAGCGCGACCGTCTCGACGTGCTGATGCTCAACGCCGGCATCGTGCATCCGCCCGCCGAACGCGCGACGGACGACGACGGCAACGAGCTCGTGCTCTCCACCAACGTGATCGGGCACTTCCAGCTCGCCGCACTCACCCTGCCCCTGCTCGAGCGCTCGAACGGGGCGCGCGTCGTCTCGCTCGGCTCGCTCGCCACGCTCCTCTCCCGCTTCCCGCTTGACGACCTGCAGCTCGAGTCCTCGTACAACTCGTGGACCGCGTACGCCCAGTCCAAGATCGCCGTGCAGGCGTTCGGCTTCGAGCTCGACCGGCGGCTCCGCGCATCCGGATCGGTGGTGGCCAGCCTGGTCGCGCATCCGGGCTACTCGACGTCGGGGCGCACCCCCGGCATCCGCGGGGTGAACCAGCCGTCGCGGGCCAAGCGCTTCGCGGACAACCTGCAGGCGGCGTGGACGCAGGGGAAGGACCACGGGGCGTGGTCGGCAGTGCGGGCGGCGATCGATCCGGATGCGGTGGGCGGCCAGTACTACGGGCCGCGTTTCGTGACGAAGGGGGAGCCTGTCGTGACGCACGCCACCCCGACCACCCGGAGCCCGCGGGTCGGGGAGCGCCTCTGGACGCTGCTCGAGGAGTACTCGGGCCAGGCGTTCGAGGTCGGCGAACGGCGCTGACAGCGCGACGCGACCGCCGCTGACCGAGCGCCGCGCACGGGCATCCGGCCCATACACCCGACCGGTCCCGCACCCTCCCAGGTGCCGCCCAGATCGCTGGTATGGGCTGAGTGTATGGACATCGCTTACACCGCAATCGCGCACGCCACTGGTGGGGGACGGGACGGACACGTCCGCAGCGAAGACGATCTGATCGACTTCGACACCCGCCCGCCCGTTGAGCTCGGCGGATCCGGTGCAGGCACCAACCCCGAGCAGCTGTTCGCCGCGGGCTACGCCGCGTGTTTCCTGAGCGCGATGCACGCCGTCGGTCGTCGTGAGAAGGTCGACACCTCGGATGCCGCAGTGTCGGCGAGCGTCGGCATCGGTCCGAACGGAGCGGGCGGGTTCGCGCTCGCCGTCGAGCTTGACGTCTACGCCCCGCGCCTCGGCCGGGAGCAGGCGGAGCAACTCGCCGACGCCGCCCACCACGTGTGCCCGTACTCGAACGCCACCCGGGGCAACATGCCCGTGAAGATCACCATCGTCGACTAGCCCGCGTCACGCCTCCGGCTCGGTCTCGGCCTCCGGCTCGGAGGCGGGCAGCGGCTCATCCTGCTCGGATCGCGTCGGGTGCACGTACGACGACACCGCCGGCGGTGGATGCAGGACACCGTTCACGATCGCCTCGATGGCGAACTCGCTCGCCTTCGCCAGATCGATCGCCGTCGGGTCGAGCAGCCACTGCAACTGCAGTCCGTCCATGACCGCGAGGATGGATGCCGCGGCCTTGTCGATCGTGTCGGGGTCGCTCACATTCTCCTGTGCGCACAGTTCGCGGAACGCCGCGTCGATCTCGAGGCGGAGCGTGCTGTAGCGATCGTGGAAGTAGGCCTTCGCGGGGTGGTCCTCGGTCACCGCCTCCGAGGAGAGCACGGTGTAGACCTGCACGATGCCGGGTCGCTGGGCGTTGCGCAGCGCGGTGTCGACGAGGTGCGCGAACAGCGCGGGACCGCCCGGGATGTGACGGTCGGCCAGGTGCGCGACGTCGTCCTGGTCGCGGAACTCGAGCACTTCGAGGAGCAGATTCTGCTTGGATCCGAAGTGGTGCAGCACGCCGGCGTGCGTCATCCCGACCTGATCGGCGATGTCGGTGAGCGTGCCGTTGGCCGACCCCTTGGCGCCAAACGTCTCGATCGCCGCCCGGAGGATCTTCTTGCGCTTGCGCTGGGTCTCCGGGCGAGGAGTGGTGCTGTCCCCCGTCGTGACCATGCGTGCCGTCCTCTATTTCGTGCCGCTTGCGGGCGAGCTTACCACTCAGTAACCTCGATCCAACTTGCTTTCTGACCAGTAAGCAAGTTATCGTCAGCCACATCCCGCACCACAGGGCACAACGAATGTGTCCGCCATGAAGGAGAAGCAATGAGGCTTAGGAAAACGTTAATCACGGTGTCCGCGATCGCCGCCATCAGCGCACTTGCGCTCACCGGCTGCTCATCGAACGGTTCGTCCGGGGCGAAGGCTGCGAGCACCGGCTCGCTCACCGTCGCCAAGCCGGACGGCGCGGCCATCCTCGCCACGCAGATCAACAACCCGTTCATCACGACCGGCTCCGGCATGTCGCTCGGCTACGACCGGATGATCTACGAGCCCCTCGCGATCGTGAACCCGGTCGGCAAGAACGAGACCACCCCGTGGCTCGCCTCGAAGGTCACGTGGAACTCCGACTACACGCAGCTGACGGTCACCCCGCGCGCGAACGTCAAGTGGAACGACGGCAAGCCCTTCACCGCGGACGACATCGTGTTCACGTACAACCTGATCAAGAACACCCCGGCTCTCGACCTGGGCGGCCTCAAGCTGACCGAGGTCAAGAAGGACGGCGACAACGTCGTGCTGAACTTCAGCGAGTCGAAGTTCGTCAAGCAGGGTGACGTGCTGCAGGTCGCCATCGTTCCCGAGCACCAGTGGAAGGGCATCGCAGACCCGACCAAGGACGCCGTGAAGGACGCGATCGGCACCGGTCCGTACACGATCAAGACCTTCTCGTCGCAGGGCGTCGTGCTGAAGGCACGCAGCGACTACTGGGGCGGCAAGGCTCCCGTGGCCGAGCTGAAGTACCTCGAGTACAACGACAACACCGGCCTGCTCCGCGCTCTCCAGAGCGGCGAGACCGACTGGGCGCAGATCTTCATCACCGACTACCAGAAGAACTATGTGGACAAGGACCCGAAGCACAACGTCTTCTGGGGTGCCAACGTTCTGAGCCCGGACATGATCGTGGTCAACACGACGAAGGCTCCGTTCAACGACGTCGCGTTCCGCAAGGCCGTCAACATGGTCATCGACCGCAAGGCGCACGCCGAGAAGGCGCGCAGCAACGCCGGACCGGAACTGACCAACGTGACCGGCATCCCGCAGCCGACCGGTGACCAGTACATCGCTCCCGAGTACAAGGACCAGACCTTCAAGATCGACGTCGACGGCGCCAAGAAGGTTCTGACCGACGCGGGCTACACCTGGAAGAGCGGCGCTCTCATCGACCCGTCCGGCAAGCCGGTCTCCTTCACCCTGCAGGACCCGCAGGGCTGGAACGACTACGTCACCGGCATCCAGCTGGTCGCGACGCAGATCAAGACCACGCTCGGCGCCGACGCGAAGGTCGCAACGCCCGACGCCGACACCTGGTTCGCCAACGTCGCCTCCGGCAACTTCGATGCCGTTCTGCACTGGACCGGCTCCGGCTCGAACCCGTGGCACATCTACGACGACGTCATGAACAGCAGCTACATCGATCAGGCTGCCGGCGGCAAGGTCTCCGACAACTTCGGACGCTACAAGAACCCCGAGGCGACCGCCCTGCTCAAGGAGTACGCACAGGCCTCCGACGACGACTCCCGCACCGCTGCGCTGAACAAGCTGCAGAAGATCTTCGTGGAGGACGTCCCGGCGATCCCGATCGGTACCCACCCGCAGCTGGCCGAGTACAACACCCGCAAGTTCACGGGATGGCCCAGCGAGAGCAACCAGTACGCGACGGCTGACCCGACGCAGCCCTCGGCGGTTCAGGTCATCATGAACCTGAAGTCGGCTGGTAAGTAAGTAACCTGCGCGTCCGGGGTGGGCGAGGGCTCTCGGCCCTCGTCCGCCCCGGACGGTCCGCGGACCGCGTGAAAGCGACATCCCCATGACAGACTCCCTTCTTTCCGTGCGCGACTTCTCGGTCGTGTACGACGTGGATCCGCCCGTCGAGGCGGTCAAGAACGTCACCATCGACATCAAGCGCGGCGAAATCGTCGGTCTCGCCGGCGAGAGCGGGTGCGGCAAGACCACACTCGCCTACGGAGTGCAGCGCCTCCTCAAGCCGCCGGCCGTCATCAGCAGCGGCAACGTCGTCTTCCACGACGAAGGCGGCGACGACATCGACATCAACGCCCTCGACGCGGAGGAGATGCGCCGCTTCCGCTGGGACAAGGTCTCCATGGTCTTCCAGGGGGCGATGAACGCTCTCAACCCGGTGGCCACCATCGGCTCGCAGCTCGAAGACGTGTTCCTGGTGCATCGCCCGGAGATGAGCCGTGCGCAGCGTCGCGCCGAGGTGAACGACCTCCTGGAGATCGTGAAGGTGGGCGCCCAGCGCCGGCGTTCCTTCCCCCACGAGCTCTCGGGCGGCATGCGCCAGCGGGTCATGATCGCCATGGCCCTCGCGCTCCGTCCGCAACTGATGGTCATGGACGAGCCGACGACCGCCCTCGACGTGCTCGTGCAGCGCGAGATCCTGAAGCAGATCTCCCAGCTCCGCCACGACTTCGGCTTCTCCGTCGTCTTCATCACCCACGACCTCCCCCTGCTGCTGGAGATCAGCGACCGCATCGCGATCATGCGCGAAGGCGAGATCGTCGAGCTGGCCGACGCGGATCAGATCTGGACGAACCCGCAGCACGAGTACACGCGCAAGCTGCTCCGGTCGTTTCCACGCCTCACCGGCGAGAGAGGGGTGGTCGTGCGATGACCACGCTCGAATTCAAGAACGTCACCAAGATCTACAACGTGCGCGGTGCGGGGCAGCTCAAGGCCCTGGACGACGTCAGCTTCACCCTCGGCCCGCGACAGACCATCGGATTGGTCGGCCAGTCGGGCAGCGGCAAGTCGACCATCGCGAAGATCCTCACGCAGCTCGAGACCCCCACCAGCGGTGACGTGCTGCTCGACGGCACCCCGATCCCCCGGTCCGGGAAGCGGCTGAGGAAGTATCGCCAGCAGCTCCGGATGGTCTTCCAGGACCCGTTCGCGTCGCTGAACCCCTCGCACTCGATCCGCCACCACATCGAGCGCCCCTTGCGTCTGGATGATGTCGTTCCGCGCAAGGAGGTCGATGACGAGGTGCGGCGTCTGCTGCACCGGGTGCAGCTGGACGCGGATGCCGTGATCGACCGGCGTCCGCACGAGCTCTCCGGCGGTCAGCGTCAGCGCGTGGCCATCGCGCGTGCGCTGGCATCGCGCCCCGCGCTGCTGGTCGCCGACGAGCCCGTGTCGATGCTCGACGTGTCGATCCGTCTCGGAGTGCTGAACCTGCTCGCCGAGTTGCAGAGCCAAGAAGGGCTCGGCGTGCTCTACATCACCCACGACCTGGCGACCGCGCGGCATTTCAGCGACGAGATCATCGTGCTCAATCAGGGCAGGATCGTCGAGCACGGACCCGCGGACGATGTCATCCTCCGGCCGCAGGACCCGTACACCCGCGAGCTCCGCGCTGCGTCCCCCGACCCCGAGAAGCACTTCGGTGCGATGGCCCCGCTGACCTCAGGAGGTGCACTGTGAGCGCCGAAGCTCCCACGACCATCGACCCGACCCTCGTCGGGACGATGGCCACGAAGACCGAGCGCCGTGGCAAGCGCGTCCCCTGGCGATTCATCGGCGGACGCGTTGGCTTCTATGCGTTCACCCTGTGGGCGGCGATCACGATCAACTTCTTCCTGCCGCGCATGATGAAGGGCGATGCAGTCTCGTCGTACATGGCACGAAGCCAGGGCCAGCTGACCCCGGATGCGGAGAAGGCGCTCCGGCTGATGTTCGGCCTGGACACGTCGGTGCCCCTCTGGCAGCAGTACCTCGACTACTGGAACATGCTCTTCCACGGCAATCTCGGTGTCTCGATCTCCACCGGCATGGCGCCGGTGGGCGATGCGATCGCCTCGGCCCTGCCGTGGACCCTCGGGCTCGTCGGCTTCGCGACGGTGATCTCCTTCCTGATCGGCACCAGCCTGGGCGCGGTGATCGGATGGAAGCGCGGTGGACGGCTGGACGTGTTCGTCCCCGTGACGACGTTCCTCGGCACCGTCCCGTACTTCTGGGTCGGGCTCATCCTGATCGCGGTGTTCTCGACGACGCTCGGCTGGTTCCCCGCCGGACACGCCTACGAGTTGGGCGTGGAACCGGGATGGAACGCCGACTTCATCTCCCAGGTGATCTCGCACGCCGCGCTCCCGATGATCACCATCGTCATCGTCTCGGTCGGCGGCTGGGTGCTCGGCATGCGCAACATGATGCTCACCGTGCTCGACGAGGACTACATCACCGTCGCGCAGGCCAAGGGCATGCCGGATCGCCGCGTGCTCTGGCGTTACGCCGCCCGCAACGCGGTGCTCCCGCAGATCCAGAGCTTCGCCCTCGCCATCGGCTTCATCGTCAGCGGCACGATCGTGATGGAGATGGTCTTCTCCTACCCAGGCATCGGCCTGCTGCTGCTCAACGCCACCAGCGCGAAGGACTACGCGCTGATGCAGGGCATCTTCCTCGTCCTGGTCCTGGCTGTGCTGGTGGCGAACATCCTCGCGGACATCGCCTACGCCATCCTCGACCCCCGCACCCATCAGACGGAGGCTTGACCATGACAACCCCCGCCCAGGAGACGACGCTCGCGCAGCCCGCAGGCGTCGGCGCCCCCGAGACCCTGGCCTTCGCCGTCGCAGGCCGCCAACGCCCCACGAAGAACACCTTCTGGTCGCAGCTGCGAGCCTCGCTCGCGATGTTCAGCAACCCCAAGTCCGCAGCCGGGCTGATCATCATGGGCGTGTTCGTGCTCGTCGCGATCTTCGCGCCCTGGATCGCTCCGTACGACCCGAACGCGCAGAATCTCGACGAGACCCTTCAGCCGCCGTCGTGGGAGCACCTCCTGGGCACGACCCACATCGGCCAGGACGTCTTCAGCCAGCTCGTCTACGGAACGCGCGGCGTGCTCGTCGTCGGGTTCCTCGCGACGATCATGGCCACGGTGGTCGCGATCATCATCGGTGTGACCGCCGGCTACCTGCGTGGCTGGAAGAGCGAATCGCTGTCGGCCTTCTCGAACGTGTTCCTCGTCATCCCCGGACTGCCGCTGATGATCATCGTCGCCTCGCAGTTCGAGGACCCGCCCCTGTGGCTCATCGCCGCCGTGCTCGGTCTGACCGGATGGGCGTGGGGAGCGCGCGTGCTGCGGGCGCAGACCATGTCGCTGCGCAACCGCGACTTCATCCAGGCCGCGCGCGCCAACGGTGAACCGCTGCACCGCATCATCCTGGTCGAGATGCTCCCGAACCTCCTGGCGATCATCGCGTCGAGTTTCGTCGGCACCATGACGGCCGCGGTCCTGGGTCTGACGACCCTCGCGTTCATCGGCGTCATCCCGGTGTCGAACCTGAACTGGGGGACCATCCTGTTCTGGGCGCAGCAGAACAACGCGTTCCCGGATTACTGGTGGTGGTACGTTCCCGCCGGCTTGTGCATCGCCCTGCTCGGCGTGGCACTGTCCCTGATCAACTTCGGCATCGACGAATACGTCAACCCCCGACTGCGCTCGGCCGGAGAGCGGGCCCGTGCGATGAAGCGCAAGGGCATCAACCTCAACGCCGCCGTCACCCAGGTGCGCACCGATACCCCCACGGCCGCTCCGGTCGGAAGAACAGTGGAGAGCACGACCGAATGACCTCGACCCTGCCATCAGCCTCCCCGGTTCTGGCATCTGGAACCCCTCCGTACCAGGACCCGGCGCTGACGACAGCCGAACGTGTCGCCGATCTCCTCGCACGCATGAGCGTGGAGGAGAAGGTCGGGCAGATGCTGCAGCTCGACGCGCGCGACGACCTGCGCGACCACATCCTGCGTCGGCACGTCGGCTCCATCCTGCACACCTCCCCGGAGCGGATCCTGGAGGCGAATCGGCTCACCGCCGAGACCCGCCTGCGGATCCCCCTCCTCGTCGGCGAGGACTGCATCCACGGGCACTCGTTCTGGCCGGGCGCCACGATCTACCCCACCCAGCTCGGAATGGCCGCGTCGTGGGATGCGGACCTGATCGAGCGGGTCGCGCGCGCCACCGCGGAAGAGGTCGCCGTGACCGGTGTGCACTGGACCTTCTCGCCCGTGCTGTGCATCGCCAGGGACCTCCGTTGGGGACGCGTCAGCGAGACCTTCGGCGAGGATCCTTTCCTCATCGGCGAGCTCGCAAGCGCCATGGTGCGCGGCTACCAGGGGAACGGACTCGACGATCCGACGGCGATCCTCGCGACGGCGAAGCACTTCGCCGGGTACTCGGAGACGCAGGGCGGCCGCGACGCGAGCGAGGCCGACATCTCACGGCGCAAGCTGCGGAGCTGGTTCCTGCCGCCGTTCGAGCGGGTGGCGCGCGAAGGATGCCGCACCTTCATGCTCGGCTATCAGAGCACCGACGGGGTGCCGATCACGGTGAACGACTGGCTGCTCAGCGAGGTGCTGCGCGGGGAGTGGGGGTACACCGGGACGCTGATCACCGACTGGGACAACGTCGGCCGCATGGTCTGGGAGCAGAAGATCCAGCCCGACTACGCGCACGCCGCCGCTGCCGCGGTGAAGGCCGGTAACGACATGGTCATGACCACGCCGATGTTCTACGAGGGCGCGCTCGAGGCGGTCGCCCAGGGGATGCTCGCCGAGGACGCCTTCGACGCTGCCGTCGCCCGCATTCTGACGCTGAAGTTCGATCTCGGACTGTTCGAGAACGCCCGCCTCCCCTCGGCCGAACTCGACACCGTGGTCGGCAGCGCGGCGCACGCCGAGCTGAACCTCGAGATCGCGCGGCGCTCGATCGTGCTGCTGGAGAACGACGGGACGCTGCCGCTCCCGTCTGAGCCCCTGCGTGTCGCGCTCGTCGGCCCGCTCGCCGACGACGCGCAGACCCAGCTCGGCGACTGGGCGGGCGGATCCGGCCAGGCCGGATGGCTCGACGGCCAGCCGCGCGAGATGATCACCACCGTGCTCGACGGTCTGCAGGCGATCGACGGCTGGAGCGTCCTGCACGCCAGGGGCGCCGACATACTGACGCTTGAAAACGACCCGCACGGCAAGACGTTCCCCGACGGGCAACCGCGACCCGCCGTCGTCGTGCCGTGCGACCCGGACCCCGTGCTGATCGACGAGGCCGTCGCCGCCGCCGAGGCGTCCGACGTGGTGGTCGCCGTGGTCGGCGACCGGATCGAGCTCGTCGGCGAGGGCCGCTCCACCGCGACACTCGAACTGATCGGCGGCCAGATCGCGCTGCTCGACGCGATGATCGCGACCGGGAAACCCGTCGTCGTGGTGCTCCTCGCCTCGAAGCCGCTCGTGCTGCCGCCGTCGGTCGCGAACGCCGCCGCCGTGGTCTGGGCAGCGAACCCGGGAATGCTGGGTGGTCAGGCGATCGCTGAGATCGTCGCCGGTCGCATCGAGCCCTCCGGCCGCCTGCCGATCTCCTTCGCCCGGCACGTCGGCCAGCAGCCGACGTACTACAACCAGATCCGCGGGCAGCACGGCGACCGGTACGCCGACCTCACCCAGGCTCCCGCCTGGGGGTTCGGCGAGGGACTGTCGTACACGAGCGTGGAGTACGCCGACCTGACCCTCGCGCGCACCGAACTCGGCGCCGGCGAGCACCTCGTGGCCGAGGTCAGCGTGAGCAACACCGGTGCACGCCCGGTGCGCGAGACCGTCCAGGTCTATGTGCGGGACACGGTGACGAGCGTCAGCTGGACGGACAAGGAGCTGAAGGCCTACCGTCAGGTCGATCTGCAACCGGGTGAGACGGCTCGGGTGCGCTTCGAGCTCCCCGTGCAGGACTTCTCGATCGTGGACGCCGCGGGAACCCGCCGGGTGGAGCCCGGTGCCTTCGAACTGCTCGTCGGTCCCTCCTCGCGTGACGCGGTGTTGCTGACGGCCGGGTTCGAGGTCGTCGCGAACGCGGCCTAGGTCTGGTTGGTGGCGACGCGACCGATCTTCTCGGTCTTGTCCCACCGCGCCTCGGCACCGCGGAGCTCCTTGACGTAGGAGTCGAACGTGATCGCGCACAGCAGTGACCCGTAGCCGGCCAGGTAGACGAGGGTGGGCGCCAGCCAGCGGCCCGCCCTCGTCACCTCGACCTTGCGGGCGAGCCACGCGAACACCATCGAGATCGGCACCCAGATGTAGATGCACAGGGTGAGCACGAAGAGCGCCGTCTCGTTCAGGGTCACACCGAACAGCCCGGGCAGCCACACCAGCATGAGCGGCGGGAACAGCGCTGTGAGCATCACGAGCATGTTGATGATCCCCGGGAACAGCAGGATATGACCGATCGCCCGTCTGCTGGTGCGGGTGTCGGTGAGCGAGCCGAGGATCAGCACGAAGATGTACGCCAGCGCCGCCGAGATCCACAGGATGCGGAAGACGGTCGTCGCGAACTCGCTCTGCAGGAACAGCAGACCGATCAGGCCGATGGACGACACGACCATGATGACCGGCAGCAGCCAGAGGCTGAACCACTCGAGCCCGAACATGACGCCGCCGAGGCGGTGCGTGCGCGACGGCCGGAACCACACCTTGCGGTAGCGCGAGGTCACGGTGGCGTTGCCGCGTGCCCAGCGCAGCCGCTGCTTCCAGAGTCCGTCGATCGCTCGCGGCTCCTCAGCGAGCACCTCGGCGTGCGGCTCGAACACCACGCGTCGGCCGTGCAGCTGCGTCTCGAACGTCGTGATCGTGTCTTCTGCGAGCGACGACGTGTCGATCTGACCGCCGATCGCGACGAGGTTCTCGCGGGTGTGCAGCTGGGCGCCGCCGGCGAGGCACGCCTGAGCGCCCAGCACGTTCTGTGCCCGGCGCGACGCGGGCTGCGACAGCACGTACTCGACGCCGATGAACTTCGTCAGGTAATTGCGGTCCTGGCTGCCCTCGCGGATGTACGCGGAGACGGCGCCGACCTCGGGGTCCGCCAGGTGGCGCGTCATCCGGCGCAGTGAGGTGGGCAGGTAGATGACGTCGGCGTCCATGATCAGGAGCGCCTCCATCCACTCGTCTTTGAGGATCTCGCGGATGCCGTGGTTGAGCGTGTGCGCCTTGCCCTCTCCGCCCTTCTCGCGGCGCAGGAGGAAGACGTTGCCCGGATACCGTTCGGCCTTCTCTCGGACGACGTCGGGCGTGGAATCGGTGCTGGCGTCGTCGACCACGAAGATGCGGAGCGCCTCGAGCGGATAGTCGAGCTTCATCAGGCGGTCGATGGACGCGCCGATCACGGCGCCCTCGTTCCAGGCGGGAACGACGATCGCCACCCGAGGCAGGTAGGGCTTGGCCTTGCCGTAGTGGTTGATGAAGGCGTGGAACGGGATCACGGCGAACACGATGAAGTTCGCGATCACCGGCACGAGCCCGGTGAGTGCCAGCACCAGGCAGATGACGACCAGCGCCCAGATCCCTACCGACAACAGAACCATCCCCGAAACCCCTCGCCGTCTTCAGCCACGATACCGCCTGCGCGGAACACGGCGTCCGAAACCCGCGTGCGGATGTCCGCGGCTGGCACTACCGTCGATACGTGAAGGTCGCACTGCAGTTCATCGCCATGGGTCTCATCTGGGGAGCCAGCTTCCTGTTCATGAAGGTGGGCCTCGAAGGGGTCGGCCCCGGGCAGGTGGTGTGGGCCCGTCTGGTGTTCGGCGCGATCACCCTCGGCATCATCGCCCTGATCACGCGCAGCAGGCTCCCGCGGGAGCCGATCGTCTGGCTGCACTTCACGGTGGTCGCGGTCACCTACTGCGTCATCCCGTACCTGCTCTTCGCGTGGGCGGAGCAGTACGTCTCGTCGAGCCTCGCGAGCATCTACAACGCGGTCACGCCGATCACCACGGCCATCCTGGTCACGCTCGCGTTCCGGGTCGAGAAGCTCAACCGCGACCAGGTGCTCGGCGTGCTCATCGGCGTCGTCGGTGTCGTGGTGGTCGTCGGTCCCTGGCAGGTCGCGGCACTCACCGGCAGCCTGTGGGGCCAGCTCGCCTGCCTCGGCGCGGTCACCTGCTACGGCTTCAGCTTCGGGTACATCCGCCGGTTCATCAGCCACCGTCAGATCTCGGCGACGTCGACCGCCGTGATGAACATCGGCATCGCCGCCGTCATCATGCTGGTGCTCACGCCCGTCATCGCCGTGGGCCCGATCACGTTCAGCTGGCCGGTGCTGCTCAGCCTGCTGGCGCTGGGGGCTCTCGGCACGGGCGTGGTCTACATCTGGAACATGAACGTGCTGCGCGCCTGGGGACCGACCGCGACCTCAGGGGTGACGTACGTGACGCCCGTGGTCGGCGTGGCGCTCGGCATCCTCGTGCTGCACGAGACGCTCAGCTGGAACGAGCCCGTCGGAGCCGTCGTCGTGCTGCTGGGCATCCTGCTCACGCAGCAGCGGGTGCGGCTGCTGACGCGACGCGCGGCGGCGGCGCCGGTGCCGGCGAGTGCGGTGGATGCCGCCTCTCGCGAGCGATAGGGAGCGGAACCGCCGCTACGCGACGACCGGCCCGAAGTGCTCGGGAAGCGTCGAACGGTGCGTCCCGCGCAGCTCCTCGAGACCGACGGTGAAGAAGTCCTGCACCTCGAGCACCGGCTGGGTGCCCACCTCGGCGTCGGTGACGCCGATGCGCAGCACGGGGAAGTCGCGTCCCTCGCACAGTCCGCGGAACTTGACGTCGTCTTCGCGCGGCACAGACACGAGCACGCGCCCGGTCGACTCGCTGAACAGGGCGGTCGCCGCGTCCACTCCGTCGCGGTCCATGATCTCGGTGAGCCAGACGCGCGCACCGACGCCGAAGCGCATCACGCTCTCGGCCAGGGCCTGCGCCAGGCCGCCGTCGGAGAGGTCGTGGGCCGAGCCGACGAGGCTCTCCAGCGACGCGGCGCGCAGCAGCTCGCCGAGCGCCCGCTCGCGGTCGAGGTCGACCGCCGGGGGACGCCCGCCGAGGTGGCCGTGCACCGTTCCGGCCCAGGCCGAGCCGTCGAGCTCTTCGCGCGTGATGCCGAGCAGGTAGATGTTGTCGCCCTCGTCCTGCCACCCGCTCGGGATGCGCCGCGCGACATCGTCGATGACGCCCAGCACACCGACGACGGGGGTCGGGAAGATCGGAGTCGAACCGGTCTGGTTGTAGAACGAGACGTTGCCGCCCGTGACCGGGATCTCGAGCTCGAGGCAGGCATCCGAGAGTCCCTCGACCGCCTGCGAGAACTGCCACATGACCTCGGGGTTCTCCGGGCTGCCGAAGTTGAGGCAGTCGGTGACCGCGGCCGGCACGGCGCCGGAGGCGGCGACGTTGCGGTAGGCCTCCGCCAGGGCGAGCTTGGCGCCCTGCTTGGGGTCGAGCTGGCAGTAGCGGCCGTTGGCGTCGGTGGCGATGGCGAAGCCGAGGCCACTCTCCTCGTCGACGCGGATCATGCCGGCGTCATCCGGGAACGCGAGGGCCGTGTTGCCGCCGACGAAGTAGTCGTACTGGTCGGTGATCCAGCCCTTGTCGGCCAGGTTGGCGCTGCCGAGCAGTGCGAGGAACTGCTCGCGCAGCTCGTCGCCCGAGGTGGGGCGAGCCAGGCGGGAGGCGCTGTCGGCCTGCAGTGCGTCGATCCAGGCCGGGTAGGCCACGGGGCGCTCGTAGACGGGGCCGTCGACCGCGACCGTGCGCGGCTCGACGTTGACGATCTCTTCACCGTGCCAGTTGATGACGAGGCGTCCGGTGTCGGTGACCTCGCCGAGAACGCTGGTCTCGACATCCCACTTGGCGGTCACCGCGAGGAAGGCGTCCAGCAGCTCGGGCTTCACGACCGCCATCATGCGCTCCTGGCTCTCCGACATGAGGATCTCCTCGGCCGTGAGAGTGGGATCGCGCAGCAGCACCTTCTCGAGCTCGATGAACATCCCGCCGTCGCCGTTGGAGGCGAGCTCGGATGTCGCGCAGGAGATGCCGGCCGCGCCGAGGTCCTGGATGCCCTCGACCAGCTTGTCGCGGAACAGCTCGAGGCAGCACTCGATGAGCACCTTCTCGGCGAAGGGGTCGCCGACCTGCACGGCGGGACGCTTCGTGGGTCCGCCGGCCGAGAACGTGTCGGACGCCAGGATGCTCGCGCCGCCGATGCCGTCGCCGCCGGTGCGCGCACCGAACAGCACGACCTTGTTGCCGAGGCCGGAGGCGTTCGCGAGGTGCAGGTCTTCGTGGCGGAGGACGCCGACCGAGAGGGCGTTGACCAGCGGGTTGCCCTGGTAGATCGGATCGAAGTAGGTCTCGCCGCCGATGTTCGGCAGGCCGAGGCAGTTGCCGTAGAACGAGATTCCCGACACGACACCGTGCACGACGCGGGCGGTGTCGGGGTTGTCGATCGCGCCGAAGCGCAGCTGGTCCATCACGGCGACGGGGCGGGCGCCCATCGAGATGATGTCGCGGACGATGCCGCCGACGCCGGTCGCAGCGCCCTGGAACGGCTCGATGTAGGAGGGGTGGTTGTGGGACTCGACCTTGAAGGTCACCGCCCAGCCCTCGCCGACGTCCACGACGCCGGCGTTCTCGCCCATGCCGACCATGAGGTTCTTCTTCATGGCGGGGGTGACCTTCTGGCCGAACTGGCGCAGGTACATCTTCGACGACTTGTAGGAGCAGTGCTCCGACCACATCACCGAGTACATCGCCAGCTCGCCGCTGGTCGGGCGGCGGCCCAGGATCTCGCGGATGCTCGCGTACTCGTCGTCTTTGAGACCGAGCGCCGCGTACGGCTGCTCCCGCTCTGGCGTGGCCGCTGCGTTGGCGACGGTGTCGACGACGTGCGCGGGCGAGGTGGTGGGGGCTTCGGTCACGCTGGCACTCTCCAAGGGTTTTCGGATGCCGGGGGAGGTCTTCATTCTACCGGCGAAGCTGGCGCGTCTTCTCCGGGCGGGAGGCGCTGCTTGTTCGTCTGCGGCGGCGCTGGTTGTTCGTCCGGGGCGGCGCTGGTTGTTCATCCGGAACCTGCCTTCGACACGCCGCGCGAGGGCGCATGGTTCCGGAAGGATGGCGCCCGCGGGGCCGGGTGTTCCGGAGTTGTGAACCGACGGTCGCTGGACGAACGCGGCCACCGACTGCTACGCCGCGAGAACCGTCGCCTGCAGCACCGAGGTGAAGAACGTGAGGCCGTCGGTGCCCGAGCGCATCGCTGCGGCGGTGTCGGGGCCGAAGCCCGGTTCGACCGCGTGCTCGGGGTGCGGCATGAGGCCCACCACGTTGCCGCGATCGTTGCGCACACCGGCGATGTCGTTGAGCGAGCCGTTCGGGTTGACGCCCTCGTAGCGGAACGCCACCAGGCCCTCGCCCTCGAGGCGTGCGAGCTCGTCGGCGGAGGCGATGAAGCCGCCCTCGCCGTTCTTGAGCGGGATCACGATCTCCTGGCCCGGCTCGAAGCCGCTGGTCCAGGGGGTGTCGGTGTTCTCGACGCGCAGCGCCTGGTCGCGGCGGATGAAGTTGCCGTGGTCGTTGCGGATCAGGCCGCCCGAGACGAGGTGGGCCTCGGCGAGCATCTGGAATCCGTTGCAGATGCCGAGCACGGGCATGCCCTTGCCGGCCGCGTCGATGACCTCGGTCATGATCGGGGAGAGGCTGGCGATGGCGCCGGCGCGCAGGTAGTCGCCATAGCTGAAGCCGCCGGGGAGGACGAGGGCGTCGACGCCCTGGAGGTCGTGCTCGCCGTGCCAGAGGGCGACGGCTTCTGCGCCCGCGAGGCGGATGGCGCGGAGGGCGTCGCGGTCGTCGAGCGAGCCGGGGAAGGTGACGACGCCGACGCGCATCAGGCCTGCACCTCGGCGGGATAGTGGATGCCGACGACGTCTTCGATCACGGAGTTCGAGAGGATGTCGGCGGCGATCTGCTCGACGGTCGCACGAACGGCGTCATCGATCGGCCCGTCGACGGTCAGCTCGAAGCGCTTGCCGAGACGGACTCCGCTGAACTGGGTGTGACCGGTGCGGGCGAGGGCGCCGGCGACGGCCTTCCCCTGGGGATCGAGCAGCTCGGCCTTCGGCATGACTTCGACAACGATCGTTGGCAACGTTCACTCACCTTCACAGGGGTCGGGGATGCACCGATTCTACCGGAGAGCCAGAGGCGCGCCGTCAGGCGGCGACGCCGTGCGGGGTCAGAGCGCGACGCGCCTCGCGCAGGCCAGCGCCCGCGGCTCCAGGGCGGCGCGCAGCTCGGCGAAGCGGGCGGCACTGGCGGCGGCGGGCCAGTCGTCGGGGAGGGCGGCCGCCGGAAGCCCGGGATCGAGGTACGGGATCACCCGCCACTCGTCGAGCACGCGAATCCACTGGGCGAACGCGGCCCGATCGTCGACCGGATGCGCGGCCGAGGCGAAGCGTTCCAGGAACATCTCGTGGGCGGCCCGGATGCGGTCGAGGTCGTACCAGAGCGCCAGGCCGCTGCCGAGCGGGCCGCGTGCGCGGGCGTCGGCGAAGAGCACGCACTCCTGCTGCAGAGCGAGCTCGGTGAGCATCCGGTCGATCTCGGGTTCGAGGTGCTGCGGGGCGATCCAGAGTCCGTCGGCCACGGTGCCGCAGCCGAGGGCGGCGAGCCGGCGGCGCAGCTGATGGCGCTGGTCGCGGCGGTGCTCCGGGATCGAGAACGAGAGGAGGCACCAGCCGTCGTCGCCGGCGGGCCGGGTGTCGAAGATCCGGCGGTCGCCGCGCTCGAGCATCGGGACGGCGGCGGGGTCGAGCGCGTATCCGGCGACCGCTCCGTGCGGCTCGCGCACGAGCACCCCTCGGGCGCACAGCCGGGTGAGGCTGGAGCGCGCCGTGCTGGCGGGCACGTCGAGGGCGTCGAGCAGGGCGACGGCACCGGATGCGGTCATCCAGCCGCCGAGCGGACGCAGAACGCTTCCGACGACCGTGCGCAGCAGCGCGGTCGAGCTGCCGGTGCGCGCCTCGAGGTCTTCGCGGCCCTCACTCATTCGTGAGGTCGCATTCGTGCGGTCGCTCACTCATTCGTGAGGTCGCCGAGGGCGTCGCGGATCGCGGCCACGCCCAGATACGTCTCCTCGAAGCTCGTGCTCAGCGGTGAGAGACCGATGCGCAGGCCGTTCGGGTCGCGGAAGTCGGGGATGACGTCGCGCTCCCACAACAGCGCGGTCGCCTCGCGCATCGCCGGATGGTTCACGGTCACGTGGCCGCCGCGACGCTCCGCATCCCGCGGGCTCGCGACCGTGACGCCCAGGGGACGCAGCCAGTCGTCGGTGAGGGCGATGGCGAACTCGGTGAGCGCGATGGACTTGGCGCGCACGGCATCCATCCCGCACTCGGCGATCATCGCGACCGTGTCCTGCATCGCGAGCATCCCGACGATCGCGGGGGTGCCGCTGAGGTAGCGGCGGGCGCCCGTGGCCGGCTGGAACTCGGGACCCATCAGGAACACGTCGGCGGCGCTCATCCAGCCCTGGATCGGCTGCGTCAGCTCGCCCTGCAGGTCAGCGCGCACGTAGCCGAAGGCGGGCGAGCCCGGCCCGCCGTTGAGGTACTTGTAGGTGCAGCCGACCGCGACGTCCACGCCCCACGCGTCGAGTTCGAGAGGGACGGAGCCGACGGAATGGCAGAGATCCCAGAGCACGAGCGCGCCCGCGTCGTGGGCGATGCGCGTGATCGCGGGCACGTCGGCGAGGAAACCGGAGCGGTACGCGACATGGCTCAGCACGACGAGCGCGGTCTCCGGGCCCACCACCTCGGCGACCTGCTCGGGCGTGACGCCGGCTTCGGTGTCGGCCTGGATCCAGCGCAGGGTCAGGCCGCGCTCGCGCGCGATGCCATCGAGGACGTAGCGGTCGGTGGGGAAGTTGTCGGTGTCGACGACGATCTCGGTGCGGCCCGGGCGGGCGTCGACGGCCGCGCGCGCCAGCTTGTAGAGGAGCACGGTCGTCGAGTCGCCGATGAAGGTCTGGCCGTGTGCGGCGCCGAGCACGGTGTCGGCGATCGCGTCGCCGATCGTGAACGGCAGCTCCATCCACTCCTCGTCCCATCCCCGGATGAGCCGGTTCCCCCAGCCCTCGACGAGGAAGCGCTGGATGCGGTCGATACTCGCCCGGGTCGGACGGCCGAGGGAGTTGCCGTCGAGGTACGCGACGATGTCGCTGGAGCCGTCGTCGATGCCGGCGAAACGCGTGCGGTAGCCGGCGAGCGGGTCGGAGGCGTCGGCGGCGCGGGCGGCGGCCAGATGGTCCGTGAGGTCGGTGGGGTCGGTGCGGTCGGTCATGCGTCTCCTCCGGGGATGGTGGTGATCGTCGAGGCGGTGGCGCCGCGGGCGGTGGCCAGCCAGGCGGGCAGGTCTGCCTCGTCGGCGGGCGGGGTGGTGGGCAGCCAGGCGAAGCGGGGGCCGAACGGTGCGCGAGTGAGCGGATCGGGCCCGGCGATGGTGCGCACGAGAGCGGTGCCGTCGAGGCCGGCGGCGGCGAGATCGGCGAGCTCACGCGCGTTCACGCCGGTCGCAAGCGGACCGTTACCGAGGTCCGTGCCGTACAGGATGCGTCCGCCCGCGTCGGCGAAACGGCGCAGGTTCTCGATCGCGGTCGCGAGTTCGGTGGTTGGCCGTCCCCAGCCGTGGATGTCGAGGGTCGAGACCCAGCTCACGCCGGCGTCGACGCATCGCCGGATGGTCGTGTCGTCGACCCGCTCGGTGAACGGGGTGTGGGCCAGCTGGTCGGCGCCGGCGGCGATCGCACGAGCGGTCTGCCCATCGCCCTGCGCATGGACGGTCACCGGGAGGCCGCGCGCGTGAGCCTCCTCCACAATCGCGGCGAGAGTCGCGTCGTCCACGGTTGGTCCCGATTGGGTGTTGAGCGTGACCTTGATCCGCGAGGCTCCCCACATGACTTGTTCACGCACCGCAGCCACCGCATCATCCGCGTTCCTCAGCTCGGCCGACGACCCGGGAGGTCCCCAGCCGGCATTGACCGGATACCCGCCGGGAGCGGTGAGCAGCGCCCCGGCGATCGTGACGGCCGGATGCCCGGGATCGGCGTCGAGCCACCCTGCGGCGACCTCGGGGATCCAGCCGAGGTCGACGGCGTCGGTGATGCCGTTGGCGAACATCACGGCGGGATCGGTGAGTCCGAGATGCGTGTGGTGGTCGGTCAGGTGCGGGATGAGAGCGCCGCCGAGTTCGTGATCGGCCGCATCCGCTTCGGCGAGCTGGAGCGTGCCGCCGCTGATCGTGAAGACGGTGCGGCCACGGAAGCCGTCGCCGTCCCACGCTGCGTCGACGCCGATGGTGCGGCCGTCGGCGGTCGCGTCCGTCATCGTGGCGCGCCGATCTCCGTTCGCACGGCGAACAGCTCGGGGAAGAACGTGAGCTCGAGCGCCTTCTGCAAGAACGAGACGCCGGTCGATCCGCCCGTGCCCGTCTTCATGCCGATCGTGCGCTGCACCGTCTTGAGGTGCCGGAACCGCCAGAGCTGGAAGTTGTCCTCCAGATCGACGAGTTCCTCGCATGCCTCGTATTCGGCCCAGTGGTCGGCGGCGTTCTCGTAGATGTCGCGGAAGACAGGGACGAGCTCGGGGTGGAACGTGTACGCCTCGGTCACGTCGCGGTCGAGCACGCTCGGCGGGATGTCGAACCCGGCCCGATCGAGGTAACGGAGGAACTCGTCGTAGATGCTCGGCGCCTCGAGCAGCTGGGCAAGGAGCGCCTGGGCGACCGGATCGCTTTCGAACACGCTCAGCATGCGGCGGTTCTTGTTGCCGAGCACGAACTCGACGGCCCGGTACTGGTACGACTGGAAGCCGGACGAGTTGCCGAGGAAGCCGCGGAACTCGGCGTACTCGGTCGGTGTGAGCGTGGCGAGCACCGACCACTGCTCTGTCAGCGTCTTCTGGATGTGCTTGACCCGGGCGATCCGCTTGAGTGCAGGGGCCAGTTCGTCGGCGCGGAGCAGGTCGCGCGCCGACTCCAGTTCGTGCAGCACGAGCTTGAGCCAGAGCTCGGTCGTCTGGTGCTGGATGATGAACAGCAGCTCGTCGTGATGCTCGGGGACGCTCACGGGCTTCTGCGCGCTCAGCAGGGTGGGGAGGTCGAGGTACGAACCGTACGACATCCGCTCACGGAAGTCGGTGACGATGTCGGGATCGAACGCGCGCGTGTTGTCATCGGCGGTCATGTTGCAATTCTGCGTCGATCGTCACAAAACTGCAACAGACACATTCCGCGCCGAGGCGCGGTTGCCCGCACCTGTCGCGGTTGCGGGCACTGACGCGGGTGCGGGCAGGGATCGGCCCCTAGCGCCGCTTCTCGGCCTCGCGGTACGCGGCGACGAGTGCGGGCGCACCCTGGGTCCACACCGGTCCGTGACCCGGGACCACGAAGTCGACGTCGAGTCCGGCCAGCCGCTCGAGCGAAGCGGAGGATGCGGCCTGATCGTCGGTGAAGGGCGCCGGCTGCGGTCCTGTCTCGCCGGTCAGCACGCTTCGCGTCGTGAGCTCGTCGCCGACGAACACTGCGCGCACCGCTGGCACGTGGATCGCGACGCTGCCGGGCGAGTGACCGGGCATCCCGATGATCACGGGAGCGCCGGGCAAGGCGAGGACCTCGCCGTCGTCGACCGGCACGACCTCCTTCACCGCAGGCATCCGCACCCCGCCCTTGCTGATCGCGTACGCGAAGAAGCCGAGCATCGGTCCCAGCCGGCGGGGGTCCTTCGGCGGCGGCGGCGGTTTCTCGCCCATCGCCCGCGCCGCGTCGCCGGCGCCGACATAGACCGGGATGCCGAGCTCGGCACGGAGCCGCTCGGCGAAGCCGGTGTGATCGCTGTCCCCGTGCGTCAGGACGATTCCCTTGATGTCGGAGAGCGGGCGGCCCAGAGTGGCGAGTTCCTTCTTCAGGTCGCCGTAGTGCCCGGGCAGTCCCGTGTCGATGAGGGTCATCCCGTCGTCGGTCACGACGAGATGGATTGCGACGATGTCAGTGCCGATGCGGTGGAGGCCGGGTGCGAGTTCCATGATGGCTATGATAGTTAGCTATCGAGAGGAGATGCAAGATGCCGACTCCGGACAAGACGTCGCGCGCTGCGATCGTCGCTGCGGGTCGTGAGCTCGTCGAGCGCGCCGGCCTGGACGGGCTCACCATGCAGGCCGTGGCGGAACGGGTCGGCGTGCGTGCGCCGTCGCTGTACAAGCGGGTCCGCGACCGGCGCGAGCTGTTGGCGCTCGTCGTCGCGGCGACCCTGGGCGACCTCACCGCCCGCCTCGAGGCGCTGGACGAACATGCCGATCCCACCCGTCGTCTCGCGGAGCAGGCGGACGCCCTGCGGAGGTTCGCGCACGAGCATCCCGTCGGCTTCGGACTCGTGTTCGCGGCACACGGCGCACCGCAGCCGGAGCAGGCGGCGGTGGTGCGCAGTGTCGCCCCGCTGCTCGACGCCGTCGCGGCGCTGACCGGCCCCGATCACGCCCTGGACGGGGCGCGCCTCGTGACGGCCTGGGCGAACGGGTTCATCACGATGGAGCTCGGCGGGCTGTTCGGACTCGGCGGCGACGTCGAATCGGCCTGGCGATGGGGGCTCGACCGGATCGTCGCATCGCTCGCCGCCGAGACCTGAGCCGAGCGAACTGTCCTGAGCCCGGAGCGGGATGCCGTGCGCCGTTCACCTGCGCGTAACCCGGCGTTGCTGCTACGGACCGACCGCGCTTCTAACGTCACAGGCAACGTTTGCGGCAGAGCATCGGCAGGGGACGATGCCTCCCGCTCAGAAAGGCAGCACCATGACGACGCGCGATGGACTGATCACTTCCGAGTTCGACGATGCGGCGACGTTCGACGATGACGTCCCGCTCGACGAATTCGGCGATCTCGACGCCGACGACCTCGACGACCGTCGGGCTGACGACGCCGATGACGACGACTGGGACGACGACGAGGAAGAAGCCGACGAGCTGGACGTCGACCTCGAACTCGTCGTGTTCGGCCTGGCCGGCACGACCGTGATCGACGACGACGTGCTGAACGGGGCGTTCGAGTTGGCGCTCGCGGCATCCGGGATCGGCGAGACCCCGGATGCTCGAGCCGACGCGCTCGACTACCTGCGCGAGACGGCGGGACAGCCGACCCTGGCGGTCTTCCGCTCGGTCGCACGCGATGACGAGCAGGCGCAGCACGCCAACGCGGAGTTCGAGGGTGCGTACGCCGCGCTGGCCGCGGAGATCGGGCTGCGTCCCGTCCAGGGCGCGGAAGATCTGGTCCGCCGCCTGAGGGAGAGCGGCGTGCGCGTCGCGTTCACCAGTGTGTTCTCGCGGTCAACGCACGACGCAGTGCTCGACGAGCTCGGCTGGCAGGATCTGGCGGACGTGTCGCTCACGCCGGCCGAGGCGGGGCGCGGTCGGCCGTTCCCCGATCTGCCGCTCACGGCGCTGCTGCGCACGGGCGCGAGCAGTGTCGAAGGCATGGTCGTCGTCGGTGACACCGCGAACGACATCGTTGCCGGGATCGCGGCCGGCGCCGGGCTCGTGGTCGGGGTGCTCACGGGCGCCGACGACGAGGACACTCTGTTCGCCGCCGGGGCCGATGCGGTCATCCCGAGTGTCGCGGACCTTCCCGAGCTGCTCGGCTTCGAGGCGCACCAGGCGCCTGAGGCGCACGACGCGCACCAGACGCACGAGGCGCACGAGACGCACGAGGCGCACCAGGCGCGTCAGGCGCACCAGGCGCCCCCAGCGAACGTCCTCCGGTGACCGTCAGGGCGGTCACGCCGCGCATCGTCGAGCCTCCGGCGCGCGGCAAAGGGGTCAGCGTGTACCCATCCGCCACCGCGATGGTGTGGCCGGGCGCCGGTCACCTCCACGAGGCGGTGGCCGTGCCGGGCGTGCGGCTCTCACCGGGCGATGCCCTGGTCGAGATCGAGCTGGCGACGATCTGCGGGTCGGACCTGCACACGGTGGCCGGTGATCGTGAGGCGCCCGCTCCTCTCGTGCTCGGGCACGAGCAGGTCGGCCGTGTCGTGGCGCTCGGGCGAGGCGGGGCGACCTCCACCGACGGGCACCGGATCTCCCTCGGGGAGCGCATCGTGTGGTCGGTCGCGGTGCCGTGCGGCCGCTGCACCCGCTGCCGCCGGGGTCTCCCGCAGAAGTGCGCGAACCTGCAGAAGTACGGGCATGAGCGGATGCGCCGCGGCTGGGAGCTCTCCGGCGGCTTCGCCACCCACGCGCACATCCTCGCGGGAACACCGATGGTGCCCGCGCCCGACGACCTGCCCGCCGCGGTGCTCGCCCCGGCCTCCTGCGCGACCGCCACCGTCGCCGCCGCGCTCGAAGCCGCATCCGCGATCACGCCGCTCGACGGGGCCGTCGTGCTCATCGCCGGCGCCGGGATGCTCGGTCTCACGGCCGTCGCGATGGCCACGGACTCCGGGGCGCGCGTCGTCGTGAGCGACCCCGATCCGGCACGTCGTGATGCGGCGCTCACGTTCGGGGCGGCGGCCGTCTCGGACCCGACGGTGGCCCCGGACTCCGCTCTCGGGCTGGCCGCCGCGATCGTGCGCGCCGGCGGCAGGGGCGCGGTTCCGACCGTCGCACTCGAGCTGTCGGGCACCGCGAGCGCGAGGAGCACGCTGTTGTCGGCGATCGACGTGGGCGGGGTGCTGGTGCTCGTCGGCTCGGTCTCGCCTGGTCCCGAGCTGCTGGTGGATCCGGACCAGCTGGTGCGCCGGCTGCTGACCGTGCGCGGCGTGCACAACTATGCGCCGCGGCACCTGGAGCAGGCGGTGCGCTTCCTCGCTCAGAGCGGGACGCGCTATCCGTTCGCTGAGCAGGTCGGGCAGACCTTCCCGCTCTCCGAGGTGGATGCCGCGCTCGCCGCCGCAGCGACCGGCGCCTCTCCCCGCGTCGCGCTGCGCCCGCACTGACGCCGCTTCTCCGCTCGTCCGCTCGTCCGTCCGTCCGTCCGGGCGGCAGGCGTCGAGTCCGGTAGAAATCAGGTCTACCGACTCGCGAGCATGATTTCTCCCGGACTCGATGGCGGCGGCATCCGGTCGTGGGGGATGCTGGGGGTGTGGGTGACACGGCGGACGACACGTTGGACGAGTTCTTCGCGCGCCTCGCCGCCGTGCCCGCACCGTCGGATGCCGAGTTCCTGTACGCCGACGACGAAGCCGGCCGGATGCGCGCGCGGAACCTGCGGCGCTACCTCGACGGCGTCGGGCGCAGTGCGTCGATCATGCTGCTGGGCGAGGCGCCGGGCTGGCGCGGGATGACGGTCACCGGCGTCCCGTTCGTGTCGGCACGCGAGGCAGCGCCCGACGGCCCGGCCACGCGCGCGATCGGTCCGCTGGAGCTGCCGGAGCACCCGCAGGCTCCGTGGGAGGCGTCGAGCCGTGTCGTCTGGGCGGCGCTCGCGTCGTGGGAGGGGCCGCTCCCCGTCACCTGGCCGATCTACCCGCATCATCCGTTCGTCGCCGGCGATCCCCTCACCAACCGCACGCCGCGCCCGCCGGAAGTCCGCGCGGGCACGGCGGTCGCGCTGGAGCTCGTGCGAGCGCTCGGCATCGAGACGGTGGTCGCGGTGGGGCGCAAGGCGCAGGGTGCACTCGCGGCGGAGGGCGTCGCTGCGCAGGCGATCCGCCATCCGGCGCAGGGCGGCGCCCGCCTCTTCACCGAGCAGCTCGCCGAACTGGGGCGCAGCCGCCGCTGACCCGTCGCGCCGTCGCCCGTCGCCGCCCCGCCCCGCGCCCGCGCCGCCTGCCGGCGTCGACTTGCGTCGAATGTGCGGATGCGCACCCGACCGACCGCACATCTGACGCAACTCGATGCGGGCGCCGGCACGGGTGTCGGTGGCGGGTGGCAGGCTCGGAAACAAGCAGGTCGGAGGGTTGACAACGAACTAGTCCGCGCCGTATATTCCATGTGGAATAATCAAACGGGAGCAATTCTGATCCCGCCAGTCGCCTGCCGCCGTCGCCCCGTGCTCCTCTCCCTCCTCGAAAAAGGACTCCCCTCCGCATGCCTCCCGCTACGTCTCTCACGCCCCTCGGCGTCGCCGCGCTCGCGCTGCTCGCCGAACGGGCGATGCACCCGTACGAGATGTACCAGACGCTGATCCAGCGTTCGGAGGACCGCTGGGTCAAGGTGCGCCCGGGTTCGCTCTATCACACGGTCGACCGGCTCGCCGGGCAGCAACTGGTCCGGGCGATCAGCACCGAGCGCGAGGGCAACCGCCCGGAGCGCACCACCTACGAGATCACCGAACAGGGGAGCCTGGCGCTGAGCGAGCGGGTCGCCGGCATCCTCGGCACTCCGATCAACGAGTACCCCGAGTTCCCGCTCGGACTCGGCGAGGCGCACAACCTGCCGATCGAGACGGTCGTGCAGCTGCTGCGCACCCGCGTCGCCCATCTGCAGGCCGACCGCGACCTCATCGAGAAGGGCATCCAGGATCTCGAGGCGAGGCGACTGCCGCGCAAGTACTGGATCAACGCCCAATACATCCGGGCCATCCGCGAGGTCGAACTGACCTGGCTGGAGACCCTCATCGACGACCTCGAATCAGGCGTACTGTCCTGGTCCGAGGAGAAGCCCCACTGAGAGAGACAACACACATGCAAAAAGAACTGAAGCCGTGGCCGGCCCTCTGGGCCCTGGTCATCGGGTTCTTCATGATCCTCATCGACACGACCATCGTGTCGGTCGCGAACCCCGCGATCATGAAGGGCCTGGATCTCGGCACCGACTACAACGCCGTCATCTGGGTGACGAGCGCCTACCTCCTCGCCTACGCCGTTCCGCTGCTGATCACCGGACGTCTCGGTGACCGCTTCGGCCCGAAGAACCTCTACCTCATCGGTCTCGTGATCTTCACGATCGCGTCTGCCTGGTGCGGATTCTCCGGCGTGCTGCCGGGCGGCGGCATCGGGATGCTCATCGCAGCCCGCGTCGTGCAGGGTCTCGGCGCCGCGCTCATGACGCCGCAGACGATGGCCGTCATCACCCGCATCTTCCCGCCCGACCGCCGCGGTGCGGCGATGGGCCTCTGGGGTGCCGTCGCCGGTGTCGCGACGCTCGTCGGACCGCTGCTCGGCGGCGTGCTCGTCGATGCCCTCGGCTGGGAGTGGATCTTCTTCATCAACGTGCCCGTCGGAATCGTGGCGTTCGTGCTCGCGATGCGTCTCGTCCCGAAGCTCCCGACGCACTCGCACAGCTTCGACATCCTCGGCGTCGTGCTGAGCGCCGTCGGCATGTTCCTGCTGGTGTTCGGCATCCAGGAGGGAAGCACGTACGACTGGGGCGTCATCGCCGGGCCGATCACCGTCTGGGGACTCATCATCTCCGGCATCGTCGTGCTCATCGGGTTCGTCGTCTGGCAGGCCTACAACAAGAAGGAGCCGCTGCTTCCGCTGAAGCTCTTCCGCGACCGCAACTTCTCCCTCTCGAACGGTGCCATCACCACCGTCGGCTTCGCCGTGACCTGCATGTCGCTGCCCCTGGTGTTCTACTTCCAGACGGTCCGCGGCCTCACCCCGACCGAGTCGGCGCTGATGCTCGCTCCGACCGCCGTGTTCTCCGGCGTGCTCGCTCCGTTCGTCGGAAAGATGATCGACCGGGTGAACCCGCGCTACTTCGCGACGACGGGCCTCGTGCTCTTCGCCGTCGCGCTGTTCTGGTTCTCGCGTCTCCTGACCCCGGATGTGTCGATCTGGTGGTTGCTCGCTCCGAGCGCCCTGCTCGGCATCGCGATGTCCGGAGTGTGGGGTCCGATTTCGACGACAGCCACGCGCAACCTTCCGATCAACCAGGCCGGGGCCGGCTCCGGCGTGTTCAACACGACGCGCCAGGTCGGTGCGGTGCTCGGTTCGGCGTCGATCGCGGCCCTCATCTCGGGCCGCCTCGCGGTCGACCTGCCCAAGGCGCCCGGTGGCGCATCCGGTAGCGCGGGGTCCGTCGTCGGCGGTACCGAGCTGCCCGAATTCCTGCACGCCGGCTTCACGCAGGCGATGTCGGAGTCGCTCCTCCTGCCGGCGGCCGTCGCCTTCCTCGGCGCGCTGATCGTGGCGTTCTGGCAGAAGCCGAAGCCGCCCGCGTGGGGTCCGAACGCAGCGAAGGCGCAGGATGCTCCTGCCGGAGCCGGTGCGCCGGTCACCGGGTCGGAGCCCGTGCCGGTGGGCGCTGGTGCGCCGGCCGAGTCGGTCGCGACCGAGGCCGGGACCGCTGCGGCGACGCACGGTTCGCATGCGGCTCCGGTGCCGGTGGATGCGGTGCCGCACGGTTCGCACGCCGCCGACGTTCCCCCCGTCACCGACCTCGCTCCCGACCAGGAGCCGCCGCACGGGCTGCACGCCGCTCCTGCCCCGACGACGGCAACCGACTAGCGCCGACGTCACCGCTTGATGAAGGAAGCCCCGGCCGACTCGGCCGGGGCTTCCGTCGTTCCCGCACGCACGCACACCCGCACGCGCCGAGTCGATGCGACTCAGGGGCCTGCGGTCAGGAGGTCGCGACCACGGCGCGCACGACGTTCGCCCACGGGTCGTCGAAGGTGACCGAGCGGCCGTCGTCGCGCGCCTCGATGCCGTAGTGCCGCATCCGCTCGCCGAGCTCGCCGAGATCGTCCGCCTGCGGAACGTGGATCTCCACCTGGCCGAGACCCAGGGCGAGCTGCCGGCGGCCGGCACCGCGGCTGTTCCAGGTGTTCATCGCCATGTGGTGGTGGTAGCCGCCGGCGCTCACGAACAGCGCCTGGTCGCCGAGCGCGGCCGTCGTTGCGAACCCGAGCCGGTCCACGTAGAACTCGCGGGCGGATGCGACATCGCCGACGGAGAGGTGCACGTGCCCGACCACGGCCGAGCCGAAGGGCGAACCGCCGCCGGGAGCGCCCTCCGTCGCCAGCGCGGCGCCGCGATCGGTGAGGTGCTCGCGCAGGAAGTCGTTCGGGTCGAGGTACAGCGTGCCCATCTCGACCTGGCCGTGCGTCCAGCTCCACGTCGTGCGGTCGCGATCCCAGTAGAGCTCGACGCCGTTGCCTTCGGGGTCGGTGAAGTAGAACGCTTTGCTCACCAGGTGGTCGGCGCTGCCGGTGAACGTGCCCGGTGCTCGCGTCGCCACCGAATACACCGCTGCCGCGAGCGCCTCCTCGGAATCGAAGAGCACCGCGGTGTGGAACAGACCCGCCTCGTGCGGCGCTGCATGACGCAGTTCTGGCGCGTGCTCGAGGATCACCACCGGCGTCGAGCCGCGGCCGAGGATCGTGCTGCCGCCGGCCTGGGCCAGCAAATCGAGGGTCACGGCATCGCGGTAGTACGCGGTCATCCCGTCAAGGTCGGCGACGCGCAAGGTCACGGCGCCCATGGCGGAGTCGGCGGGGAGGAGCTCGGTCATACCTTCACCAACGCCCATGCGAACGCATATATTTCGGATGCGCGACCCGGACACGCGAACCGGATGCGCCCCCATGACGGTGCGGAAGAGGCAGGTGCCGCTACTGTGATCTGGCTGGCGTCTGACGCAGCCGGAAACCCGTGATGGAGGGGGAGTGGTGGAAGCAGGATCGACGCCTGAGGGACGCGTGACGTCCGGGGACCGTCCGACGATGGGCGGCACCGCGTCTCCCGACAAGGGTGGGTCTCCCGACGAGGGTGCGTTGACGGACGAGCGCGCGCTGGCCGACGTCCGCCCGCGGAACACCGGCGCCCCAGGAATCGCACGGCACGGCCGGCTGAGGAAGCGACGCGCTCTGCCGTTCGTGCTCTCGATCATCGGATCCCTCGCCGCCGTAGCGGTCGTCTCCAGCGTCTCGCTCTCCGCCTACGCCTTGTGGAACGTCACCTCCAGCGTGAAGCCGGCCGTCAAGCTCGTGGACGCCAAGGGAAACGTCATCCCCCCGATCCCGGAGGTCGGTGCGATCAGCGGCGGGTTCAACGTGCTGCTCGCCGGCAGCGACAGTGGCGGAGGCAACAAGGCCTACGGCTCGCGCGGCGAAGTGCTCAACGACGTGACGATGCTCTTGCATGTCTCCGCGGACCACAAGAACGCGACCGTCGTCAGCTTCCCGCGCGACATGTTCGTGCCCATCCCGTCCTGCCCGACTGAGGACGGCAAAGGCAGCTACAGCGCGATGAGCCGGCAGAAGATCAACAACACGCTCAGCTACGGCGGGCTCGCGTGCACCGTTCTGACGGTCGAGAAGCTGACCGGTCTGACCATCCCGTATGCCGGGGTGATCGAGTTCGACGGCGTCATCGAGATGTCGAACGCGGTGGGCGGCGTGCCCGTCTGCGCCGGGGGCGACATCTCGGACGACATGACGGGCCTGAACATCAAGGCCGGTCAGAACACGTTGCAGGGCGCGCAGGCGCTGGCGTTCCTCCGCACGCGGCACGGTGTCGGCGACGGGTCGGACCTCGGCCGGATCAGCAACCAGCAGGTGTTCCTGTCGTCGCTGGTGCGCACGATCAAGAGTTCGGACACGCTGACCAATCCGGTAAAGGTCTACGGGTTGGCGCGCGCTGCGGTGAAGAACATCAAGCTCTCCGAGAGCCTCAGCAATCTCACGACGATCGTCTCGATCGCCGCGGCTCTGCGCAACATAGACCTGAACAAGGTCGTCTTCGTGCAGTACCCGAACCATTACGTGAAGGGCGGCGGCGGCGTCGAGCCGACCGAGGATGCGGCGGAGACCCTGATGACGGCGCTCGCCGCCGACAAGCCGATCGCGTTGACGGGCGACACCGGCGTCGGATCCGAGACCGCGCCGAACTCCCCGGCCACGCAGCCCCCGGCCACGCAGCCGCCGGCCACCCAGCCGCCGGCAACGCAGCCCCCGGCGACGCAGCCGCCAGCGACACAGCCCCCGGCGACGCAAGCGCCGTCCGTCGAGCTCCCCTCGGATGTGCACGGCCAGACCGCCGGTCAGGTCACCTGTTCGAAGCCGTTCAGCGGCTAGCGCCGAGCCGGGAGAGTTCGTCGGCGAGGATCGCGCGGGCGCGCCCACCCTCGAGAGCCGGATGCGTGCCGACGAGGTGGGCGGCGAGCCCATCGATCAGCGCGCGGAGCCGGTCGGCGGCCAGATCGAGCGCGGCGCTCGACGTGCCGGGACGCGAGACGGAGGCGACCACCTGCCGAACGACGGCGAGCATCCCGTCGTCCCACTCGCGTTTCGCCGGCTCGAGTCGTTCGTCGGCGAAGGTGGCCCCGACGAACGCGAGCCACACCTCCATCTCCTCCCGGCGCTCGTCGTCGAGCGGCAGGTACTGCTCGAGCACGAGTTGCGCATCCGGTGCGCCGTCACGCGCGGCCGCGGTGAGCTGCTCGATGCGGCGCGCGGTGCGATCGACCACGAGCTGCATCGCGAAAGCCAGCACGTCGGACTGCCGCGGAAAGTAGTGGCGCAGTGAGCCGAGCGCCATGTCGGCCTCGGCCGCGACCGCTCGGGTGCTGACCGCCGAGATGCCGTCCCGCCGGATGATGCGCCACACTGCTTCTCCGATGTGCCGTCGGCGGGCATCCGGGGTCTCGCTCGTGCGCATAGCCGCACCCTACCGGCTGGTCGAATCGAGTCCGGGAGAAGTACCGATTTCGACCCGTTCAGCGTGATTCTTCCCGGACTCGATGTGGGCGGCCGTCAGCGGAGGGAGCGGCGCGCCCCGTTGCTGCCGCGGCGGCATCCGCAAGACTGGCCGGATGACCCAGATCCTCGGTCTCGCCCGCCGCTACTGGATGGTCACGCTGACCATCCTGGTGGGACTGCTCGGCATCGTGCTCGCGCTCAGCGGGGCCGGCTGGCTCGTGCAGTGGACCTTCAGCGCGTACGCCCTCGCCGTCGCGGCCTGGCAGGCGATCGGCATGGTCAGGGCCATGTTGCATCGAGAGTTCGGCCTCGACATCCTGGCCGTGACCGCGATCGTCGCCACGGTTCTCGTCGGCGAATACGTGGCGGCCCTGCTGGTCGTCCTGATGCTGACCGGCGGAGAAGCGCTCGAGGACTACGCGAACCAGCGGGCGAAACGCGAGCTGGATGCGCTGCTCACGCGCTCCCCGCAGGTCGCACATCACGCGGTCGGCGGCGGCTACCGCGACATCCCGATCGGCGAGGTCAAGACGGGCGACGTGCTGCTGGTGCGGCCGTCGGAGATCGTCCCCGTGGACGGCACGCTGCTCTCGCCCGAGACGACACTCGACGAGTCGTCCATCACGGGGGAGAGCGTTCCGGTGGAGCGCGTCGTAGGCGACGTCCTGCTGAGCGGTGCCGTGAACGGGCGCCAGGCCGTCGAGATCCGCGCGACGAAGACCGCGGGCGACAGTCAGTTCCAGCAGATCGTCGCCCTTGTCGAGCATGCCGCGCAGAGCAAGGCCCCGGTCGTGCGACTGGCCGACCGGTATGCGGTCCCCTTCACCGTCTTCTCCCTCGCGCTCGGTGCTCTCGCCTGGTGGCTGAGCGGCGACCCCGTTCGGTTCGCGGAGGTTCTCGTTCTCGCGACGCCGTGCCCGCTGCTGATCGCCGCGCCGGTCGCGTTCATCGGCGGCATGAGCCGAGCCGCCCGCAACGGGATCATCGTGAAGAGCGGCGGCGTGCTCGAGCAGCTCGCCCGCGCCAAGACGGCGGTGTTCGACAAAACGGGGACCCTGACCTACGGCGCCCCCGCCCTGACCGAGCTGCGGCCGGTCAAGCCGCTCAGTCCCGAGCAGCTGCTGGTCGCGGTCGCCAGCGCCGAGCAGTACTCGTCGCACGTACTGGCCGCATCGATGATCGCGGCGGCCCGAGAACGCGGGCTCACCCTGCACGAGGCCGACTCGGCGGAGGAGGCGGCGACCAACGGCGTGGTCGCGCACTTCGGCGGCAGCGACGTGGTGGTGGGCAAGTTCGCGTTCGTCGCCGAGCACGCGCCGGATGCCCGCAGAACCGCCATCGCACCCGGAGAACTCGCGATCTACGTGGCCATGAACGGGCGCTACGCGGGAGCGGTGCTCGCCAGCGACCACCTGCGCGCCAACGCGAAGGCGACCCTCGATCGTCTCGGATCGCTCGGCGTCACCCGAACCATGATGCTGACCGGCGACGCGCACGAGACGGCCGAGCACATCGCCGCCGAACTGGGCATCGGGCACGTGCGAGCCGAGTGCCTGCCCGCCGACAAGGTCGCGGAGGTGGCCGCGATCACGGAACGGCCCGTGATCATGGTCGGCGACGGGGTCAACGACGCTCCAGTGCTGGCGGCGGCGGATGTCGGAATCGCGATGGGAGCGAAGGGCGCGACGGCCGCGAGCGAGTCGGCGGACGCGGTGATCCTGGTGGATGACATCGCGCGCACGGCGAAGGCCGTCGAGTTCGGCCGCGACACGGTGCGGATCGCGCTGCAGAGCATCTGGCTGGGCATCGGCGTGTCCGTCGTGCTGATGGTGATCGCGGCATTCGGCGTGATTCCGGCCACCGCCGGGGCGATCATCCAAGAGCTGGTGGATCTGGTGACGATCCTCGCGGCGTTGCGGGCGATCGGCGGGCGCCTGGATGCCAGGGCGGAGGCCGTCGGCGTGACTCCCGACGCCCCCGGCGCGCTTCAGTCGCCGGTCAGGCGCTCCAGCAGCTCCCGGTAGCGGGCGGCCGTGCGCTCGACGATGTCGGCCGGCAGCTCGGGCGGGGTCCCCGTCTTGTCCCAGTTGGCCGCCAGCCAGTCGCGGACGATCTGCTTGTCGAAGCTGGCCATCCGCTCGCCCGGGCTCGTGGCCGTGGCGTAGACCTGCGCATCCCAGTAGCGGCTCGAATCGCTCGTCAGCACCTCGTCGGCCAGCGTGATCTCGCCCGACGAGCGGTCGGCGCCGAACTCGAACTTGGTGTCGGCGATGATCACGCCACGCTTCTCGGCGATGGCGGCGCCGCGCTCGTAGACCAGCAGCGACAGTCGGCGGAGTTCCTCGGCGACGTCGGCGCCGACGAGCTCGACCGTGCGCTCGAAACTGATGTTTTCGTCGTGCTCGCCGAGCGGAGCCTTCCACGCCGGCGTGTAGATCGCCTCCGGCAGACGGTCGCCGTTCTGCAGCCCGGCAGGAAGCGCGACCCCGCACACGCTCTGGGTCTGCTGGTACTCGGCCCAGCCGCTGCCGGTGAGGTAGCCGCGCACCACGCACTCGATCGGGAACATGCCGAGCGGCTTCACCAGCATCGAGCGGCCGGCCACGGCATCCGGGATGTCTTCGACCACGCGGTCGCCGACGAGGCGGTGATCCGGGATCAGGTGGTTCGGCACCTCGGTCAGCTGGTCGAACCACCAGAGGCTGAGGGTGGTCAGCAACTCGCCCTTGGCCGGGATGCCCGGCTCGAGCACATGGTCGAACGCGCTCACCCGGTCGCTCGCCACCACGAGCACGGCGTCGGTGTCGTCCAGCCCGGTGGCGGAGGACGGCACGTAGAGGTCGCGCACCTTGCCGGAGTACACGTGCGACCAGTCGGGCAGAGCGGGAGAGGTAGTCACGCGTCCATCGTACGGGCAGGCGCTCAGGCGGCCTTGCCTCCGTCGACCGCCAGCACCGTCCCGGTCACGTACGACGACGCGGGCGAGGCCAGCCAGCGCACGGCCTCGGCGACCTCGTCGGCACGGCCCATCCGGCCCATCGGCATGTATTGGCCGACCTGCTCACGGACCGCCGCATCCTGCGCCATGATCGGGCCGGACTCGATCGGGCCGGGAGCGACCGCGTTGACCCGGATGCCGTGGCGCGCCTCGTCGATGGCCGCCGTTCTGGTCAGCCCGATGACCGCATGCTTGGCCGCCGCGTACGCCGACATGCCGGGCGCCCCGCTGGTGCCGGCACTCGACGCGACGTTCACGATCGCGCGGGGTCCGTCGACCTCCGTCATCGCTCGGAGCTCGGCCCGCAATGCGACGGCGACGGCCCGGAACGTCACGGCCACCACGGCGTCGAACTCGTCGAACGCCATCGCCGTCAACGGGGACGGTCGGTGACCGCGGCCGATGTTGTTGACGGCGACGGTGAGGTCGGCGATGCCGGCGGCACGCGCGACCGCGTACTCGACGGCGTCGTCGTCAGTCGCGTCGACGGTCAGCACCTCGGGGCATCGGATGCCCGCTGTGCGGAGGTCATCGGCCAGCCGTTCGAGAGCGGCGGTATCGCGGCCGGCGGGGATCACGGTGAGGCCGTCGGCGCCCAGCAGCCGGCAGATCGCGTTGCCGATCAGCCCGTTGGCGCCGAGCACGAGGGCGCCGCCGAGCGCGACGGCGCTGCCGCTCATGAGCGGTCGCCTGCCTGCGCGACACTCGCGTTCGGTGCGCCGTCGCGATCCCGGACCTCGCGGCGATCGGTGGGCAGCAGGAAGCCGGCGGCGATCAGCCAGAGCAGTCCGCCGAAGCGTCCGATCGGGAGCAGGAACTGCAGCGGCTCGATCGCGAGCGACAGGAAGCTGAGCTCGGCGAGCGCGGCGATGACGAGCCCCGTCCAGCTCAGCCAGCGCGGCAGCAGGTGCAGGATCAGCGACGGCACCGCGATTCCGGCGAGCAGGAGCCCGAGTCCCGTGGCGTAGCCGACACCGCCCGTCACGAACGCCAGGAACGACAATGCCAGCGCGACCGAGGGGTCGGAGCTGACTTCCGGCCGGCTGAGCACGTAGCTCGCGAATGCCGAGACCATGAGCAGCAGCGAGGCGGTGATGCCGCCGAAGAATCCGATGCCGGGGCCGGGGACCCGGACCCCCAGGCGCTGCAGGCGGGCCCACGCGGTGGCGGCGAGGATGCCGAGCGGCACGGCCGAGCCGAATTGGATCATGGCGCTGATCCGGATGCTCAGCCAGTCGCTCTGAGCGTAGGCGGCGACCGCCTCGCTTCCCGCGAAGGGCGAGACGAAACCGGTGCCGCCGGAGAGGACGACGCCGAGGATCAGCCCGAGGGCGACGAGGCCGGCGGTGACGATGGCGAGGGCTCCCAGGTGAGGGCCGCCCGAGCGCCGTCGAGTCTTCTCGGACGTGACGCCGGAGGATGTCATAGCGTTCATGGAAGTAATGATTACATATTGTAATCATTCTTCGCAACGGGTATTCTGGACCCGTGACCGACGCCAGCGCCTCCCGACCCGATCGGCCCAGCCCGCGCACCGCCTTTCTGCTCACGCAGCTCGGCGCCGACGCAGCCGATCGCTTCGCGCAGCGGGTCGCCGAGCTGGGGCTGACGCCTCGCGACGCGGGCGCCATCCGGGTGCTGGGCCGTGACCCCGGCATCAGCCAGCGCGAGCTCGCGACCAGACTCGGAACGGTGCCGAGCCGCCTCGTCGCGCTGGTCGATGAGCTCGAACGGCGAGGATTCGTCGAGCGCTCACGCAGCCCGCACGATCGTCGCAACTACCAGTTGCAGCTCACGGCGGCAGGTACCGAACTACTCGGCCGGCTGCGCGTGATCGCGGAGGCGCATCAGGCGGAGGTGCTCGCGCCTCTCGACCAGGACGAGAGCGTCGTGCTGTCGCGGCTGCTCGCCAAACTCGCCGGGGGTGCGACGATCGGCCCGGACGGGCATCCCGGCTACCGCGAGGCGGCGGACGGACTCAGGCCAGAAGCTTCGTCTTCGCGGCGCTGAACTCGGCGTCGGTCAGGATGCCCTGCGCATGCAGGGCGGCCAGCTGCTCGATCTGCGCCATGAGATCCGAGCCGCTCCCGGCTGCAGCGGGTGACGGTGCGGGCGCGGCCGCAGGCACCTGCGGGAACGCTGCCCGCTGAGCGGCTGCCTGCTGGGCGGCCGCCTGCATCTGCGCCTGCTGCTGCTGAGCCTGGTACTGCTCGGCCTCGTACTGCTCCTCGGCCTTCTGCTGCTGGTGGGCTCGCATCCCACCGCTGACCGCAGTGGCGGTTCCGGCGACGACGGCGGTGCGCGCGGCAAGCCCGAGAAGTCCCGGACGGCCGAACCGACGGATGAACGGCATAGTGTGCTCCTCGAGTTGACGGGCCTGGGCCCCGATTGACGGGCCTCGGCGCCGGTGGTGGGTGGGCTGATTCAGCCGGCGGCTTCGGCAAGCACGGCGTTGACGACCGGAGCGGGAATGCGCTCGGCGTGCACGACGCTGCCGCCGGCCGCGAAGAAACGGTTGGCGAGGTCCTTTGCCCAGATGTGCTCGAGCACCAGGATGGCGCCGGAGGTTCCGGGTTCGATGAGTTCGGTGATGTCGTCGACGTCTTCGGCGCCGGCGAGACCGCTGGCCTCGAGCGTGATGCTCGCGAAGCCGAACTCGTCGCCGACGTCTTCGAACTCGGAGACCTGCACTTCTCCGCTCGGCGCACGGGACACGAACAGCAGATCGAGCAGGCGCACCGTGCCCGTATCCACCAGGTCGAGGATCGCCTGGACGACCCCGGGCGACGGCCGGTCTCCCGCGAACTGCGCCACGATGAATTCGGCCGGACCGTACTCGAAATCGGTCATCTGGACCCCCTCTCCCCGTGCGGCAACGATGCCGCACGCGCCACGCTATCAGCGGCATCACGCACCGTATAGAGCGGTGGCGGGGGTGTGCGGGCACCCGTCGCGAGCATCCGGGCCGCCGGCCCGACGCACTGCGAGACATCCGGCAGCACGGCTATGTGCACGTTCACATCATCTGCGAGACTTGTCAAACGAGAGGCGATCCGGATGCTCGGTGACGACGGTCCCGGCGCCTCGGCAGGCAGCACAGGTTCGAAGGAGACCGCGGTGGGCGAGCGCAACTGGGCAGGCAACTACGAGTACCGCGCGGCGCGCATCGCGCAGCCGTCGTCGATCGATGAGCTGCGGGAGCTGATCGCCGGCTCGCCTTCCGTCCGCGCCCTCGGCAGCCGCCACTCCTTCAACGACCTCGCGGACGACGACCGGCTGCTCGTGAGCACGGCGTCCCTCCCGTCCACCGTGCAGATCGACGCGGATGCCCGCACGGCGACCGTCGGCGGTGGCACCCGCTACGGCGACCTCGCCCGGCAACTGCAGGAGTCGGGCTGGGCCCTGCACAACCTCGCGTCCCTTCCGCACATCTCGGTCGCCGGTGCGATCGCAACGGCGACGCACGGTTCGGGCGACCGCAACGGCAACCTCGCCACCGCCGTTCGCGCGCTGCGCATCCTCCGTGCCGACGGCGAACTCGTCGACATCGCCCGCGGTGATGACGGATTCGACGGCGCCGTCGTCTCGCTCGGTGCGCTCGGTGTGGTGGTAGAGGTCACCCTCGACATCGTGCCGACGTTCGATGCCTCTCAGCGCCTGTTCGAGAACCTCCCGTGGGATGCCGTGAGCGGCCGCTTCGACGACGTCACCTCTGCGGCGTACAGCGTCTCGCTCTTCACCACCTGGGACGAGCCGACGGTCGGTCTCGCGTGGCTTAAAGAGCGCGCGGACGTCTCGAGCACGATCGGCGACGACTTCTTCGGTGCGAGGGCGCTGACCGCTCCACGGCACATGATCCCGACGATGGATGTCCGCAACACCACCGAGCAGCTCGGTGTCGCCGGCCCGTGGAACGAACGCCTGCCGCACTTCCGGTTCGAATTCACGCCCTCGAACGGCGAGGAGATCCAGTCGGAGTACCTGGTGCCGCGGGCGCGCGCGGTCGAAGCGATCGAGGCTGTCCGTCGTCTCGCTCCGCTCATCGCTCCGGTGCTGCAGATCAGCGAGATCCGCACGGTGGCGGCGGACGAGCTGTGGTTGTCGTCCGCCCAGGGAACGGATGTGGTCGGCCTGCACTTCACGTGGTTCCGCGACCAGCCGGCCGTCGAGGCGGTGCTGCCCGCGCTCGAAGGGGCGCTGCTGCCGCTCGGCGCCCGCCCGCACTGGGGCAAGCTCTATCTCGACCGCGACCACGTGGTGCCCGGCCTGTATCCGAGGCTGGCGGAGTTCCGCGACCTCGTGCACGCGTACGATCCGGATGGCCGCTTCCGCAATGCGTTCGTGGAGCGGCTGCTCGGCTGATCCCGGCTCATCCTGGCTGATCCGGCCCATCGAGCCATGCGCCAGGCGTAGGCGGCACGCCTCACTCGGCCGGGTGCGCCGGGCGACGGAGGCGCGTCTCAGTCGGCGACGCGCGCCGCGATGTCGGTGCGGTATTGAGCGCCCTCGAGCTCGATCGCGTCGACCGCCTGGTAGGCGCGGGACCGCGCCTCGGCGAAGGTCGTTCCGCGGGCGACGACACTGAGCACGCGGCCGCCGGTGGCGAGCAGCGCCCCCGTCTGCTCGTCGAGCGCGGTCGCGGCGTGCGCGATGGTGACCTCGGGAACGGCCTCGGCCGCCTCGAGCCCCACGATCGGGCGGCCGGTCTCCGGTGCCTCCGGGTAGCCCTCGCTCGCGAGCACGACCGTGACGGCGACATCGAGGGCGAACTCGGGGCGCTTGACGCCCGCGAGAGCGCCGGTCGCGGCGCCGAAGAGCAGTTCGGAGAGCGGGGTGACGAGCCGCGGGAGCACGACCTGCGTCTCGGGGTCGCCGAAGCGGGCGTTGAACTCGATGACCCGGATGCCCCGGCTCGTCAGGATGAGGCCGCAGTAGAGCAGCCCGATGAACGGGTTCTGCTCTTTGGCGAGCTGCCGTACGGTCGGCAGCGCGATCGTGTCGATCACCTCGTCGACGAAGGTCTCGGGCAGCCAGGGGAGCGGGGAGTATGCGCCCATGCCGCCGGTGTTGGGGCCAGCGTCGCCGTCGAGCAGGCGCTTGTAATCCTGCGCAGGCGCGAGGGGGAGCACGTTGTGCCCGTCGCTGACCAGGAAGAGCGAGACCTCCTGGCCGTCGAGGAACTCCTCGACGAGCACGTGCCCGTGCGAGAGCCAGTGGGTGGCGTGCTCGACGGCGGCCTCGCGGTCTTCTGTGACGAGCACACCCTTGCCGGCGGCGAGGCCGTCGGCCTTCACGACGTAGGGGGCGCCGAAGGTGTCGAGCGCCTCCTCGGCCTCGACCAGCGTGGCCGCGCGGACGGCGCGACCGGTCGGAACGCCGGCGGCGTCCATCACGCGCTTGGCGAACGTCTTGGAGCCCTCGAGCTGAGCGGCGACCTTGCCGGGGCCGAACACCGGGATGCCGCGGGTGCGCAGCGGGTCGGCGACGCCGGCGACCAGCGGTGCCTCCGGCCCGATGACGACCAGCTCGATGCCGTTCTCGATGGCGTACGCGGTGACAGCCTCGCCGTTCAGCGGGTCGAGACCGGTCTCGACCGCGACGTCGCGCGCGATTCCGGCGTTGCCGGGCGCGGCCACGATCTCGTGCTGAACCTCTTCGCTCAGCAGCGACGTGATGATGGCGTGCTCACGCGCGCCCGAACCCAGCACCAGAATCTTCACGCGACCAATGCTAGAGGACCGCCCGGTGTCGGTCCCGCTCGTCGCAGAACCGGTGAAGAACGGCAGCCGATGCCAGAATGTGGAGATGGCCAAGGCGAAGATTCAGGATGCCGAGGGCGAGCCGGCCGTGCGGGCGGCGCTCGCCGGCGGGGCCGACCGCAACACCACCGCGATGGCCGTGCGCTACCTGCTGCAGCTGCTCGCCGAGCGTGCCCCGGGGAACACGGTCGAGGTGCGCGTGCCACCGTTCGGCGCCGTGCAGTGCATCCCGGGCCCGCGGCACACGCGCGGCACCCCGCCCAACGTCATCGAGATGGATGCGGCGACCTGGCTCGGCCTCGCGACCGGCGGCCTGACCTGGGCGGAGGCGATGGCGGCAGGTGCCGTGCACGCGTCGGGCCAGCGCGCCGATCTCGAGGGACTGCTCCCGCTGCGCGTCGGCGGCCTCTCCTGACCGGCGGTCTCTCCTGACCCGCGGTCCCTCCTGGCCCGAGGTCGCGCCTGACCCGCGGCCCGCGGGATCGCTCACAGCTTGATTAAGGGACAATGGACTCCATGAGCGACAACCCCGACGAGAACGCAACGGTCACCGAGAGCTCGGTGGTCGTGCAGCGGTCGCCGCGGTACTTCCGCTTCATGCTGGCCGGCGCCATCCTGTTCGCGATCGTCGCCCTCATCCTCACGTTCGCCTTCCCGGAGAACCCCACCTACGACCGCGGGGCCGTCTTCGGCTTCCTGCTGGCGATCGGGGTGGCCGTGGGAGTGACGGTCGGGGCGGTCGTCGCCCTGCTCGTCGACCGTTCGACGACGCGCCGAGCGCGCACCGTCACGGCCGATAGACTGACGGTGCATCCGGAGGATCCGGAGGAGGCCGTCGCAGACGGTGATCCATCCGAGATCGACGGAGCATCCGATACCCGCAAATCCATCGAGGAATAATCTTCCCGAATAAAGGGGGTTCCGGTTTGTCCGGAGGCGACGGTCTTCTCAGTCACGATCTACTTCCGGGCGAGAAGGGGCCACAGGATGCCTGTGGTGTCTTCGGCGTCTGGGCTCCCGGCGAAGAGGTCGCCAAGCTCAGCTACTTCGGGCTCTACGCGCTGCAGCACCGCGGCCAGGAGTCCGCGGGCATCGCCACCAGCGACGGCTCGAAGATCCTCATCTACAAAGACATGGGTCTCGTCTCGCAGGTCTTCAACGAGAACGCGCTCAACTCCCTGCCCGGCCACATCGCCGTCGGGCACACGCGCTACTCCACCACCGGCGCCTCCAGCTGGCAGAACGCGCAGCCCACTCTCGGCCGCACGTCGAGCGGCACCGTCGCCCTCGGCCACAACGGCAACCTGACCAACACGGCCGAGCTCATGCAGCTCGTGCACGAGCGCTATCCCGAGCTCGACGGCGAGCTCTCGCGCGGCAACACCACCGACACGGCCGTCGTCACCGCGCTGCTCACCGGCGATCTCGACCACACCCTCGAAGCGACGTCGCTCGAGGTGCTGCCCCGGCTGCGCGGCGCATACTGCCTCGTCTACATGGACGAGCACACCCTCTACGCCGCCCGGGATCCGCAGGGCGTGCGTCCGCTGGTACTCGGCCGGCTCGAGCGCGGCTGGGTCGTCGCATCGGAGACCGCAGCGCTCGACATCGTCGGCGCCAGCTTCGTGCGCGAGGTCGAGCCCGGCGAGCTGATCGCGATCGATGAGAACGGCCTCCGCAGCCAGAAGTTCGCTCCGGAGAAGCGCGCCGGCTGCGTCTTCGAGTACGTCTACCTCGCCCGTCCCGACACCACCATCGCGGGCCGCGGCGTGTACGAGGCCCGCGTCGAGATGGGGCGTCAGCTGGCCGGCGAGCACCCGGTGGAAGCCGACCTCGTCATCCCGACCCCCGAATCCGGAACCCCGGCGGCCATCGGCTACGCGCAGGCCTCCGGCATCCCGTTCGGTCAGGGTCTCGTCAAGAACTCCTATGTCGGCCGCACGTTCATCCAGCCGTCGCAGACCATCCGCCAGCGCGGAATCAAGCTCAAGCTGAACCCGCTGAAAGAGGTCATCAAGGGCAAGCGCCTCATCGTGGTCGACGACTCGATCGTGCGCGGCAACACCCAGCGCGCGCTCGTGTCGATGCTGCGCGAGGCCGGCGCCGCCGAGGTGCACGTGCGCATCTCGAGCCCGCCCATCACGTGGCCGTGCTTCTACGGCATCGACTTCGCCTCGCGCGCCGAGCTCATCGCCACCGGACTCGGCGTCGACGAGGTGCGCCAGTCGATCGGCGCCGACAGCCTCGGCTACCTCTCCGAAGAGGGCATGATCGTCTCGACCGAGCAGCCGCGCGAGCGTCTGTGCACGGCGTGCTTCACCGGCGTGTACCCGATCGAGCTGCCGGATGCGCATCACCTGGGCAAGAATCTGCTCGAGCGCCCGGGTGGCGCGGAATCGCCGGCCGAGGGTGTCGCCGCGGCCGACGGATGCGACCCAGGGCCGGATTCGGAGTTCGAAGTGCTGGTGCAGGGTCAAGCCGGCTTCGGGGACGCAGGCCGCGCGGAGTAGCGCGCTCGCCGCGCCCGGTACTCTTAACCGGTGACCGAACAGCACGCATCCTCCTCCGCCTCCTATGCCGAGGCCGGTGTCGACACGGCTGCCGGCGACCTCGCCGTCGAGCTGATGAAATCGGCCGTCTCCCGCACCCACGGCGCCGAGGTGCTCGGCGGGGTCGGTGGATTCGCCGGCCTGTTCGACGTCTCGTTCCTGAAGTCCTTCGAGCGCCCGCTGCTCGCCACCAGTACCGACGGCGTCGGCACCAAGGTCGCGATCGCCCAGGCCATCGACAAGCACGACACGATCGGCCAGGACCTGGTCGGGATGGTCGTCGACGACATCGTCGTGGTGGGCGCCAAGCCGCTGTTCATGACCGACTACATCGCGTGCGGCAAGGTCGTGCCCAACCGCATCGCCGACATCGTCGCCGGCATCGCCCGTGCGTGCGAGGCGACCGGCACGGCGCTCGTCGGCGGCGAGACCGCCGAGCACCCCGGGCTCCTCGGTCCCGATGACTACGACGTGGCCGGCGCGGCGGTCGGAGCCGTCGAGGCGGATGCGGTGCTCGGCGCCGACCGCGTGCGCGACGGTGATGTCGTCATCGCCCTCGCCTCCTCGGGCCTGCACTCGAACGGCTTCTCGCTCGTGCGCCACATCCTGGCGAAGAACGACATCGCGTTCACCGACCGGCTCGACGACTTCGGCGGCCAGGTGGGCGAGACGCTGCTCGAGCCGACCCGCCTCTACACGACACCCCTGCTCAATGTGCTCGGCGATCCGTCGCTCGGCGGCGCCATCCACTCCCTCAGCCACGTGACCGGTGGCGGCATCGCAGCCAACCTCGCGCGCGTGCTCCCGGTCGGCTCATGGGTCGAGGTCGATCGCGGCTCCTGGTCGCCGAGCCCGGTGTTCCGGGTTCTGAGCGACCTGGCCGGTTCGACGCTCGAGTCGAGCGAGGGGACCTGGAACCTCGGCATCGGGATGTTCGCCGTCGTCGCTCCCGAAGCGGCCGCCGGCGTGATCGCGGCCATCGCCGCCGACGGAATCCCCGCATGGAGCGTCGGCACGGTCTCGCTGTCGTCCCGCGACCTCGCCGGGTTCGAGCAGGGCGCGAAGGGGGTCGACGGCGGCGCCGTGCGGCTCATCGGGTCGTACGCCTCCTGACGCCGGCCGGGAACTGCTGCCGCTCTCTGTGAACTGACCTCCTCTCCCTCATCCAGCCCGTCGCGCTCCTTACAATGAGAGCCTGACGGACCAGCTGAGGGTGGCGGAACGATGCACATACGAAAGGCGATCGTCGCGGTTGTCATTGCGGCGGGCCTGGCCATCGCGGCCATCGGGGGAGCGACTGCCGCGTACGCGCAGTCGCCGGTGACCTTCGGATCGACGCATGTCGTCGACGACGCGGGCGCACTGAAGGGCGACACGTCCGCGGTCGAGAACGCTGCGAAGGCTCTGGCCGACCAGCACGGCGTCAACCTGTACGTCGTCTACGTCGACACGTTCACCTCGCCATCGGATGCCCGTTCCTGGGCGCTCACGACCGCGGAGCAGAACCACCTGACGTCGAACGACTACCTGCTCTCCGTCGCGATCGAGAGCCGGTACTACTACTTCTCGGGTGACACCGCGGGACCGCTCGACAACGCACAGCTGACGAGCATCGAGAAGAACCAGATCGAGCCGAAGCTGAAGGCCGACGACTGGGCGGGCGCCGGCGTCGCTGCGGCATCCGGCATCAGCGACGCGCTGGCGACGAACGGCGGCGGGAGCGACAACGGCTCCGGGGGGTCCGGCACCGGAGGGACGGCCGGGGACGGATCGTCCGGATCGTCGGGGTTCCTCACCGGTCTCGGGATCGCACTGGTCGTCATCCTGCTCGTCATCGTCGGCGTGATCGTGCTGGTCTTCATGCGCGCGGGGCGGCGACGGAAGGCCGAGGCCGAGGCCGCACGGGCAGCCGCCCCGCCACCGCCGCCGGTCGACGAGCTGCAGACGCTCCCGCTCGACGAGCTCGAGCGCCGTGCGGGCAGCGCGCTCGTCCGCACGGATGACGCGCTGCAGTCGAGTGCTCAGGAACTCGACTTCGCGGTCGCCCAATACGGTGAGGAGGCCGCCCGGCCGTTCGCCGTGGCTCTCGAGGCGGCCAAGGCGAAGCTGAAGGACGCCTTCGGCCTCAAGCAGAAGCTCGACGACGCCGTTCCCGACACCGACCAGGAGCGCCGGGACTGGAACAGCGCGATCATCCACGGGTCGGCGGAGGCGAGCAAGCTCCTCGACGAGCAGGCCGCGGCGTTCGCCGAGCTGCGATCGCTCGCCGCCGACATCCCCGGCCGGGTGTCGGCGCTGCGTTCCGGCATCGCCGCCGTGCGGGTGCGCCTCGGCCAGACCCGCACGACGCTGGCGCGCCTCACCTCCGACTATTCGGATGCTCCGCTGGCCACCGTGCGCGACAACGCGACCCAGGCCGAGGAGCGGCTGACGTTCGCGGAGACGGCGCTCGCCGACGCGGAGGCGAAGGCCGCGGGCGGGTCCACGAGCCAGGCCGCGGTGAGCGTGCGCGCGGCCGAAGCGGCGATCAGTCAGTCCGGGCTCCTTCTCGACGCGGTCGACCGCGTCGGCACCGATCTGGCAGCGGCGCGCGCCCGGGTGGACGAACTCGTCGCCGACCTGCAGCGCGACATCGCGGATGCCAGGGCGCTCGCGGCGGCGGGCGACCCGAGCGGTGCCATCATGACCGCTCAGGGCACCGCTCAGAGTGCCGTCACCGATGTGCAGTCCCGCTTGAGAGGGCCGCAGGTGAATCCGCGAGAGCTGCTGCAGAAGCTCGAACTCGCCAACCGGGAGATCGACGGCGTGCTGAACGCGGTGCGCACGAAGCAGGCGCAGGACCAGCGCGCGGCCGCCTCGCTGGGGCAGACGCTCGCCTCGGCTCAGAGCCGCATCGCGGCCGCCACCGACTTCATCGCGGCTCGCAGGGGCGCCGTCGGCGCGGAGGCGCGGACACGTCTCGCCGAGGCGTCGCGCCTGCTGGCGCTCGCGCAGTCCACCGCGACGAGCGATCCGGGCGCTGCGCTCCCGAATGCCCAGCGCGCCGACCAGCTCGCGGCGGAGGCCATCCAGCTCGCCGACTCGGACGTGAACGGATTCTCGTCGGGGGCGGGCGGGATGTTCGGCGGCCGTGGCGGCTACGGCCGCGGTGGCGGTGGTGGCAACGGCAGCGGCATCTTCGGTGCCGTGCTCGGCGGCATCCTGATCGACTCCGTGCTGCGGGGCGGTGGCGGTGGTGGCGGCTTCTTCGGCGGCGGCGGTGGCGGCGACTGGGGTGGCGGTGGTGGCGGAGGTGACGCCAGCGGCGGAGACGCCGGTGGTGGCGGTTTCTTCTCCGGCGGCTTCGGTGGCGGAGGCGACATCGGCGGCGGCGGCTTCTTCGGCGGCGACGGAGGCGGTGGCGGCGACGGCGGAGGCGGCTCCTTCTGACCAGCGCGGGCCGCGCGGCGCGTCACCCTAACGGGTAGACGCGCCCGTCGGCCCCCAGCGGCTAGAGTTGCCGCTGTGACACGTCCGAACGCCAGCCTCCGCGCGGCCTTCGGGATCGCCGGTGCGAGCATCGTCCTCGCCGTGTCCGGCGTGTCGATCCTCGGTCAGGCGGTCGCTGCGGCGGCCATGCCGAGCTCGCCGTCCTCGTCGTCCGCATCTTCGCCAGCTCCCGCGACTACCGCGCCCGTGACCACTCCGAGCGCGTCGCCGACCTCCGCCCCGCCGGTGACGCCCTTCGTCGACTGCCGCGCCGACGCCGCGATCGACGGCGCGGTCGGCACCGGTGGTGACCCGTTCACCGCACGGACGCTGATCCTCGGCTACCGCAGCACAGCCACCTCGCCCGTGAAGCTGACCGCCGGCGGAACCACGAACGCGCTCGTGCCGGGCGTCGCCGACCGCGGCCAGCCGGAGACCTTCGCCCCCGGCGAGCATCACGGCGTGTGGTCACTGACGCTGGACGCGGGAGCGCCGCCCGCGACCTGGCAGCTCGGCGGCGCGAGCGCACTCCTCGACGGCTCGGCGCCCGCGTGCTCGACGGTCACCACCGTCGCCCTGTCAGCACCGTCGACGGTCGCCCCCGGCGGGCTCGTCAGCGTGACGGCCGCGGTCTCCCGGATGCAGCTGAGCGCACCATCGACCGGACACGTCGAGTTCCGTGTCGATGCCGGCCGTGCGGTCGAGGTGGAGGTCGACGAGCAGGGGATCACGCGCACCGAGCTCGCTGCGCCGACGGCTGGAAACCACACCATCGAGGCGACGTTCGTGCCGCCCGCGGGCTCTGACCTGCGTCCATCGCACGCCGCCGGCGACCTCACCGTGACCGGGGCGGCGGGCCCATTGTCGGTCTCGGCTGCGCCGGTCGCTTCGGATGCACGTCGCGCGACGATCACCGTGAACCGGGCGAGCGCCGCCGGCACCGCCTCCGTCGACGTCGTCACCGCAGACGGGACGGCTCGCGCCGGAAAGGAGTATACGGCGACCCGCGTGACCGCGACGCTGGCGGACGGGCAGCGCTCCGCGACCGTCACCGTCCCCCTGGCGACGCGCCCCGCCGGAGCACCGGCTGCTTCGTTCTTCGTACTGCTGCAGCGGGCGACGACGGACGTGGCGACGGCGGGCGCGACGGTGTCGCTCCCCGGCGTCGCCGCTGCGACCGCGCCGTCGGCGACCCTTCCGGGCGCATCCGTCGGCGGTTCGGGAACGGGCCACGACTCCGTGCTGCCGGCAGCCGACCCGACGGGCAGCGCGCCGGCCGCGAACGTCGGCAACGACTTCATCCTGATGCTCGGTGCCGCGCTGCTCACGGCGGGCGGCATCCTCGGCGTCGTCGGCCTCGTGCGGTTCGGCGGCTCGCGCAACGCCGCGACCTAGCGCCACCGTTCGAACCGTGCGCATTCGCACGACCCACCGGGCGCGTCGTGCGAAAAGGCACGATCCTCCCAGGCGGCCCGGCCATGACAAATGTCACCCCGGAAACCTGACGGACGCTCTGAGTGCCGGGCGGCGCATCCGGGCACGCTGAGAAGGTGAATCAGACACCTGCCATCCAGCTCACCGACCTGCGGAAGTCCTTCGGCTCGCTGCAGGCCGTCAACGGGGTGAGCCTCACCATCCAGCCCGGCGAGGTCGTCGCCCTGCTCGGCCCCAACGGCGCCGGCAAGTCCACGACCATCGACCTTGCGCTCGGGCTCGCGCATCCGACGGCCGGCACCGCCGCGCTCTTCGGGGAGCAGCCGCGTTCCGCCATCGAGGCCGGACGGGTGGGGGCGATGCTCCAGGGCGGCGCCCTGTTGCCCACTCTGACCGTCGCGCAGTCCGTCGCGCTCGTCGCCTCGGCACACCGGCATCCGCTGAGCGTCGCCGAGGCGCTCGAGCGCGCGCGCTGCACCGAGATCGCGCGCCAGAAGGTGAGCAAGCTCTCGGGCGGCCAGATGCAGCGGGCCCGCTTCGCGGTCGCCGTGGTCTCCAACCCCGACCTGCTGTTCCTCGACGAGCCGACCGCCGCGATGGACGTGGAGGCCCGCCGCACGTTCTGGCAGTCGATGCGGGAGTTCACCGACGAGGGGCGCACCGTGGTGTTCGCCACGCACTACCTCGACGAGGCCGACGCCTACGCCGACCGGATCGTGATGCTCAGCAAGGGGCGGATCGTCGCCGACGGCACCCCGAACGAGGTCAAGGCCGTCGTCTCGGGGCGCCGTATCCGGGCGAGCGCCGAGTTCGCCTGGTCGGCTGCCGTCGAGGAGTCCCTGCTTCGCCTGCAGGGGGTGCGTTCGCTCGATCACCGCGGCGACCAGTTCACGATCGTCAGCGACGATTCGGATGCCACCCTCCGGTCACTGCTCGCGACGCACGACGACATCCACGACATCGAGGTGACCGCCCACACCATGGACGACGCGTTTCTCGCGCTCACCGAGGGATCCGCCGCTCTGGCAACCTCGGACGACCAGACGGCGGCACTCGCCGCTGCCCCCGACGACACCCTGGCCCCCGCGACCACCGCGGCCCCGGAGACCACCCTTGCGAACGGAGCCACGCGATGAGCATCGCCTACCTCGGACTCGAGTCCCTGCGCCAGATCAAGAACGCCAGAGCGATGATCTTCACGCTCGCCGTCCCCCTCGTGATGCTGTTCGCGTTCGGCGGCACCTTCGGTGGCAACGGGCAGTTCGACAGCGTGACCAAGCTGCCGTGGATCGTCGTCACGACCATCCAGGTGGCCGGCTACGGCGGGATGATGGCGGCGCTCTCGCAGGCCTTCAACATCGTCACCGAACGGTCGATCGGCTGGAACCGTCAGCTGCGCATCACCCCGCTGAGCGGGACCGGCTACCTGCTGTCGAAGCTCATCACCGCCATGCTGATGGGCCTGGTGTCGATCCTGGTGATCTTCAGCGTCTCGGGCATCCTGTACCACTCGGACCTGCCGTTCATGAACTGGCTGATGGCCGGCCTCGGGCTGTGGTGCGGTGTCATCCCGTTCGCGTTGATCGGCATCCTGATCGGTCAGTTCGCCAAGCCGGAGTACGCCCAGCCGCTCTTCATGGCGGTGTTCATGGGGATGGCGGTGCTCGGCGGACTCTGGATCCCGCTGCAAATCTTCCCGGCCTGGGTGGCGGACGTGGCGCAGGTGGTGCCGTCGTACTGGCTGAATCGCATCGGGCAGATGGGCGCCCACGTGAGCGGCGACATCCTCACCCCGGCCGTGGTGCTGCTCGGCTGGACGCTCGTGCTCGGGCTGTTCATCGTGTGGCGCTACCGCCGGGATGCGGCCCGCAGCTGACCGGATCGCCACCGATGCGCGCCCCGTCCGCCTCCGCCCGGCGGTCTACAGTTGAAGCCATGGATGTGGTCGCCACCGAGCAGCCTCGGCGGCCCTCGGTTCTGGAGAGCCGCTGGGAGACCGCCCGCGCGAGGATTCTCAACCCGCAGGCCAGAGGATGGTACATCGGAGCGTCGTTCGGCCTGCTGTACCAGGTGCTGACGTTCATCGCGGTGTGGAGCTCGGCGGTCTCGCCGGCCATGAAGATCGTCACCAGTGTGCTGCTGCTCGTGTTCTACGCGGCGTTCATCGTGATGGCGCCGCTGTGCTGGGGCGCACCCCGGCGCACGCGCATCCTGGCCGTCGTGCTGCTCTGGGCCGGATCGCTGGTGTTCTTCTTCCTGATGGGGAGCACCGCGTTCTGGCTCTCGGCACTGGTGGCCGTTGCCGCGGGCGCCGTCTTCGACGAGTTCGCCCTGATGGCCGTGGCGACGCTGGTGCTGGTGCTGCCCCCGATCGCCTATGGGATCGTCACCGGATTCAGCGATTCCGCCGCCTTCTCGGCGATCGTGACCTTCTCGGTCGCCTCGATGATGTTCGGCCTCAACCGGCAGTTGTCGACCGTGCGGGAGCTGCGCGCCGCGCAGGTCGAAGTGGCCAGGCTGGCGGTCGTCGAGGAGCGCGCCCGGTTCTCCCGCGACATGCATGACGTGCTGGGGCACTCGCTGACGGTGGTGACGGTCAAGTCGGAGCTCGCCCGGCGGCTGGTGCCCATCGACCCGGCGCGCGCGGAGGCGGAGCTCGCGGACATCGAGCGTCTCTCCCGTGCGGCGCTCGCCGATCTGCGCGGCGCGGTGGCCGGCTACCGCGAGATGAGCCTCTCGACCGAGCTCGCGGCGGCGCAGGCCGGGCTCGCCGCCGCCGACATCGCCGCCCACCTGCCCCGCAACGGCGACTCCGTCGACCAGGGGCTGCGCGAGCTGTTCGGCTGGGTGCTCCGCGAAGGGGTGACCAACGTCATCCGGCATTCGGGGGCCCGCAACTGCTGGGTCACGGTGACCGCCGACAGCCTCGAGATCGACGACGACGGGCACGGGATGGCCGCGGTCGGCGCCGTCGGAGCAGAGCGGGCGCCGCTCGTGGCCGCCGTCTCCGGCAGCGGGCTCGACGGACTGACGGCGCGTGCCCGCGAGGTGGGCGCGCGCGTGCTGGTGGGGCCGAGCGATCGCGGGGGCGTTCGGCTGACCGTACGGAAGGGAAAGGCGTGACGGAGACCATCCGGCTGCTGCTGGCCGACGATCAGGCGCTGGTGCGCGGCGCGCTCGCTGCGCTGCTCGACCTGGAGCCGGACCTCGAGGTGGTCGCGCAGGTCGGCCGGGGCGACGACGTGGTGGATGCCGCCCGCGCCTCGGCCGCGGACGTCGCGCTGCTCGACGTGGAGATGCCGGGACTCGACGGCATCCAGGCGGCGGCCGCTCTGCGCGCGGCGGTGCCGTCGTGCCGATCGCTCATCGTCACGACGTTCGGCCGGCCGGGCTACCTGCGACGGGCGATGGAGGCGGGAGCATCCGGATTCGTGGTCAAGGACACGCCGTCGGACCGGCTCGCCGACGCCGTGCGGAGGGTCGCCGCGGGGCTGCGCGTCGTGGATCCGACGCTCGCCGCGGAGTCGCTCGCCTCGGGCAGCTCCCCGCTCACGCCGCGCGAGACGGAGGTCCTCGTGGTCGCCGGGCGCGGAGGGACGATCACCGATATCGCGCACTCGCTGCACCTCAGCGAGGGGACGGTGCGCAACCACCTCTCGAGCGCGATCGGCAAGACGGGCGCGCGCAATCGCTCGGAGGCGGCGGGGGTCGCCGCAGAGAAAGGCTGGCTGTGATCAGCGAGCGCTACGCGCGCTTCGGCTGGTCTTCGTCTTCGTACGTGTCGCCTTTATAGCCCTCGGGCTCGTAGTCGGCCCACGCAGCGTACTGGTCGTCGTGATGAGAATGTCCGGTGAGCTCCCGTTCGAGCGCGTCGTAGTTCACATCAGGGCTGAACGACTTCAGCTCGCGCGCGATTTTGGTGTGCTTTGCCTTTTGACGGCCGCGCCCCATGCGTGACCCCCTTACGGTGCCAGGCCGGGTGGGCAATGAGCCACCCGGGAATCCGAACAGGAACAATGAAAACTAGGGGCTAGTTTAGCATGTGGTGCCTGGGGAACCCCGGGTTCACGCACAGCGAGAAGTGATGGGATGAGCGCGTGACCACGACGAGGACCGACACCCAGGTGGTGATCGTCGGAGCAGGCCAGGCGGGCCTCGCTGTCGCGTACTACCTGCGGCGGTTCGAACTCACTCCCGGCGCCGATTTCATCATCTACGACAGGGGTCCGTCGACGGGTGGCGCCTGGCAGCATCGCTGGGACGCCCTCAAGCTCGGCAGCGCCCACCACGTGAATGATCTTCCGGGAATGTCCGAGCTCGGCTTGAGCTTCGAGACGGCCGATCGCTCGCTGCCCGCGCGCGACATCGTGGCCGGATACTACCGGCGGTATGAAGAGCACTTCGGCCTCGACGTGCAGCGCCCCGCCACCGTCACGAGCATCTTCGACCGCGGGGCCGACCTGATCGTGGAGCACACCCGCGGCGAGACGGGGGCCCGGATGGTCGTCAACGCGACCGGCACCTGGGGCGCCCCGTTCGTGCCGTACTACCCGGGGATGAACACATTCAGGGGCAGGCATGTGCACACCTCCTCCTATCTCTCCGCCGAGGAGTTCGCCGGGCAGTCGGTCGTCGTGGTCGGCGGCGGCACCTCTGCGATCGGCTTCCTCCTCGAACTCGAGAACGTCGCCGCACGCGTCACCTGGGCCGCGCGACGTCCGGTGGAGTTCAAAGACGAGTCGGAGCTCACGATCGAGGGCGGTGTCGCCGCGGTGGCGGCGCAGGATGCGGCGGCTCGCGCCGGAGCGGCGCTCCCGTCGATCGTCAGCGGCACCGGCGTGCCGAAGACCCGGCGCATCGCGGCCGGCATCGAGCGCGGGGTGCTGGTGGAACGGCCGATGTTCACGGCGATCGAGGAGGACGGCGTGCGCTGGCCCGACGGCTCGTTCACCGAGGCCGACGCGATCATCTGGGCGACGGGCTTCCGCCCCGAGCTGCGCCACCTCGCACCGCTCAGGCTGCGCGAGAAGTCCGGAGGGCTGACGGTCGCCTCCGGCGCCTCGTGGCAGGACCCGCGGATATTCCTGGCCGGGTATGGCCCGCAGGCCAGCACGATCGGCGCGAATCGCGCGGGCCGCGTGATCGCCCGCCAGATCATGGCGCAGCTCTAGCGCCGTCCGGCGCCGTTCGTCGTCGCTTGATCACTCGCGCAGGAACGCCACCAGCGCATCGGTGAGCTCGACCGGAGCATCCTCTGCCATGTGGTGACCCGACCGGATGCCGCGTCCCCGCACATCCGTCGCCCAGTCGCGCCAGATCGGGAGCGGGTCGCCGAACAGGTCCTCCAGGTCGTCGTCGAGCGACCACAGCACCAGCAGCGGTGTCCCGACCTTCCTGCCCGCGGCACGGTCGGCCTCCTCGGCGGCGCGATCGACCGTGAGTCCCGCGCGATAGTCCTCGAGCATGGCGCGCACGACCTGGGGTCTGTTGACGGCCGCCCGCCACTCGTCGTAGTTCTCCTGCCCCATCCGGTCGGGATCACCGTGGTACCAGCTGTCGGGATCCGCCAGGATGACGCGCTCCGGCGTCGCGGGCTGGGCGAAGAAGAACCAGTGCCACCAGGCGGTCGCGAACTCCGGCGTGATGCGCTCGAGGTGCTCGACGATCGGCAAGCAGTCGAGCAGCGCGACCCGCTCCAGCGACTCCCGATGGTCGAGCGCGAGCCGCAGGGCCACGTAGCTGCCGCGGTCGTGCCCGACGACGGCGAACCGCTCGTGGCCGAGCCGGTGCATCAGGGTGCGCAGGTCGCCGGCCATCGCGCGCTTGGAGTGGGCCGTGTGGCCGGGCGTCGGCTCGGGCCCGAGGGAGGCGCCGTAACCGCGGAGGTCGGGGACGACGACGGAGTAACCCTGCTCGACGAGGGCGGGAGCGACGCGGTGCCACGTCGAACCCGTACGCGGATGCCCGTGCAGCAGCAGCACGGGCGGGCCATCGCCCCCGTGCCGCACGTGGATGACCGCGTCCCCCACGCCGATGTCGGCGACCTCGAATCCCTCGAACATCGCCCCAGCATCCGCCTGTCCGTCGCGCTCCGCCAACCCGGAATCCCGGAGCCGCCACATACGACGAACCCGGTTCAGCTGCGCGTGACCACGCCGTCCTCGTCGACAGCGAGGTTCACGACCTCGCCGCCGAACCGCAGCCCCTCGACCTCGATCGTGCCGACGCCGGGGATGGGGTCGACCGTCAGTGTGCCTGCTTGCGCATCGCCGACGAGACCGAGGCGCGCCGTGAGCACCGCGACCGCTGCCGCGGCCGACCAGGCCTGCGGGCGGCACGCGGCAGGGTACGGGATGGGCGACGCCGTGTCCGACGTCGAATCACCCGAGTGCAGCTCCGGCATCCGGTAGTGGAAGCCCTCGGCCGCGCGCAGCAGCCCGTCGGCCAGTTGCTCGGCCTCCGCGCCGAACCCGTCCCGCGCCAGCCCGGTGATCGCGATCGCCGTGTCGTGCGCCCAGACCGAGCCGCCGTGGTAGCTGAGCGGCCAGAATCCGGCGGAGTCGCTGGACATCGTGCGCAGACCGTAGCCGGAGTCGAGCTGCGGCGAGACCAGGCGCTGCGCGACCAGCGCCGCGTGCTCATCGTCCAGGATGCCCGTTCCGAGCAGGTGCCCGAGGTTGCTGGTGACCGTGTCGACCTTGCGCTTCGAGGCGTCGAGGGCGATCGCCGGATACGGGCCGGCCGGGTCGGCGATCCAGAACGACGCCGCGAACCGCTCCTTCATGCCGGCGGCCCATGCGCGCCACTCGTCGGCTCCCGGGCGACCGAACGCCTCGAGCAGCGCCGCGCCGCCGACAGCGGCCTCGTAGGCGTACGCCTGCACCTCGCAGAGCGCGATCGGGCCGTCCGCGAGCGTGCCGTCGCGCCACTGGATCGAGTCGCCCGAGTCCTTCCAGCCCTGGTTCGCCAGGCCGTGCCCCGTCGTGTCGACGTATTCGAGGAAGCCGTCGCCGTCGCTGTCCCCATAGTCGCGCATCCAGGCGAGGGCTGCTTCGAGATTCGGCAGCATGGCCTCGACCTCGGACGCGGGCATGCCCCACTTCCAAGCGTCGTGCAGCAGCACGACCCAGAGCGCGGTCGCGTCGACTGTGCCGTAATAGAGCGGAGGCAGCACCACGCCCTCGCCAGGGATCGTGAGGGCGGCGGGGCGCAGCTCGTGCATGATCTTGCCGGGCTGCTCGGCCGTCTCGTTCACGACCTTCGTGCCCTGCAGCGCGGCCAGGATGCGCAGAGTCGACGCAGCGATGTCGGTGCCGAGCGGCAGCAGCATCCGGGCCGCCCAGATGGAGTCGCGGCCGAAGAGGGTGAAGAACCAGGGAGCTCCGGCGGCGAGGAAGACGTCGTCGGGCCGCTGGGTGGTCGACATCCGGAGACCCTGCAGGTCGCCGAGCGCCTGCTGCAGCCAGGCCGCGAGGCGGGAGTCGCCCGTGGAGGCGCTGACCGCTTTCCAGGCCGGCGATGGCGCGGCGCCGGCGACGACCGCCGACGGGTCGTCGACCTCGAGCTGCCAGACGAGGGTCGCAGACGAATGCGCTGCCACCTCGACGGACCAGCTCAGCGTCGCATCCGCGTCGCCGACGGTCACCCCGGCGTCGGAGGCCGTGAGCGTGGCGGTCACCGCGCCCGACGTGAAGGTGACGCCATCCGGCCCGGCGACGGCGCGCACCGGATGCTCGCTGCCGGTGAGTCCCGCCTTGACGGATTGCATCGGCGTGAAGTCGGCGCGGAGCGCGATCCCGACCTGGGTGCGGATGGCGGTGCCCAGCGCGTTGCGCAGCACGATGGTCTCGGTGATCCGGCCGGCGCGCACCTCGCGGCGGCGGTCGATGCGCACGCGCGGGTCGGCGGAGGCGTCGTCGATCGCCCGCGCGAGCGACGTGAAGACCGCGGTGGCGGCATCCGGCGTCGCGGTGGCGATGTGCTCGGTGCGGCGGCCGCCGACGGTCAGCTCGATGCCGTCGAGCACGCGCACGTCCGAGTGGTAGAACCCGTGGATGCCGTGTCCGTCGACGGTTCCGTCAGCCGTCGACCAGGCCTGGCTGGGAGCGGTGAGCACCACCACGCTGTCGTGGAGCAGGGGTTGGAGCGGGGTGGTCATCGTGGCGTTCACGCCTCCTGGTAGCTGGGCTGGTCGGTGGGGGATGGGGAAGGGGCTGCGTCGGCCAGGAGGCGGGGCGTGACCCGCGTCTCGTCGACGACGCCGTCGGCCGCGTCGACGCGCCAGGCGTACTGTCCGGCGCGCTCGGCCACGACATCGACGAGGCTCGCGTCTTCGAAGACGAGCCCGACCCCTTCGTCGAGGGCATAGCCCGAGGGGATCGTGCCCGCGGCGATGGCGGCCTGATGTGCGATGCGGCGGTTCGGGTCGGAGTCGTAGTGCACGCCCAGCGAGCCGGGCAGCAGTCGCAGTCCGTCTGCGACGGCGCTGATCTGCGGGCCGAACGATGCGGTCGTGCCGCCGCTGTGCCAGCAGAGCGCGCCGGCGGAGCCTCCGGCCAGCACGACGCCGGCGCGCCACGCCTCCGCGAGGATCGCGTCGAGACCGTGCGCCCGCCAGACGGCGAGGAGGTTCACCAGGCTGCCGCCGCTCACCCAGATCACGTCCTGACGCAGCACGTGCTCGCGCAGGTGCTCGATGTTCGGGTGCGGGAAGAACCGGATGTGCGACGCGTCCACGCCGGCCGCACGCGCGGCTTCGAGTTCCGTGCCTTCGATCGAGCGCTGGTCGCCGCCGGCGGTGTTGAGGTGCGCCACACGGGGAGCACGCCCTTCGACGTGCGCCAGCTCGATCGCGTGCAGCAGGAGCGGACCGTAGACGGCGTCGGTCCAGGAGCCCGGATTCAGGCCGCCGCAGGTGGCCACGATGGTCGGTCGTGCGGCGGTCACTCCTTCACCGCCCCCTCGCTCGAGTTCATGATGCGGCGCTGGAAGATGAAGAAGAGCACGGCCACCGGGATCGTCATGATCGCGGCCGCGGCCAGCTTGATTGGGTACTGGTTCCCCTGGCTGAGCTGTCCGCTCGCGAGACCGGCGACACCCTTGGTCAGGGTGGTGAGGGCCGGGTCCTGCGTCGAGATGATGAAGTGCGCCAGCTCGTTCCACGAGCCCTGGAACGACAGGATCACGATGGTGATGAGGGCCGGGCGCGCCATCGGCAGCACGATCGACCAGAACACGCGGAAGGTGCCGGCGCCGTCGATGCGCGCCTGCTCCTCGACACTCGGCGGGATCGACTCGAAGAAGTTCTTCATGATGAAGACCCCCGCCGCATCCGTGAGCAACGGGATGATCATGCCGGCGTAGGAGTCGTAGATGCCGAGCTGGTTGATCACCAGGAACTTCGGGATGAGCAGGGTCACCATCGGCACCGACATCACGGCGACCAGGGCGGCGAAGATGACGCCGCGCCCGCGGAAGTGGAGGCGCGCGAGGGCGTAACCGGCGAGGGAGTTGAAGAACACGCGGCCGAGCGTGACGACGATGGTCACGATGACGGAGTTCTTGAACCAGGTCGGGAAGTCCGAGTTGAGGAACAGCTTGGTGTACGCGGCGGTGGTCCAGGTCTGCGGGATGAGCGAGACCGGGTTCGCCGTCGCATCCGCGTCGGTCTTGAAGGAGGTCGCGATCTGGATCAGGAACGGCATGATGTAGACGATCGCGATGACGATGAGGATCGCGTAGGTGATCGACGTCGCCACGACCGTGCCGGTGGAGCGCTGGCGCTTCTGCGGGCCGCCGCGGTAGGTCAGGGCCGGGTCGCTCGTGGCGCGGGCATCCGCCGGCTTGGCTGCGATGGTCATCCGATCGTCCCTCGTCCGTTGAGTGCCTGTTCGGTGGCGACGCCTGCAGCGACCTTCATTCCCGGACCGTCGCCGCCGCGGCCGCCACGGGAGCCGCCGTCGGTCGGGATGCCGTAGCGGCGCATCCGGCGCTTGGAGACCGGGCGCTCACGCAGCGCCCAGCGCTGGAACAGTGTGAAGACCACGATGATCACGAACAGGATGAACGCGATCGCGGCGCCCTGGCCCCACTCCTGGTTGGTGAAGGCCGTCGTGTACGACAGGTAGGCCGGCGTGAGGGTCGTTTTACTCGGTGCGCCCTTGGTGCCCGTGTAGATCTGGTCGAACACCTGCCAGCAGCCGATGAGACCGAGTGTCAGCACCGTGAAGAGGGTCGGGCGCAGCTGCGGAAGCGTGATGCGCCAGAAGCGCTGCCAGCCGTTGGCGCCGTCCATCATCGCTGCCTCGGTGATGTCGCCGCCGAGGTTCTGCAGGGCGGCGATGAAGAGCAGCATGAAGGTTCCGCCGGTGGTGAAGACGGCCAGCAGCACGAAGGCGCTCATCGCGACGGACGGGCCGCCCAGCCAGTCCCACCACGAGACCCCGAGGAAGGTGTTCTGCGTCAGTGCAGCCGGCCCGGAGGTGACCCCGAAGATCTCGAGGAAGTTGTGGAAGATGCCGTCGGGGTCGTTGAACCAGTTGGGTCCGTTGATGCCCAACCAGGAGAGCACCTCGTTGACGGCGCCGGTCGCGCCGAACAGGAACAGCCAGAGCACCGTGATGGCGACCGAGCTTGTGACCGACGGGAAGTAGAAGGCGGTGCGGAAGAAGCCGCGCCCGCGGAGGATCGCGCGGTTCACCATGACGGCGAGGCCGAGGGCCACCGCGGTCTGGATCGGGACGACCAGCACGACGTACCAGGCGTTGTTCTTCAGCGACAAGCCGAAGTCCTGCTCGGCGAGCCCGCCGCCGGCGAGGAGGGTCTGGTAGTTCTTCAGCCCGACGAAGTCGACGTCGGAGGAGAAGGGGCTGCCCCGGCCGCCCCAGTCGGAGAAGCTCACCCAGAGCGCCATGAGCACGGGGATGAGGAGGAAGACGCCGAGCAGGATGATGACCGGGGCGGTGAACAACCACCCCGAGGCGGCCTCGCCGCGCCGGATTCCGGAGCGACGAGACCGACTCGTGGTTTTCGACATGGTTGCGGTGACCGTTCCTTACTTGAGGAGCGCTTCGAGGTTCTTCTGCGTCGTGTCCAGGATCGCCTTCGGGTCACCCGTCTTCAACGTCTCGAGCTTGCTGTTGAGGTCGGTCACGACGTCGGCCGAGCCCTTCGCGGTCGGCACGCCCTTGGCGTAGTCGGCGGCGGTCAGGAACGGGACGAGCGCCGGGTTGGCCGACTTCCAGTCGTCAGCAGCCGACTTGATCGACGGCATCGGGCCGAACGCCTTCGAGAAGGCGAGCTGGTCGTCTTTGCTGGTCAGCTTCTCGACCAGCTTGAGCGCGGCGGCCTGGTTGGGGCTGTCTGCTGCGATACCCCAGCAGTTGGTGAACTGCAGCGTGCCGTTGCCGGCCGGGCCCTTGGGGAGCTCGACGACCTTGTACTTGATGTTGGGGTAGTCCGCCTGCATGGCACCGGTGATCCAGTTGCCTTCGATGGTCATCGCGGCCAGACCCTTGCCGAACGCCTCGCCGCCCCATCCGGCGCCGAGGTCCTTGGCGTACTTGAGGTCGCCGTCGTTGAGCATCTTCTTGACCTCGGTGAGCGCCTGCACGTTGGCGTCGCTGTTCGCCGTGGCCTTGGTGCTGTCGTCGTTCATCAGGTTGCCGCCGGCCTGGGTCATGAACGAGCCGATGCGGGCGTACTCACCCGAGATGCCGAGACCGACCGTCTTGGCGGTGGTGAGCTTCTTCGAGACGGACTCGAGGTCGGCCCAGGTCTTGGGGTAGTCGGCGTCGGTGAGTCCGGCGGCCTTCCACAGGTCGGTGTTCACGACGAGCTGCAGCGTCGAGAAGTCCTTGGGCGCGCAGTAGAACTTGCCGTCGTAGGTGAAGGACTTCACGAGGCTGGGGTAGAAGTCGTCTTTGTTGGTGAGCTGGTCACCGTACGCGAGCAGCGAGCCGTTGGACGCGTAGCCGGCCAGCGCATCCGTCGACAGGTAGAAGACGTCGGCGGGCTTCTTCGCTGCGAACCCCTGGGAGAGCTGCTGGTTGAGGTCGCTGGCGGCGACGACGGACGCCTTGGTGCCCGAGCTCGACGCCCAGTCGGAGACGGCCGACTTGACCGCCGCGGTCTCGGCATCGCCGCTGGAGCCGATCATGACCGTGAGGGCCTTGCTCGACGAGGTGAGCTTGCCGGTGGAGTCGCTGCTGCTTCCGCTGAATCCGGAGCCGCAGGCGGTGAGGGCGAGCGCAGCGGCGACGGCGACGGCGCCTCCCGCGAACCAGCGATGGGTGCTTCGTTGCATTGTTGTTCTCTCCTTGGTGTGAGTGCGCCGGGTGAGCGGGCGCACGAGGGGGTGGGTCGACGAGGTCGGGAGGGCGCTGCCGTTGCCGGTGGGCGTGCCGCTGCCGGTGGGGGTGCCGCTGCCGGAGGGCGTGCCGGTGCCGGTGGGCGTGCCGCTGCCGCGGGGGGTGCCGGTGCCGCCGAGGAGCCGGGGGGACGGGCTGCTCTCGGGGGCGGAGGACCGGGCGGGGAGGGACGCTGCGCGCGTGGCGTGCATCAGACCTCCTCTGGTCGCGGTACGGGGTTTGATCGATCAAATCAGCCAGTGCTACGGTGCTTTTGAACGATCAAATTGGGGCGCTGCCACCATAGTCACGCTTTTCGGAAGGTGTCAAGCGGTGCCGGATGTATCGTTCTACTCAGCTTTGAACGATCAAAGCCGCCCGCCGGAGCGCGAGCGGTGCAGGATGGCCCGGACGATGGGCGGAAACCGCGGAGGGAGGCGCATGGGAGCCCAGCCGACGATCAGCGATGTCGCCGACGCCGCCGGCGTCTCACGGCAGACCGTCTCCAACGTACTCAACGCGCCCGATGTGGTGCGGCCGGAGACCCGTGAGCGCGTGCAGCACGCCATCACGCACCTCGGCTACCGCCCGCACGCCTCGGCCCGCCGGCTGCGCACGCAGAAGAGCTCGACCATCGGCATCCGGCTCGATCCGATCACCACCGACGGCATCTCGGGCAGCATCCTCGACCGGTTCCTGCACGCGCTCACCGAGCAGGCCGACCGCAAGAACCTCCGGATGCTCCTCTTCACGGCCACAGGACCCGAAGACGAGATCGCGCAGTTCCAGCGCCTCAGCGAGGGCGCCGACGTGGACGCCTTCGTGCTGACGTCCACGTTCCACGGCGACCCGCGTACGGAGTGGCTGATCGAGCACGGGCAGTCGTTCGTCACGTTCGGACGTCCATGGGGGATCGACGACATGGCCGACCCGGAGCACCTCTGGGTCGACGTCGACGGATGCCACGGCCTGCGGGAGGCGACGACGCATCTGCTGACGACCGGCGCACGACGGGTCGGCTTCATCGGCTGGCCGACCGGGTCGGGCACGGGTGATGACCGCCGCCGCGGCTGGCTCGAAGCCATGCGGGAGGGCAGCGGTCTCGGCGACGCGGAGCTGCGCACCCTCGAGGTGGCGGCCGAAGACGGCGTGAACGACGGAGCGGACGCGATGCGCCGCCTCGAGAAGGCCGCCGGCACGGTCGACGCCGTGGTGTGCGTGAGCGACTCGCTGGCGCTCGGTGCGCTGATGGCCGCGGGAGGGCGCATCCCGGTCGTCGGCTACGACAACACACCAGTTGCGGCGTCCATCGGATTCTCGAGCGTCGAGCAGCCGCTCGACGAGGTGGCGGCCGGTGTGCTCGAGCTGCTCACGGGCGCGCATGGCGGCCGCGTGAGGCCGGGCACCGAGGTGACCGATCCCCGCCACCGTCTGGTTGCGCCGCGGCTGGTCGTGCGCGAAGGTCCGTCGGTGATCGCGGCGGCCCGCTGACGGTCGCCCGCCCCGCGAAATCTGCCGGTAATCCCGATCGGCGACAATTGATGCATGCCTCCACAAGAGACTCTCGAGGACGCGCCACGAGCGCACCGCCTCCCCGTCACCGTATCCATCACCCGTCGCGTCGATGAGTCGCGCCTGCCCGAAGTCACGCACTGGGTTCAGGCGGGCGTCAACCTCGCCAACAGCTACGACGGCTTCCTCGGCTCCGGCTGGGTGCGGGCCCGCCACGACTCCGACGAGTGGCACATGCTCTACCGCTTCGCCGATGCCGCAACGCTCGAGGCCTGGGAGGCCTCCGAGGATCGCGCCGGCTGGCTCTACGACGGCCGCGAACTCGTCGAGGTCGCCCGCGTCGAACGCCGCACGGGCATCGAGGGATGGTTCGACGCTCCCCAGCCGGGCGTGGCTGCTCCGCCGCCCCGCTGGAAGCAGGCCGTCACGATCTGGCTCGGCTTCTTCCCGCTGTCGCTGGCGTTCACCTACCTCACGGTGTACCTGGTCCCGGGCTGGCACCAGCTCTGGCCGCTGGCGACGGTGCTGATCACCACGCTGTGCCTGACGCCGACGATGACCTACCTGCTGCTCCCCTTCGTCACCCGGATGCTGCAGCCCTGGCTGCAGCGCCCCCGCGGCCGCCGCTAGTTCCACTAGCGTCGCGCCGCGCATCCCGTTTCGCCGACCGCCGCGCATCCTCATTTCGTTGAGGGGTGGCAAATCGGGGCTCCTCCGGCGTGTTTAGACGCATTCGCCACCCCTCAACGGAAGCGACCGACGGGCCGAGGGGGCCGGCGGTCGGGGGGAACCCTGAGGCGACCCTGAAAAAGGGGCGGGATGGGCGTGTGGGGGTTGCATGCCCGGCATACGCGATATATCTTGATCTTGTCAACAACGCGATATATCGCGAATCCCGAAATCGAATCATCGAGGGTCGCCCAGCGCGGCACCGCAACAGGCAACCAGGAGCACACCAATGGCACAGGACAAATGGCTGATCGAGCCGGGCGACAGCAAGATCATCGACGTCGAGCTGGTACGCCAGCTCAAGGTCGGATTCATCGGCGGTCAGATCGACATCATCGGGCATGACGAGCCCGGCGCGCGCATCGAAGTCCACTCGGTCTCAGGGCGTGACCTCAAGATCACCGTCGAAGGCGATCGACTCGAGATCGACCACCCGCAGCTCCGCTGGGACAACTTCATCGAGGTCTTCAAGTCGATGCGCAGCAACGCCAAGGCCGATGTCAGCGTGCTCGTGCCGCGCGACGTCGCCCTCAAGTTCGGCATCGTCTCCGCGGACGCCCTCGTCTCCGGCCTTCGTACCAACGCCAAGCTGAGCACGGTCTCGGGCGACCTCGTGGTCGATGGACTCACCGGCGACCTCGAGCTCAACAGCGTCAGCGGTGAGCTCTCGGTGCGCAACCACACCGGCCGGATCTCGGCCCACACGGTCTCCGGCGACGTCATCGCCACCGGTGACATCCCTCGGTTCAGCGTCGACGGGGTGTCGGCGGACGTGCTGGTCGACATCAGCGGAACGCCCGACTCCATCTCGACGAACACCGTCTCGGGCGACGTGACCATCCGGATGCCCGACGCCGTCGGCGCCCGCTTCCACGTGAACACCGTCTCCGGCAAGATCCAGCTCGACAACGTCTTCATCAACTGGATGCCCGGCCGCACCTACACCGGCACGGCCGGCTCCCTCGATGGATCGTGGGCCGACGTGAACGTCAACTCCGTCTCCGGCGGCGTCTCCGTGCTGCGCAGCAGCGCGGCCGCCTCCGCTGCCCAGGGCGCGGGAGCGCAGAACGACGACGGCCAGGGAGCGTCGGCATGACCCCGGTCTTCGCCCACGGCAGCCTCCGTCTCTACCTGCTGAGCCTGCTCGCCGAGTCGCCGAAGCACGGGTACGAGCTGATCCAGGCGCTGAGCGACCGCTTCGGCGGAACCTACAGTCCGAGCGCCGGCACCATCTATCCGAGGCTGGCCAAGCTCGAGGAGGAGGGCCTCGTCACGAAGGCGACGGAGGGGCGCAAGACCGTTTACGCCATCACCGAAGCCGGCCGCGCCGAGCTCGCGGATCGTGAACACGAACTCGACGCCATCGAAGACGAGGTCACCGACTCGGTGCGCCGTCTGGCCGACGAGGTGCGGGCCGGCGTGAACGAGGCCATGCGCAGCCTGAAGGCCGACCTGGCGTCGGCCGCACGCGAGGCGCGGCGCGGCGGCGGTGTCAGCGGCGACGCCCACCAGGAGTTCCGGCAGGAGTTCCGCGACACTCGCCAGGCGGCGACGGCGTCGATGCGCGAGGCCGAGGCGGTGCTCAACGACTTCCGCCAGCAGCTCCGCACCGACATCCGGTCGCAGGCTGCCAGGGGGTCGCTGCCCGCCGACGTGGTGCCGCAGCTCAAGTTCGAACTGGCCCGAGTGCGCACGAGCATCCTGGAGGCGCTGAACAACCGCTGAACGATCACTGAAACGCTGGTGAGGCACCGAAAAGCGCCCCCAGAACGGGGTCTCAGCAACATACGGCAAAAGCGCGTCCGACTCTCAGGGTCGGGCGCGCTTGCGCTGTGCACCGCGCCAGGACGCGGCGCGCGACATCGGCTCCTATCTATTACAGAGCTGCAACGTTCGGGGCGGGCGACGCGCCGACTTGACAGTGGATTGGCAGCGAGTAGTCTCGACCCTCGTGACAAATGAGGGGAGATCCCCGAAGCGGTGGTTGATCGGCGACCCGCTTCCGAGTGAAAAACTCGAAGGACAGCTACTCCCGAAGCACCTCGCCCTACCCATTTTCGCCAGCGACGCACTTTCGTCTGTGGCGTACGCGCCGCAGGAACTGCTGATGATCCTGCTGCTCGGCGGGCTCGCGTTCCTGACCTTCGCGCCCTGGGTGGCCGCGGCGGTCGTCGTACTGCTGGTGACGGTGGTCCTCTCTTACCGGCAGCTGGTGAAGGCGTACCCCTCCGGCGGTGGCGACTACGAGGTCGCCCACAAGAACCTCGGCGAGAAGGCCGGCCTCGTCGTCGCGTCCGCTCTGCTGGTCGATTACGTGCTGACCGTGGCCGTGTCGGTCGCGTCCGGTGTCGACAACATCATCTCCGCGCTCCCCTTCCTCGGCGACTGGCGCGTCGAGCTCGCCGTGCTCTTCGTCATCGTGATCGCCGCGGTCAATCTGCGCGGCGTGCGCGAGTCGAGCAAGGCGTTCGCCATCCCGACCTATCTCTTCATCGGTTCGATCTTCCTGATGATCGTCACCGCGCTGATCCGCACCGCGTTCGGGGACGCGCCGGTCGCCGAGTCGGCGCAGTACAGCGTGAACGCGGCGAACCTCGGGCAGGCGGCGATGATCCTGTTGCTGCTGCGTGCCTTCTCGAGCGGCTGTAGTGCGCTGACCGGTGTCGAAGCGGTCGCCAACGGCGTGCCGGCATTCCGCACACCCAAGGTCAAGAACGCGCGCAAGACACTGGGCCTGATGGGCGGCATCGCGATCGTGCTGTTCGCCGGCCTCACAGCGGTCGCCCTCATCAGCGGCGTGCACTACGCCGAGAACCCGTGCGACCTGCAGGGCTGGGCCGAGTGCGCCACGTCGCCGCAGCGCAGCCTCATCGCGCAGATCGCCGCCGCGACCTTCGGCAACAACTCGATCCTGTTCTTCGTGGTGCAGGCGGCGACCGCCGTCGTGCTGCTCCTCGCGGCCAACACGGCCTTCAACGGATTCCCGCTGCTCGGCTCCGTGCTGGCACGCGACTCGTACGCGCCCAAGTCCCTGAACACGCGCGGCGACCGCCTCGTCTACTCGAACGGGATGATCGTGCTGGCGCTCGCCGCCACCGTGCTGCTGCTCGTGTACCGCGCGAACCTGACCCAGCTCATCCAGCTCTACATCATCGGCGTGTTCGTGTCGTTCACGCTGGGCCAGTCCGGCATGGTCAAGCACTGGATCAGCCTGCTGCGATCCGGAAATGTGCCGTCGGGCGAGCGCTCGAGCATCGTGCGCAGCCTCTGCATCAACGCCTTCGGCGCGTTCCTCACCGCGGTCGTACTGATCGTCGTGACGATCACCAAGTTCACCCATGGCGCCTACCTGGTCTTCATCTTCATGCCGATCCTGTGGCTGCTCATGCTCGGCGTGAACCGCTACTACCGCGACGTGGAGAAGGAGATCGAGGTCGACCCGGTCACCACCTTCGGCAGCCGCGGCGACCACGCCATCGTGCTCGTCGGCAAGATGCAGAAGCCGGCGCTGAAGGCGCTCGACTATGCGATCGCGGCCAGGCACGACTCCATCGAGGCCGTGCACGTGTCCATCGACGACGAGTCGACGGAGCACTTGCAGAAGCAGTGGATCGAGCAGAACATCCATGTGCCGCTGACGATCATCGAGTCGCCGTACCGCGACTTCGGCATCCCGCTGATCAAGTACCTGAAGCACCGCCGCGAGGAGCACGGCTCTGAGGTCGTCACGGTGTACCTGCCGCAGTACATCGTCGGCCACTGGTGGGAGTCGCTGCTGCACAACCACCGCGCCCACCGCATCCGTCAGCAGCTGATGCTGTGCCACGGTGTGACCGTCGCGCTCGTGCCCTGGCTGCTCGACTCGTCGTCGCTCATCTACGGCCGGCGTTCCCGCCCACTGCCTGGTCAGGACCGCCGCGGCGAGCCGGTGCGGCCGGTCGCGCGCCGACCGCTCGAGCCGGCGTCGAAGACGACGGGTCACACGCACGGTCACGGTGCACGTGGTGCCGGCTCCGCCACCGGTCCCGCGGTCATCCCGGTGGTCACCGGAACGCCGGTGAACGCAGGCCAGACCCCGGCGTCGCCGTCGGGCACCGGCGGCTCGCCGATGCCCGGTGAGAAGCCGCCGACGGAGACGAAGAAGGTTCCGGCGCGCGCCAAGCGCTGAGTGCACGCCATCCGGACATCGCGAGGGAGCAGCAAATGACGACCGATACCGTCCACGAACGCGAGGCACGGGCGGAGTCGCCGTTCAGCCTCGCCGGATCGACCTCCCTGGTAACGGGTGCAACCCGCGGGCTGGGGCGTGCGATCGCCGTCGAGCTCGCCCGCGCGGGCGCCGATGTCGCTCTCGGGATGCGCGACCCCGGCAACGACGGCGGCCTGGTCGCCGAGCTCGAGGCGTTCGGGGTGCGCGTGCTGGCACTCCGGATGGACGTGCTCGACCTCGACGGCAGCATCCACGCCATCCGGGAGGCCGCCGCGGCGTTCGGGCGGCTCGACATCCTCGTGAACAATGCGGGCGGCGGCATCAGCGAGCCGGCGATCGACGTCACCGAGGAGCACTTCGATCGCGTGTGGGCCCTGAACACCCGGGCGCCGTTCTTCCTCTCGCAGGCCGCGGCGCGGCTGATGCGCGAGTCCGGCGGCGGCGCCATCGTGAACATTGCGTCGCAGGCCGGCCTGGTGGCGCTCCCCGACGAGGCGTCGTACTGCATCAGCAAGGCGGCGCTCGTGCACATGACGCGCTGCCTCGCCGTCGAGTGGGGCGAGTACGGCATCCGGGTCAACGCGGTCGCGCCGACGTTCATCGAGACGGACGGCACCAGCGAGGCGCTCTCCGATCCGGCGTTCAAGGCCGACACGATCGAGCGGATCGCCGCGCTGCATCGCATCGGCGTCCCGCGCGAGGTCTCGGGTGCGGTGGCGTTCCTGTGCTCGCCGGCGGCTTCGCTGATCACGGGGCAGACGCTCGCGATCGACGGAGGCTGGACGGCGCGCTGAGCGGGGCTCGCGCCGCGCGCATCGAGCTGCGCGCTTGACCTTGACGTAGCGTCAACCTCTACCGTGGGAATCACGACCACGAGAGAGGAGGCGACGATGGACTGGTCCATCCAGGACATCGCACGGCTGGCCGGAACGACCAGCAGGACGCTGCGTCACTACGATGACATCGGCCTGCTCCCGCCCAGTCGCATCGGCGCCAACGGCTACCGGTACTACGACCGGGGCGCTCTCGTGCGGTTGCAGCGCATCCTGCTGCTCCGCGACCTCGGGCTCGGCCTCCCGGCCGTCGCCGAGGTCCTCGAGAACCAGACGGATGCGGCTCCCGCACTGCGTAACCACCTCACGTGGTTGCGTGACGAGCGGGAGCGGCTGGCGCGGCAGATCGCGTCGGTCGAATCGACCATCCACGCCATGGAGGGAGGTGAAGAGATCATGGCAGAAGACATGCTCGACGGCTTCGACCACACCCAGTACAAGGATGAGGTCGAGGAGCGCTGGGGCAAGGAGGCGTACGCGCGCTCGGACGCGTGGTGGCGCAGCAAGTCACCGGCGGAGAAGAAGGAATGGCAGGAGCTGCAGAAGCGACTCGCGGCCGACTGGATCGCCGCCGCGACCAGCGGTGCGGCACCCGACGGCGAGGCCGCGCAGGCGCTCGCCCAGCGGCACTTCGACTGGCTCGCGGCCATTCCGGGCACCCCGGGAAGCGACGCGAACGGCCCGACCAGGGGCTACCTCGTCGGCCTCGGCGAGATGTACGTCGCCGATCCGCGCTTCGGCGCGAACTACGGCGGCCAGGCCGGTGCGGAGTTCGTCCGCGACGCGCTCCGCGTCTACGCGGACCGCAACCTCTAGGGTTGCGCGCGCTCAGCCGAGCCCGCCCGCCGACCCCAACCGCAATCGAGTCCGAAGTTGTTGCGTCGAAATCGCGCGATTCGTATGAACAACTTCGGACTCGATTGCGTTGGCGCTGTGCGTGAGGCTTCGTGCGGCGCGGCGCGGCGCGGCGCGGCGCTGCGCTCAGGCGCCGGCGCGGCGCACGCGGCTCGCGCGGCGGGTGAGGCGGTCGTCGAGCCAGTAGGCGGCCACAGTCGCCGCCGCCCGGCGCGGGGAGACGGTGTCGCCGTCGCGTTCCGAACGCGCGCGGCGCTCGGCCGGCCCGCGGTCGGGCTGGTGCTCGCGGATGACGTTGCCCCATGCGGCGCGATCGGCGCGCATCCGGGACCCGGAGTCGGATTCGAGCAGGATGCCGTCGCGCACGTCGAAGCGCTCGGCATCCTGCTCGTCGAGAGCCGCCGCCTGCTCGGCCGTGCCCTCGAGTTCGCGCTCCGCCGCATCCGCTGCAGCGTCATGCGGGAGCCGGATCGCGAAGAAGGGGAGGGTCAGACTGCAGAGCGGCCCGACCAGGAGTGCGAAGGCGAGCGTGCCGACGCCGACGTTGCCTCCGAGGAACCAGCCGACGATCAGCACGGTCACCTCGATGCCGGTGCGGACGGCCCAGATCGGCCATCCGGTTCGGGCGTGCAGGCCGGTCATCAACCCGTCACGCGGGCCGGGCCCCAGGCGCGGCCCGATGTAGAGCCCGGTGGCGACGGCGAGCAGCAGCAGCCCGCCGGTGAAGAGCAGCACCTCGCCCCAGAGCTCGCTCTGCTGCGGGATGAGCCACAGCCCCAGCTGCGCGGACGGGCCGACGAGCAGCACGTTCAGCACGGTGCCGAGTCCGGGGCGCTGGCGCAGCGGGATCCAGAACAGCAGCACGACCAGCCCCACGACGTTCGTGATCAGCCCGAATTCCCACCCGGTCTTGATCGACAGCCCCTGAGCGAGCACGTCCCACGGCGAGACGCCGATGCCGGCGCGCACCATCATCGCGATCGCGATTCCGTAGAGGAACAGTCCGAGCAGGAGCTGCACGACGCGGCGGGTGAGGAGGAGTGCGGGATTCACTCTCCTATCCAATTTCAGAATTGGCCTTTGATCAAGATGCCAATTAGCTTAAGGTGGCCTTATGCCGGATGCCCAGCTCACCGCCCGCTCCCTGGAGACCCTGCTCGGCGAATGGCGCGGAAACGGTGCGCACTACCAGGCGCTGGCCGACCGCATTCGGTTGCTCGTGCTCGACGGACGCGTGCCGATCGACACCCGCCTGCCCGCCGAGCGGGACCTCGCCGGCCGCCTCGAGCTGAGCCGCACCACGGTCACCGCGGCGTATCGCGAGCTGCGCGACGCCGGATTCGTCGACAGCATCCGGGGCTCGGGCAGCGTGACCAGGCTGCCGGGACCGGTGCTCGTGCAGGGCGCGCCGATCGGCGGCGACGGGATGCTCGACTTCACCAAGGCGGCGCTCCCCGCGGCGACCGCGCTGCCCGCCGCCGCCCGCGCCGCCGCGGAGGAGCTGCCGCACTTCCTGCCGAGCTCGGGCTACGACCCCGTGGGGCTTCCGCACCTGCGCGAGGCGATCGCGGAACGGTACCGGTTACGCGGATTGCCGACCGACCCGGAGGAGATCCTCGTGACGGTCGGCGCGCAGCAGGCGATCGCGCTGATCGCGCGCACCTTCCTCGGGCGCGGCGACCGGGCTCTCATCGAGATGCCGACCTACCCGCATGCGACGGAGTCCCTGCGGCTGGCCGGGGCGCGGCTGGTGCCGATCACGGTGACGCCGCCGGGGTCGGCGGGGCCGGCGGGGCCGGCGGGGCCGCATCCGGTTGCCGTTTCGGGCGCCGCGGGTGGTTCGGGCGAGGCGGACGGCTGGGACATCGAGGCGATCGAGCAGACCATCCAGCGCGCCAACCCGGCCCTCGCCTACCTGATCCCCGACTTCCACAACCCGACCGGCGCATCCATGTCGCCGGAGACACGCGCGCGGGTGGTCGCCGCGGCCGCCGCGCAGGGCACGATCGTGGTCGGTGACGAGACGACCGGCGACCTCGATATCGACCGGATGGGCGAGTTCCCGTCGATCGCGTCGTTCCGCACGCGACGGGCGGGCGACGCGCCGCTGCTGCTGATCGGCTCCGCCTCCAAGAGCCTCTGGGGCGGCCTCCGGATCGGCTGGATCAGGGCCGACCGCTCTGTGGTGCGCAAGCTGATCGCCGCCAAGCCGTCGACCGATCTCGGAACGCCCATGATCGAGCAGCTCGTCGTCGCACGGATGCTGCCGGACTTCCCCGCGATCATGGAGGAGCGGCGCGTCCAGCTGCGTTCCGGCAGGGACACCGTGCGCCGGATGCTCGCCGAGACCTTCCCCGACTGGATCGTGCCCGACCTGCACGGCGGCCTCGCGGCGTGGGTCGGGATCGGCGCCCCGGTCAGTTCCGCGCTCGCCCTCGGCGCGCGCAACCACGGGCTGCTGCTGGCCGCCGGCCCGCGCTTCGGCCTGGACGGCGCCTTCGAGCGCTTTCTGCGCATCCCGATCACGTACAGCGAGGAGGAGACGGGGCGCGCCGTGGCGGCCCTCGCGCGCGCCTGGGCGGGCTCGCTGCGCGGCCCCGTGCCATACGCCGACCCGGTCGCCCTCGCCGACGTCGTCTAGCCGCGGCCGCCGCGGCCGCCGCGGCCGCCGCCTCGGCCCCCGCCGCCGCGGCCGGCCGTCGTTTGCCACTCGATGCGGCGCAGGAGGGTCCTGGAACGCATCGTCTGGCAAACGACGGGCTGTGGATAACACGCACCATGTGAATGTGTTTCGAGGCAGAGTCGATGGATGCGTCGTCGGGATCCCCTTCCCCGCGGATTCGGCGATCGTGCGTTCTCGTTCGAGCAGGCGGTCGACCGCTCCATCTCCGTCTGGCGTCTTCGATCGGACGACCTCCGCACCCCTTTTCGCGGTGTGCGGGAACCCGCCGATCGGCCGGTCACGATTCTCACTCGGTGCGAGGCGCTCCAGATCCGGATGCCGGAGGGCGGGGTGTTCAGCCACGCGACGGCGGCTCTTCTTCACGGGTTGCCGATTCCGCGCGTGCTCGCCGACGGCCCGCTCCACGTGTCGGTTCCGCGTCCGGTCAGGGCCCCGCGGATCTCGGGTGTGGTCGGGCATCAGGTGCGGTTCTGCGATGGAGACGTGGTGTCCATCCGTGGGTGGAGGGTGACGAGTGCGACGCGCACGTGGCGGGACCTGGCGTCGCGGCTGTCCGTGGCGGAATCGGTTGCTCTCGGGGACGCGATCATCCACTGGAGGTTGCGTCGTGCGTCGATCTCCGATCTCGCCCGTCGTGCGTCGACGCTGCGCGGTCGACCAGGCGCCGTGACGAGCGCCGCGGCCATCCCACTCCTGCACGAGCGATCCGAGTCGCCGCAGGAGTCCGCGTTGCGCGTGATGCTCGTGCAGGCCGGACTGCCGAGGCTCGACGTGAATGTCCCGCTCTACGACGCGAACGGTGCGTTCGTAGCGCGTCCCGATCTGCGATTCCCGGAGTTCCGGGTCGTCATCGAATACGAAGGGGATCACCACCGCAGCGATCGCGCGCAATGGCGCCGGGACTTCGCTCGCACGATGGCGCTGCAAGACCTCGGCGAGACGGTGATCAGGCTCGGTGCCGCCGACCTCGTCCCCGAAACCGCGAAGCTCGTCACGCGCATCCTGGTCCGCGCCGGCTGGTCATCGTTTGCCAGTTGATGCGGCGCATCAGGCTGTGGCGCCGCATCAAGTGGCAAACGACGAACGCGCTGCGCCGGGGGGAGTAGGCGCGGGCGGCGAAGTCGTACCAGGGCATGAGGATTTTGCACAGGGTGCAATGAGATACTTTCGAGGCGGCGAAGGGGTCGCGCTCTCAGCATCCGGATCTCGCAAAGGGTACGTCTGTGCATTTTCTCGCCGTTCTCAGCATGAAGAACCGCGCACTCATCGCGCTGGTGACCATCGTCGCAGCCATCTTCGGCGGCCTTGCGCTCACCAACCTCAAGCAGGAGCTCGCGCCGTCGATCCAGTTCCCGCAGCTCGCGATCATCTCGTCGTACCCCGGCGCTTCGCCCGAGGTCGTGAACAACGACGTCAGCACGCCGATCGAGACCGCGGTGCAGGGCGTGCCGAACCTCGACAGCACCTCGGCGGTCAGCAGCACGAACCAGTCGCTGATCACGGCGAAGTTCACCTACGGCACCGACCTCGCGACCGCTGAGCAGAAGCTCGACCAGGCGATCAACCGCATCAAGTCCACGCTTCCGGATGGCGTCGACCCGCAGGTGATCTCGGGGAGCATCGACGATCTGCCGGTCATCCAGCTCGCGGTCACCAGCGATCAGGATCAGCGCACCCTCGGCGACAGCATCACCAAGCTCGCGCTCCCCGACATCAAAGACGTGGACGGTGTCAACGACGCCCAGCTGGTCGGCGAGGTCGGCCAGCGGATCACCATCGTTCCGGATGCCGCGAAGCTCGCGGCGGCAGGCCTCAGCACCTCGTCGATCAAGGACGCGCTCCAGCAGAACGGCGTGCTGGTTCCCGGCGGCTCGATCACCGAGAACGGCAAGACACTCTCCGTGCAGTCGGGCAAGCAGCTCACGTCGATCGACGACATCACGAAGCTCCCGCTGATCGGGTCGGCGTCGGCGTCTGCTGGCGCAGGAGCAGGCGCGGGCGCGGGCGCCGGCGCAGCGGCGGGCGCGGGTGCCGCAGCCGGCGCAGGCGCAGCAGCCGGCGCAGGTGCAGCCGCCACCGTCCCGGCCGCGCCGCCCGCCCCGAAGACGATCGGCGACGTCGCCACCGTGACGAAGACCGATGACCCCGTGACCTCGATCTCGCGCGTCGACGGCAAGCCGGCGCTCACCATCGCCGTCACCAAGCTCCCGTCGGCCAACACCGTCGAGGTCTCCCACGCCGTCAACGACCTCATCCCCGACCTGCAGACCAAGCTCGGCAGCGGCGCCACGATCACTGTCGTCTTCGATCAGGCACCGTTCATCACGCAGTCGATCAATTCGCTCACCGAAGAGGGACTGCTCGGCCTCCTCTTCGCCGTGATCGTGATCCTGGTGTTCCTGCTCTCGATCCGCGCGACCCTGGTCACCGCGATCTCGATCCCGACCAGCGTGCTGATCACGTTCATCGTGATGCAGACCACCGGCTACACGCTCAACATCATCACGCTCGGCGCGCTCACGATCGCGATCGGCCGTGTCGTCGACGACTCGATCGTCGTCATCGAGAACATCAAGCGCCAGCTCGTGGCCGGCGTGGATCGAGCCACGACGGTCGTCAAGGCCGTGAGGGAGGTCGCGGGTGCGATCACCGCGTCCACGATCACGACGGTCGCGGTGTTCCTGCCGCTGGCCTTCGTCGGCGACGTGACGGGTGAGCTGTTCCGCCCGTTCGCCCTCACCGTGACGATCGCCCTGCTCTCGTCGCTGCTGGTCGCCCTGACCATCGTGCCCGTGCTCGCGTACTGGTTCCTGCGGCCGCCGAAGGCCCGCAAGCACGAGGGCGGCCAGGAGGACTCCGCGGCCGCGCACCTCTCGATCGACGAGGCCGCCGCTGCCGGCGAGGACGAGCTCGAGCATCCGTCGCGCCTGCAGAAGGGCTATCTGCCGATCATCCACTGGACGCTGAAGCACTCGGTCTCGACCGTGCTGATCGCCGTGCTGGTGCTCATCGGAACCTTCGCGCTGACCCCGCTGATGAAGACCAACTTCCTCGGTTCGACCGGACAGAACACGCTCACGGTGTCGCAGCAGCTGCCTCCGGGTACCAGCCTCGAGGCGCAGGACACCGCGGCCAAGGTGGTCGAGCAGAAGCTGCTCGACACGTCGGGTGTGAAGACGGTGCAGCTGTCGATCGGGTCGAGCGGCAGTTCACTGCGCGACGCGTTCTCGGGCGGCGGCGGCGCGATCACGTTCTCGGTGACGACCGATCCCAATGCCGATCAGGAGAAGCTGCAGAACACGGTCGAGTCCGAGCTCGGCGCGATCAAGGACCAGGGCGACATCACGGTGTCGACCTCGAGCGGTTTCGGTGCGTCCAACGACATCGAGATCGACATCACAGCCACCAGCAACGCCGACCTGCAGACGGCGACGGATTCGGTGGTCGAGCAGATGAAGTCGCTCGACTCCATCAAGCAGACGAGTGACAACCTCAGCGCGTCACTGCCGTACGTCGCCGTGAACGTCGACCGCACGAAGGCGGCCGCCGCCGGCCTCAGCGAGGTCGCCGTCGGCACGATCGTCTCGCAGGCGATGCAGCCGACCCAGGCGGGATCGATCGCGATCGACAACAGCTCGCTGAAGATCTACCTGCAGAGCGACAACCCGCCGACCACCGTCGCGCAGCTCGCCGCTCTCTCGGTGCCGACGGCGACTGGTCCGGTGGCCCTCAGCACACTCGCCAGCGTGACCCAGACCAACGGACCCTCGACGGTCACCACGCAGCGCGGGCTCCGCACCGCGACGGTGACGGCGACGCCGGGCACCGACAACCTCGGCACGGCCAACGCCGATGTGACGGCGGCGCTGAAGAAGGCCGAGCTGCCCTCGGGCTCGACGGCGAAGATCGGCGGCGTCTCCTCGAGCCAGTCCGACGCCTTCTCGCAGCTCGGGATCGCGCTGCTCGCGGCCATCCTGATCGTCTACATCGTGATGGTGGCGACGTTCCGGTCGCTCCGCCAGCCGCTGCTGCTGCTGGTCTCCGTGCCGTTCGCGGCCACCGGTGCGATCGCGCTCCAGGTGATCTCGGGCATCCCGCTCGGTGTCGCATCGCTCATCGGCGTGCTGATGCTGATCGGCATCGTGGTCACCAACGCGATCGTGCTGATCGACCTCGTCAACCAGTACCGGCGTCGAGGTATGACGGTGTCCGAGGCGGTGACACACGGTGCGTCACGTCGTCTGCGCCCCATCCTGATGACGGCGCTCGCGACCATCGCCGCGCTGTTCCCGATGGCGATCGGCCTCACCGGCCACGGCGGCTTCATCTCGCAGCCGCTGGCGATCGTGGTGATCGGCGGACTGATCTCGTCGACGCTGCTCACGCTCATCGTGCTCCCGACGCTCTACAACCTGGTCGAGGGCGCGAAGGAGCGCCGCGCGGCCAAGCGTGCGGCGAAGGCTGCCGCGGCGGGCGACGGTGACGGCGGTGCGCCGGGCGCACCCGAGGTCGTGGCGGAGCCGAGCCGGAGCTGACCGGAGCCGGAGCTGACCGGATCGCGCGCGACGCGTCAGGCGGACTCGTTCACGAGGTGGTCGAGCGACGCCTGCGCGAGCATCGGCCACTGGTCGCTCGCGGCTGCGGGCACCTCGACCCAGTCCTTGAACGGTTGATCGCGTCGCGAAGGGTCGAACAGTAGAGCGCCCGTGAGCAGGAGTGCCTCGGCATGCACCGACGTCTCCCGGCCGAGCCGGAAGGCCATCGCTCCGTAGAACTCGCAGGCGAACACCTTGCCGTTGAGCTTGAGCGCCGGATGCCCGAACATGCGTCCGGTGACCGCACCGCTCCCCGCGAGTTCGTGGGCGATCGCGGCGAACTCGGCCGCCGCGTCGGCTGAGGCGTCTGCGGCAGCCGAGGCGTCGGCGGGTGAATCGGCGGGAGCGTTCGCGGCGGAGTCCATGCGGCGATCCTAGGCGCGTGGAGGCTCGACCGCAGCAGTCGACCGCAGCCGCCGAGCGCAGCCGCCGATGCAGCGGCCGGCCGTCGACGGCCCACGTCCGTGATCCCAGACACGGATGCGACCCGGCAGTTCCCGGCACCGACGCGCGTTGGTAGCGTCGCACTATGAGCCCGCGACCCTTGTCCGTCGACCCCCTCTGGCCGCGCAGCGGCGACTGGCCGTTACCCGACGAGCTCGAACCGGGCGAGCGCATCGACCTCACTCTGCTGGGCATACCGACCTTCCGCACCTCGCTGTCGGCGACCGGCGCCGGTGAGACGCCGGCAGCCGTGCGAGCGGCGCTCCGCTACTACGCCCCCTTCCTATCGCTCGACCGCTCAGCGCCCGGCCCTCGTCCGCGGGAGCTCGAAGACCTCCTGTTCGCCGACGCCGGCGATGTGCTCGATCCGGACGGTCCCGAAGGCGAGGGCCGGGCGATCGCGGCGATGGCGGATGCGGTGGAGCGCGCATCCGTGACCGTGGCGGTGGGCGGCGACAACGCCCTCACGGTTCCGGCCGCACTCGGGTCGTGGGGCGACGATCTGGAGACGGCCGGGCTCGTGACCCTCGACGCGCACCACGATCTGCGCGACGGTGTCTCCAACGGTTCGCCGGTGCGCCGACTCATCGAAGCCGGGCTCGACGGCCGCCGGGTGGTGCAGATCGGTATCGCCGACTTCGCAAACTCGCACGCCTACGCGGCGCGGGCCGAGGAGTACGGGATCACGATCATCCATCGCGATGAGCTCCACCGCCGCCCGATGGACGACGTCATGGCGGAGGCGCTGGAGATCGCGGGAGGCGCGGGCGGACCGGTGCACGTCGATTTGGACGTCGACGTTTGCGACCGGTCCGTCGCGCCCGGATGCCCGGCTTCGATTCCCGGGGGACTCGCCGCCTGGGAACTGCGGGCGGCCGCCAGATTAGCCGGCTCGTGGGAATCGGTGCGGTCGGTCGACATCGCCGAGGTGGATGCGACGGCGGATGCGCCCGACGGACGCACGGTGCGTCTGGCGGCCCTGCTGGTGCTCGAGGTGGCGGCGGGACTCGCGAGCCGCTGAGCCCGCTCAGCTCAGGCGGGCGCCGTCCTTCCAGACGCCGTCGACCAGCGGCACGCCCGGACGGTACGCGAGGTGCACGAAGCTCGGCGCACGCAGGGCCACGAAGTCGGCACGGCTGCCGGCGGCCAGGTTTCCGACATCGGTGCGCCGAAGCGCGGCCGCGCCGCCGGCGGTGGCCGCCCACAATGCCTCAGCCGGCGTCATGCGCATGTCGCGCACCGCGACGGCGATGCAGAACGCCATCGATGAGGTGAACGACGACCCCGGGTTGCAGTCGCTGGCCAGCGCGACGGTGACGCCGGCGTCGATCAGTCGCCGGGCATCCGGGTACGGCTGCCGGGTGGAGAACTCGACGCCGGGCAGCAACGTGGCGACCGTGCGGGAGCTGGCGAGTGCGGCGACGTCGGTGTCGGTGAGGTACGTGCAGTGGTCGACGCTCGCCGCGTCGAGTTCGATCGCGAGCGCTACTCCGTCGCCCGGTGCGAGTTGGCTCGCGTGCAGCCGAACGCCGAGCCCCCTCTCGGCACCCGCCCGGAGGATTCGGCGGGACTGCTCGACCGTGAAGGCTCCGGTCTCGCAGAACGCGTCGATCCAGCGGGCATGCGGCGCGCACGCATCCAGCATCGGGCCGGAGACCAGCTTGACGTAGCTCTCGGGATCGTCGGCGAACTCCGCCGGAACGACGTGCGCGCCGAGAAAGGTCGTCTCGTCAGTGACCCGGCTCGCGAGCTCGAGCAGCCGGGCCTCGTCCGCGACCGTCAGGCCGTAGCCGCTCTTGATCTCGAACGTCGTGGTTCCCTGCCCGTGGAGCTCGGCGACGAAACCGTCGAGGCGCGCGGCCAGCTCGCCGTCGGAGGCGGCACGGGTGGCGGCGACCGTGCTGCGTATGCCGCCGGCGGAATACGCCGTTCCGGACATCCGCGCCTCGAACTCGGCGGCCCGGTCACCGCCGAAGACGAGGTGGGTGTGGGAGTCGACGAAGCCGGGGATGACGGCCGCCCCACCGAGGTCGACCGTCTCGACGGCGTCACCGCCGGTCGCGTTCCGGTCCAGCACGCCGGGGGCTTCGTCGGCCGACCCCGCCCAGACGACGAGGCCGTCGTGCACGAGCAGTGCGGCATCCGGCACGATCCCCAGAAGGCCGGATCGCACCGGATCGTTGGTGACGAGCTCAGCGATCCCGGTGAACAGCGTCGAACCCCCGGCGGGCATCGTCAGCCCTCCTGCATCGGGATGCGCAGGCCGCGCTCACGGGCGACCTCGGCCGCGCGCTCGTAACCCGCGTCCACGTGGCGCATCACGCCCGTGCCCGGATCGTTGATGAGCACGCGCTCGATCTTCTCGGCGGCGAGCGGTGTTCCGTCGGCGACGATCACCTGGCCGGCGTGGATGGAGCGGCCGATACCAACCCCGCCGCCGTGGTGGATCGACACCCAGGTCGCGCCGGATGCCGTGTTCAGCAGGGCGTTCAGCAGCGGCCAGTCGGCGATCGCGTCGGAGCCGTCGGCCATCGACTCGGTCTCCCGGTACGGCGAGGCGACCGATCCGGAGTCCAGGTGATCGCGCCCGATCACGATGGGCGCGCTGAGCTCTCCGCTGGCGACCATCTCGTTGAAGCGCAGGCCGGCGAGGTGGCGTTCCTTGTAGCCGAGCCAGCAGATGCGCGCGGGGAGACCCTCGAAGTGCACCTTCTCGCCCGCCTGGGTGATCCAGCGGCGCAGGTGCTCGTCGTCGGGGAACAGCTCGAGGATCGCCCGGTCGGTCGCGGCGATGTCGGCCGGATCGCCCGAGAGCGCCGCCCAGCGGAACGGCCCCTTGCCCTCCGCGAACAGCGGCCGGATGTACGCGGGGACGAAACCGGGGAAGTCGAAGGCCCTCTCGTACCCGCCGAGCTTGGCTTCCGCGCGCAGTGAGTTGCCGTAGTCGAAGACCTCGGCGCCGGCATCCTGGAATCCGACCATCGCCTCGACGTGCTTGGCCATCGAAGCGCGCGCGGCGAGGGTGAAGGCCTCCGGATCGGCGGCGGCGCGGTCGTGCCATTCGGCGACCGTGACGCCCTCGGGAAGATAGTTGAGCGGGTCGTGCGCACTCGTCTGGTCGGTGACGATGTCGATCGGGACGCCGCGGCTCAGCAGCTCGGGGAAGACGGTCGCCGCATTGCCGACGAGCCCGACGGAGAGCGGGCGGCGCTCGGCGCGGGCGGCGAGCACGCGCTCGACGGCGTCGTCGAGGTCGGTGGCCAGCTCGTCGAGGTAGCCGTGGTCGATGCGGCGCTGGAGGCGCGTCTCGTCGACATCGACGATCAGCACGGCGCCCTCGTTCATCGTCACGGCGAGCGGCTGCGCTCCCCCCATGCCGCCCGCGCCACCGGTGAGGGTGAGCGTGCCGGCGAGCGTGCCGCCGAACCGCTTCGCCGCGACGGCCGCGAAGGTCTCGTACGTGCCCTGCAGGATGCCCTGCGTACCGATGTAGATCCACGATCCGGCCGTCATCTGCCCGTACATGGTGAGGCCGAGGGACTCGAGCCGGCGGAACTCGGGCCACGTCGCCCAGTCGCCCACGAGGTTCGAGTTGGCGATGAGCACGCGCGGCGCCCACTCGTTCGTGCGGAAGACGCCGACCGGCTTGCCCGACTGCACGAGCAGCGTCTCGTCAGACTCGAGGTCACGCAGTGTGCGCACGATCGCGTCGAACGCCTCCCAGCTCCGTGCCGCGCGACCGGTGCCGCCGTAGACGACCAGGTCATCCGGTCGCTCGGCCACGTCGGGATCGAGGTTGTTCATGAGCATCCGCAGCGGTGCCTCGGTCTGCCAGCTCTTGGCGGTGAGTTCGGTCCCGCGTGCCGCGCGGACCTCTCTGGCTCCATCCATCGGAGTCTCCTTCGGTTGTCGTGGTGATCGAGTCTGAAGTTGTTGCCCCGACTCGCCGGGTGAGGCCGAAACAAGTTCGGACTCGATTGCTTCTGCGGCGGGCGGCGGGCGGTGGGTGGCGTGCGGGGACGAAGCGGAGCGGCTAGGCGAGCGGGCCGGCGACCGACTCGGCGGCGTCGAGCACGCGGCCCGACTGAACGAGCGCGACCACGGCCTCGATCTCGGGGGAGAGGTACCGGTCGGCGCCCGGGCCCTCGACGACCTCGCGTACGGCGCCGATGACCGCTCCGGTCGAGGCGCCCGGCTTCAGCGGCGCACGGAGGTCTGCCCCGCGCGCAGCGGTCATGACTTCGATCGCGAGTACGCGCCCCAGCCCGTCGAGCGACCGGCGCAGCTTGCGCGCGGCGGCCCACCCCATCGAGACGTGGTCCTCCTGCATCGCCGACGACGGGATCGAGTCGACCGAGGCCGGAGCGGCCAGTCGCTTGAGCTCGGACACGATGCCCGCCGCCGTGTACTGCGCGATCATCAGGCCGGAGTCGACACCGACCTCGTGCGCCAGGAAGGGCGTGAGCCCCTGGTTGCGGGCGGGATCGAGGAAGCGGTCGGTGCGCCGCTCCGACATGCTGGCGACATCGGCCACCACGATCGCGAGGAAGTCGAGCGCGTAGGCGACGGGGGCGCCGTGGAAGTTGCCGTTCGATTCCACGCGGCCGTCGAGCGTGAGCACCGGGTTGTCGACGGCGGACGCGAGCTCGCGTTCGGCCACGAGCGTTGCGTGCCCGAGCGTGTCGCGGGCGGCACCGTGCACCTGCGGCGCGCAGCGGAGCGAGTATGCGTCTTGCACGCGCGTGCACTCCGGCCCCTTGTGGCTCGCGACGATCGGGGAACCGGCGAGCATCCTGCGGATGTTCGCCGCCGCGAGCGCCTGGCCGTGCTGCGGGCGGAGGCGCTGCAGGTCGTCGGCGAACACGGCGTCGGTGCCGAGCAACGCCTCGACGCTCATCGCCGCCGCGACATCTGCGGTGCGCAGGAGGGCGCCCAGATCGTGGATGGCGAGGGAGAGCATTCCGAGCATCCCGTCGGTGCCGTTGATGAGGGCGAGCCCCTCCTTCTCCGCGAGCACGACGGGCCGGATGCCCGCAGCAGCCAGCGCGTCGGCGGCGTCTGCGACCGTGCCGGCGCCGTCGGACGCGGCACCGACGCGCACCTGGCCCTCGCCCATGGCCGCGAGGGCGCAGTGGGCGAGCGGGGCGAGGTCGCCAGAGCAGCCGAGCGAGCCGTACTCGCGCACGATCGGGGTGATTCCGGCGTTGAGCAGCGCCGCGTACGTCTCGACGGTCGCACGCTGCACGCCGGTGCGTCCGGTCATCAGGGTGGACAGGCGCAGCAGCATGAGTGCGCGCACGACCTCGCGCTCGACCTCGGGCCCGCTGCCGGCGGCGTGCGAGCGCACGAGGCTCGCCTGGAGCTGGGCGCGGCGGTCGGCCGGGATGTACGTGGTCGCGAGCGCGCCGAATCCGGTCGAGATGCCGTAGTGCGGTTCGGTGTCGTCGGCGAGGGCGTCGACGATGGCGCGGGATGCCTCGACCGCGTCGAGCGACTCGCGTTCGAGGTCGACGGGGGCGTCGTGGCGGGCGACGGCGACGACCTCGTCGACGGTGAGGGGTCGTGCGCCGACGGTGATGCGGGTCTTCGTGAGGAGCATGCCACCATCACACACGCTCGCGCTCGCGCGCGGACCCCGCCTAGACTCATCCGTGTCCGGGATCCCAGACGCCGGAGCTTCCGCGGTCGAGTACGGGAGAAATCCCGCGTCGGGGTCCGATTCGCGAGATTTCGCCCGGACTCGATGGCGGCGGCGGTGAGCCGGGAGAGAGGGAAGGCGCGTGAGCAAGGTGCCGGCGGCGGAGAACACCCTGCGCATCCTCGAGTACCTGGGGGCGCAGCGCGGACCGATGCCCGCCGCGTCCATCGCACACGCGCTGGAGCTGCCGCGCTCGAGCGTGTACCACCTGCTCACGGTGCTGCTTGAGCACGGCTTCGTCCTGCACTTCCCCGAGGCCAAGCGCTACGGGCTCGGGGTCGCCACCTACGAGCTCAGCTCCGCGTTCTCGCGGCAGGAGCCGCTCACCCGGCTCGGTCGCCCGATCCTGGCCGGCCTCGTCGACGCGATCGGGGAATCCGGCCACGTCGCCGTGCTGCACGGTCGCGACGTCGTCTACATTGCCGAAGAACGCGCTCCGCGCCGGCCCCGGCTGGTCACGGATGTGGGCGTGCGGCTCCCGAGCCACCTCACGGCGAGCGGGCGCGCCCTCCTCGCGACCCTGCCGGCCGGACAGCTGCGCGCCCTGTATCCGGATGCGGGCGCCTTCGAAGACCGCACCGGCGCCGGACCGCACAGCTATGCCGAGCTCAAACGTGTCGTCGCTGCGGTGCGGGAGACCGGCTACGCCACGGAGGACGGCGAGGTGACGCCGGGGTTCGCGTCGGTCGCCGTGTCGGTGCGCGACCACGCGGGGTGGCCGGCCGCGGGGATCGCGATCACGTTTCCGCGCGAGAACCTTTCGCGCGAGGAGTGGCCGGGCCTCGCGGCACGGATCGCAGAGGCCGCCGCCGAACTGTCGCGGCGCATCCGGGGCAGTTGAGGTGGGCGCCCAGCCGACGCACCGCTAGTCCGCCAGCGTCACCGTCGTGGTGTGCGAGCGGCCGTTGCGGAGGAAGTCGACCCTCACCGTGTCGCCCGCATTGCTGGTGAGCTGGATGTGCGTGAGCACGTCGAGGTTGACCGCCCGTTGACCGTTCACCGCGGTGATCACGTCGCCCGGATGGATCCCGGCGTCGTCCGCAGGCCCACCCGGCACGACCCCCTGCACGAACAGTCCGTCGGCCACGCCGTAGCGCACCGCGACCGCGTGCGGGATCGGGATGACGTCGGCGCCGACGTTCGGATAGGAGACCTCGCCGTGCTCGATGAGTTGGTGCGCGAGCGGAACCGCGACCGACTGCGGGACGGCGAATCCGATGCCGACGCTGCCCGTGCTGGTCTGTCCGCCGGAGCCGGGCACGGTCGCGATCGCCGTGTTGATACCGACGAGGCGACCGTTGCAGTCGACGAGCGCGCCGCCCGAGTTGCCCGGGTTGATGGACGCGTCCGTCTGGATCGCGCCGACCAGGATCGCGTTGCGGTCGTCGTCGCTCGGCACCGGGACGGTGCGTCCGAGTGCGCTCACGATGCCGGCGGTCACGGTGCTCGAGAGCCCGAGCGGGGCGCCGAGCGCGACCACCGGCTGGCCGACGGACAGGGAACCGGAGTCGCCTTCGTCGATCACCGGGAGGGCATCCGGGCTGGTGACCTTGATCACAGCGAGGTCTGTCTTCGGATCCCGCCCGACGATGCGGGCGCGCAGCTCGTGACCGTCGCTGAACCGCGCGGAGACGGTTCCCGAGGTGGCGGCGGAGGAGATCACGTGGTTGTTGGTGAGGATGTAGCCGTCGCTGGTGATGATCTCGCCGCTGCCGTTGCTGGAGCCGTTACGGGTCTCGACGACGATCGTCACGATGGTCGGCAGCACCCGGTCGGCCACCGAGGCGGCGTCGCACGAGCCGCGCTGGCCGCCGAGTGCGAGGGTGGTGACCGTTCCGGCGATGAAGCCGCCCGCGATCAGGATGAGCGCGGCGGCCGTCGCGATGCCCGCGATGAGCCAGCCACGGAGGTTGGTGGTGCGGTCGGCGGGCGGCTGGTTCGCCGCGTCACCGTCGCCGGACTGCGCGTTCGCGTCGCTCTCCTGTGCCACCGCGGGACCCCTCTCCGATGCCTGCCGTCAGGCTAGCGGCACGGTGAGGATGCGCGCTAGACGAGTTGCGGCGTGAGGGTCTTCGCGTAGCAGACCGAGTAGGGATCGCCCACGTAGTCCCCGAAGTTCGGGATGCGCGCGTACTCGCGGCGCTCGTACAGCGCGATCGCCGCGTGCTGCAGCGGTCCGGTCTCGAGCTGGAGGAGCGTGACGCCGTTCGCGCTCGCCGCCTGCTCGACCGCTGTGAGCAGGGTGGAGGCGAGTCCCTGGCCACGCGAGTCCTCGTGCACGAACATCCGCTTCAGTTCGGCGGCGCCGTCACTCTTGACGACGAGTGCCGCGATCCCGAGCGCTCGTCCGCCGGCATCGCGGCCGACGAAGACGGTGACGCCGGGCTTCTCGAGCTCCGACACGTCGAGCAGGTAGCAGCTCTCCGCGGGATAGAGCGAGAAGGCGTAGTCGTCACTGAGCTGCAGCAGCGCCTCGACACCGGATGCGCGCGGCGGCTCGACGGTCACGGTGATGGGCATGCCGAAACGCTACCGCCCCCGCATTTCCCGCAGATTACGCGAGCCGCCCTCGCCAGCCGCCCTCGCCAGCTCGCGCTTTCCGTTGAGGGGCGGCAAATCGGCCTAAACACGCCGACTGAGCCTGCGTTTGCCACCCCTCAACGAAGAGGAGCGACGGCGCGAGCCGGCCAGCAGCGGTCAGGCGGCGGCGAAGCGGCGGGCCGAGCGCTCCTTCAACTTGGCCGCCTCCTCGTCGCGGTTCTTCGGCGGGGCGGTCGTCACCAGGTCGTCGAGGAGGTGCTGCGTGAGGTGCGCGATCTCGGCGACGGCCCGATCGAACGCCTCAGCGTTGGCCTTCGACGGCTTCGTCGTGCCGCTGATCTTGCGCACGTACTGCAGGGCCGCGGCGTGCACCTCGTCACTGCTGGCGGCTGGCTCGAAATTGTGGAGAGTGTGGATGTTCCGGCACATGCGAAGAGGGTACGCCCGACGCCGCACGAGCACTACCGCCCGGCGCGACCGATTGCCACGTACTCCAGCCTTCGCAGCGTCTCGGCGTTGCGGATGCGCAGCGCGAGGTCGGCGAGCCACGTCGGGATGAGCCGGACCGGTCCCGCGCTCGGGAACTCCTCCATCCGCACCACGCAGCCGTCCCCGCGGGGCTTCGCCTCGATGATCACGCGCTCCTCGCCGGGCGGACGCGTCTTCGCGGTGAGCACCATCCGGCGCGGAGGGTCCCACTCCAGCACCTCCGTCTCGTCGTTCAGCACGAGCGGCCAGACCCCGATCGAGTGATGCAGTTTCGTGCCGGGCTCCGGATAGGCGGGGTCGGCCGCGCGCAGGCGCGACGCTCCGACGACCCAGGTCGGATACACCCACGGGTCGGCGAGCACGGCGAACACCTCGTCGGGGGTGCAGGCGAATCGCTTGACGTTGACGGACACGACTACTGCTCCGGCAGTCCGTCGTCGCGCAGGCTCAGCGCGGCGACATCTTCCGGCATCGGCACCAGGGGCTGCTCCGGGAGCGTCCCGGACGCGGCATCCGGACCGAGTGGCGGCATCTCGGTGACCCCGAATTCGTGGCGCAGAGCGCTCCTGGCGGCGTAGTAGCCGGAGAGCCCGTGCACGCCGGGGCCGGGAGCCGCCGCCGCCGACGCGAGGTAGAGACCACGCCCGGGCATCCGCCACGGCTCGGTCGACACGACCGGCCGCGCGATCAGCTGCTTCAGCGTCGGCGCTCCCGCAGAGATGTCTCCGCCGACGTAGTTGGGGTTGTAGCGCTCCATCTCGGCCGCGGTGCGGGAGGCGGACCCGATGATGAGGTCGCGGAAACCGGGGGCGAAACGCTCGATCTGCCGGATGATCGCCTCCTTCTGGTCCACGGTCGACCCTCGCGGAACGTGCGTGTACGCCCAGAGCACGTGCTGGCCGGCGGGGGCCCTGGTCGGGTCGACGATCGACGGCTGCGACACCAGAACATACGGGTCGGTGCTGTGGCGTCCGGCAGCCACCTCGCTCTCCGAATGCGCGATCGCGGCCCGGGTCCCGCCGAGGTGCACGGTCGGCGACTCCATGAGCTCCGGATTGCTCCACGGCACCGGTCCCGAGAGCGCGAAGTCGGCCTTGGAGACCCCGTTCCCGTTGCGGAACGTGGAGACGCGGCGCAGATAGTGCGCCGGCAGGCGGTCCTCCCCGAGCCGGGCAGCGGCCTCCATCCCGGTGTCGAACAGGACCACGCGGGCGGACGGCAACTCGCCGAGACTCTCGATCTCGACGCCGGTCACGACGTCTCCGCCATGCGCTTCGATGTCGGCGACCATGGCGTCGGCGATCGCCTGACTGCCGCCGATCGGCACCGGCCAGCCGCGGGCGTGCGCGTAGGTGGCGAGTGTGAGGCCGGCGGCTGCTCCGGCGAGGCTGGGGAGCTCGACGGTCGCGTGCGCGAAGACGCCGGTCAGCAGGGCGCCGGCCTCCTCGCCGCGGAAGGGCGCGTCCCACCACGGACCGCCCTGGCTGAGCAGCGCCAACCCGAACTGTGCAGCGGTGATCGGATGCCGCGGCACCTGGAAGAGCTGCGAACCGGTGAACTGCGCGACCTCGTCGGCCTTGCGCACGAGCGGTCCGAGCAGGGCGCGCCAGGCGGGGCCGTCGGCGCCGAGCGACTCCGCGGTGCGCTCGAGGTCGTGGTACGCGATCGCGGCGCGGCCCCCGTCGAGTGGATGCCCGTACGAGGCGGTCGGCACGGCGAACTCCACGCGCTTGTCGAGCCCGAACCGCCGGAAGAAGCCGGACGCGAAGGCGAGCGGATGCACGGCCGAGCAGATGTCGTGCACGAAGCCGGGGAGGGTGATGGCCTCGGTGCGCATCCCGCCGCCCACGGTCGCGTTGCGCTCGTAGACCTGCACGGAGAGCCCGGCCCGCGCGAGGGTCACGGCGGCGGCGAGCCCGTTGGGGCCCGATCCGATCACGATCGCGTCGGGTTCGGTGTTCATGTCTCCCTGTATACCCCGTCGGTCGCACGCGGCCCAGGGTGGCGGCGGCATCGACGGCCGTTTGCCAGTCCCAGTACCCTTCCGTCATGGCGAATCGGCTCACGCAGGCCGCGGAACGGGTATCGACGGTCGAACTGCTCTTCGACCTCGTCTTCGTGTTCACGATCACGCAGGTGACGGAGATCGTGGTCGAGCATCCGAGTTGGAGCAGCGTTGGTCAGGCTGCGCTCATCCTGGCGGTCGTGTGGTGGATGTACGACGCGTTCGCCTGGCTCACCAACCAGGCGCCCGCCGACAGTACGGTGCTGCGTATCGGGCTGGTCGCGGCGATGGTGTCGTTCCTCCTCATGGCCGTCGCCATCCCGGATGCCTTCGGCGACGGGGGCATCCTGTTCGGCTTCACCTACCTCGCGGTGGTGCTGATCCACTTCGGGCTCTTCGCGTCCCTGGGGCGGTCGGGTTCCGCGCGGTCGATGCTGCGCGTGATCCCGTTCAACGCGGCCGGCGCCGTCCTACTCATCATCGCCGGCTTCGTGACCGGTCCGGCCGACTGGATCCTGTTCGCCGTCGCGCTCGTCGTGATGGTCTCGACCTCGTTCACGAGCGGCCCGACCGGGTTCGATCTGGGCGCCTCGCACTTCGTCGAGCGGCACGGACTGCTGATGATCATCGCGTTCGGCGAATCCATCGTGTCCGTCGGCGTCGGTGCCGGGCATCACGAGTTCGGCGCGCAGATGATCGTGGGCACCGTGTTGTCGGTCGCCATCGTGGCGGCCCTGTGGTGGTGCTACTTCGCCGGTGGCGACGAGCGCGCAGGGCTCCGGATGACCGAGGCGTCCAGTCGGCGTCGCTCCACACTCGCGCTCACCGCGTTCGCACTCGATCACTACGTGATGATCCTCGGCCTGGTGCTGCTGGCGGCCGGCGTCCGCTTCGTGACCGGGGACGTCTTCGCCGTCGCGCCGGCGGCCGGTGCGTGGCTGCTGGCGTTCGGCGTGGCGCTGTACCTGGTGGGGGACGCCCGCTACCGGCAGGAGCTCGCCCTGGGACCGGCACTGATCCGCTATCTGGCTGCGCTGGTCTGCGCGGCGACCGGACTGATCGGGCTCGCGGTCGCGTCGGTGTGGCAGCTCCTCGCGCTGCTGATCGTGCTGGTGGTCGTGATCGCCGGCGAAGCCGCGCGTGCGAAATCACCGACCATTCCCAGCATCGATCCTGTATCGTAGATAAGTCGGCTCTTGACACCGCGCTTTTCTGTGCGGATGGGTTTGTAAGTCAGGTGGGCCGGTTTCGCCGCCGATCGGCGGGCGAATGATCACAAGTATGTGAACGGCCCCGGCCAAAGACTGCCCGGGTTCTCCCCGAAGCGCGAGATCTCATCGCGCGCTCCGTTATGCACACGAGAACAACCCAGGAAGAAACAGTCATGCCCGGATTCAAGAAACACGGCAACTCCGCACCCGGCGCCCGCAAGGGCGGCCCGAAGGCCGGCAGCCGCAGCGCAGGCCACCGCGGATACCGTCCCGCAGAAGAGGCGCCCAAGAAGCAGCGCTGGAACGCCGACGAGCGCGCCGCCCGCGGCCGCGCCACCTACGGCAGCCGCGACGCCCAGACCGGCGCCTCCGCCGGACGCTCGGAGCGCCCGAACTGGGAGCCCCGCGGCAAGGACGCCCGCCGCACCTGGCCGGCCAACGACGACCGCGCCGGCCGTACGGGCGAGCGCAGCGACCGTAGTGACCGTGGCGCCCGCTCCTCCGACGAGCGCGCCCCGCGCCGCGACTTCGACAACGACCGTCCGCGTCGTTCGTTCGACGACCGTGCCCCGCGTCGTGACGACCGCGCGCCCCGTCGCGACTTCGACAACGACCGCGCTCCCCGTCGCTCGTTCGACGGTGACCGCGCCCCGCGTCGCGACTTCGACAACGACCGTCCGCGTCGTTCGTTCGACAGCGATCGCGCCCCGCGTCGTGATGACCGTGCCCCGCGAAAGGACTTCGACAACGACCGGGCCCCGCGCCGCGATGACCGTGGCGACCGTGCCCCGCGTCGCGAGTACGGCTCCGACCGTCCGCAGCGCGACTTCGGTGGCGACCGCGCCCCGCGCCGCGACTTCGACAACGACCGTCCGCGTCGTTCGTTCGACGACCGCGCACCGCGTCGTGATGACCGTGGCGACCGCGCTCCGCGTCGCGAGTACGGCTCCGACCGTCCGCAGCGTTCGTTCGACGACCGCGCTCCCCGCCGCGATGACCGTGGCGACCGCGCACCCCGCAAGGACTTCGGCAGCGACCGCGCCCCGCGCCGTGACTTCGACAACGACCGCGCTCCCCGCCGCGACTACGACTCGAAGTTCTACCCGAGCCGCGAAGAGAAGCCGGCGTTCACCGCGCACGACGACGTCGTGCTCGAGCGCCTCGAGGCCGAAGCCATCCAGGCGGCCGACGTCGACGGCGTGACCTTCGGCGACCTCGGCATCGGCGGCAACATCTCCCGCGCCCTCGCCGAGCTCGGTGCTGCGACTCCGTTCCCGATCCAGGCTGCGACCATCCCGGATGTGCTCGCAGGCAAGGACGTGCTCGGTCGCGGCCGCACCGGCTCGGGCAAGACGATCGCGTTCGGCGCCCCGCTGGTCGAGCGTCTGATGACGATCTGGGCGGAGCAGGGCAAGGCCGGCGGAAAGCGTCAGATGGGCCGCAAGCCGCGCGCCCTCATCCTGGCGCCGACCCGCGAGCTCGCGCTGCAGATCGACCGCACCGTTCAGCCGATCGCCCGCAGTGTCGGCCTCTTCACCACCCAGATCTACGGAGGCGTGCCCCAGGCCCGCCAGGTCGGCGCGCTCCAGCGCGGTGTCGACATCGTGATCGGCACCCCCGGACGCATCGAGGACCTCATCGAGCAGGGTCGCCTCGACCTGAGCGAGGTCGTCATCACCGTCCTCGACGAGGCCGACCACATGTGCGACCTGGGCTTCCTCGAGCCGGTGCAGCGCATCCTGCGCGAGACCGCCGACGGCGGCCAGAAGCTGCTCTTCTCGGCCACTCTCGACAAGGGTGTCGCCCAGCTCGTCAAGGAGTTCCTCCCCGAGCCGTCCGTTCACGAGGTCGCCGGTGAAGACCAGGCCTCGTCGACGATCGACCACCGCGTGCTCGTGGTCGAGCACCGCGACAAGGGTGCCATCATCGAGCAGCTCGCCGACCGCGAGGGCAAGACCCTGGTCTTCGCCCGCACCCGCGCCTTCGCCGAGATGCTCGCCGACCAGCTCGACGACGCCGGTATCCCGGCCGTCAGCCTGCACGGCGACCTCAACCAGTCGCGCCGCACGCGCAACCTGGCGCAGCTGACCAGCGGTCGCGTGAACGTGCTGGTGGCGACTGACGTCGCCGCCCGTGGCATCCACGTCGACGACATCGACCTGGTCATCCAGGCCGACGCTCCGGATGAGTACAAGACCTACCTGCACCGCTCGGGCCGTACGGGCCGCGCCGGCAAGCAGGGCACGGTCGTCACGCTCATCCCGCGTCAGCGTCAGCGTCGTATGAGCGACCTGCTGGGCCGCGCCGAGATCGAGGCCGAGTTCGTGCCCGCGATCCCCGGCGACCAGCTGATCACCGATCTCGCGCAGGCCGGGGCGTAACAGCCGCCGCTTCCGCGAGCATCCGCGCAAGAGCCGCATCGGACAATGTCCGGTGCGGCTCTTCGTTCATCCCTGGGCCCCCGGTTCGGCTGCGGCATCCCGATTTCCGAATTTCTACAGCGTGTAGAAGTATGGATCGAGGGGCACCTGAGCGAGGAGGACCCATGACGATCGACGAACTCGGCCGTGCCGGCTCCGGCAGCGGTGGAGGCAGCGGTGGCGGACTGATCGGCGGTGCGCTGATCGAGGACGCCGCAGAACGGATGGCGCGGGACTGCCCGCGCGATCCGGATGCCGTGCACGACGCCTTGCGGGAGCGGGTGATCGACAAGCTGCACGACACCTCGAGGCTCGCCGAGGTCGTCGATCTGCGCGCGTCGTCATTCGTCCCATGCCCGGGCGCGAGTGCGTCCGCTATGAGTCTGAGGCACCTGCGGGGTCCGATCCCGACGGTCGCGGTGCAGCTCTACGCGCTGGCGAACGCGGACGGGCCGACGCCGTGCCAGCTGCTCGGCTGGGCGCTGACCCTGCTCGGCTCGGACTGGTTCTACGGCGCCTACGTGCTCGACACCGAAGATGAGGGGCTGCAGAGCATCGTGGTCTACCTCAACCACCGGTTGCAGCCGATCATCCCGGGTCAGAGCATCCGGGAGAACTGTGAGCCGGTGGCCCACCTGCTGGCGTGAGGCCGCGCCGTACGAATTCGGGCGGTCACCTTCGGGGTCCCACTACCCTCCGGGGGTAGCGTGTGCTCCATGACCAATGGAACGATCGTCTTCGCCGGTGGCGGAGTGGCAGGCATCGCGTGGGAACTCGGCGTCGTGGCCGGCCTCGCGGATGCGGACCCCGAGCTCGCGGAATGCCTCCTCGCTCCGGAGGTGGGATTCGTCGGCACGTCCGCCGGGTCGGCCGTCGCGACGCAGCTCGCCAGCGGCGCCCCCGTCAGCGAACTGTACGCGGCGCAGCTGGCGGACGAGACGGCGGAGTTCGATCCCCGGGTCGACCTGGTCGCACTCATGGAGCGGTTCATGGCGATCGCCGATCCGGATGCCGCTCCCGAGGACATCCGCCGGCGCATCGGTCGGCTCGCGCTCGACACCGACACCGTCAGCGAGGACGAGCGGATGGTGTCCATCGAAGCCCGGCTCCCGCACGAGGACTGGCCGGAGCGGCAGCTGCGCATCACGGCAATCGACGCGGAGAGCGGCGAGCTGCGGGTGTTCGACGCCGACTCGGATGTCTCGCTCGCGTCGGCCGTCGCAGCGAGCTGCGCCGTGCCCGGCGTGTGGCCGCCCGTCACGATCGGCGAAAGGCGCTACATCGACGGCGGGATGCGCTCCCTCGCGAACACCGACCTGGCCGCCGGCTCCGAGTGGGTGCTCGTGATCGCGCCGGTCGTCCCGGGCGCTGTCGGGTTCGGACAGTTCCCGGAGGCGGAGCTCGAAGCGGTCGCTCCGGCGCCCGTCACGGTCGTCTACGCGGACGAGGCGTCCGTCGCGGCGTTCGGCGCCAACCCGCTCGATCCGGAGACGCGGCGCCCGTCGGCCGAGGCGGGCTTCGCCGTCGGCCGCGCCGCCGCCCCCGCGGTCGCCGCTGCCCTCTTCGCCGCCTGACCTTGCGTTGAGGGGCGGCAAACGCAGGCTTGCACGGCGTGTTTACCTGACTTAGCCGCCCCTCAACGAAAAGCGGGGCGGGGCGGGCGGAGGGCGGGTCAGGCGGGGTGCGCCAGCTGGGCGAGTGCGTGACGGCCGAGCGCGGCCATCCGGGGGTTGTCGTCCGAGTGGGCGGCCAGCGCCGTGCCCATGGCGACCGCCCAGCCCGCGGCGCGCGTCCACGTGTCGTCGTCGACCGGCGCGAGTTGCTGGAGGCGTGTGCGGAACCGCGCTCGCGCATCCGGTTCGAAGGTCAGCCAGGCGGTCGCCAGGTCGGTGGCCGGATCGCCGGCGGTCAGGTCGCCGAAGTCGATCACGGCGGCGAGGCGGCGGGGCTCCGCACTGCTCAGCAGCAGGTTGCCCGGGTGCAGGTCGCCGTGCAGCCAGATCGGCGGGCCGTCCCAGAGCGGCGCGGCGACCGCGCGCTCCCACACGGCGACGAGCGGCGCGACGTCGTGCCGGTCGGCGAGCCTGCCGATCCGTTCGCGCACCGGTTCCTCGCGCGTGGCGAGCGGAACGCCGCGCACCGGATTGTGCGGAACGGGCAGCGGCAGCAGGTCGGTCGCCGACGAACCGACCGGCGCCGGGATGTGCAGTGCCGCCACGAACTCGGCGAGCGGCTCCGCGAGAGGATCCCGCTGAGCGCCCGACACGTCGGCGCCGTCGACCCCGTCGAGCCAGCGGACGATGCTCCACGCCCACGGGAACGCGTCGCTCGGCACACCGACCCGCACCGGAACCGGCACCGCGACGGGCAGCCGGCCGGCCAACGCCGGCAGCCACGCCTGCTCGTTCGCGATGAGCTGCGCAGCGACCGTCCGGCGCGGAACGCGCACCGCGAGGTCGTCGCCGAGCCGGTAGATCACGTTGTCCCAGCCGTCGGCGACCAGGCTCAGCGGGCCAGCCAGATCCGGATGCTGGGCAGCGATGAGTGCGGCGACGAGCGCGGCGTCGACAGGGATGTCAGCTTCGGGCGTGAGCACACCCGACCATATCAACCGGGCCGCGACCGGGGCGGCCCCAGTCGCGACGGGGGCCGCGTCGGACGGCCCTCAGTGCGCCGAGCGCAGCAGTGCGAACGACGAGCCGGCGAGCGTCAGCGCAGCCGAATCGCCGAGGGCAAGCTCGGGATCGCTCGACAGCTCCAGCGCCCAGGGCCCGAGCGGGGCATCCGGCAGCGTGAAGTCCACCCCGTTGTCCGCAGCGTTGAGCAGCAGAGCGAAGGCGTCGCTGCCCTCGTGCATCAGTACGAAGGTGATCGCCTTGGCGTCGGGGTCGTCCCAGTCGTCGTCCTCGAAGTCGGCGCCGTCGGCGCGCACGATCTGCACCGTCAGCGGCCCGCCCACCTCGGGGGAGTGCCGGTACCAGTCCGGGCGCAGAGCGGGCTCCGCGCGGCGCAACCGGATGAGCGTCTCAGTGAACGACCGCAGCTCGCTGTCGGCGGCGTCCCAGTCGAACCAGGAGATCTCGTTGTCCTGCGCGTAGGCGTTGTTGTTGCCCTGCTGCGTGCGGCCCATCTCGTCGCCGCCGAGGATCATCGGAACGCCGGCCGAGAGCAGGAGCGTCGCCAGGAAGTTCTTGCGCTGCCGCGTGCGGCGGGCGAGGATCTCGGGGTCGTCGGTCGGGCCCTCGGCGCCGTTGTTGCTGGAGCGGTTGTCCGACTCGCCATCCGCGTTGTCTTCGCCGTTCGCGTCGTTGTGCTTCTCGTCGTAGCTCGTGAGATCGGCGAGGGTGAAGCCGTCGTGCGCTGTGACGAAGTTGACGCTCGACAGCGGCGAGCGGCGGGACTCCTCGTAGACGTCCGGGCTGCCGAGGACGCGCTGCGAGAGCGTCGCGAGCATCCCCTCGGTCCCCCGCCAGAAGTCGCGCACGTCGTCGCGGAACTTCCCGTTCCACTCCGACCAGTCGGCGGGGAAGCCGCCGACCTGGTAGCCGGCCGTGTCCCACGGCTCGGCGATCAACTTCACCGGTGCGAGCGTCGGGTCCTGCTGGATCAGAGTGAGGAACGCGCTGTGCAGGCTCGCGTCGCCGCCCTGGCGGGTGAGGGTCGTCGCCAGGTCGAACCGGAATCCGTCGACGTGCATCTCGGTCACCCAGTAGCGGAGCGAGTCCATGATCAGCCCGAGGGCCGCCGGGTGGCTCACGTTCACACTGTTGCCCGTGCCGGTCGTGTCGAAGTAGTGGGCCTTGTCGTCTTCGACGAGCCGGTAGTACGACTCGTTGTCGATGCCCTTGAGCGACAGCGTCGGCCCGAGATCGTTTCCCTCGGCCGTGTGGTTGTATACGACGTCGAGGATGACCTCGATGCCGGCCGCATGCAGCGACTTCACGAGGTTCTTGAACTCGTCGACCTGACCGCCGAGATCCCCGGCCGAGGAGTACTCGTTGTGCGGGGCGAAGAAGCCGAGCGTGTTGTAGCCCCAGTAGTTGCGCAGCCCCTTCTCCTCGAGGTGCGAATCCTGAGCGAACTGGTGCACGGGCATCAGTTCGACGGCCGTCACTCCGAGCGAGGTGAGGCTCTCGATCGCGGCCGGATGCGCGAGCCCGGCGTAGGTGCCGCGCAACTCCTCCGGCACCCCCGGATGCCGCATCGTGAAGCCCTTGACGTGCGTCTCGTAGATGATCGTCTCGGAGAGGCGCGTGCGCGGCGCACGGTCGTCGCCCCAGTCGAAGGTGCCAGGATCGGTGACGACGCCGAGCATCACGTGGCCGGCGCCATCCGTGTCGTCGCGGGTGGTCGGTTCGTCGAGGTCGTGACCGAAGACGGCCTGACCCCAGTCGTACGCGCCGCTCACCGCGGTGGCGTGCGGGTCGAGCAGCACCTTGTTCACGTTGAAGCGCAGGCCCTCATCCGGATCCCACGGACCGTCGACGCGCAGCCCGTAGCGGGCGCCGGGGCCCATGCCCTCGACCAGCCCGTGGAAGACGTGCCCGGTGCGGCTGAGCAGCGGCGTACGCGTCTCGGTGCCGTCGTCGGCGAAGACGCTGACCTCGATGCTGTCCGCGCGCTCGCTGTAGATCGCGACGTTGGCCCCGCCCTCCACGAGGGTGACGCCGAGCGGGTACGGGAAGGACGTGCTGCGGCTCAGCACGGCGGCCGGAGAAGCGATGCGGCGGACTCGAGGGTGCGCGACTGGCCGACCTCGACGGACCGGTCGAGGCGCGGTCCCTTCAGCGTCACCCACACGCTGCCGACCTGCTCGATGTAGCCCCGGATGCCGTTGCCGGCGTCGACGCGGTAGATGCCGTCAGCGCCTTTCTCGACCGTCCATGCTCCGCCATCCGTCTGGTACACCGCTGCCGTCATCACCTAGTCCTCGTCCTTCGTGCTTAGCTAGGCTAACGAGCGAGTGGGCCGGGTGACCAGCCGTTGACATCGGGTGGAGACTCGGTTACGGCTGGAGTGCGAGAGCGCGACGCGCACCGACGGAACCTTGGATGCACGGCACTGGACACTGGCTTGGCATCCGGCACCTGACGACGAGCGGAGACGGCATGACGGGCGAGGACATCCTGGTCGACAGCGTCGAGGTCGTGCACCGCGTCGACAACGTGTGGGTGCATTTCCATCTTTCCGGCGAGCTGCCGCACGAGTCGGGCGCGACCATCACGGTCGAGGCGACATCGCGCGATGGGTCGACGCGTCTGGTCGGGGTGACGCTCAACCACCCGCAGCCCTCCGAGCTGTTCGTGGCCGACGACGAGGACCGCACGGTCGTGAGCGTCGGGACCGAGCACATCTCGGAGCGCGTGCTCACGGCCGCGTTCCCGCCCGACGCCTTCGACGGCCTCGGCGCTGATCCGGCTTTCGCGGTGCGGCTGCAGCGGGACGACGACGATCGGGAGCTCGGCGTCCCCGTCACCGTCACCGACCCACCCCTCATCGACTGACCCCCGGTCTTTCCCTGGGGCGCGAGTCGGGGATTAATCACGTCGTACGGCGATTTCGCGATACTTATCCCCGACTCGATCGAAGGCGGGCCCGCCGGACGCGACGAACGACGTCGGCCGGCGCGTCCGCGGCGGTGACGAAGATGACGAACCAGCCGCGATCGACGAGCATCTCCCGTCGAGCGATGTCCTTGCGGTAGACATCGCGGCTCGTGCGGTGATGATCACCGAGGTACTCGATGGCGACGCCGCGATCGGGATACGCGAGGTCGATGAGCGCGAGCAACGCGCCGCTGGTGTCGAAGACCGGATGGTTGAGCTCCGGCGAGGGGAGTTCGGCGGCCTCGAGGGTCAGTCGCAGCCTGCTCTCCTGCGGTGACATCGATCCGTAGCGGATCTTCTCGAGCGCCTCGCGCAGCCGGCGAACCCCTCGGCGCCCTCCGTGGCGATCGGCCGCCGCGACGAGCGACTCACGAGACTCCTTCGGAGGTCGTCCCGAGTACGGCTCCTCTCCGGTGATGAGAAAGTCCCCGACGGCCACCAGATCCTCGACGGAGAGGGCCGCGCCGAGCTGAGCCCACGTGTCCGCCGGTGCGATCACCGGGAGCCCGTGCGCCTGCGACACCCGCTGGCCGGAGACGCTGAGCCGATGTGCGCGTATCCCGCGCAGCTGCGGCGGATGCGCAGGCTCGAAGACGCTGACCTCGACGATCTCCGGCCGGCTCGACAAGCGGAGCGGCATGGCGTGGAGCACGGCCGCGCTGCGGTGGCTGAAGTACGAGGCGGACGGCAGCACTGCGGACGCGGCCCGGCACAGCGCGATGTGATCCGACAGGTCGATGCCGAGCGTGCGCGCGCCATGGAAGGGGCGCTGGAGGTCGTCGTTGTAGAGGCGTCTGCGCGCCACGCCGGCGTCGCGTGCTTCGGCGAAGCGGAAGCCTTTCACGGAGAGCTCTGAGGGGAGACGAGGTGAGTTACGCATCCCACAATGTCGCGAGTTCGTCGATCCGCCGGCCGCCTCATCCACACACTCAATCGAGTCGGGGATTAAGCACGCGTATTCGTCCAGGGGCGTGCTTAATCCCCGACTCGATCTGCGGGGTTGCGCGTGGGCGCGCGTGCGCGGGCGCGTGCGCGCGGGTGGGCGCGCGGGCGGGCGAGCGTCAGCGCAGCACGGCGACGCCGGGCCCGTTGAGCATCAGGGTGCCGCCCTCGAAGCCGATCGAGCCGAACGCGACGCAGAACTCGCTCTCCGTCACCCGCAGCTCGCGGTGTCCGCTGCCGAACCCGGCGACGACCAGCAGCCCGCCGCGACGGAACGTGAACAGCCCGGATGCCGCATCCGCCACGACGTCGGTGGCCGGCTCCGCCGCATCCACCGTCGACCGGAGTGCGATGAGGTCGCGGTAGAGAGCGAGCAGCTTCGCGTGCTCCGGATGCTCGAGCTCGCTCCAGTCGAGGCGTGAGCGCTCGAACGTGGCCGGGTCTTGGGGGTCGGGCACGAGCTCGGGGTCCCAGCCCATCCTGGCGAACTCGGCGATCCGTCCGCGCGCCGTCGCTTCGCCGAGCTCCGGTTCCGGATGCGACGTGAAGAATTGCCACGGCGTGGTCGCTCCCCACTCCTCGCCCATGAAGAGCATCGGGGTGAACGGCCCGAGCAGCGTGATGGCCGCCGCGACCGCGAGACCGCCGGGGTCGAGCGTGGCGGTGAGACGGTCGCCGGTCGCCCGGTTGCCGATCTGGTCGTGGTCCTGCGAGAACGCGACGAGCCGGGTGAACGGCGTGCCGGCATCGAGCGGGCGCCCGTGGTGGCGCTCGCGGAAGCTCGACCACGTGCCGTCGTGGAACCAGCCGTGCTCGAACACCTTCGCGAGCGAGTCGAGACCTTCGAAGTCGGCGTAGTAGCCGGTCGTCTCCCCCGTGAGGTTGACGTGCAGGGCGTGGTGCACGTCGTCGTCCCACTGCGCGTCGAGCCCGAACCCGTGCTCGGCGCGCGGCCGGATCAGTTTCGGATCGTTGAGGTCGCTCTCGGCGATCAGAGTCGCGGGACGTCGGGTCTCGTCGGCCAGCCGGGAGACCTCCGCCGACAGTTCTTCGAGCAACGGCAAGGCCCGGCTGTCGTGCAGGGCGTGCACGGCGTCGAGGCGCAGGCCGTCGACGTGCATGTCGCGGAGCCAGAACAGGGCGTTGTCGAGGATGTAGCGGCGCACCTCGTCGGACTGCGCACCGTCGAGATTCACCGCATCGCCCCACGGCCCGGCCGCCGCTTCGCTGAGGTAGGGCCCGTAGACCGGGAGGTAGTTCCCGCTCGGGCCGAGGTGGTTGTACACGACATCCTGGATGACCGCGAGACCGCGGGCGTGACAGGCGTCGACGAAGCGCTGGTACGCATCCGGCCCGCCGTACGGTTCGTGCACGGTGTACCAGAGCACGCCGTCGTAGCCCCAGCCGTGCGTGCCGTTGAACGCGTTCACCGGGAGCAGTTCGACGGCTTCGACGCCGAGTGCGGAGAGGTGCGGGAGCCGCTCGATGGCGGCGTCGAGCGTGCCCTCGGGTGTGAAGGTGCCGACGTGCAGTTCGTAGATGACCGCGCCCGTCAGGCTGCGGCCCGGCCACGCGGAGTCGCTCCAGGCGAAGTCGTCGGGGCTCCAGGTGCGGCTCAGGGCGTGCACCCCGTCCGGTTGCCGGAGCGAGCGCGGGTCGGGGTACGGCCCGGCGCCGTCGACGAGGTAGCCGTAGTCGACCGCCTCCTGATCGGATGCCGGACTCTCGCCGTCGGGCAGCGCCCACCAGCCGCCGGGCTGCGCGACGAGCGGATGCTCGGAGCCTGCGGCGACCAGGCTCACGGTCGTGGCGTTCGGCGCCCACACGGGAAACGCCCACACGGGGAAGTCGCCGCTCATCGCGTCACCAGCAGCGCGACCGGGTACACCGCGAACAGCTCGGCCACGGCGGTCCCGCCGGAGTACCGCCTGCCGGTGAACTCGTCCACGAGTTCGCGCTCGCCGAGGTCGATCGTCGTGTCGCCCCAGCCGCCTGCGACCTCCAGGGTCACCGGAAGCCGCGTGGCGAGCGCGATCGCGCCGCCCCTGTCGAAGCCGATCAGATGCTCGGCGCGCTCGCCGGTCGCCTCGACCGGCCGGTAGTCCGTCAACAGCTCCGGATGCTCGCGGCGCACCCTCAACGCCCGCGACGTGACCAGGAGTTTCGCCGCGCCCGACTCGTCGACCGGCGGCAGCCATCCGGTGTCGAGGCGCTCGAGCAGTTCGCTCGCCGCCTCGAAGTCGACGGGGCGCCGGTTGTCGGGGTCGACGAGCGAGCGCTCCCAGCGCTCGGAGCCCTGGTAGACATCCGGCACGCCAGGGGAGAGCAGCTGCAGCAGTTTGGCGCCGAGCCCGTTCGAGGCACCCGGGGATTGGACCGCCGCCACGAAGTCTGCGACCTCCGCGTTCACGGCGGGGTCGTCGAAGGCGGCGTCGACGAGGCCGAGCAGTGCGGCCTCGAACTGCTCGTCGCCGTCGGTCCACGCGGTCGACGCGCCCGCCTCGCGGGCCGCCTTCAGTGCGTACTCGTGCAGACGCTCGCGCGACGCCGGCCAGGCGCCGACCACCGCTTGCCAGACCAGGTTCTCCAGTGAACCGTCGCCGACCGAGACGCGACCGCGGACGTCCGCGATGAACCGTTCCCAGCTGGAGGGCACCTCGGCGAGCACGGCAATGCGCGCGCGGGTGTCTTCGCTGCGCTTCGTATCGTGCGTGGTCAGGGTGGTCATCGTGTGGGGGAGCCGAGCCATCCGGTCGGCTTGACGGGCATGGAACGCGGACGGCGCGAGCGCGAACTGCGCGGGATCGGCGCCGACCTCGGTGAGGGAGGTGAGCCGCGTGTAGCGGTAGTACGCGTTGTCCTCGACGCCCTTCGCCATGATCATGCCGGTGGTCTGCTGGAAGCGCACGGCGGCCGGATGCGCGGGGTCGGCGAGCGTGACGGCCAGCGCGGCGATGGTCTCGGCGAGGTCGGGGCGCGACTCGGCGGCCGCGCGAGCGGCGTGATCCAGGTGCTCGGCGCCGTACGGGAGGTACGAACGGTAGACCGGCAGCGCCGACGCGAGCTCGGCCAGGGCATCGACGACGTCCGGGTCCTCAGAGCGGCCGTCTGTGCCGTCGCCCGCGTCGCCGGCCGCGTCGCCGGCCGCGTCGCCGGCGACCTCGCGCGCCAACCGCCGAATCTCGGAGTTCAGGATGCCGTCGGCCACCGCGCGCTTGCGGCGCCGCACCAGAACATCCCAGTCGCCCGACTCGAACCGGTCGTCCAGGTCGATCGCCAGCAGCGTGAGCGGATCCTCGCCGCGCGGGTCGACGAACACCCGGTCGATGTCGGCGAGCACCTCGTAGCCGGTGGTGCCGGCGACCGGCCACTCGGCGGGCATCCGCTCGTCGCCTTCGAGGATCTTCTCGACCCACACCGGGCGACCGTCGGCCAGGTCGGCGAGCCGCCGCAGGTACTCGCCGGGGTCGGCGAGGCCGTCCGGATGATCGACGCGCAACCCGTCGGCCAGGTCGTCGGCGAGCCAGCGGCCGATCTCGGCGTGCGACGCGTCGAACACCTCCGGCCACTCCACGCGCAGGCCGGCCAGGCTGTTCACCGCGAAGAAGCGCCGGTAGTTGAGTTCGTGGTCGGCGCGCCGCCACGAGACGAGCTCGTAGTGCTGGCGGTCGTGTACCTCACGCGGACTGCCGTCGCCGGTGCCCTCCGCGATCGGGAAGCGGTGGTCGTAGTAGGCGAGCTCGCCGTCGTCGATGCGCAGCGCATCCAGTTCGTCGGCCCCGTCACCGAGCACGGGGAGGCGCACCCGGTCGCCGCCCGCGGCCCAGTCGATGTCGAAGTAGTCCGCGAATCCGGATGCCCGTCCGTGCGTCAGCACGTCCCACCACCACGCGTTGCGTCGTGGCGTCTCGATCCCCATGTGATTCGGCACGATGTCGACCAGGATGCCCATGCCGAGGGCGTGCGCGGCATCGGCCAGAGCGGCCAGCGCCTCGGGGCCGCCCCGCGCCGGGTCGACGCGGGAGTGGTCGATCACGTCGTAGCCGTGCGCCGATCCGGGCTCTGCCTCGAGCAGCGGCGAGAGGTAGACCCAGTCCACGCCGAGGCGCTGCAGGTAGGGCAGAACGCGCAATGCGTCGTGCAGGGTGAAGTCCGCCGAGATCTGCAGACGGTACGTGCTGGCCGGCAGGTCGTGCGGAGGTCGCTCGTTCACGCCGGCGGCCGCCCGTCGTGGCCGATGGCGACCGGTTCGGTGCAGCGCGGGGCGTCTGCGGCCCCGAAGCGACGCGCGAGTGCGGCCTTCGCGTCGGCGAGCAGAGCGAAGTGCCCGACGAACGTGCCGCGTCCGTCGCTGGCGACGAAGCCGTGCGGTGAGCGCTCGACCATGCCGATGTAGCTACCGCCGGCATTGCCGACCCAGAGTCCCGGCTCGATCATGACCCAGAGCCCGTGGCCGAGCCCGGGCGCGCAGGGCGCGGTGAAGTCACCCGACTGCGCGCGCCCGGTCTCGACCGGACCGCCGGCGAGCCGAGGTATCTCAGCTGTGTGTGCGGTCATCCCATTCCTTGCTCTGGTTTCCCCTTCTCTGAGTTATACGGGGTCGCCGACGGGACGCCAAGACGGGCGCAGGGGGTTGACAGGGACGACGCGACATGGATTGCTCGGTGCACCGGCCGTCACACGGTCGCGGATGCCCCCACGCTGGGCGGAACGGAGACCACGATGGGTGAACCTGCGGACGACGACAGGGCAGAGCACGAGGCCGCGCGGGAGGATCAGCTCACGACGGCGCCCAAGGCGTCCGACGACGACGCCGATCCGCGCATCGACGTCACCGACCGGGGCGACGGCATCACGCGCATCGACATCCGCGACGACGCCGCGGTTCGCCCCGGCGCCGACCCGGATTCATCTCGTTGAAGGGCGGCTAACGCAGCCAAAACCGCCGTTTTGGCTGCGTTAGCCGCCCTTCAACGAAAAGGGTCAGTGCGTGTGCGTCAGCACGAACGAGATCAGCGCGTCGAGGTAGCCCGGAACGAAGGTCTCGGTGCCCGGGAGCTGCAGGCGGTGATCTCCGCCGGCGAGCACCGCGAGACTCAGGAACTCCGGAGGCACGAGCTCGGCGAACCGGTCGGCGCTCTCGTCGACCGGAACGATGTCATCGGCGCCGCCGAACAGCCCCAGCAACGGCACCCGGATGCCCCGCAGCGCGTCCGCCGGATCGAAGTTGACGATCGTCGCAGCGAAGTCCCACAGCTCGCGCGTCGTCGGCACGAAGGCGTTCGCCGCGGCCAGATCGTCGAGCGCGCGGCGACGTGACGGATCCGCCATCCACTCGGACGCCTCGGCGAACGGCGTCCCGTCCGACAGGGTGAACGCGAGCTCGTCGAACGTCGCGGCCGCCTCGACCTCGCGCTCGAGTTCGAGACCGAGAGCGGCGAGATGCCCGCGCGTCGCGAAGGCCTCCTGGGTGCGCGGCGTCACGCCGGGCCCCGAGTTGGTGATGACGAACTCGGCGTGTGACGGCGCCGCGGCGGCCAGCACCACCCAGCCACCCTGGCTGTGGCCGAAGAGGCCGGCCGGTATTCCCGGGAGCTCGCCGCGCGCCACCGAGAGCGCGGCGGTCAGGTCGCCTGCCTGCCGCTCGATGTCCGCCGTGAGCCACGAGCCGCCGGATGCGCCGACCCCGCGCTTGTCGAAGGAGGTCACCGCGATCCCGACGGCCAGCAGGGCCTCGCGGATGGGCGGGAACAGCACATCGTTGTCGCGATCGGACGGTCCCGATCCCGGCTGCATGAGAACGAGTGCACGCGGCGGACGCTCGTCCGGCAGCCAGAGCGAGCCGGCCAGCGTGACACCGTCGGTGGCGATGGCCGTGAGCTCGCGCGCGCTCATCGGATCGTCCCGATCGTCCGCGGCGGGGTGCTCATGCACTCATCCTGCCGTCTGCAGCACCTCGAGGGCTATGGCTCGTGCGTCTCGCGCGGTCGTGTCGATCACCGGGCCGGGGATCGCGGCCGCGTCGAGCACGCCGTCCAGCTCGCCGTGCCGGGCCAGGTGCCAGCTCAGCTCGTCGCCGGCGCGGTCGCCGTCGGCGCGGTGCCGCGCCCGCAGGCGCCGCTCCCCTTCCCGCGGGTCCACCGTCAGCCGGATGATCGTCGGCGTGACGCCGCCGAGGGCATCCCGGTAGTCGTCGATCGCGGCGGCCTCCTCCAGCACGCCGGCGAGGACGAGCACCTGCGCTCCCGCAGCCCGGTAGTTCGCCGCGACCGAGCGCAGATTCGTCAGTTCGATGGCGTTGTTGAACCGGTCGCCCTCCGGTGATGGCCAGCCCCGGCGCAGCGCGTCGAGGTCGATCACCGCATGCGGGATGCCGCGCTCGGCGAGCAGCGCGCCCACGGCATCCGCGACCGTCGTCTTGCCGACGCCGACGGTTCCGTTGAGGAACAGGACGGACGGGGCCGCCTCCGTCACGCGCTCGCGCGCTTTTCCTGCTTCAGCGTGGACTTGGCGCCGTGTTCGACGAGCACGGCGATGTAGTCGCGCAGCTTGGCATGCTGGAACGTCTGGTACGTGTCCTCGACGATCTCGGCGACGTGCTCGTCGGTCATGTTCGGGTACTTCTCCTGGAGACGCTTCACAACGTCGTCGATCGCATCGCGCTCAGACTTCTTTCCGGCCATGGTCGAAGGCTGGCGTAGCAAGATTGCAGAAAGCTGGGAGCGCGTTAGAGCCAGGTCAGTGTCGCCCAGAGCGTCGCCGAATTCAGCACGAGCAGCGCGGTGGCGAGCCCGAACTGCGCGGACAGGTCGTGCGCCAGCACGTGGGTGTAGAGCGCGCAGACGAAGAACACGACCAGACCGGCGGCCGCAGCGACGGCGATGACCGGAGCGGCGAGCATCCCGACCAGGAGCCCGATCGCGCCGAGCGTCTTCAGGGTGCCGATCGGGAAGGTGAGCCACGAGACCGGGACGCCCGCGGCGGCCATGCCGGGCAGGATCGGCTTGAAGTGCACCAGGGCCGCGACACCGGAGAAGCCGTTGGCGACGATCGCCATCCACACGACGATGACCGAGAGCAGGGACACGATCGCTCCTCCTTCGCGCGTGTCAGTTCGCGATGCCGACGGGCTGGCCCACCGTTGCCGGGTCGCCGAGGGCGTCGAGCATGGCGCTCGCGACGTCGGCGCGGGAGACGGAGAACGCCCGCCCGATGTTCGCCCCGACGACCGTGCGGTAGGCGCCGGTGGCGGGCTTCGCGGTCAGCTTGGGCGGTCGCACGACGGTCCAGTCGAGCCCGCTGGCGCGGAGCACCTGCTCCATCTGGTCGAGGTCGTCGTACACCGGCTTGAGGATCGAGCCGATGAGCGGCATGAGCACCCGTTTGTTCACGAACGCGTCGTGCTCGGGCGGCGGCCCGACCGGGGCGGCGCTCACGGCGACGATGCGCGGCACGCCGGCCTGCTTCATCGCCTCGACGATGACGGCGGTGATCGGGGCGGCGACGGGCCCGTCGTTGCGTCCGCGCGGACCGATGCCCGAGAGCACCGCATCGCGCCCGTCGAGTGCGGGTACGAGAGCGGCGGGATCGTCGAACGCGTCCACGCGCACGATCTCGGCCTCCGCCGGAAGGTCTGCTGCCGACGAGCGCCGGATCACGGCCGTGACCTCGTCTCCGCGGCCGATCGCCTGCGTCACCAGTTCGCGGCCGATGCCGCCGCTCGCTCCGAATACCGTCACCCTCATGGCGACCGCCTCTCAATTAATATGGTTTTCATATTGTCACTCAAAGTGATTATCTACGCAAGTGCCGATATGCTCGGCACATGACCGACGACACGGATGCCCTGGCCGCCCTCGACACGCGCGCCGCCTTCCTGCTCAGTCAGCTGGGCGCGTACACGGCGCAGCAGTTCGCGGAACGGCTGGCGCCGCTGGGCATCCGGCCGGCGCAGTTCGGGGTGCTCACCCGCCTGCGGGACGCCGACATCGGGGTCGAACTCTCGCAGCAGCAGCTCTCGGAGGCCCTCGGTATCCACCGCAACGTCATGGTCTCGCTGATCGACTCGCTCGAGGAGCGCGGTCTCGTGCAGCGGGGAGCGCATCCGAGCGATCGTCGGGCGTACGCCATCCGGCTCACCGATGCCGCACACGCAGTGCTCGGCGAAGCGACCGCCGCGGCCGACGCGCTGGAGGAGCAGCTGACCGTCGGGCTGAGCGAGTCGGAGCGGGAGGTCCTCGTGGCGCTGCTGCGCCGGATCACCGTTGAGCAGGGGGTCGCCGCGGGCGTGCATCCGGGGCTCGCGGGCTGATCGCCTGCGGCCGGATCACTCCAAAAGGGTGACGCGCAGGCGGGGGACGCGGTGTTGACTCGTGCGCGACGGCCACCCGGCCGACGCGACAGGAGTCAGGTGAGGCGGATGAGAGCACGAGCGGGACTCGCGGTGTCGATCGCGGCGGCGATCCTGGTGTCGATGACCGGATGCGACCTGTTCGCTCCGCAGGAAACCCTCTACATCAAGGAGGCGAGCGACGGCGTCAGCGGAAACGTGGGGCCTGTCTTCATCGGCAACGCCGTGATTGTCGCCGACTCGCAGAAGGTCGGAAACCTGGTCGTGACCCTGATCAACCAGGGCTCGTCGAGCGAGAACGTGAAGATCGCGTACGGGAGCGACAGCCAGAACCAGCAGACGATCTCTCTCGGTCCGGCGGAGACCAAGCAGCTCGGCACCGCGGACGGCACACTCGTCTACTTCACCGAGCTGACGTCCATCCCGGGCTCGCTCGCGAACGTCGGATTCACGACCGGCGACGCGGCCGTCGACCTGCAGGTCCCGGTGCTCGCGGGAGACCTGCCGCCGTACACGACCCTGACGCCGACGCCATTGCCGTCCCCGTCCCCGCTCCCGTCGCCCTGAGGTCTGCGCCTCTTTCGTCGGGCCCCTTCCGTTGAAGGGTGGCGAATCCGTCGACCACCGGCGTGTTTAGGCTGCGTTAGCCGCCCCTCAACGAAGTGCGGGGCCGCTCAGGCGGGGTCGACGCGGAAGCGCAGCTCGCGCTCCTGGCAGAAGGGCTCCTTCAGCTCGAAGTTCTCGAACGCCGCGCCGCCCGGGATCGTCGACGTACTCGCCCAGTACGCCCGGCGCGCGTTGACCAGCACCTGCAGCGCAGGGTCGGGGTCGGCCGCGGTCCAGGTCTGAACGGCGCGGAGTCCCACGTACTTCCAGTGCTCGGCGACGTCATCGGCGTACACCGCCGACACCGGGTCGTCTTCGTCGGTCGTCGCCGACACCTCTACCTCGCCCGCTACATTGCGCGGCAGCTCGGCCACGCCGAACGCCGCATGCTCGGTGAAGTGCACGCCCTCGAAGCCGGGCCAGAGCAGTGCCGGTGTCACCGTGCGGTCGACGAGCCGCACGCGCCGGAGGCGTGCGAAATTGCCCATGGTCGCTGTCAGCACGCAGAAGTCGAGGTCCGCGGAATCCGGCAGACGGATGGCGGCGACGCTCAGCTCGTGCGGCCGGTCCGCACGGAAGCGCACCCGCACGGCGACGCTCGCCCCGTTGTCGAAGCGTTCACTGATCACGTAGACCGTGAGGCGCTCGACGCCGTAGACGGTGTCCACGACACCGCGCGCCGGTGAGGACGGCTCCCGGGGAGTTGTGTCGTCGAGCGAGTCCGCGCTCCAGAAGCGCTTGCCCTGTGCCGCGTCCAGCCGGCTCGGCTCGAGCTCCGAATACCCGCGCTCGGCCTCGCCGGTCACGATCGGCTCGACCGCGATGAAGTTGAGCAGCCGATCGCGCGCATGCCCGAGATACGGCATGTAGATGCGCAACAGACCGCGCGGACCACCGAGGGGATGGAGTCCGAGCTGGATGCCGTCGGGGTGACCCCAGCGAGGTTCCGCCGGCGCATCCGGGACGGGCCGCAGCCAGCCTGCGTCGACGACCGGCGCCGCCGGGTCGGAAGGGATGGAAGGGAGCGATTCGGTCGAACTCATTGCGGACATCCTTGTGCGTCAAGCGAGATCTGGTCGTCCACTACCCTAGCCGGGCGGTTGAGAATTTGAAATCGGTTTCGCTCAAGAAATCATTGAGAAGCAGGCGGCATGCTGGTGATCTGAGTCGACGCTTGACGAAACCGATTTCTTAAGGTTCACTGATATCCATCGACGCTCAAGGGAGAGGAACGGCATGACGCTGACGCGACCGCGAACCCGCCGCGCACCCCTGGTGCGTGGGGTGGCCATCGCATCCGTCGCCGCTCTCGCAGCCGTCGCTTTCGCGGGATGCTCGAGCTCATCCGCCGCCATGCTCAGCACGGAGAAGAAGCCGTTCGTGTTGTCGGGAGTGACGAACGTGAAGCGGGTCGCCCAGCTCACCGGCCACGATTCTCTCAACAAGACCGCCCGCTACGAAATCGCCGGACAAGACCTCGGGTCGATGTTCCAGGCCGGCGGCAAGACCTGGTTCGTCTTCGGCGACACCTTCGGCCAGCGCGAAGACGGTCTCACCGGCGGCGGAGGCACCGAATGGCGCTCCAACGCCCTCGCTTACACGACCGATACCGACCCGACCGACGGCATCCGGTTCGACGGCTACATCTCCGACGACCTCGGCTGGGCCACGGAGCTGATCGACTCGAAGAAGGTCGACGGCACCGAGATGACGACGATCCCGACCTACGGTTTCGAGGCGAACGGAGCGATGTACCTCGACTACATGTCGGTGAAGCACTGGGGTGAGCCGGGTGAGTGGGAGACCAACTACGCGGGCTTCGCAAAGTCGACCGACGACGGGCGCACCTGGACCAAGCTCGCCGCGCCCCGCTGGGCGGGAGACAGCAACTTCGTGCAGGTGAGCGTGTCGAAACTGGATGGCGACCTGTACTTCTGGGGCGTCACGCACGGACGCTTCGGCGGCGTGCAGCTCATGAAGGTGCCGGAGAAGGACGTCGAGAAGCAGTCGGCCTACCGCTACTTCAGCGGCACCGCCTCGAACGGCGCCCCGCGTTGGAGCGCGGACATCGCCGCAGCGACGACGATCGTCGACGACACGGTCGGGGAGCTGTCGGTGGTCTGGAACGACTACCTGTCCCGCTGGATCATGACCTACACCGACGGAGGGGGCGACGGCACCGCCATCCGGGAGGGCGCGACGCCCTGGGGGCCGTGGGGTGACAAGCACACGCTCGTCTCCTCGTCCGACGTGCCCGGGCTGTACTCGCCGTACATGCTCCCGCAGTACACCGAGAACGGCGGGCGCACGATCTACTTCACGCTCTCCGTCTGGGATCCCTACAACGTCTATTGGTACAAGGCCGACCTGGTCAGACAGGGCTAGGCCCACACACGTCGGCTCGAAGACGAGCCGCATCAAGAGGAGGAACACATGCACAAGAGGCGCAGCAGGCTACTGCTCACTGTCGCGGCGACCCTCGCCGCGGGCCTCGTTCTCGCCGGCTGCTCCGGCGCGGGCGGCGGGGCCAAGACAGAGAACGGCAAGACCGTCGTCACGTTCTGGCAGCAGAAGTTCGAGGACTACCAGCAGGCGTGGTTCAAGAAATACGTCGACAAGTACAACGCATCGCAGGACAAGGTGAAGATCGACTACCAGGTCGTCCCCGCCGACACCTGGCCGCAGAAGCTGAAGGCCGCGCAGGCCGCGGGCAAGTCGCCGGATGTCGCGACCACCAACTACGGCAACATCGCCGCCGGCGTCGTGAACGGACAGTTCGCGCAGCTCGACGACCTGATGCCGGCCAAGGCGTTCAGCGACATCAAGGACAACGTCAAGAGCTTCGTCTCGAGCGACGGCAAGCACTACGCGTATCCGATGCTCGTCGAGCCCTCGACCGTGCTCTACTACCGCACCGACCTCGCCAAGGCGGCCGGACTCGACCCGGCGAGCCCGCCGAAGACCTGGTCCGAACTGCTCGAGTGGGCGAAGAAGCTGACCAACGGCAAGGTGAAGGGTATGACCATCGCCTCTGTCGCCGCCGACCTCGGCTGGTCGAGCTGGGGTCTGCAGTACAGCGCCTGCGGTCACCTGCCGATCAACGACGACTGGTCGAAGGCGCAGGCGACCGAGCCCTGCTTCGGCAAGCTCGCCGACTTCTACAAGGCCCTCTACAAGGGCGGCTACATGCCGCAGCAGCCGAAGGTCGGCTACGCGGACGCCACCCCCTACGGTCAGGGCGAGGTCGCGATGATGGCGGACGGCTCGTGGGCCGTCGGTCAGCTGAAGAACGACTTCAAGGACATGGTCGCCAAGACGGCCGTCGCGCCATTCCCCTCGATGGACGGCTCGTCGAACAAGACGACCGCGACCCTCGGAGGCTGGACGCTGACCGTCGACGCGAAGTCGAAGGCCAAGCAGCAGGCGGCCGACTTCATCAACTACCTGCTGGCGGGCGACCCCGAGATCATGGCCGACTTCTTCAAGACGAGCGGCTTCTCGAAGTACACCGTGCGCACGTCGGTGGACGAGGCGCTTGCGTCCAATCCCGAAGCGTCGAGCGACCCGTTCATGAAGATCATCTCCGAGCAGGTCGTACCGAACGGCAAGCAGGAGCCCGGCTACCCGTGGGACATCTCGCTGGCCTTCGGAACGGGCATCGAATCGGCTATGAAGGGTAGCGCCGATGTGCCGACGTCCATGAAGACGGCCGACGACGCCATCAACGATGTGATCCAGAAGCAGTCCCTCGCGGGAACCGCGCCGAAGCAGTAAACCGAACCATCCCCGGTGCCCGGGGGCCGCAGCAGCGACCCCCGGGCACCACCCAGTCGAGGAGACCACCGTGTCCGTTCTCAACCCAGCAGGCGAGGTGCAGCTGCCTCCCGTCGAAGCCGAGGCGATCGCCCCGGAGCCCGGCAACCGGCGCGCCCGCCGGCGGGCGGCCAACCCGCCCGTCGCGAAACATCTGCAGGACAACAAGACCGCCTACCTGATGATCGCTCCGATGGTCATCCTTCTCGGCATCTTCGTCATCTGGCCGCTCATCTACTCGGTGTACCTGAGCACGTTCAAGATCAGCTTCTACAAAGACCCGGAGTTCGTCGGGCTGCAGTTCTACCAGTACGTGCTGGAGAGCCCTAAGTTCTGGAAGTCGATCGGGGTCGGCCTCTACTACGCCGTGCTCGTCGTCCCCACCGGCCTCGTGATCGCCCTGCTGCTCGCCAGCTTCATCAAGACGCTGAGCAAGAAGGCGGCGAGCTTCATGAAGACCACCGTCTACCTGCCCGCGGTCGTCTCGACCGTGGTGGCTTCGGTGCTCTTCGTCTTCATCTACCAGGACCAGGGCGTCGCCAACTGGCTGCTCAGCCTGCTGAACGCCGGTCCGGTCGCCTGGCTCAATGACCCCACCACGGCTCTGCCTGCGATCGCCATCCCGGGCATCTGGCTCGGTTTCGGCGTGACGACGCTCATCCTGCTCGCCGGCCTGCTCGACATCCCGGACAGCTACTACGAGTCCGCGCAGCTCGATGGGGCCGGCTTCTTCCAGAAGACCTTCTACATCACGATCCCGCTGCTGAAGAACGTGTTCCTGTACCTGATCGTGACCGGCTTCACGCTGGCGATCCAGATGCTCGACCTGCCGCTCATCATGACCGGAGGCGGTCCGGTCGATGCGACCACGACCCCGAACCTGTTCATCTTCAACAGCTTCCGCGACCTCACGCCCTACGCGACCAGCTTCTCGCTGACCGCCTCACTGCTGCTGTTCGTCGTGCTCGGCGCGATCTCGATCGTCGTGTTCCGACTCATCAACTCCGACAAAGCCGTCGACGGATAAGGAAAGACCCCCGATGAAGAAGAGTGTCCCCCAGCGGACCGTGTCCGCTGTGCTCATCGTCCTGATCAGCGTCAGCGTGCTGTTCCCCCTCGCCTGGATGGCGATCGCCGGCTTCAAGGGCAAGACCGAGGTGCTGCGCTCGCCGTTCCAGTTCTTCCCCGACGTCTGGCGCTTCGACAACTACGTCAAGATCCTCCAGGACCCGGAGTTCTCCCGGGCGATGGTCGTCACCTTCGTCGGCGCGCTGATCTTCACCGCCCTGAGTCTGGTCATCAACTCCCTCGCCGCCTACGCCTTCGCCCGGCTGGACTTCCGCGGCAAGCGGTTCTGGTGGGTGTACTGCATCATGCCGATGTTCATCCCGATGATGGCCATCCTGCTCACCTCGTTCATGGTGGTCTCGGCCCTCGGAATGCTGAACACGCTGGCCGTGCTGATCATCCCCGGCGCGGCCTCGGCGGCGCAGATGTTCTTCATCCGGCAGTTCTACCTCGGCTTCCCGGTCGCCGTCGAAGAGGCGGCGCTGATCGACGGTGCCACGCGCTGGCAGATCTTCCTGCGCGTGTTCCTTCCCCAGTCGGCCGCGCCGTTCGTGGTGATGGGCATCGCCTCGTACCTCGCGTACTGGAACGCGTACGTGTGGCCCATCCTGACGATCACCGACCCGAACCTGACCCAGATCATGCAGTTCCTCGGCAACTTCCGCTCCGACCGCGGCAACGACTGGGGGCTGCTGATGGCCGGCTCGACGCTCGCGGCGCTGCCCACCATCGTGCTGCTGCTGATCTTCCAGCGATTCATCGTCAACGGCGTGCGGATCTCGGGGATCAAATGAGCACCGCGCCCGTTGCTCGCCCGTCGTACGACCGCAGCGACCTGACCGTCGGAATCGTGCACTTCGGTGTCGGCGGCTTCCACCGCGCCCATCAGGCCATGGTGCTCGACACGCTCATGAACCGCGGACTCGCCCACGATTGGGCGATCTGCGGCATCGGGGTGCTGCCCGCCGACCAGCGGATGCGTGATGTGCTGCACGCGCAGGACGGGCTGTACACGCTCGTGCTCAAGCATCCGGATGGCGCCCGCGAGGCCCGCCAGATCGGCTCCATCGTCGACTACCTCTACGCGCCGGACGACCCCGACGCCGCGATCGAGCGGATGGCGGATCCGGGCGTGCGCATCGTCTCGCTGACGATCACCGAGGGCGGCTACAACATCGATCAGGTCTCGGGGGCGTTCGATCTGACGACGACCGACGTCGCTGCGGATCTGAAGCCGGATGCCGTGCCGCGCACCGTGTTCGGGCTCGTGACCGAGGCACTACGGCGCCGTCGCGACCGCGGGATCCCGCCCTTCACGGTGATGTCCTGCGACAACATCCAAGGCAACGGCCACGTGGCCCAGCGGGTCTTCACCGAGTTCGCACGTCAGAAGGATGCGGACCTGGGCGCGTGGATCGCAGAGAACGTCTCCTTTCCGAACTCGATGGTCGACCGGATCACTCCCGTGACCACCGACCAGGACCGCACGGAGATCGCGGCCGAGTTCGGCGTCGAGGACGCTTGGCCCGTCGTCGCTGAGCCCTTCTTCCAGTGGGTGCTCGAAGACGCCTTCCCGCTCGGGCGGCCGCCGTACGACGAGGCGGGAGTACAGCTCGTGGACGACGTGGAGCCGTACGAGCTGATGAAGCTGCGGCTGCTCAACGCCAGCCACCAGGGCATGTGCTACTTCGGGCGGCTGAGCGGATACACCTACGCGCACGAGGCCGCACGGGACCCGTTGATCGCGCGGTTCCTCCTGCGCTACATGGACGAGGAGGCGACGCCGACGCTGCGTCCGGTGCCCGGAGTGGATCTGGACGAGTACAAGCGGACGCTGATCGAGCGCTTCTCGAACGAGTACGTGCTGGACACGCTGGCGCGGTTGTGCGCGGAGTCGTCGGACCGCATCCCGAAGTGGCTGCTGCCGGTGGTGCGCGAGGAGCTCGCAGCCGGCGGTCCGGTGCGGCTCTCGGCGGCGATCGTCGCGAGCTGGGCGCGCTACGCAGAGGGTACGGGTGAGAACGGCGAGACGTTCGACGTGGTCGACCGGGTGCGCGACAGCGTCATGGCGAAGGCCGCACGTCAGCGCGAGGACCCTACGGCGTTCCTCACCGATCGCTCGCTGTTCGGCGATCTCATCGACGACGAGCGTTTCGTCACGGAGTACACCGCCGCGCTCGACCTGCTCATACAGTCCGGCGCACAGGCCACGCTCGAGTCCCTCGCCTGAAGACCCGCCCCGCCCACGATTCGGGCTACGGGGTCACTCGGACGTAGTCGAGGGCGAGGTCGCCCTCCCACGGCGCGCCGTCGCGCGACATCTCGCCTCTGCCGGTCATCCGGGTGCCGTCGGGCACGAACGTCAGGGTGACGCGTTGCGAGAAAGTCGGGTCGAGCCGCTCCCAGCTGAGCAGCCGATCGGTGATCGTGGCGTCGTACCTGCGCGAGACGCCGCGCTCGTCGAAGTAGAGCATCGTGAGCGGTCCGTGCTCGTCGTCGCTGCCGAAGACGGCGACGCCGCTGGGGATCTCGGGCGCATCGACCTCGGTGTGCATGATCACGAACGCGCCGCCCTCGTGCCAGGCGAACGAACAGCGCCCGTGCAGAGGCCGGCCGGGAAGATACGGGTGGCTCCCCGAGGTCTCCCACTCGCCGATCACCGCCTCGAACGGCTTCAGCGCGGGGTTGGGCATCAGGGCTTCGCTGCCGATGAGAGACACCATGCGCCCACTCTACGAGCAGTCGATCGACGAGGGGAGGGTCGCGTCGCCGGGCTGGCCGCTACGCGGGATCGCGCGGGGGCTGCGCGCCGATGTCCGGCACAGCCTCACGGCCCAAGTGCACCTCCAGGTCGTCGGCCGACGGCGTCTTCGGCCGACGCGCGGTGGGGCGGTCCAGGTAGAACAGCGCGGTCGAGGCGATGTCGTCGCGCAACGGAAGGTACCGCCATCCGGAGCGCCAGCCGAGTGCCTGGATGTCCACCCGCAGCTTCTCGGAGAAGTGGATGGGGTCGAGCAGGTGCCAGCGGTACATCCCGAACCGTTGCTGGCTGAGGTAGAGGCCGTCGGGGCGGATGACCTGCGGCATGCCGAGGTACGGGGTCGAGAAGGCCGTGTAGCCCTGCCCCGGGATGTCGAAGTTCCACGCGCCGCCGAAGTAGTCCTCGGTGCCGGTTCCGCAGATCGTGGGGTACTCGTCGTCGCTGTCGAGGTAGAACTTGATCTCGCCCTCGCCCCACCAGCCGTTGCTGTTGACGCCCCACGCGATGTACGTGCCGACGTACTGCCCCTGGCCCTCGATGCCCTCGAGGATGGTGTGGGGCGTGCGGTCCTCGAGGGGGTTGCTGCGCCGCCACTGCGCGTGCAGGTAGCCGTCGCCGCTGTAGTCGCCGCCGATCTCGTAGGTGACCTGGTAGTAGACGCGCACGTCGACGACCGAGAGGTTCTCGATCGTCAGGCGCGCGCCGTCCTGGAACGGCATCGGCCAGTAGGAGTTGAAGCCGCCATTGGGGTTGGCCGCGATGGGCTGAGAGCTGACCTGGGCGAACTCGCCCCAGCCGTTGCAGAAGAAGTCTCCGTAGGGCACCTCGATCGCCGGTTCCTCCGCGCCGTCCCAGTACGCGCGGAACAGCAGCGTGCGCCAGTTGTCCTTGTGGGTGGTGATCCAGATGTGGGTGATCTTGCCGGCGCCGGGGATCGACGCGAGCTCGAAGGTCTCGCCCGCCTTGATGTCGACGCTCGGCGAGATCTTCCAGCCCGGTCCGAGGTCACGCGCGGACTCCGCCCCGGTCCCTTCTGTTGCGCGGCCACCGCCTCCGACGGATCCGTCGAAGTTCTCGGGGCTGATCGACCGGGTCTGCACGCTCCGCAGGCGGGAGATGGTGCTCAGGTCGGCGTTGGTCACGGAGGTCTCCTGTACGTCGTTGTGCATGGCGGATGGCGGCCCAGGGCGCCCCGGAGAGGCCACCCTGGTGCAATCGATTTCATCACTGTAGAGTCGAGGCAGCACGAGTGTCAACCGCCGGGGAGTGCGCGCTCGGTGCACCATGGACTCCGGGGAAACCCGGTCGACGACGATGGAGATGGGATGCCGACGATCTACGAGGTGGCCGCCTTGGCCGGCGTTTCACCCGCGACGGTTTCACGCGTTTTCAACGGGATGAACGTCTCCCCGGAGAAGTCGAAGCTCGTGCGCAAGGCTGCCGAGGAGCTCTCGTTCACTCCGAGCCGCACGGCCCGCACTCTGCGGCGTCAGCACTCCGAGGTGATCGCCCTGGTGATCCCCGACATCGAGAACCCGTTCTTCACGTCGCTCGCCCGCGGTGTCGAAGACGTCGCGCAGGCCGCCGGGTACTCCGTCGTTCTCTGCAACACCGACGAGAACGCCGAGAAGGAGGCCCGCTACCTCGACATCGCCATCAGCGACAACATGGCCGGCGTCATCCTCGCCGCGGCCGGCGACCACAGCGACCTCAGCAAGCTGATCGAACGAAAGCGCCCCATCGTCGCTGTCGACCGCGGACCGCACGGCTTCGACATCGACGCCGTCATGGTCGACAACAGCGCCGGCGGCCACGCGGCCACGAGCGAGCTGGTCGAGCAGGGCTACAAGCGCATCGCGTGCATCACCGGTCCGAGCGATGTCGAGACGGCCCAGCAGCGCGCCGACGGCTGGCGCGAAGTGGTGCAGGCCGCGGGGATGCCGGCGACCGACGACTACCTCAAGTACTCCGATTACCGCGTCGCCGGTGGCGAGGCCGCGATGCGCGAGCTCCTCGACCTCCCCGAGCCTCCGGATGCCGTGTTCATCACGAACAACCTGATGAGCGTCGGCGCCCTGCAGGTGCTCGCCGAGCGCGGCGCCGTTCCGCCGGCCGTCGGAATGGCCGTCTTCGGTGACCTGCCATTCGCGGGATTCGCCCCCAAGGAGATCACCGTCGTGCATCTGCCTGCGCGCCATCTCGGCGTCACCGCGGCCAAGCTGCTGCTCGACCGCATCAACGGCGACGACCAGCCGGCGCGCACCATCGTGCTGCGCAACGAGGTCGGATCCGGCTCGCGCGCCTGACCCGCCACCTCGTCCGGGCGTTCGTCGCCGCTTGACGATGAAATCGATTTCTGCGAGGGTACTGCCATGAGCAGAGCCGCCGTCGTCGGCGTCGACATCGGAACCTCGAGCAGCAAGGGCGTGCTCGTGGGGGTCGAGGGAGACGTCATCGCCACCGCCACCCGTGAGCACCGCGTCGAGCGACCGTTCCCCGGTCACGTCGAGATGGAAGCCGAGATCTGGTGGAGCGAATTCGTCGGCATCGTCCGCGAGCTTCTGGCGAACGGCCGCGATGCCGAGGTCGTCTCGGTCGGCGTGAGCGGCATGGGGCCGTGCGTGCTGGTGACCGACGCCAACGACACTCCGCTTCGCCCCGCGATCCTCTATGGGATAGATGCGCGTGCCACCGACCAGATCGAGCGTCTCACCGACGAGCTCGGCGGCGCAGACGCGATTCGCGAGCGCTGCGGTTCCTCGCTTTCCACGCAGGCCGTCGGCCCCAAGCTCGCGTGGCTGACTGAGAACGAGCCGGAGGTCGCCGCCGCCGCCCGACGCCTGTTCATGCCGAGCTCGTGGCTGGGCTTTCGGCTCACCGGCGCCTACTACCTCGATCATCACTCGGCCAGCCAGTGCACGCCCATGCACGACGCCGCCACGCAGGACTGGTACCGGCCCTGGGCCTCGCTCGTCGCCCCGTCGATCGAACTGCCGCCGCTGGTGTGGCCGGGGGAGATCGCCGGCAGGGTCACCGCCGCTGCGGCCGCCGAGACCGGGCTCCCCGTCGGCGCTCCGGTCATCGCGGGCACGATCGACGCATGGTCGGAAGCGCTCAGCGTCGGCGCGCAGAACGACGGCGACCTGATGCTGATGTATGGCACCACGATGTTCCTGGTGAACACCGTGCCCGAGCCTGTCACCTCGCCGACCCTCTGGGGAACAGTGGGCGCGCTCCCTGGTACGCACAATCTCGCCGGTGGCATGGCGACGTCCGGTGCGATCACGGCCTGGCTGCGCGACCTCTTCGGCTCTCCCGGCTACCCCGAGCTGATCGCGCAGGCCGAGGCCTCTGCTCCCGGGGCCAACGGGATCGTGATGCTCCCGTACTTCGCGGGGGAACGCACACCGATCCCGGATCCGGATGCCCGGGGCGTCGTCGCCGGCCTCACGCTCAGCCACACCCGGGGCGATCTGTACCGGGCCGCCCTCGAGGCGACCGCGTTCGGCGTGCGGCACAACATCGAGGTGATGGAGCAGGCGGGCGGCCGCATCGACCGGATCGTCGCGGTCGGTGGCGGTGCGCAGGGGACCCTCTGGACGCAGATCGTGTCGGATGTGACCGGTCGCCGGCAGGCCATCCCGGCCCTGGTCGTGGGCGCGAGCCTCGGCGCCGCCTTCCTCGCGGCCGCCGCGGTGGGCCCCGCCGACATCGGCGCGTGGAACCCCGTCGTCGAGGAGCGCGAGCCGCGCGCGGAGATCGTGCGCCAGTACGACGAGCTGTACGCCCTGTACCGCGCGCTGTATCCGGCCACGGCGTCGGTCGCGCACGCCCTCGCCGCGTGGCAGGAGAGAAGTGCTCGGGAGTCCGTCGCCGTCTGAGCGAGCGCGGCCACCTGATCTGCTGTATCGATTTCAGCAATCCCAGGCGTGTATTCGACTGGTCCATGGGCTTGCAATGATCCAAAATAGCCGACATACTTGAAACCGATTTCACCTCTTTCGAAACGAAGATGATACGAGGAGCGTCGATGGCGACGAGCACGAGCAGCGGGGCGACGGCGGTCATCCGCGCCGGCCGCGAGCTGGGGCCCACGGCCACCGTCGCCGCCTTCCCCCTCGGTGGGATCGGCACCGGAAACGTGTCCATCGGATCCCGCGGCGACCTGCGCGACTGGGAGCTCGCGAATCAACCCGACAAGGGCGCCACGCTGCCTTTCACGTGCTTCGCGATCCGGGCGGCGGCCGCCGATGCATCCGGTTCGGCGGCCGCGCGCGAGCCGGTCACGCGGATCCTGGAGGCACGACTTCCCGGCCCGCACGAAGGCGACCAGGGCTACGACGCCGGGCGACTCGCCGGGCTCCCGCGTCTTGCCGGAAGCCGGATGCGCGGCGAGTACCCGCTGCTCACCATCGACTTCGACGACGACGACCTCCCGGTGCAGGTCGCGCTCACGGCGTTCACGCCTCTGGTCCCCCTCGACGCCGACGCTTCCGGCATCCCGGGCGCCGTGCTGCGTTACACGGTGACGAATCCGACCACCGCACCGGTCGACGTGACCGTCGTCGGTTCCCTCGCCAACCCGATCGGGATCACCGGCCGCAACGTCTTCCACTTCCCCGAGTACGCCGGAGAGCCCACGGTGGAGTTCACCGACGACGGCCGGTTGCGCGGACTCCGCTTCGGCACGGACCTCCCGGCCGACGACCCGAGGTTCGGCACGGCGGCACTGACCACCACCGACGAGTCGGTGACCGTGAAACCGCAGTGGCTCTCCGGTTTCTGGCAGGACGGCGTGCAGGTCTTCTGGGACGACCTCAGCGCAGACGGTCTGCTGGAGCGGGAGACGGCATTCAGCATCGACGAGCCGCCGTACCCCGACTGGTTCACCAAGCTCCGCGTGGGCTCGCTCGGCATCGTGCATCGGATCGAAGCGGGCGAGAGTCGCGACTTCGAGTTCCAGCTGTCGTGGAGCTTCCCGAACCGTCGCCGAGCATGGCACGGCAACATCAACCTCGACAACGGCAATGACGCCCAGATCGTGCGCAATCACTACACGACGGCGTTCGCCGACGCGTGGGCGGCGGCGCGTCATCTCGCCGACAACCTGCCCGAACTCGAGTCCGCCACCCGCGAGTTCCATCGGGCGATGTACGACGGCACGCTTCCTCCGGAGGTCGTCGACGCAACGATGTCCACCCTCGTCGCGGCGCGCAGCACGACCTGCTTCCGCCTCGAGGGCGGCGTGTTCGCCGCCTGGGAGGGCAGCTTCGACCATTTCGGCAGTTGCGAGGGGACCTGCACGCACGTCTGGAACTACGCTCAGACGCTCGCCCATCTGTTCCCGGAGCTCGAGCGAAGTGCCAGGCGCACGGAGTTCCTGCACGAGACGCGTGACGACGGCCGCATGAACTTCCGCGCGAACAGCGTGTTCGGCAATGCGCCGTGGGACTTCCACCCCGCGGTCGACGGTCAGCTCGGCGCTGTCGTGCGCGTGTATCGCGAATGGCGGTTCAGCGGCGACGACACGTTCCTCGCCGACGTCTGGCCGGCGGTCGTGCGGGCGGTCGACTTCGCTTTTTTGGAGTGGGACTCCGACGGCGACGGCGTTCTCGACAGCAAGCAGCACAACACCTACGACATCGAGTTCTACGGGGCGAACTCCCTGGCCAACTCGATGTTCTTCGCGGCGCTGACCGCCGCATCGGCGATGGCGGCGCACGTGGGCGATACAGCCATCGCCGAACGCTACCGCGACGCGGCGGCGCGCGGAGCCGAGCGCATGGACGCGCTGCTATTCAACGGCGAGTACTACGAGCAGCGTCTCGACGGCCTCGACGCCCGCCGGTATCAGTACGGCACCGGGTGCCTCAGCGATCAGGTCTTCGGACAGCTGCTGGCGCACGTCGCAGGACTGGGGCACGTACTCCCGGCTGACCATGTGCGCAGCGCGGTGAAGGCGATCCACGAGCACAACTTCCGCGCCGACCTCACCGCTCACGTCAGCGTGCAGCGCACCTACGCGCTGAACGACGAGGCGGGGCTGCTGCTGTGCTCGTGGCCGCGTGGCGGCCGGCCGCGCATCCCGTTCGTGTACTCGGACGAAGTGTGGTCGGGCATCGAGTACCAGGTGGCAACACACCTCGTCTACGAGGGCCTCGCCGACGAGGGGCTCGAGATCGTGCGCGCGGTCCGCGACCGTCACGACGGCCACCGCCGCAATCCCTGGAACGAGGTCGAGTGCGGCAACCACTACGCTCGCTCGCTCGCGAGCTGGGGACTAGTGCTCGCCCTCACCGGCGTCGACTATCACGCCTCGGAGCGTCGCCTCGCCTTCGCGCCGCACGCCGCGGCCATCCGCAACGGTGAGCTTCGCATGATCTTCACCACGGGCTCGGGCTGGGGAGAGGTGCTGTCGGACGTGTCGGGCGTCCGGCTGCACCTGCTCGGCGGCCGCCTTGATCTCGACGAAGTGCGCTTCGAGCATCCGGATGGCGGGATCTCCCTCGCCCACAGCGTCTCTGCGCGGGCGGGGGACATCGTCGCCCTCGCAGCGCCCGATCGTCTTTGACCGTTTCACCACACCATCGGAGGAATCACCACATGACCACGTACACCCTGCCTCAGCCGCTCACCCGGCCGGAGGCGCGGCCGCGAACCGTCTACACCGTGGCGAGCGGCGACCTGCGCCCGAGCGCGAACGTCAAGTGCTGGCCGACCCAGGAGCAGCTCGAGCGCGACTTCGCGGCCGCGATCGGCGACCTCGGCTGGTCGGTGGAGCGCGGGCACGCGTTCGATCCGGTCAAGAACCACGGCTTCATCGACAGCCAGCGTGCGGGCATCGAGGTGTTCAAAGGCATCCCGTCGACGGCGCCGCTCGTGGTCGTCGACGCCGTGTGGCAGTACAGCCACCATGTGCTCGCGGGTCTGCGCACGCACCAGGGCCCGATCCTGGTCGTGGCGAACTGGGCCGGCGACTTCCCCGGGCTGGTCGGTCTGCTCAACCTCACCGGAAGCATGACCAAAGCCGGTGTCGACTACTCGGCGCTGTGGAGTCCCGACTTCACTGACGAATGGGCGCGCGATGGACTGCGCACCTGGCTCGAGACCGGAACGATCGAGCATGATCAGTCGCACGTGCGCGATCTACCGGCGCTCGACTCTGAGGCACCCGAGGTGGAACTCGGCGTCGCCCTCGCTCGCCAGCTCACCGATGAGAAGGCCATCGTCGGCGTGTTCGACGAGGGCTGCATGGGCATGTACAACGCGATCATCGACGATGAGCTGCTCAACCCGCTCGGGATCTACAAGGAGCGACTCTCCCAGAGTGCGCTCGTGGCCGAGATGAAGAAGGTCAGCGATGAGGAAGCCCAGCAGGTGCGTCGTTGGCTCGACGAGCGCGGGTTCACGTTCCACTTCGGCACCGACGAGGCGACAGAGCTGACCGAGGACCAGGTGTGCAGCCAGTTCAAGATGTACATCGCAGCTCTGCGCATCAGCGACGATTTCGGCCTGGACGCCGTCGGCATCCAGTACCAGCAGGGGCTGAAGGACACGGTGCCCGCCAGCGATCTGGCCGAGGGCCTGCTCAACAACGTCGAGCGCCCGCCTGTGTTCAGCCGCGACGGTTCGCGCGAGCTCTACGCAGGCCAGGCTCTTCCGCACTTCAACGAGGTCGACGAGGGCGTAGCCGTCGACGCGCTGGTGACGAACCGCGTCTGGAACGCGATGGGCTTCGACCCCGCCAACACGCTGCACGACATCCGGTGGGGCGAGGAGTACGGCGGCGAGTTCGTGTGGGTCTTCGAGATCTCGGGATCGGTGCCGGCCTCGCACAACGGTGGTTACGACAAGAGCTACAGCATGCGTCAGCCGCCGATGTTCTTCCCGCTCGGCGGCGGGACGCTGAGCGGAGTCTCCAAGCCGGGCGAGATCGTCTGGTCGCGCGTGTTCATCATGGACGGCGTGCTGCACGTCGACCTCGGCCGCGGCCACGTCGTGGAGCTGCCGGCTGAGGAGACGCAGCGCCGGCTCGATGCGACCGACCCGCAGTGGCCGATCATGCACGCCGTGCTCGACGGGGTGAGCCGCGACCAGCTCATGGCCCGGCATAAGGCGAACCACGCGCAGGTCGCCTATGCACCGGATGCCGACGGAGCCGACCGCGCGCTCCTCGCCAAGGCCGCGCTCTTCAACGAGCTCGGCGTGATCGTGCACCTCTGCGGCGACGTCGCCGTCTGACCCAACCCACTCCGTTGAGGGGCGGCGAATCGGCCTAAACACGCCGCTGCAGGCCGACTTTGCCACCCCTCAACGGAAGGTTTTTGCTTGGCACGGGAGGGTCGCATGAATGGTGGATCGAGTCCTCTCACCGTCGCCGTCGTCGGCCTCGGGTTCGGGCGCGACTTCGTGCCGATCTACCGCAGTCACCCCGCCGTGGCAGACGTGATCCTGGTCGAGCCGGACGCGGCGCGCCGTGCGGCTGTCGCCCACGAGTTCGGTCTCGCCCCCGGGTACGCAGACCTCTCCGACGCGCTCACCGATCCGGCGATCGATGCCGTCCACATCCTCGCGCCGGTGTTCCTGCATGCCGACATGGTGGTCGCGGCTCTCGACGCGGGCAAGCACGTGGCGTGCGCCGTGCCGATGGCGACGACGCTGGAGGATCTCGACCGCATCATCGCGGCGACCGAACGCAGCGGCCGCAACTACATGATGATGGAGACCACGGTGTTCGGCCGCGAGTACATCGCCGTCGACGAGCTGCTGAGGGCCGGGGCCTTCGGCGACCTGACGCTCTACCGCGGGTTCCACATCCAGAACCTCGAGGGCTTCCCCCTGTACTGGCAGGGGTTCCCGCCGATGCACTACGTCACGCATGCGCTCTCGCCCATCCTGTCGCTGCTCGGCACTACTGTCGCCTCCGTAAGTGCGCGGGGAGCGGGACGACTCGCGCCGGCGAACGCGGGAGGGGGCTTCGACAATCCGTTCCCGACCGAGGTCGGGCAGTTCACCTTGCGCGACAGCGACGTGCTCGCCGACGTCACGATGTCGTTCTTCCAGACGGCGCGCAGCTACGTGGAGGGCTTCTCGCTCTACGGGGAGCGCCTCGGCGTGGAGTGGCCGATCGACAACGTCGGGCCGATGACGGCGTACGACATGCTGCCGCCCGCATCCGGTGAGCGCGGCAACCGTGTCGAGGTGCGTTCTCTCGAGCCGCGCGATGCGCCCGAGCGGCTGCCCGAGGCGCTGCAGGCCTTCGTTCGCCCGACCGACGTGCTGCTGCCGGGGATGCCGTCGCCGGCTCGGGTGGAGGCGCATCATGGAGGGTCGCACCCGTTCCTCGTGCACGAATTCGTATCGAGCATCGTCGAGGGCCGGCCCCCGCTGATCGACGCCTACCGCTCGGCCGCCTGGACTGCCCCGGGCATCTGTGCGCACCAGTCCGCCCTCGCCAGCGGCGCCGAGGTCGCCGTCCCCGCCTACGGCCGGCGCTGACCGTCCGTTCCGTATTTCGTTGAGGGGCGGCGAACGCAGCCAAAACCGCGGTTTTGGCTGCGTTTGCCGCCCCTCGATGAAGTGTGATCCCCTAGAACCGCAGCCTCATTCATTGCTTGCATAACGCGTCTGCCTACTGTATACAGAATACAGACCAGGAGCGGCCCCGGCATCGTGGCCCCCGAAATGCAAGAGACACTTCAAGGAATGAGGTAGGCATGTCTCGCGTCGACTCGAAGATGAGAAGGCTGGTGGCCGTGGGGGCGGCTGTCGCGGTTGCACTCAGCATGGCCGCGTGTTCAGGATCCGGATCGGGGGGTTCGGGCACCAAGACGGTCGTCTGGTCCACCTGGGGCACTCCGGAGGAGATCGCCCGGTACAAGGACTTCGACAACCAGTTCATGAAGGACCACCCGGACATCAAGGTGGTGCTGCAGCCGGTCGCCGACTACGGCGACTACCACACGAAGCTCCTCGCGCAGCTCGTGTCGGGCACGGCTCCGGATGTGTTTTACATCGGCGACGACAAGATCGGCCAGTTCGTGAACTCGAACGCGCTGCTGCCGCTCACCTCGCTGATGAACTCGAGCGCCAGCAAGACCAAGCCCGAGGACTTCGCCCAGGGCCTCTTCGGAGCCACGAAGAAGGGCGACGAGATCTACGCCGCCCCGAACGACTCCAACCCGGATGCCCTCTGGTACGACAAGGCGGCGCTGAAGAAGGCCGGCGTGACCGACGACCCCGCGACGCTCGCCGCGGAGGGCAAGTGGACGACCGAGGCATACCTCGACATGAACAAGAAGCTGAAGAAGGCCGGTCTGACCGGTTCCATGTTCTGGAACTACTGGTCGACCCACTACAGCTGGATCTCGTCGCAGGGCGGCAAGGCGTTCGACGACTCCGGGAAGTTCGTCGCCAACACCGACCCGACCAGCGTCGCGGCAATGGACGTGCTGGCCAAGAACTTCCAGAACGGCACCTTCGTCGTCGCCGACACCCTTCCGCAGGGCGCGGGCGCCGACAGCATCTTCGTGACGCACAAGGCCGGCTTCTTCATCCAGGGCCGCTACACGATCGGCACCGTCAAGTCCGCCGGCGACCCGCAGGACTACGACGTCGCGCCGTGGCCGACGCCCGACGGCAAGGCCGCTCCGACCGGAACGGCCGTGAGCTACCTCGCCATCAACGCGAAGACCAAGAACAAGGACGCCGCGTTCGAGTTCTGGACCAACTTCCTCTCGGCCGAGGGCCAGACGAAGCGGCTCACCGGGGGCGGCAACGCGGTCCCGTCGATCAAGGGCGCCGACAAGGTCGTTCTCGACGGCTACCCGGAGCACGCGCAGACGCTGCTCGACATGCGCGACATCGGCTTCGAGGACTACGCGACCGAAGCATCCGTCTCCGGCCTGTCGAGCGACATCAGCGACAAGATGCTCGCGCTCTACCAGGGCAAGGCCTCGACGCAGGCGACGCTCGACGAGGTCGCGAAGATGATCCAGGACAAGACGAGCAAGTAGTAGGGATCGACACGTGAGTGCAATCCGAGGTTCAGTGGCCGACGCCCCCGAGCGGGCGGCGATGCCAGGACCGGCGGGCACGGCGCCGGGCGGGCTCCGAGAGGAGTCCGCCTGGCGGCGGCGCGACCGGCGCTGGGGCTACGTCTTCGTGGGGCCGCAGCTGATCGGAATGGCGCTGTTCGTGCTGCTGCCGTTCGCGGCGAGCATCGTGCTCGCCTTCGCGCAGTGGGACGGCCTCAACGCGCTCAGCTGGGTCGGGTTCGACAATTTCCGCACCGAGCTCTCCGACCCGCTCTTCGGGCGGGCCATCATCAACACCCTGCTGATCGCGCTCATCACGGTGCCGGTCGGCCTCGGGCTGGCCGTCATCATCGCGGTCGCCCTCGAGCGGCTCAAGACCAAGACGCTCTACTTGATCCTCTTCTTCGCGCCCGTCGTCACCTCGTCGGTCGCGGTCGCCATGATCTGGCAGCAGCTGTTCCGCAAGGACGGCGTGCTCAGCGGCTTCATCTCGAGCGTCTTCCACGTTCCGCCGCCCGACTGGCTCGGCGACCCGCACCTGGCGCTCATCGCCGTGTGCATCGTGTCGGTGTGGTCGTCGCTCGGCCTCAACGTCATCATCTTCCTGGCCGGGCTGCAGAACATCTCGCCCTCGGTCATCGAGGCGGCGCGCATCGACGGCGCCGGTGCGCTGACGCTGTTCTTCCGGGTGCGGCTGCCGCTGCTCTCGCCGATCATGTTCTTCTCGTCGGTCATCGCGTTCATCAGCTCGCTGCAGACGTTCGACACCGTCTTCATCCTGACCGCGGATGCGGGACCGGACAACGCCACGCGCACGATCGTCTACCACATCTACGATCTCGGCTTCGGCAAGTTCCAGTTCGGACCGGCGAGCGCCGCGTCCGTCATCCTGCTGCTCATCACCCTCGTGATCACGGGCATCCAGTTCACCGCGCAGAAGAAGTTCGTCCACTACGAGGATGGTGCAGCATGACCACCGCCGTCAGAACCGCTCCTCCCGCGGAGACACGCCCTACTGCCCCCGCACCTCGCGCCGCACGGGAGGGCCTCGCGGGCAGCCGTGCACGAAAGACCGCGCTCCATATCGTTCTGGCGCTCGCCGGACTCGCGATGGTCTTCCCGTTCATCTGGATGCTCATCACCTCGTTCAAGACGCTGCCGCAGCTCCTGAACGACCCGCTCAGCTTCCTGCCCCAGCCGTTCACGCTGCAGAACTACGTGGACGCCTGGAACGACGCCCCGTTCGCCCAGGCGTACTTCAACAGCATCTACATAGCCGTGCTCGTGGTCATCGGCACGCTGGTCACCGCGGCGATGGCCGGCTACGGCTTCGCGCGCATCCCGTTCCGCGGCAACCGCGTGCTCTTCGTCGTGTTCCTGGCGACGCAGATGATCCCGATCCAGGTCACGCTCATCCCCTTCTACTTCCTGATGGCGAAGCTCGGCTGGGTGGACTCGCACCTGTCGCTGATCATCCCGGCCGCGCTGGCCAACCCGTTCGCGGTCTTCCTGATGCGCCAGTTCGTCCTCTCGCTCCCGAAGGAGCTCGAAGAGGCGGCGCTGGTCGACGGCGCCGGACGCTGGCGCATCTTCTGGAGCATCATCCTCCCGAACCTCCGCCCTGGCCTCGGCGCGTTGGCGATCATCGTCGCGCTCGGCACCTGGAACAACTTCCTGCTGCCGCTCGTGCTGCTGAACAGCCAGGACCTCTTCACCGTGCCGCTGCTGCTGCAGAGCTTCCGCGGGCAGTTCGGGTCGATCAACTACGGCCTCATCATGGCGGCGTCGGCGGTGGCGACCATCCCGATGCTGATCGCGTTCGTCATCGGTCAGCGCCGCATCCTGAACAGCATGGCGGCGTCGGGGCTGGGTGGCCGGTGACCGCGGCGGAGCCCGAAGTGCTCAGCGCAGCCGATCGGGCCGCGCGGTTCCTCGACCTCGAGAACGCACCGTTCACGCTGCCCGGGTCGCGCATCCTGGTACAGCGCGCTGACGGCGGAGTGACCGTGCGACTGGCCGAGTACGAGCGGCGCCTCGACGACTGCGTCGTCGTGCGGGAGCTGCGGGTCTTCGGGGCGGATGGTCGCCTGGCGGGGCTCGTCGACGTGCGTCCGGAGCGCATCGCGTTCGCCGGGGGAGTCTCGCTGACCTTCGACGGTCCGGATGCTCTCAGCATCGGCGGTGACGGACGATGGACGATCGAACTGACGGTGCCGGGCTCCGCGGAGCATCCGGCACTCGAGTCCGGTGCGTGGACGCCGGCGCTCCCCTCGGCGCCCGTCGCCGGATGGCGGACCTCCGGCGCCGACGACGTGCTGCTGCGCGATGCACCGGATGGCGGCACGGTCGTGCGGCTCTCCCTGGCGGGCGAGGACGCGCACGTGCGGATCGCCCTCGCGACGCCCGGCGCGCCCGCTGCTGCCGCTTCGCACAGCGCCGCGCTCGCCGCGACCACCCGCGTCTGGCACGACTGGTTCGAGCGCACGCCGTCGGTGCGGCCGGATCTCGCCGACCTCACCGCGTTCTGCTGGTGGGTGCTGGGCGCGAACATCGTCACCCTGCCCGGCCGCGGCGACGCGCGCGCCGTCGTGCCGTCGAAGATCGGCTACGTCGGCCTGTGGCAATGGGACGCCTACTTCATCGCAGCGGGGCTGCGCCACGGCGACCCCGAGCTCGCCCGCGAGCAGCTCGCCCTGGCGTTCGGCTTCCCGACGCCCGACGGGCAGCTGCCCGACGTGGTGCACGACGAGGGCGTGCTCGCGTCGAGCGACGACCTGCCGCCGGGTGACAGGGACAACCTGCGCCGGGCCGGCTCGGCGATCGCCGACCCGAGCGCGCCCATCCCGCTCACCAAGCCGCCGCTCGCGGCCTGGGCGCTTCGTGGGCTCGAGGGGCTGATCGACGATCCGGAATGGTTCGACGATGCCTGGCAGACCGTCGCCCGCAGCCAGGAGTGGTGGTTCGCCCACTCCGACCTCGACGGCGACGGGATGCCGGAGTACGGGCATCCGTATTCGTCCGGTCTCGATGACAGCCCGGTCTTCGACGGCGAGCTGCCTGTGGCGTCGCCGGATCTCGCCGGCTACCTGATCCTGCAGGACGACCTGCTCGCCTCCCACGCCCGCTCCATCGGTGATGCCGCGGCCGCCGAGCGTCACGCGCGCCGGGCCGAGCGCACGCTGGCGCTGCTGGAAGACATGTGGGACGACGACGCCGGGTTCTTCCGCTCGCGCGGCGCCGGCCACCCGCTGGCCGCCGAGACGGCCGTGAGCCTGCTTCCCCTGCTGACCGGACGCCTGCCCGGTCGCATCGTGTCCAGGATGCTGGAGGCCCTCGACGACCCGGACCGGTTCGCGACGCCGTGGGCGGTTCCGACGGTCGCGGCACGGGATGCCGAGTTCTCGGCCGAGCGGATGTGGCGTGGCCCCGTCTGGGTCAACGTCAACGCGCTCATCGCCGAAGGTCTCGCTGTCTCCGGCTACGCCGACCGCTCTCGCGAGCTCGTCGAGGCGACGCTGGCGCTCGTGCAGCATGGGGGCGGACCGCACGAGTACTTCAATCCGCTCACGGGCGAGAAGGCACGCACGGCCACGACGTCGTTCGGCTGGTCGGCCGCCCTCTACATCGACCTCGCGGTGCGCGCCTCGGGCTGACGCCCGGCCCCCGCGATTCGGGGCTCGGGGTGAAGCCCTTCCGTGAGAGTTGTCTGTGCAGCGCTGCGACCGAACCCCAGAATGTGAAATAATCGAAGGCAGAGCAAGGGACGACCCTCTGGAGACGGACAGTCGTTCTGGCCCCCGATTTGATTGCTACGGCACCCGGGGGCCGCTTCTCTTTAAGCCGTGATTTCAATCACTCGCCCGGCGAACGGCTCCGCGTAGTCGGTGCGCACTCCCGCGTGCGACTGATAGAGGGCGAACGAAACGACATCGGGCAGCGGACCCGTGCTCACAGAGGACCTCGGGGCTCACACGTAGGACCGGGCCGGGCCGGCCGGCCGGCTCAGCCCAGGCGCTCCCACGAGATGCCGGCGTCGGCGAGCAGGCGGCGCATCCCGTTGGTCCAGTTGGCGTCGAGCGCGGCCTTCGCGGCGGGCAGGTCGCCCGCGACCAGGTGGCGCGCGATGTCGGCGTGCTCCTTCGCACTGCGTTCCACCATGACGTCGTCGGAGACGAGCAGCGACTCGTACCGGTGGATGGCGCGGCGCACGCCGGCGATCTCGTCGAGGAGGCGCTTGTTGGGGCAGGCGCTGAGCATGAGGTTGTGCCACTCGTCGTCGCGGCGGTTGACGAGGGCGTGCTCGGCGACGTCGTCGTTGAACTCGGCGGCGAGGGCGGCGAGCTGCTCGCCCAGGCGGGCGAGTTCGTCGCGGGGGCTCAGGTCGAGCGCCAGGCTCTCGAGGGTGACGATGATCGGGCAGAGCTCCTCGAACTCGCGCGCGCTGAGCGGCACGAAACGGAAGCCCTTGCCGTTCTCGCTCTCGATCTGGCCTTCGCTCTCAAGGGCGATCAGAGCCTCGCGGAGGGGAGTGCGGCTCACGCCGAGCTCGGCGGCGAGCTGCACCTCGTTGATGCTCTCGCCGGGTCGCACGTCGCCGGCGCGCATTCTCGCGATGAGTTCTTCGCGCACCTGCGACCGCAGGTTCTTGCGCTCGATCACTGTGACCTCCTGGACGTTCATGCGTGGCCCCGCGGCCTGCCGGCGTCGCCAGCTTAGGGGTTGACCCTTCACCGGAATCGCTTTAGCGTTACTGTATACAGAATACAGTCGACGATTGACCGATGTAAAGCAACGCGCCGGGTCCGCTCGGCATCACCCGCACCATCCGCTCGACCAGCACCATCGCAAGGAGACCAGTGACGACCACCTCGCCGCGGAGCATCCGCCTCGACGCCCTCGCCTACGGAGCCGACTACAACCCGGACCAGTGGCCGGAGAGCGTCTGGCTCGAGGATGCGCGACTCATGGTCGAGGCCGGCGTCAACATCGTCACTCTTCCTGTCTTCTCGTGGCCGTTGCTCGAGCCGCGACCGGGCGAGTACGACTTCGCCGGGCTCGACCGCGTGATCGACCTCCTCTGGGAGCACGGGATCAGGATCGACCTGGCGACCGCCACGGCCACGCCTCCCGCGTGGCTGGTGCGAGCGAACCCCGAGGTGCTGCCGTGGAACGCCGACGGCGTGCGGCTCGAGTTCGGCTCCCGGCAGTCGTACTGCCCGAGCTCGCCGGTTTTCCGGGAGGCCGCTCTGCGTCTGACCCGGGCGCTCGCAGAACGCTACGGCGAGCATCCGGCGCTCGCGCTGTGGCATGTCTCGAACGAATACGGCGATCACGTCTCGCGCTGCTGGTGCCCGGAGTCGGCGCGGCACTTCCGCCGCTGGCTGCGCGACCGGTACGGCTCCATCGACGGGCTCAACGAGGCTTGGGGCACGAGCTGCTGGGGCCAGAACTACCTCGACTTCGAGCAGATCGAGCCGCCGCGCACCGCCACCGGTCCGATCAACCCGGCCGAACTCGTCGACTTCGAGCGGTTCTCGTCCGACGCCCTGCTCGAACTCTTCGAGGCCGAGATCGACGTGCTGCGCGAGGTCACCCCCGACATCGCCGTCACCACGAACTTCATGAGCCTGTTCCGCGAGCTGGACTACTGGGACTTCGCCGACGCCGAGGATCTCGTCACGGACGACGCATACCCCGACCCCGCCGATCCGGATGCCCACATCGGCGCCGCCCTCAACTACGGCCTCATGCGCTCTCTGAAGGACGGACGGCCGTGGCTGCTGCTCGAGCAGGCGCCGAGCGCGGTCAGCTGGCGCGACGTGAACGTGCCGAAGGCACCCGGCCAGATGCGGCTCGGCAGCATGCAGGCCCTCGCCCACGGCTCCGACGGCGTCATGTTCTTCCAGTGGCGGCAGGCGCGTTTCGGCCCGGAGAAGTTCCATTCCGCGATGCTCGGTCACCGTGGCGAGCGCAGCCGCAGCTTCCAGGAGACCGCAGCCCTCGGAGCCGAGCTGAAGGCGCTCGCCGCGATCAAGGACACCCGCGTGCGGGCATCCGTCGCCCTCGTCGCCGACTGGGACTCCTGGTGGGGCGTGACCGCGCCGGACTCGCTGCCGTCGCTCCGCCTCGACTGGCTGAAGGAGGCACGGGCCTGGCACGCGGCGGCGTTCGCGCTCGGCCAGCCGGTCGATGTGGCGCGCGCGGCCGGTCCGTTCGGCGACCACCGCGTGCTGCTGGTCCCCAACCTCTACGCCACGACCCCCGAGCAGGCGGATGCGCTGGCCGCCTTCGTCGCCGCCGGCGGCCAGCTGGTGGTCGGGCCGTTCTCCGGCGTGGTCGACCACCGCGAGCAGGTGCATCCCGGGGGAGCGCCCGGCCCGCTGCGCGGCCTGCTCGGTGTCGAGGTCGACGAATGGTGGCCGCTGGCCGACGGGCAGAACGGCGCGATCGAGCTCGGCGGCGAACGCCACGGCGTTCGCATGTGGAGCGAATGGCTCGAGGTCGCCGACGGCACCGACGTGCTCGCGACCTACGCCGACGGCGACCTGGCCGGGCGCGCGGCCGTGACTCGACGCGCATCCGGTGCGGGAGCGGCCTGGTACCTGGGCGCCGGCCTCGACGCCGACGGGATGCGCGCCGTGCTCGCCCAGGTGTTCGCAGCGGCCGGGGTGCACGTGGCCCCCGAGCTCGCCCGCGAAGCCGACACCGCGCTCGAGGTGGTCACGCGCACCGACGGCGTCACCGATTACACCTTCGTTCTCAACCACGGGCGGGATGACCGCACCGCGCCGCCCATCCCCGGCGGCCGCGACCTGCTCACCGGCGCCGACGCCGCCGACGGGCTGCCGCTCGGGCCGTTCGGCGTGGCCGTGGTGCAGCACCCCGCCCCTTCCAGGACGACCGGCGACTGACCCCGCCGCCCCGTCCGACCCACCGACCCATCCGCTAGCGACCGCGAGGCCACCATGACCCAACCCTTCGTCCACCCGTACGTGCCGAACACCGCACCCGAGTCCCGTCAGGCGATGCTCGACGCGGTCGGGGCGGAGTCCGTCGAGGAGTTCTACGCCGATGTCCCCGCCGACCTGCGCCTCGCGCGGCCGCTCGACCTCCCGGAGCCGCTCGTCGCAGAGCAGGATCTGGTGCGTCACGTCGGCGGCCTGCTGCGCCGCAACCGCGCGGTGGAGCCCGGCCGCCTCTTCCTCGGTGCCGGCACCTATCAGCACGCGGTCCCCGCGGTCGTCGACGAGGTCATCAACCGCAGCGAGTTCCTCACCGCGTACGCGGGGGAGCCGTACGAGGACCACGGCCGGTTCCAGGCGCTCTTCCAGTACCAGTCGCTGATGGGCGAACTGCTCAACCAGGACGTCGTCAACGTGCCCACCTACGACGGCTACCAGGCCGCCGCGACGTCGCTGGCGATGGCCGGCCGCATCACCGGCCGCCGCACGGTGCTGCTGGTGAGCGACGCCCACCCCGACAAGCTCTCCAAGGTGCGCGACTTCATCGCGCCGAGCATCGACCTCGTGCTGGTGCCGACGCTCGACGGCGTCGCCGACGTCTCCACGGCGACCGGGATGCTCGACGAGACCGTCGCGGCCATCTGGGTCGAGACCCCCAGCTACACCGGCGCTCTCGAGACGGCCCTCGCCGAGCTCTCCCGGGCCGCGCACGCGGTCGGCGCCATCGTGATCGTCGGCACCGACCCGATCGGGCTGGGAGTGCTCACCCCGCCCGCCGACCTCGGCGCCGACATCGTGCACGGAGACATCCAGTCGCTCGGCCTGCACCCCTGGTTCGGCGGCGCGCACGCCGGCTTCATCGCCGTTCACGACGACCCGCGGTTCGTCATGGAGATGCCGTCGCGCCTGTTCGGTCTCGCCTCCACGGACGTGCCGGGCGAGTACGGGTTCGGCGATGTCGCCTACGACCGCACCTCGTTCGCGCTCCGCGAAGAGGGTAAGGAATGGGTGGGCACCGCAGCAGCTCTCTGGGGCATCGCGGCCGGCGTCTACCTCGCCCTCATGGGGCCGCAGGGGATGGCCGAGCTGGGCGAGACCGTCCTCTCTCGCACCGCGTACGCGGCGCGCGTGCTCACCGCGCTGCCGGGCGTCGTGCTCGCCGACGGCGCGGCGCACTTCCGCGAGTTCGTCCTCGATGTGACGGATGCCCCGCTCACCGCACTCGCACTGGTGGCGGCCGGACGCGCATCCGGATTCGAGCCCGGGCTCGCCCTCGACGACGGGCGCCTGCTGGTGTGCGTCACCGAGCAGAACACCCAGAACGACATCGACGACCTCGCAGCCGTGCTCGGCGCGGCGCTCGCCGAGGCAGCATCCGCACAGCAGCCCGCACAGAACCAGGAGCAGAACGCATGAGCCTCCCCATCGCCCCCAAGCCGGCGCTGCGGCGTTTCCACCAGGCGCGCTGGGACGAGCCGATCGTCTTCGAGCTGCACGCTCCCGGTGAGCGCGGCGTGCTCGTCTCCCGTACGGAAGAAGGAGTGCGCGAGGCCGTCGGCGATGTGCTCGGCGCACTTCCCGCCTCGCTGCGCCGCGCAACCCCGCCTGCGCTGCCGGAGATCGGCCAGATGCGCGTGCTCAAGCACTACCTGCGCCTCAGCCAGGAGAACCTCGGCGCCGACCTCAACGTCGACGTCGGGCAGGGCACCTGCACCATGAAGTACGCGCCCAAGGTCAACGAGGCGATCATCCGCACCCCGGACCTCACCGAACTGCACCCGCTGCAAGACCAGGCGAGCGCGCAGGGCGTGCTCGAGATCATCTGGAGGACCGAGCGCATGCTCGCCGAGATCTCCGGCATGAGCCGCGTATCGCTGCAGACCAGCGGGGGTTCGGAGGCGATCTGGGCGAACATCTCGATGATCCGCGCCTACCACGCGTCACGCGGCGAGGCCGAGCAGCGCGACGAGGTGATCACGACGATCTTCTCCCACCCGTCGAACGCGGCGGCCGCGAAGGCAGCGGGCTACAAAGTCATCACCATCCACCCGGATGCGGACGGCTACCCTGATCTGGATGCCCTGCGGGCGGCGCTCTCGCCGCGCACGGCCGCCATCATGGTCACCAACCCCGAGGACACGGGCATCTACAACCCGCGCATCCGTGAATGGGTGGAACTGGCGCACGAGGTCGGCGCACTCGCGTCGTACGACCAGGCGAACGCCAACGGCATCCTCGGCGTCACCCGTGCCCGCGACGCCGGATTCGATGTCTGCCACTTCAACCTGCACAAGACGTTCGGCACACCGCACGGCTGCGGCGGACCCGGCTCGGGCGCGAACGCGGTCTCCGAGGCGCTGGCGCCATTCCTGCCCGGACCCGTCGTCGAACGTGTCGGCGACCGCTACGTGCTGGATGGGGACCGGCCGCAGTCCATCGGCTCCGTTGCACCGTTCTACGGGGTCATCCCGAACATCGTGCGCACCTACGCCTGGATCGCCGCGCTCGGAGCCGACGGACTGCGCGCCGTCGCCGAGACCGCCGTGCTGAACAACAACTATCTGATGAAGCGCATCCTCGAGATCCCGGGGGCGAGCGCTCCCTACGCGAACGGGCGACGCCGCATCGAACAGGTGCGCTACTCCTGGCAGGAGCTCTACGAGGAGACCGGCATCAGCTCCGAGGAGATCGGCGTGCGCGCCTCCGACTTCGGGATGCACTACTGGACGAGCCACCACCCGTACATCGTTCCTCAGCCGTTCACGCTCGAACCGACCGAGTCGTACTCGATGGCCGAGCTCGACGAGTACGCGGCGGTGCTGGCCGAGGTCGCCCGCGAGGCCCGCGAGACGCCGGAGGTCGTGCGCACGGCACCCCACAACCAGACCGTGCACCACACGCACCACGACGACCTGGACGACCCCGAGCGCTGGGCGGTGACCTGGCGTGCGTACCAGCGCAAGTACTTCGGCGCCGGGGCCGCCGGCGCGGAGGGCGTGGGTGCGCCCGCCGCCGGTGCCGCCGGTTCGTCCGGTTCGAGCGGTTCGGCCGAGGAGGCAGCGGCCTAGATGTCCACCGTCCGTCAGCTGCACCCGGCGATCGGGGTGGTCGTGAACCCCGTCGCCGGTGTCGGCGGGCCCGTCGGGCTCGTCGGCAGCGACGGCGAGGCCGTGCAGCGCGAGGCGTATGCGCGGGGCGCCCACGCGAGGGCGACCGACCGTGCCGCAGTGGCCCTCGCGGCGCTCGCAGCCGTGCGTCCGGAGCTCGAGGTGCTGACCGCGGCCGGCATGATGGGCGAGGACGTGGTGCGCGCATCCGGACTTCGACCACGCGTGGTCTACGCGCCGGCCGCGCCCGAAGCGACCACCGGCGACGACACGATGCGCGCTGTCGCGGCATTCGCGGCCGAGGGTGCCCGTCTGGTGCTCTTCGCCGGTGGCGACGGCACCGCGCGGGATGCCGCGAGCGGCCTGAGTCACGACGTCGCCCTGCTCGGGATCCCGGCCGGAGTGAAGATGTATTCCGGCTGCTTCGCGGTGGCGCCGATCGCGGCCGGAGCGCTGGCGGCCGAGTGGCAGACCGCCGGAGGGCTGCCGACGCGCGAGGCCGAGATCCTCGACCTCGACGAGACGCTCCTGCGCGCCGGGCGCCCCGACCCGCGGCTGTTCGCGCTCGTGCAGGTGCCTGCGTCGTCCGGCCGCACCCAGGCGCGCAAGGCGCCGACGCCGACGAGCGAGGCGGCCGCCGTGCGCTCCGCTGCGGCGGGAGCGGTCTCCTCCATGCAGCCCGGCGTCCGCTACCTGCTCGGACCCGGCGGCACGCTCGCCGCCGTGTCGCGTGAGCTGGGCATCCCGGGCACGCCGCTGGGGGTGGATGTCGTGCAAGACAGGCGGCTCGTCGCCCGCGACGTCTCCGAGTCACAGGCGCTCGACGCCGTCGCCGGCCATCCGGCCAAGGCCGTGGTCACGGTGATCGGCGGCCAGGGGTTCCTGCTCGGCCGCGGCAACCAGCAGCTCTCGTCCGACGTCGTCGCGGCTCTCGGCCCGGACCCCCTGCTCGTCGTGGCGACGGAGCAGAAACTCATCGATCTCGCCGGACGGCCGCTGCTGGTCGACACCGGTGACCCCGCCATCGACGCCCGCCTCGCCGGCCACCTCCGGGTGATCACCGGCTCGGCGTCGTCGAGCATCTACCCTGTCAGTGCCGCCAGTGCGGCCACCACCGAAGGAGCGCATCCATGCGTCTAGCCGACAAGTCCGCCATCGTCACCGGAGGAGCGGGAGGCATCGGCCGCGCCACCTCCCTCGCCTTCGCCGCAGAGGGGGCCCGCGTCGCCGTCGTCGACGTGGCGCCTGGCGCCGCAGAAGGGGTCGCCGACGAGATCCGCGCAGCGGGCGGCACCGCGATCGCCCTTACCGCTGACGTGTCGAACGAGGCGGACATCGAGCGCGTCGTCGCCGACACGGTCGCCGCGTTCGGCGGGGTCGACGTGGTCTTCAACAACGCCGGCATCATCCGCCGCACGACGGCGGTCGAAACGACAGCTGAGGAATGGGATCGCGTCTTCGGGGTGAACGTGAAGGGCATCTTCCTGATGTGCAAGCACGTCGTCCCCGTCATGGCGGCGAACGGCGGCGGCTCCATCGTGAACACCGGATCCGGCTGGGGTCTGAAAGGCGGAGGGCAGGCGATCTCGTACTGCGCGTCGAAGGGTGCGGTCGTGAACATGACGCGTGCCCTCGCGATCGATCACGGACCCCAGGGCATCCGGGTCAACTCGGTGAACCCGGGTGACGTGAACACCGGGATGCTCCGCGACGAGGCGCGTCAGCTCGGGCAGGAGGCCGGATCGTTCCTCGCGGAGGCCGCCGACCGCCCGCTGCAGCGCATGGGCGAGCCCGGCGAGATCGCGGCCGCCGTCGTCTGGCTCGCCAGCGACGAGTCGTCCTACGTCACGGGCTCCGCCCTCGTCGTCGACGGCGGCGGCATCGCCTGAGTGCTTCTCGTTGAGGGGCGGCAAATGCGCCTAAACACGCCGGTGGATCCTGCGTTTGCCACCCCTCAACGAAAGGACCTGCCGACGTATCCGGATGCGCGCACACGTCGCGTAGGTTCGATGCAGGAGGACTCATGACGATCACCCATCCGGGCGCCTACTTCGAGCGCGTCGGCCCCGCACGCTTCCATCCCACGCCGCACGCCGGAGGAGCGTGGGGAGACGCGGAGATCCACTTCAGCCCGCTGGGCGGTCTCATCGTGCACGCCATCGAGCAGTACGTCGCCGAGCATCACGGCGACGGTCTGCAACTCAGCAGGATCAGCTTCGACATCCTCGGCTTCCTCGCCGCGGAAGAGTGCGAAATCTCGGTCGAGACCATCCGGCCCGGGCGCACGATCCGGCTCATCGAGGCCACCGCGGTGATCGCGGGTCGAGCGGCCGTGCGGGCGCGGGCCTGGTACCTCGCGGCGTTCGACACCGCGAGCGTTGCCGGTGGCTCCGACGACCGGCTCCCGCCTCCGGATGATCTGCCCTCCGTGCCGCTGACGTCCGTGTGGCCCGGCGGCTACGTCGCGTCGGTGGATGTGCGTGCGGCCGGCCCTGCGCATCCGGGTCGTGGACAGGTGTGGCTCTCAACGGAGACCGCGCTCGTCGCCGGCGAGGACGTCGGCGCCCTCACGTCGTGGCTCACGCTGATCGACACGGCGAACGGCGTCGCCGTGCGGCGGCCACCGCAGGAGTGGATGTTCCCCAACGTCGATCTCACGATCCACCTGCACCGGCAGCCAGAGGGACGCTGGGTGGGAATGGACACCACCGTCACGTTCGGCCCGACCGGCCAGGGCGTGACCGCCACCGTGCTGCACGATCGGAGCGGACCGGTCGGCTACGCCCAGCAATCCCTCACGCTCCGCCCCCTCCCCTGAGGTTCCTCTCGTTGAAGGGCGGCGAACGCACCTAAAACCGCCGTTTTGGGTGCGTTCGCCGCCCCTCAACGAAAACCGTCCCCGACGAAAAGGTGCGGCACTGGCGCGTGTCGGAGGCTGGGCCTATCGTGCAGGCCATGATCGGAACCTTCGAGTCAATCATCATCGACTGCCCGGATCCTCGCGCTCTCGCCCGCTTCTATTCGCAGCTCCTCGGCCTGGAGATCGTCGGGTACGACGAGGACTGGGCCGAGATCGTGGAGGAGGGCGGAAGGCGACCCATCGTCGCCTTCCAGCAGGTCGCGGAATACAACCCGCCCCAGTGGCCGAGCCAGGCCGTGCCGCAGCAGATGCACATCGACGTCAGAATCGACACCGACTTCGAGACGGCCGAGGCCGCGGTGCTGGCGCTCGGCGCGACGAGTGCGGGGTCGGAGCATCCGACGTTCCGTGTCTACCGCGACCCGGCCGGGCATCCGTTCTGCCTGATCAAGCCCAACGACTGACGTCGCCGCTCTCACCGCCGACGCATGCGCGGGACGATTCCCTGCGTACACGGATGGCGAGCGGTGGTCTGCCTATGCACCATGCAGATCTCCCGGTCAACCCCCGATTCTGAGCTTGGAGATTGCGCCTGAATCGGCGACACTGACGGGAGAGAGATAGGTGACTATGGCTGCCGCCGCTGACGACGATGTCGTCTCCCAGGTATTCGCAGAGCGATACCGGTTCGATTCGGTCGTCGGGCGTGGCGGAATGGCGACCGTCTACCGCGCGTACGACGAGACGCTGGGGCGCCCGGTGGCGGTCAAGCTCTATCACGCGGCCGTCGGAGACTCCGGTCACCAGGAGGGCGAGCTCCAGGTCCTCGCCGGTCTCGACCATCACGGTCTGGTCCCGATGATCGACGCCGGGGTGGCTCGCGACGCGGGAGGCCGGACCCGGCGCTTCATCGTCATGCCTTTCGTGCATGGCAGCAATCTGCAGACCCGTCTCTTCGAAGCGCCTATCTCGGGTCGGCACATCGCGGAGATCGGCTACGACATGGCCGAGGTGCTGGATTACGTGCACGCACGCCGCGTCATCCACAGGGACATCAAGCCCTCGAACATCCTGCTCGTCGACTACGGCAACGGCTCGTCACGTGCGCGTGCGAAGCTGACCGACTTCGGCATCGCCCTGTTCGACGACATCGAACGGATGACGGCCGAGGGTCAGACCACCGGAACGGCCGCCTACCTGAGCCCCGAGCAGGCGAGCGGCGCCCCGGTCACGGCCGCCACCGACATCTACTCGCTCGGGCTCGTGCTCCTCGAATGCTTCACGCTGAAGAAGGAGTTCCCGGGAGGGATGGTGGAATCCGCCGTCGCGCGCCTGTCCCGCGACCCGCACATCCCCGACGAGCTGCCGACCCGCTGGCGCGAGCTCCTCACCGCGATGACGAGCCGCGACCCGGCAGCTCGGCCGGAGGCACGCGAGCTCGTCTCGGCGCTGAAGCAGATCGTCATCGCCGAGAGCGGTCGGCACAAGGAGGCGGAGACCCTCTTCCCGGTCGGAGGCAGGCCGGCGCTCGAGGTTCCCGCGCCGGACGCTCTCGACACCCTCCCGACCGAGGCCCTCTACCGCGCGACGGCCATGGCGGCCCGGATGCTCTCAGCACCGATCTCGATCGTCAGCGTCGTCGACCACGACCGCACCTGGTTCACGTCGCACTATGGAGCCGACGTCGCGCGCATCGCCCGCGAGGTCGACCTGTCCAAAGCGACCGTGCCCCAGGAGGAGCCCGTGATCGTCGAAGACGCGCGCAACGATCCTCGGGCCCAGGGGAGCCCATTGGTCGAGGGTCCGCTCGCGGTGCGCTTCTACGTGGGGGTGCCCCTGAAACGCGAGGACGGACAGACCATCGGAACCCTGTCGGTGCTGGATTTCGAGCCGGGAACGGCTTCGCCGTCGGACATCGCGAACCTGGAGGATCTCGCTGCGATCATCGTCGCCCAGCTCGAGCTCCGCCGCGAAGGCATGCGCAAGGCGGGAGACAGCAGCGGGAACATCCCGACCCCCGTGCCGGCGGCACTCGTGCTGCGGGAGACCCCGCTGAACGCCTGACCCTGGCTGACGACCGCGCTCGTCAGGCTCGTCTGGCCGCTTTTCGGAATCTCGTCGCGGTTATATAGTTAATGCATATAAAGCAACTATCGCTACCGACGTGAATTCAGAAGGACGCACTCCCTTGGCCCGCACCCGCTCCGGCATGTTCGACAAAGACCACCCGCACTACAAATGGGTGGCGCTCAGCAACACCACCCTCGGGATGCTCATGGCGACGATCAACTCGTCGATCGTCATCATCTCCCTGCCCGCCATCTTCACGGGCATCAAGCTGAACCCGCTGGAGCCGGGCAACGTCAGCTACCTTCTCTGGATGCTCATGGGCTACATGCTCGTGACCGCCGTGCTCGTCGTGATGTTCGGCCGGATGGGCGACCAGTACGGGCGCGTCAAGATCTACAACCTCGGGTTCGTCGTCTTCACCGTCGCCGCCATCGCGCTCTGCCTCGACCCGTTCACCGGAGGCCCTGCCGCCATGTGGCTGATCGCCTGGCGCTTCGTGCAGGGCATCGGCGGCGCCATGCTGTTCGCCAACTCGACCGCCATCCTCACCGACGCGTTCCCCGCCAACAAGCGCGGCTTCGCCCTCGGTCTCAACCAGGTCGCGGCCATCGCCGGCAGCTTCCTCGGTCTGATCATCGGCGGCGTCCTCGCTGAGATCGACTGGCGCGCGGTGTTCTTCGTGTCCGTGCCGTTCGGCATCATCGGAACGATCTGGTCGTACAAGTCGCTGCACGAGGTGGGCCAGAAGAACCCCGGACGCATCGACTGGCTGGGCAACGCGACGTTCGCCGTCGGCCTCATCGCCCTCCTCACCGGGATCACGTACGGCATCCAGCCCTATGGCGGCAGTTCGCAGGGCTGGGGCAACCCGTGGGTGCTCGGCGCGATCATCGGCGGCATCCTCCTGCTCGTCGCGTTCGTGTTCATCGAACTGCGGGTGAAGTCTCCGATGTTCGATATGCACTTGTTCCGCATCCGGTCGTTCTCGTCGGGGATCTTCGCCGGCTTCCTGGCGGCCATCGGGCGTGGTGGTCTGCAGTTCATGCTGATCATCTGGTTGCAGGGGATCTGGCTGCCGCTGCACGGCTACAGCTACGAGCAGACGCCGCTCTGGGCCGGCATCTACATGCTCCCGATCACGATCGGCTTCCTCATCGCGGGCCCGATCTCGGGCGCTCTCTCCGACCGCTTCGGCTCCCGGGCGTTCGCGACCACCGGCCTTCTGCTGGTCGCCGCGACATTCGTCGGGCTGCTGTTCATCCCGGTGAACTTCGAGTACTGGCAGTTCGCGGTGCTCACGGGGCTCAACGGAATCGGCTCCGGCCTCTTCTCCTCGCCGAACCGCACGTCGATCATGAACAGCGTGCCGGCCAACGAACGCGGGTCGGCATCCGGGATGGCGGGCGTCGCCCTGAACGCCGGAAGCTCGCTCTCGATCGGCATCTTCTTCTCGCTGATGATCGCCGGTCTATCGGTCGCCCTCCCGTCGGCGTTGACCAACGGCCTGTCCGCGCACGGGGTGCCCGCCAGTGTGGCCGCCGGCATCGGCAACACCCCGCCGGTCGGCAGCCTGTTCGCGGCCTTCCTCGGGTACAACCCGATCCAGAGTCTGCTCGAACCCACGGGCGTGCTCGCGAACCTCACCCACGCCAATGCGGCGACCCTCACCGGCAAGGAGTTCTTCCCCCAGCTGATCTCCGGGCCCTTCCACGACGGTCTCGTCGTGGTCTTCACCGCTGCCGCCATCATGTCGATCATCGGCGCTATCGCCTCATTCGCAGGCGGAGGCAAGTATGTTCATGAGGAGAAGGTCGCCGAGCGGGCGATCGCGGAATCGGAAGGCGAGGAAGTCGGTGCGGCTCGCGCGTAGCTCTCAGGAACGTCAATGGTGACGGGCGACGGGCGCCAGGCCCCGACCGGTCCGACCCTCTCGGAGGATGACGACCTCGCCGGGCGTCTGGCCCTCGCCGTCGGCCGGTTCAATCGCCGGCTGCGTTCGTCGACCGGCGACCTGAGCCACGGCCAGCTGTCCGCTCTTTCGACGATCGTGCGCCGGGGACCGCTGCGGCCCAGCGAGATCTCCGCGATCGAGGTCGTCGCGGCCCCGACCACCACGCGTGTCGTCTCCGACCTCGAGGCCCGTGGCCTGGTGAAGCGCGAACAAGATCCGGATGACGGCCGTTCGTTCTTCGTCTCCGGAACCGAGGCCGGCATCGAGCTGCTGCTCCGCGCCCGTTCGGATCGCGCCCGCGCGGTGCACGCCATCCTGGACGAGCTCACGCCCGAGCAGGCCGAGCTGCTGCGCCAGGCGCTGCCCGCGCTCGAGGCGGCGGCGCTGCTCAACGCCGACGCCTGACGCGCTGCGCGCCGTTGCGTGGCGTGGCGGCGAGTTGCGTCGAATGTGCGGTTGAGCGACCGCGCCGACGGCGTTTCGCCGCAACTCGATCCGCTCGAGGATGTCCGCCGTCGCAACCACGGATCGGCGGTCCCCGGATGAACGCGGCCTGAATGCCGTCGGCCATCCGGCGCACGCTGGAAGCCGACGGACGGTTCCGCGTCGCGCACTGCGACAGCCGCCCGCAGGGAAGGACCCCATGACTGCGCGCATCGCACTCATGACCGGCGGCAACCGAGGCCTCGGCCGCGCTACCGCCCTCGCCGTCGCCGAGAACGGCATCGACGTCATCATCACGTACCGCTCGCACGCCGAGGAGGCGGCCGCCGTCGTAGACGAGGTCCGCGCGCTCGGTCGCACGGCCGTCGCACTGCAGCTCGACACCTCCCGCGTCGTCGAGTTCCCCCCGTTCGCGACACAGCTGAGAGAGGTGCTGGCCGCCACCTGGCAGCGCGACACCTTCGACTACCTCGTGAACAACGCCGGCAGCGCGGCGCTCACCCCGCTCGGCCAGACCGACGAGGCCGCCTTCGACCAGATGGTCGACGTGCACTTCAAGGGCGTCTATTTCCTCACCCAGGAGCTCGAGCCGCTCCTCGCCGACAACGGCCGCGTCATCCTGACCTCGACCGGTCTCACCCGCTTCGTCGGCATCGGCCCGTACAGCATCTACGCGTCGGTCAAGGGCGCGGTGGAGGTGCTGACCCGCTACCTCGCCAAGCAGCTCGGGGCGCGCGGCATCACGGTGAACGCGGTCGCACCCGGGCCTGTGGCGACGGACTTCGGCGGCGGCCGCGTGCGCGACGACGCAGAGATGCGCACCGCGATGGGAAGCCAGACCGCGCTCGGCCGCGTCGGCGAGGCCGAGGACATCGGCCCGGTGACGGCGGCGCTGCTCGGTGACGGGATGAGCTGGGTCACCGGCCAGCGCATCGAGGCCTCGGGCGGCACGCTGCTCTAGGCCCTTCTCCCTCGCCGACCGTCGCCTCGGTTCGCGCGCACCTGCCGGAGCGCGATTACCTCAACGCCCGCGCGAGGCGGCTGGGAGGGTAGCGCGGCGCACCCCAGACAGATTCAGTGGGCGGCGAGGCGCTGGCGGCCGATCACCGAGAGCAGCTGGAGCTTGTCGGCGTCGGGACTGCCGGGCTTGGCCGTGAAGACGAGGAGCGCCTGACCCTGATCCGGGTCCTGAAGCACCTGGCAGTCGAGCTCGATCATCCCGACCTCCGGGTTCAGGATGCGCTTCGACGGCGGTCGGCGCAGCCCGATCCGGTGCTCGTTCCAGACGGGCGCGAAGTCGTCGGTCTCGGCCAGCAAGGCGTTCACGATCGCCTCGGCACGACCCCCGCTGCCCTCCTTCGAATAGGCGGCGCGCAGGTCGGCCGTGAAGAGCCGGGCGTGCATGGGGTGGTCGTCTTCCGGGTAGATCGCGCGCGCATCCGGATCGGTGAACCAGCGGTAGACCATGCTCCTGGCCATGCCGGTGTGCCGGGTCTCGTCGCCGAGGAGCGCGACGGCCGGCGGGGTCTGCAGCAGCGTCTCGCCGAGGCCGGACATGACCTGCGCGGGCGTGTCCTGCAGGCGGTCGAGGATGCGCAGCATCCCGGGGCTGACATGGTCGCTGCGCAGTGCCCTGGCCGGCGCGTTGTGCCCGGCCAGACGGAAGAGGTGACCCCGCTCGTCGCTGGTCAGATGCAGTCCGCGAGCGATCGCGGCGACCATCTGCTGCGACGGCTGCGGGCCGCGCTCCTGCTCGAGTCGCGTGTAGTAGTCGGCGGACATGCCGCTGAGCGCCGCGACCTCCTCACGGCGCAGGCCGGAGGTGCGGCGCCGGGGCCCGCGGGTCAGGCCGACGTCCTCGGGCTGCAGCGCCTCGCGCCGGGTGCGCAGGAAATCCGCCAGCTGTGCTCGATCCATCTCTCCAGTCTCGCCAGGGTTGCGGCAGCGTACAAGGGAGCGGTGATCCCCCTGTCCCTGAAATCACCTGACCCGAGGGAGGTCAGATGCGCCAGTATCCGCAGAACGTGATGCACGACTTCGGCACGCCGCGCGCGACCAGCGCTCGCCGCAGGCCCGTCACGAGCGCCTGCTCACCGACGACCCAGGCGTAGACGCCGCCAGTGCGAGCGTTCCGGGCACGGCATCCGTGCCCTCCCGGCTGAGCCAGCGCACCTCCACCCCCGGCGGTACGTCGAGCACGCGCCGATCGGCGTCGGAGCCGAGTTCGATCACGATAGTGCCGGTGATGTCGGGCGGCAGCTCGCGCGCGATGCCGACGATGGCGGGCAGTCCGGTCTCGTCGGAGGCGATGAGCACGTGCCGGGTGCCGCGCGGAGGATTCCACGTGACGCCCTGATCGAGCAGACCGACCGGATGCCCGGGCCTCGCCCCGAGCGCCCACTCGGACGCCACGCCGTACGGCGACATGCTCGGCGCCGTGCTGCTCGGGTGCTCGCCGCTGGCCGGCCCTCCCGGTGACTCGTGGATGACGAAGTCGACGTCGAGCTCGCGGTCGTCGGGACGGAACGCGAGCACGGTGTAGTTGCGCACGTACGGGCGTTCGTGCTCCGGGATGCGCAGCACCTCGGGCCACCAGCGGGCGTCCGCGGCCGATGGCAGCGTCGGTTCCCGCTCCGCGTCCTGCGGCAGGAACAGCCGGAACCACTGGTCGCGGCCCATCGCCTCGAAGTGCGCGAGGTCGTCGCCGCCCAGCGTGACGCGCACGAAGTCGGCACTGACCCGCTCGCTGCGCACGACCCGGAGGCGCAGGAGCTTCTGCACCCGCGGCAGGATGGCGTCCGGTTGCTGGCGGCTCATGCGTTCACCGCCGCCCCGAGCGCGAAGATGCCCGCCGACACGACCCAGAAGAGCACTACGAAGACGGTGTCGCGCACGCGCCAGAACGTCGGGTACCGCTCCGTGCGGGTCGGATGCGCGCCGAACGCGCGCGACTCCATCGCCAGCGACATACGCTCCGCGTGCCGGATGGACGACGCGAGCAGCGGCACCACCGCGGCGAACGCCCGGCTCGCGGCCGCGAACGGTCCGCGACCGCCGGCGACACCGCGCACGCGCTGCGCTTGCCGGATGAGCGCGAGTTCCGTGCCGAACCGCGGGATGAACCGGTAGGCGGCGATCGCGGTGTAGCCGATGCGGTAGGGAACGCGCAGCTGCTGCACGAGCGAGCGGGCGAGGTCGGGACCGGTCGTGGTGAGGCCGCCGATCAGGGCGAGGACCACCAGCGAGCCGAGGCGGAGCGACGTGGCCAGCCCGACCGCGAAGGCACCGGCGGTGTACGCGAAGTCGCCGATCATGAACAGGATGCGCTGGTCGGCGAGACGCGACGCATCGGTCCAGAAGCCGAAGCTGAGGGCCATCAGCAGGATGAGCGCCGGGAGCACGACCAGCAGGCCGATCACGATGCCCGCCCGCAGGCGCGCGCCGATCAGGATGACCACCACTCCGAGCACGACGAACAGCAGGGGAGTCACGACATCTCGGGTGAACAGCAGCACCGCCATCGCCGGGAGCACGGCGGCCACCTTGGCGAGCGGGTTCAGGTGGTGCAGGAAATGCGCGGGCGCGATCGGCGCGGCGCCGTACGGGTCGGCGCTGAGGAGGCTCATGCCGACACCGCCGCGCCCGGCAGGTCGGCGAGGCGTGTGATCGAGCGCCACTGCGGATGCGCGCGCAGCGCGGAGAACGTGCGCGCCAGCGGCGGGACGCGCAGCCCGGTGCTCTCCAGCAGCGGGGCGTCCGCGAGCAACGCGGACGTCCGGCCGAAGCTGCGCAACCGGCCGTCGGCGAGCACGGCGACGTGGCTGGCGAACTCGGCGACGAGCTGCAGGTCGTGGGTGACGATGATGACGGTCGTGCCGGCGGAGTTCAGCGCGGCGAGCATCCCGAGCAGCTCGGTCGCCCTGGCGCGATCCTGACCGAAGGTGGGCTCATCGAGCACCAGCACGGGTGCCCCGGCGATGAGGGCGGTGCCGACGGAGAGTCGTCGCTTCTGCCCGCCCGACAGGAGGAACGGGTGCGCGTCGCCGACGCCCGAGAGGTCGAGGGTCGCGAGCATCCGGTTCACGCGGTCGTCGATCTGCGTCGCGGGAACGCGACGTCGGCGCAGCCCGAAGGCGAGCTCGTCGGTGACGGTGTCGGCCACGAACTGATGCTCGGGGTTCTGGAAGACGAAGCCGACGGCTTCGCCGAGGTCGGCCGCCCGCGCTCGAGCCGGGTCGAGGCCGCCCACCTCGATCGTGCCCCGCGGCGGGCGGATGACACCTGCGATCGCCTGCACGAGCGTGGTCTTGCCGGCGCCGTTCGCTCCGACGATCGCCACGAAGTCGCCGCTCGCGATGTCGAGGGAGACGTCGTGGAGCACGGTCCTCCGGCCCCGTGTCAGGGTCAGGTTCCGCACGCGCACGGCCGGAGGCGGTGGGGGCTCCGGCGTGCTCGGCAGCGCGGGCAGTGAGGGCAGCGCAGGCAGCGCGGGCAGCGTGTCGAGACGGTCGAGCGCGTCGGTGAGCTCGACCGGGGTGAGCGGCAGCGGATCGATCACGACGCCGGCGTCGCGCAGCCGCAGGGCGGCGAGGGTGGCGGCGGGCAGCCAGACACCGAGCGCGAGGAGCTCCTGCGCACGCTCTCGCAGCACGGTCTGGGCTGGACCGACCGTCACGAGCCGTCCGGCGCCGTCGAGCACGGCGACCGTGTCGACCAGCTCGATCGCGGCATCGAGGTTGTGCTCCACCAGCACGATGCTGTGACGGCCGTCCGCGACGAGCGAGCGCAGCACGTCGTAGACCTCCTCGACGCCGGCCGGATCCAGGTTGGCGGTCGGTTCGTCGAGAACGAGTACGGGAACGTCGAGCGCAAGAGCGCAGGCGATCGCGAGTCGCTGCTTCGCGCCGCCGGACAGGATGTCGGGGTTGTCACCGCGACGTTCCCACAGGCCGACCGCACGCAGAGCGAGTTCGGCCCGCGCCGTCACCTCCGCCGCTTCGACCAGCAGGTTCTCGGGGCCGAAGCACACCTCGTCGAGCACCGTCGCCGTCACCAGCTGGGCGTCGGGGTCCTGGAAGACCATTCCGACCCGCTGCGCGAGCTCGGCGACCCGCGCATCCGCCGTCGCGACGCCGCCGACCACCACGCTGCCCTCCATCGTCGCCGGAACCGCGTGCGGCACCAGGCCGTTGAGCGCCAGCGCCAGTGTCGATTTTCCGCAGCCGCTCGGTCCGAGGACCAGCAGCACCTCGCCCGCGGCGAGCTCGAAGCTCACGCCATCCGGGGTCCAGTGCACGCCGCCCTCGTGGCGGATGCGCACACCGCGGGCCGCGAGCGCCGGCGGCCGATCGGTGGGGGTGGTCAACGGGTGGAGGTGCCCGCGCCGGAGTCGGCGTTGGTGGGGGCATCCGAGTCGGTGCTGCGGGGCTGCCGTGTACGCACGATCGGCAGCTGCAGGCCACGCCCGGCTCCGGTGCGGTCGAGTCCGGCGGCGACGGCGCGGCCCACCCAGGTGAAGAAGACCGGGCTCAGCACGAACAGCCCGATGTGCAGGACCTGCACCCAGGGCTGGCTCTGCTCCGCCCCCTGCGCGAGGTAGACACCGATGCCGAAGATGAGTCCTGCGATCGTGACGGCGACGTAGAACAGCCAGGCGCGCCAGTAGCGGTAGCGCGTGATCGCGAACGGGATCTCCTGCAGCAGGCCGATCGACCCGGCGGCCATCACGGCGGCGAAACCGATCGGCTGGAACGGCACCGAGACCAGCCCGGCGATGACCGAAGTGATGAGGGCGACGCCGCCGCGCCGCAGCAGAGCCTGGGCGATCACTCCCGGCAGGAAGTACACGCCGATGACCGCGCCGTAGAACATCGGGGCGGCAGCCGCCAGGGTGCCGGAGACGTAAGCGCTGATCGAGAACACGATGCCGCCTGCCACCCCGATGGCGGCGCAGGTGAGCAGGAGGCGGGTGCTGGTGTTCTTCATGGGCCTTTTCGCGTCGGACGACGGGCGTTACCACCTCAGCGTAGGCGAGGTTAGGTAACCCTTACAAGCGGATGCGGGGATCTGCGGTCTCTGCACAGCCGGCACGCCCGCTATGGACGCGGATCCGCCCGGGCTACGCGATGGCGAGCATTCCCGCGGCCGAGACGGCCAGCGCGAGGCCGACCCACTGCACCGGCGCGACGCGCTCTTTGAGCACGATGGCCGCGAGCAGGATCGTGCCCGCCGGGTAGAGCGCCGTGAGCACCGACATGACGGTCAGATCGCCCAGGCGGATGCCCACCAGCAGCAGGATGTTCGCCGCCGTGTCGACGAGGCCGCATGCCACTGCGAGCATCAGCCCGGGACGCCATCCGGGAGTCTGGCTCGTAGTGCCGCGCCTCCGCGCGACGAACGCGAGCACGCCGACGACGGCGAACATGATCGCCCCGTTGACGCCGCGGTTGAACACCAGCGGCACCAGCCCCGAGTCGTCGGGCGTCTGATCGATGATGATGAGGAACGCGCCGATCATCGCGCCCGACCCGATCGCCATCAGGATGCCGCGCAGGCTCGGCCGCACCGCGCCCTTCTCCGGCACGAAACCCACGAGCACGACGGCGATCAGGGCGATCCCGATCGCCACATATCCGATCGGCTCGAAAGTCTCGCCGCCGAGCAGGCCCCAGGTGGTCGGAACGATGGCCGAGATAAGCGCGGTCAGCGGTGACAGGATGCTCATCGGCCCGATCGCGAGGCAGGCGTAGAGCAGCGAGATGGCGATCGCGCCGGTCACGCCCGAGAGAACGCCCCAGCCGATGGCGGCGGCCGACCAGACGCCCCCGAAGAACGGCAGCGCCACCAGCAGTGCCGCCAGCCCGGTCACGGCGCCGATCGCGGTCACCCGCAGGGGACTGATGCGCCGGGACGCCAGGCCGCCCAGAAAGTCGGCAGACCCGTACACCAGGGCTCCGAGGAGCCCGAGAACCGCGGTGATCATGCGGTGCGGTTGAAGAGGTAGCGGTGCAGCACCGCGCCGCTGTCGAACTCCTCGAGCTGGGCGAGCCGGAGCTCGGCCTTGGCCCGGTCGTCGGGGAACATCCGGAGCCCGCCGCCGACGATCACGGGGTAGACGAGAAGGCGGAGTTCGTCGACCAGTCCCCAGACCAGCAGGGATTTCGCCAGCGTGGCGCTGCCGGCGACGAGCATCGGGCCGCCGTCGCCCGCCTTGAGGTCGCCGATCGCCGCCCGCACATCGCCTTCGACGCGCGTCGCGTTCCAGCCGAGCGGTTCCATCGACGCGGTGACGACGTGCTTGGGCATCCGGTTCATCTTGTCGGCGAACGTGCCCTCGCGTTCCGGCCACGCCTCGACGAACTGCTCGTACGTCTTGCGGCCGAGCAGTAGGGACTCGGCCTCGAGCACCTCCCGCAGCTTGAACTCGCGGAGCTCGGGAGTGCTGAACGGCATGGTCCAGCCGGAGTGCGGATGCGTGGGCTCGCCGCCGGGCGCCTCGACGACTCCGTCGAGCGTCATGAACTCCGTGACGATCAAGCGACGCATGCGCTGAGCGTAGCAGCGTGGGCGGCTGCGGGTACGGGCGATCCTGTCTGCGTGCCGCGATGGGCCGGATGCGTCAGGGAGCGCTGAGGTCTGCCGCCCGCTGCAGGACACTGCGGCCGGCCCGTTCGACGTCCTCGGCGGTCCAGCTCAGTGCCGCATCGCGCACCGTGACCTCGGCGACCGACCGCCCGTCGTCGTCCGGCCACCAGTCGTGCACCCATCGTTCGCCCACCGCCTCGAGGTGCTCGAGTACGGCACGGTTGAGCGCGTCGGCGGGCAGGTCGGCGTACACCCAGAACTCGCAGATGTGCGGCGGGTCCGGTGTCACGGTGAGCTGCGGCAGTAACGAGAGCCCCTCGGCGATCACGGCAGCCTGCCGAGCCCACACGGGCATCCGGTCGAGGCGGCCATCGAGCCCGTCGAGCGCCGCGACGATCGCAGGGAACTGCTGGAAGAGGTCGCCGCCATAGCGCGTCCGCCAGACGCGCGCCTCCTCGACGGCGTCGGCGTCGCTCGCCACCAGCGCGCCCGAGAGGCCGCCGACCCCCTTGTACATCGACACGTAGACCGATGACGCCAGTGCCGCGATCTCTGCGGCGGATCGTGCGGAGTGGTGCTGGGACTCCCAGAGCCGAGCGCCGTCGACGTGTAGGGGAACGGCCCGCTCACGGGCGACGGCGGCGAAACGTTCGTACTCCTCCCAGGCGGGGAGGACGTAGCCGAGCTCCTGCATCGGAAGCTCGACGACAGCGGCCGCAAGCGGTCCCGGCGCCTCGGCGAGGTCGTCGGCGGTCGGCTGTCGCGGGTCGGTCGTGAGGAGCACCGGCTCGAGGCCGCCCAGAGTGCTGAACGCCCCTTCTTCGTTGACCTGGGTGTGATGCAGCGGATGCACGGCGACCCTGGACGTGCCGGCTCGCGCTGCCCACACGCGCAGCATCGCCTGCTGGGCCATGGTCCCGGACGGGAACCACAGCGCGGCCGGCTTGCCCAGGAGCCCTGCCACCCGGCTCTCCAGTCGCTCCACGATGCCACCGCCGTAGGTGTCCACCGGTTCGACGGTGGACGCGTTCGGCGATGCGGCGAGAGCAGCGAGGCGCTCGGTCACGGTGAAGGGACGCTCGTTGGAGAGCAGCCTTGTCGCTGTGCGAGACGCGTTCCACAGGCGCTGTCGCGGCGACTGCTCACTCGAGGCATCCCGGTCGGCGTCGGCGTCCATCACGAGCGTCACGATACGCCCCAGGTGTCCACCAACTTAAGAGCACACGACATTTTCGAGACGCCCTGGCGTGCCCGTCGGAGGTAGACCTATAGTTTCACCCGTGCGCCCCCGAAAGGGGGCCATGCCGGGCAGGCGCAACGGCGCGCCCCCCGGTTTTCCGCGTGCCGCCCACACATTGATTCGTGAAGGGGATTTCCGACAATGCTGCAACGCTCCACTACATCCACGCCTCCGGGCGGAACGCGGGAGGCGGCCGTGGCCGCACCGCGCCGCCGCCGCCTCGCGGCAGGCCTCGCCATCGCGACGGCCGCTGCGCTCGGGTTCGGCGCCATCACGGCGTCGCCCGCGCTCGCCGCGACGCCGACCAACACGATCGCCGAGGTGCAGGGAACCGGCGACGTCAGCCCCCTGAACGGCTCGACGGTCACAGTGCAGGGCGTCGTCACGGCGGACCACCGCGTCGGCGGATACAAGGGCATCTTCATCCAGACGCAGGGCAGCGGCGGAGCGACGGATGCGACCCCCGGGGTCTCCGACGGCGTGTTCGTGTTCCTCAACACGGCCAATCCCGGAGTCGCCATCGGCGACCTGGTGACCGTCACCGGAAAGGTGAGCGAATACTTCGGGCAGACCCAGATCACGGCGTCGGCCGCGGGTGCGGTCGAACTCGTGACCGCCGGCGTGGGAGTCCCGGCAGCGACGCCGTTGCCCGACACCGTTCGCGGTACCGACCGTGAACAGTTCGAGAGCATGCTCGTCGAGCCGACCGGCACATACAAGGTCGCATCGAGCCACCAGCTCTACAACTACGGCACGCTCTGGCTGTCGGCCGGCGACGCCCCGTTGGTGAAGAGCACGGAGACCGAGCGGCCGGGAGCCGCGGCCGACGCGATCGCGAAGGCCAACCTGGCCGACCGCATCCTGCTCGACGACGGCTACAACATCCAGATCTCGAACAAGGACCACCCCGGCGACCAGCCCTACTTCACCAAGAACACGGTGGTGCGCAACGGCGACACCGTGGACTTCCCGGCGAAGCCGTACGTGCTGAACTACGGCTTCGACGACTGGCGCCTGCAGCCGACCACGCCGATCAACGACGCGAGCCCGGCCGCCGCCAAGCCGACCTTCGAGTCGACCAACCCGCGCCCGGACGCCGCCCCGACCGTCGGCGGCGACTTCGCGGTCGCCTCCTTCAACGTCGAGAACTACTTCACCACGCTGCAGAGCGAGAACGCGCTCGCCCGCGGCGCGAAGACGGCGGAGCAGTTCCAGCTGCAGAAGTCCAAAGAGGTCGCTGCGATCAACGCGCTCGGAGCCAACATCGTGACGCTGGAGGAGATCGAGAACTCGATCCACTTCGGCAAGCCCGTCGACTCCGCCCTCGCCGACCTGGTCTCCGGTCTCAACGCGGCCGCCGGCTCGGACGTCTGGGCCTACGTGCCGACACCGGCAGCGCTCGCGGGCGCCGTCGACACCACCGACGTGATCACCACGGCCATCATCTACAAGAAGGCAGCGGTCAGCCGCGTGGGAGACAGCACGACCGTCATCGACGAGTCGGTGTGGGGCAACGCCCGCGAGCCGATCGCGCAGACGTTCAAGGCGGGCGCCAAGACGCTCACGGTCGTCGTGAACCACCTCAAGTCCAAGAGCGGCGACGGCACCGAACCGGCCGACGGGCAGGGCCAGTTCAACGCCGACCGCGTCGCGCAGGCCAAGAGCGTGCTCGGTCTCGTCGGGCAGCTGGAGCAGTCGAGCGGCAGCAAGAACGTGCTGCTCCTCGGTGACTTCAACGCCTACACGAAGGAAGACCCGATCGACGTCTTCACGTCGGCCGGACTCGTCGACCTCGTCTCGGCCAAGGCGAAGGGCCACTACACCTACAGCTTCAACGGTGAGGTCGGCTCGCTCGACCACGCTCTCGCGACTCCCGAGCTCGCGGCCAGCGTCGCCGGCGCCGGGGTGTGGGACATCAACGCTCCGGAGTGGTCCGACCGCGGTTACGCGTTCGGCGTGGCCGAGGCAGGAAACCCGTTCCGGGCGAGCGACCACAACCCGATCAAGGTCGGGATCACCGAGAAGGATGCTCCGGTCGCGGTCGATCTGCTCACCATCAACGACTTCCACGGTCGTCTCGAGGCGAGCGGGGCATCCGGAGGCGCTGCCGTGCTGGCGGGCGCGGTGAACCAGTTCCGGGCGAAGAACCCGAACACGCTGTTCGTGTCGGGCGGCGACAACATCGGCGCCTCGACCTTCACCTCGTTCATCCAGAAGGACAAGCCGACCCTCGACGCCCTCAACGCGATGAAGCTCGACGTGAGCGCGCTCGGCAACCACGAGTTCGATCAGGGCGTCGCGGACATCACGGGCCGGGTCATCCCAGCCGCGAAGTTCCCGTACCTGGCGGCGAACGTCTTCAACAAGGGCACGAACACGCCCACGTTCGACCAGTACGCGGTGAAGACGGTCGACGGCATCCGGATCGGTTTCATCGGAGCCGTCACGAACGAGCTGCCATCCCTGGTCACCCCTGCCGGCATCGCCGGAGTCGACGTGCGCGATGTGACCGCTTCGGTGAACGCCGTTGCCACGCAGCTGCGCGACGGTGACCCGTCCAACGGCGAGGCGGACGTAACCGTTCTGCTGGTGCACGAGGGGGCGGCCACTCCGGCGCTCGCCGACTCCACCAACGACTCGGCCTTCGGAAAGATCGTCACCGGCGCCAACGCGGACATCGACGCGATCGTGTCGGCTCACACGCACCAGGCGTACACGCACGAGGTGGCGATTCCGGGCACCGACCGCACGCGTCCGGTGATCCAGGCGGGGCAGTACGGCGAGAAGCTCGGCCACATCGCGCTGAGCATCGACCCGCAGACGAAGAAGATCGCCTCGTTCTCGAGCGAGCTCCTCCCGCTGAACGACGCCGCGGGCAAGCCGCTCTATCCGGCCGACCCCGCCGTCGCGGCGATCGTCGCGGATGCGGTGGCCGTCGCCAAGCAGCTCGGTTCGGTTTCGGTGGGAAAGATCACCGGCGACTTCAACCGTGCACGCCAGACCGACGGCTCGGAGAACCGCGGCGGCGAGTCGACGCTCGGCAACTTCGTGGCCGATGTGCAGCTCTGGGCGGCGAAAGACGCCGGCGCTGAGATCGCGCTGATGAACCCGGGCGGCCTCCGCGCCGACCTGAAGTTCGCCTCGAGCGGGGCGGGCGACCCGGACGGCAACGTCACTTACCAGGAAGCCGCGTCGGTGCAGCCGTTCGCGAACACCCTGGTCACGGAGACGCTCACCGGAGCACAGCTCAAGCAGGTGCTCGAGGAGCAGTGGCAGCCGGCCGCCGCCAGTCGCCCGTTCCTCAAGCTCGGCGTCTCGAAGGGTCTGACGTACACCTACGACCCGTCGGCCGCAGCCGGCTCGCGCATCACGCACGTGTTCCTGAACGGAACCGAGGTGACGGACGCGGACACCCACACGGTGGTCGTGAACTCGTTCCTCTCGTCGGGCGGTGACAACTTCACCACTCTGGGCGCCGGTACGAACAAGAAGGACTCGGGCAAGATCGACCTGCAGTCGATGGTCGACTACTTCTCGGCGAACCCCACCGCCTCGCCCGACACGGCGCAGCGTGCGGTGGGCGTGAAGCTCGCGGCTCCGGCATCCGGATCGGCCTACCGGCCGGGTGAGACGGTCTCGGTCGGGCTGTCGTCGCTGCTGTTCAGCGACACCGCCACCCAGCCCGGTTCGGTGTCGCTGTCGATCGGGGATGCCGTGGTCGGCACCGCGAGCATCGACCCGGCCATCGTGGACACCACCGACGAGGTCGGCAGGGCGACCGCGTCGATCACGATCCCGTCCGGGAGCTCCGGGACGCAGTCCCTGACGATCGCGGTTCCCGGGACCGACACGAAGGTGAGCGTTCCGATCGAGGTGGCCGCGGTGACCCCGCCGGTCAAGGTCTCGAGCCTCACCCTCGGCTGGGCGAACACGGTGCTGGGCAGCCACAACACGGCGCTGCGCTACACGGTGAACGTGAAGGCCGCCAAGGGCGTCGAAGCCACCGGATCCGTGGTGGTCTTCGACGGCTCGAAGGCGATCGCCACGATCACGCTGAAGCCGGGCGACGGCGGCAAGGCGACGGTCACGCTGCCCAAGCTGAAGGCGGGCGTTCACCTGCTGACGGCGGTCTACGGCGGATCGGACACGGTGAAGTCGTCGACGTCGCTGCCGTTCCCGGTGCTGCTCTGGTAGCGCCGCCGTCGTAGCGGTGCGATGACGCGAGGGGGCCCGGGCCGGGGGATGGTCCGGGCCCCTCGTTCCGTGCGCCCATGTTCGCCACTCGATCCCTACCGAACGCGGACGATCGCGCCTACGTGGGGCGGCCGCGTGGCTAGGGTGACGGCATGCGGATCGGGGTATACATCGACGGCTACAACCTGTACTACGGAGCGCGGAGTCATTGCGGGACGTCGACTCCGGGTTGGCGATGGTTGGACGTTCGCGAGCTGGTGAGGCCCTACGCGGCATGGTCGGGGTCGACTCTGCATCGAATCGTGTGCTGCACCGCACGGGTCGACGCCATCGACAGCCCCAGTGCGAGCACAGACCAGAACATCTACCTTCGCGCGCTGCTCGAGTCGGGTGCGGTCGATGTGATCTCAGAGGGTCGCTATGTCTCTTGGGCGAAGGAAGCACCGCTGGTGAGGGAACCCGGCGGAGCCTACGGTCCGAGCCTGTACGTCGACGCGGGCGAGAGCTGGGATTCGAAGCTCCCTCTTCGTCGAGGCAGGGACAAGGCCACGGCCGATCCGATCATTCTGGCCACCGTGCGGAAACGGGAAGAGAAGGGATCCGACGTGAACGTCGCGTCTCACCTGCTTTTCGACGTGTTGAGCGGCGGGGTCGACGCGGCCATCGTCATCTCGAACGACTCCGACCTCGAGCTTCCTCTGCGTCTCGCCCGCCAACGGGTCCCCGTCGGCACCGTCAATCCGTCGACGAACCCGACGGCGGGCGCGCTCAAGGGGACCCCGGTCGAAGGAGCAGGGCGGCACTGGTGGAAGCGACTCGAGGTGGGTGATTTTCGCAGGAGCCAGCTGGCGGATCCCGTCGGAAAGTATCGAAAGCCCGCGGGATGGTAAAAAAAGACCCGCCCTCACGTGGAGGAGCGGGTTGGTGATGTCAGATTACACGAGCCGGATCAGGTTCAGGCTCCTTTCCGACCCTTCTCAGTAGCATTCGGTACCGAGTCCGAACTGCACAGCCGTCAGGCTGACGGTGTTCTGCACAGTTCGGGGACGCGCCGCTGAGGGTCGGTCGTGATCGTTACGATCGAGGGATGAGCTGGAACGCGGAACTGCCTTGGGAGCCCGACGAGCGCGATGCGCCGCCGCCCGATGACGAACCGCCGTTTCCCGACCTCCCCGACGACCCGTACCTCGGTGGCGCCGTCGATTTCGGCGACTCCGCTGCGCCCGGTGGTGCCGTCCCGGCCGCTCGCGCGGCGCGGCCCGCTGCCGCCGTGCCCGTCGTCCGCGCCGCAGCGCCCCGGTTCGCCAGCCCGGCGGAGGCGCTTCACACGGTGTTCGGCTACTCCGACTTCCGCGGCCAGCAGGCGGAGATCATCGACCAGCTCGTGGGCGGCGGCGACGCGGTCGTGCTCATGCCCACGGGCGGCGGAAAGAGCCTCTGCTACCAGATCCCGTCGCTGGTGCGCGAGGGCACCGGTGTCGTCGTCTCGCCGCTCATCGCGCTCATGCAAGATCAGGTGGATGCGCTGACGGCGGTCGGCGTGCGCGCCGCGTTCCTCAACTCCACGCAAGATTCGGCAGAGCGGTCTCGGGTCGAGCGCGCCTATCTCGAAGGCGAGCTCGACATCCTGTACGTCGCGCCCGAGCGCCTGTCGTCCGAGGCGACCAAGCGGTTCCTCGCCCGCGGCACCATCGCGTTGTTCGCCATCGACGAGGCGCACTGCGTGTCCCAATGGGGCCACGACTTCCGCCCCGACTACCTCGCGCTGTCGGAGCTGGCCGATCGCTGGCCCGACGTGCCCCGCATCGCCCTGACGGCGACGGCGACCGAGGCGACGCATCGCGAGATCACCACGCGGTTGCAGCTCGAGGGTGCGGCGCAGTTCGTCGCCGACTTCGACCGGCCGAACATCCAGTACCGCATCGTGCCCAAGTCGGAGGTGCGCAAGCAGCTGCACGACTTCATCTCGACCGAGCATCCCGATGACGCGGGCATCGTCTACGGCCTCTCGCGCAACACCGTCGAGCGCACGGCCGAGTTCCTCCGGGCACGGGGCCTGAACGCTCTGCCGTACCACGCCGGTCTCGATGCGGCCACGCGCGCGGCGACGCAGTCACGGTTCCTGCGCGAGGACGGTGTCATCGTCGTCGCGACCATCGCGTTCGGAATGGGCATCGACAAGCCCGACGTGCGCTTCGTGGCGCACATCGATCTGCCCAAGTCGGTCGAGGGGTACTACCAGGAGACGGGTCGCGCCGGTCGCGACGGTCTGCCGTCGACGGCCTGGCTTGCCTATGGGCTCAACGACGTCGTTCAGCAGCGCCGCATGATCGACGACTCACCAGGCGATCTGGCGCACCGCCGCCGTATGACACAGCACCTGGACGCGATGCTCGCGCTCTGCGAGACGGTCCAGTGCCGCCGGGTGAATCTCCTCAACTACTTCGGGCAGCGCGCAGAGCCGTGCGGCAACTGCGACACCTGTCTGTCTCCGCCCGAGAGCTGGGACGGCACCGTGCCGGCGCAGAAGCTGCTCTCGACCGTGGTGCGGCTGCAGCGGGAGCGCAATCAGCGCTTCGGTGCCGGGCATCTCATCGATATCCTGCGCGGCAAGCGCACTCCGCGCGTCGAGCAGTACGGACACGACGCGCTCGCCACCTGGGGCATCGGAGCCGATATCAGCGAGAGCCAGTGGCGCGGCGTGGTGCGCCAGGTCATCGCCCAGGAGCTGCTCAAACCGGAGGGCGAGTACGGGGTGCTCGCGATCACGCCCGAAAGTGCAGCCGTGCTCGCCGGTGAGCGCGTGGTCACGCTGCGCCGCGAGCCGGAGCGTCCCGAGCGCGCGTCGCGTTCGTCGCGGTCCGCGTCGGCCGCGGCCGACCTCGCGCCCGCCGATCAGCCGCTGTTCGAAGCGCTGCGAGCGTGGCGGTCCGAAGCGGCGCGCTCGCAGGGGGTCCCCGCGTACATCGTGTTCGGCGACGCCACCCTGCGTGCGATCGCGTCGGCCCGGCCCGGAACGCTCAGCGACCTCGACGGCATCACGGGCATCGGCGCCAAGAAGCGCGACGCCTACGGCGAGGCCCTCCTCGGCGTCGTGGCCGCCGCCTGACCCATCTCTTTCTCTTTCGTTGAGGGGCGGCAAACTCGCATAAACACGCCGACAGAGGCTGCTTTCGCCACCCCTCAACGGAGCGCACGGCGGGTATCAGCGCGTGCGGACCGCTGCCAGGTGGAGACTGAGCTGCTCGGCGATGTCCACCGACCCCCGGTCGTAGAGCCACTGGAACTGCAGGCCGTCCCACAAGGCCAGCAGCCAGGCGGCCTCCCGGTCGGCGTCGAGGGACTCCGGCAGTTCGCCCGACGCGATGAGCTCCGTGAAGGTCGCCGCGAAGAACGCACGCGTCCCCCGGAACCGCTCACGGAAGAAGTCGTGCCCCGGATGCCCGGGGTTGGTCGACTCGCCCGCGAGCACGCAGTACAGCTCGACGAGTCCCGGCGTCGCGGTGTTGTGCCGCGCCCCCTCGACCACGAGCTCGAGCCGCCGGGATGCGGTCACCGTGCCCGCTGGCACCTGCGCAAGCCCGAGCCGATCCCTGCGCTGCAGCACGGCCAGCAGGAGTTCGTCCTTCGACCGGAAGTGGTACAGCAGGGCCGACTTGGTGATCCCGACCCGGTCCGCGACGTCCTGCACGCTCGTTGCCGTGAACCCGCCCCGCGAGAAGAGGTCCATCGCGTCGTCCACGATCCGGTCGCGTCGTGCGCGTCCGCTCGCGTAACCGGCTGAAGCATCCGGTTCGTCACCGGTCTGATCTGCAGGCCACGCCGACGCTGCAGAGGATGTTGCCGGCAGGCCGGGGGTCGATTTGCCGCCTGAGCCAGGAGCGGTCGCAGCGGAGCCGTCGCCGACCAGCCAGGCGAAATGTGCGCGCAGATGGTCGCTTACCCGCACGCTGTCAGGCTCGTACAACGACTGCAACTGAAGGCCGTCCCACGCCGCAGCCAGACGGACCGCTTCGTCGACAGTCTCGATTTCGCGCGCGGCGAGGCCCGCGACGACGGGCGAGCTGAACTGCGCGACGCTCAACTCACGGAGCTGCGCATAGCGAGCGGCGAACCGTTCATGGGCCGGATGCTCCGCGCTGGTCGCCTCGCCGGCAAGCGCGGTGAAGAGTTCGACGTACCCCGGGATCCCGTCGTTTCGGTCGGCCAGTGCGATGAAAAGGGCCTCGCGATTCTCACCCGAGCCCGAGCCCGAGCCCGTGTGCGCGTCGAGCCAGCCCTCGATCCACTCCGCATTCTCTGTCTCGTACCGATCGAGCAACGCGACCAGTACCTCGTCTTTCGAGGCGAAGTGTCGGAGGAGCCCCTGGTGTGAGATCCCCACCCGCGCGGCGATCTCCCGAAGAGAGACGGCGCCGAACCCCACGTCGGCGAAGAGGGCAGCAGCGGCGTCCAGAATCTCTACGCGTCGGGCGCGTCCGCGCGCATACCGGCGCGGAGATGACGTCTCCGCCGCGTCCCGAACCGCAGCGCTCACGGTCCGAGGATACCTGTGACAGCAATTGTTGCCAAACGGTCGAATTTGTGACGTACACTACCTCCGAGCCAATGGTGGCTCGCGAAAGAACCGAAGGAACCGTCCGATGACACTGCCGTCCGAACTCGAGCCGACCCTGCCACCCCGTGACGCCATAGAGCCGTCCACGAACGGTCGACGAGAACCTCGATCTTTCGTCCCGACTCTCGCGCTGGCCAACTTCGGGGTCTTCGTCGCCGTGCTGACGCCCGTGATGGTGTCGATGGCCTTCAAACTGCAGCACATCACTGCGAACGCGACGGAGGCCACCAACGCGCTCGGCCTGGTGCTCGGCGTCGGTGCCCTGTTCGCACTCATCGCCAATCCGCTGGCCGGGCGGCTGTCGGATCGCACCACCTCCCGCTTCGGGATGCGTAGGCCGTGGGTCGTCGGCGGCTCGGTCGTCGGCTTCCTGGCGCTCGCACTCATCGCCGTCGCCGACTCGGTCGCGATCGTGCTCGTCGGCTGGTGCATCGCGCAGGCGGCCCTCAACGCGGTGCTCGCCGCCGCGAACGCCACTCTTCCCGATCAGGTGCCGGAGGCGCGGCGGGGCAAGGTCTCCGGAATCGTCGGGATCACCACCCCGCTGGCGATCCTCGGCGGCTCGTTCCTCGTCAACCTGTTCTCGGCCGATCTCGCCCGCTTCATCGTGCCCGGTGCGCTCTGCGTCGTGCTGGCCGTGCTCTTCGCCCTCTTCCTGAAGGACAGGCGACTGGACATCACGCCGGCCGAGCGCTTCGGACTCCGTGAGTTCTTCGGATCCTTCGTCTTCAATCCGCGGAAGCATCGCGACTTCGGTTGGACCTGGCTGACCAAGTTCTTCGTCATGTTCGGCTATGCCGGGGTCGCGACGTTCCTGCCTTTCTACCTCGGCGACCGCTTCCACCTCGACGAGCAGGCGACTGTTGCCACGATCCTGGCCGCCAACGCGATCTCCACCGTCTTCATGGCCGTGTCGAGCCCCATCGGGGGCATCCTCTCCGATCGCATCGGCAAGCGTCGCCCGTTCGTGGCGATCGCGGGACTGATCATGGTCGTCGGCCTCGTCATGCTCGCGCTCGCGCCGAGCGTGCCGTTCGTGCTGCTCGCGCAGGGCATCATCGGCTTGGGCGCCGGCTCGTTCTTCTCGGTCGACCTCGCACTCGCGACGCAGGTGCTGCCCAACCCGGCCGACACGGCCAAAGACCTGGGCGTTCTCAACATCGCGAACGCTCTTCCCCAGTCGATCGCACCCGCGATCGCACCCGCCATCATCGCGCTCGGCGCCTTGACGCCGCTCGGAGGCTACCCGACCTGGTACCTCTTCGGCGCTCTCGTCGCACTGGCCGGCGCAATGCTCGTCTACCGAATCAAAGGAGTGAAGTAGTCATGACCAACATCCAAGAAACCCCGACGGCTGAGGGCGATTCCGAGGCCGATCCGGTCGATCCGACGTATCGCGATCCGTCGCTGCCCGTCGAGGAGCGCGTCGAGAACCTGCTCGGCCAGATGACTCTGGACGAGAAGGCCGGCCTGTTCTTCCAGACCATGATCACGATCGGTGAAGGCGGCGAGATCGCCGGGGCCAACCCGATGTTCGGAATCCCGCCGACCGTCGAGATGGTCGAGCGGCGCCACATGACCCACTACAACGTGTTCGGTGCGGCGCAGACCGCGGCGGAGATGGCCGAGTGGCACAACCGGCTGCAGGAGCTGGCGGCGAGCACGCGTCTGGGCATCCCGGTCACGCTCTCCACCGACCCGCGCCACTCGTTCAGCGAGAACCCGGGAGCCGCGATGCTCGCCGGGCCGTTCTCGCAGTGGCCCGAAACGATGGGTCTCGGCGCGATCGGTTCGGAAGAGGTGGTCGAGACGTTCGGCGACATCGCGCGTCAGGAGTACACGGCCGTCGGCATCCGGGTCGCGCTGCACCCGCAGATCGACCTGGCGACCGAGCCGCGCTGGGCCCGCCAGATGGCGACCTTCGGCGAGGACCCGGAACTCACCTCGCGACTCGGAGCAGCGTACATCCGGGGATTCCAGGGCGACGTGCTCGGCGCGGACTCGGTCGCGACGATGACCAAGCACTTCCCGGGCGGTGGTCCGCAGAAAGACGGGGAAGACCCGCACTTCGCCTATGGGCGCGAGCAGGTCTACCCGGGCGGCCAGTTCGAATTGCACCTCAAGCCGTTCGAGGCGGCGTTCGCGGCCGGCACCAGCCAGATCATGCCCTACTACGGGATGCCCGTCGGCACCGAGTACGAGGAGGTCGGCTTCGGCTTCAACAAGTCGATCATCACGGGCCTACTGCGCGAGCGCTACGGCTTCGACGGCATCGTCTGCACCGACTGGGGACTCCTCAGCGATGCGGAACTCGGCGGCCAGCCGTTCCCGGCACGCGCATGGGGCGTCGAGCACCTCTCGACGCGCGAGCGGATGCTGAAGGTGCTGAATGCCGGCGCCGACCAGTTCGGCGGCGAAGCCATCCCGGAGCTGCTCGTCGACCTGGTATGCAGCGGCGAGGTCTCGGAGGAGCGCATCGACGTATCGGCGCGGCGCCTGCTCCGTGAGAAGTTCGTGCTCGGGCTGTTCGACGCCCCGTTCGTCGATGTCGAGCGCGCGTCGGCGATCGTGGGCAACGACGGATTCGTGGCCGCGGGGGAGGCCGCTCAGCGGGCCGCGGTGACGCTGCTCGCGAACCACACGCTCGAGGGCGCGGAGGCTCCGGTGCTGCCGCTCAGCCGGGGCATCCGCGTGTTCGTCCGCGGGTTCGATCCGGAGGCGGTGGCCGCGTACGCGACCGTCGTGGCGACGCCCGAGGAGGCGGAGGTCGCGCTGGTGCGCCTGCACGCACCCTTCGAGCAGCGGGCGACCATGTTCGAGAACTTCTTCCACGCCGGATCGCTGGACTTCCCGCAGGAGGCCGTGGACGAGGTGCTCGCGATCGCCCGCGCCGTGCCGACGGTCGTCGAGGTCTTCCTCGACCGCCCGGCCATCCTGACCCCGTTCGCCGGCGAGGTCGCTGCCCTGCTCGGCGACTTCGGCGCCAGCCCGCGGGCGTTGCTCGACGTGCTGTTCGGCGATGCAGAGCCGCAGGGCAACCTGCCGATGGAGCTGCCGTCGTCGATGGACGCCGTGCGTGCGAACCGGCCCGATGTGCCGTTCGACACCGCTGACCCGCTCTTCCGGTTCGGTCACGGCCTGCGCTACTGACCAGCTCTCGTCGAGGGGCGGCGAACGCATCTGAGACCGCGAGTTACGGTGCGTTCGCCGCCCTTCAACGAGAAGGGCCGGCGGGGCCGGGGCCCTGCGGGTAGACGGTCTCGTGCGCGGCGAGCATCTCGACGAAGTCGGCGATACGGCGGGCGCGGGTCTCCGCGCGCTTGACGTTCGAGACACGGAAGATCAGGGCGAAGCGGTTCTGGCTCGTCAGGGTCTCGAAGAACGCCGCCGCCTCCGGGTTCGCCGCGATGGCTTCCGCCAGGTCATCGGGCAGCGTCTTGTCCGAGACCCGCTGGTAGGCGGCGTCCCATCGCCCGTCCGCCTTGGCGCGCTCCACCTCGCGCATCCCTGCCTCCGTCATGTCGCCGGATGCGATGAGCGCCGCCACGAGGTCGCGGTTGCGCTGCGACCAGATACTGCGCTGCGTGCGCGGCGTGAACAGCTGCAGAAAGTGCGTGTCGTCCAGCGAGTTGCGCCGCCCGTCGATCCAGCCGAAGCACAGCGCGACATCGACGGCCTCGGCGTACGACGGGCTCGAGTGACCGGAGCCCTTCTTCGCGACCGCGAGCCGGATCCCTGTCGACGAATCGTGATGTCCGGCGAGCCAGGCGCGGAACTCCGCTGCGTCGGTGAAGTAGTGGATCTCGCGTTCTTCCATACACCGATTGTGCACCGATCCGCACCGGGGTTCTGGTACGAATACGACGGTGTACAGTGCGCGTTCTGCGAGGCAGCCAGGGAATTTTGTTTCCCTCTTACTCGTTATCCAAATGAACCGCTTTGCGACGATCTCGAAGGAGGACAGCGATGGCAAGGATGATTGAAGAACTCGAGGACGAGACCGGCGCCGTAATCAAGTACAAGAGGCACGCGAACGGGCGAGGACTCGTGGCACCCACTGCGCGCGTCGCGGAGTCCGCCTACATCGACGCGACCGCCTACGTGGAAGCCGACGCCCGCGTCGGGCTCGACGCGTATGTCGGAGCAGGCAGCTGGATCGACCAGGGTGCGACCGTGGGCGACCGCACCTTCATCGGTGCGAACGTGCACGTCGGCCCCGGGACGCGGATCGGCAGCGGAGTGCGTGTCGGCAGCAACGCGAAGCTCGGCCGCGAGGCGATGATCGGCAACGGTGCACGCATCGAGCGCGACGCGAAGATCGCGTCGGGCACGGTCATCGAGCTCCGCGGTGCTGCGGCGGCCCGGGCGGCGCTGGCCGCCCCGGTGCGTCCTGCCCGCCGCGCTGAGCGCGACTCGTCCCGCCGCGCGGCGTAATCGAGCCGATCGCAGCGAAGGCCCTCCCCACGGGGAGGGCCTTTCTGCTGTCATCCGGCAGCGGCCACGAGCGGCCACGAGCGGCCACGCGCTGCCACGTGCCCTACGCGCTAGCCGGCCGCTCCGCCGTCGACGCCTCCCGCAGCATCCGGATGCGCGTCCCCGCCACGATCGTGGCGGCCACGGCGATACCCGCTCCGACCGCGAACGCCACCGATGTCGTCGTGCGGTCGACCAGCACCCCCGCCAGTGCGGCGCCCACCGCGGCACCGGCGTTCACCGCCGTGTTGATCCAGGTCGACGCCTCCGTGCGCACGCTCTCCTCGGTCAGCGCGTCTGCAAGGAGATAGCCCGTGATCATCGACGGCGCGAGGAACACCCCGACCCCCAGCAGGATCACGCCGAGCACCACCGTCGTCGGTGCGAACGCCGCCAGCCCGCTGACGATCGCGAGCGCCGTGCTCAGCCCGATGAGCCGCGCCGCGAGCGACGACCCCCACGACCGACGTCCGTAGAGGAGGCCGGCAACGCCGCTGCCCGCCGACATCACCGCGAGCAGGATGCCCGCGACCGCCGCCGACGCATGTTCCGTCGTGAAGGCGGGCACCGCGGTCTCGACCGTGCCGAGCACGACTCCGATGCCCACGAGGGCGATCAGCACGATCGCGAACCCGCGCTGCCGCAGAGGCCGCTGATGCGCCTGCCGGGGCTCCCGCATCGGGCCGCGCGCGCGAACGGCGGGCGCGGTTGCGAACAGCACCGTGCCGACCAGGGCGACCACGGCCGTCGTGAACAGCGCGACGACGGGGCTCGCCACTAGCACCAGCAGCCCGACCAGGAGCGGTCCGGTCGTGAACACGACCTCCTCGCTGACCGCGTCCAGGCTGTAGGCGCGGGTCAGGATGCGCTGGTTCGGTGCGAGCGTCGACCAGATCACGCGCATGGTCGACCCGAGCGGAGGGGCGAAGAGGCCGACGGCCGCCGACAGGGCGACCAGCGCGGCATCCGGTGCGTTCGCGAGGCACGCGAAGCCGGTGGCCGTCAGCACGGCGCTGAACACGACGGCCATCACGATCAGCGCGCGCGTCGGTCCGAAATGGTCTACCGCTCGAGCCCGCCACGGCGAGGCGAGCACATTGACGATGCCGAACGCGCCGGTCGCTGCGCCGGCGACCGCGAACGATCCGCTCGCGGCCTGCACGCTCAGCAGGAGCGAGAGCCCGACGGTCGCGTAGCTGAGGCGGCCGAGCAGCGCGGACCCCATCAGTCGCAGCGCGTGCGGCAGCCGCAGGACGTCGAGGTAGGACTCGCGCTCGCCGGTTCTGGCGGTCATCGTGCCGCCGTCAACTGGAAGTAGGCGAGTGTCGCGCTGACCGGAACGGCGCCGGGGGAGCCCGCGGGCCGTGCCGCGTCGGCGAGCAGCACACCGGCAGCGCGGACGAGTTCCTCCGCCGCCCGCGACGCCTCGGGCTCCACCCAGAACTCGGCATCCGTGAACGCGATGACGCCGCCCTGCTCGTACAGTGCTGCGCGTCGCACCAGTTCCGCGGCCATCGCGCCCATGAGCGCCGCCACACCGCCGTCACCCGACCCGATGCTCTCGGCGCTGGTCGGGTCGTGCCGGTAGCGCTTCGCCCGCCCGCCCCGGATGGCGACCTCTTCGGCCACGGAGACCAGCCCCGCTTCGTGCAGCCGTCGCAGGTGGTAGCTGATGTTCGCCTGGCTGTCGTCGAGCTCGCGGGCCGCCTCCGCGGCACTGTAGGCGTCGCCGCCCAGCAGCGACAGCAGCCGCAGGCGCAGCGGATGCGCGAGCACGCGCAGATCCCGCAGCTCGCGCTGGTCGCGCAGGTCGTTCCGGTCGTCGGTCACGGACTCAGTGTGGCCGATGAGCCATCAACTGTCAAACAGTTGTTTGGAGGTAGTCGAGCCGATCGAGACAGTCGGACCATCCCTCGGCGTGCGACCGGGCCTCTTCGTCGTCTGTGAACCGCTCGTGCAGCACGGTGAGCCGCGTCCCTCCGTCAGCCGCCGGCAGCAGGGTGATCGTGACGAGCGTCTCCTCGTCGTCGCCGTCCCACCTCCAGGTGAAGACCAGGCGCTCCGGCTCGTCGACCGCAGCGAAGACGCCCGAGACGCCCATCCCGGTCACCGTGGACGCGATGCTCCAGGCGCCGCCGACCGTGGCGTCGATCCGTCCCGTGCTCTCGAAGCGCGGCGGCCAGAACCACGACACGAAGTCGTCGGCCTCGGTGAACGCGCGCCAGACGCGCTCGCGATCGACTGCGAGGGTGCGAGTGAGTTCGATGCTGGTCACGGGTTCTCCTCCAGATGGTTCTCGAGCGCGTCGAGGCGGTCGTTCCAGAACTCGCCGTAGGTGCGCATCCATTGCTCGGCGGGTCGGAGCGCCTCCGGAGTCAGGCGGCACCAGCGCTCGCGACCCCGCTTGTCGCTGGTCAGCAGGCCGGCCGATTCCAGCACCCCCAGGTGCTTGACGAAGGCGGCCAAGCTCATCGGATGCGGTCGCGCCAGCGCGGTGACTGTCGCCTCGCCGCCGCGCAGCCGCTCGACGATGTCGCGCCGGGTCTGGTCGGCAAGGGCGCGGAAGATCGCATCCACGTCCCGCTGCAAAAGCTCAACCATATGGTTAAGTATTGCGGATTGTGGACAGGGGCACAACCGGCTGTGCTCGAATTGGAGCATTCCACAGTCGGCCCGCGGCGCAGCCGATCGCGATTTGTAGGCCGGACACCGACGGCTTCGCGTTCGCAGCGAGCGGACGTAGCGTAACGAGGTCCCCCGCGAGATCGAAGAGGAACGCTCATGGTTGATACCGCCGCGCGCACCACGCCGTCGTCCACTACGTCCACAACGTCCGCCGCATCCGCCGCGGGCCCGAAGGCCACCACGCCGACCACCGCACCGGCCGGCCCGGCCCCGAAGGTCGATGTCGAGGCGCTCGGCCGCCAACTGCTGGGCGACTGGGCCGACATCCGGCTCGCGTCGCGTGCCCTGTCGAGCCGGCCCGAGCTGCAGAAGGTGGAGGGACTGAGTCTCGCCGACCAGCGGGCCCGCACGTTCGAGCAGCTCAAACTGCTCGTCGAGGACGGCCAGGTGCACCGCGCCTTCCCGAAGAGCGTCGGTGGGGGTGAGGACAACGGCGGCAACATCGCCGGCTTCGAGGAGCTCGTCGCAGCCGACCCGTCGCTGCAGATCAAGTCGGGTGTGCAGTGGGGCCTGTTCGGCGCCGCCGTCATGCAGCTCGGCACGGAGTACCACCACAAGAAGTACCTGCCCGGCATCATGTCGCTCGACGTGCCCGGCGCCTTCGCGATGACGGAGACCGGCCACGGCTCGGACGTCGCGAGCGTCGCGACCACCGCCACCTACGACCCGGAGACGCAGGAGTTCGTCATCGACACCCCGTTCCGCGGGGCGTGGAAGGACTACCTCGGCAACGCTGCCAAGGACGGCATCGCCGCCACGGTGTTCGCGCAGCTCATCACCAAGGGCGTGAACCACGGCGTGCACGCCTTCTACGTGCCGATCCGCGATGCCGACGGCGCGTTCCTGCCGGGCATCGGCGGAGAGGACGACGGCCTCAAGGGCGGCCTGAACGGCATCGACAACGGCCGGCTGCACTTCACCGGCGTGCGCATCCCCCGCACCGACCTGCTCAACAAGTACGGCGACGTGGCGGAGGACGGCACCTACAGCTCGTCGATCGACAGCCCGGGACGCCGCTTCTTCACGATGCTCGGCACCCTCGTGCAGGGTCGTGTGTCGCTCGACGGCTCCGCCGTGAACGCGGCGAAGATCGGCCTCAAGATCGCGATCACGTACGGCAGCGAGCGCCGTCAGTTCACCGCGGGCAGCGACTCCGACGAGGAGGTCATCCTCGACTACCAGCGCCACCAGCGCCGGCTCTTCCCGCTTCTCGCGACGACCTACGCGGCCGGGTTCGCGCACGAGGTCTTCCTGCACAAGTTCGACGACGTCTTCAGCGGCCGCACCGACACGGACGCCGATCGTCAGGATCTCGAGACGATCGCCGCGGCGTTGAAGCCCCTCTCGACCTGGCACGCGCTGGACACGCTGCAGGAGGCCCGCGAGGCCTGCGGCGGCGCCGGCTTCCTCACCGAGAACCGGCTCACCTCGCTGCGCTCCGACCTCGACGTCTACGTGACGTTCGAGGGCGACAACAACGTGCTGCTGCAGCTCGTCGCCAAGCGCCTGCTGACCGACTTCAGCCGCAAGTTCGCCAAGGCGGATGCGGGAGCGCTCGCCCGCTACGTCGTCACGCAGGCGGCGGGCAAGGCCTACCACGGAACCGGCCTGCGCAGCGTGGCCCAGACAGTCAAGGACTTCGGCTCGACCGCCCGTGCGGTCAACTGGCTGCAGGAGCCGAGCACGCAGCGCGAGCTGCTCACCGACCGTGTCGCGACCATGATCGGCGAGATCGGCGGCCGGCTCCGTTCGGCCTCCAAGCTGAGCAAGAAGGCCGCGGCCGACCTCTTCAACTCGCAGCAGAACGAACTCATCGAGGCCGCCAGGGCGCACGCCGAGCTGCTGCAGTGGGAGGCGTTCACCGATGCGCTCGAGAACACGACGGACGCCGGTACGCGCCAGGTGCTCACCTGGCTGCGCGACCTGTTCGGCTTCGGGCTGATCGAGAAGCACGCGGCCTGGTACCTCATCCACGGTCGCCTGTCGCCGCAGCGCGCTCAGGCGGTGACCGCCTACATCGACCGGCTGATCACGCGCATCCGGCCGCACGCTGTCGACCTGGTCGACGCCTTCGGCTACGGCCCGGAGCTGGTGCGCGCGAAGATCGCCACGGGTGCCGAGGCCGAGCGTCAGTCGGAGGCCCGCGCGTACTACGCCGAGCAGCGCGCGAACGGCACCGCGCCCGTCGACGAGAAGTCCCTCAAGACCAAGAAGCGCTAGCGCGATCGAGGGGTCCCGGCACGCCGTCACCATTCCGGTGAGCCGGCGCGTCGGGACCCTTCGTCGTCGCCCGCCTAGATCAGGCCGAGGGCGCGCACGGCGTCGCGCTCCTCGACGAGTTCCGCGACCGACGCGTCGATGCGGGCGCGCGAGAACGCGTCGATGTCGAGGCCCTGCACGACCTCCCAGGCGCCGCCGGCCGACCGCACCGGGAACGAGGAGACGAGCCCCTCGGGGACCCCGTACGAGCCGTCGGACACCACACCGGCCGACGTCCAGCGCTCTCCGGTGCCGTTGACCCAGTCGTGCACGTGGTCGATGGCGGCGCTCGCCGCCGAGGCCGCGCTCGACGAGCCGCGCACCTCGATGATCTCGGCGCCGCGCTTGGCCACGCGGGGGATGAACTCGTGCGCCAGCCAGTCCTCGTCGACGAGGTCGGTCACCGGGCGACCGTGCACCGTGGCGTGCGAGATGTCGGGATACTGGCTCGCCGAGTGGTTGCCCCAGACGATCAGTCCGTCGATTGCCGAGACGGGCACGCCGAGCTTGGCCGCGAGCTGCGCGACGGCGCGGTTGTGATCGAGCCGGGTCATCGCGGTGAACCGCTCGGCCGGCACATCCGGAGCGTGCGCACTCGCGATCAGCGCGTTGGTGTTGGCCGGGTTCCCGACCACGAGAACCCGCACATCGGATGCCGCGCCCGCGTTGATCGCGGCCCCCTGCGGTCCGAAGATCGCACCGTTCGCCTCGAGCAAATCGGACCGCTCCATACCTGGCCCGCGCGGCCGGGCGCCGACGAGCAGGGCGATGTTCACGCCGTCGAAGGCGGCCGTCGCATCCTCGGTCACGGTGATCGAGGAGACGAGCGGAAACGCGCCGTCCTGCAGTTCGAGGGCCGTCCCCTCGGCCGCGGCACGGCCCTGCGGTATCTCCAGGAGACGCAGGTTCACCGGGACGTCGTGCCCGAGGAGCTGGCCGGAGGCGGCGCGGAAGAGCAGGGCGTAGCCGATCTGGCCGCCCGCACCGGTGACGGTCACGGTGACGGGCGTTCGAGTGGATTCCGTGGCGGCGTTCATAGCGTCAGCCTATGCCGCGGCATCCGTTCATCCTCGGGCGGATTCCGTGCGTCTTTCGTGACTCCGGCCCCGTTCCGGATGCTCCGCTGTGAGACTACGGTGGCGTGCATGACGTTCGATCCGAACGCCGACATCAGCGGCGGCAAAGTCAGACGACGCGGGCGCACCGCCGGGATCGCGGCGGGAGGTGTCGGCGTCGGAGCGGTGCTGATCTTCCTCGTCTCCCAGTTGCTCGGAGTCGACCTCACCCAACTCGCCGGCGGTGGCACGCAGGGCCAGACCCAGCAGATCGGCACGGGCGACCAGCTCGAGACCTGCTTGACCGGCGCCGACGCGAACGCGAACATCGACTGCCGGATGAAGGGCGCCGCGGCTTCGCTGGAGACGTACTGGACTTCGGAGATGCCGGCGCTCGGCGGTGCGTACCATTCGCCCGGGTTCGAGTTGTTCACCGGGTCGACGACGACCGGATGCGGCGCGGCCTCCAGCTCGACGGGCCCGTTCTACTGCCCGCCCGACGAGACCATCTACGTCGACACGGCCTTCTACGACCAGTTGCGCAGCCAGTTCGGAGCGAGCGGTGGTCCGCTGGCCGAGATGTACGTGGTCGCGCACGAGTGGGGGCATCACATCCAGAACATCGGCGGCATCATGACCGACCACCCGAGCAAGGCCACCGGTGCGGCGTCCGACAGCGTGCGGCTCGAGCTGCAGGCCGACTGCTTCGCGGGCGCCTGGGCGGCGGCCGCCTCCAGCACCACCAGCCCGAACGGGGTGCGCTTCCTGCAGCCGATCACGAAAGCGCAGATCGCGGATGCGCTGAACGCGGCGTCGGCCGTCGGGGACGACCGCATCCAGAGCGCATCCGGCGGACAGGTGCGGCAGGACACCTGGACCCACGGCTCGAGCGCCCAGCGGCAGGCGTGGTTCACGCGGGGCTTCGGCTCCGGCGCGAAGGCGTGCGACACGTTCTCGGTGCCGGCAGCATCGCTCTAGCCGTGCGGGGAGCGCCGGCCGTAGTGTCGAGGGATGCGAACGTTCTATCCGGACATCGAACCGTACGCCTCCGGCCTGCTCGACGTCGGTGACGGCCAGCAGATCTACTGGGAGACGAGCGGCAACCCCGACGGCAAGCCCGTCGTGTTCCTGCACGGCGGTCCCGGCGGCGGCACCACACCCAACCAGCGCCGGGCCTTCGACCCGCAGAAGTACCGCATCGTGCTCTTCGACCAGCGCAACTGCGGGCGAAGCCTGCCCCACGCCAGCGACCCGGATGCCGACCTGAGCACCAACACCACGTGGCACCTCGTCGCCGACATCGAGAAGCTGCGGGAGCACCTCGGGGTCGAGCGGTGGATGGTCTTCGGCGGCTCGTGGGGGAGCTCGCTCGCGCTCGTGTACGCCGAGACGCATCCGGATCGCGTGACCGAGCTGGTGCTGCGCGGCATCTTCACGCTGCGTCGCGTCGAGCTCGAGTGGTTCTACGAGGGCGGCGCCGCCGCGCTCTTCCCCGACCTCTGGGAAGGGTTCCTCGAGCCGGTCCCCGAGGCCGAGCGCGGGCACCTCATCCGGGCGTACAGCAGGCTGCTGAACGATCCGGATCCCGCGGTGCACGGTCCGGCCGCTGTCGCCTGGTCGCGCTGGGAGTCGTCGACGATCACGCTGCTCCCGCGTCCGGATGTCGTGGAGTCGTTCACCGAGGAGAAGTACGCGGTCGCCTTCGCGCGCATCGAGAACCACTACTTCATGCACGGCGGCTGGTGGGAGGAGGGGCAGCTCATCCGCGACGCGGAGAAGCTCCGCGGCATCCCCGCCGTCATCGTGCAGGGCCGCTACGACGCGTGCACGCCGCCGATGACCGCCTGGGACCTGCACCGGGCGTGGCCGGAGGCCGAGTTCCGGATGATCCCCGATGCGGGTCACGCCTTCGACGAGCCGGGCATCCTGGACGCGCTCATCGAGGCGACCGACCGGTTCGCGTAGGTGACGCCGATGCAGACGGTCCTCCGCAACGTGCGCCCGTGGGGCGGCGCCGCCTCCGATCTGAGGATCGCCGATGGCCGCATCGTCGCGGTCGATGCGGTCGAGACCGACTATGCGGCCGCGGAGACCTTCTCGGGCGACCCCGGCACGCAGTTCATCGAGGGCGACGGAATGCTGGCGCTCCCCGGGTTCGTCAACGCGCACGCGCACCTCGACAAGAGCTGGTGGGGCCGGCCGTGGGTGCCGTACGGCGGCGAGGCGACCACGCAGGGGCGCATCGCGCACGAGCGCGCCCACCGCGACGAGCTGGGCATCCCGAGCGTGGCCAGCACGTCGGCCCTGCTACGCGCCCTGGTGGCGCAGGGGACGACGGCCTTCCGCTCGCACGTCGACGTGGACCTCGGCGTCGGGCTCGACGGCATCCGGATCGTGCGCGAGGCCGTCGCGTCGCTCGGCGTCCCGGTCGCGCTCGAGATCGTGGCGTTCCCCCAGGACGGCGTGCTGCGGCGTCCCGGCGTGCTCGACCTGCTCGACCGGGCGGCCGCCGAGGGAGCCGAGCACATCGGCGGCCTCGATCCCGCATCGATCGACCGTGACCCCGTCGGCCAGCTCGACGCCCTGTTCGACATCGCCGACCGGCGCGGCGTGGGGATCGACATCCACCTGCACGACGGCGGGGAGCTCGGGGCGTTCGAGTACGAGCTCATCATCGAGCGCACCCGTGCGACGGGACTCGCCGGCCGCGTCAACGTGGCTCACGGCTTCGCGATCGGCGAGCTCTCCGCTGCATGGCAGCAGCAGCTGATCGACGGGATGCGCGAGGCGGGCGTCTCGCTCACGACCGTCGCGCCGATCAATGCGCCCCGGCTGCCGCTCGGAGCGCTCCGGGAGGCGGGCATCCCGGTCGGGCTGGGAACGGACGGCATCCGCGATCTCTGGGGTCCGTACGGCGACGGCGACCTCCTGCGCCTGGCGACGCGGCTGGCGCAGCTCAGCGGCGCCCGCCGCGACGACGAGCTGACCGCGGCCGTGCGCCTCGCGACGAGCGACGCCGCCGGCTTCGTCGGCAGGCCCGTTCACGACCTGGTGGTCGGCGCGCCCGCAGACATCGTGCTGGTCGACGCGCAGAACGTCCCTGAGGCGCTCGTAGCGGCGCCACCGCGTGCGCTCGTGCTGGTCGGCGGGGTCGAGTTCCCCGCCTGACTACAATCGAGTCCGAACTTCTTGCACCCCAGTCCGGCGTGTCGGGGGCAGCAACTTCGGACTCGATTGCGTACAGGACTCAATTGCGTACAGACGGTCAGTGCGCCGCGGCCTCGAGGCGCTCGGGAGCAGCGGACGCGCTGAGCGCGTCGAGTGCGCGGCGAAGGGTCGTGCTCGACGTGCTCATCGTGTACGGGAAATACACGACCTCGACGCCGACCTCGGCGAACTCGCGCTCCAGGCGCAGCCCCTTCTCGGTGCCGCGCCAGTCATCGCCCTTGAAGAAGACGTCGAATCGCAGTTCGCGCCAGGTGTCGAGCTTGTCGGGGACGGTCTCGGCGACCGCCTCGTCGACGAACGAGATGTGCGAGACGATCTCCAGCCGCTCGGCGAGCGGGATGACGGGTTCGATCCCTTTCGTCAGCCGGAGCATCTCGTCGGAGACGACACCGGCGATCAGGTAGTCGCACTCGCTCTTGGCGTGTTTCAAGATGTTGAGGTGTCCGATGTGGAACAGATCGAACGCCCCCGCTGCATAGCCGACGCGTCGGGTCACGGGCTACTCCTTTAACGGGTTGAGGTTTGCTCACCTATTCTGGCCCGTAAATGAGTATTTGTCACTCATGATTCGCCCGCCGGTCACCCGGAGTTCATCGTGACGCGCGCAACGCCCTCCCGATCGACGCGGTCAGGGGCTCGATCTGGGCGAGAGACGCGTGATACGCGGCGCGTCCCCGCCCGTACGGATCGAGGATGTCGCCCTCCAGATATCCGCGCCGGGTGACGGATCCGAGGTCGGCGATGCGCGCGCTCGGGCGGTTCGCCGCCGCCCACGCGACGAGCTCCGCGGCTGACATGCCGCGCGTGCCGCTCGTGTCGCCGTGATCGCGCACGGCGTCGGCGAACTCGGTCAGGGTGAACACCCGCCGGAGGGCGCGCGGCTGCTCGCCGACGACCCACTCGCGGTGCTCGCGCGTCGCGGTGAGGATGAGGTCGGATCCGGCGAGCAGCGACCGGGTCGCCTGCCGGGCGGTGAAGCGGTCGCTCGGGATGCCGAGATCGGCCAGCAGCTCGTCCATCGGCGGGGAGATCGGCCAGCCGGCCATGGCGTGGGTGCCGGCCGAGCTCACGTCGAATCGCGGGTCATCGGAGAGGCCGGCCGCCAGCAGCAACTCGGTCGCGGGGGATCGGCAGATGTTGCCGGTGCACACGGCGAGAATGCGAAACGGGTCGGATGACATGTCCCCATTGTGCTGGACGTCCGCGCCGCGAGGTCCTGCCGAAGCTGGAAGGGCCCTGGGAAGGGGGGTGTGCGGAACCTAGCGCACACGACGCGGCATCCTGAATACTTGTCGCGTCCGAACAGCTCGCCGTTCGGCGCGTGAACAGGGGTTTTCGCCGCCGGATGCTCACCCGAAAGGGGGGTAAATCGTTATAGGCGCAAGGTGTTCCCAGCGCTAAGCTGGAGAGTTACGTTGGCAATATGGTCGCGCTCTCTGATAGCGTCGCCTGCAGAAATTCAGTAGTCGTTGGTCTCACCTACTGTTCCGCCCCCTCAACGACGAAAGCATTGGACAGACACTCCCTTATGGTCCGTCAGCCCGCTCACCGCCTCACACCCCCAACAAAAAACAACCGCCGAATCGGATTCGGCATCACCGCCGGCGTCACCGCCGCGGCGATCGCTGCGTTCGGCCTTCCCGCCCTTGCCGCGAATGCTGCACCGGTCACGTATCAGAACGACAAGCAGATCGTCTCCGACACGTTGAACCGCGTGCAGAAGAACGGCTGGGGCGTCGCCCCCGTCGGCGGCGCATACACGGTCAACAGCGCCCAGGCCTTCTCGGCCGACGGTGCGACCGGCGTCGCCGCCGTCCCCCGCCCGGGCGCATCGCTCAGCGCATCCCTTCCGTCGGCCACGGCCACGGATGCCGACGCGTCGACCGTCATCAGCGTCCCCTCCATCCCGACCTCCGGATACGGCGTGTACGCCGGCGTCCAGCTCCGGTCGGCGAAGGGCTCCTATTACCAGGCGACCGTGCGCGTGGACTCCCGCGCGAACGCTCTGCTCTCCATCTCCCGCGTCAACGGATCGACTGCCGATCAGACCGTCCTCGGTGGCGAGAAGCTGATCACTCAGGGCGTCACGCCCGGGCAGAAGATCTCCGTCGACTTCCGGGTCACCGGCACCGACACCGTCACGACCAGCGCCCGCGCCTGGCTCTCGACGAAGACCATGCCCGACTGGCAGCTCACCGCGAGCGATTCGAGCGCGAAGAAGCTCGTCGGCTCCGGTGCCGTCGGCCTGTGGACCTACGTCTCGAGCAGCAGCGCGGCTACGCGTGTCTCGTTCGACAACGTCTCGGCCTACTCGCTGAAGGCCGTGCAGCCCGGGAAGCCGACGCAGCCGGTCACCCCGCCGACGACGACTCCCACGCCGCCGGCCACTCCGACCGCCCCGCCGACGACTCCGGCGCAGCCGACCGAGCCGGCGCAGCCGACGCAGCCCACCCAGCCGACGCAGCCGACCACCCCGCAGACGGGTGGCGACGCCACCATCGACCAGTCGACGGCTCGCGCCGCGACCGGTTCCGCGGCCGTCGGAACCACCAGTTACGCCGTGCCGAGCGGAGCGTACTTCGTCGCCCCCGCCGGTTCTGACGCCGTCGCCCGCAGCACGCAGTCGACTCCGTGGAAGACCGTGCAGCACGCCGTCGACGCCGCTCCGAGCGGATCGACCATCGTGCTCCGCGCCGGCACCTACCACGAGACCATCCTGATTCCTCGTGGCAAGAAGCTGACGATCCAGGCCTTCCCGAAGGAAGCCGTCTGGTTCGACGGCAGCCGCACCGTCAGCAACTGGACCCAGTCCGGTTCGACCTGGGTCGCCGGCGGCTGGAACGTCGACTTCGACGACAGCCCCACCTACACCCGCGGTGCCCCCGACGGCACCGAGGACGGCTGGGCGTTCGTGAACCCCGCCTACCCGATGGCCGCTCACCCCGACCAGATCTGGATCGATGGGACCGCCCTCAACCAGGTCGGCTCGCGTTCAGCGGTCAAGGCGGGAACGTTCTTCGTCGACACCGCCGCCAAGCAGCTCGTCATCGGGTCCAACCCGACCGGCAAGCAGGTGCAGTCGAGCGACACCGTCAAGGCGTTCACCGTTCTCGGTGACGGCAGCACGCTGCGCGGCTTCGGCGTGCGCCGCTACGCTCCGTCGGTTCCCGACATGGGCGCGCTGCAGGTCTACGCCGCCGGCGCGACGCTGGAGAACCTGTCGATCACCGACAACTCCACCACCGGCCTCGCGATCGGCGCTGTGAACAACACCGTCACCAACGTCACCGTCGCCCGCAACGGCCTGCTCGGTGCCACCGCGACCTACGCCGACGGCCTCAAGGTCTCCGGAATGCTGGCCGCGAACAACAACACCGAGCACTTCAACCGCGCTCCCGTGTCGGGCGGACTCAAGGTCGCCCGCTCGCGCAACGTGAGTGTCGTCAACAGCAACTTCCTCGCCAACGCGGGCAACGCGCTGTGGTTCGACGAGTCGGTGTACAACGCGAGCGTCGCCAACAACGACGTCATCGGCAACTCGGGTAACGCCGTGATCGCCGAGATCTCGGCCAAGTTCGCCATCGCGAACAACGTGATCGCCAACAACGGCATCGTGGGCGTCCTGGTCAGCGACACCAACGGTGTGCAGATCCACAACAACACGATCACCGGCAATGCCCGCGACATCAACATCGTTCAGGGCACCCGCCGCGCCAGCCAGCTCTCCACCGCAGGTCACGACCCGCGGCAGTCGCTGCCCGACCCGACGATGACCTGGATCACAGGCAACGTCAGCGTCGTCAACAACGTCATGGCGAAGAGCGCGGGCAACGCCGTGCTGGCCGTCGAGGACTACAGCCACGAGCACTCGGCCGCGCAGATGGGGATCACGATGAACGGGAACGTCTACCAGCGTTCCAGCGCGTCGCTTCCCACCTGGGCCGTGATCTGGTCGCGCGGCGCCGGCAACCCCGCCGTGTACAACTCGCTCGCCGAGTTCACCGCGGCGACCGGTCAGGACCGCTCGTCCCGCGCCGTCGATGGTTCGGATGTGCTGAGCGGCATCACCCAGCTCGTCCCGACGATCGGTGCCGCTGCTGCGACGATCGCCCAGCCGGTGACCGCTGCCACGGCCGCCCTCACGGGCAAGCCGGCCGGCGTCCGCCAGCTCGGCGCCTGGTCGACGAAGTAGCACGTACCCAGCGCACCTAGCGCACCAAGACCGGGAGGTCGCCGCTCAGGCGGTGCCTCCCGGTCTTCGTCGTTCCCGGCGTTCCGGCCTCGTTGCGGGCGGCACGGTCAGTGCCGGCGGACCATGCGTGCGGCCGCGAGCACTCCCGCGAGGTCGCGCCGCACCACGGGGATGACGAGAGCCGCGAGCGCGTACACGGCGGCGCAGCCGAGGGCGGCGGCCACCACTTGCACGACCGCAGGCAGTTCTCCGGAGAGCCAGGCGGATCCTCCGGCTGCTCCCGCGGCGAGGGCGGCGAGTGCGAGCACCCGTCCGGCGCCCGCGTACAGCCGTGCGGTCGGGATGCTCGTGCGTCGCGAGAGCCACCACAGTGAGATCGGCCACGAGATCGCCGGGGCGATGGCGTAGGCGATGGCGATCCCGAGCACCCCGCCGAACGACCCGATCGCGATGCAGACGATCTTGATCGCCGCGCTCACCAGCGAGTAGCGCAACAGGTCGCCGGTGAGGGCGCGCGCCACGTAGACCCAGTAGCCGACGAAGGCGAGGATCTGGAAGATGCCCGCGATGGCGAAGAGACGCAGGATGGGGGCCGCGTCGAGCCATTGCTGCCCGAGGAGGAGTTCGGTCACCGGCTCCGCCGCTCCGGCGACCAGCGCGAGCCCGGCCACGATCGTGTAGCCCAGAGCGAGCTGCCCGCGGCAGAGCCAGTCGGCGAAGCGCTCGCGCTCGTCTTTCAAGCGCGAGAACACCGGCAGGGCCACCGTGGTGAGCGGGATGCGCACCTGGTTCAGCGGCGTCATCAGCAGTTGGAACGCCCGGCTGTACAGACCGAGCGAGGCAGGCCCGAACCGGACGCCCACCAGTATGTTGTCCACGTTGTTGCTGATGTAGCTCACCAGCTGCGACGCGAGCATGTTCCACCCGAACGCGAGGAAGGCGCCGATCGGCTCGCCCCGGCGCGGGAGCCGGGGGAGCCATCCGGCGGCGGTGACGAGCACGATCAGCAGAACCAGTGCTTGGCCGAGCTGCTGCGCCACCAGCGCCCAGTAGCCCCAGCCGAGCAGCGCACCGCCGATCGCCACCGCGAGTGCAACGGCCGGCGCGATGATGTCGGCGGCGGCGACCGAGGAGAACTTCAGGCGGCGCACGAGATCGGCACGGTACTGCGTGCCCAGGCCGTTGATGAGGAACGTGAGGGAGAGCGCGTGGGAGATCGGCACCAGCTCCGGCTGACCGAACGCTGCGGCGATCAGCCCGGCGCCGAAGAAGACGAGGACGGAGAGCACCAGGCCGATGGCCGCGTTCACCCAGAACAGGTTGTCGCGCTGTCCGCGGCTGAGGGTGGTCGCCTGGATCGCGGCCGACGACAGGCCGAAGTCGCGGAACAGCTCGCCGATGCCGATGATCGCGAGGACCATCGCGATGAGACCGTATTCGTGCGGGCTGAGGAGGCGGGCCAGCACCACCACCGAGACGACCTGGACGAGCACCTTGCCGCCCTGGGCGGCGAGGGTCACGGCAGCGCCGCGCGCCGCCTGGGTCCCGAGCCTCGGTGCGACCGGCCCGGTGCCGCCGGTGCCGCCGGTGCCGCCGCCGCTCGAGTCGACCGCGGGGCCGTCCGCCGCGAGCGCGGCTGAGGAGAGCTCGGCGAACTCGGTCGAGACCTCTTCGGCGGGTGTCGCTCCGGCGAAGTCGGCGGCGTCGCCGATGGTCTCTGGATCGATCGGCGGGGTCACCGGCGAGGCGTCCGACTCGGCAAGAGCGGACGCCGATTCACCGGCGCGGTGACGGCCGGCCCGAACCGAGCGCCGGTCGGTCACGGCGCCGCCCGCTTGCGGCGCTGGTAGGTTCCCCGTGCCATCCTCACGGTCTCGCGCAGGCGTCCGACGGCGAGCACGAGCAGACCGAACCCGCGGAACGACGGAACCGGTCCGCCGGCGAGGCGCGAACCGACCAGCCGGCCGGCGAGGGTGCTCCTGCGCGTGGTCTGCAGGGGCTGAACTGCTGCGAGATCGTCGATGTCCATCGGAGTGACCGAGATCACCCCTGCCTCGACGGCCTGCAGCACGATCTCGTAGCCGCGTTCGGTGCGGGCGATCAGCGCGCTGCGGCCGGCCCCCTCGGCGAACACGGGATACCCGTGGGCATCGGCGCGCCAGAAGTCGGCGGCCGTGATGTCGGCGCTCTCGCCCACTCCGTCGGCGCAGATCTTGCAGCGCCATTGCACGGAGGGCCCGAGCGTCGAGCCCCACGACTCGTCATAGCTGGCGTCGACGGAGGCGCCGTCGCGCCGCACCGCGGTGAACCGGCCGGGCCACCCCCGCCCGCGATACCAGAGGTCGGCCAGCGGCTCGTCAGCGCCGACGCCGAGCGACGACACCAGCGCATCCGTCGCATGCTGGCTGGGCGTGCCGGCGCAGAAGAACGACAGGATGACCGGGTCGCCGCCTGCTTCCGCGGCCGCGGCCGCGGGACGGGAGCCGACCAGGGAGCGTATGGCCGATGCCTCGCAGGGCTTGCCGACGAACACCGAGCCGTTCTGCAGAGCAGCGGGCTGAGCCGCATTCGCGGTGGGGGCGTACCGGGAGCCCGCCGCGGCGACGGCGTCGGCGCGGGACATGATGGTGACGCTGACGGTGCGGCGGGGCTCGCTGCTGTCCGCCGTCGCGCCGACCATCCGGGCCGCCTGCCCGGTCTCGAGCAGCCAGGCGGCGATCGCCGTGAGCGCGCCGCCGCTGGATCCCCGATGCCGGATGTCCGAGTCGGTCGCCCAGGCCTTCCAGGCGCGGACCACCGGCCCCATGGTCGGGTGACGCGTCGAACCGGGCGGCCGTGCCGCCGACACGGTCACGCCGGGACACGCCGCGTCGAAACGGCGCACGGCGTCGTCGGCGACGTCGGCCACCTGGGCGACATCGCCGACGTCGGCCGCGTCAGCGAGGTCGGCCGCGACGGTGGCGTCGGCCGGAGCAGGCGAGACGCGGGTCGGCCGGAGGAAGCCGTCGGGGGACATCCGCATCTCCAGGCCCGGGTCGAGCAGGGCGCAGGCCCCGCATCCCGAGCAGTTGCCGGAGGCGACGACCCGCGCGATCGCCGCGTCGAGTTGCGCGGCCGCAGGGCTCAGTGCCGCCGACTGCTCGATCCCGGTGGTCATGCGACCTCCCGGAGCGCGTCCTCGGCCACCGCGAGCGTGGCGTGTGCGCGCTCGACCAGGGCCGCGGCGTCTGCGCGAAGCGTCGGGGAGGCGAGCTCCTCGAGCGCGGCGGTCACCGGATCGTCGCTGGTGCGGAGATCCACCGTGTGGGTCCAGCCGAGGTCGTTGAGGAGGGGAGAGAACTTGCGCGAATAGGCGAGCGGGATCGCCGGCGTTCCGACGGACAGCGCGTTGAGGCAGGCATGCATGCGGGATCCGATGACGACCTCTGCCGACGCGACCGTCTCGCGCACGTCGTCGAGCCCGGTCGGGAAGACGATCTCCGCGTCGGGAGCGACCGTGGAGGAGAATTCCCGGATCGCCGCGATGTCCGAGTCGGGGTTGTCGGAGTCCAGCACGTGAGCCAGCAGGGTCACCCTGCGGTCGTCCGCCGCGAGAGACCGGTAGAGCCGGGTGACCGTGTCGCGGTATGCCACCGAGTCGACGTGAGGATTCGCGTACCAGAGCAGGCCGGAGATGTTGAAGACGACGTCGCGGGTGCGGGGGACGTCGGGCCGGGGGAGCGCGAAGACGACGTCGGTCGTGAGGACGTCGGGCGCCCGCCCGAGCTCCCCCGCCTGGCCGGCGCTGGCCGAGTCGCGCGCCATCACCAGGGCGGACCGGCGCAGCGAGTGCCGGCCGATCGCACGCCCGGATCGACTGTCGAAGGGGCCGATGGTCTGCGGGCCGAGCACGACGGGGACGCCGGCCTGCGTGGCGAACTCGGCGACGGTCGACATGACGACCAGCCGACGGGTGCCGTAGATGTCGGCGAAGCTGTCTCCGGAGCGGGTGTCGATCACGAGGTCGAAACCGGCGAGCCACTTCTGCATTCCCGCCCGACCGAGCACGCGCTCCTTGACGAGCGAGCGCACGCGGCCGATCGGCAGTTGGGGCACGCGCCGTCCGTAGTTCTGGAAGGTGACCTCGGCATCCGGCCACACACGTCTCACGAGCTCGGCCGTACCGGACCCCAGGGCGCGCACGCCGAGATTGGGCGACGCGTCATCGGCCCAGAGAACGAGAACTCGCATGTGGCAACACTTCCGCGGTCGGGTCGACGGCTGCGCGGGGCGCGTCCCTCACGCGCCGAGCCCGGCCTCCGTCGTACGGGTGCCTCTTGTTGAGACTTACTCATGTATCTTAGCCGGGTGGTCACCGCACTGCGCCCCCACTTCAGGGCGCGTGAGGAGCAGGGGCCTCGCCTCGCCGCCGCAGGCGGGGCAAGATGGAGCGCGACGACGAGGGGGAGGCGATGGCCGGTTTGATCGTGCAGCAGTCGTTCCCCGAGCCCCGGCCCACGACCAATCCCTACCTCGTGATGCTGCGGGACAGCATCAAGGAGCTCCCTGGTGTCGAGCTGCGCACCTTCAGCTGGCGCAATGCGCTCACGCGGCGTTTCGACGTCTTCCACGTCCACTGGCCCGAGATCCTCGTCTCGGGGCACAGCCCGTTGAAGAAGCTGGTGCGTCAGGCGCTGACCCTGCTGCTCGTCGGCAAGCTCGCCGTCACGCGCACCCCGATCGTGCGCACGGTGCACAACCTCGACCTGCCCGACGGGATCTCGCGGCGGGAGCGCTGGCTGCTCCGGGTGATCGACCGGCGCACCACGCTGCGCATCCGGCTCAACCCGCTCACTCCGCTGCCGGAGGGCGCGCCGTTCGAGACCATCGTGCACGGTCACTACCGCGGGTGGTACCAGCCCTTCGAGCGGTCGCCGCGTGTGCCGGAGCGACTGGCGTACGTCGGGCTGATCCGCCGCTACAAGGGCGTCGACGCGCTGCTCGCCGCGTTCCGGAGCGTGGGGTCGGCGGACGCGACGCTCACCGTCGGTGGCAAGCCGTCGAGCGACGACCTCGTGGCGCAACTGCGCGCACTCGCCGCCGACGACCCGCGGATCGCCCTGCACTTCGCGTTCCTCAGCGACGCCGAGCTGGTCTCTTCGGTGACCGCGGCCGAGCTCGTCGTGCTGCCCTACCGCGAGATGCACAACTCGGGCGGCGCGCTGTCGGCTCTGTCCCTCGACCGGCCGGTGCTCGTGCCCGACAACGACGTCAACCGGATGCTCGCCGCCGAGGTGGGCGAGCGCTGGGTGAGCCGGTACGACGGCGACCTGACGGGAGCACACCTCGAGGCGGCGCTCGCCGCTGCGGAGGACATCCCCCAGGGTGAGCGCCCTGACCTCTCGCGCCGCGAATGGGACGACGCCGGTCGCGCGCACGTCGCCGCCTACCGCAGGGCGATCGCGCTGCTACGCCGCCGCTGAACGCGCGGGCCGTCTGCGGAGGCCGAACGTGCGGCGCCGGGTGCGGCCCACAGCGTCAGCGCGTGAAGCGGCCCTCCAGCCGCGGAGTCCCGGCGACCAGGGCGTCGCCGAGGGAACGCGCACGCAGGCCGCGCTCGGCGAACCCGTCGAGGACGAGCGAGAGCAGCTCGACCCGGTCGACCTCGGGTGCCGGACCGTCGTCGACGCGGTCGGTCGCATCCGCATACCCGTCGTGGGCGAGCAGGATGGCGCCCGGCCGAGCGCCCGACAGGGCAGAGGCGACGCGGTCGGCCTGCGTGACGCCGCGTCGGGAGTCGCCCGTCGTCGGTCCCCAGAGCACCGGCGTCAGCCCCTCGGCGTGGATGCGCCTCCACACCCGGTACGTCTGGTGTCCGTAGGGCGGCCGGAACCAGCGCACGGGACGACCCGTGCGGTCTTCGAGCTCGCGCCGCCCGTCGCTCAGGTTGCGGCCGACCTCGTCGAGCGGCAGCGTCGTGAGATCGCGGTGGTCGACGCCGTGCAGGGCGACCTCGTGGCCGGCATCCACCACGGAGGCAAGCAGTCCGGGGTCGGCGCGCACGCGGGTGAGGAGCACGAAGAACGTCGCCGTCGCTCCCCGTTCCGCCAGCACGTCGAGCAGGCGGTCGGTGGTGCCGGCGATGGGGCCGTCGTCGTAGGTCAGCACGAACTCGGGCGCGTCGGTGCGAACCTCCATGACGGTCCCGGCGAACGCCGTGGCCCGGCGAACGGCTCCGGCGACGGTGCTTCTCGCGCTCACGCGGTCACGTCCTTTCTGGCGTACTCCTGGTAGACGACGCCGGCGGCGCCGGAGACCATGCCGCCGCCCCGCCAGATGGCACGCGCGCCGCGAGCCTGATGGCGAAGCGAACGGGTGATCATCCCGAACGCCCAGCGCAGCGCGCCCGCGACGATGCGCACCGCTCCGCCGACCACGCTCGTGATCCGTGCGGTGACGGCCTTGAGTCCTCCTCCGGAGAGCCGGATGCGCAGCACGCTCGCCGAATTCCCGTGGCTCCAGGCGCGTTTGAGCACCCAGCGGCGCGTCATCCGGTCGAGCGGCACCAGGTCGGTGATCGCGGACTCGTCGCACCAGACCATGCGCCTCCCCGCGGCGTGGAGTTGGCGGCTGAACAGGGTGTCCTCGCCTCCGCTGAGGCCGAGGTCGTCGGCGAACCGCACGCCGGCGGCCCGCACCTGATCGAGGTCGAGCAGCAGATTGCCGGCGGCGGCGACGTCGATGCTGCTGCCGGTCGGCATGCTCCGCCGGACGTAGAAGGCGCCGGCTTCGAGCCAGGGGTCGAGCGGCCCCGCGAACGAGGCGACGACGCGCCCGGCCACCGCGGCGGGCTCGTCCGCCGCGACCCAGGTGGCGAGGAGGTGCTCGAGCCAGCCGTCGTGGGGGTGCTCGTCGTCATCGATGAACGCGAGCAGCCGGGAGCCGGCCGCCTCGTCGAGCGCGCGGTTGCGCACGGCCGAGATCCCCGGGTGCGGTTCGACGACGGAGCGGATGCGCGGGTCGCCGATCGCCACCGCCGCGTCGCGACCGCTTCCCTGCGGATCGTTGTCGACGACCAGCACGTCGGCGGTGAAGGCGGGGCCACGCAGCCGCGCGGCGCTGTCGGCGTGCGCGAGCAGCATCGGGAGCAGAGTGGCGAGCTCGGCTGGACGATGGAACGTCGGCACGGCTATGGTCACTCTCACCGGCTCATCCGGTTGCACAGTGCACCCCCTCGATCGTCAGAGCGGAAGTCTATGCCAGAGCACGCGCCCTTCGCGGGCTGCGCCGTCGTCGTGGTGAACTACGCGTCCGCCGCGCTGCTCGAGCAGAACCTGACCAGGCTCTCCCGGGCAGCCGACGGTCTCATCGTCGTCGTGGTGGACAACGCGAGCACACCCGACGAGCGTGGCGAACTGACCAGGATCGCGCACGCCGAGGGGTGGGAGACGGTGCTCCCCGACACCAATCTCGGATTCGGGCTCGGTGTGAACGCGGGGGTCGCCCACGCCGCCGAACGCGGCGCGCAGCGGTTCCTCCTGCTGAATCCGGATGCCGTGATCGAGCCCGTCGACGCCGAGCGGCTGTTCGCCGCGGTCGCCGCGCACCGCCTCACGCTGGTGTCTCCGCGCGTGCTGCGCCCCGACGGCTCCACGTGGTTCGCGGGAGCGGACGTCTCGCTCGTCGATGGCCGGATGAGCTCCGCCGCGAAACGCCCGCAGCCGGCGGCCCGGCGTGCCGAGCCCTGGCTGAGCGGCGCGTGTCTGGCGGTCTCCGCCGAGCTCTGGGATCGGGTCGGGGGATTCGCCGACGACTACTTCCTGTACTGGGAGGATGTCGACCTCTCGCACCGCGTGCTGGCATCCGGCGGCGAGCTGGCCGTGCTCGACGACGCCGTGTGCGTGCACGCCGAGGGCGGCACCCAGCAGACCGGTGAGGCGCACGCCTCGCCGGCGAAGTCGAACGGGTACTACTACTTCAACATCCGCAACCGTCTGCTGTTCGCGGCCCGCAATCTGTCGACGGACGACCTGCTCGCCTGGCAGCGCACCGCGAACGCGGTGGCCTGGGAGATCCTGCTCCAGGGCGGCCGCCGCCAGTTCCTGCACTCGCTGCGGCCGTTCTCGGCGGCGCTGCGAGCGCTCCGAGACGGTCGCCGGCTCGTTCGCGACGAGCTCGCGGCCCGCTCCGGCGGTGCGGCCCCTGCCGAACCCGACTCTGCTAGGAATGCCTCATGACTCTCCGCGGTCGGCTTCGTCGCTACACCGAGCTCGCCCGCGGTGTGGTCCGCGGGCATCCGGGAGCGCGAATCGGGTCGGGCGTCCGGCTCGGCGGTCCGGGCGTCTACGCGCTCGAGCGCGGATGCGCCGTTCGCAAGGGGGCACGCGTCTGGGTCGGCGCCGGCGCGACGCTGCGGCTGGCACGCGGCAGCGCGATCGGCGCCCGCAGCATCGTGAACGTGGAGTCGGGTGTGACCCTCGGGGCCGGAACGCAGGTCTCGTGGGACGCCCAGATCCTCGACACCGACTTCCACCGCATCACCGCGCCCGACGGCACGGTGCGGCAGCACACCGCTCCGATCGTGATCGGCGAGCACGTGCTGATCGGAACCGGCGCGCTCATCCTGAAGGGCGTCTCGCTCGGCGACGGGGCCGTCGTGGCGGCGGGCTCCGTGGTCACCCGCTCGGTGCCGCCGGGGGTCATCGTCGCCGGCAATCCGGCGGCGCCCGTCGGGGAGTCCGCCGACTGGACCTGACGGCACCACCCCCGGATGAGGGGACGACAAATGAGAAAACCTCGCATTAGACTCGTGACAGCAACAGCGACCCGACCCTGGTGCGATCATCAAGCGTTCTTCTCACAGGTCTCGTGAGAAGCAGACAACACCGCGGTCGTTTCGCTGTTCCATCAGCGATCGAGAGCGAGACGGGCCATGGGCAATGGGGGTGACTACCTCAGCATCGCATTGGTCGGCACGCGCGGAGTTCCCGCGCGGTACGGCGGCTTCGAGACGTGCGTCGAGGAGGTCGGGGCGAGGCTCGCGGAGCGCGGCCACGACGTAGTCGTCTACTGCCGCTCCCTCGACAACGAGGCCGACCGCCCCGAGACGTTCCGAGGCATGCGGCTGGTGCACCGCGGTGCGATGCGTCGTCGCTCGCTCGAGACGCTCAGCCACACGGGCCTCTCCGTGGCCCACCTCCTGCGCAATCGCACCGACGCGGCCATCGTCTTCAACGCCGCGAACTCGCCGTACCTCCCCCTGATCCGAGCCGCCCGCATCCCGGTGGCCACCCACGTCGACGGGCTCGAGTGGCGCCGCGCGAAGTGGGGACGAGGAGGCCAGGCCTACTACCGCAACGCGGAGTCGCTGGCGGTCAGGTGGTCGGATGCGCTCATCGCCGACGCGCAGGGCATCGCCGACTACTACCGCGACGAGTTCGCCGCCGACACCGAGTTGATCGCCTACGGCGCACCCCGGGTCGACCGCGAATCGGATCTCCTCGGCGACCTGGATCTGCAACCGGACGGGTACCACCTCGTGGTCGCGCGGTTCGAGGCGGAGAATCACGTCGACGTCATCGTCGACGGCTATCGCCGCAGCGGAGCACGCAGGCCACTCGTCGTCGTCGGCTCCGCGCCGTACGCCGACGACTACACGCGTCGCGTGCACGGCCTGGCCGACGATCGCGTGTCGTTCCTCGGCGGCGTGTGGGACCAGCGGCTGCTCGACCAGCTCTACGCGGGCGCCTACACCTACCTCCACGGCCACTCGGTCGGGGGGACCAACCCGTCCCTGCTCCGTGCCCTGGGAGCCGGCACAGCGACGATCGCGTACGACGTGTCGTTCAATCGCGAAGTGCTCGGGCGCTCGGGCGTGTACTTCTCCGATGCCGCCGACGTCGCGCGTGCGCTGGAGGCGGCGGAGGCGTCGCCCGCCGACGTCGCCGAACGCGGCCGGCTCGCGAGCGAGCGCGCCGACGACTACGACTGGGATGCGGTGGCCGACGCCTACGAGGGGATGTGCCTGCGACTGGCGAACGGCGAACTCCGTCGAGCGAAGCGGCCGCTGCTCGCCCAGCGCACCGGCCGCGAAGGCCGCCGGACCGCGGTCGCGACCGCCGGCACCGCCTTCCGCGGCTCCGCGCAGAGTACCGCCTCCGGAAACGAGGAGGTGAGTGCGCCATGACCAGTGACGGGATCGCCGCCGAGAGCTCCGGCGCGACGCGCGAACGGTACATCGACGTCGTGCGCCGCCTGACGGCCGCGCAGAAGCCGGCCGCCCGTTCGGCGCCCGCGTACTCGCGCTTCGTGAACCGCCGTATCGGCCGCTATCTCGCCGCCTGGGCGTATCGCGCGGGTCTCTCGCCGAACGCCGTCACCGCCATCAGCGCGGTGTGGACGTTCGTGGCGATCGCCCTGCTGATCGTCCTCCCGCCCTCGTGGGGGCAGGGGATCGCTGTCGCCGTACTGCTGCTGATCGGCTACGCCTTCGATTCGGCCGACGGCCAGGTGTCCCGGTTGCAGGGCACGAGCAGCCCGGCCGGCGAATGGCTCGACCACATGGTCGACGCGACGAAGGTCTCGGCCATGCCGCTGGCGCTCGCGATCGGCTTCTACCGCTTCGATGTCGTGCCGACGCTCTGGCTGCTCGTGCCGATCGCGTTCGCGATCGTCTCGGCCGTGCTGTTCTTCGGCATGATCCTCACCGAACAGCTTCGCCGGCGCACCGCAGGCAGCGTCCCGCTCGCGACCGAACAGCCGGGGCGCCCGTCCTGGATGCGCGCGCTGGCCGTGCTGCCGATGGACTACGGCGTCCTCTGCCTCTCCTTCGTGCTCTTGGGGGCCGTCCCCGTGTTCGTCGTGGTCTACACGCTGATCGCGGCAGCCACGACCCTCTTCCTTCTTCTCGCGGCGGCCAAGTGGTTCCGCGAGCTCCGGTCGTGGAGTCCCGACACCTCCGCGACCACTCAGAAAGGAGACCTCTGATGACGAAGGTCGAACCCCCAACCCCGTCCGCGCACGACGGCCGGTCCACGATGCCCCGGGGGAGGATCATCGCCCTCATCGTCGTCGCTGTCGCCGTCGTGGCGATAATCGTCACCGTGTTCGTCGTCGCGAGCACGCGCAGCACGCCGAGCACGAACGCCGGCAATGACCAGAACCTCCCGGCGGGAGCCCTCCCGACGCCCGACCCGAACTCGCCCCCGCCGCCGACCCCGACCCCGACCCCTGCCCCGTCCCACTCGACCGGCAAGGCGTCCGCCAAGCCGACGGTCGACCCCCGGTACGGCGCCCCCGTCGCCGACGTCGTGCCCGCGAAGGAAGCAGCGAAGCTCAGCGGCGGACTCACCGCGACCGTGGTCTCGATCGACGCCACCCAGGCCAAGGCGATCCGCGCGGGCGAGACCGCCGGACCGGCGATCAAGGTGACGGTCACCCTGACCAACTCGACGGGCAAGGATGTCTCGCTCGGCCAGGTCGCTGTGAACGGCTACTACGGCTCGAAGGCGACGCCGGCCGTCGCCCTGAGCGACGGCGCGAAGCCGCTCCTCGGCACCCTCGCCGCCGGCGCCACGGCGAAAGGCGTCTACCTCTACTCGGTGCCCGCCGACCAGCGGGCGTCGGCCGTCATCACGATGACCGACTCCGCCGGCACGCCGGTCACCGTCTTCAAGTAACCCAGACCGCTCGAGGAAGGGCCCACTCACCCGATGTTCGTCACCATCGCCCACGCCGCGATCAGCGGCCCGACGCTCGACCGCACCCTGGTCGCAGCGGCGAGCCTGATCGCCGGGGTGGCGGCGTTCTTCGTGCTGCGGCGCTCGCCGAAGCTCGCGGTCGCGGTGTGGATCGTGGTGCTCTGCTTCGTGCCGGTCTGGGTGGGCCTGGGGATCGGCTTCAACGGCAACTACTACCTGCCGGCCGCCTCGGCGGCGGCGCTCCTCATCATCGTGGCGCTGCTGCCCATCCACTCGTTCCGGTTCAGCCTGCTCGACGGGCTGGTGCTGATGCTCGTGGTGTTCGGGCTGACCTCCCTGCTGGCGGAGAGCCCGACCATCGCCATCGGATTCGCGTTCTCCCTCGTGACGTACTTCATCATCGGCTACGTGCTCGGCCGGCTCGCGCCGCTGCGCGTCGACCCGCGCTGGATCTACGGCGCGATCGCCATCGCCTTCAGCGTCGTGAGCGTGTTCGTCGTCATCGAGTTCTTCGCCGGATGGAATCCTTTCGTACTGATCCGCGTGAACAATTCGATGTTCTCGATCTGGGGGACCCTGCAGGAACGCGGGGGCATCCTGCGCGCGGAAGGGGCGTTCGGCCACTCGATCGCGCTCGGTTCGAGCCTCGCGATCGCGATCCCGCTCACCCTCGCGGCGCGCTTCCCCCTCCTGCTGCGCGGAGCGATGGTGCTGCTGATGCTCTTCGCGACCGTCCTCACCTTCAGCCGCGTCGGCATGATCGGGGCGCTGCTCGGGCTCGTGCTGTCGATCGTCTTCATGCGTGACGCGATCTCGCGGCGCAGCCGGATCATCCTCACCACCTGCATCGCCATCGTCTCCGCTGTGCTCTTCCCCCTGGTGACCACCGTGTTCGACGACGCGGGGGCGGAGGCGGCAGGCAGCGCGGCCTACCGCAGCGACCTCCTCTCGCTCCTCGGCAGCATGAACATCGTCGGCGTCGCCGATTCCGCGCGCCGCGATTCGACAGGCCAGGTGTACTTCGGCAACTTCCGCTCGATCGACAGTCAGCTCATCCTGACCGGGCTCTCGAGCGGGTTGATCGCCTTGGGGATGATCGTCGTCGCACTCGCCGTCGGCATCGTGCTCGTGGTGATCCGGCGTGCGACGCCCGCGACGATCGCGGTCGTGGCGCAGATCCCGGCGCTCGCGACCGTGGCGCTGATCACGCAGTACTCGGTGTTCCTCTGGTTCGCCGTCGGCCTCGCCGCCTCGACGCAGCTCGCGCAGCGCGGGGGCGCTGACGCGGGCGAGGATGCCACCATCGCCCACAGACGACCGCCGCGGGTACTCGCGGCGAGCGTGAACGAACGGGGAGCCTAGAATGCCACCAGCACGCTCACGCCACGTCCTACCGCTTCGCCCCACTACCGACCATGTGAGAGGCACCGCAATGAGCCAGCACCAGTACCTAGCCGCGTTCCGCCGCTATTGGTACATCGTCGTGATCTCGACCATCATCGGCGCCATCGGCGGCTGGGGGCTCTCCCAGATCGCGACGCCCGTGTACACCGCCACGTCGAGCCTGTACTTCTCGCTCAACTTCGGCGGCACTGCGAACGACCTCAATCAGGGATCGACGTACACGCAGAACCAGATGCTGTCGTTCGCGCAGCTCGTCGAGTCGCCGCTGGTGCTCGACCCGGTGATCGACGACCTCAACCTGTCGACGACCGCCACGGATCTCGCCGACTCGATCGGCGTCAGCACGCCCCAGAACACGGTGATCCTCGAGATCGCCGTCGCGAATCAGGACCCGGCAGTCGCGGCGAAGATCGCCAACGCCGTCGCGACGAGCCTCAGCGACAAGGTGGAGCAGATCGCGCCGAAGAGCGCGGCCGGTGACACCACCGTCGCCGTGCGCGTCATCCAGCAGGCGGCCGTGCCCTCCGCTCCGTCGTCCCCCAACACACGGCTGAACCTCGTCGCCGGCCTCGTGCTCGGCCTCCTCCTCGGCTCGCTGATCATCGTGCTGCGCGAGCTGCTCGACACGCGTGTCCGGTCGGCGGCCATCGCGACGTCCGTCACCGGCGCTCCGCTGCTCGGCACGGTCGAGCGCGAGAAGCGCAAGGCGGTCGGTCCGGTCGTTCTGCGCGACAGTCTCTCGACGGCCGCCGAGAACTATCGTCAGCTGCGATCGAACCTCGAATTCGTGACCGTCGACTCCGATTCGCTCGGCCTCGTGGTCACGTCGTCGATCCCCGGCGAGGGCAAGTCGACCATCGCACTCAACCTCGCCCTCGCGCTCGCGGAGAGCGGACGCCGTGTGCTCCTCGTCGACGCCGACCTGCGTCGCCCGATGGTGGCCGGATACACCGGGCTGCCGGGTGCAGCGGGCCTGACGTCGGTGCTGGTCGGCCGGGCGTCGGCCGAGGATGTCATCCAGACCTGGGGATCGACCGGCCTGGACATCCTGACGAGCGGGCCGATCCCGCCCAACCCGAGCGAGCTGCTCTCGTCGCGGATGATGGCGGAACTGGTGGACGAGCTCGTCGGGTCGTACGACGCCGTCGTGTTCGACACGGCGCCGATGGTGGCCGTCGCCGACGCCGGTATCCTCGCGCGACTGGTCGACGGCGCGATCATCGTGGTGGACAAGACACGGGTGCACCGCCCACAGCTCGCCCAGACGATGGACTCCCTCGAGAAGTCGGGCGTGAACGTTCTCGGCGTAGTGCTGAACCGCACCGCTCCCGCTCGCGACAAGTACGCCTACTACCACCACGCCGGTGAGGCGCCCCGGTCGGGATGGCGGCGGATCTTCACGCGGCGCGGCGCCGCAGCCCAGCCCAGCGCGGGTATTCTGCCCGCTGTCGGTCCCCACGCCGGCGGTGGAGGGGAGCCACGGACGGCCGGATCGGAATCCGAGGTGTCGAGTTCTGCGTCAGCGGACGCGGACCCGGCGCGGAGCGCGTCGGCCGGTACCGTCGACCTGGCAGCGCTCGAGCTGGAGTTCCCCGAAGCAGACGACTCCCCGCTCGACGAGGAGTTCGAAGACGATCTCGGCGATCCCGCGCTCGACGACGAAGATGCCTACGAGCCGGCCCGGGCTTCGGCGGCGCGGCGCGACACGATCCCCGAGCGGCCGAGCAAGCGCGACCGCTGATCGACCAGGCGCCGTCGGCGTTGCCGGAGTAGCCGTCGCCGTCGGCGATGCTGGAGCATCCGGTGCCGTCGGTGTCGCGCGGTGGTTGCCGCCCGGTCGCCTGCGCGGTCAGCGCGCGTGCCGGCGGACGATCTCGGCGATCCGCCGCCGGTAGGTGGCGACGCTGTGCCGCTCCTCGGCCGCTCGCGTGTCCGCCCACATGGCGTCGGCGCGCTCGGCCCACGCCTCGATCGTGTCCTCAAGCGCGTCGGCGAGAGCGCCTGCGTTCCCCGGAGCGACGGTGGTCGCCGTGCTGTACCCGGCCGTCGCCTCCAGCAGCCCGCTGGTCGCACTCGCGATGACGGGACGCCCGGCGAGGATCGCCTCGACCGCAGTGTTGCCGAACGGCTCGTCCACCCGCGACGGCACCACGACGACATCGCCGGACCCGACGAGCTCCCACACCGACGGGACGAACCCGTGGAAAGTGACGTTGGAGCCGAGATCGGCCGCCGCCACCTGGTCGCGCAGCTCCTTCTCGTACCATTCGTAGCCGGGGAAGACCGAGCCGACCAGGTCGAGGTCGGCCTCGACGCCCCGGGAGCGCAGCTCGACCAGGGCGTCGATCGCGACGTCGACACCCTTGCGGGGCGACAGCCGGCCGACATAGGTGACGCGCACGGCGCCGTTCAGATCGCGGCGCACCGGCTGATGCCGCGCCGGGCCGGGTACGGCGTTGTACACGACCTCGGCGCGGCGGGCGAGCCGCCGGAAGGACTGCTCGAGGACACCGACACTGAACCGGCTGTTCGCAACGAGCGTCGACGAGAGGAAGAGGGGGAGGGCGAGGATGCGGCGCATCAGAGGCGACGCGGATGCCTCTCCCTCGTGCACGTGCGTCAGGGCAGGCGTGCGGTGGACCCGGGCCAGGGCCGCCCAGAGGGGGATCGTGATGGTGTTGACGTACACCAATGACGGACGTTCCCGCCGGATGAGCGCCGACCCGTGGCGCACACCGCCGGCGGTCGTGCGCAGGAAGCGCAGCATCCCGGCCGGCCGCAGAACGCTCTTGCGGAGCACCGGGCTGGGACAGATCTCCACGCGGGCGCCCCGTTCGCGGAGCGCAGCGAGGAGGGGGCCGTCGGTGGGAACGGCGACGACCACGTCCCAGCCGTCGTCGACCAGTGCGCTGACGCTCTCGAGCATCACCCGGTCGGAGCCGTAGAGCTCCGCGCTGGGGTGGGCAACGAGGACGGTCGCAGTGGATCGCCGACGGCTGGGAGTGGTCATCCGATGTTCTCTACTGAGCCGGGCTGACGACGAAGTTGTCGAACTTCGTGGTCAGCGGGGTGTCGGTCGCGGTGCCGGAGAGGTAGGCGCGGAGCCCGACGGAACCGGCGACCTGGAGAGCCGCTGTCGAGTCGGTCACGCTGGCCTGCCAGGTGGTCGGCTCGGTGGTGCCGACCTTCCAGACCCTAGCGCGGATGGTGGTCGGTGAGGTACCGAACACCTGCAGCCGCACCTGGTACTGCTGACCAGGGGTGTAGGTGAGGCCGGTGAGGTTCACCAACTGCATCGCCGTCCCTCCCTGGAGCAGCTGCAGCTGCATCGCACCGCTGGCCTGTTCCCAGATCCGAGCGCTGTACTCGATGGTGCCGTTCGACCGTCCGATCGCCGAGACGTAGATCCCGCCGCCCGTCGCCGTCCTGTCGGTGCTGAACTGCACCGTCGTGTCGGTGTTCGTGCTCGAGATCCCGCTCAGCAGCTCGGTCTTGGTCGAGCCGGCCGCGCCCACGATCGACGCCGTGCCCGAGCCGACGGTGTAGGCCGAAGCTGCACCGGCTCCCGTCCACGCGCCGCCGAGGTCGGCCGAACCCCAGCCGCTGGCCGATGTCCGTGCGAACGTGTCGGAGGCGATCGCCGCGGGCGGCGGTGCCGTCACGGTCACCGACTTGGTGGCCGGCGAGGACGCGAGGCCCTGGTTGTCGGTCACGGTGAGGGTGATCGTGTACGAGCCGCCGGCTGCGTAGGTGTGCGATGCCGTCGATCCGGTCGCGGTCCCTCCGTCACCGAAGGTCCACGCGTAGGAGGCCACCGATCCGTCGGGGTCGCTCGACGCTCCACCGTTCACCGAGACGGCCAGGCCGTTCGGTGTGGCGGTGAAGGATGCCGTCGGCGCCTGGTTCGGCACGGCGACCGTGGTCACCTGGTGCTGCACCGGTGTGCTCGCGAGTCCCTTGTCGTCCGTCACCGTCAGCGTCACCGTGAAGGTGTCCGCCGTACCGTAGGCGTGCGTCGGGGTGGCTCCCGTGCCGGTCGTGCCGTCACCGAAGTCCCAGGCGTAGCCGGCGACCGAGCCGTCGGAGTCCGCGGATCCGGAGCCGTCGAACGCGACGCTCAGGTTCGAGACCGTCGACGTGAACGCGGCGACCGGAGCCTGGTTCGGCGGCGGAGCCGTCACCGTCACAGCCACGGTCTTCGTGTTCGTCGCACCCGCGTTGTCCGTCACCGTGAGCTTCACGGTGTAGCTGCCGCCCTGCGCGTAGGTGTGGCTGGCGGTCGGCGTGGTGGCCGTGTCTCCGTCACCGAAGTCCCAGGCGTACGAGGCGATCGTGCCGTCCGGGTCGGTCGAGGCCGAGCCGTCCACGTTCACCGTGAGGCCGTCCTGCGTGTTGGTGAACGATGCGGTCGGTGCCTGGTTCGGCAGCGTCCCGCTCGTGGCGAGCGCGTAGTGGTTCGCCACATCCTGAGCACTCAGCACGCTGGAGTAGACGGCGGCCTCGTCGAGAGTTCCGGCGAAGTACGGTCCCGTCGAACCCCAGGTGTTGTCACCGCCGATGCGCCAGTACCCGCTGTAGGCCTGCGCCTGCGTCTGCGGGTTGGTGCCCACCAGTGCTCCGTCGACATAAAGGTTCATGCCGTCGGCGCCCTGGGTCGCGACCGCGTAGTGCCACTGGTTGTCGTTCAGCGCTGTCGGCGAGGTGATCGTGTTCGTCTGCCCTGTCCAGACGCCGAACACGATGTGCCCGTCGTCCTGCATGTAGACGTGCCGGTCGTAGTTGCTCGACAGTCCCGTCTGCTGGTCGCCGAACCCGATGAGCTTGCCGCCCCTCGTCGTCGACGTCTTGAACCAGATCTCCTCGGAGTAGGTCGTCGGATTGCTGACCTGCTGGTTCGAGGTCACCAGGCTGCCGTTGGCACCGTTGTTGCTGGTGTTGAAACGGACGGCGTTGTCGGTGCTGCCCGGGAGCACGCCCGACTGGTTCTTCGTCGTCGCGTTGCCCGAGTAGGTGCCGTTGTTCCCGTAGGCGTCAGCACTCTTCGCGACCGAGCCGCTGGTCTCGTCGAGTCGCCAGAACAGGTCCGGGTTCGCGTTGTAGACCGCGGCGCCGTAGGCGTCGGCCGGAGCCGGCGCGAGCGGGGACGGGCGACCGGATGCGACGTACTGGTTCACGACCTGGGTGGGTGTGAGGACCGTCGGGAAGATCGCGACCTGGCCGATGCTGCCGCCGAAGTAGTTGCTGCTCGGCTGGTTCGGCCAGCCGCCCAGGTTGTCACCCCCGACCCGCCAGTAGCCTGCGTAGTCCTGACCGGTGGTGACATCGGTGCGACTTCCGACCAGCTTGCCGTCGATGTACAGCCGCATGCCGTTGGCGCCGAGCGAGGCCACGATCTGGTGCCACTGCCCGTCGTTGTAGGTGCCGGAGCTGTTGAGCGTCTGCACACCTCCCGGATACACGCCGAACCAGATCTTTCCGCTGTTGTCCATGAAGACGTGGCGGTCGTACCCGGACGAGTCACCGGTGTTCGAGTTGCCGAAGCCGATGATCTTGCCGCCACTGGTGGTGGTGGTGTTGATCCAGGCTTCCGCGGTGAAGGTGTTCGGTCCATCGATCGCGGTGGGCGTCACAGCGAAGCCGGTGGACGTGCCGTTGAAGATCGAGGCGGTCGTGCCGCTGATCGGTCCGGCTGCACCCCGGGTCACACCGGCCTGCAGCTGCAGGTCGTTGAATGCGACGTGGTCGAACCCGGCGGCCCCGCTGGCCTCATCCAGCGGCCAGTACGACGAAGCACCGGCGCCCGTGACCGAGTCGGAGTACGCCCCGCCGGAGTTCGTGGCACTGATCGTGACCGTATTGCCGAGCCGCGACACCTGGTTGCCATCCGGATCGGTCACATAGAGCCGATACGAGTGCGTGCTGCCCGGCACCAGGTTCTTGTCGATGAATCCCATGGCGGGACGCGTCCAGAAGTTCGAGATCTGGTCGACCTGGTAGACGGGGTTGGCCAGGTTGCCGTCGCGCACGAGCTTGTAGCTCAGCTTGACGTTGTCCTGGTCGTAGGTCGCGGTCCACGAGACGCGGGCCTGGCCGGCGGTGAACGACGCGGCGTTCGGAACGAGCGGCGTGTTGACGTTCGGCGCGACCTTGCTCTTCACGACCGAGTTCACCGCGTAGCGGGTGAGTCCGTACTGGGCGACTCCGTTGACGTACGGGAACTCGCCGCCGACGGCGAGGTAGTTGCCGTTGCCGGAGATGCTCCAGGCCGCCTGGCCCTGGCCCGTGTAGGAGCCCGTGACGTACTGCGGGTACCAGTTGAGCAGGGTCGGCGCCGGCTGACCGGTGAAGTTCGCGTACGCACCGTCACCGTTGTTCGTCAGGGTTCCCGTCGCCGCGTTCGAGAACGCGATCGTGTGGTGGTAGGTCCACGGGTTGGTCTGCGGGAACCCGCCGACGTTGCCGCAGTAGTGCGGGTGGCCGGCTGCATAGAGCGCGCTGTTCATCGGGAAGATCGAGTACGTGTCGCCGTGGCAGTCCTCCATCCAGATGAGGTTGCCGGTGTTCGCGTCGGCGCGGAAGCTGCCTTCGAGGTTGCCGCCGGCACCGAAGACGTAACCCGAGCCGTAGACGCTGTCAGCAGTGGCGACGAGAGCGGTGATACCGGCCTGGGTCCCTGCATCCCGGACGACCGAGTTGGCGCCGAACGGAGTGAATGCGCCGCTGGTGCCGTCGTACATGGCGAGGCCGTACGCATTGTTGGCGCCGTTCACGTGCTGGAACCGGCCGCCGGAGTAGACCTTGGTGCCGTCCGGGCTGACCGCCAGCGCGTCGACGACGTAGTCGGCACTGCCTGCCCACGTCGTGTTGGTCGAGCCGTTCGACGCGTTGATCTTCGCGATGTACGGAGTCGAGACCCCGTTGGTCGTGGAGAAGGTGCCGCCGGCGTAGAGGGCGGTGTTGGTGGCGGCGAGTGCGCGGACCTGGCTTTCCATGATGGGGCGGAAGGAGGGGATGACCTGGCCGGTGGCGGTGCTGATGGCGACGATCCGGTAGTAGGGGTTGCCGCCTGCGGTGGTGAAGTCGCCGCCGACGTAGATGCGGGATCCGTCGGGTGAGGCGGTGATCGCCAGTGCTTGCGCGTTGAGGGGGACGTTGAAGCTGGAGATCAGGTTGCCGGTGGTGATGTCGTAGGCGAGCAGGTTGCTGCGCGGGGTGGTGTTCACTCCGGCCGCCGCTCCTGCGGGGCGGGCGGTGGTGAACTTGCCGGCGACGTAGACGGTGTTGCCGACCACGACCTGCGCCCACGCGACACCGTCGATCTGCGTCGTCGGAAGTGCGTCAGCGCTGACGGTCGGTGGAGACGCCGGATTCGTCGGGTCGGGCGGGGCCGTATCCGCAGCGGCCGGCGATGCGAGTGCGAGGCCTCCGAAGACGAGGCCGACCGCCGTGATGACGGAGGTCAGAATGCCCAGCGAGCGAGCGCGGGGGCGGGGGTGTGAGCTCATGACAACCTCGGTGTCTGTGTTGGTCGGGTGGGGGTTGTTATTCGGGTCAAGCTGTTCGTGCTGGTCGAGCAGGTGACTGCTGGTGAGACGTCCCTGTCTCTGTCGGGTGAGGCGGGGGAGCATCAGTACGCCCCCACGGGATGGGTGAGCACCTTGACGGTGCGCCACATGATCACGAGGTCGCCCGTGAGCGACCAGTTCTCGACGTAGTAGAGGTCGAGTCGGACGCTCTCTTCCCAGGAGAGATCCGAGCGGCCGTTCACCTGCCACATTCCGGTGAGCCCCGGTTTGATGTACAGGCGACGGTGGACGTGGTTCTCATATCCCTCGACTTCGGCGGGCAGCGGAGGCCGCGGCCCGACGAGGCTCATATCGCCGAGGAAGACATTGAAGAGCTGAGGCAGCTCGTCGAGTGAGTACTTGCGCAGCACATGGCCGATACGCGTCACGCGGGGGTCGTTCTTCATCTTGAAGAGCACGCCATTGCCGTCGTCGTTCGCCTTGAGGGTCGCCAGGCGAGCCTCCGCGTCGACGACCATCGAACGGAATTTGTACATCCGGAAGGTCTCGCCGTTGCGCCCGACTCGCTCCTGGCTGAACAGCGCCGGGCCGCGGTCGTCGAGTTTGATGATCGCGGCGATCAGCAGAAAGAGCGGGGACAGCACGAGCAGGGCGAGCCCCGAGACGCAGAAGTCGAACGCGCGCTTGAGCACGTGCTTGCCGCCCTCGAACTGCGGGATCTCCACGTGGATGAGGGGGAGGCCCTCGACGGGGCGGAAGTGGATGCGCGGCCCGGCGACGTCGGTGAGTCGCGACGCGAGCACCAGCTCGGTCGCGGTGCCCTCGAGCTGCCAGGCGAGGTTGCGCACGAAGTCGCCGCCCGTCAGTGCCTGCCCGGCCACGATGACCGTGTCGGCGCCGAGTCGCGCCGCGGCCTCAGCGACGCCGCTGAGATCGGAGACGACCGGCACCTCGCGTTCCGGTGAGGCGACCGTGCTGCTGCCGCCGCCGGATGCCGGGAGCACCGCACCCTTGCGCGCGTGAGCGCCGTGCGGCGCCGCGTCGAGGGCGGCGCCGACGACGTTGTAGGCCGCCCCGGACTTCTGGTGGATCTGTCGCACGACGTAGTCCACGTCGTCGAACCCGCCCACCACGAGCGCGCGGGAGAGGTAGTGGTCGAACATCCGCTGCCGGATGAGCCACTGCCGCCACATCCACCGCGAGAACAGCACGCCGAGCACGCCGACCGGGAGGGCCAGCACGAAGTACCCGCGTGCGATGTCGACCTTCGCGACCAGGAACACGATCGCCAGCAGTCCGAAGGTGATCGCTGTCGCGCTCACGACGCGCCGGTACTCGACGACGCCGATGCCGATCACGTGCGAGTCACGCGTGTGATAGACGGACAGGGTGAACATCCAGGTCGCGGCGATGAGCACCGAGAGCGTGAAGTAGTCGGTGCGGAAGCCGGCGAAGCTCGCGCCGGCTTCGTCGAAGCCGAAGCGCAGGAACATCGCGCCGATCGTGGACAGGAGAATGATCGCCGTGTCCGTCACGAAGAGGCGGGCTCGGTATTGCCGGGCCCACGTTCGTTCGGATGTGACGGGCCGGGTTCCGATTTCGGGGCGCCCGACCAGGGCGATCCGCGGTTTGATGACGGTCATCGAAGCGCCCTCCCCGCGCTGGTGATGGTCGATCCGACCGAAGAGCCGACGACGGCTGGGGGAAAGCCGTGGTCTCGAACGGCTTCACCGCCGCCGGCTCCGTCCGTGAGGGATGTGCCGTGGCACCGTGCGCGCCGAGCGGCCCTCTTGTCATCAAGGGGGTTGAGCGATCGGGTCGCTCGACGCGGCGGATGCGGGTTCACGGGTTGTTCCCTGCGTGTCGGGTTGGTGGTGCGATTCGGGTGCGTGAACCGGCGAGAACCACTCGTGAGACCGACCGAGGTGTTCAGCGAACTGAAAGTGATTGTTTCTCACCTATTCACAAAAGTGAGATTACATCGTTTTTGACGCCGAACGTGAGCCCTGTTGGGGGGTGATTATTCCTCAACTTATCATTCGCGCGCTCCAACAGGGTCGCAGGGCGCGCGAAAAGCCCCTCGGGCCGCCCTGGCAGGGCCACCCGAGGGGCGCAGATACTGCGGCTGCCCGTCAGCGACGCGTGCCGTCGAATCCGAATCCGGCGATGTCCTCGCGCTGGACCACGCCCGTTTTCTTCCGGATGTTGCGCAAGTGTGTCTCGACGGTGCGGATGCTGATGCCGAAGCGGTCGGCGATGTCGCTGTTGCCCAGGCCGCTCGCCACATACTGCACGATCTCGGCCTCGCGGGACGTGAGGCCGACGTTCGCCGCCGAGCGGGAGCCGCTCCAGGAGCCCATCGAGTCGTCGCCGGCGAGCAGCGAGCGCACTTCGGCCCGGATCTCGGCGGAGTGCGCCTCGTCGCCGCTGTCGCGGTAGATCGTGATCGCCTGTGTGAAGAAGCGCAGCGCCTCGTCGCCGGCGTGCTCGGCGCGGAGCATCCTGGCCGCGCGCACCAGGCCGTCGGGGTCGGCCTGCATGCTGGCCAGCCGCCCGTCGAGGTATGCGGCGTAGAGCCGGCCGCCGATGACCTCGGCGCGTGGGCGGAACGTCTCCGCCACCGCGGGATCGAACTCCGCGATGAGCGAGAGCATCGTCGCCCCATCGGCCGCGAGCCGGTAGCCGCGCGCCGCCAGTGCGTCGGCCGTCGCGAGGTAGGTGGCGGCCGCCTTCGGGCGGTCCCCGTTGGCCGAGGTGGCGGCCGCTGTGGTCACTCCCTTGTTGCCGAAGGGGACGGCGTCGCCTCGCTGGTCGAGCGTGTCGGCGCGCTCCAGCAGACCCTCGGCCGCGGTGTTGCGTCCCATGCGCATCGCGACGATGGCGAGTGTGTACATGGTGGCGCGATCGGTGGGGAACAGGAGGGATGCCCCGGTGACGCTCGCGCTCAGCACGACGCGCGCGGCATCCATCGTCTCGTCGAACCGTCCGAGTGAGGCGAGGGCGATCACGGCGACATAGCTGTGACCGGCAAGGGACATGCGCTCGATGTCGGCGATGCCCTTCTCGACGTGCGACGCAGCCCACTCCGCCGCGTCGGCCAAGCGGCCGCAGCCGTAGAAGGCGAGGCCCTTGGCGACGTCGTACTGTGCGGCGAGCATCCGGTCGGTGTCGGCCGGGCGTTGCTCGAGCAGTGGAAGCGCCTCGGCCGCCCTGCTCGACAGGATGTGCCCGTAGGCGAGCACCAGTCGCGCGATGTCTCCATCGGTGCCCGGCGCTTCAGCAAGCGGCGCGAGCGTGCTCTCGTAGTCGGAGGAGAGCTCGTCGAGTTCCATCCCGATGGCGTAGAGGAGCGCGTCGAGGGCGGCGGTGTGTGCGAACTGCTCGCGATCGGTGCGCAGGGCCGCCTTCGCGGTGTCTGCCGATCCGCCATGCGAGAGGATCCAGCGCGAGTGCAGATAGCGGAACGTCAGCTCCTCGCGGTCGGTCGCCTGGCCGAGATCCGTGTCGCAGAGCACCTGGTCGACGAGCGCAGCGTCGTGAGCGCCGGTGAGGTGGTAGTTGAGCACTCGGATGGCGCTCGCCACCGACCGCGTCGCCTCCCACTCGTGGTGGGCGGCCGCCGACTCGATCTTGTACGACTCGGTGAACATCCTCGCCACGAGCGGCAGCTCGAGGGGCGCGCGCAGGAAGCGTCCGCGCGGCTCGGGTGCGATGTTCAGATGCAGTTCCACGGAGGGGGCGGCGGCCGGGGACTGCACGGCCAGCGTCTCGGTGATCTTCTCGACGATGCGCAGGCGGTGCGCGGAGAGCGGGCGATGGCTGAAGTAGTCGCCCAGCCCGGGCGGGCTCACGGCGATGAGGGTCTGCCGCTGCGTGGAGAAGACGCGTACCAGGGCGTTCTGCTCGAGCGTCTCGATCATGGGCTGCCCGATGAGGGCGCGCGCCGTGAGAAGGTCGACGGCGCCGGCCAGCGCGAGCGTCTCGACGGCCTCGCGCACCTCGACGTCGTAGGAGAGGAGCAGCGCCTCGAACGCACCGTTGAGGTCGGACGACCAGAGGTCGGGCCCATCGATCCAGACCGCGCCGTGCTTGCGGATGTGCCCCTCGCCGAGGGCAGCATCCGCGATCGCGATCGCGAACCCCGGGATGCCAGCGGACTTGGTGTGGATGCGTCCGCTCAGCGAAGGCGCGACGGCGCCGCCGAGGTGGTCTTCGAGAAGGTCGTGCACCGTCTCCAGGCTGAGCTCCGAAAGGGAGACCCTGACCACCGGATGTGCGAAGCGGATGAGTGCGTGGTCGCCCGGTCCCTTCGAGGGACGCTGCAGAGTTCCGCCGAGCACCGCCGTGCCGAGCGACTTGTGCACCTGCTCGATCACCACCCAGGACGCGTCGTCGAGCTGGTCGCCGTCGTCGATCAGGATCGCCGACGGCTTCACGGCGGCGAAGCGGGCGACGAGAGCGGACGGGGAGGCGGCCGGCGCAACGGTGTTGCCCTGGGGCTGGAGTGGAAGGGCTGCCCGGATAGCCTCCAGTGGCAGCCGGTCGCCGACGCCCCGGACCACGATTGCGGTGAGACCGGCCTGATCGTAGAGCTGACGCACACGCCGCAGGATCTCCGTGCGACCCGACCAGCGAGGGCCGACGATCTCGACGCTCGTCCCCTCCGTCGCCAGCCGGAAGATTCTCGTCACCTCGCTGTCACGCGCGAACAAACCTCGCTCCCCTCCGGCAGGCCGTCGCAGGATATGATCCTCGCTCGTTCCCTGGCTCCGCAAGGCAAACTCCGGGATCACTTTTCGCTCATTTCGTCCGTTGATGTGAAGGGGTGATGTCGCCCGTTCGATGGGCCCGGGGCTGGCTCTCATGGACAGAACCAGCCCCGGAGCTGCCGGCGTACCCGAGCAGCCAGGCAGCCGCCGCACTGAGGCGGCGCACGCGATCCGAGTACCCAGCTCGTCCGGCGCACTGCGAACGTAGCCCAGCGCCCCCGTGGTTCACGCGCGGAAAATCTACGGGTGCGTGGGAGGACGACTGCGCTGCGTGCTGGCGCTCGCTCTCTACGCGTCTCTGCGCGCTCGTTCGCCTCCCCCAGACGGACGCCTCTGTCGGGGGTCCCGCCTGTCGGTGGCCGGCCGTAGGCTGACGTCATGTGTGGACGGTTCGCGATGGACAAAGAGACCGACGACATGATCCAGGAGTTCGTCGCCGAGGGCGGAGACTTCCGCGACTGGCGGCCGAGCTGGAACATCTCGCCGACGGATCAGATACCGATCTTCCTCGAGAGCAAGAAGAAAGACGCGCCCTCGGTGCGCCGCGTCGAACTCGCCCGCTGGTCGCTCGTGCCGTCGTGGTCGAAAGAGCTGAAGACCAAGGTCCCCACGTTCAACGCGCGCGCCGAGACCGCCGCCGAGAAGCCGATGTTCAAGGCGTCAGTGGCCTCACGCCGTGCGATCGTGCCGGCGATCGGCTACTACGAGTGGCAGACCGATCCGGCCACCAAGAAGAAGACCCCGTACTTCATCCACGCTCCCGAGGGGGAGCTCCTCGGTTTCGCCGGCCTGTACGCCTGGTGGGCCGATCCGGCGCTCGACCGTGACGACCCGGCGCGGTGGCACCTGACCGCGACGATCCTCACGTCCGACGCGGTTCAGACGCTCGAGCACATCCACGACCGCAACCCCGTGCCGCTCCCTCGCGAACTCTGGGACCACTGGGTCGATCCGACCGTCGTCGGCGACCAGGCGCTCGTCGACGAGGCTGTGCGCGCCGCCCTCCCGGTCGCGGCTGACCTGCAGTTCGACCGTGTCGGGCCGGTCAGCGGGGACGGACCGGAGCTCATCCAGCCGCTCGAGCAGGACGACGCCGACCAGGGCGGCACTGAGCACCGCGGCTAGCGGCTGAGCACCGCGCCTCGCGGTTCAGCGCCGCGCCAGGCGGCACGATGCATGACTGAGCCCCGGGTGGATCGGTGCAGCGCCGTTCCACCCGGGGCTCGCCCCACGCGCACTGGGAAGACGCCCGCCGCCGGTGAAGAACGGCTCCCCGGGCGCCGCATCCGGTGCGCTGTTCTGCACCGTACGAGCGGCCCCGGGTGCCGACAAGGGGAGTGACAGCCCGACGTGCCGGTGGTACCCGGCTAGAGTTCCCCGCGCCGCGCTCCCGCCCAGAGGTCGACGCCCGCGTCGATGGCGTGCTCGTCGATGGCGGCGAGCTCGGCGTCGCTGAACTGCAGGTTGTCGAGGGCCCCGACGTTCTGCTCGAGCTGCTTCACGCTGCTCGCGCCGATCACCAGCGAGGTGACCCGCTCGTCGCGGAGCGCCCAGGCCAGAGCGAGCTGCGCAAGGGACTGGCCCCGCGCCGCCGCGATGTCGTTGAGCGCCCGGATGTGTCCCAGCGCGTCGTCCGTCAGCCAGTCGGCGTCGAGGGAACTGCCCTGCGCGGCGCGCGATCCCTCGGGGATGCCACCGAGGTACTTGTCGGTGAGCATCCCCTGCGCGAGCGCGGTGAAGCCGATCACACCGAAGCCCTCTTCGTCTGCGGTGTCGAGCAGGCCCTCCTTCTCGATCCAGCGGTTGAGCATCGAGTACGACGGCTGATGGATGAGCAGGGGTGTGCCGAGGTCGCGCAGGATCTCCGCCGCGCGGCGTGCGTCGTCCGCGCCGTACGAGGAGATGCCGACGTAGAGGGCCTTGCCGGAGCGCACAGCCGTGTCGAGGGCCTGCATCGTCTCTTCGAGCGGCGTGGAGGGGTCCGGGCGGTGCGAGTAGAAGATGTCGACGTAGTCGAGTCCCAGACGGTCGAGCGACTGGTCGAGGCTCGCCAGCATGTACTTGCGTCCGCCTCCGCCCTGCCCGTACGGACCGGGCCACATGTCCCATCCTGCCTTCGACGACACGACGATCTCGTCGCGGAACGGCCGCAGGTCGTCGCGCACGATGCGCCCGAAGTTCACCTCGGCCGAGCCGTAGGGCGGTCCGTAGTTGTTGGCGAGATCGAAGTGGGTGATCCCGAGATCGAAGGCACGCAGCACGGTCGCGCGCTGCGTCTCAAAGGGACGGTCGTCGCCGAAGTTGTGCCAGAGCCCCAGCGAGAGCGCGGGGAGGTCGAGTCCGCTGCGGCCGGTGCGGCGATACTGCATGTGGTCGTAGCGGGAGGGGTCGGGTACGTAGGCCATGGGTTAAACCCTCGTACCCGGGCGGGATTCTGTCCAACAACAGAGCGCGATGCGATTCAGGTGCGATTCCTCTGAATTGGCTGCCGGGAGTTGGCGTAGCCGGTTGACCGGAGCCGCCGGGCGGAGTTGCGTCGGGGGATGGTCGCCATCGTCATCATCCTGCTGGTCCTCTGGGCGGTTCTCGCCTTCGTCGGGTTCGCCGTCAAGGGCCTGCTCTGGCTGGCCATCATCGCTCTCGTGCTCTTCGTGATCACCGCCATCGTCGGAGCGCTGCGCCGGGCCGGGCGCTGAGCCGGGCCGACCGCTGAGCCGCTAGAGCTCCCCCGCCGAGGCGGGATCGAGCGCCGCCGCGCCTGCGAAGGCGGGCAGGTACGGGGGCTCGGCCTCCGCCTCCATGACGTCCGCCACCACCACCGAGATGTTGTCGTGCGCCTGAAGCGCCACCGCGGTCTCGACCAGGAGATCGGCGACATCCTGCGGATGGGCGTCGGAGCCCAGGCATTCCCGCACGAGCTCCAGCGGCACGTAGTCGGTCAGGCCGTCGCTCGTCAGGAGCCAGCGGTCACCGACCTGGGGCGCGTCCGTCGCGAGGTGCAGCGCCCGGCCGTCCTCCGGATCGCCCGTGAGCACCTCCATCACGACGGAGCGGTACGGGTGCACCTTGGCCTGCTCGCTGGTGAGACGGCCGCTCTCGACGAGTTCCTGCACCAGCGAGTCGTCGCGGGTCATCTGCGTCAGCTCGCCCGCACGCAGCCGATACGCCCGTGAGTCGCCGAGGTGAGCGATCCGGATGACGGCGCCGTCGCTGAAGATCCCGGTGAAGGTCGTGGCGAGTCCGGCGAGCGCCGGGTCGCGTCTCGACCGCGTCGCGAGCTCAGCGTTCGCGATCGCGACCAGCTCGCGCAGGCGGTCGTCGGAGCGCACCAGGCCGTGGGTGGCGTCGAGCGTTGCCGCGATTCGGATCGTGACGGCGGATGAAGCGACATCGCCACCGGCATGGCCGCCGACGCCGTCGGCAACGAATGCCGAGAGGGCCGACGCGTACAGCGAATCCTGATTGTCGTCGCGGTACTCGCCGCTCGTCGAGCGCAGGCCCGTGGTGAAAGCGAACATGAATGTCGAATCTACCGGTACATCCGGAGTCCGAGTGGCCGGTGTGCGGTGATCTGCTGCGATCAGCGTCGAGCGCGCCGTGCCGCGCGGTTGCGCGCGAACACCCAGCCGACGATCCCTCCGATCAGGAAGACGACGAGCACGAGCAGCCAGGTCGGGATCGTGAGCTGCGTCCACAGCAGGAAGATGGTGGCCTGGTCGTTGCCGACACCGTTCTGGATGGCGACGATCAGCAGCAGGACCACGAGCAGGATGGCCAGCCATTTGCGCTTGAGGTACCGTACGAAGCCGTTTTCGGTCGTGTCGGATTGGTGAGCGGTCATCCGCGGTCCTCTCGCTGCGGGTCCAGCCGTTGGAACCCGATGCGGCTCAGTATTGCGGCTGCGGACGCCGCGGCGCTAGAGCGGGCTATTCGGCGAGCACCACGGGCGGCGGCGTGACGACGCGTGCACCCTTCAGGCGCATCGCCGGCTTCTCGACGACGAACCAGCTGGCCGTGGCGAGCAGGAGGGTCAGCGGGATGGCGATCGCCGCGAACACCGGGACCCCGAGTGCGGACAGGCCGGCCGAGGCCAGAACCTGCTGCACCGGGAACGCGTAGATGTACGTGCCGTACGACACATCGTTGCGCAGCCGGAAGGCTCGGGCCTTCACCAGAGTGCCGACGGTGATGACGCCGTAGGCGATCGGCAGCGCGGCGACGACCCGGTAGTCAGGGAGGAGGGACGACACGGCGACGATGACGGCGGCCACGCCGACCAGCCACCATCGTGCAGGGATGACCGTGCGCCACTGGTAGATGAGGGCACCGGCGGCGAACGTCAGGCCGAACCGGGAGCCGTTCGTGAGATCGACGTTGTGGCTCAGTCCCGTCGTCGTCACGATGAGACCGGCGAGGCAGAGCACGAAGAGCGCCGGGACCACGATCTTGAAGCGGAAGAGGTTGGCGAGGCCGAGGGCGAGCACGACCAGGTAGCAGAGGAACTCCCAGTAGAGCGTCCACAGCGAGCCGTTCCAGACATCCGGATACGGCACGCCGGCCGGGGTGCCCGCGATGCCGTACTGCGTCATCTCCAGCCCCGCGTTGTGAAGGACGTAGCCGATCGCGCTCGCCGCGTATCCGTCGGGGAAGCCGTTGCCCGCGAGCAGGATTCCGATGGGCGCGATGACGAGCGCGGTCAGGATGAGGCAGGCCCAGAACGCGGGAAGGATGCGCAGGAAGCGGGCCTTCAGATATGGCCACCAGGCGGGCCGGCGGATCCAGCTGGAGACGATCAGGAAGCCGGAGATCGCGAAGAACCCGTCGACCCCGGTCTCGCCGAGCAGCTGCGTGACCGGGTGCGAGGGCGACGGCGTTCCGGTGAGCGGGAAGGAGTGCCAGACGATGACACTCAGCGCAAGCGCCAGCCGTACAGCATTGAGTGCGTTGCGCTTGGGTTCGAACGTCTCCTCGATCGTCCCCCGAATCTGAGAGATACTCATAAAGCGCAAGGTTACTCTCCATGCCCGTCCTTGGCTCACCCCCATTCGGCGGTCGCGGAGCACGTAGAAGCCAGGCCATCACCTGGGGGTCGAAGGGTGCCGGCGCGCAGCGGAGGACAGACGTGTTGTCGCGCTGAGTGGGGCGCCTAACGTTCGATGAGGAAGCGGGCGCTCCGGGTCGATCGCCTGCTCCCCATGCAGTCGGGCGTCGTTGTGTCGGGAATCAGCGCCGTCTTCCGGGGCCGGTTCTCCCCATCTGAATCGGTCCCGGCTGTGCACGAGGTCGCTCGGGTCTCGGTCACGGAGGAGACTGGCGCCATGGATGCGATCAGAGCGGCGGTCGAAGAACACTGGCGGGCATCGGAAGCCGGCGACACCGACATCGAGCACGCGATCTATGCGGAGGACGCGATCCTCGACTATCCGCAATCGGGTGAGCGTTACCGCGGCCGGTCGACCATCGCGGCGCAGCGGGGCGGCCATCCGGCCGATCGGCGGTTCAGCGTGCTGCGGATCGTCGGCAGCGGTGACCTCTGGGTGAGCGAAGTCATCATCACCTACGACGGTGCGCCGAGCTATTCGGTTTCGGTGATGGAGTTCGCCGACGGCGCCGTCGCGCACGAGACGCAGTACTTCGCCAGTACCTTCGGCGCGCCCGAATCGCGCATCGCGCTCGCCGAGGCGATGCCGGGCCGCACGATCGAGCGCGCGTAGGTCCCGACCGACTTCTCGACCCGGCCCCTCGTGAGCGACTCTCGGTAGGATGCAGCGCGTGAACATCAAACTTGAGAACGTCGGCATCGCAGTTCGCGACCTCGAAGCAGCGATCTCCTTCTTCACCGACCTCGGCCTGAGCGTCCTCGGCCGCGACACGGTCAGCGGCGAGTGGACGGAAACCGCGGTTGGCCTCGATGGAAACCACGCGAACATCGCCATGCTCCAGACGCCAGACGGCAACGGCCGCCTCGAGCTCTTCGAGTACATCCATCCCGAGGCCATCGAGACGGAACCCACCCTCCCCAACGAGATCGGCATGCACCGCGTCGCCTTCTCCGTCGACGACATCGACGACGCCCTCGAGATCGCGGCGAAGCACGGCTGCTTCCCGCTTCGCGGAGTGGCCACCTACGAGGACATCTACAAGCTGTCGTACGTGCGCGGTCCGAGCGGCATCATCGTGATGTTCGCCGAAGAGCTCAAGAAGACCGAAGAGCTCAAAAAGAACTGACGGCCAAACGCCCCGGCTCCTCTCGGTCGTCGACGAAACGGGTCACCGAGTTCACGAACTCCTCGACGTGCGTCGCGAAGAGCGGGTGGGGTGGCTCCGGACAACCAGGCAGTTCCTGAGGCGCGGGCAGGAGCTGAAGCAGGCGATCGACGGTGGTGCGCTGATGTGCCGGATTCTCGGGGACCGACGGAAGCACCGCCACGGGGATGCGCAACGCGGCTATCTCCTCATCGGTCACGCCACGTACAGTCTCGCCGCGAAGCAGTGCGTCTGCGACGTCCGGTGGCGCGCCCTGCCCGAGAAGTCGCTCGCGCTCGTCCCGCGGCGTCGCCGGCCACGCCAGCAGCAACCGATGAACGCGGTCAGGTTCGGAGAGAGCTAACCGGAGGGCCGCCGAACAGCCGTTCGAGCCGGCCACGACGGTCGCCCCTTCGCTCGGAAGCCAGGACTGCAGGTGCGTCGACTCGGCTTCCCAGCTGGGCGCGCGCGGTGCGCGGTCGGGTGCGATGACGGTGAATCCGCGGCCCCGCAAGCCGTCGACGACTCCCGATCGCTTCCAGAACCGGTTCGCATCCATGTCGTCCCAGAGGCCACCATGGACGAGGAGCACCTGGGTCACGCGTCGTCGTCGACGTCGCCCCACGCGGCGATATCGATGCCGTGGTTGTCGGCCGAGGCCAGGGTCCACCATGCGGGGGCGTTCGAGCCATCGGCCAGGCGTCCGCCAGCAGCCTGGACGGCGGCGACCCGGGCTTCCGCCCGGTCGTTCGGGACGGCCACGTCGATGTGCGTCCTGCCCCGACCCGGCGTGCTGATCTCGTCGAACCACATCCGCGGCCCCCGCCGCAGCGGGTCCACGAGAAGTCCGCCGACCGCCTCGTATCCGAGGGCGGCGACCCAGAAGTCGCCGGTATGCACACCTTCTGCCTCGGCGATCGCGATCTGGATCGTGTGCAGCCGGGACGGATCGGGTTCGAGCCCCAGTTCCTGGGCAATGGCCGAGATGCGCCGCACGAGGTCAGCATCGACGATATCCAGTCGTCCGCCCGGCGTTGCCGCAGTGCGCACGACGACTGCCTCCGGCCGGAGGTCGATGTCGGGCTCGCGGCCCACTTCTGCGGTCACAGCTGCGATGCGGCGGATGAACTCCACGCCGGTTGCGAACGACCCAGTGGGGTACACGGTCTGCGCACCGCCGTACAAAACGTGCCAGCCGCTCGTGCCCGGCTCGTCATGAAACCGCCGGGAACTGATCCACTCAGGCATCGACCCACCCCGCCATCCCGAGGCGAGCGCCCCGCGTGGCAAACCTAATCCGCAGATCGCACCGGCTCAAGCGCCAACTTCTGATGTGTGGCTGGAGGTGGTCAGCGGCGGCCCGGGTCGAGGTTGACGCCGATTCCGCTCTTCAACTCGGGGTCGGGAGTGTTCGCGAGCAGTTCAGGGTTCAGCCAGAGCAGCTGGGTCTCGGTGAGGCCGAAGCGCCGGGTCACCTGGTAGATCGTGTCATAGGGGCTCGGGATGTAATAGGCGAGCGTTCCGTTGTCGCTGACCGTCCGTCCGCGGGCGTTCGTCGTGGAGCCGCTGTCGACGGCCTTCAGGCCCGGGAACGCTGAGGGAAGCGTCCACGTGATCGCCGCGGCTGCGATCACCCGCGCGTCTCCGGCGGGAGTCTCCTCGATCGAGTGCAGGAACGTCGGGTCGCCGAATGAGGCGAGGTCGACGCGCAGAGGCATGACGAGTTCGCCATCCGACGCCGTGGTGCTCGCATCCGAGATCAGGGCGAAACGGTCCTCGTCTTGAATGTTCCCCGGGAGGCCGTCGTGCCGCTTGCCGGTCATCATCAGATCGATTCCGGTCAGGCTGGCGTGAGCCGGGTCGTCCGGGCGGATGCGCACTTCGATGCCTCGGTCCGGCCTGACCACGATGCGCACGGCCCCCGTCAGCGGATGCTCGGCAACGGGATCCGAGAGCGGCTCATGCTCGATGACACGAAGTTCGCCCGTGCCGATCGTCTGGCCGGCGACGAGAAGGTTCGGGAGCGGCTGCGCGATCGGCACGGCTCGCGACGTCGTTTCTGATCGCGGGGTCGTTCGGGTCGGAGGAGCGAGCAGCGCGCATCCCGACATCAGCCCCACGACGCATGCTGCGACCACGGCCGCGGTGACGCGACCAACCCCCCGACGAATCATGGCTTGACCCTACCAATGTGTGCGGCTGCACTGCCGGATTGCTGATCAACGCACCGCGGGCCGGGTGCTACGCTCGCGTCACCGTGGTGATCGACTCGTTGCCAAGCGCAGGAAGGAGCGGCTGATGGTTGTGTCTCGCCGTTCCGACCGCACTCGTTAGAGGCCACGAACGCGTGGCCTCCGTCCAAGGAGCCACACCATCATGTTGAAGACAGATCTCGACCCCACCCGATTCGAGTGGCGAGGACCATTCGCCGACGAGGAGATCAATGCGCTGCACGCCGAAGCATTCGGCCATGAACCGTCCGAGGACGACTGGAACGACCAACTCGGTCGCCTGAGCCTCGGGTGGGTCACCGCCCGCGACGACGCCGGCCTCGTCGGATTCGTCAACATCATCTGGGATGGATCGACGCACGCCTTCGTGGAAGACACCGCTGTTGCGGCACGTGTCCGACGGCAACGCATCGGAGTTCGGCTGATCGAGATCGCACGTGAGCATTCCGTCGAGGCCGGCTGCGAATGGCTCCATGTCGACTTCGAAGATCATCTGAAGACCTTCTACTTCGACGCGTGCGGTTTCATGCCGACGAACGGAGGGCTCCTCAAGCTCCGGTGAGGTGCCGACCACGCCGGGTCATGTCGCTATCCCAGGTGCCGCGTGAAAAACGCGGCCGCGTCTTCACCCGCGTATGCCGGGACCCCGGTGTGGCCGCCCATGTTCGCATGCAAGCTCTTCTCCGGAGAACCGAATGCGTCGAACAGTTCCAGGGCCGCCTGCCGGTCGTTCCCCTCGTCGTCCCATTGCAGCAGAACATGCAGCGGAATCGTGACGAGGCGGGCCTCCTCGAGGATGGCGCGAGGTATGAAGCTCCCGGCGAACAACCCCGCTGCGGTGATGCGCGGCTCAACGGTTGCCAGCCGGACGCCGATGGAGATCACCCCGCCCGAGTAGCCGACCGGCCCCTCGATCTCCGGCAGCGAGAGGAGACCATCCAGTGCAGCCCGCCACTCCGGGACCGCCTGTTCGACCAGTGGCAGCACGAGCCGGTCGATGATGTCGTCGTCGACCCGCTCGCCTGCTTCGAGTGCCCGGCGCAGGTCGGCACGGGCTGCGTCGACGGCGGTCAGCTTGGGCCGATCGCCGGCGCCGGGGAGCTCGATGGTGGCTGCGGCGAAACCGTCTGCCGCGGCGAGCCGAGCTCGGGCGGCCAACCGCGGCCGCATCCTGGCCAGTCCACCGGGGTGTCCGAGCAGGATCAGCGGGGCGGGCGTGGAGGTGGGTTCGGGCGTCCAGAGGATGCCCGGAATCTCACCGAGAAGGAAGTCGCGTTCTACGACGCCGTCGTTGAGACGCGGTTCAGAGGTGAATTGCATGGTCGTGCCTTTCGGGAAATGCGCTTGAATGGCGCTCCCGGACGACCTATCGCCCGACCGTGACCTCAAGAAGGAGCACCCACGTCGATACGTTCATGGGTATCACCTCCTCGCTCAGTTGTACGGCCACCGAGAAGGCTAGCAAGTTCATCGCCCCCTCGGTGGATAAGTTTGTCACGACGACGACTGTCGGTCTCGCGAGGAGGCAGGGGAACGGTGAGCAGGGGGATGGGAATCCGCGTCGGGTATGCGATGGCAACGGCGTTGACGTGGGTGCCGGCGGTCGTACTGATCGCTGCGAAGTTGTCGTGGGGAGGTGTGCCCGCGACCGTGCCCGTGCACTGGATCGGCGGAGGTCGTGCCGATGAGTTCCAGAGTTCGATCACGGCGTTCTGGCTTTCCCTGGTCCCGGCACTCGTGTGCGCTGTCATCGCGGTGGTGGTGCTTGTGGCGAGCCACGACGTGCGGCGCATCTACGGTGCTCTCGGGTTCGGAGTGCTCGCCCTCGTGGCTGCGGCAGCGAGCGTTCAGTGGCTCGTGGACGTTCTGACTGCCCTCGTGGCCGCGGACGGAGGGGACAGCCGCATCGGTGCGCCGTTCCTGCTGCAACTCGCCTCTCTCGCCTTCGGCCTGTTGGTGTTCGGCGTGGCGATGATCGGGAAACGAGACCGGACGCCGACGCGTGACGCCTCGATGACAGGGGAGACAGCCGCGCCGACCGGCGTACAGTCGGGTGCCTGAGGCCCCGTGGAGCACGTGCTGCACCCAGGGAGGAGGGCCGTTACTTGTCCAATAGTCGAAGTATGGCGACGCGTACGGACACCCGCCGTGCGGAGGCGTTCAGCGACGCCGTCATCGCGATCGTCATCACGCTCTTGGTGCTCGAGCTCACGCCGCCGAAGACCCCTCCCGGCGACCTGCTGGCCGGGCTGCTGGGTCAGTGGCCGACGTATCTCGCATACGCGGCCTCCTACATCTACCTGGCTGTGATCTGGATGAACCACAAGGCCGCCTTCAACCGGGTCCGGGAAATGGACGTCGGCCTGCAATGGGCGAACTTGGGGATCCTCGCGACACTGGCGCTGTTGCCTTGGCCGACAGCTGTGATCATCGACAGGGCCAAGACGGGCAATCTGACGGACGAGCGGGTCGCCGTCGCGCTGTACGCGATCGTCGGGGCCGCGCTGTGCCTCGCCTGGCTGGTGTTCTTCTCGCACCTGGCGCGGCATCCCGAGCTCACCGAGGAGCATGTGGACGATTCGTACTTCGCCCGCGAGCGCCCGCGGGCATTTGCCGGGGTCGTGCTGTACCTGGCGGCGGGAGCGTTGGGTTTCCTCATCCACCCGCTCGTCGCGTCGGTGATCTTCGTCATCCTGCCGGTCTTCTACGGCCTCACCAGTCACGGATTCGACCAGAGGCCGGCCTTCCTCCGCCGCTTCGGGAGGAAGAAGTCCGACGAGGATGGTTGACGACTCGCGGATCGGTCTGGGCTGCCGATGTGCCGGCGGCAAATAGTAGACCGTCCGGTCGAGGGGTACCGTCCGCGCTGACGCCTCCGGAATTCGCATGACGGGGCGTCGCGACCCGCTAGGGAGAAACCCATGGAACTGAAGCTCGGTGTACTGGCACTACTCGAAGCGAAGCCCGACAAAGCAGGAGACCTGAAGGAATTCCTGATCGGAGGTAAAGCCCTGGTCGACCTCGAACCGGGGACCCGCACCTGGTACGCCTTCCAGATCGACGATACGCATTTCGGCATCTTCGACACGTTCGCCGACGAGGATGCGCGGCAAGCGCACCTGAACGGCGCCATCCCCAAGGCGCTCGGCGAGGTGGGTCCGAACCTGCTGGCGAAGGACCCTGAGCTCAACACCATCGACCTGCTCGCCGTCAAGCACGAAAAAGGCGACTGAGCCCAGCGCTGGGAGCTCACACGACAGGGCTTCGGCGCCGCATGGCTCCCGGAGTTGAATCCGAGCCCCGTCGGCGCCGATGGGCACTGCCTCTGGTCGCGGGCCTCGGACGCGCGTACCGTCGTTCCATGACGAACCTCATCGAGAGACTGGCTGACTCCGTGCCCTCCTGGGGTGCGCGGCTCGCGTACGGCGAGAAGACCACGCTCGACGGACACGACATCCTCCCCGTCGCGATCGTCGTCTTCGGCTTCGGAGGCGGCGAGGGGTCTGGTGACGATCCGGATGGCGCCACGCGCGGCGAGGGAAGCGGCGGCGGTGGCGGCGGCTACACGATACCGATCGGCGCCTACATCGGCGGTCCCCATGGGCCGACGTTCCGCCCGAATCCGGTCGCGCTGGTCATCGCCGCGGCTCCGCTGGTGTCAGCGGCCGGGCTGGCGCTGGCGCGGCTGCTGCGGTCGAGCTGATCCGGCCGGCTCGGGGCGGGGTCGGGCCATCGGCGAGGGGCTCGGCATGATCGCCGTGTGCGGGCCCTCAGCTGGCGAGGCTTCGCGCGGTTCTCACCCGGCCAGATGGAGGCGGTGCAGTCGTCCCGGGTCGAACTCGAATTCGAGATCGATCGGGCCGAGTTCCGTGGCGATGCCGACGAGTTCGCGAGCCCAGCGGCCGATCTGGCCGGTGCGATGGACCATCCCCCAACTCAGCGTCGGCGTTTCGTCGATCGGGATGTACACGGCGGTGCCCCGGTCGTAGTACTTGAGCCCCTGGCCGCAGGCGAACGCCACCGACTCGCTGTCGTTGGTGATGGACCACAGCACCTCCTCGCGAGAGGGTGTCGGCACGTCGCCCTCGGTGACCCGCCGTGCCGTTGGAAAAACGGCCGCCTCCCAGTAGTCCGGGACCGGCAGTCCGGACGGGAGGATGTCGTAGGCGGCGAGTTCGGCGAGAGAAACGGAGGCGCGGCCGGCGAGTTCGTGAGCAGGTCCGACCATCAGCACGATCGGCTCGGTGAAAGCCGTCGGCCCGACGTGAAGGTCGGGCTCTTCGACCGGTAACCAGAGGAGCGCGACGTCGACGTCGCCGTTCCGGATCGGTGTGAACGGGTCGTCGATGCGGATTTCGCGGAGGCGGAAGTCGACCTGCGGGAAGCGGCTTCGGAAGACGGCCGTCATCGGCGCCAAATCCTGCCACATCGGGCCCATCACGCCGAACGTCAGGGTGTCCGGACCACGGTGCGCGGTGTTCCGGGCATCCTCGACGCCTTTGAGGATGCGTCGGTAGCCCGCTTCGAGGTCGTCGCGCAGCTGGACGCCGAGCGGTGTCAAGGTCACTTTGCGGCTGGTGCGCTCGAACAGTGGAGCGCCGATCCGCTTCTCCTGCTGAGCGATCGACTGACTCACCCGGGGCGCTGAGATGTACAGCTTCTCGGCCGTGCGACCGAAATGCAGTTCCTCGGCGAGGGTCAGGAAGATCTCGATATCACGCAGCTCCACCCGCGTCATTCTCCTCGATCGTTAACTCCGGGCGCAATGCTCCTTTCGTGACCGGACATTGTTCGGAATCTGCTGGTCCACGAGGCTTTCAGACATACCGAACAGCCACCCAGGCAAGGAGAAATGAAATGACTTCGACCATGACCACTGCACCCCGGATGTCCAACCCGGTCGCTGTCCTCGACGGCGCTTCGGGGGCGATCTTCGGGCTGATGAAAGCCGCCCGGCAGACCGACCTGGCGCACTCGACGCTCGAGCTCGTGCATCTGCGGGTCAGCCAGATCAACGGATGCAGCCCGTGCGTGGATTCCGGCGTGAAGAGCGCGAAGCAGGCAGGCGAAACCGACGAGCGCCTGCACGCGGTGGTGGCCTGGCGCGAGATGCCGTACTTCACCGACGAGGAGCGCGCCGCGCTCGCTCTGGCGGAGAGCGCCACCCGGCTGGCAGACCGGTCGGACGCCGTTTCGGACGAGGTGTGGGACGAGGCGGCGAGCTTCTTCGACGAGCGGCAACTGGCCGCCCTCGTCCTCTACATCGCGACGACGAACCTGTTCAACCGGCTCAACGCGACCACGCGTCAACTCGCCGGCGGTTCCTGGAACTGAGCCGGTCCCGAGCAACGACCAGCAACGACCACTCCCGCACGACCAAAGACGAAAGGCACCACGATGACTACCGTACGAACTCACCGATACACGGTCGAGACCGGCAACTTGGCCGCGATGCTCGAGCACCGCACGAACCTGATCAACGGCATCCGCTCGGCAAACCCGGCTTTCGCCGCCGCGACGCTGATCCGGCTGGAAGACGGCTCTTACCTCGACATCTGGCGCTGGGACTCCGCCGAGGACATGCAGATTGCGGCGGAGGCCGCGGCGGACTTCCCGTTGGTCGGTGCCACGCTGTCCTTGACCACGGACCACACGATCATCGACGGAGAGATCCTGGACGAACGCTAGGTCACCCTGATCGAAGGAGGAGCACCATGAAATTCAACTCTGTCGTCGAACCGAACGAGCCGATGCGCGGGTTGGTGGTGCCGTCCACGGTTGTCGAGCACCTCGAGCACGCCAGCGGAGCCAAGCGCCCACGCATCACCGTGACAATCAACGGTCACACCTGGCACACTCGACTCGCCATCATGCGAGGGCGCCACCTCATCGGCTTCAGCAACGCCAACCGCGCAGCGACGGCCACCGAGGTCGGCGACGAGGTCGTGATCGACGTCGAGGTGGACGAATCGCCCGAACTCGACGAAACGCCGACCGACGTCACGGACGCGCTGCAGGCCGAACCCTCCGCTCAGGCTCGGTTCGACGCGCTCACCACCAGCCAACGAAAGCACCAGATTCGCCTGATCGACCAGGCGAAGACCTCGGAGACGCGCGCCCGACGCATCGTCAAGCTCGTAGAAACCCTCCGCGGATAGCGGACGCGAGCGAGACCCGACGACGAGGTGGGTCGTAGCCGAAGGGCCGTGCTTGCTATGGGGTGGTGCCGTCAGATGCAGCGCGACGGTCCCCGCGGGTGTTTGGAGCGCTGATCACGAGGAATCGAGCGTCCGCTGTCCCGGGATTCACGAGCTGGTGCGGTATGCCGGGCGGCACCTGGACGCCATTGCGCGGTTCGAGATCGACCGCGCCGTCACGGGTGTTCATCCGCGCCGATCCTTCGAGCAGGTAGAAGAACTGTGCGGCGGTCTGGTGAACGTGCCATTCTTCGCCTGCCCCTGGTGGAACGCGCTCCTCGATGACCGAGAGGCCTGGTTCGTCGACGAGTCGCCAACCGTCCGAGACCTCGCCCCAGGTGTAATGGTCTGCGGACTGGCTGTTGGTCGATTCGATCATGGACCTATTCTTTCAAAGGGCCCCGACGGGGTGGGCTGCGCCTGACATCGCCGGCGGCTCGTAGGTGGCCGCATCGTGAGACCGCTCAGCGGCCGGGCACCTGAAACGCAAACCTGTCGTCGGGCGAGAATCGGTACTCGTCTTCGCAGCGGAAGCCGCGCAGCCACTGTTCTCCCTCAATGACCCGCAGGTAGAACCCTTTAGGGAAACTCGCGTCGTCAGTCAGTGGTGCCGAAGCGACCGTGAGAGCGCCCGCGGGGGACGTGCCGGCCGACAGCACGGAATCCGGAGCGTTCGCCTGGAATGCCATCGCGAGCCGTAGGTAGGGGCCGGTGTCGGGCGGCGCCAGCTCGAACCCGTGGGACTGTGCCGCGGAGAACACCTCGGGGAGAGTCGCGCCGGTGCTCAGATGCAGATCGGCCAGCGCGCACTGAACGACGCTGATCTCTTCTCGGTCTCGTAAGTCGAAGATCGCGTGATCCAGCAGGGTCTCGGCGTACGCGTTGAGCAGGACGCCGCCCGAACGGAGCGCCGCTCGGAGCTCGGCGCGGGTCAGGCCTCCGACCTGAAGACGGAGGGGCGTCGTCTCGGTTCCGTCGGTGGGCTTCACGTTTCAAGGCTATCCAGGATCACCGATGGTCTCCGTCGCAACGAGGTTCGTGGTCATGGATCAACGGCTCGACGGCCTGATTTGAATGTGCGGGGTTTATGCGGGGTGACCGACTGTTAGAAACAAGAAACCCCCGCCATGTAGAAGCTAGGCGAGGGTTCCAGTGGCTCCGACCGGCATCGATCCGGTGACCTTTCGATTTTCAGTCGAACGCTCTACCAACTGAGCTACAGAGCCGAAGCCGGGTCAGTCTCGAGCGAAACTGTGTCGGCCTCTAGACGGAAGCCCTTCTCCAAGCGGTGAACCGCTTTCGGAAGGGCTTCTCGCCGTGGCGACCCTGACGGGACTTGAACCCGCGACCTCCGCCGTGACAGGGCGGCACGCTAACCAACTGCGCTACAGGGCCTCGATGTGAAGCTATTCGATTATATGTGTTGCCAGTGACCCCAACGGGATTCGAACCCGTGCTACCGCCGTGAAAGGGCGGCGTCCTAGGCCACTAAACGATGGGGCCGGACAGCCTCGGGCCGCTTCCGCGATCCGCATGACCACCGACGCATAAGCATACGGAATCCCGGCGGCAATTTCCAATCGAGCCGGAATCCCGGGCGGGTCAGGGCGTTGCGCGTGCGAAACCGGATTCCGGACGAGACCGCGACCAGCCGCGAATCGCCACGATTAAGCGCTCGTGTCGCGTTACATTCGCACTCGACGGCCGCCGGGTCGTCCGTGCAGCCGCGCGTCGTCCCCCGTCTTCCGTCGACCCTCCGAGCCCACCGACCCTGGGCTTCTGAGGGTCGTGTTGCTAAAGTTGCACACGTTGACAACGGGACCCGTGTGACTCATGTGACTGAAGCCGCACACGAGCTACGGGTTCGAGGAAACGATGAAACGCATAGATACGGTCTCGCACAACCCCCGGCCGGCTCGCCAGCACGGGGGTCTGAGCGCGCGCCCCGGGCGCTTCACCGCTGCGCTCGCGGCCGCCATCGTCGGCATGGTCGCGATCGTCGGATCGGTCGCCGCTCCGGCCTACGCCGACTACCCCAGCTGGTCGGACGTGCAGAAGGCCAAGGCGAACCAGTCTGCGGCCGCTGCACAGGTCAGCAAGATCAACGCCTACATCGCCCAGCTCAAAGTCGAGGTGGCGCAGACGAAGGCCGAAGCCGTCAAACGAGGCAAAGAACTCGAGGCCGCCCAAGCCAAACTCGATGACCAGAACATCAAGCTCGCCGCGATCCAGAAACAGGCCGACGAGAGCAAGGCCAAGGCGGATGCCGCCAGCCTGCAGGCGGGCAAGCTGGCCGCCCAGCTCTACCGCAGCGGAGGGCGCAATCTCACCGCCAACCTCTTCCTGAGCGGGAACGGTGCTTCGGCCACGAGTCCCGACAAGCTCCTCGCCGACCTCGGCAGCATGTCGAAACTCGTCGAGCAGTCGAACAAGGTCTATGCGGACGCCAAGTCGTCCCAGAACACGGCGAAGGCACTCGGCGACCAGGCCAAGGTGGCCAAGGCCGAGCGCGAGAGGCTCCGCGTGCTGGCACAGCAGGCACTCGCCGCGGCCGCTGCCGCGGCGAAGGCCGCTGAGACATCTCTCGCAGCGCAGCAGAAGCAGATCATCGTCATGAACGCGCAGCTCGCGTTCTTCCGCGACAAGACGGCCAAAACCGTCGCCGGCTACCAGAAGGGCGTCGCTGAGGCCGCGCGCCGCGCGGCGGCCGCCGGCTCGGGCGGGCTGCCAGGCGGATACGTCGGACCGCAGGGCTGGGCCGTTCCCGCGGCGGGCTCGATCACGGACGGCTTCGGGCCGCGTGTTTCGCCCGGCGGCGTCGGCAGCACCTGGCACATGGGCATCGACATCGGCGCCTATTGCAATGCCCCCATCTACGCCGCCGCAGCGGGCACCGTCGAATACGCGGGACCCAATGGCAGCTACGGAAACTTCGTGCTGGTCAACAACGGAAACGGTGTCGAGACCGGCTACGCGCACATCCGCGACGGCGGCATCATGGTCGGGGTCGGCCAGAACGTGGGTGCCGGTCAGCCGATCGCCCATGTCGGAACAACGGGAGCCTCCACCGGCTGCCACCTCCACTTCGAGGTGCGCATCAACGGTACGAAGATCGACGGCATCCCGTTCATGAGGGAAAGGCAGGCGCCACTTGGCTAGCCAGAACGACAAGAATTCGCGGGTCCGCCCCGGCATCGCCATCGGCGCCGGCGTGATGGGCGTCGTCACCGCATCCATCGGTGTGATCACCCCGCCGGCGTTCGCCGACGACTACCCGTCGTGGAACGAGGTGCAGCAGGCGAAGGCGAACGTCGCCAACCAGCAGGCAATGGTCGCCAACATCACCACGTTGATCTCGGGACTGCAGTCCAGTGTGGACGCAGCGCGCGTCGAGTCGGAGAAGGCCGCCGAGGCGTACTTCCAGGCGAAGATCGCGCTCGAGAAGGCGACGGCCAAGGCGAGTGGCCTGCAGAAGCAGGCGGAGGAAGCCGCGGCCAAGGCGAAGACGTCGCAGATGCGCGCCGGCCTGCTCGCGTCACACCTCGCCAAGTCCGGCGCCGGGGACGTCTCCGTCGACCTGATGCTCAAGGGGGGCGGCTCGGGAACCGAGGCCGACCAGCTGCTCTACCAGCTGGGGACGATGAGCAAGCTCACCGCGCAGTCGCAGGATGTCTACGCCCAGGCGACCAAGGACAAGAACGCGGCCGAGTCGCTCACGCAGCAGGCCAAGGTCGCGCAGACCGCGCGCGAGTCGCTCTCGAAGAAGGCGTCGGACGCCCTCGCGGCCGCGCAGGCTGCGCAGAGTGCGGCTCAGGCGGCGCTGGCGACTCAGCAGCAGAAGTCGACCGAATTGGTGGCGCAGCTGGCAACGCTGAAGAACACCTCCACCCAGACCGAGGCGGCCTATCTTCAGGGCGAGCGCGTCAAGGCCGCTCAAGCCGCGGCGGCCGAGGCCGCACGCAAGGCCGCCGAGGAGGAGGCCCGCCGCAAGGCCGAAGAGGAGGCCCAGCACAACAACAACGGCGGCGGCAACTCGGGCGGCGGCAATTCCGGCGGCATCTCAGGCGGCAACTCCGGTGGTGGGAACACCTCCGGAGGCGGTGGGGGCGGCGTCGTCGCTCCGCCGAACGGCAACGCGGTCGATACCGCGATCGCCTACGCACGAGCCCAGCTCGGCAAGCCGTATGTGTTCGGCGGCGAGGGTCCGGGTTCGTTCGACTGCTCCGGCCTCACGATGAAGGCCTACGCGTATGCGGGCATCTACATCGGCGGCCACTCGGTGAACGACCAGTGGTACACGGCGGCGAGCCGCGGCCAGATCGTCTCGTCGAGCCAGCGCCAGGCTGGCGACCTCATCTTCTGGGGCAGTGGGCCTGGCAGTTTCTACCATGTCGGCATCTACATCGGCGGCGGCATGATGATCGCCGCTCCGACCGAAGGCGACGTGGTCAAGGTGCAGTCGGTGTGGGGTTCCCCCTGGTACCAGGTGGCGCGCCCCTCCGCCTGACGACCTCAGCGAGCAACGAGAAAGGCTCCCGACCGGATGGTCGGGAGCCTTTCCCCTGTCTCAGTCGCGCAGCGGGTCAGTGGCCCTCTTCGGCGAGCTTCTTGAAGCCGGCCTCGACGATCGCCTCCGCCTCGGCGGCGTCGCCCCAGGCGTCGACCTTGACCCACTTGCCGGGCTCGAGGTCTTTGTAGCGCTCGAAGAAGTGCTGGATCTCGTTGCGGGTCTCCTCGGGGATGTCGTTGACATCCTGGATGTGCTTCCAGCGCGGGTCCTTGTATGGCACCGCGATGACCTTGGCATCGCTGCCGGCCTCGTCGCTCATGTTGAGCACGCCGACGGGACGGACCTTCACGCCAACGCCCGGGAAGAGCGGGTACTCGAGCAGCACGAGCACATCGACGGGGTCGCCGTCGAGGCCCAGGGTGTTCTCGAAGAATCCGTAGTCGGTGGGGTACACGAAGCTCGTGAAGAGCACGCGGTCCAGGTACACGCGACCGGTCTTGTGATCGACCTCGTACTTGTTGCGGCTGCCCTTGGGGATTTCGATGATGACGTCGTATTCGGCCATGCCTAGCTCTCTCCTCGTTTGAAAGTCTGCAATCACGATACAGCGACGCGCTGCCGGCCGGATCCGCCCGTGAGCGACCACAGGCTCGTGCAATAGCGTTACGGGATGCACGCAGACGGCTCCCCGGACCCCTCGCGCCGGCCACGGCTCACTCCCGCGATCGCGGATGTGCGCCGTGCCGTGCGCGAGGCGCTCGCCGCGGCCGCCGCCCTCCCGACACCGGACCCGCATGACGACCACGGCCCGGCGCGGCCGCAGCCGCTCGCACCCGGCGCCCTCGTGCTGGTCGGCCTCAGCGGAGGGGCCGACTCCCTCGCTCTGGCGGCGGCGACCGCCTTCGAGGCGCCTCGAGCCGGGTATCGCGCCGGCGCCGTGATCGTCGACCACGGCCTGCAGGCGGGCTCGGCCGACGTGGCTGCTGCGGCGGCCGCCCAGGCGGAGCAGCTCGGCCTCGACCCGGTGCTCGTGGAGACCGTGCGCGTCGACGACGAGGCGACGGGCCCGGAGGCCGCCGCCCGCAGCGCACGCCACGAGGCCTTCGACCGGGCGCTCGCCGCGGCCGGGGCGGCGCGCATCGTGCTCGCCCACACCCTCGACGATCAGGCCGAGACGGTGCTGCTCGGCCTCGCCCGCGGCTCGGGCCCCACCAGTCTTCAGGGGATGCTGCCTGACACCGGCCGGCTGCTGCGCCCGCTGCTCGGCATCCGGCGCGAGACGACGAGGGCGTTCTGCGCCGAGAGCGGGCTGCTGTTCTGGGACGATCCGCACAACGACGACCCGTCGTACGCGCGGGTGCGCGTTCGGGCATCCGTGCTGCCGGTGCTGGAGCGGGAGCTCGGGCCGGGGGTCGCGGAGGCGCTCGCCCGCACGGCCGAGCAGCTCCGCGAAGACAACGAGGCGCTCGACGGGCTCGCGCTCGAGTGGGCGCTCGAGCTCGTGACGCAGACCGACGACGGCCACGTCGCCCTGGACGTGCGCGGCCTGTCGGCGGACCCCCCGGCGCTGCGTCAGCGGATCATCCGGCTGGTCGTCTCGTCGGAGTTCGGGGTGTCGCTCAGCCGCACGCACACCCTCGCCGTCGCGGAGCTGATCACCGACTGGCACGGCCAGAAAGCACTCAGCCTGCCAGGCGTTAGAGTTGTCAGGCAGAACGGGCTGCTCATTTTTTCTTCACAGACCTAAGGACCGCACCGCCCTCATGGAGTTCACGGACGTTAACGACGACCTGACCGAGATTCTCATCACCGAGGAGCAGATCCGCTCTCGCCTCGCCGAGCTGTGCCGCGAGATCGAGCGCGACTACGCCGGCAAGGATGTGCTGCTGATCGGCGTGCTGAAGGGCGCGGTCATGGTCATGGCCGACCTCGCGCGCGAGCTCAAGCTGCCGATCACGATGGACTGGATGGCGGTGAGTTCCTACGGCTCCGGCACCGCGTCGAGCGGCGTGGTGCGCATCCTCAAAGACCTCGACACCGATCTCAGCGGCAAGACCGTGCTGATCGTCGAAGACATCATCGACTCGGGACTCACGCTGTCGTGGCTGCTCGCCAACCTGCGTTCGCGCGGTCCGGAGTCCATTGAGATCTGCACGCTGCTGCGCAAGCCGGAGGCGGCGCGCGTCGACATCGACGTCAAGTACGTCGGCTTCGAGATCCCGAACCAGTTCGTCGTCGGGTACGGCCTCGACTACGCGGAGAAGTACCGCAACCTGAGGGGCGTCGGCATCCTCGCTCCTGCGGTCTACAGCTAGCCGCACAGCCTGTCTACCGCGAGTCCCGCGGGCACTCGGCGACGCTAAGCGCGCCGAGAGCGAACACGCAGGCGGTGCACAGCGGCGGGGCGGTACTCTGGCTGCACCATGAACGCCAAGAAGATCTTCCGCGGGCCGATTCTCTACATCGTGCTGGCCATCATCGCCGTGTGGATCGGCTCGAGTCTGATCACGATGTCGGGTTTCAAGGGGGTGTCGACCCAGAAGGGTCTCGAGCTCCTCAAAGACGACAAGGTCGCGAGCGCGAAGATCGTCGACGGTGAGAACCGCGTCGACCTGACGCTGCTGCAGCCTGACAAGACACTGGGCAGCCAGGTCCAGTTCTATTACGTGACCCCTCGTGGCACCGATGTGGTCGAGGCCGTCGACAACGCGAACCTGCCCAAGGGATACGACGACGAGGTGCCCCAGCCCAACTGGCTGCTGTCGGCGCTCGGCTTCCTCATCCCGGTGCTGCTGATCGGCGTGTTCTTCTGGATCATGCTCTCCGGCATGCAGGGCGGCGGCAACAAGGTCATGCAGTTCGGCAAGTCGCGCGCCAAGCTCGTGACCAAGGAGAGCCCGAAGGTGACGTTCGATGACGTCGCCGGTTCGGACGAGGCGATCGAAGAGCTCGAGGAGATCAAGGACTTCCTCAAGGAGCCGGCGAAGTTCCAGGCCGTCGGCGCCCGCATCCCCAAGGGCGTGCTCCTGTACGGCCCTCCCGGAACGGGTAAGACCCTGCTCGCCCGCGCTGTCGCAGGCGAGGCCGGCGTCCCGTTCTACTCCATCTCCGGTTCGGACTTCGTCGAGATGTTCGTCGGTGTCGGTGCGAGCCGTGTGCGCGACCTGTTCCAGCAGGCCAAGGAGAACGCTCCTGCCATCATCTTCGTCGACGAGATCGACGCGGTCGGCCGTCACCGCGGCGCCGGACTCGGCGGCGGGCACGACGAGCGCGAGCAGACGCTCAACCAGCTGCTGGTCGAGATGGACGGCTTCGACCCGAAGACCAACGTCATCCTGATCGCGGCCACGAACCGTCCCGACATCCTCGACCCCGCGCTGCTGCGCCCCGGTCGTTTCGACCGTCAGATCGGCGTGGATGCTCCCGACATGCTCGGCCGCAAGAAGATCCTCGAGGTGCACGGGCGCGGCAAGCCGCTCGCCGCATCCGTCGACCTCGAAGTGCTGGCTCGCAAGACGCCCGGCTTCACCGGCGCCGACCTGGCGAACGTGCTGAACGAGGCGGCCCTGCTGACCGCGCGCTCCAACGCGCAGCTGATCGACAACCGCGCCCTCGACGAGGCCGTCGACCGCGTCATTGCCGGCCCCCAGAAGCGCACCCGAGTGATGCGCGACCAGGAGAAGCTCATCACGGCCTACCACGAGGGTGGCCACGCCCTCGCCGCCGCCGCGATGCGCCACACCGACCCGGTGACGAAGATCACGATCCTTCCCCGCGGCCGTGCCCTCGGCTACACCATGGTGATGCCGATCGAAGACCGCTACTCGGTCTCGCGCAACGAGCTGCTCGACCAGCTGGCCTACGCCATGGGCGGACGCGTCGCGGAGGAGATCATCTTCCACGACCCCACCACGGGCGCCTCGAACGACATCGAGAAGGCGACCTCGATCGCCCGCAAGATGGTCACCGAGTACGGCATGAGCGCCGACATCGGCTCGGTCAAGCTGGGTCAGGCCAACGGCGAGATGTTCCTCGGCCGCGACATGGGTCACCAGCGCGACTACTCCGAGCGCATCGCCGAGCGGGTCGACGCCGAGGTGCGCGCCCTCATCGAGAAGGCGCACGACGAGGCGTGGGAGGTCATCAACGAGAACCGGGCGATCCTCGACCGGCTCGCGGCTGCGCTCCTCGAGCACGAGACGCTCGACCACAACCAGATCGCCGAGATCTTCAAGGACATCGTGCAGCTGCCCGAGCGCCCGCAGTGGCTCTCGAGCGACAAGCGTCCCCTCTCGGACGTTCCGCCGATCGAGTTCCCCAAGGCGAAGGCCCCCATCGATTCGGGTGCCGTCGACGGCGGGATCGACTCGGAGCCGCCGTCGAAGCCCAAGCGCGCCCCCGTACGCAAGCCGCGACCGGCCACGGCATAGAGCCGGCGCGCGCATGACCGGTTTCGATCGTCCGCGCATCGAGGCGGCCGTCGCCGAGATCCTCGCCGCCATCGGCGAGGATCCTGCGCGTCCGGGGCTCGAAACCACCCCGCAGCGGGTGGCCGACGCCTACGAGGAGTTCTTCTCGGGCATCGGCGCCGACCCGCTGGAGGACCTCGGCGAGCCGGTACCGCTCGAGGGCCCGGATGCCGAGACGGTGCTGCTGCGCGACATCCGGTTCCGGTCGGTGTGCGAACACCACCTGCTCCCGTTCCTCGGTGTGGCGCACGTCGCCTACCTGCCGGGCGAGCGCGTCGTCGGACTGGGCCGCATCCCGCGCGTCATCGACACACTGGCCGCACGGCCCCAGGTGCAGGAGCGCCTGACCGAGCAGATCGCCGACGTGATCGAGAGCGGTCTCGACGCGCGTGGAGTGCTCGTCGTCCTCGATGCCGCGCACACCTGCGTGACGACCCGCGGCGCGCGGCAGACGGACAGCACGACCGTGACCATCGCCTCGCGCGGGGCGTTCACCGAGCCGGCCGCCCGCGCCGAGCTGATCGCGCTGATCGGACGTGGCGTCGCGTGACGCTCATCATGGGCGTCCTCAACGTGACGCCGGACTCGTTCAGCGACGGCGGCCTGTGGTTCGAGGCCGACGCGGCGATCGATCACGCGCACCAGCTCGTCGCCCAGGGCGCCGACATCATCGACGTCGGTGGCGAGTCGACGCGTCCGGGCGCCGTGCGGGTCGACCCGGCCGAGGAGCGCACGCGTGTCATCCCGGTGATCCGAGCTCTGGCCGAGCGCGGCATCACCGTCAGCGTCGACACCATGAACGCGTCGACGGCACGCGCGGCGGCCGACGCCGGCGCCGCGATCATCAACGATGTGTCGGGCGGCCTGGCGGATCCGGACATGCCTCAAGCGGTGCTCGACACCGACCTGCAGTACGTCGTGATGCACTGGCGCGGCCAGAGCGACTCGATGGACACGCTCGCGCGCTACACCGACACGGTGTCGGAGGTGCGGTCGGAGCTGTCGGCGCGGCTGACCGACCTCGTGCAGCGCGGCGTCGACCCGTCGAAGCTCATCGTCGACCCCGGCCTCGGCTTCTCCAAGACCGGCGAGCACAACTGGCAGGTCCTCGGTGACCTGGCCGCGTTCGAGACCCTGGGCTATCCGGTGCTGATCGGGGCGTCGCGCAAGCGGTTCCTCGGCGCGCTGCTGCCCGACGGCGCCCCGGCGAGCGAGCGGGATGCCCCGACGGCCGTCATCAGCGCGCTCGCGGCAGAGGCGGGCGTCTGGGCCGTGCGCGTGCACGACGTGCCCTCGACGCGCATCGCGCTGGATGTGGTCAGGGCATGGCAAGCTGGAAGAGATGACTAGGCCAGCTTCGTCCGGGGGATCCGACGCGATCATCCTCACCGGTCTGCGCGTGCGCGCCAACCACGGCGTCTACGACTTCGAGCGGGAGAACGGCCAGGACTTCGTGATCGACCTGACGGCGCACCTCGACCTCTCGCCCGCGGCAGCGAGCGACGACGTCGCGAACACCGTGCACTACGGCGAGCTCGCGGTGGAGGTGGCCGAGGCCGTGCGCCGTGATCCCGTCGACCTCATCGAGACGGTCGCCGAACGCGTCGCCGCCGTCGTGCTCGGCCACCCGCCGGTGCTGGCGGTCGAGGTGACCGTGCACAAGCCCGATGCGCCCATCGAGGTGCCGTTCGGCGATGTCGCCGTGCGCATCCGGAGGGAGCGCTCGTGACCGCCGCCGTGCGTCCCAAGCCGCAGCGGCTGCGTCCGGCGGTTCCCGCCGTGCTCGCCTTCGGCGCGAACCTGGGCGACCGCGAGGCGACTCTGCGCGCCGCGCTCGCGACGCTCGAGACGACCCCGGGCATCCGGATCGACGCCGTGTCGCCGCTCTACGAGACGCCGGCCCTCAAGCTCACCGGAGTGGACCACGACGCACCCGCGTACCTGAACGCCGTCGCCCGCCTCCACACCACGCTCGACCCGCACGCGCTGCTCGACACGGTCAATGCGGTCGAAGACGAGTTGGGGCGGGTTCGCCAGGAGCGCTGGGGTGATCGCACGATCGACATCGACATCGTCGACTACGACGGCCGCACCGCCGACGACGAACGTCTCACCCTGCCGCATCCGCGCGCGGCCGGGCGCGGCTTCGTGCTCGTTCCGTGGCTCGCGATCGATCCGGATGCGGTGCTCACCGGTCACGGACGCGTCGCCGACCTCGCGGCCGGCTCCACCGACGTCGTGACCCCGTACCAAACGAAGGGGACCGCCCGATGAGACGCACCAGGGCGACGTCCCTCATCGGCCTCGGCGTCGCCGGGGCGGTGATCGGCTTCCTGATCGAGCTCGCGGCCGCCGGCGCCGGAGTCGCCGTCTTCATCCCGCCGCTGAGCCTGCCGATCACCCTCGTCGTCATCGCGATCATCGTGGTGGCCTTCGCCATCCCGATCCGACGGGCGACCCACGGGCGCACCTCCCGTCGCATCGACCCGTTCCAGGCCATGCGCATCGTCGTGCTCGCGAAGGCGTGCAGCCTGAGCGGCGCCCTCCTGACCGGCGCGGGCGCGGGTGTGCTGGTGTTCCTGCTGAGCCGCGCCGTGATCCCCGGCGGTTCCGCCGTGTGGCTGGCCGTCGCGACCACCGTCGGCGCCGCCGTACTGCTCGCCGCCGGTCTCGTGGCCGAGCACATGTGCACACTCCCCCCGGAAGACAACGACGACGATCCGGAGAACGCCCATGCAAAATCGCCTTGATCTCTCCGTCGGGGAGTGGAACCGGGTGTCGCCCAAGTACGTCGTCGTGGTCATCGTCAGCACGGTGATCTCCGGACTGATCGCCAGCGCGGTGTCGGTCTTCCTCTGGCTCGTCGCAGGCTGGAATGCGGGCTGGATCCTGCTCGCGGCCGTCGTCGTGATCAGCATCATCGCCCTGATCATCGCGCCACGGCGTGCGCGGTCGATCGGATACCGCACCCGCGAAGACGATCTGCTGTTCCGCCGCGGCATCATGTTCCAGCGCTTCGTCTCGGTGCCGTACGGCCGCATGCAGCTCATCGACATCAACCGCGGACCGGTCGGGCGCCTGCTCGGGCTGGCCGACCTCAAGTTCGTGACGGCCGCGGCGTCGACCGGCGTCGTCATCCCGGGGCTGCCCGAACCGGTGGCCGCAGAGCTGCGCGACCGCCTCGTCGAACTCGCGGAGAGCAGACGGGCCGGGCTGTGACCGGCGCCCAGCTCAGCCCCGCCGAGAAGGCCGCCGAGCGGTTCACCGACGGGGAGTGGCACCGCCTGCATCCGGCCACGCCGTTGCTGCGCGGCGGCATCGTGTTCATCGCGGTGCTCGGCTACGTGCTGTCGAACCTGCGCGAGCGCATCGTCACCTTCTTCGTCGGCGGCCCGGACGTCGGCGGCGACCCGCTCGACGAGATCTACAACCGCGGCTGGGAGGGCTGGGCGCTGCTCGCCCTCGTCGTCGTGCTGACCCTGTGCATCGGCGGCTTCTACCTGTCGTGGCGGATGCACAGTTTCCGCATCACCGGAGACGCGGTCGAGGTGCGCAGCGGGATCCTGTTCCGCACCCAGCGCAAGGCGCGGCTGGATCGCATCCAGGGCATCAACGTGGTCCGGCCGTTCCTGGCGCGCATCTTCGGTGCGGCGAAGCTGGACATCTCGGTGGCCGGGCACGACGCGAACGTGCAGCTCTCGTACCTCGGATCGCCCCTCGCCGACGGGCTGCGCGGTGACGTACTGCGGCTGGCCTCGGGCGTGCGGGAGGCCGAGCGCTCCGAAGCGGCGGGCGGTGTCGACGGTGCGGCCGTCGACGGCGCAGCTGCCGGCGGCACGGCTGCCGGCGGCACGCCCACGCCGCCCCCGGCAGGGCCGGCCATCGCGCTGTTCGACGCGAACGGCCAGCCGGTCGTCCCCGCACCGGCGGCGCGCACCGCCGGCGTCTCCGACCTCGTCAACCGCCGGGTGAACGAGTTCATGGCGCCCGAACTCGACCCGAACGCCGCGCCTCCGCAGTCCGTCGTGAAGATCCCGCCGTTGCGGTTGTTCGGCTCGCTGCTGCTGAGCGGATTCACCGTGTTCCTGCTGATCGTCGTCGCGCTGCTCGTCGTCGGTGCGTCGACCGGTCGGGTCTGGCTGCTGTTCGTCGTGCTGCCCGGCCTGATCGGCTCGGCGAGCTTCTACATCAACCGGTTCACCAAGTCCCTCCGGTACTCCATCGCGGGCACGCCCGACGGGGTGCGGCTCGGTTTCGGGCTCCTGAGCACCAGCAACGAGACGCTCCCGCCCGGCCGCATCCACGCCGTCGAGGTCATGCAACCCCTGCTCTGGCGCCCGTTCGGCTGGTGGCAGATCCGGATCGACACCGCCGGCCACTCGCGCGAGAAGGGTGCCGCCGGTCAGCCCAACACGACGATGCTGCCGGTCGGCGACGCCAGGGACGTCGAACGGGTGCTCGCGCTCGTCCTCCCCGAGTTCGCCATCGAGGAGCACCGCGCGATCATCGCGGCCGGCATGACCTCACGCGGTCGCGACGATTTCGTCGGCAGCCCGAAGCGGGCGGCGTGGATCCGCCCGTTCTCCTGGCAGCGCACCGGCTACAGCATGATCGGCGGCGTGCTCCTGCTGCGGCGGGGGGTGGTCTGGCGCAGCCTCGCCATCGTGCCGCTCGCCCGCCTGCAGAGCCTCGAGCTCTACCAGGGCCCGATCGACCGGATGCTCGCCCTCGCGTCCACCCGGCTGCACACGGTCTCGGGCCCGGTGCGGCCCCGGCTGCCCGCCATCGACCGCGAGCAGAGCGTCGTGCTCTTCGACCAGGTCGCCGCAACGGCGATCACCTCGGCGCAGAGCGACCGCAGCCATCGCTGGGGAGCGTTCCCGCCGTCCCGTCCGCGGCCCGCGGTCGACCCCGGCGCGAACGCCGGCACCACCACCGCAACCCCCGGCGGCACTCCCAGCGGCACTCCCAGCGGCACTCCCAGCGGCACTCCCAGCGGCACTCCCAGCGGCACTCCCACCGGAGAGGAACTCGGCTGATGGAGCGATCAGGACGCCTCGGACTCGGCATCATCGGAGCAGGGCGCGTCGGCCCCATCCTGGGAGCCGCCCTCGCCGGCGCCGGTCACGCGGTGGTCGGCATCTCGGCCGTTTCCCAGGCCAGCAGGGAGCGGGCGGGAGCGCTGCTGCCCGCCGTGCCGATCCTGGACGTGCCGACGATCGTCGAGCGCAGCGAACTCGTCATCATCGCGGTGCCCGACGACGAGCTGCCTGCGCTGGTCGCGGGCCTCGCCGCGACGGGAACCTGGCAGCCCGGGCAGATCGTGCTGCACACGGCTCCGGGGTTCGGCGTCGGCGTGCTGGCCCCGGCGGCCGCTGCGGGCGCGATCCCACTGGCCGTGCATCCGGCGCTCGAGTTCACCGGCACCAGCCTCGACCTCGCCCGACTCGCAGAGAGCTATTTCGCCGTCACCGCGCCGGGCCCGGTGCTGCCGATCGCCCAGGCGCTCGTCGTCGAGATGGGCGGCGAACCCGTGGTGATCGCGGAGGCCGACCGGGCCGCTTACGCCGAGGCCATCGCGACCGCGACCTCGTTCTCGCGCGCCATCGTGGAGCAATCGACGGGCATCCTGCGCGGGATCGGCGTGGAGAACGCCGGTGGCTTCCTCAGCTCGCTGGTGCGTTCGGCCGTCGACAACGCCCTCACGCATGCGACGCCGGCCGGCATGCTCGACGTGGGGAGCGTGCTCGACGGCTCGCGCGGCGGACTCGGAGCGTTCGGGCTGCCGTTCGACGACGGCGATGACGACGGCGATGACGGTACGGGCGGAAACCTCGGGCGCGAGGACGGGCGCGACCTCGGGCGCGACGACGGGCGCGACGACGACGAGTAGCCTGGATGTCCGGTCGTCTTCGTGAGCGCCCCGCTGGGGTGCGGCGATCGTAGGGGAGCAGATGCCTCAGGTCGTTTCCACCATCGCCGAACTGCGCTCGACGCTCGCGTCGGCCCGTGAGTCCGCCGTGCGCGAGGGCAGCTCCGACGCCCCCGCCTCGCGTGTGGTGTTCGTGCCGACCATGGGCGCCCTGCACGACGGCCATCTTCAGCTCGTCTCACGTGCGCGCGACCTCGGAGGCATCGTCGTCGTCTCGATCTTCGTCAACCCGCTCCAGTTCAGCGCCGGTGAGGATCTTGACCGCTACCCCCGCACCCTCGACGCCGACGTCGCCGCCCTCGACGGACTCGCCGACATCGTCTTCGCGCCGTCGGTGGACGAGATGTACCCGTACGGCCCGTCGGAGACCCGCGTCGCCGCCGGCCCCGTCGCGGCACTCTACGAGGGCGCTGTGCGCCCGGGGCACTTCGACGGGATGCTCACCGTCGTCGCGAAACTGCTCAACATCGTCGCGCCCGACGTCGCCGTGTTCGGGCAGAAGGATGCCCAGCAGGTGCACCTCGTCGGCCGTATGGTGCGCGACCTGAACCTCCCGGTCACGATCGCCGTCGTCGACACCGTGCGCGAGGCCGACGGTCTCGCGCTCTCGAGCCGCAACCGCTACCTGGGCGCCGACGACCGGGCCGCCGCCGTCGTGCTGTCGCAGGCGCTCGCCGCCGCTGAGGCCGCCGCCGCACAGGGCGCCGACGCCGTGGCCGCCGCCGCCCAGGCGCGCATCGACGCGGAGCCAGCCGTTAAGCTGGACTATCTCGTTGTCGTCGATCCGGAGACCTTCCTCGCCGTCGACGCCGGTCACCACGGCCCCGCCGTCGTGCTCGTCGCCGCCCGCTTCGGAACCACCAGGCTCATCGACAACGAACGCATCAGCATCCCCTGATCCGCCACCAGCCTCCCTGAACGAAAGACGCACATGAGCGACGCGCAGACCACCGAGCCTGAACTCACTGATGACGAGATCAGCGAGCAGAAGGCGGTTCGCCTGGCCAAGCGCGAGCGTCTGATCGACGAGGCGGCGACGCCGGCCGGCGGCGCGTACCCGGTCTCTGTGCCGGTGACGACGACCATCCCGGCGGTGCGTGAGAAGTGGGGGCACCTGGCGGCCGACGAGACGTCGGGCGAGGTCGTCGGTGTGGCCGGGCGCGTCGTGTTCCTGCGCAACACCGGCAAGCTCTGCTTCGCGGTGCTGCAGTCGGGCGACGGCACGCGCATCCAGGTGATGGTGTCGCTCGCGGCCGTCGGGCAGGAGTCGCTCGACTCCTGGAAGGAGCTCGTCGACCTCGGCGACCACGTGTTCGCGTCCGGCGAGGTCATCTCGAGCCGCCGCGGTGAGCTCTCGATCATGGTGGCGGAGTGGGCCATCGCCGCCAAGGCGATCCTGCCGCTGCCGAACCTGCACAACGAGCTCAGCGAAGAGACGCGCGTGCGAAACCGCTACCTCGACCTGATCGCCCGCGAACAGGCGCGTGCAAACGTGCTCAACCGCGCCAAGGCCGTCGCCAGCCTGCGTCGCACCTTCGCCGAGCGCGACTTCGTCGAGGTCGAGACCCCGATGCTGCAGACCATGCACGGCGGTGCGTCGGCGCGTCCGTTCGTCACGCATTCCAATGCCTTCGACACCGACCTGTTCCTGCGGATCGCGCCGGAGCTGTACCTCAAGCGCGCCGTCGTCGGCGGCATCGACCACGTCTTCGAGATCAACCGCAACTTCCGCAACGAGGGCGCGGACTCCACGCACTCGCCGGAGTTCGCCATGCTCGAGGCCTACCAGGCGTACGGCGACTACAACTCGATCGCCGACCTGACCCAGACGCTCATCCAGAACGCGGCCAAGGCCATCAGCGGCTCGCACGTCGTCACCTGGGCGGACGGCACCGAATACGACCTGGGCGGCGAATGGGACCGCATCCGGATGTACGACAGCCTGTCGGATGCCGTCGGCGAGCCGATCACGCCCGAGACCCCGATGGCGCGACTGCGCGAGATCGCGGCCCAGGAGGGCATCGAGATCGAGCATCCGCTGCCCGGCAAGTACGTCGAGGAGCTGTGGGAGCACTTCGTCAAGGGGAACCTGGTGCGGCCGACGTTCGTGCTCGACTTCCCGGTGGACACGAGCCCGCTCGTGCGCGCCCACCGCTCCCGCGAGGGTGTCGTGGAGAAGTGGGACCTCTACGTGCGCGGCTTCGAACTGGCGACCGGATACTCGGAGCTCGTCGACCCGGTCGTCCAGCGCGAGCGCTTCGTCGAGCAGGCCAAGCTCGCCGCGGCCGGCGACGGCGAGGCCATGCGCCTCGACGAGGAATTCCTGCGGGCGCTCGAGTTCGGCATGCCGCCCTCGGGCGGCATGGGCATGGGCATCGACCGGCTGCTGATGGCGCTGACCGGTCTGGGCATCCGCGAGACGATCCTGTTCCCGCTGGTCAAGTAACCGGCCTCACGTAACCGGCCCCGATCAACCGGGCCCGAGTAACCGGCTTCAGTGGTGCTGGCGCAGGTGCGCCCGGGTCAGCTCCTCCATCTGCTCGTCGGTGAGCTCGTCCATCTTCCTGCTCTCGCGGTGATCGCTGCGCATCCAGCGCACGAAGAGGAAGATCAGCACGGGAACGTCGGCGATCTCGGCGATGAACCACAGGAAGTCGCCCGAGAGGTGCTGGTCGTGCTGTGCCGTCGGGAACCAGATCGGCAGCCGTCCGATGATCGCGGGAGCGTGATCGAGGATGCCGTCGTTGAGCCGCAGGAGGAGCCCTGGCACCGCGTCGAGCAGCATCTCGACGAAGGCGAGCAGGAACTCGATCGTGATGAAGAACCCGGTTCGGATCACCGAGTGCGCCGCGATCGGCAGCACCATCAGGATGCCCGCCAGCGGTGCTATCAGGGTGATCGTCCATTCCGACCACGGGCTGTCGCGCAGGATCGCCGCGGCGGGCGTCAGGAAGACGAGGAAGACGGCGCAGGCGAACAACGGCGCGAAGATGGCGTTGCCGAACAGGCGGACGAGGCGGGAGCCGAGAACCGAATCTGCGAACCGCCGTGGCCGCCCGCTCAGGGCGGTGCGCGCGAGGGCGATCGGCAGGCCGAGGCTGATGAGGCCAGGCACGGCGAACAGGAGCAGGGCGATGCGGGTCGTGAACGCCCAGCGCAGCTCGCTGCTGTATGCACCGAGGAAGCCGAACGAGATCCACGCGTACGAACCGAGGCCCAGCGCGAAGAACAGGATGGTCGGCCGCAGCGGCCATCGGTGGCCCCGCCGTCTCAGTGACAGGATGCCCGCCAGATAGAGGCCGCCGGACACGATGATCGCGGCGAAGGCGACGGGGTCGAAGCTCCAGGTCGTCAGGAAGGTCTGGATGGGGGGCGTGATGAACTCCGTTCACAGCTGGGGGCGTTACCATTATCAGGTTATGAATGACGTCGTCGCTGGCATCGTGTGGTCACTCGCACCGACCGTTCTCGTCGGGCTGCTCTTCTGGGTGATCATGCGCGCGATCATTCGAGCCGACCGCACCGAGCGCAAGGCGTATTCGCGCCTCGAGGCCGAAGAGCGCGCACGCCGCGGCCTGCCGCAGAAGCCGTAGCTGCGCACGTTCGCGCCGCGATTTCGCTACGGTAGCGATGTGTGGTTCGCGCCTGGCGTGAGCCACATCGTTCGGAATGGCTGACAGAGGGGACTCGCGCCGATGGACGCTGGACTCCTCCCGACGTTGATCGTGGGCTTGGCCCTGCTCGTCGACTTCGTGATCCGCGTCATCGCCGTCATCATCGTTCCCCGCAACCGCAAGCCGACCTCGGCCACGGCTTGGCTGCTCGCCATCTTCCTGATCCCGTACCTCGGCGTGCTGTTCTTCCTGCTGATCGGCAGCTACAAGCTCCCGAAGAGCCGGCGGACCAAGCAGGACGAGATCAACCGCTTCATCATCGACAGCACGGAGGGTATCGAGCGGGTCAGCCGCGACCACCCGTGGCCGCCCTGGCTCGAGTCGGTCGTCGAGCTGAATCGCAACCTCGGGGCGATGCCGCTCGTCGGCGGCAACAGCGCAACGCTCAACGGCGACTACCAGGGCTCGCTCGACGCGATGACGGACGAAGTGAACAAGGCGCGCAAGTACGTGCACGTCGAGTTCTACATCCTGACCTGCGACCAGACCACCAAGCCGTTCTTCGATGCGCTGGAGGCGGCGGTCAAGCGGGGCGTCACCGTGCGTGTGCTGCTCGACCACATCGCCTCGCTGCGCACGCGTGACTACAAGCACACGATCAAGCGTCTCACCGATATAGGCGCCAAGTGGCAGCTCATGCTCCCGGTGCAGCCGTTCAAGGGCAAGTACCAGCGCCCCGACCTGCGCAACCACCGCAAGCTGCTCATCGTCGACGGCGCCGTCGGATTCATGGGCTCGCAGAATGTGATCGACCGCAGCTACAACAAGAAGTCGAACATCCGTCGCGGCCTGAAGTGGAAAGAGCTGATCGTTCGGCTCGAGGGCCCGATCGTCGCCGGTCTCAACGCGATCTTCATCACCGACTGGTACAGCGAGACCGACGAACTCCTGCGCCGCGAGACGGAGCCGATCACCGCCGAACTGACGACGGACTCCCTCGACGCCCAGGTGGTGCCGAGCGGTCCCGGATTCCGTGGCGAGAACAACCTGCGGCTGTTCCTCGCGCTGCTCTATTACGCGCAGGAGCGCATCGTCATCACGTCGCCGTACTTCGTGCCCGACGAGTCGATGCTGATGGCGATCACGACCGCCGTGCAGCGCGGCATCAAGGTCGACCTGTTCGTGTCGGAGATCGGCGACCAGGCGCTCGTGTACCACGCGCAGCGGTCGTACTACGAGGCCCTGCTGCGCGCCGGCGTGCGGATCTGGATGTACAAGAAGCCGTACATCCTGCACGCGAAGCACTTCACGATCGACGACGACGTGGCGGTGATCGGCTCGAGCAACATGGACATGCGCTCGTTCCAGCTGAACATGGAGGTCTCGCTGATGGTGCGCGGGCGCTCGTTCGTCGACGAGATGCGCGCGGTCGAAGACGGTTACCGCCGCGACAGCAAGGAGCTCACGCTCGACGAGTGGATGAAGCAGCCACTGCGCTCGACCGTGCTCGACAACCTCGCGCGCCTCACGTCCGCCCTACAGTAGGGCACCTGCCCTCGACGGGAGGCGTCAGCCGCGCGGCTTGAGTCGCACCGTCGGCAGCTCGGGCGCCGGGAGGGGCGACCCGTCGTAGCCGGTCACCTCGCCGAACCGGCCGGCCGGATCGTCGCCGGCGATCACGTCGGCCTGCCACTGCGCGCGATACTGCACGATGTCGTCGTGACTGCGGCCGATGAAGTTCCACCACATCACGATCTGCTCGCCCAGCGGTTCGCCGCCGAGCAGGATGAGCCGGGCATCCGTGTCGCCGACGGTCAGCTCGACCGACGACCGTCCGGGGCACAGGTAGGCGAGGTGGTTGACCGGCACATCGACACCCGCGACCGTCACGGCGCCGGCATCGACCAGGATGCCGTGCTCGAACGATCCGTCGAGGGGCACCTCCACCGTCGATCCGGCCGGGACCGTCAGCTGCGCACCCAGCAGCGGGCTGAACATCGACGCATCCGTCCCGCTGCCGGCGAGCGCGCCGACGAAGGCGCGCACCTCGGCCGCGCCGAGTCGCGTCGCCAGCGGCACATGATGCTCGAAGAACGGAGCGACATCGCGCGTCGCCGCCGGGAGCGCCACCCACAGCTGCACGCCGTGCAGCCGCGCGGTGCCCGGCGTCGACACCTCCGAGTGGCTGATGCCGCGGCCGGCCGTCATCAGGTTGAGCTCGCCCGGTCGCACGAGTTCGTGCGTTCCCACGCTGTCGCGATGCTCGATCTCGCCCTCGAAGAGCCAGCTCACCGTCTGCAGCCCGGTGTGCGGATGCGGTGGGACGCGCATCCCGCCGGTCGCCGACACGTCGTCGGGGCCATAGTGATCGATGAAGCACCAGCCGCCGATCAGCGAGCGCCGTCGCTGTGGGAGCGTGCGGCGAACGTTCATGGCGCGGGGGCCGCCGAGCGGCACATCGCGCGGTTCGAGGATCTCCACAGGCGACTCGGTCGTCAGCGTTCCGCCGTCGACGAGCAGTTCCGCCGGGTCGCGCTCCAGGTTGCTCACACGAGCATCCTAAGTCGCACTCAGGCACCCGGTGGCCTGGCTTTCTAGAATGGGTCCCGTGATCTCGACTCCCGCCCCCGCCCGTTCCGCCGCCCGGGTCCGTCTGCCGTTCGCGGCCGCGGGAGTGCTGCTCGTCTCGCTCGCGCTGGCCGGATGCTCGACCGCGTCGAACAAGCCGATCGACCAGTACGCGGGCGAGCCGAAAGGCGTCGAGGCGCCGGCCAGCAGTGCGGGAGGCGCCGCCTACGCCGTGTGGATGAAGAACGGCCAGCAGTTCGCCATCACGCTCTACGGCAGCTCGAGCTGCCCGCCGAAGATCGCGTCGGTGTCGGCCGTCGCGAGCAACCAGCTGAAGGCGACCCTCGCCCCGGCGCCGGGCGGGGTGTGCACCCGCGACTACGTCCCCTACACGACCGTGTTCCGCACCCCGAGCGGCATCACCACCACCTCGGATGTGACGGTGAAGCTGCCGGACTCCACGCTGACGTTGCCCGGCCTGCCCGGCTGATCCTGCGCATCCGCTGATCTCGTCACGCCCACGGCGAACAGGGGCAGTATCGGCGCGCATCGGTGGTTACTCTCTTTGTATCGATGCCAACCCTGCAACGGCACCGGAGGAGTAGACATGTTCGAGAGATTCACCGATAGAGCCCGCCGCGTCGTCGTCTTGGCACAAGAAGAAGCCAAGATGCTCAACCACAACTACATCGGCACTGAGCACATCCTGCTCGGGCTGATCCATGAGGGTGAGGGTGTCGCGGCCAAGGCGCTCGAGTCGCTCGGCATCTCCCTCGATGCCGTGCGCGAGCAGGTTCAAGACATCATCGGCCAGGGTCAGCAGCAGCCGACCGGCCACATCCCCTTCACGCCGCGCGCCAAGAAGGTGCTGGAGCTCTCGCTTCGCGAGGCCCTGCAGCTCGGCCACAACTACATCGGCACGGAGCACATCCTGCTCGGCCTGATCCGCGAGGGCGAGGGCGTCGCCGCCCAGGTGCTCGTGAAGCTCGGCGCCGACCTCAACCGCGTGCGCCAGCAGGTCATCCAGCTCCTGAGCGGATACCAGGGCAAGGAGCAGGTCCAGGTCGGAGGCAACGATCAGGCCACCGCGCAGGCAGGCAGCCAGATCCTCGACCAGTTCGGCCGCAACCTCACGCAGGCGGCGCGGGACAACAAGCTCGACCCCGTGATCGGGCGCGAGAAGGAGATCGAGCGGGTCATGCAGATCCTGTCCCGACGCTCCAAGAACAACCCCGTGCTGATCGGCGAGCCCGGCGTCGGCAAGACCGCCGTCGTCGAGGGCCTCGCCCAGGCGATCGTGCGCGGCGACGTTCCGGAGACGCTGAAGGACAAGCAGCTCTACACGCTCGACCTCGGTTCGCTCATCGCCGGCTCCCGCTACCGCGGTGACTTCGAGGAGCGCCTGAAGAAGGTCACCAAGGAGATCCGCACCCGCGGCGACATCATCACGTTCATCGACGAGATCCACACCCTGGTGGGTGCCGGTGCCGCTGAGGGCGCAATCGACGCGGCCAGCATCCTGAAGCCGCTGCTCGCCCGTGGTGAGCTGCAGACCATCGGCGCGACCACGCTCGACGAGTACCGCAAGCACTTCGAGAAGGATGCCGCTCTCGAGCGCCGCTTCCAGCCGATCCAGGTGAACGAGCCGTCGCTGCCGCACACGATCAACATCCTCAAGGGGCTGCGCGACCGTTACGAGGCGCACCACAAGGTGTCCATCACCGACGGCGCCATCGTCTCGGCGGCCAACCTCGCCGACCGGTACATCCAGGACCGCTTCCTGCCCGACAAGGCCATCGACCTGATCGACGAGGCCGGCGCCCGCCTGCGTCTGTCGATCCTGTCGGCCCCGCCGGAGCTGCGCGAGTTCGACGACAAGATCGCCGCCGTTCGTTCGCAGAAGGAAGCCGCGATCGAAGACCAGGACTTCGAGAAGGCCGCATCGCTGCGCGACGAGGAGAAGAACCTCCTCGGAGAGCGCCTGCGCCTCGAGAAGCAGTGGCGTTCCGGTGACGTGAAGACCACGGCCGAGGTCGATGAGGGTCTCATCGCCGAGGTGCTGGCTCAGGCCACGGGCATCCCGGTGTTCAAGCTCACCGAGGAGGAGTCGGCTCGACTCGTCTTCATGGAGAAGGCACTGCACCAGCGCGTCATCGGTCAGGAGGAGGCCATCTCGGCGCTCTCCAAGACCATCCGCCGCACGCGTGCCGGTCTGAAGGACCCGAAGCGCCCCTCCGGTTCGTTCATCTTCGCCGGCCCCACCGGCGTCGGTAAGACCGAGCTGGCCAAGGCGCTCGCCGAGTTCCTGTTCGACGACGAGTCGGCCATGATCTCCCTCGACATGTCGGAGTACGGCGAGAAGCACACGGTCTCGCGACTGTTCGGTGCCCCTCCCGGATTCGTCGGCTTCGAAGAGGGCGGCCAGCTCACCGAGAAGGTGCGCCGCAAGCCGTTCAGCGTGGTGCTGTTCGACGAGATCGAGAAGGCGCACCCGGACATCTTCAACTCGCTGCTCCAGATTCTGGAGGAGGGACGCCTGACGGATGGCCAGGGTCGCGTGGTCGACTTCAAGAACACCGTGATCATCATGACCACCAACCTCGGTACGAAGGACATCTCCGGCGGCCCCGTCGGCTTCCAGATCGAGGGCGACCCGCAGACCGGTTACGACCGGATGCGCGGCAAGGTCTACGAAGAGCTGAAGAAGAACTTCAAGCCGGAGTTCCTCAACCGTGTCGACGAGATCATCGTCTTCCCGCAGCTGTCGAAGCCCGAGCTGCTGCAGATCGTCGACCTGTTCATCAAGCGCCTGTCGGCTCGACTGCTCGACCGTGACATGACCATCACGCTGGAGCAGGCCGCCAAGGAGCGCCTCATCGAGGTCGGGTTCGACCCGACGCTCGGAGCTCGTCCGCTGCGCCGCGCGGTGCAGCACGAGATCGAGGACCGCCTGAGCGAGCGCATCCTGCACGGCGAGCTGAACGCGGGCGACCACGTGCACGTCGACTTCAAGGACGGCGAGTTCGTGTTCACCACCGAGTCGCGCAAGGAGCCGGTCGGCGCGGGCATCAACGCCACGGCCGCCCTCGGCACCGGCCCGGCAACGCCCGACCTGGCCGCGTCGAGCGACTAGCCGGCGCTCGAGTCGTACGACGAGCGGGGCCGCCTCTTCGGAGGCGGCCCCGCTTTCGCGTGCTGCGGGGCATGCTCGCGGGGCGCGCCGCTCCCGCCGCGCGCCTGTGCGGTAATGAGGGGTCGCAACACGCCGTTACGGAATCTGCGACACGGCGTGTTGCGACCCCTCGTTGCCAGGGCACGGTGGCGGATGGGACGGGACGCGCCCGGACGCGCCGGGCGGCAGGTCACTAGGCTGGACGGGTGAGTCTCGTGAGCACTGGTTTCCGCATCCGCCGCGCGCGCACCAGCGACGTCACGCGCATCCGGGAGCTGGTGGAGCCGCTCGTGCAGCGCCGTATCCTGCTCGGCAAAGAGCAGGTCGTCTTCTACGAGTCGGTGCAGGAGTTCCGGGTCGCCGAGACGGATGACGGCGAGCTCATCGGATGCGGCGCGCTGCACGTGATGTGGAGCGACCTCGCGGAGGTGCGCACGCTGGCGGTGTCCGACGACTGGCTCGGCAAGGGCATCGGCCGGGCACTCCTCGGCCGTCTCGAGGAGGACGCGCGCGAGCTCGGGCTGAGCAGGCTGTTCTGCCTGACGTTCGAGGTCGGCTTCTTCGAGCGCAACGGCTTCGTGGACATGGGCGACGAGACCGTCGACCCGGCGGTGTACGCGGAACTGGTGCGCTCGCACGACGAAGGTGTCGCCGAATTCCTCGATCTCGCACGCGTGAAGCCGAACACGCTTGGAAACACCAGGATGTTGAAGCAGCTCTAGCGCGTTTTGCCGCGGAAATACGCCGAAGCGCGGCTATCCTGCAGGCATGTCGACGTTCAAGCACCCGGTCGGCCCCCAGCCGAGCAAAGTGTATTGGCGACGCCGGCTGCTGGTCGCCCTGGGCCTGCTGGCCGTGATCGTCGTCATCATCCTCATCGTCGTGCGTCCGGGATCGTCCAGCGGCACGCCGGCGGCTGTGCCGACGACGTCGACCACACCGAAGGCCGCGACGAACCCCACGAGCATCCCGACGACCGAGACGACGGCCAACGGTCAGCCGTGCACGGCCGCGAACATCACTGTTCAGGCGATCACGGACCTGAACGCGTACGCGGCCGGACAGAACCCCAAGCTGGCCGTCTCGATCACCAACCACGGAACGACGTCGTGCAAGATCGACGCCGGCACGTCGAAGCAGGTCTTCACCATCACCAGCGGGTCCGAGGTCTACTGGAAGTCGACGGACTGCCAGACGTCCAAGGTCGATGCCGAAGTGCTGCTGCAGCCGGGCAAGACGATCTCCTCGCAGACGCCGATCACCTGGGACCGGACGCGGTCCGACCCGAAGACCTGCCAGGCGACGCGCGATCAGGTGCCGGCCGGTGGTGCCTCGTACCACCTGCAGACGTCGGTGGCGGGGATCATCTCGGACACGACGAAGCAGTTCTCACTGAACTAGCTGCCGCGTCCGAGGCGGGCCCATAACTCCGGAAGGTCGGTGCGACGCGCCGCGCGGGTGGGCATAACTCCGGATGTCAGGGCCGGTTCGCGCTCGTAGTTCCGGAGTTACGGGAGTGGACGGGACAGCAGCGACGGCTCCCGCCCCACGTCAGAACGCCGCGTCGAGCTCCCGCTCACGAGTCGTCGCGCCGACGGTGAAGGCGACGCGCAGCGCCTCCCGGATGCTCTGGCTCTCGGCGTCGACGCGCGTGACGAATCCGAGGCGCGCGGCCTCGGCCGTGCGCTGCTTGCCGCTGCTGACGGGGCGGATCTCCCCGGCCAGGCTGATCTCGCCGAAGGCGACGAGCGTGTGCGGGATCGGCTTCTCGTTCGAAGCCGACGCGATCGCGAGCGCGATGGCCAGGTCGGCGCCGGGCTCGGTGAGCCGCACGCCACCCACCGTCGAGACGTACACGTCTTTGTCGCCGAAGGTGAAGTTCGCGCGCCGTTCGAGCACCGCAAGCAGCATGGCCACCCGGGATGCGTCGACGCCGTTGGTCACGCGGCGCGGGTTGGGCGCCGAGCTCTTGACGATCAGCGCCTGCACCTCGACCGGGAGCGGCCGGCGGCCCTCCATCGCGACCGTCACGCACGTGCCCGAGACCGGCGTCGTGCTGCGGCTGAGGAAGAGTCCGCTCGGATCGGCGACCTCGGCGATGCCGTCACCGGTCATCTCGAAGCAGCCCACCTCATCCGTCGGCCCGAAGCGGTTCTTGAGCGCACGCACGAAGCGGAGCGCGGTCTGGCGGTCACCTTCGAACTGGCAGACGACGTCGACGAGGTGCTCGAGGAGGCGGGGACCGGCGATCGAGCCGTCTTTCGTGACGTGCCCGACCAGCACGAGCGGAAGGTTGCGGTCTTTGGCGACCCGGATGAGAGTGCTCGCGACCTCGCGCACCTGGCTGGGGCCGCCGGCGAGACCCTCGCCGTTGGAGCTCGAAACGGTCTGCACCGAGTCGACGATGACCAGCTGCGGGTCGACCGCGTCGATCTGGCCGACGATCGTCGCCAGGTCGGTCTCGGAGGCGAGGTAGAGGTGGTCGTGGAGGGCGCCGGTGCGCTGGGCGCGCATCCGGACCTGGCTCACCGACTCCTCGGCGCTCACGTAGAGCACGCGCGAGCGGGCGCGGGCCGCGCGCGAGGCGACCTCGAGCAGCAGCGTGGACTTGCCGACCCCCGGCTCGCCGCTCAACAGGATGGCCGCACCGGGGACGATGCCGCCACCAAGCACGCGGTCGAACTCGGCGATGCCGCTCGGCCAGTGGGTCGCGGTGTCGTTGTCGGCGTCGATGGCGGTGATCGACCGGGCGGCTCGCGCGGCATCGATCGAGACGGGCTTCAACGCCCGGAGCACTCCGGTCGGAGCCGCCGTCTCGGTGACGGTGCCCCACTCCTGGCATTCGCCGCAACGCCCCACCCACTTCGCGGTGGTCCAGCCGCACTCCGTGCAGCGGTAGTTGAGTTGGGCTCGCGCCACGCTACCTCCTCGATCGGGTCAACTGTACGGCGGACCACCGTCATCCGGCCCGAGGCCGACCGGCCTGTGCGAAGTCGCACGCGTTCGCGCCTTTGGGGAGACACCTGGGCGAGACGAGCGCGGAGGAGCACAATGGGCGGCATGGCGAATCTGACCTTCACCCTGCCGTCCGGCCGCACCATCGGCGTCACCACCAAGGGCGATCCCATCGCCGAGAAGATCGTGGTGTTCTGCCACCCGGCGCCCGGCTCGTCGGTCTTCGACCCCGACCCGACGGTGACGGCGACCCGCAACGTGCACATGCTGGCCTTCGACCGGCCCGGCTACGGGTCCAGCGACCCACTGCCGCCTGGGCACTGGCCGAGCATCGCGCAGTCGGCCGACGACATCGCCGAGTATCTGCGCGAGATGAACCGGGACGAATCCGAGATCGGCGTCAACCGCCCGAAGACCGTCGGGGTGGTGGGCTGGTCGGCCGGTGGACGGGTCGCGCTCGCGCTCGCTGCGCGGCATCCGGATGTCGTCGATCGCGTCGCCATCATCGCGACCCCGGCGCCGAACGAGGAGGTGCCGTGGATCGATCCGCCGCTGCAGCAGCTGTCCGATCACCTCGCGACGCTGACACCGGATGCGGCACTGAGCCAGCTCACCGAGATGCTCGCGAGCCAGGCGGAGGCGGTCGCCTCCCCCGACGAGGTGGGCGACGTCCCGTTGGAGATGCTGGGCGAGTCGCCGGTCGACGCGGCCGCGCTGGCGCGCCCCGGTGCGCGCGATCGGCTCGGGATGATGCTGAGGGACGCCTTCCGGCAGGGGGCGGGCGGCGTCGCGGCCGACATCCTGAGCTACACGGCGCGTCCGTGGGGGTTCGAGTTCTCGGATGTCGCGGCGAAGACACTGATCGTCAACGGTCAGGGCGACCCGCTGGCCGGCAACGCGCACGCGACCTGGTATCAGCGCGCGCTGCCGGATGCCCGGGTGCAGATGACGCCGGGCGTGGGCCACATGGTGGTGTTCCCGGCGTGGGGCGACGTGCTGGCGCACGTTGCGCCGGGCACGGTCAGACGCTAGCGGGATCGGAGGCGGCGTCCGGCTGCGAGTCGGCCTGTGAGCCGGACTGCGCATCGCTTTGCGTCTCGGGAACCGTCGCCTGCGTGGTGGCGCCCGTCGACTGCCGCGGGAACCGCTTCTTGACGAGCGTCGTCGCCGCGGGGAGGAACGCCGACGCCCACACGCGGTAGCCGTGGTCGTTGGGGTGGAACAGGTCTTCGGCGAACTGGGTGAAGATCCCGCGCAGTCCCTGACGGCGCATCGACTCGTGCAGCGGGACGACGGTGAGCCCGCGCTCCGCGGCGGCCTCCCGCAGGATCCGGTTGGCGACGGCGACCTTCTTCTCGTTCCACGGGAAGAAGAAGTAGGGCAGGTCGGCGACGATCGCGTCATCCGGCAGCGCGGCGAACACCGTGCGGATGCCGGTCGAGAAGAGTTCGGGATCGAACGCGGCGATGTCGTTCGCGCCGATCGCGACCGTCACGAGGTCGGGGGAGTACGGCGAGAACCGCGGCAGCTGGTCGGCGACCGCGAGCGCAACCGTCGCGCCGGACACGCTCAGATTGGCGACCTGCACGGAGCGCCCGGTGACGGCGTGCACGTGATCGGCGATGACGCCCACGTAGCTGTTCTTGGGGGCGGATGCGCCGATGCCCTGAGCAGCGCTGTCGCCGATCGCGACGTAGAGGAGGTCGCCCTCTGTCTTCGCGTAGTCGCGCCACCACGCGGAGTGGACCGGCAGCGTCTCGTTGAGCCGTGTCTTGTTCGCGGCCAGCTTCGCCTGCGCCTTGCGCACCCGAGCCCAGGCGGCGAGACCGACTGCGACCGACGAGATCCCGGTGCCCGCGAGCACCACCGTCTTCTTCGTCACCATCCTCGAAACTGTACTCTTGCGCGCGCACCGTTCCGAGGGGATTCGCAGCCTCCGGCGCCCCGCTCGATTGGCGCCCGGATGCCCGGATCGCGTACAGTAGTCGGCGGTACCGTGTCCGAGCGGCCGAAGGTGCAACTCTCGAAAAGTTGTGTGGGTGAAAGCCCACCGTGGGTTCAAATCCCACCGGTACCGCCACGAAAACGCCCCGCGATCCCTTGTAAACACTGGGATCCGGGGCGTTTTGCATGTCGCCGCTGGGCGGTTTGCCTGCATTTTGACTACATCTGAAACGCCCCTCAGGTGGGTCTCGTTGGCTTCGTCAGAGTCCCTGCCGTTGCGCTGCGTGCGTGTCGCCGTGGCGTCGGCTAATGAGAAACGAGGGCGTCCCTTCGTGCGGCAGTTCCTTGGGCTGTGAGCTGGGAGTACATGTACATGTCGCGCGGTTGATTTTTCACTCGCTGCCACGCGCGCAGGAGTCCTTCGCGTTCATATCCGGCCTCTTCGGCTGTCCGCCATGAGCCGCGATTCCATGGCTCGACATAAAGCTCGATCCGGTCGAGGGTGTCGAGGTGAACTGCCCAGGCGGTCAGGGTGGTCAATGCATCGATGGCGTATCCCTGTCGCCGCTGAGAGGCCTCGATCCAGTAGCCGACGCTGGCACGTCCGCTGAACCCTTTGGTGAAGAAGAGGCCGATGTGGCCTACCGCGTGATCGTCGTCGTCTGTGACGGCGAAAGCGTAGCCCGCTCGTGTTCGCATCCGATTGTTCTGTCGGTCGATGAAGGCGAGGGCTTCTGCCTCGTCGGCGGTTTGAGGAACAGTGGTGATGAAGGGGATGAGGGGGTCGCGCGATGCCTCTTGAACAACTGAGGCGTCTGAGGGTCGCCAGTCTCGAAGGTGGACCCGCTTGCCGTCAAGAGCAGGAAGGATCAGGGGTGCCTCGTTCATTCCGCAATGCTGTCACGTGTCCGGTGGTCTCAGTCCGTCCGGTACCGATCCGTCAGCGGTCGGCCTCAGAGACGGAGCGGGGCAGCCTGTAGGCGACATTCATCAACAGCTCACGGTCGACCAACACCGACGCCTCGACCAACACCGACGCCTCGAACCACACGGACGCCGTGCTCCCCGCGCGCTGCAGCATTCAGACCCGCGAGGGCTTGGCGGTCAGTGCTGCCGAGATAGTGGCAGCGTTCGATTCGCACCATTGGCGGAACGAGCGCGGTGGTCGCTTCACCAAGCGTTCCACCGTGTCAGTTCGTTGGCCAACGGTGTCTGCACGCATGAGCTGCCACGCTTCGACAACCGCAGCCGCAAGCGGCTCGGGCGCGCCGTTCGGGAAGCGTGAGCGCACGGCCTCGTCGGCGGTTCTCACTTCCCGAAGAGCAATGGGCATCCCCAACGTGCCGCTGAGGATGCGGACCTGGTCTGCGGTGGTGAGGGATTCTGGTCCGGTCAGCGTGTAGGTGGCACCCTCGTGACCGGGGCTGGTCAGCGTCGCCGCGGCAACGGCGGCGACGTCTGCCGGGTCGATGACGGCATGCCGTCCCGGGCCGGTCGCGTCGAGCACATAACGGTCTGCTGCGATAGTCGGCACCCATTCGAGCGCGTTGCTCATGAAGCCGTTGGGGCGAAGAATCGTCCAGGGGATCCTCGACTCGCGCACCAGGACCTCCCGCTCGTGATGCCACCTGCCCATCGCCGGCACAGGGTCCCCGACCACATTCGTGGAGGACAGCAATACGACGTGCCGGACCCCAGCTCGGGAGGCCGCGCTCAGGGCGTTTCGGGCCATGGAGACGCCGATCCCCGGCGTCAGGAGGAAGACCGCGTCGATCCCGTCGAACGCATCGGCGAGAGACTCAGCGTCGTCCAGGTCGCCGGCGACGCGCTCGACCGATGCGGGAAGGTGCTCTGCTCGGCGTGGGTCTCGGACCAGGACGCGCGAGGGAATCGACTTGCTCTCGAGTTCCCGGATAAGCGCGGTGCCGACGTTTCCGGTGGCACCAGTTATGAGTAGCATGGGCATCCAATCGTTAACCGGTCAATGGCATTAAACTAACCGGTAAACGATACGAGGTCAATCTTCTTGGAAGGATGGGAGCATGACCGACTTTTTGGACCTGCACGGTGCGACTAATAAATCAGTGCGCGCACTGGCTGACGCCATGCTCCAGCGTCACGGGCTTTATCTCGGTCAGGATCATCTGCTGGCCGCGCTCTGGGAAACGGATGGTCAAACGCCGCGCGAGCTTGCCCGCGGCGCCCACGTCAGCACCCCAGCGATCGTGAAGATGGCGAACCGGATGGTCGCCGCGGGCCTGATCGTGCGTGTTCGCGACGACCATGACAGTCGACTTGTGCGACTGTGGCTCACTGACGCCGGCAGAGAACTGCAACAGCCGGTTGAACTCGGACGCGGGGCGCTCGAAGCCGAACTCTTGGCGCGCCTTACCAATACCGAAAGGGCGCAACTGCTGGCCCTGTTGCGGAAGGTCTATGACTCCGCGACCGCACTGCGGATGCACGCGGACGAGGCGGACCGCTCGGTCTAAATGTGGGCGGACTCGCTGACCTGTGCTTGGACGTCCGGAAACCGAAGCTTGCCATCATGTCGATGCTTCGCGCTCGGCTCGATATCGTTCGGCTCGATCGAGAAGGGTTCCGGCAACGGCCCCGGCACTCCGTCCGCGGAGGAGAAGAAGGAGTGCGTCGCACGCAGGGCCTGTGATCCGTCTCCGACTCGTGCGCGAGTGCACCGGACATTCCGATGCACTCGCTCGCGGGACGGGTTGTGGCTACTGGGAGCGTCGACGGAGGAACAACGCCACAGCGATAGCCGCGGCGATGCAGAGCCCGCCATTGACCCAGATGGCGGCCGATACTCCCGCGAGGACCGATTCCGTGAGCGGCGCGCTGCTGCCCACGACGACGGCGGTGATGACCGCGCTCATGATGGGAGTTCCCAGGGTGATGCCTACCTGCTGGCTCATCGTGGTGAGTCCGGTGACGAGCCCTTGCTCATTCCTGCCCAGGCCGGAGGTGGCGGTGACCATGAACCCGACGATGACCACCAGGTTCGCAATGCCGCCGACGAAGGTCGCTGCGAGCAGCAGCCAGATGGATCCCGGCTGCTCTGACAACAGCACGAGCGGCAGCGTCGCGAGGCCCTGCACGAGGAAGCCGCCGACGATCGCTGCCTTGCTGCCAACCCGCGCGATCACCTTGGGACCGAGCAGACCGCCGATCACGGTCCCGGCGCCGAGCACCGCGAAGGTGAGGCCTGCCGCGAGCGGTGAGTAGCCGAGCACTTTCTGCAGGTACAGGGTGAGCAGGAAGACGAGCGAGGTCTCCGTCGCGAAGGCGAGAAGCCCGGACACGTTGCCCCAGGAGACGTTCGAGCGAGCGAGGATTCCCAGCGGCACGAGGGGGAATGTCGCTTTGCGTTCGACCAGCACGAACGAGGCGAACAGTACGATCGCTGCCGCGAAGGACAGCAGTGTGCTCGGGTCGGTCCACGAGCCTTCCGCCGCTGAGGTGAGCCCGAAGACGAGGGCGAGCAGCCCTAGTGTCACGGTGATCGCCCCCGGAACGTCGAGCTTCGTGCGCTCAGCCGTACGACTTTCTCGGAGCACGATGGGCGCGACGATCAGCACTCCTATGGCGATGGGCACGTTGATGAGAAAGGCCCAGCGCCACGAGAGCAGGTCGGTGAGCAGTCCGCCGAGGATGGCTCCAGTCGTGAAGCCGGCGGCCATGAGCGAGCCGTTCAGTCCCAGTGCTTTGTCCCGTGCTCGCCCCTCCGGGAAGGCGCCCAGGAGAAGCGCGAGCGCTGAGGGCACGACGATGGCCGTGGCGAAACCCTGTGCCACGCGGGCGATCAGGAGCAGTTCCGGCGTCGTGGCCAAGCCGCCGGCGAGTGAACCGATGCCGAGCAGGGCCATGCCGATCACGAACATCCGGCGTCGCCCGGCGAGGTCGGCGACGCGGCCCATCAAGAGGGTGAACCCGGCGGAGCAGAGAGCGAACGCGGTGGCGATCCACTGAAGATTCTCGATCGCGAAGCCGACGTCGGCGCCGATGGTCGGGAGGGCGACGTTCAGGATCGAGAAGTCGACCGCGAGCGTGAAGCTCGCGGTGAGCAGCACGGTCAGAGCGACCCGCTGTCGTCCGGTCATGGCAGGCGGGTTGCCTCCCTTCTGCCTTTCGGAGACGGCGGCTGAGGTTCCGGTGGTGGTCATGCGGTGCCTTCTTTCTGTGATGACGTGGGCAACGATGCCGCTGCGCGGACTTCCCAACCACACCCGCTCGTGCCTAGCACTGACAGGGACAGGCACCATGAGGCGAGAGACAGCAGAATGGTGGGATGACGAGCCTGAGTGAGCTGGGAGAATTTCTCCGCCTGCGACGTGGTGCACTGCAGCCCGAGGACGTCGGGTTGGTGGGCTACGGCATCCGTCGGGTGCCGGGGCTGCGTCGGGAGGAACTCGCGATGCTCGCCGGAGTGAGCTCCACCTACTACACGCGTCTCGAGCAAGGGCTGAGCGTCAACGCCTCCGAGTCGGTGATCGACTCCATCGCCCGGGCGCTGAACCTGACGGCGGATGAGCGCGCGCACCTTTTCGATCTGGCACGACCGCAACCGGCGGGGCGGCGCAAGCCGGCGGTGAGGCCGGATCATGCCAGGCCGGGCACGTTGCGGCTGATCCAGTCCCTGCCGAACACGCCTGCCGTGATCATCGGCAGACGCAGTGAGGTTCTCGGCTGGAACACGCTGGGTCACCGCCTCGTCGCCGGGCATCTCGACATCGACAGTCCGACGCGTCAGCAGGACCGGCCCAACACGACCCGAATGATCTTCCTCGACGGCCACACACGTGAGCTCTACGGGCGCTGGCAAGAGGAAGCGGAAAGGGCGGTGTCGTCGTTGCGTGTTCTCGCTGCCAAGAATCCGGATGACGCGGAACTCACCGCGCTGGTAGGTGAGTTGAGCCTGAAGAGCCCGGAGTTCGGCAAGCTGTGGGCCAAGCATCCCGTCGCGGCCTGCGTCTCGGGCGTCAAGCTCTTCCACCACCCCGATGTCGGCGACTTCGAACTCGCCTTCGAGGTCCTCACCTCGCCCGACGACTCGATGCACCGCCTGCTCATGTTCACCGCCGAGCCCGGATCGGCTGCCGAACAGGCCGTACAGCTCCTGGCTCGAGGGCTCGACGAGCCGGCCACGCCCGCCGGCAGGGACCAGCGCGGGTCTGCTGCGGTGCCCTCGAGCTTCTAGCGGTCGGCCGGCATTATGCGAGTGGGACTCGCATCGGTCGTCGAGTACCGACTGACACACTGAAGGAGCCCAACGTGATTCTGATCGCCATCATCGCGTGCGAGATCGCGTTCTGGGTGGCGATCCTTGCGGGATTGACCGCCCGGTACCTGTTGCGACGCCCGCGCGTCGGGGCAGGGCTGCTCATCGCCGCGCCGCTGATCGACGTGGTACTCCTGGGACTTGTAGCCACGGATCTGGTAGGGGGCGGCGTGGCGTCGTGGCACCACGGGCTGGCAGCCATCTATATCGGAGTGTCGATCGCGTATGGAAAGAGCATGGTCGCATGGGCGGACGTTCGCTTCACCCATCGCTTCGCTGGAGGGCCCGCGCCGGTCCGGCTCGACGGCAGCGAGTACACCGCGAAGTGCTGGCTGGACGTGGTCAGGACCGCCATCGCCGCGGCTATCGCGGTGGCGATACTCGGCGGGCTCACCCTCCTGGTCGATGACCCGCATCGTTCGCAGGCCCTCCAGGCATTCATTCCGATCCTCGGCCTCGTGCTCGGAATCGACATCCTCTGGGCGGTCAGCTACACGGTCTGGCCACGGAAGGCATTGGAGAACGCGACCGATCGGACCTGAACCGACTACCCGGCTGCGAGATCACGTGCCGAGACGACGACCCTGAGCGTCGATGAGGCCGAGTAGATCCCTTCGTAAGCTACGCGTCGCCGGACGGAGGTTCCTGTGAGGAGTTGCCAGTGAATGTCCGTCGGACCGCAAGGACGGCGACACCGCCGCGGAGACGGCGCCCACGCCTGTCCCCAGGGCAAGGCCGACACCCATGTTGCCGAGCGCTGCACCCAGCGACGCCCCGACGGCGAGGCCCTATGCCCATCGGCGCAAACGCATCAGCCCTGTACAGCGGCATCGCCAGCGGCAACGCCCTCGGCGGGGCACTTCTCTTCGCGGGCCCCGCCACGATGTGCGTGGTCGCGGCCGCCGGCGCATTGTTGGCGTTGGTGTGGAATTTCGTGCTGTCGGTCGCGCCGGGCCGATTGCGGAGGCTATCGCGCTCGCCAGTGTCAAGGTGATTCAGGACTTCACACAAGCTGACAGACATTCCGCTGTGTCTTTGCCCGTTCTCAACGCTCGGACTAGAGGTCGAGCACCAGTCGCTCCCCGACGCACCGCGACACGCAGGTCATCATGGTGTCTCCGGCCAACCGCTCCTCCAGCCCGAGCACGGAGTCGCGATGTTCCGGGATTCCCGCCAGCACGCGCACCTCGCAGGTGCCGCACGTGCCCTCGCGGCACGTCGACAACACATTGGCGCCCGCGCGGTTGACCGCGTCCAGCGTGGACTCTCCCGCGGCCACACGCACCGTGGTCCCGCTGCGGCGGAGTTCGACGTCGAACGGTCGATCCGGGAGCGTCGAGACCGCACGGGGCGCGAACCGCTCGACCACCACGCTGTCCGAACGGCCGGCCCGGCGCGCCGACTCCTCGACCGCCAGGAGGAGCTCCTCCGGACCGCAGGCGTAGACGCGTCCACCGGCGGGCAGATGCATCCACACGTCGTCGATGTCGATGCGGAGAACGTGGACATCTTCGAATCCCAGGCCAGTGCCGCGTAGATCTAGCGGCGAGCCGGCCCGTAGGTCATGTGCGTCACGCGTGACGCCTGTCGCACCGAGATCAGCTCGAGCTGCTGCGGAGGTACGCCGTCGAACACGCGCACGCCGGCGCCGAGGATAAACGGCGTCACGTGGAGCCGCAGCTCATCGACGAGCCCTGCGGTCAGGTGGGCGTTGACCGTGCTCGGGCCTCCGACAACCTCGATGTCCCTGGCGCCCGCCGCGGCGCGCGCCAGCTCCAGGGCCGGATGGATGCCGTCGGTGACGAAGTGGAACGTCGTCCCGCCCTCCATCTCGATGGGGTCGTGAGCGTAGTGGGTGAGCACGAACACCGGGCCGTGGAACGGCGGGTTCGGACCCCACCAGCCACGCCACTCGCGATCCCATTCCCCCCGGACCGGGCCGAACATGTTGCGGCCCATGATGAACGCGCCGGCGTCGGCGATCGCGTCGACCTCCGCCTTGTTCTCGCCGTCCTCTTGGAACATCCAGCCGTGCAGCCAGTTCTCATCGATATCGCCGAAGGGCTTCTCCTCCGTCTGATTCAACCCCGTCGCGAAGCCGTCGGCCGTGACCCCGAGATCGCTGTACACCTTGCCCATGATGTGACTCCCTAACTAGTTGTGATCTGCAATTGGTTCTCAAAGTAGCTCAACCAGTTGTAGACTGCAAGTGGTTTCTACGCGCGGTTCACACGACTGGGAGGCAGGCATGGAGCACCGATCCGGCTGTCCGATCAACCTTTCACTGGAGGTGTTCGGCGACAAGTGGTCGCTCATCGTCATCCGGGACATGATGTTCGGGAACCGGCGGCACTTCAACGAGCTGCTCGCGAACTCCGACGAGGGCATCGCATCCAACATTCTCGCCGACCGGCTGCAGCGGCTCGTCGACCTCGGCATGATCTCCAGGGCACCCGATCCCAGCCACAAGCAGAAGGTCATCTACAGTCTCACCGAGCCGGCGATTCAGCTCGTCCCGGTGCTGGCGCACCTCGGCGCTTGGGGCGTGCGCCATCTGCCTGCCAGTCGGGAGCTGTCCGTGCGTGCTGAGTTGCTCGAGCAGGGCGGCCCCGAGTTTTGGGACAGGTTCATGGATGAGCTGCGCGAGCAGCACCTGGGCATCCCCCGGCCGGCCGGGGTGCCCTCGGCCTTCGACGAACTCCGTGCCGCGTTCGAGGCAGAGCTCGCCCACTCCTGACGAGCGGAGCCTCACGCCGATCAGGGAACGTCGAGAAGTCGAAGCGCCGTCACGACGCAGCCGCTACCTCCGGTACGAGCTCGAGCTGGAGCTCGGCGCCAAGCCCACGAGAACAAATCAACCAGTGGCTCGCGCTTTCACAAAAGCGGTCGTCCGATCCCGCCGGGGGGCGGTCGACTCCCCGAGCACCAGCTCGGTGGTCAATGACACCTTCTGCACGGGGACGGGCCCGGCGAGCTGATCGACAACGAGTCGCAGGGCCTCCGCGCCCATCGCCGCCTGCTGCTGACGGATGCTGCTGAAGTGGAACGAGGCGGGCGCGTAGAAGGTGTCGGGCTGATCGAAGGACACGATCGACGCATCCCCGGGCACCGTTCGCCCCTCCTGCTCCAGCGCTGCCCGCAGCAGCACGGCGATGTTGTGCTCGGTCGCCACGAATGCGGTGAGCTCCGGGTGCTCGGAGAGGAACACCCGCAGGGCGGCCACGTCCTGTTCCGCCGGCACGTCGCTGCCGGGCACCGTCGACTCCATGAGCCGGTACTCGGCCTCGGGGCGGTGGGGGATGTGCGCGGCGGCGTGGGCGTGTACGAACCCCTCTCGGCGGTCCTCTGCCGCGGAGACCTTGCTCGACGAGGTCACCAGGCCGAGCCTGGTGTGCCCGAGGGTGATCAGGTACTCGGCGGCCGTCTTGGCCGCGCCGACGTTGTCGGAGCAGACGCTGGACACCGGCACGCCTTCGAACACCCGGTCGAGGATCGCGAGCGGGAAGGCCCGCATGATCAGTTCGAAGATCGCCGGCGGCGCGAACTCCGATGAGCTCGGCTCCAGGATGAGCCCCTGCACACCGCTCGCCACGAGTTCCCGGATCAGCCGCTCCTCCACGACGGGATCGCCGAGGCTGCGTTTGAGCACCACGTTCGCCGGCGTCTCGGTGTCGAGTAGGGCGCCGATGATGTGCGACCCGAACGTATCGTCGAAGTTGGTGACGATGCAGCCGATCAGCGGCTTGGGGGTCTCGCTCGCCCCCGTGGTGGGAACGTCGCTGACGACGAAGGTCCCGCGCCGAGGCTTGCGGTCGATGTAGCCCTCGTCCCGCAGCAGGTCGAGCGCGCGCTTGAGCGTGATCGTGCTGACCTCGTGCTCGGCGAGCAGCTCCGCCTCGGAGGGGAGCCGCTCGCCGACCGGGTAGTCGTGGTTGCGTATCTGCTCCCGGATCCGGTCGTAGACCTGCTGGTAGAGGGAGTCACGCATACGCTCAGGCTATATGAATATATGGAATCAGGACCGGGCCGCCGGAACCCGCGTCTCGACCCGCGCGCGCACCTCGAGCGCCAGGATCGCGCTGAGCTCGGTCGAGTACGCGATCGGCCCGCTCGGTGCGACGCTCCAGTCGTTCCCGGCGAGGAGGAGGTCGCCGTCCAGGCTCGTTGCGACGAGCGCATCCGTGCTCGTCTCGATGAGCCCGCGGATGCGCGCCGCCTGGTCGGAGTCGTCCGGCAGCTCTCGGAGGAGCAGCTCCGCATACCGGTAGAAGATCCCCTTGAACAGCCCCTCGTCGCCGCCATCACCCTCGGCACGGAACACGCCGTCGGTGCTGAGCTCGTCGATCGCGGTCACCGCCGTGCGCGCCGCGCGGTCCAGGTAGGAGGAGTCCCCGGTGCGGTGGTAGAGCTCGACCGCCGCACCGATGTAGAGGCCCTGGTTGTAGGTGAACCGCCACTGGGTGTCGATGCGCCCGTTCTCCTCGCGGTTGATGCCGTCTTCGACGAACCCGTTCGACGGGTCGACGAGGGTGCGTTCGATCCAGTCGAACGCGGCAAGCGCCACGGGGAGGTAGCGGGCGTCGCCGGCGCGCTCCGCGAGCCGGCAGGAGACGATGGCGAACGGGCCGTTGGCAGGGGTGTTCTTGTAGTAGAGCTGTTGCTTGCGCCAGGCAAGGCTCTGCCCCAACGTGTCGTTCCAGCCGAACGCGCGCACGTGCTCCCAGATCGCGACGGCGTCGGCGAGGTACCCCGAGTCGCCCGTCGCATCCGCGAGGCGAACGATGGCGATCGCGTACCAGAGCATGTCGTCGAAGTAGTCGTTGAAGAGCGACCCGTTGCGGTCGATGATGTTCCGGTACGCGGCGACCGCCGCATCGAGCCAGCCCTGGTCGCCCGTGCGTTCGTACGCGTCGAGCCTCGCCTCGATCACGTGCGCGAGCCACCAGTAGTTGAACGTCTCGTTCCCTCCGGGGGCGTCGGGGTACGAGTTGTTCAAGAACTGCGGTTCCGCCGTTCCGTAGAAGTGGGTGAGGCTGTGCTGGGCGATGTCCGCCCGGGCGGACCAGAGGCTGTCGGTGGTCATGGTGTCCGTTCTCGATGGGTTGTCGTCGGCGGTGCGCCGGGCGTCAGCGGTTCTGGGCGAGGATCTGGTCGCCCTGCTCCTGCGCCTGAGCGAGTGCGTCCTTCGCGCTCAGCTCGCCGGACATGAACTTCTGGAGCGCGGGGATGAGCGCCTTGCCCTCCACATCCGAGTAGCCGGCGACGGTCGGACGGATCTTCGCGTAGGAGAGCGCCTTGACGATGGCGGCGTAGTGCGGGTCGGCGGTGAAGAACTCGTTGCTCGCGGCCTCCTTGTTCGCGGGGACCCATCCGGCGATCTTGCCGAACGACACCCCGTTGGCGGGCTGCGTCGCCCACCACTTCATGAACGCCCAGGCACCGTCGACGTTCTTGGCGCCCTTCGGCACCACGAGACCGAAGCCGCCGGTGACGGCACCCTTGTCGCCGTCGGGACCGGCGAGAGGCTCGGCGACCCCGTAGTCGAGCCCGTCGACTCCGTTGTAGGTGGAGATGTCCCACGGTCCGTCGTACTTCATCGCCGCCTTGTTCGCTGCGAACGGGTCGGTGCCGGCGCCGAAGCCCTGCTGGAAGACCTTCTCCTGCTGCAGCGACTTCCAGAAGTCGAGCACCTCGAGACCCTTCTCGTTGTTGAAGTTCGTCTTCGACTCGTCCTTGTTCAGCATCGTGCCGCCCGCCTGCTGCAGCCACATGTTGAACAGTCCGGGGTCGTCGAGCATGAACCCGGCGACGGTGGTCTTCCCGCCCTCGACCGTGGTGACCTTCTGAGCGACGTTCTTGAGCTCGTCCCAGGTGGTCGGCACGCTCACGCCGGCCTTGTCGAGGATCTTCTTGTTGTAGAACAGCGAACGGTTGTCGACCAGGATCGGGAGGCCGTAGACCTTCTTGTCGACTGTCATCTCCGCGGTCGGCTCGGAGTAGAACTGGTCGAGGTCGACGCTGTCCTTCTCCACGAGGTCGTCGATGCTCTGCAGCGCGCCCTTCGACACGTAGAGCGATGTCTGACCGCGATCCCAGAGCACGACATCCGGAACCTGGCCGCTCGCCTCACCGGTGAGGAGCTTCTGCTCCACCAGGTTCTGAGCCGCGTAGGTGACCTTGTACTGGCTCTGGTCGTTGTTGAACGCTGCGACCTGCTTGTTGATCTGGGCGACCTGCTCGGCGGAGCTCCAGGAGCCCCAGAAGGTGACGTCCTTGGTGCCGCCGGATGCGGATGAACCGGCTCCGGCCGAGCAGGCGCTCAAGCCCAGGGCGGCGACGAGCGCCAGGGTTGCGGCTGCGGCGCCGCGACGGGAGATCTTCATCGATTTCTCTTTCGTTGGGTGGTTGCGATGCGGATAACAGTGGTGTGGGTGGAGATCATTTGCTCGCCGTGTGTGCGACGCCCTGCACGATCCAGCGTTGGGCGAAGACGAAGACGATGAGCACGGGAACGGTGGAGACGATGGTCCCGGCCATGAGGGGTCCGTAGTCGGTCTGGTGGTCGCTGACGAACGACGACAGTCCCACCTGGACCGTGAGGAGGCTCGGATCGCTGAGGACGATGAGCGGCCAGAGAAAGCTGTTCCAGCCCGCCTGGAACGTCAGCACGCCCAGGACCGCGAGCCCCGCCGTCGCCATCGGCAGGTAGACCTGGCGGAAGATGCGGAACTCGCTCGCGCCGTCGATGCGGGCGGCCTCCCCGAGCTCGTCCGGCAGCGCCTCGAACACCTGCTTCATGAAGAACACGGCGAACGGACCGGCGGCGAACGGGATGATGATCGCCCAGTACGTGTTGATGAAGCCGACGCCGCCCTGCCCGAAGAGGTCGTTGCCTCCCGCGAGCGGGAAGTAGCGCAGCACCAGGAACGTCGGGATCATCGTGACGATCGTGGGGATCATCATCGACCCGAGGAACATGCTGAACACCACCCGACGGCCGCGGAAGCGGAACTTGGCGAGCGCGTATCCGGCGAGGCCGCCGAAGAACAGGTTCGTCGCCGTTCCGATGAACGCGAGCAGGAACGAGTTGAACATGTAGCGGGCGAACGGCGTCTGCGAGAAGACGGCGACGTAGTTGCCGATCGTCGGAGCGCTGGGGATGAGGTTGAGGTACCCCGACAGGATCTCCCCCGCGGGCTTCAGCGAGGTCGAGATGGTCCAGATCAGCGGCATCACCGTGACGATGCTGACGAGCACGACGGCGATGTACCAGACGATGCGGCCGGCGATCCGCCGCGGCGACCGCTTGCGCCGGGCAGCAGTGGCGGCGACCCGCGAGCCGGAGGAGGCGGCGGTCGAGACGGATGCGCTCATGCGCGGGCTCCCTTCGGATTCGAGATCCGCGCATTGACGATGGAGAACACGAGGATGATCAGGAACAGCACGAACGAGATCGCGGACGCGTAGCCCATCTTCAGCGCGCCGAAGCCCTCGTTGTAGATCAGGTAGACGAGGGTCAGCGTCGAGTTGCCCGGACCGCCCTTGGTGAGCACGTACGCCTGGTCGAACACCTGGAACGCCCCGATGATGAGCAGCGTCGTCACCAGCAGCGTGGTGCGGGAGATGCCGGGGAGGGTGACGTGCCAGAACGCCTGCCAGGCGTTGGCGCCGTCGAGCCGCGCGGCCTCGTGCAGATCGGGCGATACACCCTGCAGCCCGCCGAGGAAGATGATCATGTTCGCGCCGAACCCGGCCCACACGCTCATCATGACGATGGCGAGCATCGCCCACTTCGAGTCGTAGAGCCAGGCCGGGCCGTCGATTCCGAACCAGGAGAGGACGACGTTGAAGATTCCGTACTGCGGGTTCAGAAGCCAGAACCAGATCGACGCCGTCGCGACGGTGGACGACACCACGGGGATGTAGAACAGGGTGCGGAAGATTCGGGCGGCTCGTGTGCTGCGGTTGAGCAGCAGTGCGGTGGCGAGAGCGACCACGAGACCGAGCGGCACGTAGAGCACGGTGTAGAAGGCCGTGTTCCGCAGCGCGATCCAGAAGAAAGGGTCGTTGACGAGTTGCACGTAGTTGTCGATCCCGGTCCACGAGAGCGAACCGAGCACGGAGTAGTCGCTGAAGCTCAGCACCAGGGCGGTCACGATCGGGATCGCGAGGAACGCCACGAACAGCACGATCGGGATCGCGAGGAAGACCCACGCGTTGATGGTCTGCTGCCGGGCCGTTCCGGATACGCCCCGCCCGCTGCGGCGCTTGCCCCGCCGGGCCGGACCGCCGCCGGGTATGCCCCCGCCGACCCGTTCCGGTTGTGAGACCACCGCTGCCTCCGGCGCGTGCAGCAGGGCGCTCACCGGTCCGCTCCGACCGGCTGCGGTTGACGGATGAGGGTGCGCAGCCCGGCGACGTCGAGCACCAGTTCGCAGAACATCGCGTTCGCCCAGGAGAACCACTCTCGGGTGAAGACCGTCGGATCGTCCTTGTGGAACGACTCGTGCATGAAGCCGGTTCCGGCATCCGTGCGCAGCAGGGTGTCGAGCACGTCCCGCTTCTCGTCTGTGGTCAGCGCCGTGAGGCCCTGGATAGCCAGGCCGATCGGCCAGATCGTGTCCGGCGGCGTGTGCGGGCTGCCGAGACCGGTCGCCGCGGTGCCCCGCGCGAAGTACGGATTCTGGTCGCTCAGCACGAACGCGCGGGTCGCAAGGTACAGCGGATCGTCTGCGGCGCACCATCCGACGATCGGGAGGGAGAGCAGGCTCGGCACGTTCGAGTCGTCCATGCGCACATCCGCGCCGAGACCATCGATCTCGTACGCGAGTATCGCTCTGCCGGTGGCGTCGGTGACGATCGCCTCCGAACGGATCGTGTCGTCGATGCGCTCGGCGAGATCCTCGGCCTCGGCCGCGAGGCCGGGCTCGTCGAGCACGTCACGCGCGAGCTCGGCGGCCATCGTCAGCGCGACGACCGCGAAAGCGTTTCCGGGGATGTTGTAGCCGAGCTCGCACGCGTCGTCGCTCGGACGGAACGCGCTCCAGCTGAGGCCGTTGGGGGCGACGAGGGAACCGCGACCGTCGCGCACGAGAGTGTCGGAGGGCGGGCAGTCGGTGCGCTGAAACCGGTACGGGGACGCGGCCTCGTGGTCCTGCTCGGTGCGGATCACGCGGATCGCCGCCGTGAGAGCGGCCGCGAATTCACCGAGGTGGTCGGTGCGGCCCGTGGCGCGCCAGAGGTCGTGCGCGAGCTGCAGGGGGTAGCAGAGCGAGTCGATCTCGTACTTGCGCTCCCAGACCCAGCCGCTCTGCTCGGTGAGGTCGTCGCTGTGGCCGTTGCCGTTGTCGAATCGGTTGAATGCATTGGCGTACGGGTCGAGCAGGATGCACGCCAACTGCCGGCGCGACACGGCAGCGACGGTGTCGGCGAGCAGGTCGTCGTCGGCCAGGAAGTGCAGATACGGGGCCAGCTGAGCCGTCGAGTCACGCAGCCACATTGCGGGGATGTCTCCCGTGACCACGAACGCGGTCCCGTCGGGCGCCGTCCCGACGGCCGACTCCAGCGTGTCGACGAAGCACCGCTCGAAGACCTCCGCCACGGCGGGGCCGATGCGCTCGCGCACCTCGCGGGTGACGCGGTCGACGGTCTCGGCACGGACGTGTCGCATGTGGGGCTCCATTGCTCTGGGGGTGATTCGAGTGCGGTAGTCATCATATTCACATGTTCGAAACCGAATCAATATGGTTAATAGAACTAATCTCGAATTAATGGTTGACGGGGCTGCCAAAGCCTTCGTAGAGTCCACATGGATCGGTTCCGATCCGACTCACCGTCGAGCAACCCGACTCCGCGCTCGGCCCATCCGACAGGAGTTCGCATGACCACGCGCACACGCATCCGAGGCGGACTGGCGGCCGTCGCCGCAGTCGCCACCCTGGCGACTGCGGTGGTGGCCCAACCCGCGGCCGCACTCACCACGTCCCAGGCCGATGACGCGTACCAGTCCTTCGTCAGCCAGTACTGGGACGCGTCGAAGAACTACTTCTACACATATAGCGATCACGTCGCGCACAGCGAGCATGCCGTCGGACCCGACGGCGGCGTATACACGGACTACTGGTGGGAAGCCCAGCTCTGGGAGATGGTGATGGACCGCTACGAGCGGACCCACGACTCCGCATCCCGCGCGATGATCGACGACGTCTTCGACGGGTTCCAGGCCGCGTATCCGACCCCGACCGACAACGACTGGAACGACGACATCGGATGGTGGGCACGGGGAAGCATCCGCGCCTACGAGCTCACCGGCGAGAGCCGTTACCTCACCGAGGCCGAGACGTTGTTCTCGTATGTCTCCGGCTACGAGGACACGAAATACGGCGGCGGCATCTGGTGGAAGAACGTCGACGTCGGCGACGGGTCGAAGAATGAGAAGAACGTCGCCACGAACGGGACGGCGATCTACACGGCGCTGCGGCTCTACGCGGCGACGGGCACGCAGAGCTACCTCGACACCGCTAACCGGCTGTTCACCTGGCTGGACACGAACTTCGACCGCAACGGGCACCTCCGCGACCACGTGTCGGGCACGGGGACGTACACCGACTACGACTGGACGTACAACCAGGGCGACTATGCCGGTGCCGCGCTCCAGATGTATCTCGTCACCCACGACGCCGCATACCTGAGCAAGGCGACAGCGGCGGTCGACTGGGCGATCGCCAACCTCACCGATTCCGGTACCTTCCGCAACGAGGGCTCGGACGACACGGCCGGGTTCAAGGCGATCCTGACCCGAAACATCCGGGCCCTCATCGACGAGGCCGGGCAGACGGAGTACGAGTCTGTCCTCACGGCGAACGCCTCTCAGGCCGTGCAGCACGTGAACGCGTCCGGCATCGGCGGCGGCGACTGGACGGCGCCGACTCCCGCGCTCGGAACAGCCGCCGTGCAGAGCCTCGCCGCGGGAGCGACGGCGGCCATCGCCCAGCAGGCGGTCCCGGACGGCTCGTCGGCGATCGTCGAAGGATCGGGGGTCTACGAGGCGGAGAACGTCGACCAGTCGGGAGTCGGGAACGAGAGCTCGAACGCGATGTATATTCGAGGAGTCTCTTTGGAAATGTGCGTGGAGCGGTAGGAGAGTGAATGTCCTCGCCTGAAAGCGCGCGTGGCATAAGGAAGCGTTTTCTGTTTGACGTGCCCGGCGACTTTGATGACACGGCCGGTGTGCCAAGTCTCGTGAGAACGGGGCCCGACGTGGAGCTCCGTGTGACATATCGGCGAGCAGGTGGCGAGTACCTCGGGGTTTTCCGTTTCGAGTGGGCGCGAGGTATTCAGTTCACGGCAGAACCCGTCGCGAAGGCGTTTCAAGTAAATGAGAGCTATGGCCTCCTCACGGAGGTCGAGAATTCGGATTGGATCGCCGGGCTACTGGACGGGAAGCTCGCGAGCCACCTCGACCTCAATCACTTCTTAATCTATATTCCGGACGATGGGTGCTATGAGTTCGCCGCGGAGTCGTGGTCGTACGAGGAACGCACCTTTGGCGACTGACGCTGAGATAAGTCGGGAGATCTCGCGCGCGTTGCGTCATGCCCCGAACGATTACGCCCTTGAGATGGGAGTCGATGGGTGGGTCGACGTGGATGCTCTCGTGCGCGCTCTCGAATCCATGGGTTATCAGGATGTCGACGAAATTCGACTTCGCCGGGTGGTCGAACAGGCGTCGAAGAAGCGCCATGAAATCGACGGTAGCCGCATCAGAGCCGCGTACGGTCACTCGGCGACTTTTCACGTTCGGCTGACACCGGAGGAACCCCCGGCTTTTCTGTTTCACGGCACCGCCAGCTCGAGCGTCGAAGGCATCCTTCGAGACGGTTTGAAGCCCATGCGGCGCCAATTCGTCCATCATTCGGACGACCGCGACACTGCTACCACAGTTGCAGCCAGACACGGCGGGGAGCCCGTGTTGTTAGTGGTTGAGGCAAAGGCCGCGTGGGCGCACGGAATTCGCTTTCAGCGGCGGGAAGCACATGTGTGGATATCGGATCCCGTACCAGCCGCGTACATCCAAAGAGCCTCCGGGAGTGGGCGGGTCTGAATAGCTGGTCGACAGACCTCGAGGAAGCGGGACTGCCCGCTGGGGTGATGAGCGTGACCGTCGGCAGCGGCGAGCTCATCGGAACGGCAATGGCGGCGCACGCGACACTTCGGTTGGTTTCGTCCACGGGCTCAACCGAAGTAGGTATAAAGACCTCAGAGACGCCGGCATCATGGAACTGGGCGGCAGCGCGCGCATGGCCGTTCTGGACGACGCTGATCTCGACTACGCCGCGGAGGCCGCTGCCTTCGGGGCCTTCTTCAATTCAAGTTAGATCCGCATGAACGCCAACGTTTAATCCGTCGAGGACTCTAGACCTCGGAATGTAAGCCCGTCGCCTCATTGGTCCAGCCCTCTTCGCCCAGGAATCCTGGAATGGCACGCGCGCGCTGGGCGATCTCGTCGTTCAAATGATGGAAGTCGTCGTCGTACGCCTTTGCCTCGAATATGAAAGTCGACGTCCGCATGTGCGCTCCCTACCGTGCGGCGGAGGACAGATCCCGCTGAGGACGCGAGCGATCGAACAGGAGCTTGAACGTGGAGCCGGCGATCAATGCCCCGACGATCGGCGCCACAATCGACAGCCATACTTGGGCGAGTGCGGTCGGGCCACCATAGATTGCGGTCGCGATCGAGCGCGCCGGATTGAACGACGCGTTGGACACAGGGATCGCGATCAAGGCGAGCATGGTCAGAGTCAAACCGATGGCGAGCGGCGCGAATCCGTCAGCGGCGCGGGTGCTCGTCACGCCGAGGATCACGTAGACGAAAACGGCCGTGGTGATGATCTCGACCAACAGCGCGGACAACAGTGGGAAGCCGCCCGGCGAAAGCTCCCCCCAGCCGGTAGAAGCGAACCCGCCGCTCATCGCCTTGTCGAGGAACCCATCCGGACCTCCGGCGGCGATCGCGACCAGCAGGGTCGTCGCCAGGGCCCCGCCGACGATCTGGGCAAGAATGTAACCGATCACGTCGCGCCACGCGAACCGTCCGCCAACGGCCAGACCGAGCGTCACCGCCGGGTTGAAATGTCCACCCGACACCGGGCCGAACGCGTAAGCGCCGACGACGACACTCAATCCGAGCGCTAGTGCGACCCCCAAGAAACCCACGTTGAGGCCGCCTTCGCCGTCGGCGAAGCCGGCTGCGTAAAGCGCCGTGCCGACCACTCCGAAGACCAGGACGAAGGTGCCCGCCACTTCTGCAGCGAGCCGGGAGAACAACGAGGGTGCGACCGGCGCGACCGGTTGGGGCGAAACTGTGGCATCGGAAACTGATTCAGACATTTTCCACTCCTGAACTGACGAGATAGACAGCGAAGGTTGGTGTCAATATACCGAAGAGGCTTCACCTCGCGGGCCGCACAGCGCGAGAAAGTGAGCTCGCCCTTATGCTGTGGGCTGGCTCAGTCGACGGACCTAAGGCAGGGCATCCGGGCTACGGAGATCGTGTCGCGATCGGACCAGGACCCCGGCAATGATCTCGTCGATGGTCGCCGACAGTCTGTTTCGCTCCTCCGCGATCGACTGCCCGTCGGCATAGTTGGCGAGAAGTTGCTCGGCGAATTCGACGGGATCCTCGCCTACGATCTCCCGGATCGGAACGTTGTTCCACGCACTCTGCTCGAAGAGGTCGACGAGGTCGTTCAGCAGTCGCTCGAGGGGCTCCGCAACAGTGAACGCCCCGCGGTGGACGAGGTAGCGCTCAACCGCGTCGACTGCCGCGCGGTGATCCGGGCTCAGCCGAAGCTTGCGAATCACGTACCCGTCGTTCGGGCGCGTCTCCTGCGATGGGTCGGACACCGAGGCGCCCTTCAATGTCGCCAATCTCATTGCTGATCCTCCTGTGAGTTCCTCGCGCACGAGTCGTTGCAATCGAGCAGACGACACGGAACGTGTCGTGTTGTTGTAAGGTAGCAGTTCGTGTCCTGGAGACGCAACACGACACGTAGCGTGTAGATTGCGAGGATGGCGAGTACACCTGATCCGGCCCGGCGGAGCGAACGCGCGCGCCTTGCGGTGCTCGATGCCGCGTTGGCCGTGTGCCGCGACAACGGTTTCGCTCAGCTCACCATTGAGGCGATCGCTGAGCGCGCCGGGGTCAGTAAGAAGACCATCTACCGCTGGTGGCCGTCGAAGGGCGCTGTGCTCTTGGACGCCGTGGCCGACTCGGCGACAACGCTCGTGACGTACGAAGACACCGGAGACCTGGCCCGCGACATGTGCGCCCAGCTCAACTCTGTCGTCGCAATGCTCACCCCGCAGGAGACCTCTCCTCTCGCCGCGGTCATCGCAGAGGCGCAGCGCGAGCCCGCGCTTGCACGGGCCCTGCGCGATCAGATGCGCCCACGGATCGAGGGATTCGAGGAACGATTGCGCCGCGCTCAACACGCGGGAGATCTGCCCGCGCACGCCGACCTCGGCGTTGCCTTGGACCTCTTTTACGGCCCCATCTACCACCGCCTAGCGTTCCATTTCGGTATGCCGGACGAGGAAGAGATCCGCGTCCGGGTCGACCATGTGATCGCCGCCCTCCGCACCGCCGGTCCTGCCCGCTGAGAAGGCCGCACTGGTGCCACCCGCGGGACCGCTGATTTAACGTGGGTCGCAACACGTAGAAGCGACGCGTCACGCGTGATGCACCATCAGCATTCGCACTGAAAGGGTGTCGAGCGTCGCCCATTCAATCGCCAGTTCGAGGAGTCCTTGGAACGTCCCCGCGCTAGTTGCCGCCGATAGGAACAGCGCGTTCTTCAAAGCTCAGCATGACAGCGCCCTCGGCAGGAATCGTGCAGCCTTTCGCAATGAGCCACGGAACGAGATCCGGCTGATCGTCGGGCGCGTCAATGCGCCGGCCGTCGACGATGATGCCGTCCTTCCGTGCGAGCGACAGGCCAGGCGGGTTCACCGGTCCCTCGTAGCTGAGCTTGCTGAAACGATCGACGACAACATCCCAGGAATCCGCGCCATTGAGGACGATGAGCCGCGTGAATCCTCTCTGAAACTCGATCGATCCGCCCGCCACGTTGCAGGACATCGTCGAGATCGACGCCGGGTCGAACTCTTTGATCGCAGAGTTGAGGTTGCCGCGCCGCTCGCGTTCGATCTGTGGCCCGGCCGAACACGCGGTCAGCACCACGAGTGCCGCGCAGGCCGCAACGAGGCCAGCCGATCGCCGCTGCCGTCGCATGCTTCCCCCTTGCGCCCTGATCACAGGCTAAAGGCGCGATTCGATGGACCCAACCCCCGCAATCATGGGTCGCGCCACGACGAGCCGATGCGTCACGCGTGCCGCTAACATGGCTCACCAGACTGAAGGGGACTCGAGCGTCGCCCATTCAGCCGGACGAGAGGACCCAGGTGTGACCGTCACCCACGTTGTACTGGTGCAGTGGAACGACCAGGTGGATCCAGCCGAGATCGACTGGATCCGCACCTACACTCAAACGCTGGAGAGCAGCATTCCGGGCATCCGCAGCGTCGTCGACGGCCCGAGCATGAGTCCGGAGAACCTCGAGGCCGGGTACGACTACGGGCTGGTCATCGTCTTCGCAGATGCCCTTTCGCGAGACGTGTACCTGACCCACCCCGCCCACATGCCACTGGCCGAGGCCCTGCAACGGACCTCGTCACGCATAGCCGTGTTCGACATCGAGGACTGACAGCAACCCATGCGATCGTCAGGCTGCCGGAAACCCTAGATGGCGAGCTCGGGCCGGCCGTCAAACGCCCTCAGTGGTGCACGACAAACTGGTCGAAGAGCGAGAACTCGGCCTGATCGGGTCGTTGGAACCGCAGCCGGGAATCCTCGAGTAGTTCCCGCGTGATCGGAACAGTGCCGTAGGGCGGATTGGCGTTGCGGGTTTCGAGGCGACGCCAGAGTTCCTCGAGCGGGACATCGAAGTAGTGCAGCTCGGTGCCGGCGCCGAGCCGCTCGGCGATGCGGCGGATCTCATCGCGCTCGTCGCGCTGCCACGTCCCGTCTTCGAGGATGACGCTCAGTCCGCGCTCGACAAGCTGTGCCCAGAGACGGTCCAGGC